>CAWERJ010000017.1:0-33101 GCA_963811475.1 uncultured Actinomycetota bacterium
GTGTCCTGACGCGGACGGTTCGGAACGGCGGGCGGCGCCGGCACGGCATCCGTCATGATGTGCACGGCACCCCGGCCACGACGCGCCGGACGCCACGACCCGAAGGGAACCGGTCATGGACCCGAGCGCACCGGAGGCGACCGCGCAGTCCCGCGACGGCCGCACGTTCGTCTTCACGGCGCGGGGGTCGAGCACCTTTCGGCCCGGTGACGTCGTCGTCGCGCCCGCCTCGGACGACGTCGTCGTCCTCGGCCAGGTGCTCGGGACGGGGGACCCCGACGACGGGGTCGGCGCGGAGCCCGGTGCCGAGTCGAGGACCCTGGGCCACGGGGTCGTGCTGGGGACGCTCGGCGGCGACGGCCGGCTGCAGCGGTCGGACCGCCCGACGTTCGGCCCTGCCCCGATGACCGGTGCCGGCGCCGACCAGCTGGCCGTGCTCCAGCGCTCGACCGGCGCCGGGCTCATCGTCGGCACCTGGCGCTCGTCCGACACCGAGACGGGCGCGGCGGTGCGGGCGGGCGGCTTCAACCGGCACACGTTCCTCTGCGGCCAGAGCGGGTCGGGCAAGACCTACGCCCTCGGGGTGCTCCTGGAGCGGCTCATCCTCGGCACCGACCTGCGCATCGCGGTGTTCGACCCGAACGCCGACTTCGTCAGGCTCGGCGAGACCAAGGACGCCACGCCCGCGCCGGATGCCGCCCGCCTCGCCGAGCGCGCGGTGACGGTGCTTCGCTCGGACGCCTCGCGCACCGGCGACGCCGACCCGTTGCGGATGCGGTTCAGGTCGATGACGCGCAAGGCGCAGGCCGCGGTGGCGCAGCTCGACCCGGTGCGCGACCAGGACGAGTACAACGCCTTCATCACCATGCTCGCCCAGGTGGGGTCGGTCGACCTCGGGGTGCTCATGGCGACGATGAAGGAGGGGTCGCCGGCCGAGCAGCGGCTCGTGCGCCGCATCCAGAACCTCGGCCTGCCCGAGTGGGAGGTCTGGGCCCGCGACCTGCCGTCGGCGGCCGACGTCGTCACGGGGTCCAGCGGCGTCACCGTCATGGACCTCGGCGGCTTCGCCGACCCCGCCGAGCCGCTCGCCGTGTGCCTCGAGGTCGTCGACGAGCTGTGGGCCCAGCGCGACCGCCGGGTGCCGACGCTGCTCGTCATCGACGAGGCGCACAACGTGTGCGGCGTCGACCCGGGCAACGCGGTCGCGCGAGCTGCTCCTCGAGCGGATCATCCAGATCGCGGCGGAGGGGCGCAAGTACGGGCTGTGGCTGCTCCTCTCGTCCCAGCGGCCGTCGAAGATCCACCCGCAGATCCTCAGCCAGTGCGACAACCTCATGCTCATGCGGATGAACAGTCCCGACGACATCGCCGAGCTCGGTCGGGTCTTCGGGTACGCGCCGCAGCCGATGCTGCAGGCGTCGACGTCGTTCGTCCAGGGCGAGGCGCTGCTCGCCGGCGGCTTCGCGCCGGTGCCGATGCTCGCGCGGATGCGCGAGCGCCTCACCTACGAGGGCGGCAGCGACGTCGCCGTGCCCGTCGTGGAGTCACCCGGCTCCTGAGGAGCGACCCGCTGCCCCGGTTCCCCGTGTCGTGGCATGGACGAACGGTTGGCCCTGTATATGATCCTGCACGAACGGCTACGTCACTGCGGTGCGGACGAGGTGCCGATGATCTGAGAGGCGACCATGGACCCCCAGCACTCGATGACCCTCGAGGTGGACAACGGAGCGGAGCTGCTCTTCGTCTGCGGGCACGACGGTTGTGGTCGTCGCCTCGTCCTCGGGCGGACCGGCGGGCTGACCATCCTTGACACGGGGGACTTCTTCGCCCTGCACCATGGGGGAGCGCCCGCCCTCGAGCTCTCGGCCCGGATCGGCGACTGAACTGCGCGTTCACGCATAGCGAATGCTGAGCGTGGCCGCTCAGCAGTACTGCGGCCGCTGCCTCAGAGCTGCGGGTGAGCATTGGTGCGAGGCGGACTCATCCAGGGCCGCCCGCCCGTACGAGGGAGCTGTCATGCAACAGTTCGACCCGAACATTCCCGGTCTCATCGAGGGCAACATCACCACGGTGGTGGTCATCGACCCGACTGGCACGTTCCCGCCCTTCGAGGTGGGCAACCACGTCCTGAACCGCAACGACTCGTTCCAGATCAACGTGGAGTGGAAGATCACCGGGCTGCTCGCGCCGCTCTGGCTGTCCGCGCTCGCCGGCAACTGGAACGTCCAGGTCTTCGCCGAGTCCCTGGGCGGCGGTCCGGAGATTCTCCTCGCCCGCGACGACAGCGTGGCGGCCGACCCGAACCGCTCCGACTACGCCGTGCAGGTCACGGTGCCGCCGACCGCCCTGGCCGAGGGCGACCCGGGAAGCAACGTCAGCGGGATCTACAAGCTCGTGGTCTCGGTCTTCCTCAACAGCAACCTGGGTAACCCCGGCTTCGACATGACCGGCTTCAACGAGGGCCCGATCATCCAGGTGGAGGACCCCGTCTGAGAGCGCTGCGGTCCAGTCGGAGGTGCATCCAGATGGATAGCTCGTACGCTCGTTTCCGTGACCTCAAGGGCATCGGCCCAGCCACCGAGGCACGACTGCACGCGACAGGCATCCACACCTGGGACGCGCTCGCCGTTGCCGCGTCAGCGCTGGCGGCGGTGCGTGGCGACGGTGAGAGCCGCCGCGACGTCGCCAGCGCCATCGCGGCGCGGCGCACGGAGGGGGAGGGCGCGGGGGCCCCCTCATCGGGGGCGGGCGAACACCTCGAGTCGTTTCTGCTCGGCGTCGCGCTCGACGCTGATGACGCCCCCCTTCGTTGCCAGGTCAAGCACGTCCGCACGATGGCCGAGCGCACGTGGCCTGGCTGGAGACCGGGCGAGCTGGTGGAGTACATCGAGGAGCACTCGGAGGTCCGGCCAGGGCCCGCCCCTGCTGCCGAGCCGGTCCGTCATGGCCCACGCCCGACGTCAAGCCTCCGCCGACGGCAGGACGTTCGACGAACCTCGCCCTCCTCGGACCACCTCGTCGTGCTCGATGCCGGCAAGGCGATCGGCGGGACGAGCCGGGACATCAGTCTCGTCGTCCTCGACGGGCGTGCGGCCGACGGAGAGTTCGGCTACCGGGCGACCCTTGCTGCGCGTGCCCTCGGGAAGGGGGCGAAGGGTGACGCCTGGACGATGGTGGGCAGTCGCGCGGGGCGTGGGTCCGCGCCGGGCGAGGTTGCCCTGGCCTTTCCGGAGGTGCAGCTGCCGCCGGGCATCCACCGCCTGGAGCTGCGCATGCAGGTGAAGCTGCCCACGCCGACGAGTCGGGCTCCGGCACTCAAGCTCGGCTAGGGTCTGGGACGCCCGAGGCAGGGCCGTCCCCCCGACGAGAGAGTGCTCGGGTCTTGGTGCGCCGCGCCGAACCCGCCCCGACGCCGTCGGGTTCGGCGAACTGTGCCTCCGAGCCCGTCCGGATCGCGTGGTACAGCGCCGTGGTGTCGCGCGCGGGGCTAGCGTCGATCACGGTTCGCAGAATCCGCTGGCAGAACTCGTACTGGCGCAGGGCTTGGTACGGGCGGCCCTGCGCGGCGTAGCAGCGCATCAGCAGGCGGTGTGCGTCCTCGCGGCACGGGTCGACATCGAGCATCCGGTGCGCGGTAGCGATGCAGTCGTCGACCCGTCGGTCGGCCAGCTCGATCCGGCTCAACCGGTCCAGGGCGTCGACCAGCTCGAGCCGGAGGCTCTCCCGCGGCAGCAGAGTCCACGGCTCGAACGGAGCGTCAGCAGCGAAGTCACCCCGGTACAGCGCGGTTGCCTCGCGGTAGGCCGTCCTGGCAGCGTCCCGATCATGTACGCGCTCTGCGGCGGCCGCTGCGTGCACCGCGCGGTCGAAGCGCTCGGTGTCGACCTCGACGACGAGCGCCGGGTTGATCCGATAGCCGCCCTCGGCATACTCCACGATGTTCACCGACGTGACGTCGAGGAACGTTCGCCGCACACCGCTGATCGCCACCTGGAGCCGGTTCCGGGCGGCAGCGACCGGGACGTCGGGCCAGAATTCCTCGAGCAGCTCGTCCCGGGAGCACGAGTGATGCCGTCGGGCGAGGAGGTAGCGCAGCACGCTCGCACCCCGCTGGCCGTTCCACGCCGAGACCGCTGAACCGTCGACCCGGACCTCCAGAGGACCCAGGAGGCGGGCCTCGACCCGGCCAGGGGGCGTGGGGGTCCACGCCTCAGACCGCACCGCTGACACCACCGCAGCACGAGGGTTCTGACGGCTCCCGGGCGCTGCGTGTGCGGAGCGTCTCGTCCGAGCCAGCTCGTGCCGGAGGGACGGCGCCCAGCCCGGGCGCACCCATCCCCACTCCTGCTCCATGGGCACCACCCAGGGCCGAAGCTGCTCGGACGCGACGGCCGCGGTGCCCATGCGCGGGTGCCAGTACCCGGTCTCGGCTGCCACCTGCAGCGCACTGCGCTGATCATCCGTCAGCTCATCCAGCAGGACGCTGGTGACTCGGCGAAGCAAGGACCTGATGTCGAAGGATCGCTCGATGGCTTCGTCCACGGCGTCCGCGGACCACAGCTGCGCGGCCGCGAGCACATCGCCGAGCAGGGCCGGGCGGCGTCCGGCGCAGCGGACCAGCCGTGCGTGACTGCGAGCGGACGAGTGCTCGACCAGAAGACCACGGTCCAGCAGGTCGCCGGCCTGCACCATCGCGTCGGCCCAGTGGCCGACCGGCGGGTGGATGCGGCTCTCCGCCACAACCACGAGCCTCACTCCTCGGCCCGTGACGGTCGGTCGGGTCGTCAGGAGCAAGCGGGCCACCCGCACGGTCACCGGGCCCCCGAGCTCGAGCACGATGACGGCGCCTTCGGGCGCGTCATCGATGGCATGACCCAGTGCAAGGCTGGCAGCCGGGAGCAGACCGCCCGGCGGTGCGTTGTCATCGGAGGACCAGCGGTGTCGGCAGGCCAGGGTCAGAGACTCTGCCAGCTCGGTCGAGCGGCCCTCGATACGCAGCCACACGCAGTCACCCAGCCGCTGCCAACCGTCGATGACGCCCGCGAGTCGCTCGGCGACGTAGGATCCCGGGACTCCACGCACGACCGACAACGGAGCCCCTTCGATGCGCTGCACCGTTGGCGGAAACGCCCCTCCGACGGCGACGGGACGAAGCACCGGGGGAGGTACACCGCCCTACCCCCGGCCGCCGCCAACCTTGACCGGTCCGACCGACTCGTCGAGCGGACCCTGGGGGACGCGCCGACCAGCGATCTCGGGCACCATCCAGCGATAGGCACCTCTCGCACACCCCATGACGGCCTCAATCCCCCACAGCCACCGCCACCGGCGGGGCCGAGCTCAGCCCCTGCGCATACCCAACCTAGCGCACGTAGGGCCGCGCACCCAAGCGGCGCCTGCTCCGCAGACCGGCACGAGGGCACCGCCGACCCACGCACGGGGGAACGGTCACGAGGTCGTGGGACGGCTCCCCGGGTAGGAATCGAACACCTGGTTCGGCGGGGCGACGTTCAGCGGCCTGCGCACCTCGTTCGACGGGGCGACCATTCGGGAAGCCACTTGATCCGCAACAACACCCAGACTGACGGCCATTTGACCGTCTCGACCGTATCAAGGCTTGACATCTGCTGATGGGTAGATCAGGTGTCGCCTGGTCGGCCGCGGACCTGGCCGGGATCGACGTCCCGGGCGTGGACGAGATGGCGACGGGTCGGCGCTGCGCAGTGGTGAGCTGGTCGCGGCAACCTCACAGCGCGCGACGGTCGCGGAACGTAGACCACGATCCTGCACGCGCCTGGCCCGTACCCACGGCAGAGGGGATAGCTCGGCCGAGGGCGCCAGCAGGATGCCCAGCCCGAGTGCTGCGCTCCTACACCTGTTGTCCGCGTTGTGAGCGCTCTGGACCGAGCGCTGCGTTGATCTTCGCCGCGGCACGATCGATCGCGCCGTCCACGTTTCGGACCGCCGAGGCTATCTCCGAGCGCCAGGCGAGGATCGCCTGGAAGGACCGGAGCAGGGTCTCCTGCTCCTCCTCCGAAGGGGCCGCGCCTGCGGCGTCGCAAGCCTCGAAGAAGGCGGCGCAGGCCTGGTCTAGGCGCGCCAAGTCCATTGCGTGCTTCGTCTCGAGGAACGCAAGCGTGGTATTCGGCATGATGTCCCCCTCATGCTGGCGGATGGATGCGGCAGCAACCACAACACGGCTGCCCGTACTTGTGGCACCACTCTTGCCCGGTGCACCTTCTTTGCACGCTCGTCCGTTCAGACTGAATCGTTCGTCCGTTCGGCCTCCCGACGTGGCAGCCGACCGTTGCGGGGAGGTGTAGCGGCGGGCACCGCCAATCCGTTGCGGATCAGGGCCCGCGCACCACGTCGGGGTTGTTGTCTGCGGGCACCGGGTGAGCTTGGGCTCACCCGGGGCGCTGGGTCCACACCTGCAGGGAAGGGCGAACCCTCTCCATACGCACACACCCGCTGTGCGGGGCCACTAGGGGAGCGGAATGAGCGAACCCTTGCCGCTAGAGAACTCCCCGAATCAGGCAAGCCCGCCAGACACGCCCGACCGCGGCGAAGCTCTCGGGTAGCACATACGGACTATGTATAGGGGGCCATCTCGTTGATAGCCACAAGTGTCCGAGGCGTGACAGGCTGCGGCGTGGGCCACACGGCAGGGCGTGTGGCCACGTAACGCCCCGGTCGTGGGCCGGGAGGCGCGTGCCGAGTATGGCCGCCAGGGCCTCGAACGTTTGGCAACGCAACGAGCCCGCCCCCAACCTCGGGTGAGGTTGGGGCGGTCCTGTGTGGCTGTCAGCTCAGGTGCTTGCCGCGGTCTTCAGCACGCTTGACGAGCTCGCTCGGGGCGATGCCCGTTGCCCTCCCAGATGCGCTCGAGGTGGGCGACGGGCAGCTCATCCCCGGTAGGGGTGGCGCCGCCGCTGACACGTAGTGCGAGCCGGGTGAGCTGCGTCGGCGAGTCGATGATGCGCCAGCCAATCTCGCCGCGGATGTCCTCGTGCCACGCGGGCGCCGGTTGGCTGTTCAACGACTGCTCGTCTGCCTGCCCATGGTGGTAGCCGGCGGTGGGACGCCAGCACGACGTGGTTCGACCGTGCGATGTGCCCAGGTTGGGATGGGGTTGGTGGTCATGTTTGTCCAGTCTTCTCAGGGTGGATGGTGCTTTGTGTGGACGCTGCACCACGGCGGTGACAGCGGACCCGCGTGCGCGGGGCAGAGTGGTGGCGAACCCTCCCAATGCCGACCCGGCCCGTTCGCTCCCGGCCACGACCTCCGGCCCACCCTCGCGGTGAGAGCGGGCTGTGCCGTCAACCCTTCACCGGCCCGGCCGAGCTGATGAGGGGCGACCCGTGGCGGTTCACGGGTCTGGGGTCTACACCGCGGGCGTCGTCCGTTTTGGTGTCGCGGCTGGGGCCCTGTCCGGCGCCGCGTGCTGCCCTGGCGGCTACATGGCGCGCCACCGCTCGAGCAGCCACACGACGTAGGCCGCGAGCAGGGGAAGCGACGTCACGATGCCGAGGCCGAGCAGGGCTAGGCCGATCGGGGTCTCTAGGGGGCTCACAACGCACCGGCCGGGGTCTGTGCCGCGTCAGCGGGTGCGGGTACTCTCGTCCTCACGATGAACCCTCCCAGTGGTTCGTCGTCAGGCCCTCGGACGTTTCCCGCGTCGCGGGGGCCGTTCTCTGTCCGCGGGGAGCCGTGGGGCACCTATGGTGCACGCGCAAAGCCCTCTGAACCTGTTATCGCAGGTCAGAGGG
Source organism: uncultured Actinomycetota bacterium (assembly GCA_963811475.1). Lineage (GTDB taxonomy): Bacteria > Actinomycetota > Actinomycetes > Actinomycetales > Dermatophilaceae > Fodinibacter. Next base: position 7,770 of record CAWERJ010000017.1, read on the forward strand.
CTTTGCGCTTGCTCCCCGGGTAGGAATCGAACCTACGTCGCTTGTCCTGATTCAAAGTCAGGCGGGCCCTACCAGCAGACCAACCGGGGACCGCCGCGCACGCGAGCGCACGGCATACCGGCGAGGGTAGTGGACCGCACCGCGCCCGGCCGGGACGGGCGCCCATCCGGCACCCGGGCACAATGGCGGGGTGAGCGACCCCTCGACCGACAAGCCCTCCCGCGCCGCGCGGGCCCGCATGACCGGCCGGGAGCGCCGTGAGCAGCTCATCGGCATCGGGCGCAAGCACTTCGCCGACAAGGGGTTCGAGGGGGCGACGGTCGAGGAGATCGCGGCCTCCGCGGGGGTGAGCAAGCCGGTCGTCTACGAGCACTTCGGCGGCAAGGAGGGCCTCTACGCCGTCGTCGTGGACCGCGAGATCGAGAGCCTGCTCGCGGCCGTCCAGGGCGCGCTGACGTCCGGGGGCAGCTCGCGCGAGATCATCGAGCGGGCGGCCCTGGCGCTGCTCGGCTACGTCGAGACGTCGACCGACGGGTTCCGGATCCTCGTGCGCGACAGCCCCGCCGGTCAGGCCACCGGCTCCTTCGCCAGCCTGATGAGCGACATCGCCAGCCAGGTCGAGCACATCCTCGCCGCGGAGTTCAAGAGCCACAAGCTCGACCCCAAGGCTGCGCCGATGTACGCGCAGATGCTCGTGGGGATGATCGCGCTCACCGGGCAGTGGTGGCTCAACTCGCGCAAGTTCAAGAAGCACGAGGTGGCGGCGCACGTCGTCAACCTCGCCTGGAACGGGCTGACCGGCCTGGAGTCCAAGCCGACCCTCACGACCGACCGGCACTGACGCCCGGAGGCGCCACTTCACGCAGGAACCTTGGGGTGAACCCCAGAACCGTTCCGGTGCTGACCTGAAGGTTCCGGGATGGGGCGGGAAAGTTGGGAGGCGGGGGTCAGGGGGTGGTCGGGGTCCTGCGGGCGACGGCGAACACCCGGCGGAACGGGAAGAGCACTCCCGCCGAGGACCGGGGGTACGCGTCGGCGAGCGCCTCGGCGTACGGCTCGAGGAACGCCCGGCGCTCCTCGTCGTCCGTGAGGATGTCGAGCACGGGGCGCAGGCCCGTGGCGGTCACCCAGGTGAGCACGGGGTTCTCGTCCTCGCCCTCGGGGTCGAGCACGTGCAGGTACGACGTCTCCCACGCGTCGACCTCGCAGCCGAGCCGGGTGAGGTAGCGCAGGTAGGTGGCGGGCTCCCCCACCGCCGGCAGGTCGAGCGCCGCGCCGAGCTCACCGGCGCGCTCGTGGTGCTCGGCGGTCTCGCGCATGAGGCGGTGGCTCGGCGCGTCGAAGTTGCCCGGGACCTGCACGGCGAACCACCCACCGTCGGCCAGCGGCCCCGACCCACGAGTCGAACAGGTCGAGGTGCCCCGGCACCCACTGCAGGGTCGAGCTCGTGACGACGACGTCGGGCGCCTGCCCGAGCGAGGCGGGATCCCACTCCCGCAGGTCCGACTGGACCCACTCCACCCGTCCCTCGCGGTCGAGCTCGCGGGCCGACTCGAGCATCGCCTCGGACGCGTCGACGCCGACCACCCGGGCTCCCGGCCACAGCTTGGCCAGGGTGAGCGTCGCGGGGCCGTGGCCGCAGCCGAGGTCGACGACGAGCTGGGGTTCGTCACAGCGCACCTGGGCCAGCAGGTCGGCGAACGGCCGGCTGCGCTCGCTCGCGAACCGGGCGTAGGCGGAGGGGTTCCAGCTCGCGTGCTCCCGCATGGTCGTCTCCCAGGTGGGCCCGGGCGCCGAGGTCTTCTCGACATCGAGAAACTTGACGACAGTAGAGTCGGCCCATGGCCGCTGACGATGTCGACCGTATCGTCTCCGCGTGGCGACGCGAGCGACCCGACCTCGACGTCGCCCCGCTCGACGTGTTCTCCCGGGTGTCGCGGCTGGCGCGCCGGCTGGACCTCGCGCGCGGCACGGCCTTCGCCGAGCACGGGCTCGACGGCTGGGAGTTCGACGTGCTCTCCGCCCTGCGGCGCGCCGGCACCCCCTACGAGCTGAGCCCCGGCCAGCTCGTCGCCGAGACCCTCGTGACGAGCGGCACGATGACGAACCGGGTCGACCGGCTCCTGGCCCGGGCGTTCGTCGAGCGGCGACCCGACCCGGCGGACCGCCGCGGCGTCATCGTGCGCCTGACACCGGCAGGGATGGCCGCGGTCGACGCCGCGCTGTCCGACCTGTTGGCCCACGAGCACGAGCTGCTCGCGGACCTCGGCGTCGCCGAGCGCGACGAGCTCGCCGCCCTGCTGCGCCGCCTGCTGAGCCCGCTCGAGAACGACGCCTGACCACGGTGGGTGGACCACGCTCGCCCGGATGACACGGCATCCGTGGTCGAGAGTCAGCCGACGAGGTCGGCGGCCTCGAGCCACTCGAGCTCGAGCGACTCCCGCTCGTCGACGATCCCGCGCAGCTCGCGGTTGAGGGCAAGGACGCGCTCGTGGTCCGTGGCGGCAGCGAGCATCGCCGCGTGCAGCCGCTCCTCGCGCTCGGCGAGCCGCCCGAGCTGCTTCTCGACCCGGGCCATCGTCTTGCGCGCCTCGCGCGCCGCCGCCGGTGACGGCACCGCGCCCACCCCGTCCGCGCTGGCGGGTGCGGATGCCGCGGATGCCGTGCGACCGGCATCCGCCTCGCGGGCCGCCCGCTCGCGTCGCCGCACGGCGCAGGCGGAGGTACTCCTCGACGCCCCCCGGCAGGTCGCGCAGCCGGCCGTCGCCGAGCAGCGCCACCTGGCGGTCGCAGACCCGCTCGAGCAGGTAGCGGTCGTGCGACACGACGACGAGCGTGCCGGCCCACCCGTCGAGCACGTCCTCGAGCGAGGTCAGGGTCTCGATGTCGAGGTCGTTCGTCGGCTCGTCGAGGAGCAGGACGTTCGGCTCGTCCATGAGCAGCCGGGTCAGCTGCAGCCGGCGGCGCTCGCCGCCGGAGAGGTCGCCGACGCGGGTCTGCTGGCGGGGTCCGGTGAACCCGAGCCGCTGGGCCAGCTGGGATGCCGTGAGCTCCTTGCGACCCAGCCGCACCACCGAGCGCACCCCCTCGACGGCCTCGATGACGCGCCGGTCGGACCACGCCTCGAGCTCGCGCACCTCCTGCGAGAGCATGGCCAGGCGCACGGTGACGCCGACCTTGCGCTTGCCGCCCGCCAGTGGCACGTCGCCGGCGATCGCGCGCAGCAGCGTGGACTTGCCCGACCCGTTGACGCCGACGACGCCGGTGCGCTCGCCCGGCGCGAGGCGCCACGTGACGTGCTCGAGCAGCACCCGGTCGCCGAGGGTGACCCGCGCGTCGAGGAGGTCGACGACGTCCTTGCCGAGCCGGGTCGTCGCGAACCGCACGAGCTCGACGTCGTCGCGTGCGGGCGGCTCGTCGGCGATGAGGGCGTTCGCCGCATCGATGCGGAACCGGGGCTTGCTCGTGCGGGCGGGCGGCCCGCGCCGCAGCCAGGCGAGCTCCTTGCGCAGGAGGTTGTCGCGCCGCTCGGCGGTGACCCCGGCCATCCGCTCGCGCTCGGCCCGGGCGAGGACGTACGCCGAGTAGCCGCCCTCGTAGGCGAAGACGGAGCCGCTGTCGACCTCCCACGTGCTCGTCGCCATGGCGTCGAGGAACCACCGGTCGTGGGTGATGGCGACGACGGCGTTGTCGGGCCGGGCGTGCCGCTGGACGAGGTGGTCGGCGAGCCAGGCGACGCCCTCGACGTCGAGGTGGTTGGTCGGCTCGTCGAGGAGGAGGAGGGCGGGCGACGCGACGAGCAGCGCGGCCAGCGCGACCCGCCGCCGCTCCCCGCCCGACAGCGGGCCGACCGGGGCGTCCATCCCGCCCACGGCGGGGGCGTCGGTGCCGCCCAGGAGGCCGGTGAGCACGTCGCGGATGCGGGGGTCGGACGCCCAGACGTGCTCGGGGATGCCGCCGAGCACCGTCTCGTGGACGCTCGCCGTGGGGTCGAGCTCGTCGTCCTGGGTCAGCACGCCGATGGTCAGCCCCCCGACCCGGGCGACCCGCCCGGAGTCGACGTCGCGCGTGCCGGCGAGCACCCGCAGGAGCGTCGTCTTGCCGCCGCCGTTGCGGCCGACGACCCCGATGCGGTCACCGCCGCCGACACCGAGCGAGACGGCATCGAGCACCTGGGCGGTGCCGAGCGCGAGGGACGCGCGCTCGACGGAGACGAGGTTGGCCACTAGTCGATCCGGTGGTGGATGACGTGGGCGCCGTGGACCGGACCGCTCGCCCGCCGCACGTCGCGGACGACGCCGCTGGCGGTGAGCGCGACGGCGAGGTCGATGCCGGCCTCGTTGTCCTCGACGAGGAAGGCGGTCGTGGGGCCGGAGCCCGACACGATGCCGCCGAGGGCCCCGTACTCCATGCCCGCCGCCAGCACCTCACCGAGGTCGGGGCGCAGCGAGAGCGCGGCCTCCTGCAGGTCGTTGGCGAGCTGGGGCGCGAGCTCGTGCGGGTCGCCGCTGCGCAGGGCGCTCATGAGGGCCGGGTTCGCGACGGGCTCGGGCACCTGCCCGGACCCGCGCAGCCGGTCGCACTCGGCATACACGGCGGGCGTCGAGAGCCCGCCCTCGGCGAGCGCGAAGACCCAGTGGTAGGTCCCGCGGGCCAGCACCGGCGCGAGCAGCTCGCCCCGGCCGGACCCGATCGCGGTGCCGCCCACGACGAGGAAGGGCACGTCGCTCCCGAGCTCGGCCGCGAGCTCCTCGAGCTCCTCGCGGTCCAGGCCCAGGTCCCACAGGTGGTCCAGCGCGACGAGCGTGGCGGCGGCGTCGGCCGAGCCGCCGGCCATCCCGCCGGAGACCGGGATGCCCTTGCGGATCGACACGTGCACCGGCTGCACGTCGAAGCGGCCCTGCACGAGGCGGGCCGCACGCATCGCGAGGTTGTCCTCGCCCTCGGGGACGCCCTCCGACAGGGGGCCGCTGACGCTCACCCCCCAGGCGTCGGCCACCGAGACGGTGACGTCGTCGTACAGGCTCACCGCGTGGAACACCGTGGACAGCGCGTGGTAGCCGTCGGCCCGGCGCGCCCCGACGAGCAGCTCGAGGTTGACCTTCGCCGGCACGCGGGCCGTCACCGGTCCGGGGACGAGCGGGGCGGCGGTCATGCGCCCACCCTAGCCAGACGCGCGAGGGGCTACGCGTCGGCGAGTCGGGCCGAGGCGATGGCCGCGAAGGCACCGACGTCGAGCTGTTCACCACGGGTGCGCGGGTCCACGCCGGCGGCCACGAGGGCGGCCTCGGCGAGCGCCGGAGAGCCTGCCCAGGGAGCGAGCGCGGCGCGCAGGGTCTTGCGGCGCTGGGCGAACGCGGCGTCGACGCAGGCGAACACCTGCTCCCGCGTCGCGGCGGTCGTCGGCGGTTCCCGGCGGGTCAGGGCGACCAGCCCCGAGTCGACGTTGGGGGCGGGCCAGAAGACGCTCCGGGACACCTGCCCGGCGAGCCGGACGTCGGCGTACCAGGCGGCCTTGACGCTCGGCACGCCGTAGGTGCGCGAGCCGGGACCGGCCGCCAGGCGCTCGGCCACCTCGAGCTGCACCATGACGAGGATGCTCCGCAGCGAGGGGAACAGCTCGAGGAAGCGCAGCACGACCGGCACCGAGACGTTGTAGGGCAGGTTCGCGACGAGGGCGGTCGGGGCCGGGCCGGGAAGGTCGGTGACGGTGAGGGCGTCGGCCCGGACGACCTCGAGCCGGTCGACGAGCCCCGGGGCGTGGACGCCCACGGTGCCGGGCAGCGCGTCGGCGAGCGCGGGGTCGACCTCCACGGCGACGACCCGGTCGACGACCGGCAGGAGCGCCAGGGTGAGCGACCCGAGGCCCGGGCCGACCTCGACGACCGTGTCAGCGGGGCCCACGCCGGCCAGCCGGACGATGCGCCGCACGGTGTTGCCGTCGACGACGAAGTTCTGGCCCCACTGCTTGGTCGGCCGGATGCCGTGCCGCGCGGCGAGCTCGCGGATCTCGGCCGCGCCGAGCAGCGAGGCGCCGGAGCCGTCGGTCATGCGCTCACCCTAACGACGCCGGGGATGCCGTCCGCGCGCCTGCCCGCGCGCCCGACACCCCGGCTCCCCGGCATCCGCCCGGCGTCGCGACTCATTGCGGAAGAGCCACCCGCAGGGGCCCGTGAGGGCGCCCCGGAGGTGGCTCTTCCGCAATGAGTCGTCAGGCCGCGTGCGCGCAGCCCCAGGGGGACAGGCCCGCCTTGGCGTAGTACCGGTTGGCGACGGTGATCTGCTCGGCGCGCGACGCGAGGTCGGGCCGGGAGGCGAAGTCGTCACCACCGTTGGCGAGCCACGACGGGATCGAGAACTGCAGACCGCCGTAGTAGCCGTTGCCGGTGTTGATGCTCCAGTTGCCGCCGGACTCGCACTCGGCGATCCGGTCCCACATCGCCTCGTTGGCGAGGTTGATGCCGGCGCCGGAGGTGTTGCCCGCCGAGGGAGACGACGACGCGGGACGGGCCTTGGTGCCGACCTTGACGACGGCTGCCACGGGCTTGGTGAGGACCTTCTCGGAGAGCACCGTCGTCTTCGACAGCTTGCCGTCGACCCAGGTCTTCTCGCGCACGACCGTCTTCTTGCCCTTCTTGCCGGGCGTGACGACCTTGGTCTGGCCCTTGTAGAGCGAGGAGTCCTTCTGCTTGACGGTCGGGTAGCCGACGGCCTCCGTGGCCGTCTCCTTCTTCATGGGTGACCCGCTTGAGGACCACCTTCATCCCGTCGTCGAGGGCCGTGGGCATCGTCGGCGAGACGATGTCGTCGAGGTGCTTGGTGACGCCGAGCTCGGCGAGCAGACCGAACACCGTCATGCTCGTCGTGGTGACCTGCCGGGTCTTGCCGTCGGCGACGAACGTCACCTTCTTGGGCGTCGTCACCGCGAGGGTGAGGCCACCGCGGCCGAGCTGCTGCGAGCGGGAGGCGGACAGGACCGCGCCCTCGGCCCGGATGCCGACGTCGGTGAGGGCGGCGTCGACCGTGGTGGCCGTCGTCCAGTACTCCTTGGTGACACCGTCGACGGTGACCGTCAGCTTGCGGCCGTAGCGCACCGAGATGTGGTCGCCGTCGTCGACCGAGGACCCGAGGGAGGGGACCACGACGTCGTGCGCGCCGATCTCGATGCCCTGCTTGTCCAGGACGTCGGCGACGGTGGTGCCGAGGACGTGCACCGAGGAGGGCTGCCCGTCGACGGAGACCTGCACGGCCTTGTCGTAGTGGGCCACGCCGACCGAGCCGACGACCACGACGAGCGCGGCCAGGCCGTGGGCGACGTGACGAAGAGGTCGAGAGAAAAGCACTCATGCTCCAGAGTTCGTGCTCTCCGGGCACCGGTGTCCGGACGTCAGCCGGTGGGGCGGCCAGCCGCCCCGGGACGGGGCGCCTGCACGTGCCCGACGGCATCCGGCAGCTGTGGCGGAGGCGTGGTCACGCGTGTCGTCCGAGGCGATCCGGCCCCGGCCATTCCTTCCAGCGTGCAGGAGGCCCTGTTGAAAGGTCAAATTTTGGTAAAGGCGTGGCGCCTCCTTTCTCACCTCATTCGCCCCCTCTTCCCCACCGGCCACACCTGTCGGCGAGACCTGGGTCACGACGCCGTCTCGCCGCCCTCCCAGGGACCGTAGAGCCGTTCCGCGTTGGCGCTGAGGGCCTCGCAGAGCGTCGGCACCGCCACCCCGAGGACCGCCGCCATCGCGCGCACGGTCAGGGGGACCAGGGCCGGGCGGTTCGTCGCGCCGCGCCAGGGGTGCGGAGTGAGGTAGGGGGCGTCGGTCTCGACGAGGAGCTGGTCGAGGGGGGTCACGGCGAGGGCGTCGCGCAGCGCCTTCGCCGACCTGAACGTCACGGTGCCCGCGAACGACAGGGAGTAGCCGCGGTCCACGCACTCGCGCGCCATCTCCGGGCCCCCGGAGAAGCAGTGCAGGACGGTGCGCTCGGGTGCGCCCTCCTCGGCGAGGATCGCCAGCACGTCGTCGTGGCTGTCGCGGTCGTGGATCTGCAGGGTGCGGTCGAGCCGCTTCGCGAGGTCGATGTGCCGGCGGAACGACTCCTGCTGGGCCGGGCGCCCCTCGTCGCCGGTGCGGAAGTAGTCGAGCCCCGTCTCACCGACCACCCGCACCCGCGGGTGCGCCGCGAGGCGCTCGATCTCGGCGAGTGCCGCGTCGAGCTGACCGGCCGCCGCGAGGCCGGGCGCCTCGTTGGGGTGCAGCGCGACGCCGGCGAGCACCCCGGGGTACCGCTCGGCCGCCGCGACGGCGAAGCGAGCCCCGGGGAGGTCGCAGCCGACCTGCACCACCCGGTCGACCCCGACCGCCGCGGCCGCCGACAGCACGGGGCCGAGGTCGTCGAGGGTCACCTCCTCGCCGTCACGGCTGATGTCGAGGTGGGTGTGGTTGTCCACCACCGGGATCGGCAGGGGGTCGGGCGCCTCGGGGGTGCCCCGCCGGCTCGGCTGCGACGTCACCGGGTCAGGCTCCCGCCGCGCGTGCGAGCTCCTCGTCGACCACCGACTCGTCGAGCTTGGTGAAGACCGGGGTGGGCTTGCTGATCGGCGTGCCGACGACCACCGGGCGGGACTCCCAGCGAGGCGTCGCCGAGTAGTCACCGGTGATGACCGGGTACGTGCGGCCCTCGTCCCCGTCGTCGAGGCCGGCCACCGTCTCGAGCCGCGGCATCGGGCTGAGCTCTCCCTCGCCGCCGAGCACCGCGTGCACGCGGTTGGAGGCGTGCGGCAGGAACGGTGCGAGCATCGTGTTGAGGTCGGAGACGCACTGGACCAGCGTGTGCAGCACGGTGGCCAGGCGCTCCCGCTCGTCCTCGCCCTTGAGCTTGAAGGGCTCGGTCCGCGACACGTACGCGTTGACCTCGCCGACCACCCGCATCGCCTCGGCGATCGCCGCCTTCTGGCGGTGCGCCTCGAGCAGGCCGCCGACGGCGCCGAACCCGGCGAGGACGGCGTCCCGCACCTCCTCGTCGACGGGCTGGAGCGGTCCGGGCCGCGGGATCTCCCCGAAGCTCTTCGCGACCATCGCCGCCGTGCGCGACACGAGGTTCCCCCAGCCGGCCACGAGCTCGGAGTTGTTGCGCTGGACGAAGTCGCGCCAGGTGAAGTTGGCGTCCTGGTTCTCCGGTCCCGCGGCACAGATGAAGTAGCGGATGCCGTCCGGTCCGTACCGCTCGAGGACGTCGCGCACGAGGATCGTGTAGCCGCGCGACGTGGAGAACTGCCGGCCCTCCATCGTCAGGTACTCGCTCGAGACGACCTCGGTCGGCAGGTTGAGCTCGCCGTACACCCCCGGCTCGCCACCGCGCGAACCCTTCCCGGCGTACCCGAGCAGCTCGGCCGGCCAGATCTGCGAGTGGAAGGTGATGTTGTCCTTGCCCATGAAGTAGTGCGAGACGGCATCCGGGTCGTTCCACCACTCGCGCCAGCGCTCGGGGTCGCCGCTGCGCCGGCCCCACTCGACCGACGCCGAGAGGTAGCCGACGACGGCGTCGAACCACACGTAGAGACGCTTGGCGGGGTTGTCGCGCCACCCGTCGAGCGGCACCGGGATCCCCCAGTCGATGTCGCGTGTCATCGCGCGAGGACGGATGTCGTCGAGGATGTTGAGGCTGAACCTGATGACGTTGGGCCGCCACGTGCCCGACGCCTCGCGCTCCTCGAGCCACTCGCGCAGGGCGTCGGCGAGCGCCGGCAGGTCGAGGAGGAAGTGCTGGGTCTCGACGAACCGCGGTGTCTCACCGTTGATCCGGCTGCGCGGCTCGATGAGGTCGGTGGGGTCGAGCTGGTTGCCGCAGTTGTCGCACTGGTCGCCGCGCGCCTCGCCGTAGCCGCAGATCGGGCAGGTGCCCTCGATGTAGCGGTCGGGCAGGGTGCGCCCGGTCGAGGGCGAGATGGCGCCCTGGGTGGTCTGCTCGACCATGTAGCCGTTCTTCCACACCTGGGTGAACAGCTCCTGGGCGACGGCGTAGTGGTTCGCCGTCGTCGTGCGCGTGTAGAGGTCGTAGGAACATCCCAGGTCGGCCAGCTCGCTCGCGATGACGGCGTGGTTGGTGTCGACGAACTCGCGGGGGCTGACGCCGGCCTGGTCGGCGAGCACGAGGATCGGGGTGCCGTGCTCGTCGGACCCGCTCACCATGAGGACGTCGTGGCCCGCCATCCGCATGTACCGGCTGAAGACGTCGGAGGGCACGCCGAACCCGGCGACGTGGCCGAGGTGGCGCGGGCCGTTGGCGTACGGCCAGGCGACGGCGGAGAGGACCTTCATGGGCCCTGATCCTAGGCGGCGGGGACGACGCCCTCCGCGCCGCCCACCAGCCCGGACGCGCGCGGGTCGCCCGGCGTCGGAGGACCGCCGGACACCACCTCCACGGTGCGCAACGGTTCGGTCACGACGCCCGCGCCCGGGACTACGCTGACCCCGGAGCGCTGTTGCTCCGTCGGTGCGGCCGCGCGGTGCGGCTGCCGTCACAAGGAGGACGCCGTGCTGGCTGCCCTCACGGGGATGGGTCTGTCCGCCGCCGCAGGACTGAACGCCTACATCCCGTTCCTCGTCGTCGCGCTCGTCGCCCGGTTCACCGACCTCATCGTGCTCCCGACGGGGTACGCCTGGATCGAGAGCAACTGGGCCATCGGCATCGGGGCCGCGCTGCTGCTCGCCGAGGTCATCCTCGACAAGGTGCCGGCGGTCGACACCGTCAACGACACCATCCAGACGTTCATCCGGCCGAGCATGGGCGGGCTCATCTTCGCGGCGTCGACCGCCGCCTCCCAGCTCGACAACTCCACGTGGATGAAGGAGAACCCCTGGGTCTCCGTCGTCCTGGGGGTCGTCATCTCCGGCCTCGTGCACACCGGCAAGATGGCGGCGCGGCCCGTCATCAACGTGGGTACGGTGGGCGCGGGAGCGCCGGTCGTCTCGACCGTCGAGGACGGCGCGTCCCTCGGCCTGAGCTTCCTCGCCCTGCTCGCCCCGGTGTTCGTCGTCGCGGCCCTCGCGCTGCTCGCGTGGCTGCTCATCTGGATGTGGCTGCGGGTCCGCAGGTGGCGGCGCACCCGGCGTGACCCGGCCTACGGCCGCACCTGACGGTCCGCGGACCGGGCTCAGCCCTCGACGACCTTGGAGGGCGGAGGCCGGTCGAAGGTCCTGGCCCGCCCCCAGTCCGAGAACTCGAGGTCGTCCGGCGCGCTCGCCGGCCCGACGATGCGCAGCACCGTGCCGCTGCCGTCGGTCGCCACCCAGAGGCGGCCGCTCCCCTCCTGCCCGAGCACGTAGGCGTCCCGGCCGTCGACCTCACCGGCCTCGACGGGGCGGGTGTCGGACTCGAGCGCGGCGATCTCGGGGGTGGCGAACAGCCTGGTGAGGATGCCGCGCAGGGTGTACGACCCGTTCTCCGTGGCGTCCGACTCCGAGATCTGCACGTACTTGCCGACCATCGCCCGGCCCGCCTGCGCGTCGCCGGTCTGGTGCACCCAGAAGGCCTCGTCACCGCCGAGCCAGTAGTCGTTGCCGACCATGACGACCTCCGAGGTGCCGCCGTCGGGCGTCGTGATGAGCACGGTCTGGTTGGCCCCGTCGGCGGTGCCCTCGACGTCGATCCGCAGGGGCTGCCCCTCGTGGGTCGTCGTGCCGACGACGTGACCCGACGCGGCGGCGAGCGCCGACGTGCGCGCGGTGCGGAACACCTCGGCGACCGTGGGCAGCGTCGAGGTGGGGCTGGACGTCGTCGGGCCGCCGCTCGCCGAGCCCGAGGCCGTCGGCGCGACGACCGACGCGGATGCCGTCGCGACGGGTTCCGGGTCGTCGGTGCAGCCGCTCACGGCAGCCACCGAGGCCACGGCCACGACCAGGCCGAGGGCCAGCCGGCCCGAGGTCGTCCGCACGTCGCCCACCTTCCTCTCCACGGACGGCCATGGTAGGCCGGGCGGCGGGCCACCCGGTGGACCTCAGGGCCACCGCGTGGCGCTCACCCGGCGGTGTGCAGGCCGGAGACGACGAGGGGCACGGCGGCCCGCACGAAGTCGCCCCGGCGGCCCACCGGCGTCGCCCACTGAGCCGTCACACGTACTCCCTCCAGCGCGTCACCGCGCACTGACCCCTCCGGGGCGCTCCCAGCAGACGTCCAGCGGACGTCCGGGCGACGTCCGGACTCGCCGCATAGCCTGACGCCCATGCGGCGCCGGAACCTCACCGAGACCTGGCTCGTCCTCGGCGTCTCCCTCGGCGCCTCGGCGGTCTGGGCGCTGCTGCGCCTCCTCGACCGGCTGACGCGGGCCGAGGCCCTGGGGCGGCAGACCACGGCGATGAACAGCTCGGTCACGCCCGACCGTCCCTGGCTCGACCTCGCGTACCAGCTGACCGGCATCGTCATCGCCCTCGTGCCGGTGCTCCTCGCGCTGCACCTGCTGCGGCGCGACGACCCCGCGGAGCCGCACACCATGGGCTTCGACCTGCGTCGCCCCGGACAGGACCTGTGGCGCGGAGCGCTGCTGGCGGCCGCGATCGGCCTGCCGGGGCTGGCCCTCTACGCGGCCGCCAAGGCGCTCGACCTCAACACGACGATCGCCGCGGCGAACCTCGTCGGGGCGTGGTGGACCCTGCCCGTCCTCGTGCTCGCCGCGGTGCAGAACGCCGTGCTCGAGGAGGTCGTCATGGTCGGCTACCTGTTCGCCCGCTGGGAGTCCGTCGGGTGGGGGAAGTGGCGCGTCATCCTCACGAGCGCGGTCATCCGCGGCAGCTACCACCTGTACCAGGGCTTCGGCGGCTTCGTCGGGAACCTCGCCATGGGCGTGGTCTTCGGCTGGTTCTACACGCGCACCCGGCGGGTCATGCCGCTCGTCGTCGCGCACACGATCCTCGACGTCGTCGCCTTCGTCGGCTACGCGCTGCTCAAGGACCGGATCGGCTGGCTCTGACCTCGACCGGCGCCCACAGACGCCGTGGGGCCCGCCGCGTGCGGGCGGCGGGCTCCACGTGCACACCGGCATCCGGACGCGGGAGTCAGTGCCTCCCGCGCAGCGCGGCGCGCAGGTCCTTGTTGAGTGTCGAGATGACGTCCTGCGGGATGCCCTTCGGGCACGCGACCGAGCAGGCGCCGACGTTCGTGCACCCGCCGAAGCCCTCGAGGTCGTGCTGGTCGACCATGGACACGACCCGGCTCATCCGCTCGGGCTGGCCCTGGGGCAGCTCGGAGAGGTGGGTGACCTTGGCACCGAGGAAGAGCATGGCGCTGGCGTTCGGGCAGGCCGCGACGCAGGCCCCGCACTGGATGCACTCGGCCGCCTGGAACGCGCGGTCGGCGTTCGGCTTGGGGACCGGAGTGGCGTGGGCGTCGGGGGCCGAACCGGTGTTGACCGAGATGTAGCCGCCCGACTGCACGATCCGGTCGAGGGCGCCACGGTCGACGACGAGGTCCTTGATGACCGGGAAGGCGTTGGCCCGCCACGGCTCGATGGTGATGACCTCGCCGTCGCTGAAGCTGCGCATGTGCAGCTGGCACGTCGTCGTCTTCTCCGGCCCGTGGGCGTCGCCCGAGATCATCAGCCCGCAGCTGCCGCAGATGCCCTCGCGGCAGTCGGAGTCGAACGCGACCGGCTCCTCGCCCTTGGCGTTGAGCTGCTCGTTGAGCACGTCGAGCATCTCGAGGAAGCTCATGTCGGGGCTGATGTCGGTGACCTTGTAGACGACGAGGTCACCGGGGTGGCGCGGCCCGGCCTGGCGCCAGATCTTCAGGGTGAGGTTCATGCGTGGAGTCCTTGTGTCGTGGACCGTCGGGGAGGGCTGGGGGCAGGGCACCGCGAACCGTGGGGACGTTCCGGGGGCCGCCGGCCGGTCGGGGTCACTTGTAGCTCCGCTGCTTGAGCTCGATGGCCTCGTACACGAGGTCCTCCTTGTGCAGGACCGGCACGCCCATCTCGCCGTCGCCGTCGCCGCCCTCGAACTCCCACGCCGCGACGTACAGGAACTCGTCGTCGTTGCGCAGCGCCTCGCCGTCCTCGGTCTGCGACTCGGCGCGGAAGTGCCCGCCGCACGACTCGCGACGGTGCAGGGCGTCGATGCACATCAGCTCGCCCAGCTCGAGGAAGTCGGCGACCCGGCCGGCCTTCTCGAGGCTCTGGTTGAGCGTGTCGGCCGCGCCGAGCACGCGCACGTTGCGCCAGAACTCCTCGCGCAGGCCCCGGATGAGGTCGATGGCCTTGAGCAGCCCCTCCTCGGTGCGCTCCATGCCGCAGTACTCCCACATGACCATGCCGAGCTCCTTGTGGAAGGAGTCGACGCTGCGCTCGCCGTTGATCTCGAGGAGCCGGCGGGTGCGGCGCTCGACCGACGTCTGGGCCTCGACGACCGCCGGGTCGTCGGCCGGGAGCGGCGTGAAGGGACCCTTGGCGAGGTAGTCGCGGATGGTGTTGGGCAGGACGAAGTACCCGTCGGCGAGGCCCTGCATGAGCGCGGACGCCCCGAGCCGGTTCGCCCCGTGGTCGGAGAAGTTCGCCTCGCCGGTGACGAACAGCCCGGGGATCGTCGACTGCAGGTCGTAGTCGACCCAGAGGCCGCCCATGACGTAGTGCACGGCCGGGTAGATCCGCATGGGGACCTCGTACGGGTTCTCGCCGGTGATCCGCGCGTACATGTCGAAGAGGTTGCCGTACTTCGCCTCGACGGCCGCACGTCCCAGGCGGTCGATCGCGTCGGTGAAGTCGAGGTACACCCCGCGCCGGAAGTCGCCGACCATCGGCCCGACCCCGCGCCCGTCGTCGCAGACGTTCTTCGCCTGGCGCGAGGCGATGTCGCGCGGGACGAGGTTGCCGAAGCTCGGGTAGATGCGCTCCAGGTAGTAGTCGCGGTCCTCCTCGGCGATGTCGCGCGGGTCCTTCTCGCAGTCCTCGCGCCGCTTCGGCACCCAGATCCGGCCGTCGTTGCGCAGCGACTCCGACATCAGGGTCAGCTTGCTCTGGTGCTCGCCGGAGACCGGGATGCAGGTCGGGTGGATCTGCGTGTAGCAGGGGTTGGCCATGTAGGCACCCTTGCGGTGCGCCCGCCAGCTCGCCGTGACGTTCGAGCCCATGGCGTTGGTGGAGAGGAAGAAGACGTTGCCGTACCCGCCGCTCGCGAGCACGACGGCATCCGCGAGGTGCGTCTCGATCGCGCCGGTGACGAGGTCACGGGCGATGATGCCGCGCGCGCGGCCGTCGACGACGATGAGCTCGAGCATCTCGTGCCGCGAGAACTGCTCGACGGTGCCCTCGGCGACCTGGCGCTCGAGGGCCTGGTAGGCGCCGATGAGGAGCTGCTGGCCGGTCTGCCCGCGGGCGTAGAAGGTGCGCGACACCTGCACGCCGCCGAACGAGCGGTTGTCGAG
Source organism: uncultured Actinomycetota bacterium (assembly GCA_963811475.1). Classification (GTDB taxonomy): domain Bacteria; phylum Actinomycetota; class Actinomycetes; order Actinomycetales; family Dermatophilaceae; genus Fodinibacter. The sequence goes on from CAWERJ010000017.1 coordinate 23,172, forward strand.
CAGCCCGCCGTACTCCCGCGCGAACGGGACCCCCTGCGCGACGCACTGGTCGATGATGTTGGCGCTGACCTCGGCCAGGCGGTAGACGTTGGTCTCCCGGGCGCGGTAGTCGCCGCCCTTCACCGTGTCGTAGAAGAGCCGGTAGACCGAGTCGCCGTCCTCCTTGTAGTTCTTGGCGGCGTTGATGCCGCCCTGCGCGGCGATGGAGTGCGCGCGCCGCGGGCTGTCCTGGTAGCAGAACGACCTTGACGTTGTAGCCGGCCTCGCCGAGGGTCGCCGCCGCCGAGGCACCGGCGAGCCCGGTGCCGACGATGATGACGTCGAGCTTGCGCCGGTTGGAGGGGTTGACGAGGGCCGCCTCGAACTGGCGGGTCCGCCACTTCTCCGAGATCGGCCCGGCCGGCGCCTTGCCGTCGGCGACCGGCTCGCCCTCGGTGTAGACGCCGTGCACGATGCCCGCGTTCTGGGTCTTTCCGAACATGTCAGTGCCTCACTTGATCAGGCCGAAGAGGATCGCCAGCGGGGGGATGCAGAAACCGCCGGCGATGACCGCCGCGGTGGCCCACCCGACGAGCTTGGCCCGGCGGTACGCCGCGGGGCTGTCGGTCCACCCGAGGGTCTGCCCCGCGCTGAACACCCCGTGCATGAGGTGGAGGAAGAGCGCACCCATCGCGAGGAGGTAGATCAGCGTCATCCACGGCACCTGGAAGCTCGCGACGACGAGCTCGTACGGGTTGTTGACGACGTTCGGACCGGTCGCGTCCGGGTTGGGCGAGATCTTGATGATCGTGAAGTGCAGGAGGTGCCACACGAGGAACAGCAGGAGGAAGATGCCGCCCCACCGCATCCAGGCCGTGCGCAGCGCCGTGCGGGCCGCGGCGTACTTCGTGCGCCGCGCGTTGCCGGCGCGGGCCCACAACGCGAAGGCCGCGTAGCCGTGGCCGACGAGGCTGACGATGAGGACGACGCGCACGATCCACAGCAGTCCGCCGTACGGGAGGATCGGCTCGCCGAAGGTCCGCAGGTGCTCGGCGTAGGTGTTGAAGGCCTCCTCCCCCGAGAGCGCCTTGAGGTTGCCGTACATGTGCAGGAGGAGGTACCCGACGAACACCAGCCCCGTGAGCGCCATGAGGATCTTCAGGGCGATGGTGGTGCGGCGGGCCGACGCCGGACGCGAGGGTGCTGTCGTTGTGGCCACGGATCGCACCCTAACGCGGGGAGGGGGGCCAGGCGAGGGCGGGCCGGCTGTCCAACCCTGTGACATTGGCCCGGTTACCAGCCGGTATGCCGGCGGGTCGGCTCAGCGTGCGGGCCGGGCCACCGCGGCGTCGTAGAGCGCCTTCTTCGACAGGCCGGTCGCGGCGGCGACGTCGGCGCAGACGTCCTTGAGCCGCTCCCCCTCGGCGACCCGTTCGCGGATGCCCTCGAGCTGGCTGCCGAGGTCGGCCACCGGTCCCGTGGCCCCGGCGACGACGAGCGTCACCTCGCCGCGGACCCCGTCGGACAGCCCACGCGAGGAGCTCGGACAGCGAGCCGCGACGCACCTCCTCGTAGGTCTTGGTCAGCTCGCGGCACACCGCCGCCCGGCGGTCGGCACCGAAGGCCTCGCCCATCGCGGAGAGCGTGCGGGCCAGCCGGTGGGGGGCCTCGAAGAACACCATCGTCCGCGGTTCGGCGGCCAGGCCGGCGAGCGCCGTCGCCCGCTCGCCACCCCGGCGCGGGAGGAAGCCCTCGAAGCAGAACCGGTCGACGGGCAGGCCGGACACCGCCAGCGACATGAGCACCGCCGACGGGCCGGGCACCCCGGTGACCCGCACGTCGATACCCACCGCGGCGCTGACGAGACGGAACCCGGGGTCCGAGACCGACGGCATCCCGGCATCCGTCACGACGAGCACCCGGTCGCCCTGGCGGAGGCGGTCGACGAGCTCGGGGGTGCGCTCGGCCTCGTTGTGCTCGTGGAACGACACCACCCGCCCGGTGGGGTTGACGTCGAGGTCCTGGCAGAGCCGGCGCAGCCTGCGGGTGTCCTCGGCGGCGACGACGTCGGCGACGCGCAGCTCGTCGGCCAGCCTCGGTGCGGCGTCGCGGGGGTCGCCGATGGGGGTCGCTGCCAGCACGAGGACGCCGCCGCTCATGCCCCGATCCTCGCACGCGCCTCCCGAGCCCGGGGGGCGCGCGAGGCGCACCTAGGATGACCCGGTGACCCGGACCGAGGAGCTGCGCCTGCGCCTGCTCGGGACCGGCCCGACGGACCGGCTGTGGGGGTGGCTCGGCCCCGGTCTCATCGCCCTGGTGGGCGGAGCCCTGCGGTTCTGGAACCTCGACCGGCCGCACTCCCTCGTCTTCGACGAGACGTACTACGTCAAGCAGGGCTACTCGCTGCTGCGCTTCGGCGTCGAGATGCGCGTGCTCGAGTCGCTCAAGGAGCCGGACGCCGCGTTCACCGGCGGCAGCCCCGACGTCTTCTCCCGCGTCGACGGCGACATGGTCGTGCACCCGCCGGTCGGCAAGTGGGTCATCGGCGCGGGCGAGTGGCTGCTCGGGGTGGGCTCGGGGTTCGGCTGGCGCTTCTCCGTGGCGCTCGTCGGCACGCTGTCGATCCTCGTCGTCGGACGCGCCGGTCGCCGGCTCTTCGGCTCGACGGCGCTCGGGTGCGTGGCGGCCTTCCTCCTCGCGTTCGAGGGGTCGCACTTCGTCATGTCGCGCACCGGCATCCTCGACATCATCGTCAGCTTCTTCGCGCTGTGCGGATTCGCGGCCCTGCTCGTCGACCGCGACCGCAGCCGGGCGATCCTCGCCGAGAAGGTGGGGGCGCTGCCGCGCGGCACCTGGCCCGACGGGGTCGGGCCCTGGCTCGGGTGGCGGCCGTGGCGGTGGGTCGGCGGGCTCTCGCTGGGGCTGGCGACGAGCACGAAGTGGTCGGGCCTGTTCTTCCTCGCCGCGTTCGGGCTGATGTCGGTGTGGTGGGACCTCGGGGCCCGGCGGGCGGCCGGCGTGCGTCGGTGGGGCCGGGGCGCGCTGCTGCGGGACGGGCCGTACGCGGCGCTGGCGATGGTCGGCACGTCGGTGGTCGTCTACGTCGCGTCGTGGACCGGCTGGTTCCTCTCCGACAACGGCTACCACCGCCGGTGGAACACGTTCCACCCCGGAGAGGGCCCGCAGTGGTTGCCGCCGGTGCTGCGCAACTGGCTGAAGTACCACCAGGACGCCTACAACTTCAACACGACGCTGCAGACCCCGCACCCGTACCAGTCGAGCCCGTGGTCGTGGATGGTGCAGACCCGGCCGACGTCGTTCTACTACGAGGACCCGGGCCGCGGCGTGGCGGGCTGCACCGTCAAGGCGTGCTCGCAGGCGATCAACCCGATCGGGACCGTCAGCGTCTGGTGGCTCGGCATCCTCGCGCTGCTCGTCGTCCTCTGGTGGTGGCTCGTGCGCCGCGACTGGCGGGCCGGGGCCATCGCGGCCGGCTTCGTCGGCGGCTACCTGCCATGGTTCGTCTACCAGGACCGCACGATCTACACGTTCTACGCCGTCGCCTTCGAGCCCTGGGTGGTGCTGGCCGTGGCCTTCCTCGTCGGGCTGTGGCTGGGGCGGCGGGAGGACGACCCCGAGCGGTGGCGTCGGCGCTGGCTCCTCGTGGGCGCCTACCTGCTGCTCACGCTCGTGCTCTTCGCCTTCTTCCACCCCGTGTACGTGGCCGACACCCTCCCGTACGAGCAGTGGCGCTGGAGGATGTGGTTCCCCAGCTGGATCTGACCGGATGCCGTGGCGCGCCGGAGCGCTGTCGGCGGTCGGGGTTAGGTTCGGGTCATGTTCCTCCTCGGCGACGACCGCCGGCTCGTCCTCAGCGCCAGCGACCTGCGCACGGCCGCGGGCTGCGAGTTCGCGCTCGTGCGCGAGCTCGACGTCGTGCTGGGTCGCGCGCCGGCGGTCGTCGTCGACGACGACCCCATGGCGGCGCGCGTCATCGAGCTCGGCAACGAGCACGAGCAGGCCGAGCTGCGGCGGCTGGCCCGCGCGCACCCGGGGCGGGTCGTGCAGTTCCAGCGGCCGGGCTACTCGCCCGGACGACCTGCGGCGGGCGCATGCCGAGACGCTCGGCGGCCCTGACCTCCGACGCCGAGGTCGTCTACCAGGCGACGTTCTTCGACGGCGGCTTCGTCGGCCACGCCGACTTCCTCGAGCGCACCGACGACGGCTGGCTGGTCAGCGACACCAAGCTCGCCCGCACCGAGAGCGTGCCCGCGCTGCTCCAGATCGCCGCCTATGCGGCGCTGCTCCGGTCCGCCGGTGTACCGACCGCACCCGTGGCCCGGCTCGTCGTCGGCAGCGGCGAGGTGCGCGACTTCGCCCTCGACGACATCGTCCCGGTCTACCTCGCCCGCCGGGCCCGGCTCGACGAGCTCCTGCTCGACCACCGCGTCCGACCCGGACGCGGCCGCCTGGGGCGACCCGCGGTGGCTGGCGTGCGGCCGGTGCGAGGTGTGCGAGCCGGCGGTCGAGGCCGCTCGCGACCTCCTCCTCGTCGCCGGGGTGCGCGCCCCCACCCGACGCCGGCTCATCGACGCCGGGGTCACGACGATCGACGAGCTCGCGGTGCGCACCGAGCCGGTCGCCGACGTGCGCGGTGCCACCCTCGACCGGCTGCGCGAGCAGGCCCGGCTGCAGCTCGAGCAGGAGCGCGACCCCGAGGGCGGGGTGCGCTCCGAGGTCGTCGACGCCGACACCCTTCGGCGGATGCCGGCGCCGAGCCCCGGCGACGTGTTCTTCGACTTCGAGGGCGACCCGCTGTGGTCGGAGCGGGGCTCGACGACGTGGGGGCTGGAGTACCTCTTCGGCATCGTCGAGGTCGACACCGGGGAGCCGGTGTTCCGCAGCTTCTGGGCCCACGACCGCGTCGAGGAGCGCCAGGCCCTGGTCGACTTCGTCGGGTGGCTCACCGACGCGCCGGGAGCGCTGGCCCGACCTGCACGTCTACCACTACGCCGCCTACGAGACCGCCGCGCTCCTGCGCCTGGCCGCCCGGCACGGGGTCTGCGAGGACGAGGTCGACCAGCTGCTGCGCGACGGCGTCTTCGTCGACCTGTACGCCGTCGTGCGCTCCGCCATCCGGGTCTCGCAGCGCTCGTACTCGATCAAGAAGCTCGAGCCGCTCTACATGGCCGCGCGGGAGGCGTCCGTCACCAACGCCGCCGACTCGATCGTCGTCTACCACCAGTTCATGGCGGCCCGCGACGCCGAGCGGCTGTCCGACGCCGCCGCGCTGCTCGACGAGATCGCCGCCTACAACCGCGACGACTGCGTGTCGACGTGGATGCTGCGCGACTGGCTGCTGGCACGGGGGCCCGGCTCGGGCCCCGCTGGCTCGTCGCCGGAGGACGCGCCGGCCGTGGCCGAACCGGCGGTGCAGGCTCCGTCCGACCAGCGGGTGGCCCTCATCCGCCTCGAGTCGCTCCTGCGTGCGCGCCTCGACGGGGTCAGGCCACACGAGCGGACCCCCGAGCAGCAGGCCGTGGCCCTCGTCGCGTCGTCGGTGCTCTTCCACGCCCGTGAGGACAAGCCGGTGTGGCAGGCGCACTTCGAGAGGCTGCGCACCCCGGTGCGCGACTGGCGGGGCGCCGACGGTGTCTTCGTCGTCGAGGGTGGCGAGGTCGTCGAGCCCTGGCACCTGCCGCCACGGGCCCGGTCGGCACGGCGCATCCTGCGGCTCGAGGGCGAGCCGATGCGCGGCATCCCGCTCGGTCCCGGGTCCGAGGTCAGCTCCTGCTACGCCGACCCCCCTCCGAGTGGCGTGCTGACGCTCCCCGGGCACTGCAACGCCCGCTCCAGCGGCGGGGGTCCGTGTGCTCGGGGCGAGCGACTCCGTGGCGGCCAACGGCCGGTTGCACCAGGTCCTCCTCGTCGAGGAGCTCCAGCCCCGGGGCGGCTGCGACCACGACGACCTCCCCGTCGCGCTCGTGCCGTCGAAGGTTCTCAGCACCAGGCCGATCGACGACGCCCTGGCCGAGGTGGCGCAACAGGTCCTCGACGGCGGCGGCGCGCTCCCGCGCACCGCGGGCCTCGACCTGCTGCTGCGCCGGCCGCCGCGGCAGCTCGACGGGCAGCCGTTGCCGCCGGTCGGCAGTGGGCCGACCCGGCACGTCGACGCCATCACCGGTGCGCTCCTGCGGTCCGACGCCTCCTACCTCGCCGTCCAGGGCCCGCCCGGCACGGGCAAGACCTTCGTCGCCTCCCACGTCATCGCCCGGCTCGTCGTCGAGCACGGCTGGCGGATCGGCGTCACCTCGCAGGGGCACAAGGCCATCGAGAACGTCCTTCGGGCCGTCATCTCGGCGGGCGTCCCGCCCGAGCAGGTCGGCAAGGCCACCCGCGACACCGACGGCGCCGCGTGGACCACCCTCGACAAGGCCGACGACCTCGCCGGCTTCGCGGCAGGGAACGCGCGCGCGGGCCGGGGCTACGTCCTCGGCGGCACCGCATGGGACCTCACGAACACGCGGCGGGTCGGCCGCGGCCAGCTCGACCTCGTCGTCGTCGACGAGGCAGGCCAGTTCTCGCTGGCGAAGACGCTGGCGTGCTCGGTCGCCGGCGCGCGACTGCTCCTCCTCGGCGACCCGCAGCAGCTGGCGCAGGTCTCGCAGGGGACGCATCCCGACCCCGTCGACGCGTCCGCCCTCGGCTGGCTCATCGCTGACGAGCCGGTGCTGCCCGCCGAGCTCGGCTACTTCCTCGAGACGACGTGGCGGATGCACCCGCGACTCACCGAGCCGGTCTCCCGGCTGTCATATGCCGGTCAGCTGCGCTCCGAGACGTCCGTCACCGCCGCACGCACCCTCGACGGCGTGGAGCCCGGGGCTGCACGTGCGCCTCGTCGACCACCACGACAACTCGACCTGGTCCCCCGAGGAGGCCGAGGTGGTCCGGGACCTCGTCCACGACCTCCTCGGCCGCACCTGGCACGACCCGGCCGAGCGTGGGGCCGACGGCTCGCCGGTCGGCCCGCGCCCACTCGGCCCTCGCGACGTGCTCGTCATCACGCCGTACAACGGGCAGGTCGGCCAGCTGCGCCACACCCTGGACGACGCCGGGCTCGTCGACGTCGCGGTCGGGACCGTCGACAAGTTCCAGGGCCAGGAGGCGCCCGTCGCCATCCTGTCGATGGCCGCGTCGTCGCACTCCGACGTGTCGCGCGGGATGGGCTTCCTGCTCGACCGGCACCGGCTCAACGTCGCCGTGTCGAGGGGCCAGCACTCGGCCTTCGTCGTGCGGTCGGGCGTCCTCACCGACTTCGCTCCGCGCACGCCGGCCGAGCTCCTCGCCCTCGGCGGCTTCCTCGGTCTGTGCGAGGCGGCCGTGACCATCGAGACTGCGCGTCAGCCGGAGCCCGTGCCCGCCTAGAGCCCCGAACGGCCGAGACCTGGTCCGAGACCTCACCCCTGGCGATCGGCGGGTCCGTCGCGCACCGGATGCCGGCGGCCCCAGATCCTTGCCCTCCTCGCCTCGCTGCCGGGAGCATGGGGAAGTCGCGAGCCAGTCCGTCAGGAGGCACCATGACCCCCCGCCTCGGCGCGGCCGCCTTCGGCGCCGCGACCGTGCTGCTGTGCAGCGGAGCCGCCGCGGCCGCCGTCGTCACGGACGACCCGACGGGTTCGGGAACGCCATCCAGCTCCTCCGATCCCGGGGGCAAGGGTTCCGACGGACGGGGAAAGGGCGAGGGACGCACCGGCGGTGTCGGCCCCGACGCCGCCGGGCCGGCGCACCACGGGCTGTGCTCCGCGTGGAGCCACGTCCGCGACACCCCGGGGCGTGCCGCGCAGTCACCGGCCTTCCGCAACCTCCAGGAGGCCGGCTGCGAGGACGGCGCGGCCACGCGCGGTGACGAGAAGAAGAAGGAGAAGGACGAGGCCACGAGTCCCGGCCAGAACCGGCCCGACAACCCCGGCAGGGGCCACGCGAAGGACCGGAGCAGGGCCAAGGGCAAGAACGGACGGCGACGAACGGCGACGACAGCGGCGACCAGGGCGGCGGCGCGACGGAGGACTGACGGCACGGCATCCGGTCGTCACGTCCCAGAGGGCTCGTCGTGCGGGGAGAATGGGTCGAGCGCCCAGCCCGGCCGTCCTCGTCGTCGATGAACGAGGCCGCACCGAGGTTGCGCTACCTGTTGAAGGGAGAACGCATGAAGATCGCCGTCCTCGGAACCGGAGCCGTCGGCCGCACCATCGCCGGGCGGCTTTCCGCGCTGGGCCACGAGGTGACCATCGGGACCAGGGACCCTCGGGAGACCCTGGCGCGGACCGCTCGCGACGCCATGGGGAACCCGCCGTTCTCCGAGTGGGCCGCCGTCCACGACACCGTCAGCCTGGCGTCATACGCGGAGGCGGCGTCTACGGCGGAGCTCCTCGTCCTCGCCACGAACGGGTTCGGCGCGCTGCCGGCGCTCGAGGGGGCGGGCGCGGACGACCTCGCCGGCAAGGTGGTCGTCGACATCTCGAACCCGCTGGACTTCTCCGCAGGCTTCCCTCCGACGCTGTTCGTCAAGGACACCGACTCGCTCGGGGAGCGGCTTCAGCGGGCGTTCCCGGAGGTGAGGGTGGTCAAGACGCTCAACACCATGACCGCGGACGTCATGGTCGACCCGGCATCCCTCGGTGCGGAGTCGTCGGTCTTCCTCTCCGGCGACGACCCTGCCGCGAAGGCGACCGTGACCGAGCTCCTCCGCAGCTTCGGCCACACCGACGTCATCGACCTCGGCGGGATCGAGACCGCCCGGGGGACGGAGATGTACCTGCCGATCTGGCTGCATCTCATGGGCGCCCTCGGCACCGCTGCCTTCAACGTCAAGGTCGTCCGGTGAGATGGGGTCGATGACCGGGACGACGGTCCTCGTGACCGGCGGAACCGGCGGGATCGGCCTGGCCACTGCCGAGGCCCTCGCCGGGCTGGGCGCGCGCGTGGGGATCGTCGGCCGCGACCCGGCACGCGGGGAGGCCGCCGCGGAGCGGCTGCGGGCGGCCGGCGGGGTCGTCGACGTCTTCACGGCGGACCTCTCGGCGCAGCGCGAGGTGCGCCGGCTGGCCGGTGAGGTCCTGGCGGCCTACCCCCGGCTCGACGTCCTGCTCCACAACGCCGGGGGCTACTGGGCCACCCGGCACACGACCGAGGACGGCCTGGAGCGCACCTTCGCGGTGAACCACCTCGCCCCGTTCCTGCTGACCCACCTGCTGCTCGAGCGCTTGCGCGCGAGTGCTCCCGCGCGGGTCGTGACGGTGTCGTCGGGCGCTCACGCCATGGGGCGCATCGACCTGGACGACCTCCAGGGCCAGCGGAGCTACAGCGGCCAACGGGCGTACAACCAGTCCAAGCTGGCCAACGTCCTCTTCACCTTCGAGCTCGCCCGGCGGCTCGAGGGGTGGGGGTCACCGCGAACGTCCTCCACCCCGGAGTGGTCCGGACCAACTTCGGGCGCGAGGACGCGAAGGGGTGGATGCGGCTGCTGCTGCCGGTCGTCCGTCCGCTGCTCAAGAGCCCGCAGCGAGGGGCCGAGACGTCGGTGTACCTCGCGTCGTCCCCGGAGGTCGAGGGGGTGACCGGTCGCTACTTCGTGAACCGCAGGATCAGGGAGTCGTCGACGGCATCCCGGGACACGGCCCTGGCAGCCAGGCTGTGGGAGCGGTCGGCCGAGCTCACCGGGGTGGCCTAGCCCGACCGAGGGAACCGCATCGGCCCTGGCCTCCCGGGGCTGCGGTCTTCGCTCGGGAACGTCGAGTGAGCAGGACATGCGGCTGCGTGCCGCGCATCCCGCGCACGTCCTGCTCACTCGACTCGTGACCCGGACGTAGGCCCGCGGAACGCCACAAGGCCCGAACCCTGAGGGTTCGGGCCTTGCCGATGTCCTGAGTCATCACACGGGTGGAGCTGAGG
>CAWERJ010000018.1:0-74900 GCA_963811475.1 uncultured Actinomycetota bacterium
CCGTGACGCTTCTTGATGTCGAGACGGTGTCGAAACCGGTGCGGCTTCACCCCGCCGAGGCGGAACCGGACGTCGCGCATGAACGACACATGGGTCCACTCGTTGTCGGGTACGACGCCGCCCCAGAGGCGGGCCGCAGTCCAGTGGCTGACGACACCGCCCTCGGGGGAGACGAGCAGCGCCGCCCGTGCCCTGACCACCACGGTGTCGGGCACTCGCGAGTCAACCACCACGCCGGTGAAGACCCTCCGAAAGGCCGGGCTCCTCAGGCGACGCTCCCCGATTCCGAGCGAACGTGCCTCTCGGCGCAGGAACGGACCGAAGGACGAAGGAGGGGTGTCCGGCATCCAGAGATGCTGGCACCGACCACACTGCGGCGGCCGGCGTCGTCCACAGGAGGTACCCCGAGCGACCTATTGGTCGATCTGGGGACGTATTGGTCGATCTGGGGACGGGGGCGGGCGTACCTCGAGTGACCTATTGGTCGATCTGGGGACGGGTGGCGTGGGGTTGGGGGACCTTCGACCTTTGGTCGGATGTGTCCCGGCCGTTCAGGAGCGCAGGGAGGTGCGCCAGGCGCCGGGGCCGTGGCTCACCGGGGGCCGCATCGACGCGGTGTGCGCCGCCCAGGGCGAGAACGGCGGCCCGGATGCCGGCTCGTCGCCGCCCGACGCGGCCGACAGCACCGCGACGAGCGCCGCGAGCTGCTCCGCCGTGGCCTCGCCGTGCACGACGACCACCGGCGCGGCCGGGGCCACGGGCGCCTCGACCTGGGCGGGGTCTGTCGTCTCGTCGTCGGTCGTCACAGGGAAATGCTCTCGACGTGGGTCGTCATAGGGGAATGTTCCCGTGCTTCTTGGGCGGGAGCGACTCGCGCTTGGTGCGCAGCGCCCTCAGCGCCTTCGTGACGTTCATCCGCGTGTTCGACGGCGTGATGACGGTGTCGATGTAGCCCCGCTCCGCGGCGACGTAGGGGTTGGCGAGGGCGTCCTCGTACTGCTTGATGAACGCGGCCCGCGTCTCCTCGACCGACTCGCCCTTCTCCGCGGCCTTGGCGAGCTCCTTGCGGTACAGGATGTTGACGGCGCCCTGCGCGCCCATCACCGCGATCTGCGCCGTCGGCCAGGCGAGGTTGATGTCGGCGCCGAGGTGCTTGGAGCCCATGACGTCGTACGCCCCGCCGTACGCCTTGCGGGTGATGACGGTGACGAGCGGCACCGTGGCCTCGGAGTACGCGTAGATGAGCTTGGCGCCGCGCCGGATGATGCCGTCCCACTCCTGGTCCGTGCCGGGCAGGAACCCGGGCACGTCGACGAAGGTCAGGATCGGGCACGTTGAAGGCGTCGCACGTGCGCACGAAGCGCGCCGCCTTCTCGGAGGCGTCGATGTCGAGCGTGCCGGCGAACTGCATGGGGTTGTTGGCCACGACACCGACCGAACGGCCCTCGACCCGACCGAAGCCGATGAGGATGTTCGGCGCGAACAACGGCTGCACTTCGAGGAACTCCCCGTCGTCGAGCACCTTCTCGATGACCGCGTGCATGTCGTAGGGCACGTTGGGGCTGTCGGGGATGACCGTGTCGAGGAACCGGTCGTCGTCCGTGACGTCGAGGTCGAGCTCGTCGCCGAAGACCGGAGGGTCCTCCATGTTGTTCGACGGCAGGTACGACAACAGCGCCTTGACGTACTCGACGGCGTCGCCCTCGTCGGTCCCCATGTAGTGCGCGACACCGGACTTCGTGTTGTGGGTGCGCGCCCCGCCGAGCTCCTCGAAGCCGACGTCCTCCCCGGTGACCGTCTTGATGACGTCGGGCCCGGTGATGAACATGTGCGAGGTCTGGTCGACCATGACGGTGAAGTCGGTGACCGCGGGGGAGTAGACCGCGCCGCCCGCGCAGGGCCCCATGATGAGCGAGATCTGCGGGATGACGCCCGAGGCGTGCACGTTGCGGCGGAAGATCTCGCCATACAGCCCGAGCGAGACCACGCCCTCCTGGATGCGCGCCCCACCGGAGTCGTTGAGCCCCACCACCGGGCAGCCGACCTTCATCGCGAAGTCCATGACCTTGCAGATCTTCTCGCCGAAGACCTCGCCCAGCGAGCCGCCGAAGACGGTGAAGTCCTGGGCGAAGACGGCGACGGTCCGCCCGTCGACGGTGCCGTACCCCGACACGACGCCGTCGCCGTAGGGCCGGTTCCTGTCGCCGCCGAACGCGACCGACCGGTGCCGGGCGTACTTGTCCATCTCGACGAACGACCCCTCGTCGAGCAGGCTGTCGAGCCGTTCGCGGGCCGTCTGCTTGCCCCGGGCGTGCTGCTTCTCGACCGCCCGCTCGGAGCCGGCGTTGGCGACCTCCGCGACGCGGCGCTTGAGGTCGGCGAGCTTGCCCGCCGTCGTCGTCGTGTCGATGTCCGCCGGGACGTCGGTGCCGCCGATGGAGTGGGTGTCGCTCTTGGGCATGCTCCGAGCCTAGCCTTGCGCCCGTGAGCGACAGCCCGATCCCCGTGCCGCTCGGCGAGCAATCCGTCACACCGGGCGGCCCGTGGCTCCCCGTCGAGGTGTTCGAGCGCCTTGGCTCGACGAACGACGAGGTGAGGGCCCGCCCCGCGCCCTGGCGCGTCGTCGTCGCCGAGCACCAGGAGTCCGGGAGGGGGCGGCTCGGCCGTCGCTGGACGACGACCCCTGGCACCGGCCTCGCGGTGTCGGTGCTCGTGCCGCCGCCGGCATCCGGGCCGTCGTGGGTCCCGCTCCTCGCCGGCCTCGCCGTCCATGACGCCGTCGCGGAGGTGAGCACCGTGCGCACGGTGCTGAAGTGGCCCAACGACGTCCTCGTCCCCGCCGACGGTGACCGCAAGCTCGCGGGCCTGCTGTGCGAGTGGACGGGCGAGGGGGTCGTCGTCGGCCTCGGGCTCAACGTCGACACCGCCCGCCAGGACCTCCCGCTCGAGACCGCGACCTCCCTGCGCGCCGCGGGCCACGCGGGGGTCGGGCGCGCTGCGCTCCTCACCGCCTACCTCGCCCACCTCGCCCGCCTGCTGCGCGACGACACCGGCCCCGGTGGACCGGTGCAGGCGGCGTACCGCGCCGCGTGCGCCACGATCGGCCGGGGCGTCGAGGTCCACGAACCCGGCGGAGTGGTGCGCACGGGGGTCGCGACAGGGGTGGACGGGGCGGGCAGACTGACCGTGCGGTCGGGGCACGGCGAGGATGCCGTGTCGGCCGGTGACGTGGTCCATGTCCGGTCGCGCTGAGAGGAGGTCGGATGGCCCCCGAGGACACCGGCCTGCCCGTCGACCCGCAGGAGCACGCGTCGACCGAGCGGGATGACCTGCCGGCCCGCGTCGAGCGCTCGCTGCTGGGCCGCCCGGCGTCGATGGGGCGCCGGGAGGTCTCGGAAGGAGCCGGCGTGGAGCCGGCGACGGCTCGGCGCTTCTGGCACGCGATGGGGTTCCAGAACATCGAGGACGACGACGCGATGTTCACCGAGGCCGACCTCGAAGCGCTCCGCCGGGTGGCCACCCTCATCGGCGCCGACCAGGTCAGCGAGGAGCTCGCGCTCGGCATGACCCGGGCGTTCGCCCGCACGGCGGACCGCCTGGCGGTCTGGCAGACCCAGCTCGTCGCCGAGTCGCTGACCTCGCCGTCCTCCGAGCAGCTCGAGGGCCGCGACAGCCGCTCGGTGCCCGAGCCGGGGATCGCGAGCGACGCCGCCGAGCTGCTCGTGCGCATCTCGGACGACATCGAGCCCCTGCTCGTCTACGTCTGGCGGCGGCACCTGACCAACGCCCTGCACCGCATGCTCGCCGATGCCGACCCCGCGGTGCGCTCGGACCCGTCCGCACCCATGCGCGTCGTCGGGTTCGCCGACCTCGTGTCGTTCACGTCGTTCGTGCGACGGATGAGCGAGCGGCAGCTGGCCCGCCTCGTCCAGCGCTTCGAGCTGCTCGCGAGCGACGTCATCACCGAGCACGGCGGCCGGGTCATCAAGACGGTGGGGGACGAGGTGCTCTTCGTGCACACCGAGGCGGCCGCGGCATCCGCCATCGCCCTCGACCTCGTCGACGCCATGGCCGAGGACGAGCTGCTGCCCCCCGTGCGGGTCGGGCTGGCCCACGGCCGCGTCATCTCCCGCCTCGGCGACGTCTTCGGGATGACGGTCAACAAGGCGAGCCGGATCACCGCCGTGACCCCGTCGGGGCACGTCTACGTCGACGACGACATGGCGCGGGTCCTGGGCTCCGTCTCCGGCTTCACCGCCATCGAGCGGCGTCGGCGGATGCTGCGCGGCATCGGGGTGGTCACGCTCCACGAGCTGCAGCGCGCTCCGGGCGGCCGCGGCCTCACCGTGCGAGACGGCGGCGCGTGACTACGATCGGGCCATGACCAAGGTGCTCCTCGCGGAGGACGACCCCGCGATCGCCGACCCGTTGGCCCGCGCCCTGCGGCGCGAGGGCTACGACGTCGACGTGTGCGCCGACGGCGAGTCCGCCCTCGAGCAGGCCCTGCTCCAGCCCGACCTCCTCGTGCTCGACCTCGGCCTGCCGAAGATGGACGGGCTCGAGGTGTGCCGGCGGCTGCGCCAGGAGGGCAGCTCCGTGCCGGTCCTCGTGCTCACGGCACGGGCCGACGAGGTCGACACCGTCGTCGGGCTCGACGCGGGGGCCGACGACTACGTCACCAAGCCGTTCCGCCTCGCCGAGCTGCTCGCCCGGGCGCGCGCCCTGCTGCGCCGCGGCGTCGTCGAGGCGCCGGTGACCGACGCCCTCGTCAAGATCGACCCCGAGGGCCGCCGGGTCTTCCTGCGCGGCCAGGAGGTCCAGCTCACCGGCAAGGAGTACGACCTGCTCAAGGTCCTCGTCGGCAACGAGGGCAAGGTCGTCTCACGCGAGCGGCTCATGCGCGACGTCTGGGACAGCGCCTGGTACGGCTCGACGAAGACGCTCGACATGCACATCTCGGTGCTGCGCCGGAAGCTCGGCGACGACGCCGCCCACCCCAGCTACATCACGACCATCCGCGGGGTCGGCTTCCGCTTCGACGCCCCGCAGGAGTGACCGGCGCGTGCGCCGCCTCCTCGTCGTGACGGTCGCCCAGGCCGTCGCCGTCACCGCACTGCTCGTGGGCCTGGCCGTCGCCGCCCTCCTCCTGTGGCCCGGCGACCCGTTGACGTCGCTGGCCGCCGCCTCGGACCAGGACTTCGAGGGCACGCCGCCCACGCCCCTCGTCCTCGCCGTCCTCGCCGCGGCCGTGCTCGTCTCGGGCGGCGTCGCCCTCGCCCTCACCGCCTGGATGGCCGACCGGCGGGCGTCCGACGTCGCCGACTACCTCAAGACGCTCGGGGAGCGCGCGGAGCGCCTGGGCTCCGGGGACCCCCGGCCGGTCCCCCTCCACTCCGGCATCGAGGAGGTCGACCGGCTCGACGCGGCCCTCGCGCGCGGGGCGGCCGAGGGCGCCAAGCGCCTCGCCTCCGAGCGGGACTTCGCCGCCGACGCGTCCCACCAGCTGCGCACGCCGCTGACGGCCCTGCTCATGCGGCTCGAGGAGATCGCGTCGACCGACGACCTCGCCGTCGTCGAGGAGGAAGCCGGCATCGCCATCGGGCAGGTCGAGCGCCTCAGCGGCGTGGTCGACGACCTCATGAGCCGCACCCGTGACGGGGTCGACGCCATCCCCGCCGTCTCGCTCGACTCCGTGCTCGCGTCCCTGCAGCGCGAGTGGCAGCCGGCCTTCGCGGCCGCCCGGCGAAGCATCCACGTCCGCGGGGAGCGCGGCCTCGGGGTGCGGTCGACCCCCGTGGCGCTCGCCCAGATCCTCACCACGCTCCTCGAGAACTCGCTCACCCACGGGCGCGGGACCGTCGAGATCTCCGCCCGCCGGGCCGGCCCGTCGGTCGTCATCGAGATCGCGGATGCCGGTGACGGCGTGCCCGCGGCCATCGCCCCCCACATCTTCGAGCGGTCGGTGTCGTCGTCGGGCAGCGGGTTGGGTCTCACCCTCGCGCGCGACCTCGCCGAGGCGGCGGGCGGCCGGCTCGAGCTCGTGCGGGCGCGTCCACCGCTCTTCGCGCTGTTCCTGTCGGGCAGCGCGCTCTGAAGGGCCGAGCCAGAGGCCCGGCTCAGGCGGTGAGCACCTCGAGCTCCAGCATCGCGGCGAGCGAGCGGATCTCGGCGTCGACGGCGGCCCGGGCCGAGGCCGAGAGCGGCTCGTCCTCGTGCAGGGCTTCCACCCGCAGCACCCCCGCCTCCGGGTCGGCGGTGGCGTCGAGCTTGCCGACGAGGCGGTCGCCATGGAGCACCGGCATCGCCCAGTAGCCCCAGCGCCTGGCAGCGGCCGGCTTGTACATCTCGAGCTGGTAGTCGAACTCGAAGAGCTCGGTCATCCGCTTGCGGTCGAAGACGAGCCGGTCGAGGGGCGAGAGCAGCGCGGTGCGGCCCCGGAAGGGCCGGTCGAGCTGGTCGGGATCGACCCGCCAGCGGCCCCGCACGCCCTCGACGACGGCGGGCTCCCCGGCATCCTCGACGTCGTTGCGCTCGCCCGGCATCCGGGTGGTGCGCGCGCGGGCGATGCCGAGGGCGGCGAGGCGGCGCCGGTTGCGCTCGGCCTCGGCATCCCGCCACGGGACAGCGGGGTCGTCGGGCAGCACCCGGTCGGCGAGGTCCCAGAGCCGCTCGCGGCCCTCGCGCGACGAGACAGCCACCTCGCCGCGGAGCTCCATGCAGTGCAGCAGCATGACCACGTTCTTGCCGGAGTTCCAGCCGCTCGAGCGCCACGGCAGGACGCACGTGTCGGGCAGCTCGCGGGCCGGCAGGGGGCCTTCCGAGCGCAGCCGCTCGAGGATGTCCTCGCGGCAGGCGGAGTTCGTGTCGACCCAGTCGGCGGTGTCCTCCTCCCACTCGCGCAGCGGCGGGCGGCCCGGCCAGTCGCGCATGTCGGCCCGGAACAGCGCCATGTCATCGGCGGCGTGGAGCATCCCGTCGTGCTCGACGACGGCCCGGTCGACGACGAGGGCGTCGAGCTGCTCGGGGTGGTAGGCGCGGCCGAGCCGGCTCCAGAGCACGAGGTGCGCGCTCGGGGCCACGGCGGGG
This sequence comes from uncultured Actinomycetota bacterium, assembly GCA_963811475.1. Taxonomy (GTDB): domain Bacteria; phylum Actinomycetota; class Actinomycetes; order Actinomycetales; family Dermatophilaceae; genus Fodinibacter. Next base: position 7,087 of record CAWERJ010000018.1, read on the forward strand.
GTCAGGTCGACCTGCACGACCCACAGCCGGCGGACCACCTCGAGGGGGTCGGCCGGCCGCGGCACGTCGAGCAGCTGGGCGCGCACGGCGATGCGGCGGGCCTGCTGCCGGGTCAGCTCGTGGACCATCGGTGGAGCGCCCGAGCGGTCAGAGCGGCTCACCGGCGAAGACGAACCGGCGGTAGGCCCAGAAGCGGAACAGCGTGCCGAGCCCGATGCCGATGACGGTCGCGACGTTGTCGGCGAGGATCGAGGTGTGGTCGAGCCCGTAGTGCGAGATGTACAGGACGAGCGCGGAGATGCCGAGCGCCACGAGGTTGACCCCGAAGAACAGCGCGACCTCGTGGTGGGCGGGGCGGCTGCGGCGGTGCCGGAAGGTCCACTGCCGGTTGCCGAACCAGGCGAAGAGCGTCGCGACGGCCCCGGAGATGATCTTCGCGGTCGTCACCTTGTCCGAGAGCACCGTGTGCCACAGCAGGTTCGCGAGGCCGAGGTCGATGACGAAGGCGAGGATGCCGACGACGCCGAACTTGATCATCTCGCGGTAGATGACGTCCATCGCCCCGCGCGCCGAGTCCAGCAGGCGGGTGAGCCCCCGGGCGGGGGACGGGGCGGTCGTGGGCACCGGAGAAGCCTACCGAGGCCCGGTCGCTATCCTCGCCGGGTGACCACGCCACGTCGCGCGCCCGGGGGGTTCCCCGTCGTCGGCATCATCGGGGGCGGCCAGCTGGCCCGGATGTGCGCCGGCCCCGCGGCCGAGCTCGGGGTGACCCTCAGCGTGCTCGCCGAGGCCGACGACGCCAGCGCCGCACTCGTGGTCCCGAGCTCACCGGTGGGCGACCACACCGAGGCGGATGCCGTGCACGCGTTCGCCTCGCACTGCGACGTCGTGACCTTCGACCACGAGCACGTTCCGGCCCACGTGCTCGACCTCCTGGTCGCCGAGGGCGTCGAGCTGCACCCCCGGCCGGCCGCGCTGCGGTTCGCCCAGGACAAGCTCGCCATGCGCGAGCGGCTCACCGCGCTCGGCATCCCGTGCCCGCGCTGGGTTCGGGCTGATACGGCATCCGACGTCGTCGCCTTCGGGGACGCCGTCGGCTGGCCGGTCGTCGCGAAGACCCCGCGGGGCGGCTACGACGGAAAGGGCGTGCGGGTGGTCGCGGATGCCGGTGAGCTCGGCTCGTGGCTGGAGCGGGCGGCATCCGAGGGGTCGGGCCTGCTGCTCGAGGAGCGGGTGCCGTTCCGCCGCGAGCTGGCCGTGCTCGTCGCGCGCAGCCCGTCGGGCCAGGCCGCCGCCTGGCCGGTGGTCGAGACGGTGCAGACCGACGGCATCTGCACCGACGTCCTCGCGCCGGCACCCGCGCTGGATGCCGGGTTGTCGGCCGCCGCGGTGCACGCCGGCCTGCGCGTTGCGGGTGAGCTCGACGTCACCGGAGTGCTCGCCGTGGAGCTCTTCGAGGTGGAGGGCCCCGACGGGGAGCCGTCGTTCGTCGTCAACGAGCTGGCGATGCGCCCGCACAACTCCGGGCACTGGTCGATGGACGGCGCCGTCACCGGGCAGTTCGAGCAGCACCTGCGGGCCGTGCTCGACCTCCCCCTCGGGTCACCGCGGCCCCACGTCCGGTGGACGGTCATGGCGAACGTGCTCGGCGGCAGCGACGACGAGCTGTACCCGGCCTACCGTCACGTCATGGCGCGCGACCCGGACGCCAAGGTGCACATGTACGGCAAGGGCGTCCGGCCCGGGCGCAAGATCGGCCACGTCAACGTCTCCGGCGACGACCTCGCCGACCTGCGCCAGCGCGCCCGGCACGCAGCCGACTACATCCAGGGAGTGGTGACCGAGTGAGCACGCATCCGGGCGGAGGCGCCGCGGTGGTCGGCGTCGTCATGGGGTCCGACTCCGACTGGCCGGTCATGGAGGCCGCGGTGGTCGCGCTGGACGAGCTCGGGGTCGCGTGCGAGGTGGACGTCGTCTCGGCCCACCGGATGCCGGACGAGATGCTCGAGTACGGCCGCAGCGCCGAGGAGCGCGGCCTGCGCGTCCTCGTGGCGGGGGCCGGGGGAGCGGCCCACCTGCCGGGCATGCTCGCTTCCGTCACCTCCCTGCCCGTCATCGGGGTGCCCGTGCCGCTGAAGCACCTGGACGGGCTCGACTCGCTGCTCTCGATCGTCCAGATGCCGGCGGGGGTCCCCGTCGCCACCGTGTCGGTCGGGGGCGCCCGCAACGCCGGCCTGCTCGCCGCGCGCATCCTCGGTGCGGGCGAGGGCGAGGAGGCGGCCCGGCTGCGGTCAGCGATGACCGCCTTCCGTGGCCGCCTCCGGGACGAGGCGCACGCCAAGGGTGCGACGCTGCGCGAGCGGCGTGGCGGGGACTGACTCTCCCACCTCACGCTGGATCAGCGCTGCATGCCCGCTCGCTCGACGCGCGGCCACTCGAGCTTGGGGCAGGTGTCCATGACGACGTCCAGCCCGGCGGCCCGGGCGCGCGCAGCCGCGTCCTGGTCGACGACGCCCAGCTGCATCCACACCGCGTCGATCTGGAGGCGGTCGCGATGTGCGATGACGTCGTCGACGACCGCCCCGACCCGCGAGGAGTTGACGAAGCAGTCGATGACCTTGACGTCCTGGTCGGGGATGTCGGCGAGGGACGCGTAGCCGGTGGCCCCGTGGACGGTCTCGGCGCGCGGATGCACGGGGATGATCGGCTTGCCGAGCTCGACCTGCAGCCACCGGGCGGTGCGGAAGGCGGTGCGCTCGCGGTTGTTCGACAGCCCCACGACGACCCAGATCCCTGGGTCCATGAGCAGCGCGCGGATGAGGTCGGGGTCGTTCTGGTGCGTCAGGCCCATGAGGTCATTGTGCCCACGGCCCGGACCGGCAAACCCGGACCTCGTGCTCAGTCGCTGCCGAAGGTGTCGCGGCGGTGCCGGTGGTCGGCCGCTCAGGCGGAGAGCCGTCTGAGCCGCCGCTTCACGGCGGCGTCGGCGCGACGCCAGGATGGACTGCGACCTCGCGGCCGTGAGCCCGAGATGCCGAGCTGAGATTCGAGTGCCGCGATGCGCCTACCCTGCGCCTCGACCGTCCTGACGAGACGCGCGACGTCCTCGGGGGTTCGTCCGAGCTCTCGATAGAGCCAGTCCGTCCGGTCGAGGTCCCCTTCCGTGGCGGCGCGGGAGATCGCGCGCACGGGCGCCGGAAAGTTCGCTGCTGCGACCCGTGCGTCATATCGTTCCAGCTGGCCGGGCTCGTCGAAGGCGTGGCTCAACCCGTTCTTGGAGAGGTATGCCTCGAACGTGTTCCACCGCGCCTGCTGGCCGTCGTTGAACCTGCCGAAGTCCGCGAGCTCATAGAAGTCGACGGCATCCATGTCGGACTCAAGGTCGCTGATGAGCACGAAGGGGATGCAGTGGTATCGCGCCAACTCCAAGGTGCGGGAGTCGTGTGCGAGGAGAAGTGCGGGTGTCCCACCGAGGATCGCCGCCACATTTCCGTGAATGCGGGACCCGAAGGCGAAGTCGCGCGTCGACAGGTGCTCGATCCACGGCTTCGGGTCGACGAAGTACCGGGCCCGGTCACGCCGGAACACGGGGTGGGCCGGGTGGAACGGCATCGCGTCCCCCGCATGGAACCCGGCACGCGGGGTGCCCCAGAGCATGAGCTTCAGGCTCGAGTAGTCCTGGGGAATGTAGGTGAGGTTCTCGAACAGGCGGACGTGCCGCATGGTGACCGGACCCATCTCGGGTACTTGGGGGGTTACCGACAGGGAGACGCGGGCCGAGTGGTCGATGTGTTCCGGATGCTTGTGCACCCGGAGATGCGGGCCGTGCAGGAACGTGGATGGGCAGCCGATGACCTCGACGTCGCGCAGGCCGAGCCGGGTGAGGTAGTCCGCGGTCAGCTCACCGCGGACACCGATCGAGGGCGAGCGCTCGAGGACGGCGCGGCCGAAGCGCAGCACCGACTCGTCGAGCGGGGACAGGTCGGCCGTTCCGCGTGCGAGCGAAGCCTGGGCGCCCACCGAGAGCACCGTGACGGGGATCGTGAGCTTCTCGATCAGCGTCGACATGATGTCAAGCTGCTTCATGAAGTCCGGGCGGAAGGCATTGGCCATCGGCAGGACGAGGTGGTCGTGCTCGGCGTTGACCCGGTCGGCTTCCACGCGCGTGAAGCCGAGCCCGTTCGAGACGACCTCGGTGTCGGAACGCGAGAGCATCCGGTGCGCGGAGTAGCTGAACAAGAAGTTCCCGCTGTTGCCACCGATCACGTTGGTGGACAGGGTCGCCTCGGGGGACATCACCGTCCAGGGGTCCTTGCCTGAGCGCATCAGGATTCGTTTCACGCGACGGGTCCTCTTCGATCGGGGGTGAGAGCGGACGCTACCGACGGATCCGCCCTAGGATTGTCCTCCGCGGCCGGTCGGTATCCAAGGCGGCGGTCACCCTTCGACCGGCCGGCCTCAGTCATTGCCGAAGATGTCGCGGGTGTAGACCTTGTCGGCGACGTCGCGCAGCTCGTCGACGAGCCGGTTGGCGACGATGAGGTCGCTGCGGCGCTTGAGCTCGTCGAGGTCGCGGACGACCTCGGACCCGAAGAACCGGTCCTCGGCGAGCTCCGGCTCGTACACGAGGACGTCGATGCCCTTGGCCTTGACCCGCTTCATGACGCCCTGCACGCTGCTGGAGCGGAAGTTGTCCGACCCCGCCTTCATGATGAGCCGGTGGATGCCGACGACCTTCGGCCCGCGCGCCACGATGTCGTCGGCGACGTAGTCCTTGCGGGTGGTGTTCGCCGTGACGATGGCGCCGATGAGCGTCTGCGGCACGTCGGCGTAGTTGGCGAGCAGCTGCTTGGTGTCCTTGGGCAGGCAGTAGCCGCCGTAGCCGAACGACGGGTTGTTGTAGTGCGCACCGATCCGCGGGTCGAGGCCCACCCCTTCGATGATCTGCCGTGAGTCCAGGCCGTGGGTCGAGGCGTAGGTGTCGAGCTCGTTGAAGAAGGCCACCCGCATGGCGAGGTAGGTGTTCGCGAAGAGCTTGATGGCCTCGGCCTCGGTGCTGTCCGTGAGCAGCACCGGGACGTCGTCGTCGAGCGCCGCCTCCGCGAGCAGCCCGGCGAAGTGCTGCCCGCGCGGCCCCCGGTCGCCGACGATGATCCGTGACGGGTGGAGGTTGTCGTGCAGCGCCCGCCCCTCGCGGAGGAACTCCGGCGAGAAGAAGACGTTCTCGGTGCCCAGCGTGCGGCGCAGGGCGGCCGTGTAGCCGACCGGCACGGTCGAGCGGATGACGACGGTGGCCTCGGGGTTGAGCGCGACGACGTCGCCGACGACCTGCTCGACGGTGCTCGTGTCGAAGTAGTTGGTGCCGGGGGTCGTAGTCGGTCGGCGTCGCGACGAGGACGAGCTCGGCACCCCGGTACGCCTCGTGCTTGTCGGTCGTCGCGGTGAGCCGCAGGCCCGGGTCGGCGAGGCGCTCCTCGATGTCGGGGTCCGCGATCGGGCTGCGGCGGGAGCGCAGCATCTCGACCCGGCGCTCGTCGATGTCGTGGGCGACGACGTCGTGCCGCTCGCAGAGGAGGACGGCCAGCGAGAGACCGACGTAGGACGTGCCGACGACGCAGATGCTCACCCGGTGAACGATACGGTGGCGCCGCGCCACCGACTTGCCCCGACCTCGGTCGGAGGGGTTGGCTGGGGAGCGCGGTGCCCCGTGCAGGGGCGTCGCGACGAGCAGCGAGAGGACCTCCATGCAGTTCGGACTTTTCATCCCGCAGGGCTGGCGCCACGACCTCGTCGGCATCGACCCCGCCCAGCACTGGGGCGTCATGGCCGGCCTGGCCCGCCGGGTCGACGGCAACCCGGACTGGTCCTCGATCTGGGTGTACGACCACATGCACACCATCGCCGCGGGCCGGCGAGGAGGCGACGCACGAGGCGTGGTCGCTCATGGCCGCGTTCGCCGGGGTCACCGGCCGGATCCGGCTCGGCCAGATGTGCACGTGCATGGGCTACCGCAACCCCGCCCACCTCGCCAAGGTCGCTGCCACCGTCGACGTCGTCTCGGAGGGTCGCCTCGAGATGGGCATCGGCGCCGGGTGGTACGAGCACGAGTGGCGCGCCTACGGCTACGGCTTCCCGTCGGCGGGCGAGCGGCTCAAGGCCCTGCGCGAGGGCGTCGAGATCATGCGCGAGCTGTGGACGACCGGCCGGTCGACGTACACGGGCGAGCTGTTCACCACCGACGGCGCACTGTGCTTCCCCCGGCCCCTGCAAGGTGACTCCGCGCCGGGGAGCCCGCGCAACGGCATCCCGCTGTGGATCGCCGGCGGCGGCGAACGGAAGACGCTGCGCATCGCCGCGGAGTACGCGGACTACACGAACTTCTCCCCGAACCCGGAGGAGTTCACCGCCAAGAGCGAGATCCTGCGCGGGCACTGCGCCGACGTGGGACGCGACTTCGACGAGATCGTCCGCAGCGCCGACTACAACGTCGTCATCGGCCGTGACGAGGCCGAGGTCCGTGACCGGATCGGCTGGATCCGCGACCACTACACCCGGGCGGGCCTGCCGCGGAAGGTCGTCGAGTCGACGGTGCGCTCGTTCGAGACCGGCCCCCTCGTCGGCACGCCCGAGCAGGTCGTCGAGGCCCTCGTCGACCTGCGGCGGCGGGGCCTCGGGTACGCCATCACGTACTTCGTCGAGCAGGCCTACGACACCTCGGGCGTCGAGCTGTTCGAGCAGCAGGTGATCCCGGCGTTCGTCGAGCAGGAGCCGCACGGCAACCTGTGGCACTTCATGCACGGTCGCTGAGAGGCGGGCCAGGCGCCCGCAGCCCGCCCGACGGTGGGCAGTGCGCATACCGGCCAGTAACATGGGCGACATGAGCGGCAACCCCGAGTTCGACACCTACCGCCTCTCCGAGGACCACGAGGCCGTCCGCGAGGCTGTGCGCGCGGTCGCAGAGGACAAGATCGCGCCGTGGGCGGCCGCCGTCGACGAGGACGCCCGCTACCCCGTCGAGGCGCACGACGCCCTCGTGGCGAGCGACTTCTTCGCGCCGCACGTGCCGGAGGAGTACGGGGGCGTGGGGGCCGACGCCCTGGCCACCTGCATCGTCATCGAGGAGGTCGCCCGGGTCTGCGCGAGCAGCTCGCTCATCCCGGCGGTCAACAAGCTCGGCTCGATGCCGCTCGTTCTCGCCGGCAGCGACGACGTCAAGACGCGCTACCTCACCCCGCTCGCGGCCGGGGAGACGACCTTCTCCTACGGCCTGTCCGAGCGCGAGGCGGGGTCGGACACCGCGGCGATGCGGTGCCGCGCGGTGCGCGACGGGGACGACTGGGTCCTCACCGGACAGAAGTCGTGGATCACCAACGCCGGGGTCTCCCGCTTCTACACCGTGCTCGCCGTGACCGACCCGGACGGCCCGCGCGGCCACAACATCACGGCGTTCGTCGTGGAGGAGGGGGACGAGGGGTTCTCGGTCGGCGAGAAGGAGCGCAAGCTCGGCATCAAGGGCAGCCCGACGCGCGAGCTCATCTTCGACCGCGCCCGGATCCCCGGCGACCGCGTCGTCGGCGCGGTCGGCGGTGGGCTGCCCCTCGCGCTGGCGACCCTCGACCACACGCGGGTGACGATCGGCGCCCAGGCGGTGGGGATCGCCTCGGGCGCGCTCGACCAGGCGCTCGCGTACGTCAAGGAACGGCACCAGTTCGGCAGGGCCGTCGCCGAGTTCCAAGGGGTGCAGTTCATGCTCGCGGACATGGCGATGGAGCTCGAGGCAGCCCGGCAGATGGTCTACGTCGCGGCGGCGAAGTCCGAGCGCGGCGACGCCGACCTGCCGTTCTTCGGTGCCGCGGCCAAGTGCTACGCGTCGGACGTCGCGATGCGGGTGACGACGGATGCCGTGCAGCTGCTGGGCGGGGCGGGGTACACCCGCGACTTCCCGGTCGAGCGGATGATGCGCGACGCGAAGATCACCCAGATCTACGAGGGCACGAACCAGGTGCAGCGGATCGTCATGGCCCGCCAGCTGCTCAAGGGCTGACGGACCCGGCCGGTAGCCTCGCCGGATGCAGTGGCAGCGGTCCGCGGGGCGTCCCGGTGGCTGACGCCGACGACGTGCGCCGGCTCGCCCTCGGGCTGCCACACGTCGTCGAGATCCCCAGTGACGGGTTCGACTTCCGGGTCGGCGGGCACGGGTTCGTCTGGTCCTACCCCGAGCGGCGTCCGGGCCGGCCGCGGCAGATCCGCACCGACATCGCGGTGCTCTTCGTCGGCGACGAGGAGGAGCGGCAGGCCCTGCTGCTCGGCGAACCCGACGCGTTCTTCACCGCGCCCGGGTACGAGCGGCTGCCCCTGGTGCTGCTGAGGCTCGACCGGGTCGACGCCGAGCGCCTCGCCGAGCTCGTCACCGATGCCTGGCGGATGCGGGCCCCCGACGGGCTGGTCGAGGACCGGTCGGCGTCAGGGGACGGGCGCGAGGCGTAGCGGACGGCGGCGGCGACCCGGGCGGTCAGGAGCAGATGTCCGTCGTGGCCTTGCGCGTCGGGATCGACTCGGCCGGTGGGGGGGCCGACACCGTGGGCGAGGGCAGCGGCTCGGTGCCCAGCCGGTTCTCGACCTCCGCGACCTGCGGGGCGCCGGTTCCCAGGGTGACCCGCACGGTCGCGCCCAGCCCGTCGGTCTCCTTCACCCGGGCACCGGGGAAGGCCGCCGCCACCGTGCGCGCGGCCTCGGCCTGCCCCGCGGAGTACTCGACGAGCGCCCCGGTGCGGCCGATGACGCCGTTGCGGGTCGTCACGCCGGCGAAGCCCTGCACCTCGAGGGCGGCCCGGGCCTGTCGCGCCAGCCCGGGGACGCCCGAGGCGTTGACCACCCGCACCGTGACCTCGTCGGGGCTCACCGTCAGCGGCTGCGTCGCGGACGGGGACGGCGTCGCCACGGGCTTCGGCTCGGCCCCGACGGGGCGGTCCTCGCGCAGCGCCGACCAGATCTGCTCGGCGGAGGTCTTCCACTGGACCCGGTTGGGGTCGCGCGGGTAGGCCTCGTGGGGCACGGTGACGAACTGGATCTTGTCGAGCCCGATGCCCCGGACGCTGGAGGCCAGGTCGCGCATCGCCCCGAGGTCGAGGTCGGGGTCGGTCGTCAGCGACCGGGTGGCCGCGTCGAGGAAGGAGTACAGGCGCGTCGGCTGCAGGAGCAGACCGGTCGAGGTCGCCTGCTGCATCACCGAGGAGACGAACGCCTGCTGCCGCTCGATGCGGCCGAGGTCGGACCCGTCACCGACCGACTTGCGGACGCGGACGTACTGCAGGGCCTGCCGCCCGTCCAGGGTGTGCCGGCCGGCGTCGAGCTGGAGGTGCGTGTTGCGGTCGTCGATCGGCTCGGACGTGCAGACCTCGACGCCGCCCAGGGCGTCGACCATCTGCTTGAACCCCCGGAAGTCGACGACGGCGTAGTGGTCGATGAACAGCCCGGTGTTGCCCTCGAGGGTGCGGATGAGGCAGCCCGTCCCACCGATCCGGTAGTTCTGGTTCCACTGGCGGGTGACCCACTCGTCCCGGGGAGCCGTGGGGGAGCAGCGTGGGGGCGCCGAGGTCATCGAGTCGCGGGGGATCGACACGACGGTGGCCGACGAGCGGTCGGCCGAGAGGTGCACGAGGAGGTTGGTGTCGGAGTGCGCCTCGCCGAGGGTGCCGTCGTTGTCGCCGTAGCCGTCGTTGCCCGCGCCCTCACGGGTGTCGGACCCGATGAGCAGGACGTTGACCGCCTCGGTGTTCCCCGCGTCGGGCCGGTCGGTGCCGATGCCCTGGGATACGTCGACCCGCTCGATGTTCGCGTCGAGCCGCCAGGCCGCGAACGCGACGAAGGCGGCGAGCCGGCGACGACGACGAGCACCGACACGAGCGCGACCACCGCCCACCGGCGGCGACGCCGCACCGGCCTTCCGTGCACGTCGCGGCGCGAGGGGAGGTCGCCCTCGGGGTCGGGACCGAACCCCTCGGCCGGGGCCGGAGGTCGTTCCTCGATGGCGGGCGCCAAGCGCTCGGTCCTCGCTCTCGTGCGTCGGGGTGCGGGTGGTCGCTCGCGGACGCCGGGGAGCGGCCGCAGCCGGGGAGTCTAGCGGCGGGCACTGGGTGCCGCGTCCAGGGTCGCCGCGCGGGCGGGGCTCAGCCGCCGCTCGGGCGGCCGTCCGTGCCCGGCGGCGGTGCGTCGAGCGGCTCGCCATCGCGCAGCATGGTGAACAGCGCGTCGGCCCGCTCCTCGTCCCAGATCACCGAGCTGCCGGCCCGGGTCGTCGTGTTCGTCGACGAGAGCGGCACGACGAGGCTGAGCGCCTCGTCGGACGAGACCTTCCGCATCGTCGACAGGATCCGGTAGGTGTCCAGCAGCGAGGTGTCCTCGCCGACGATGACGCTCGACGCCGCGGTGTGCGTGAAGCTCCACCAGCGCGTCGGGATGAGCACCGTCGAGGGGGTGGCTGCCTGCTTCATGACGGCGCCGAGGAACTGGCGCTGCCGCTCGGCCCGCCCGAGGTCGCCCTTGGGGTCGGAGTAGCGCGCTCGCACGTAGCCGAGCGCGTTCTTGCCGTCCAGGGTCTGGCAGCCCTTCTGGAGGTCGATGTGCGCCTTGGCGTCCTTGATGTCGCGCTTCACGCACACGTCGACGCCGCCGAGGCTGTCGACGACCCCGGCGAACCCGCCGAAGCCGATCTCGACGTAGCCGTCGATGGGCAGGCCGGTGGCGCGCTCCAGGGTCGCGGCGAGCAGCTTCGGCCCGCCGAGGGCGAAGGCGGCGTTGACCTTGTTCTTCCCCTTCCCCGGGATCGCGAGGTAGCTGTCCCGCGGCACCGAGATGAGCACCGGCTTGCCGGTGCCGCCCGGGGTGTGGACGAGGATGATCGAGTCCGTGCGCCGGCCACTGGCGTCGCCGCCGACGCCGAGCGCCTTGCGCTCCGCCGCGCTGAGGCCCTCGCGGCTGTCCGTGCCCACGAGCAGGTAGGTGTGCCCGTCGGCGTCGGCCGGCCGGTCGCCCGTGGGGGTGGTGTCCTCGCGGCTCACCTGCGACCACGCGTGGACCGGCGTGACGACGACGAACACGGCCCACGCGAGCAGCGCCACGAGGACGACCCGCAGCACCCTCCTGCCCCGGCCCGGCCGGGTCGGGCGCGGTGCCCGCGGGGGTGCGGCGGGCGGCTCCCCGCCGCCACGGACGGGTCGACCCAGCCCGTCGTACGTCGTCGGGGGGGATGCCGGCGGCGCGGGTGGCGCGCTCGGCGCGCGTCCTCGGCCGGCGCGTCGGGTGTCGACGACGTAGACGTCGTCGTCGTCGGCCGGGCCGGGGCGCGTCCCCTGCGGGATCGGCCGGGCGTGGTCGTCGTTCATCGTCGTCTCGAGGGCTTTCTGGGGCGGGGACGGAGACCTCCCAGTGTGCCAAGGAAGTCTGGGCAACCCCTGACCGCGGATCTCGCCGATGTCGGCGCGCCTCGGTCGTGCGCGGCGCCCCAGCCCCGATACTCAGCAGCCATGGGACCTGACCGCGGCTCGGCGGTGCTGGAGCGCCGGCCGACGGAGGCGCCCATCCGCGTCGACGCCCGGGCGCCGGGGGAGGTGCGCCGCAACAGACGGCTGGCCGTGACCCTCCTCGTGCTCACGGTGCTCGTCCCCGGGACGGCCCAGCTCGCGGTCGGCGACAAGCGGCTCGGCCGGTTCGCCGTACGGGTCTGGGGGGTGCTCGTGGGGGCGGCGCTGCTCGTCGCCCTCCTCGCCGTCGTGAGCCGGCCGGCCGCCCTGACCGTGCTGACCCACCGGTGGACGCTGGCCGCCCTCCAGGTCGCGCTGCTCGGCTTCGCGGTGCTGTGGGCCGTGCTCCTCGTCGACGCCTGGCGGCTGGGGCGACCCGACCGCCTGCCGCAGCGCGACCGCCGGATGCTGCTCGCCGCCCTCGTCGTGCTCCTCGTCCTCCTGCCCGGCGGGGCCGCGTACGCGGGGATGAACGTGGGTGCGGCCCGGGCCGCCATGGCGTCGGTCTTCACGAACGGCGAGGCGGCCGGTGCCGTCGACGGCCGGTACAACATCCTCCTGCTCGGGGGCGACAGCGGCGTCGGCCGCGAGGGTCTTCGCCCCGACAGCATCCAGCTCGCCAGCGTCGACGCCGAGACCGGTCGCGCCGTCCTCTTCGGCTTCTCCCGCGAGACCGAGAACATCAGCTTCCGGCCCGGGTCGACGATGGCCCGCCTCCTGCCGGAGGGCTGGACGTGCGGGGACGAGTGCCTGCTCAACGGTCTCTACACCTGGGGTCACGACCACGCCAAGGAGTTCCCTGCGGGCACCGACGACCCGGGGCTCGTGGCGACCACCGAGGCGGTCGAGGCGCTCGCGGGGCTGGACATCCAGTACTACGTGCTCGTCGACCTCAAGGGCTTCCGCAGCCTCGTCGACGCGGTGGGCGGTCTCGACATCACGGTGCAGCGCCGCACGCCGATCGGCTCCCAGGCCCACATCAAGCGCTGGATCAAGGCCGGCCGGCAGCACCTCGACGGCTACCACGCCCTCTGGTACGCCCGCAGCCGGGCCAACTCGACGAACTACGAGCGGATGGCGCGCCAGCGCTGCGTCGTCACGGCGATGGTCCGCCAGCTCGACCCCCAGACCGTCGTCCTCAACTTCGGCGACATCGCCTCGGCCACCAAGGGCGTCTTCCGCACCGACATCCCCCAGGAGGCGCTGGCGAGCCTCGGGACCCTCGCGGCGAAGACCAAGCAGCAGAAGATCACCTCGGTGAACTTCGTGCCGCCCCTCATCATGCCCTGGAGCTACGACCCGACCGTCGTCCACCGCGCGGTGGACTCGGCGATCGGCGCGTCGGAGGAGGCCGACGAGGCGGCGGCCGACGGCGCCGCGGACGCCACGGCATCCCCCGCACCCTCGGCCACGGCGGCGAAGAGCGGTGCCGAGCCGAAGAAGCAGGCGGTCATGGAGCGGCCCGCGAGCGACCCCGACGCGAACACCGCCGACCTCGCCGGCGTCTGCTCGGCCGGCTAGGCCACCCCCGCCGGAGGCGTGCCGGACCGCGGGTGCGGGCGACGGCCGAGGAGTTTGGAATACTGGCCCATCGTGCACGCCCCCCAGCCCGGCCCCGCCGCGCCACCGCGAGAGACGTCCGTCCGCCCGCCCCCCGCCGGCCGGGGCGGTCGCTGATGCTCAGCAAGTCCTACTCGCTGCTCAACTTCCTCAACCGCCCGCACTCGCCGGTCTTCCGGCACGGGGTGGGGGCGGCGGCCTACCTCGGCACGCTGACCGTCACCGGGCGCCCGTCGATCGCCCGGCTCGTGCACACCGAGTTCGTCGACGACGAGACGAAGTACGCGTTCCGGCTCGCCGGATGGGTGCTGCGCCGCGGGTGGCCCGGGGTCGAGACCGTCACCGACGACTTCTTCGACTTCACGGTCGGGGCACAGCCCGCCGACCTCGACGCCCTCGAGCGGTTCATCACCTCCCGCCGCCGTCACCTCCCCGAGCACCTGTGGCGGGCCGACGACCTGTTCGTTCGTGCGGCCCGCATCCACGCGCAGCTCGACGCGGGGGCCACGGACATCGAGGACCTGCGGGCCGACTTCCACCGCCGCGCCGACGAGCTGCTCCCGCTCATCAGCACCGCCCAGGGCCGCCCGGCACCGCCGGTCTCCGAGCGTGAGGGCGACTTCTCGGTCGACGACGCGCGCACGGCGCTGGCCGACCTGGCGGCCGCGCTGCCGGTCGACGAGTGGCGCTGGTACGTCATCTCCGGCACCTTCCTCGGACTGGTCCGCGAGGGCGGGTTCCTCGCCCACGACTACGACATCGACGTCGGGGTGACGGCCGACCCCGAGCACCCCGAGCGGCTCCAGGCGATGATCGAGCAGCTCTCGCGCTCGCCCCGGTTCGTCGTGAAGAAGGTGGACGACGCGCAGACCGTCGTCGAGACGGCACCCGGTCGCCACGCCGTCGAGCGCTCGCTCGCCCTCGTCAAGCTCATCCACGAGAACGGCATCAACGTCGACGTCTTCGTGCACCACCGCGAGGGCGACGTGCTGTGGCACGGGTCGTCGATCCACCGGTGGGAGAACAGCGTCTTCGACCTCGCGGAGCACACGCTCGGCGGCGTGCGGGTCCTCGGGCCCGACCGACGCCGACCGGTACCTCACGGAGAACTACGGGGACTGGCGCACCCCGGTCACCGAGTTCAACTGCACGACGGGGACGCCCAACCTCGTCATCACCCGCAGCTTCCGGTCGGTCGCGCTCTTCCTCACCCGGCTCGGGCACTTCGCCCACGGCGACCCGGGGGAGTACGAGAAGCTGCGGGCGACGCTCGTGGCGGACGGGCTGCTGCGCGACGAGGACGGCGTGCTCCGACTCGCGCGGAGCGTCTGATGCCGGCCCGCGTGCCGCTGCGCGGCGGTGCCGTATCCTCGCGACGGCACGGTGCCCCGGACCGCGCGACGGCCCCAGCCCACCCCACCCCGAGGAGCCCGCGGTGATCAAGCGGATCGCTGCGGTCTCGCGACGACGCGAGATCCTCTGGACGCTCGTCCAGCGCGACCTGCGGGTCAGGTACTCGCGCAGCGTCCTCGGCTACGTCTGGACCGTCCTCGACCCGCTCCTCATGGCGTCGGTCTACTTCGTCGTCTTCACCTTCATCTTCAAGGCCGGCCGCGTCGCCGACACGCCGTACTTCCTCTACCTGCTCTCCGGGCTGCTCGGCTGGCAGTGGTTCACCGCGTCGGTCAACGACACGACGAAGAGCCTGATCCAGGAGGCCCGGCTGGTCCGGTCGACGAACCTGCCGCGCGAGGTGTGGGTCATCCGGTGCGTCGTCGCCAAGGGCGTCGAGTTCGTGCTGTCGCTGCCGGTGCTCATCGGCTTCGTGCTCTACTACCTCGCCCGCGGTCGCGTCGAGCTCGACTGGGAGCTCGTGCTCTTCCCGCTCGGGATGCTGCTCCAGTTCCTCCTGCTCGTCGGCCTGGGGCTGGTGCTCGCGCCGGTCACCGTGCTCGTCACCGACATGCAGCGGGTCGTGCGCATCGTCCTGCGCTTCTTCTTCTACCTCTCGCCGATCCTCTACGGCAGCCACTCGGTGCCGATCGAGCTGCGCAAGTTCCTCATCCTCAACCCGCTCAACGGCATCCTGTCGCTCTACCGCGGCGGGCTGTTCGCGCGCGGGGTGTCGTGGATCGACGTCGGGGTGAGCGTCGTCATCACGCGTCGTCCTCGTCGTCGTCGGCTTCTGGACCTTCGCGCGCCTCGAGCGCGCCGTCCTCAAGGAGATCTGAGCAGATGGGCACGGTGATCAGCGTCCGGGACGTCGGCGTCGAGTTCTACACCTCGCGCCGGCGCAAGATGCAGCTGCGCGACCTGCTGTTCCACGGCCGGGCCACGACGACGTCCGACACGTTCTGGGCGCTGCGCGACATCAGCTTCGACATCGCCGAGGGCGAGGCGGTCGGCCTCGTGGGCGGCAACGGGAGCGGCAAGAGCACCCTGCTCAAGGTCATCGCCGGCGTCCTGCTGCCCGACGAGGGCTCCGTGCAGGTCGAGGGCGGGGTGGCCCCGCTCATCGAGCTCACCGGGGGCTTCCGCGGCGAGCTGACCTGCCGCGACAACCTCTACGTGCAGGCCGGGCTGCACGGGCTCTCCCGCGACCAGATCGAGGAGCGGTTCGAGAGCATGGTCGAGTTCGCCGGGCCCGCAGGTCCGCGAGGCGCTCGACCGGCCGTACCGCCACCTGTCCTCGGGCATGCAGGTCCGCCTCGGGTTCGCGGTCATCTCCTCGCTCGACGAGCCGATCTTCCTCGTCGACGAGGTGCTCGCGGTGGGGGACAAGGCGTTTCGCGAGAAGTGCTACCGCGCGGATGGAGAGCCTGCTGTCCGAGGGACGCACGCTGTTCCTCGTGTCGCACTCCGAGAAGGACCTCAAGCGGTTCGGCACCCGCGGGCTCTACCTGCGCCACGGCGAGCTGGTCATGGACGGGCCGATGGACGACGTCCTGGCCCGCTACAACGAGGACCAGGGTCCATCCGGACAAGGGGTGACGGAGAGCACCTCACCCAGCGATTACACTCGTCGTCACCCCCAAAATCCTGGAGACACACCTCATGCTCGATCGCGACGGCCGTGGCGCCGCGACGCTCGACCGCCCCGACACTGAGACCGTGAGACCGGAGGGTGGCGTCCCACGGGACCGCTTCGCAGGTACCTCCCCCGGTCGCCGCGACCTCGTGGTCGCCGGCCTGGTGGGCGTCACCGTCATGGTGGTCGCCGATCATCTGGCGCTCACCGGTCATCCCCACCGACCCGTGGCACTACGTCCAGCGCGCGATGGCCTTCCCCGACCGGGTCTGGGTGCCACTGGGGTACACCAGATACGGCATCATCATCCCGAACATCCTGCCGGCGAGGATCTTCGGGAACGCCCAGGCCAGCTACTACTTCTGGCCCTTGATCTCTGCGGGAGTCCTGGCGGCCGTCATCGTACCTGATGGGGCGGCGCTGGTGGGGCCCGCTGGCAGGCCTGGTGGCCGTCGTCGTGCTGTTCACCAACACGCTCGTCTTCACGACCCTGACCCGTCAGTACCCCGACCTCATGGCGATGACGCTCGTCTTCAGTGGCGCCTTCTGTGCCCTGATGGCGAGGGACCGCGACTTCCGCGGCCGGGCGGCGGCTGGTGTGGGTGCTCGCCGCCGGTTTCTTCCTGGGCTGGGCCTTCGAGGTGAGAGAGACGGCACTGTTCGCCTGGCCCCTGGTCATCGCGCTGCTGTGGCGGCGCGGGACCGTGCTGCGCAGTTGGGCATCGCCACGCTGCCTGTGCTGGGGTGGGCGCGCTCGACGTCGCCATCAGTGCGGTCGCGTACGACGACCCTCTGCTCAAGCTCCACACCTTCATGGGGTTCGGTTCACCTCCTGCCCCGGGAAGCGCCGCCGACGCCGCCCTGGAGGCCAGAACCCGGCTCTTCTACCTCGAAGCCTTCCCCAAGGGCGCCGCCAGGCGACCGGACGGCAACTGGATGCTCTTCACGGGAGCCGTCGGGAGCCTCGCGATCCTGGTCCGCAACTGGCCCCTTCGGCTGATGTCGGCCTCGTTCCTGTCGATCCTCGCCCTCAACCTCCTGGCAGGCGGGGTGCTTTTCCCGGCCGCCCGTTCGGCGACATCTTCAACACCCGTTACTGGATTCAGTACTTCCCCCCGCTCGCGCTCGTCATCGGTGGCCTGACCGCCCTGGTCGTCGCGTGGCTCGCTCGACGAACAGGAAACCGCACCCTGTGGGGCCGGCGCCTCCTCGCTGCTGCGGTCGGAGTTGCCGTGTGCGCCGTCCCGGTGTGGACGGTGGCTCGCTGGGCCCCCACCGTGGAGGCGTTCGCCCCCAACGGCGGCGACGCGCTGGAAGAGCTGCGCACGCACCTTGCGGAGGTCGACTACCGCGGTGGTGAGCTGTGGACCGACTGGGAGACGAAGCGACTGGTGCCGGTCTACCAGCGTGGTCCTTTCGGGGGGGAGCGGCTCTGGTCGGCCAAGCCCCGCAGTCTGACCGGCCGGGGAGCCCGGGCCGGGGGATGCTGTGCTGCTGTACAGCGCACGCGGCGACACCTGCGGACACTGCCGACGTGCCCTCCAGCCCTGGGCGGACCAGAACCCGACCCTGCCGGACAACTGGCACCTGGTCTACCGCAGCGAACCCGGAAACCTGGAGCTGTACTCGGTCAGGTGACGTCGTCCCTCGAGCCCGGCTCATCGTCCGCCGCCGCGGGGTGGTCCGCGGTGGTTCGCACCTCGGACAGCGCGATCCGCCGGGCGAGCCGCGTGTAGCTCGTCTCGAGGTCGCGGAAGCGCAGGTAGGTCGTCGCCATGAAGCTGAGGAAGGCCACGACGAGGGCGTAGAGCACCAGGTCGGTGCCGCGGCCGACGCCGACGAGCCGGGCGATCCGGTTCCACACGTCGGGGAACAGGATCGAGACTGCGGCGAAGCCGGCGAAGACGACCAGCCCGATGCGCCGGATCGCCTGGGCCCGAGCGCCGCGTGAGCGGAACAGCCGGGCCACGACGAGCACCACGACGACGATGAGCAGGACCTGGATGAGCACCATCTTCATCGGCAGACATCAGCTCCACGAGAATGTTGACCGAGTTCCACAGGGACTGGCCCTTGGACCGCGAGTAGTCGGTGTAGAGGATGTGGACCGGGCTCTCGCCGTAGCGGACCTTCATGTCGCCGATCTGGGCCACCAGCTCGGAGGCGTGCGCCATCCGGTTCTGGGTGATGTCGAGACGCTCGACGACGTCGCGCCGCATGACCCGCAGCCCGTTGTGCGCGTCGGTGAGCCGGGTGCCGGTCGTGAGGTTGGTGTAGCCCACCGCGAGCCGCAGCACGAGCCCGCTTGGCCAGCCCCGGGCCTGTGCGGTCGTCGAGGAAGCGCGAGCCGAAGACGACCTGGAGGTCCTCGGACCGGGCCTTGCTCAGCATCGCGACCACGTCGGAGACCTGGTGCTGGCCGTCGGCGTCGAAGGTGACGACCCAGCGCATCGAGCGGACCGGGCAGGGCGTACTCGAACCCCGTCTGCAGCGCGGCGCCCTGGCCGAGGTTGACCGGGTGGCGCACCACCACGGCGCCGGCCGCCTGCGGCGACCTCGGCGCGCTGCCGTCGACGAGCCGTCGTCGACGCACGACGACGTTGCGGGAAGTGCCGCCGTGCGTCGCGGACCACGTCGCCGATGACCGTCTCCTCGTTGTAGAGCGGGATCACGAGCCAGACGTCGTCGGTCGGCAGCAGGGCGTCACTCATCGTGGTACAGCCTAGGGCCAGCACGCCGGATGCTGATCGCCGCGAGGTCTGTCGGGCCTGCTGCACCCGCACCACGTGGGTGAGGCTGGTGGGAGAACAATGGTGTCTATGGTGCCAGAGTGACGAATGTGACAGACTGTTCCGGGCAATGCTGCACGTCGTAGACGCGTCCACCTCCGTGTTCGTGACCTTGGCCGGCGGGGTGCCGGCACCGAGAAGTCTGGGTCGACCACATGAGAAGTCTGCGCATCATCACCGCCACCACCCTCCTCGCCGGCACCGCACTCGTCGTCCCGGTCGTGTCGGTGGGAGCCACTCCGCACGCCGTCGCACCCCGGGTCGACCGTGTGCCGCTGCCGGCGGCCCACGCCGTCGGCGCGTGGCGCGGACCGGGGTCGAGAGCGTGCTGACCCGCGACGCCCACGACGTCGACGTCGTCGGCGTTGGCTTCCCGGACCGCGCGTCGGCGGAGGGCGTGGCCGTGTCGGTGCGCAGCAGGACCGGACGGTCGTGGGGTGCCTGGACTCCCGTCGACCTCAGCGACTCGGCCCCCGACCCCGGGACGGCGGAGGCCGCCGTGGGCCAGCGGTGGCCACCGAGCCGATCGGGGTCACCGGCTCGGACGAGGTCCAGGTGCGGGTGCGCTCGCCGCGCGCCGCCGCGCGGCTGGACCGGCTGACCGCCACGTTCGTCGGCGGCGGCACGAGCGACGCCGACGCGTCCGTGGGCCGCACCCCGGCCGCGACGGCCGGCGCCGCCGTCGCCCAGCCGACGATCATCACCCGCGCCCAGTGGGGCGCCGACGAGAGCCTGCGCACCTGCGACCCGAGCTACGTCAGCAGCATCAAGGGCTCCGTCGTCCACCACACGGTGAACACCAACACCTACTCCGAGGACGACGTGCCGCGCCTCCTCCGGGGGATCTACGCCTACCACGTCACCGGCAACGGCTGGTGCGACGTCGGGCTACAACTTCTTCGTCGACCGCTTCGGCCGGCTCTTCGAGGGCCGCTACGGCGGCATGGGCAAGAACGTCGTCGGTGCCCAGGCCAAGGGCTTCAACGCCCAGACCGTCGGCGTCTCGTCGCTCGGCAACCACGACCCGGGCTCCACCGGAGCCGTCGCGCCCTCCTCCGCGGTGCTGACCTCGGTGGCGAAGCTCATCGCGTGGAAGGGGTCGCTCAACGGCTGGGACCCCAAGACCTCGGCGACGTACACCTCGGCGGGCAACTCCAAGTGGCCCGTCGGCACGGTCATCACGAAGCCGCGCGTGTCGGGCCACCGGGACTTCAACGACACCGACTGCCCCGGTGACTACATGTACGACCGGCTCGCGACGATCCGCTCGACGGCGACCGCGGTCTACAGCGGGCTCTCGACGACCGCCGCGGTGCCCCCGAGCAGCCTGCTGGAGACGTACACCCGGCCCGCGGGCACGTCGTTCACCCTGGCCGGCCGTGGCTTCGGACACGGCCTCGGGATGAGCCAGTACGGCGCCTACGGGGCGGCGCTCAAGGGGCTCACCCGCGACCAGATCCTCAGCTTCTACTACCCCTCCACCACGCGCTCGACCACCCTCGGCAACCCGACCCTGCGCGTGCGGCTCGGTGCGACCGGGTCCGGCGGTACCCAGGTCGTCCACCAGGGCGGCCTCGTGGCCAGCGACGGGTCACGGACCCTCGCCCTGTCCGGCACGAACAGCGACGGCACGTCGCGCACGCGCTGGAGGGTCGTCCCCGGCAGCACCGGGCTGACGCTCCAGTGGCTGCAGAGCGGCACGTGGCGCAGCGTGAGCGGATGGACGGCGCTCAGCGCCCCGATCTCCCTGAGCAACGCCGACCCTGGGCAAGGTGCGTGTCGTCCTGCCCGGCGGCACCCAGCGCGACTACCGGCGCACCGTCCGCACGGTCCGCTGGGGGTCGGGCGCGATGTCGATCAGCGTGCTCCCGATGGACCTCTACCTCCGGAGCGTCGTGCCGTCCGAGATGCCGCCGTCGTGGGCGTCGGCGGCCCTGCAGGTGCAAGCGGTCGCGGCCCGGACCTTCGCGCTGTACCAGAAGGGCCACCAGGCCTCCGGGTCGCCCTACGACACCTGTGACTCCACGGCCTGCCAGGTCTACCAGGGCGCCGCGGGCTACTCGACCACGGGATCCAGGACCTCGTACGAGTACACCGCCTCGACGGCGGCCGTGTCTCCACCTCGGGCCTCGGCATCCTCTACGGCGGCGTGCCCGCCCTGACCCAGTTCAGCTCCTCGAACGGTGGGCAGACCGTCGCCTCCTCGCTTCCCTACCAGGTCTCCAAGGTCGACCCGTACGACGCCGTGCCCACGGGAAGCCCGAGCCGGTGGACGCGGTCGCTGTCGGTGAGCGCGGTCGAGAAGGCCTACCCGGCCGCCGGCACCCTCAAGGCGCTGCGCATCGACGCTCGCGACGGCATCTCGGCCTGGGGTGGCCGCATCACCAAGGTCACCGTGATCGGGTCGTCCGGGTCGATGTCGGCCAGCGGCTCGGCCTTCCGCACCGCGCTGGGCCTGCGCAGCACGTGGTGGACCGTCACGTCGGCCCCGGCGGTGTCCGCGCCGTCGTTCCCCAAGGACCTCGACGGCAACAGGACCGGTGACCTCCTGGCCGTCGACCCCGCCGCTCAGCTGCGGCTGCTCGCCGGCAACGGGGCCGCCGCCTTCACGGCCAAGGTCATGGGCCAGGCGTGGAGCAGCACGAGCCTGGTCTCGAACGTCGGGTCCTGGGACGGCGACAACCGGCACGACGTCGTGGCGCGCCTCGGCGGGACCCTCTACTACTACCCCGGCAACGGCCGGGGCGGGTCCCTCGCGCGCGTGCGCCATCGGCACCGGGTGGGAGAACGTCGACCGGGTGACCGGCCCGGGGGACTTCGACGGCGACCACCACACCGACCTGCTGGCCCGCAACGCCGCCACCGGTCAGCTCGTGCTCTACCGCGGCAACGGCAGGGGCGGGATCCTCGGCAGCACCGTCGTCGGGATCTCCGGCTGGAACGCCATGCGGCTGATCCTCTCGCCCGGCGACCTCACCGGCGACGGCAGGCCCGACGTCCTCGCGGTCCGCGCCTCCGACGGCCTGATGCGGCTGTACCCCGGCAGCGGCTCGGCGGCGTTCGGCTCACCGGTGACCGTCGTCGACGGCGCCTGGGGTGCCTACAGCGCCCTGATGGGGCCGGGCGACGTGACCGGCGACGGCAAGCGCCGACGTCGTGGGCCGGCGCAGCTCGGACGGCGCGCTCGTCGTCTTCGCCGGCAACGGCGCGGGGAAGCTCTCGCAGAGCAGCGTCGTGCCCGGCACGTCGACCTGGGCCTCCTGGACCCGCTGGATCCCCTGATCCGCTCCCGACCTCAGGCGAGGTCGACGGTGAAGGCGGCTCCGGTCGCCTCGCGCACCTGCTCCTCGGTGACGTCGGGCGCGAGCTCGCGCAGCACGAGGCCGGCGTCGGTGACGTCCATGACCGCGAGGTCGGTGATGACCCGCTGGACGACGCGCTTGCCGGTCAGCGGCAGCGTGCACTCCTCGACGATCTTGTGCGAGCCGTCCTTGGCGACGTGCTCCATGAGCACGACGACCTTCTTGGCGCCGTGCACGAGGTCCATGGCGCCGCCCATCCCCTTGACCATCTTCCCGGGGATCATCCAGTTGGCGATGTCGCCGGTGGCCGAGACCTGCATGGCGCCGAGGATGGCGGCGTCGACCTTGCCGCCGCGGATCATCCCGAACGAGGTGGCCGAGTCGAAGTAGGAGGCGCCCCGGCGCACGGTGACGGTCTCCTTGCCGGCGTTGATGAGGTCGGGGTCGACCGCGTCCTCGGTCGGGTACGCGCCGACGCCGAGGATGCCGTTCTCGGACTGCAGCACGATCTCGACGTCGTCCGGCACGTAGTTCGGCACGAGGGTCGGCAGGCCGATGCCGAGGTTGACGTACGCACCGTCCTCGAGCTCGGCGGCGGCGCGGGCGGCCATCTGCTCACGGGTCAGGGGCATGGCTCAGGACTCCTTGCTCGTGGCGTCGGCGGCGGGGGTGACGGTGCGGCGCTCGATGCGCTTGTCGGCGGCCTGCTCCGCGGTCAGCGGCAGCACCCGCTGCACGTAGATGCCCGGCAGGTGCACGGTGTCGGGGTCGAGCTCGCCCGGCTCGACGAGCTCCTCGACCTCGGCGACCGTCACCCGGCCGGCCATCGCCGCCAGGGGGTTGAAGTTGCGGCTGCTCTTGTTGAACACGAGGTTGCCGTGCCGGTCGCCCCTCCAGGCGCGCACGAGGCCGAAGTCCGCGACGATGGCGTGCTCGAGCACGTACTCGCGCTCACCGCCGTCGACGGCGAAGACCCGCACCTCCTTGGCGGGGGAGGAGACCGCGACGTGGCCCTCGGAGTCGTAGCGCCACGGCAGCCCGCCGTCGGCGACCTGGCTCCCGACCCCGGTGGGAGTGAAGAACGCCGGGATGCCGGCGCCACCGGCCCGGAGCCGCTCGGCCAGGGTGCCCTGCGGCGTCAGCTCGACCTCGAGCTCGCCCTCGAGGTACTGGCGCGCGAACTCCTTGTTCTCGCCGACGTACGAGGAGACCATCCGGCGGATCTGGCGCGACGCGAGGAGGATGCCGAGGCCCCAGTCGTCGACACCGCAGTTGTTCGACACGACCTCGAGGTCGCGCACGCCGGTGCGGTGCAGCTCGGCGATGAGGACGGAGGGGATGCCGCACAGCCCGAACCCCCCGACGGCGAGGGTGGCCCCGTCGGTGATCCCGTCGACGGCCTCGGCTGCGGTGGAGACGACCTTGTCCATGGTCGGCACTCTAGTGACCGAGCCGGGGGAGTCCGCCACCCGGGAGGCCGCGCGGCACCGCAGGATCTGCGGCCGGCATCCCGTCATGGCGCAGGATCTCTGCGCGGCGAACGATCGACGACGAAGTACATCCGTGTAATTCCCGGAGAATGCTTGCGGGGCGGTAGGGACAGATGGGACAAATGATGAACAGGGTGATCTCGTGGGGCAGATGTGACGTCTGTGCGCGGGGACGCGCTGCGTCTCGGTGACCGAGGCGACCCACCGTTCGTCGAGGAGCAGTCCGCCGTGTCGACCCCCCTGTCCGAGGCCCGTCCCGCGCGCCGCGTGCCCGTGCGCACGCTCGGGGCGCTGTCCGTGTCGGTCCTCGCCCTGCCCCTCGGCGCGGCCCGGGCGGAGGCGGCCACGTACCCGTACCCGAAGCCGCCCGTGACCCTGCCGTCGGCGCTCGACGTCGCCCCGCCGTACCAGAAGGGCACGATGTGCCTGACGTACAACCAGCCGGGCGCGGTCGCCTTCGCGAAGATGCTCAACGCGACGTACGGCAGCCACGTGTACGGCATCCTGCGCACCTGCGCCGCCGAGCACGGCGAGGGTCGCGCGGTCGACTGGATGCTCAACGCCAACGACCCGGCCCAGCTGGCCCTCGGGAACGCGATCACCCGCTGGCTCGCCGCACCCGACAGCAAGGGCCGGCCCGGCGCGATGGCCAAGCGGCTCGGCATCAACTACATCATCTGGAACCGCCAGCAGTGGCGGGCCTACGACCCGGGCCGCGGCTGGGCCCCGTACTACGGCGTCTCGCCGCACACCGACCACATCCACACGTCGTTCAACTGGGACGGCGCCCGCATGCGGTCCTCGTGGTGGAGCGGCGTCGCCGTCACCAACCCGCTGACCGGGCCCACCTACACGCCCCCGCCGCCGGTCCCGACGATCACCGCGAGCGGCTACCCGCTCCTCGTCCAGGGCGCCACCGGTCCCGACGTCATCCTGGCCCAGAAGGTCATCGGCGTGACCGCCGACGGCAGGTTCGGGCCGATCACCGCCGCGGCGCTCGGGTCGTGGCAGAGCAGGCACGGCGTGGCCGCGACGCAGAAGCTCGACAACGCGACGTGGACGAAGATGGTCGCGCTCGGCCTCATCCCTCCGCGCACCCACCCCCTCGCCCAGTACGTCAACACCGTCCTGAGGCTCGGGTCGACCGGCGCGGCCGTCAAGGCCCTGCAGGGAGCGATCGGCGGGCTGTCGGTCGACGGCTCCTACGGCCCGCTGACCGAGGCGCGGGTCAAGGAGTACCAGAAGTCCAAGGGACTGACCGTCACCGGCGTCACCGACGCCAAGGTCTGGAACGCGCTCATGGGCAAGACGACCACCACCACGACGACACCGACGACGACGACCAACCCGCTGAGCAAGTACGTCGGCATCACCCTGCGGCTGTGGTCCAAGGGCGAGGCGGTCTCGGCACTGCAGAAGGCGATCGGCGGGCTCACGGTCGACGGCTCCTACGGCCCGCTGACCGAGGCGCGGGTCAAGGAGTACCAGAAGTCCAAGAACCTGCTCGTCACCGGCGTCACCGACGCGAAGGTGTGGAACGCGCTCATCGCCGGCACGCCCGCCCCGACGACGACGACCACGACCTCCGGGTCGACGGTGACGTCGCTGTCGACGGAGTTCACCGCCTACAAGTCCACCGTCCTCAGGCTGGGGTCGACCGGCACCGCCGTCAAGGTCCTGCAGCGCGGTCTCGGCGGCCTCGTCGTCGACGGCTCGTTCGGCCCGATGACGCAGAGCGCCGTCAAGGCCTTCCAGACCTCCAGGGGGCTGAGCGCGACCGGCGTCGTCGACGCCGCGACGTGGAACGCCGTCGAGCGCAAGGTCCACCCGCTCCTGCCCTACTGGGGCACGGTGCTCAAGCGCGGCTCCACCGGCACGGCCGTCAAGGCCCTCCAGAAGGGGCTGCGCGTCACCGTCGACGGCTCGTTCGGGCCGGTGACCGAGGCTGCCGTCAAGGCCGTGCAGCTCAAGGCCAAGCTCACCCAGACCGGCGTCGTCGGCACCCTCACGTGGAAGGCCGTCGAGGCGCAGATGCCGCGCTGACCCGCCGTGAGTGCGGAAACGGTGGCCGGGGCAGCCACCTGCGCACGTCCCGCAGGGACGGCCGGATGCCGGTCAGCGCGTCGTCGTGGCGCCCTCGGACTCGAGCCGGGCCCGCAGCACGTCGTCGGCAGGCCGACCGCGGGTCAGCACGAGCGAGCCGTCACCGGCCCAGGCGTCCAGGGCCAGGTGCAGGAACTCCACCGTGTCGGCCGTCGCCGTGTGCACCCGTTCGGGGCCGCCCGAACGGGCTGGCACCAGGGCGTCGTACGTCGTCGTGCCGGCGCCCGAGCGCAGCGCCGGGTCGTCCGGCGCCGGCTGGTCCCACGCGTCGAAGACGTCGCCGTGCGTCGCCAGCTCGCGGGCCTCGTCGACGGCCCTCGGCGGCACCGTGCCCGGCGCGGACCTGGCGAGCGCCGCGAGCGTGACGAGCACCGACTCGTCGGCACCCGAGGCGACGTCGACGGCATCCGTGACGACGAGGTCGGCGCCCCGGGCCACCACGTCGTCGGGGTCGTCGGGCTGGGTCGGCGTGCCGGCGGCATCCCCCGTGCGCCGCTCCGGCACCTCGACGCACCCGCCCACGGACCACACCGCCAGCGCCCAGTAGAGCGTGCGCCAGTGCGGCGGCAGGTCGAGGACGACGACGGTGCCGGGGCCGAGGTCGAGGTCGTCCTGGAGGAGGTTCGCCGCCTTGGCGACCCAGTTCGCGAGCACCCGCGCGGAGAGCTCGACCCGCTCGCCGCGGGTGGCCGACTCGGTGTCGTCGTACACGGTGATGCGCGGTCGGCCGGGGTCCGAGGAGACGAGGCGGCGCAGCAGCTCGGCGGGGCCGACGGGGCGGGTGCTCACCGTCGCGACCCTAGCAACGGCGCGGCCGAGGGCGTGCTCCGCGGCCACTAGGCTCCTCGCATGAGTGGACGCACCGTCATCACCTTCGGCACCTTCGACGTCTTCCACGTCGGGCACATCCGGGTGCTGCAGCGCGCCGCCGCCCTCGGGGACCGGCTCGTCGTGGGGGTCTCGGCCGACGCGCTCAACATCGCGAAGAAGGGCCGGGCGCCGGTCTACACCCAGGACGAGCGGATGGAGATCGTCGCGAGCCTCAAGGTCGTCGACGACGTCTTCGTCGAGGAGTCGCTCGAGAAGAAGCGCGACTACATCGTCGAGCACGGTGCCGACGTCCTCGTCATGGGTGACGACTGGGCCGGCAAGTTCGACTGGGTGTCCGACGTCTGCGAGGTGGTCTACCTGCCGCGGACGCCGTCGGTGTCGACGACCGGCATCATCGAGCACATCGCCAGCCTGGGGTCGTGAGGGGCCGCCTCCTCCCGGCCCTCGCCGTCGGCGCGGCCCTGTGGGTCGTCGCGGTGAGTGCCCTCGCCGCGGGCCTGTCGGCGCTCGGGTGGTGGTCGCCCTGGGTGGGCTGGCCGGTCGCCGTCGCGGTGGGGGTCGCCGCCGGGTGGGTGGTGCGCGGCATCCCCGGCGTCCGGATGCCGTCCGCCGCGGCGGTCGCGCTCGTCGCCGTCGTCGTGGGGTTCGCGGTGTGGGCCGGGGTCGACGCACTCGGAACAGGTGCTGCCCCGGCGCGACGCGGCGAGCAACCTCCAGGCCGCCGTCAGCCTCGCGACGACCCACACGCGCGTCGTACCGGTCGATGCGGACTCGGTCGGCGGATCCGCGGTGCTCGACCTGCCCGGAGTCACCCTGGCGAGCCCGGCGTTCTTCGAGGTGGGGTCCAGCACCGACCCGGCCGTGCAGCCGCAGTTCGTCGTCGGGCCGGCGGTGGTCTACGCCTTCGGGTGGTGGGCGGGGGGAGCCGCGGTCACGCTCGTGCTGCCGGCCCTGGCGATGGGCCTCGCGCTGCTGGCCCTCGGCCTGCTCGTCGCCCGGGTCGTCGGACCGTGGGCGGGCGTCGCGGCGGCAGCGGGCACCGGCATCCTCTTCCCGGTGCTGCACACCGCGCGGGCGACGTACTCCGAGCCGCTGGCGATGCTCGACCCTGACCGGCGGGCTGCTCGCGCTGACGCTCGCGGCCGCGGAGACGGCGGATGCCGCGGCGACCGGCATCCGGGGGTCGCGCCGGGTTCGTCGGTGACGCCTCGGCGCAGGGGATGGTGCTCGGTCGGGCCCCGCTGCGCTCGCTCGTGCGTCGTGACGCGGCGGCCCGGGCCGGGCTCGTCGCGGGGCTGCTCCTCGGCGGGACCGGGCTCGTGCGGGTCGACGCCCTGCGCGAGGTGGTGCTGCTCCTGCCGGTGCTCGCGCTCGGGGCGGCCCTCGGCGGGCGGTGGGTGCGGCCGTGCCTCGTCGGGCTCGCCGCCTCGTTGGTGGTGTCGGCGGTCGCGGCGGTGGGGCTGTCGTGGCAGTACCTGTCGTCGATCGGGGCGAGCCTCCTGCCCCTGCTCGTGCTCCTCGTCCTCGTCGGGGGTGGCTCGTGGGCGGCCTTGCTGCTGTGGCGGCGCGGTGCACGGCTGCCGGCGGCGGTGCTGCGCCGGCTGCCCGACGTCGCCGCGGCCGGTGTCGTGCTCACCGGGCTGTACCTCGCGAGCAGGCCGCTGTGGCAGGTCGCGCGCCAGGACCCGGACGACCCGGGGTCGCGCTACGTCGCCGGCATGCAGGCGCGTGAGGGGCTGGCCGTCGACGGCGGCCGCACCTACGCCGAGCAGACCGTCGGCTGGCTCGCCTGGTACGTGGGTGCCGTCGCGCTCGTCGTCGCCCTCGTGGTGCTGGCCCTCGTCGTGCGGCGCGGTGTCCGGTCGGCGACGCGAGGGGTCGTCGAGGCGTGGGTGCCGGCCCTCGTCGTCGCCGCCGGCTCGACCGTGCTCACCCTGCTGCGGCCGGGCATCACGCCGGACCACCCGTGGGCCGACCGGCGGCTGCTCGTCGCCCTGCCGCTCGTCGTCGTGCTCGTCGTCGTCGGGCTCGACGAGGTGGTGCGGCGGGCGGTGGCCGCCGGCCGGGGCTGGGGTCGGGGCCACGGTGGTCGGGGTGGTGGCGGCGCTCGTCGTCGTCCCCGCGGTGGTGGCGACGTGGCCGCACCGGGCCGGCGGCGTCGAGCGGGGGTCGCTCGCTGCCGTCGACCGGGTCTGCGGGGC
This sequence comes from uncultured Actinomycetota bacterium, assembly GCA_963811475.1. GTDB lineage: Bacteria > Actinomycetota > Actinomycetes > Actinomycetales > Dermatophilaceae > Fodinibacter. The sequence goes on from CAWERJ010000018.1 coordinate 35,913, forward strand.
GCTCGGCCCGCGCGACGTCGTGCTCGCCGTCGACTCCCGGGCCGCCAACGAGTGGCCGCAGGTCGTGCGCGGGATGTGCGGGGTGCCGGCGCTGTCGACGACGTCCGGGTCTGCGCGCGGACGACGCCCGCCTGGCCGCCGACCGTCGAGAGCGTCGCTGGGGAGGTGGCGGCACGCGGTGGCCGGCTCGTGCTGCTCGCCGCGGACTCCGCGCAGGCACTCGAGGGGCTCGGCCTGCCCGGCGAGCCGGTCACCGACGTCGTGGTCCGCGAGGACGAGCACGTGCTCGAGCGGCGTCCGGTGCGCACCGACCCCCTGCCGGTGCGGGTGTGGCTGTCGCCGGTGCCGGCGGGCTGAGGCCGGCACCCGGGCACGGGCGACACCACGATGCCGGCCCGACGCCGGTCAGCCGGTGACGGTCGTGCGCACCCGGTCGATCATCGCCTGCTCACGGGCGCTGACCTGCTCCCCGCCGAAGCCCAGGAAGCCGCCGTCCTTGGCGGCGTCGGCCGCGGCCTGTGCCGCCGTGACCATCCACTGCCCGAACGCCGCCGCCTCCTCCGGCGTCGCCTTCGCGGCGACGATCCCCTGGACGGCGCCGATCTCGGCGAGCACCTCCTCGCCGGGGTCGGTGCGCGGCTTGAAGCCCTTGAGCGGGTTGGTGCGCTGCTGGGCCATCGCCTGGATCTCGAGGGCGACCTCGGCGAGCAGCTGCTCGCGGCTCGGCGGGTTCGTCGCGCTCTTGAGCGTGGCCATCGACTCCTTCGCGGCCTCGATGGGGCCGCCCGGGTCGGCGAGCGAGATCGCGAGGCCGGCCACGAGCGGCGCCCGCACGACCCGGGGCCACTCCTCCTCGGTGAAGGCGTCCTTCGTCGTCATGGCGCGTCCTCTTTCCTGTCTCGGGTGGGATGCCGTCCGGTTCTCCCCGGCGGCCATCAGCCTCCGACAGTAGTGGCGCGTGGGCCCGGAATCCGGTCAGCGCTCGAACGCGACGTGGACGCGCCGCTGCACGACGGCGTAGGTCACCCGGTCGACCGCGACGACGAGGCCGGGGCGCAGCGAGCGGGGGTGGTACGGGGAGCCGTCGGGGTGGCCGACCGTGCCGCCGGCCTCGGTGACGAGCAGCGAGCCGGGCGCGTGGTCCCACGGGTTGGAGCGGCTGTAGAGGATGTAGTCCGCGGCGCCCTCGATGAGGCGCGGGTAGTCGACGCCGCAGCACACCCACGACAGGCGCATCGGGGGCAGGGTGCCCAGGCGCTGGTCGCGCATCGCCCACATCGAGGTGACGCCCTGCGGGTCGTCGTCGGGGGTCACCGGCGTCGTGCGCGCCGGCTCGCCGTTGCGCAGGGTGCCGGCGCCGCGCTCGGCGACCCAGGCCACCTCGTGCTCGGGCTGCCAGACCCAGGCCCGGACGGTCTCGCCGGCCACGGTCTCGGCGACCATGACGGCGTGGTCGGGGGAGCCGTGCACGAAGTTCTTCGTGCCGTCGACCGGGTCGACGGTGAAGGCGTGCTCCGCGACGAGGTAGCGGTCCATGACCGAGTGGTCGGCGGAGTGCGCCTCCTCACCCAGCACGACGGCATCCGGGTAGGCGTCGGTGAGCCGGGCGGTGATGAGCTGCTCGGCCTCGCGGTCGGCGACGGTGACGAGGTCGCCCGGGTTCTTCTCCATGACCTCGCCGTCGGCGAGCGAGCGGAAGCGAGGGGTGATGACCTCGGCGGCGACCTCGCGCAGGAGGTCGAGGACGGCGTCTGTCGACAGGCCCGGCATGTCGTGCAGCGTGACACACCCCCGGGACGCGGCCAAACCGGCTCTGGCGGGCGACCGACATCCTCGATCGGACGCCGCCGTCGGGGTGGCTGTCGAACCGTGGCCGGCGGACGGCTTCCCGGTGTCCGGGCGTGGGTAGGGTCCCGACATGGCGAGGTTGCGCAGGGTGTCGCCGCAGATGCGGGGGTGGACCCGCCGGCGGGTGGGGAAGGGCTTCACGTACCTCGACGCCGACGGTCACCGGCTGCCGCCCGAGGACGTCGAGCGGATCCGGTCGCTCGCCATCCCCCCGGCGTGGCGCGACGTGTGGATCTGCCCGTACCCCAACGGGCACATCCAGGCGCTGGGCACCGACGACGCCGGCCGCCGGCAGTACCTGTACCACCCCGACTGGCGGACCAAGCGCGACCAGCTGAAGTTCGACCGGGTCAAGGTGGCGGGCACCCGCCTGGCGCAGCGCCCGCGAGCGGATGATCGAGGACCTCCAGGGAGAGGGGATGCCGCTCTCGCGCGCCGCGGCGACCGCCACCCGGCTGCTCGACCTCGGCTACTTCCGGATCGGGAGCGACGCCTACGCCGACGCGAACGGGTCGTTCGGCCTGACGACGCTCGAGCGGCGGCACGTCCGGCGGGTCGACGGCGACCTCGTCTTCAGCTTCGTCGGCAAGTCCGGCATCGAGCACTCGATCACCATCAGCGACCCCCACGTCATCGACTCGCTCAACCTCATGCGGCGGCGGCGCGGGGGGTCGTCCCGGCTGCTCGCGTACCGGGGGGAGGCGCGGTGGGCGGACCTCGACGCGTCGGCCGTCAACGCGTACATCACCGAGATGGTGCACGAGGACCTCACGGCGAAGGACTTCCGCACGTGGCACGCGACCGTGCTCGCGGCGGTGGCGCTGGCCGAGAGCCCCGAGAAGGGCGACACCAAGGCCTCGCAGAAGCGGGCGGTCAAGGCGGCGGTCGAGGAGGTCGCGGCCTACCTGGGCAACACCCCGACGATCGCCCGGAAGTCGTACATCGACCCGCGCGTCATCGACCAGTACGAGTCCGGGGTGACGATCGCGGGAACCCTCGCCAAGAAGTACCCCGACGACGCGAAGCGCCAGGCCGCCATCGAGAAGGCCGTCGCCCGCCTCATCGACAACGCCGACTGACCGACACGACGGGCGGGCGGGGGCGGCGACCCGCCGCCGGTAGGCTCACCGGCGATGACCGAGCACCAGCACGACCACGACGACCTCCACGCCGCGCCGACCGAGAGGATCGGCGTGCGCCCCGCCGAGATGGCGGGCGGCAGCGACGACCCGGCGGCCGGCGCCCCCCGCGCCGGCGCCTCCAGCGCCGCCGCAGGGCCCGCGGCCGCCGTCGAACCCACCCTCGTCGCTGTCTCCCCGGCGCCTCCCCGGCGCGCCCGCCCCACGCGCCGGCCACCCGTCCTACCCCATCGAGGATGCCGTCGACGGCCCCGGTCCGGCCCCCTACGTCACCGTCGTGCTGCCCTGCTACAACGAGGGCGCCCACGTCCTCCAGGAGATCGAGCGCATCACGGTGGCCCTCGCCGCGAGCGAGCTCACCTACGAGATCCTCTGCATCGACGACGCCAGCACCGACGACACCCTCGAGGTCCTGCGGCACGCCCAGCGTCAGTGCCCCCACCTGCGCATCCTGCCGTTCCGCCGCAACGGCGGCTCGGGCACCGCCCGCCGGATCGGCACCCAGCAGGCTCGCGGCGAGATCGTCGTGTGGACCGACGCCGACATGACCTACGAGAACGAGCGCATCCCCGAGCTCGTCCGCATCCTGCGCGACGACGCCACCTACGACCAGGTCGTCGGCGCCCGCACCACCGAGGAGGGCACCCACAAGTGGGCCCGCGTGCCCGCGAAGTGGCTCATCCGCAAGATCGCCGAGTGGCTCACCAAGAGCCGCATCCCCGACCTCAACTCCGGCCTGCGCGCCTTCCGCCGCGACGTCTCCCTGCCCTACCTGCGCCTCCTCCCTGCCGGGTTCTCGTGCGTCACGACGATCACCATCGCGTTCCTCAGCAACCAGCACGACATCAAGTACGTCGAGACGAGCTACGCGAAACGGGCCGGGGTCAGCAAGTTCCACTTCGTCCACGACGCCTACCGCTACATCCTCCAGGTCCTGCGCATGGTCATGTACTTCGACCCGCTCAAGGTGCTCATGCCGCCCGCCCTGTGGATGGTCGTCATCGGCCTCGTCAAGGCGGTCGTCGACATGGTCCGGCACCCCTTCTACTTCCCGGCGAGCACCGTGCTGCTCATCGTCAGCGGCATCATGATCGCCAGCCTGGCGCTGCTCTCCGACCTCGTCGTGAGGTCGAGAGACGGTGTCTGACAGCGCCTCGCTCAGGGTCGCGCTCGTCGGCCCGACCCACCCGTTCAAGGGAGGCGTCGCCGCCCACACCACCGTGCTCGCCCACGAGCTGGCGGATGCCGGCCACGACGTCACGCTCGTCTCCTGGAGCCACCTCTACCCCTCGGCGCTCTACCCCGGTGAGCAGTCCGTCCCGGGCGGAGCCCCCGACGTCGAGCCGTTCCCGCGCACCCTGCGGGTCCTCTCGTGGGCACGGCCGGACACCTGGGTGCGCGCCGGCCGCCGGCTGCGCGACGCCGACGTCATCGTCGTCGTCCACGCCGTCCCGGCGGTCGTCCCGGCCCACCTCGCGCTGCTGAGAGCGGCGGGCGTGGGCCGCACCACGCCGACCGTCCGCGGTCCCCGGAGCGTCCTCATCGCCCACAACGTCCTCCCGCACGAGGGCCACCCCGGTGAGCGCCAGCTCATGGAGACCCTCCTGCGTCGGGTGGATGCCGTCGTCGTCCACTCCGCGGACCAGGCGACGCTCGCCGTCGCGCTCGGCGCGAACCACGTGCGCGAGCTCGACCTGCCCCCGCACCTCCCCGGCGGCCCACCCGAGCCCCGGTCGGAGCTACGACGGCCCGGCCCGCCTCCTGTCCCTCGGCATCGTGCGGGACTACAAGGGGGTCGACCTCCTCGTCGACGCCCTGCGCGACGTCCCCGACCTGCACCTCACCGTCGCGGGAGAGCTGTGGGGGGATTCGGGGCGCCGCGTGCGCGAGCTGGCAGCGGACCCGCGGCTGGACGGCCGGGTCGAGGTCCATCCCGGCTACGTGCCGGCCGACCGCATCGCCGGCCTGATGGCCCGCCACGACGTCGTCGCCCTCACCTACCGGTCGGCCACCGCCTCGCAGAACGCCCTGCTCGCGATGCGGCACGGCGTGCCGGTGCTGGCCAGCGCCGTGGGCACCTTCCAGGAGCAGGTGCGGGACGGAGTCGACGGCATCCTCGTCCCGCCCTCCGACCGCGCGGCCCTCGTCACCGCCCTGCACCGCCTCGCCGAGCGCGGGTACGCCGACCGGCTGCGTGCCGAGGTCCGCCCGCCCGACCTCTCGGGACCGTGGGCCAACTACGTCGGGGGCCTCGAGGCGCTCGCCGCCGCCCCCGTCGAGGCACCGCCGCGCCGTCCTCCCGTGCCGCTGGGGCCGGTCGGGCGGCTGCGGGCGTCCGTGGCCGGCATCCGGGCACGGCGCGGACCCCTCGTCGAGATCGCGCCCACCGACATCCCCGAACGGGTGCGGGCCACCGACGTGCTCGCCCTCGACGCCGACGCCGTCGACGCCGTCGGCATCGCACGGTCGCTCGGCCTGCCGCGGCCCGGTGAGCCGGTGGCGGCGTGGGCCGCCCTCGGCGCCCTCGCCGCCGTCCTGCGGATCCGCGACGACGGGCACCGCTCGTCGGTCGTCGTCGACGAGTCCGGCAGCGGCAGCCCCCTCGGACGCTGGGCCCGGGCCGTCGGCTTCGCTCCGGTCGAGCTCGAGCTCACCGGGCTGCGCGCCCCCGTCCAGGTGCTCGACATCGACACCGCCAGCCTCGACGTCATCACCCGGCTGCACCCCGGCGGCTGCACGGCATCCGACGTCGACCACACCGTCGCCCAGGCCTCGTGGGCGCTGCGCTCCGGCGGGCTGCTCGTCGTCACCCTCCCCATCGGTGACGAGGACCCGACCTTCGCCGTCCGCCCGGCCGACCTGCGCGGCATCCTCGCCCGGGCCGACGACCTCGGGCTCCGGCTCGTCGGCGACGTCGACGGCGACGTGCTCGGCCGGATGCGCGACGCCCGCACCGAGGCCGAGGGTGGCGACGCCCCGGCCTACGCCGTGCTGCGCCTGACCTTCCGAAGGCGCTGATGGGCACCCCGGCCGACCTCCCCGACCTCCCCGACGGCCCGGACCCTCTCGACGGCCCCGATCTGCGCGAGGACGCCGAGGACCTCCCCGACGCCGCCACCGGAGTGGCGCCGGGTCGGACCCGCTCGCGCGCCGTCGACGCGGTGCGGATCGGGCTGCTCGTCCTCATCCTCGGGGCGGTCGGCGTCGCCCTGTGGAAGAACTGGGGCGCGGTCTCGAGCGAGCTCGGCAAGATCAGCCCGCTCGCCCTCGGGACCGCGCTCCTGCTGACCCTCGCGGCGCCGGTGCTCACCCTGCTCGGCTGGCGGGTACTGCTGGCCGACCTCGGGACCCCGCTGCCCGCGGCACCGGCCGCGAGCGTCTTCTTCGTCGGCCAGCTCGGCAAGTACGTGCCCGGCTCGGTGTGGACCGTCGTCGCCCAGGCCGAGATGGGGGCGCGGCTGCGCGTGCCACGGCGCCGGATGGCCGTCGCCGGCCTCCTCGCGATCGGCCTCGCCGTCATCACCGGCTGCCTCATCGGCATCCCGGCGGTTCCGCGCCTGCTCGCCCGCGACGAGCGCGCGTTCTCGTGGTGGTGGGTGGTCATCGCCGTCGTCCTCGGCGCGGCGCTGCTGTGGCCCCGCCTGCTCAACGCGGCGATCTCCCGGGGGCTGCGCCTGCTGCGCCGCGAGGTGCTCGAGCACGAGCTGTCCGGGCGGGCGGTCGTCGTCACCTCGGCGTGGTTCGTGGGGGCGTGGGTGTCGGTCGGGCTCGCCGCCTTCGTGCTGTCGCGCGCGGTCGCCCCCGCTGCCGATCCCGGGCAGCTGCTCGTCGCGTGCGTCAGCGGCTACGCCCTGGCCTCCGCGGTCGGCATGTTCAGCATCCTCGTGCCCGCCGGGGTGGGCGTGCGCGACGGCGTCCTCGCGCTCGTGCTCCTGACCCTGATGCCGGCGCCGGCGGCCACCGCGGTGGTCGTCGTGGCGCGCTTCCTCGCGGTGGTCGCCGACCTGCTCGTCGCGGGCTTCGGCTGGGCCTGGGGGCGCCGCCACCACCTCCTAGGATCGACGACGTGACCGACGACCAGGGCCGCGAGGAGCAGCTCGCCTACTCCGAGTCGATGGCCAAGATGCTCGACGAGGAGGGCCGCCGCCAGAAGGCCGCGAAGATCGTCGCCGTCGTCCGCCACGCCCTCGGGGTCGAGGGACTCGACGGGCTGCGAGCCGTCGACGTCGGCTGCTCCGCCGGGTTCATCGCCGACGAGCTGGCTCTCGCGGGGGCGACGACGAGCGGGGTCGACATCGACGAGCCGGGGCTCGAGAAGGCGCGGGCCCGGTTCGGGGAGCGCGTCGACTTCCGGCTGGCCCGGGGTGAGGACCTGCCCTTCGACGACGGCTCGGTGGACGTCGCGGTGCTCAACCACATCTACGAGCACGTCGTCGACCCCGAGGCGGTCGTCGCCGACATCCACCGCGTGCTGCGGCCCGGGGGGCTGCTCTACCTCGGGGTCGGCCACCGGTGGCAGGTGATCGAGCCGCACCACCGGCTGCCGTTCCTGTCGTGGCTGCCTCGGCGCGCGGCCGACCGGTACCTGCGGCTCACCGGCAAGGGGCGAGCACTACTACGAGCGCTACTACACCCCGGCCGGGCTCCGGCGGCTCTTCGCGGCCTTCGACGTGTGGGACTACACGCTGCCGGTGCTGACCGACCCCGAGGCGTTCGCAGCCGGCGACACGGTGCCCGCCTGGGCGGCCAGGGTGCCGCCTGCCCTCTTCCGGGCCGCGCTGCCGGTCGTCCCGACGTACGTCTGGGCGGCGTTCAAGGGGGATGCCGTGCCCGCCGGTCCACCGCTGCGCGTCCCTCCCCGCCACCTCACCTGACCCCCGCCCCCGTCCCAACTTTCTCGCCCCATCCCGGAACCTTCACCATCGCAGGGCATCCGTAGTGGTGCCCAGCTGAAGGTTCTGGTGCGAAGCGGGCTGGGCGACGGCGGGGAGCAGGTCGGCCGTCCGAGGCCCGGGTTAGGCTCGCGGACGTCCACCGTCGAGGAGTGCCGTGACCGAAGCCCCCGCCGCGCGCGCGACGCCGACCGTCCGGGTCGTGCGCACCGCCCGCCCCGTGCCCCTCGGCGCGGTGCTCGGCATCTTCCGCCGCGGGGCCGGTGACCCGACGAGCCGCCGCGACGACGGCGGCTGGTGGTTCGCGTGGCGCACTCCCGACGGCCCGGTCACCCTCCGCCTCACCACCGACCCCGCGGGCACGAACGTCACGGCGGCGCCTGGGGGAGTGGCGCCGGCTGGATGGTCGACCGCGTCCCCGGGCTGCTCGGCGAGCACGACGACCCCTCCGGCTTCACGTGCCACCACCCCCCGGTGGCCGACGCCTGGCGGGCCCACGCGGGGTGGCGCGTCCCGCGCTCCGGCCTCGTCGTGCAGGCGCTCGTGCCCGCGGTCATCGAGCAGAAGGTCACCGGCCAGGAGGCCTTCTCCGGCTACCGGCGCCTGGTCCGGCGCTTCGGCGAGCCCGCCCCCGGCCCCGGCGCCGAGCGCGGGCTGGTCGTGCCGCCCGACGCGGCGGGGTGGGCCGGCATCCCGTCGTGGGAGTGGCTGCGCGCCGGCGTCGACCCGGCGCGCTCGCGCACCATCGTGCGAGCCGTGCGCCACGCGGGGCGCCTCGAGGAGTGCGCCGACCTCCCGGCGGCCGAGGCCCGCGCCCGGCTCCAGGCGCTGCCCGGCATCGGCCGGTGGACCTGGGCCGAGGTCGCCCAGCGCGCCCTCGGCCTCGCCGACGAGGTGAGCTTCGGCGACTACCACGTCGCGAAGAACATCGGCTGGGCCCTCACCGGCACGCCGGTCGACGACGACGGCCTCGCCGAGCTCCTCGAGCCGTATGCCGGTCACCGCTACCGCGTCCAGCGCCTCCTCGAGCTCGCCGGGGCGTTCCGGCCCCGTCGCGGTCCGCGGATGGCGCCGCGCACCCACCTCCCGGTCAGCGGGCGCTGAACGCTCGCGGGCCGGCCGCGCAGCTCCGCCCCGACCTCACACCGGACGCAGCGCCACGACGACGGAGCTCGCTCCCCGACCCGTGACCCGGGCGCGCAGCCCCTCGGAGTGCGCCGCCACCTCGGCCCGCGCCACGAGGCGCCCGAGGTCGTAGCCGTCGCCGGCCGCCAGGGTCACCTCCGCCGACGCCCCCGCCTCGTCCACCCCGACGTCGGCCGACCCCTCGGGCTCGTCGAGCAGGGCCAGGGCGACGACGCGCCGCACCCGCGCCGCGAGCGTCTCGTCCGGCCGCACCGACGCCACGCCGACCGCCCGCGCCTCGGTCGACCCCGGTGCCGCCCCGAGCGCCGAGCGCACCGCCTCCGCGTGGCCGAGGGCGAACCAGTCACCCGCGCCGGTGCGCACCAGCGACCGACCACCACCCGCCGCCTCCGCGAACCACGCCGGGTCGAGCCCGCGCACGACCGCCGCCGGGATGCCGTCCGCCTTGCCCTTGACGAGGTCGGCCGCCGCGGCCACCTCGTCGGCGACGGCCCGCATCGTCACGGCCAGCGGCCGACCGTCGTGGTCGACGGCGCCGCGCAGGTCCTCGAGGGGGCGCAGACCGGCGACCCCGAGAGCGAGGTCGGTGAGGCCCTCGCGCCACGGCCGCCCCGCGGTGTCGCTGAGCACCACCGCGAGCGGCGCGCCCGCGGGCATGCCGGCGCGAGGCCCGCAGGGCATCGCGCAGCCGGCCGGCCTCGGCATCCGGGTCCTCCGGCAGCAGCAGCAGCCGGTCGGACGGGCCGGTGTTCGACGCGTCCACCCCGGCCGCCGCCATGACCGGTCCGGCCACCGCCTCGACCACCCGGGTGACCCCCGCCTCCGCCTGCCGCTCAGCGACGACGCGCACGGTGGCGGCGGCGACGGCATCCTCGCGCGAGCCCGACCACGTGAGCCCGAGGGCCTTGGAGACGACCTTGCTCGAGACGACCACGCAGTCGCCGGCGCGCAGGCCCACCCCGCTGGCGTCGAGCACCGACGTCAGCATCCCCGGCGAGGTCGGTGCCGGCCTGCACCTCGCCGAGCCCGACCACGGGCACGACGGTGAGGGCGGCACCGGGGCCAGAGGACGGCATCCGGTCGTCGGTCACGCGGGGACCGCTGCGGCGATGCGCAGCGCGTGCTCGGCGATGCGCGCGGTCGACTCGACGTCGGACATCAGCAGCGGCCCGTCGAAGACCTCGACGGTTCCCCGGCGCAGCCGCGTCGTGGCGTCGGCGGGGTCGACGAGCCAGCCGTCGAGGAAGTCCTCGTAGAGGCCGGCGACACCCTGCGCCGACACCTCGACCCCGATCGCGTCGAGGCACGCGTCCGCGTGGCCGCGCACCGGTCGTCCGGAGATCAGTGGGGACACTCCCACCACCGGAGCAGCGGTGCCCCGCAACGCATCTCGCACGCCCGGCACGCCGAGGATGATGCCGATCGAGACGACCGGGTTGCTCGGCGGCAGCAGCACGACGTCGGCCCGGCGGATCGCGTCGAGCACCCCGGGTGCCGCGGTCGCCCGGTCGAGCCCGGCGACGACGAAACGACGCGCGGGGAGGGCGGCCTGGTGGCGAACCCACCACTCCTGGAAGTGGATCGCCCGCTCTCCACCGTCATCGTCGTCGACGACGACATGGGTCTCGACCGGCACGTCGGTCATCGGCAGCAGCTCGATCCGCTTCTCCGGCAAGCCCCATCGCGCCGCCAGCCGCGAGGTCACCTCACTGAGCGACGCACCCTGGCCGAGCCACTGCGACCGCACGACGTGGGTGCCGAGGTCGAGGTCGCCGAGCGCGAACCACTGCGGCACGGCGCCGTACGCCGCGAGCTCGCCCTGCACCCGGTGGCTCTCGTCCGCCCGACCCCATCCCTGGCCCTCGTGGACGCCTCCGCCGAGGGTGTAGAGCAGCGTGTCGACGTCGGGGCAGACCCGCAGGCCGAACAGCGTGATGTCGTCGCCGGTGTTGGCGATGACGGTGACCGTCGAGTCCTGCAGGCCGGGAGTCGTGTCGAGGTGGTGGCGCAGCCCGCGCACGAAGCGAGCGCCACCGACCCCGCCGGCGAGGGCGGTGATGTGCATGGTCGAAGTCTCGCAGCCGGGCGCCTCTACCCGCCATCCGGGGCGCCGCAGCGCCCGCGACGGCGCGGGCCGCCCGGTGCCGCACGACGAAAAGATCCATGAATATCACCTCTCCGCTTGACGGGAGGTGCATGACACGCGTGTAATTCCACCTATGTACTCCGGAGCAGCCCGGCCGGAGTGCTCGGGTCGAGGGTCGAGGAGGAACGATGCACGAGCTCTATCTGATCGACGGAATGCTCGACGGCGGGGAGACCGAGGAGGGCGGGCTCTCCTGGCAGGAGCGCTCGCTCTGCGCGCAGACCGACCCCGAGGCGTTCTTCCCCGAGAAGGGCGGCTCCACCCGCGACGCGAAGAAGGTCTGCGTCGGGTGCGAGGTGCGGGCCGAGTGCCTCGAGTACGCCCTCGCCAACGACGAGCGGTTCGGCATCTGGGGTGGTCTCTCCGAGCGCGAGCGCCGCAAGCTCAAGAAGCGCGCGGTGTGACCCGGGGTCCCGCCCCGACGCATCCCACCGCATGACTCTCGCCCCCGCGCGGCCGCTGTCAGCCCCGTCCGAACCGGACGGGGCCGACCCCACGGTGACCGCGGTGGTCGTCAGCCGCCGCGACCCCCAGGGCCTCGCCGAGCTGCTCGCCGCCGTGCTGGGGCAGTCCCTCCTCCCCGACGCCGTCCTCGTCCTCGACCGCACGGCCGGCACGGTGCTGGCCGGCCACGACGGCCCCCCACGTGACGCGAGCGGGACGGCATCCGACTCGTTGGGCGCCGCGAGGCAGCGACCCGGATGCCGTGGCCGCGCCGGCTCCCGTCGACCTCGACGCCATCGTCGGCCACGCTCGCGCCACCTCGCGCGTGCCCGTCCTCGTCCGGGCCGTCGACCCGCGCGCCCGCGTGCGCACCGCGGTGCACCGGGCCCTCCTCGACCACGAGCTCGACGGCGCCCCCACCACGCTGGCGTGGCTGCTCCCCGTCGGCACGACCCCCGAGGTCGGCACCCTCGTCGGCCTCGTCGACACCTGGCGCCGCTCGCCCTCGACCGGCATCGTCGGCCCCAAGCACGTCGACGCGACGGACCCGCACCTCCTGCGCGCGCTCGAGATCCGCTGCACGCGCGGCGGCCGCCTCCTCTCCCGGCCGGTGCCCGGCGAGCCGGACCAGGGGCAGTACGACCGGATGACCGACGCGCTGGCGGTGCCCTTCGCGGGCTCCCTCGTCGAGCGCGACCTCGTCATCACCCTCCGCGGCTGGGAGGCCTCGTTCGGCGACGTCGGCGCCGACCTCGACCTGTGCTGGCGCGCCCACAACGCGGGCCGGCGGGTCGTCGTCGTGCCGTCGGCGCGGATGCGCTCCGGAGCCGGTGTCGCCGCCGCCGTCGCCTCGACTCCGGCGCGCCGCCGGGCGGCCCGGCGCGTCGCCCTCGCGCGGGCGCCCTGGTGGTCGGCGCCGGCCCTCGCCCTCTGGATCGCCGTCACCTCGGTCGTCGCGGCCGTGGGGATGGTCCTGCTCAAGCGCCCGAGGGCGGCCTGGGCGGAGGTCTCGTCGCTCGCCTCGCTCGACCCGTTCCGCGGCACCACCGCCCGGTGGCGCACCCGCCACCGCCGCGAGGTCGGCCGCCGCGACCTCACCGTGCTCTTCGCCCCACGCCGCGCGGTGCTCACCAGCTGGGGCGACGCGGTCCACGACGCCCTCGTGTCGCCCCGGCCCCCGATCGGCGACGAGGCCAACGACCTCACCCCCCGGTCCTGGCTGGGCAAGCTCGTGCGCCACCCGGGGGTGCTCGCCACCGCTGCCGCCGGTCTCGTGGCCGTGGCTGCGGCGCGCACGCTGGGCCCCGGACTACTCACCGGAGCCGGGTCCGGCCTGGCCGGCGGCGAGCTCGTCGGCAACCGCGCAGACGCCGCCGTGCTCTGGTCGTCGTGGACCGACGGCTGGTCCGGTGCCGGCCTCGGCGGACCCGACCCGGTGGGCCCGCTCGCTGCCCTGCTCGCCCTGCCCGCCTGGCTCGTCGACCACCTCCCCCTGGTGCCGAGCCCGGCATCCCCGGCCGGTCTCGTCGTCGCCCTCGTGATGATCCTCGGGATGCCGCTCGCGGCCACGAGCGCGTACCTCTCCCTGCGCGTCGTCACCCGCAGTCGCTGGGTGCGTGGGCTGGCGGGCTTCGCCTGGGCGACAACTGGGGTCGCGTCCGCGGCGGTGGCACAGGGCCGGTTGGGCGCGGTGGTCGCGCTCATGGTGCTGCCGCCACTCGGCGCCGGCCTCTGGCTGCTCGCCACCCGGCGCTCGACCGCCACGAGCGCCTTCGCGACCGCGCTCGGTGGGGTGGTCCTCGGAGTCGTCGCCCCGGTGCTCCTCGCGCTCGTCGTCGTGCTCGCCCTCGTGCTCGCGGTCGTCCGCCGAGGGGCGAGGGTGCACGCCCTGGTCGTCGCGCTCGTGCCGGTCGCGGTGCTGGCCCCGTGGCTCGTCCCGGCCGCACGCACGTCGTGGCCGGTCGTCGTGGCGGGCACCGGGCTGGGCCAATGGGGCGGTACGACGCCCGAGCCCTGGCAGCTCGCGCTCCTGCACACCGGGGGACCCGGGTCGCCGGTCGTCTGGGCGGCCCTCCCACTCGTCGTCGTGGCCGTCGTCGCGCTCGTCCGCGGACGGGGATGGGGATCGGCCTCCACCGCACTCGCCGTCCTCGCCCCGCTCCTGCTCGCGGTAGCCCTCGTCGCACCGCGGGTGCGCCTCGGCACCGTCCCGGCGGGGGTCGACGGCACCGGCGAGCCGATCACCCTCTGGTCCGGCACGATGCTCCTCCCCGTCGCGCTGGTGCTCGTGCTGGCGCTCGCCCGGGGGCTCGACGGCATCCCCTTGGGCGAGGTACTGACCGGGTCGCGCCTGCACACCGCCGGAACGCGTGGCGCCGCACTCCTCGCCGGAGCCGCGGTGGTCGCGAGTGCCGGCGGTGTCGTCTGGGCGACGTTCGGCACCGACCTCGCGCCGTGGCGTGACCCGCGACCCGGCCGTCTCCGTCGACCAGGCCGAGGGGGCCTTCGCGACCCGGGCGCTGTTCGTCAGCCCGGGGGAGCAGGGCGCCGGCTACCGGTTCGTCGGGCGCGAGGCGGCCGACGTCGTGCGCCCGCTGCCCGCCGTCGCCGCCGCGGATGGCTCCCTGGCGACGCGGATCAGCGCGGTCCTCGGCGACTCCTCCGGCGCCGGCGAGCTCTTCGCCGACACCGCGACCGACCTCCTCGCCGTGCGCGCCGGCATCGTGCCCGAGGTCACCCGCCGCCTCGACGCCACCGCGGGGCTCCAGCGCATCGCGCCCCGCGACGGTTGGGAGATGTGGCGGGTCAGCCCGCGCGCCGGCGAGCAGACCCTCGTGGCCCCACCGCGCCTGCGCCTCGAGACCCCCGCCGGCACGGCCCTGGTGACGACCACCGGCCAGCAGGCAGGTACCGACACCACCGTCGACGTCCCCCCCGACAGCACGCTCGTCGTGGCCGAGCCCTCGGGTTGGGCCGCGCACGCGGTCGTGGCGGTCGACGGCATCCCCCTGGAGCCCATCGTCGACACCGCCACCCCGACCTACGCCCTGCCCGCGGGGACGGCGCACGTCACCGTCACGCTCGTGGACTCCTCGCGGTGGTGGCACGTCGCGCAGGTCCTGGCGGTCCTCGCCCTCACCTTCCTCGCGATCCCCTTCGGCCGGCGCGCGTCACGGGTGGGCGCGCGATGAGCCGCGTGGCGCGGCTCCGCGCCGGTGCGGGACGTGGCCACCTGGGCGGCCTGGTGCGGGTGGCGCTCGTCGCCGCGGCCGCGTTCGGCGCCGTCCACGTCGCGACGACCGAGACCTTCGGGCTCGACCTCGTCGCCGCGTCGGGCGACCAGCCGGCGTCGGTGTCCGGCACCTCGCTCGCGACCCGGGTGACGCAGGTCTGCCCGGGGCCCGAGCTGTCCGGCATCACGGGGGTGCCGGACGTCGCGGTGCCCGCCACCATCACCGCGGCGAGCGGCCCGGTGGACCTGCTCCCGGCGGCCCCGTCCGGGGACGGGAGACTCACCGCCGCCTCGGGCGAGAAGACCCGGCTCACGATCGACGGGCGTCCCGTCACGGAGACCGCCGCGGTCCCCAAGGGCAGCGCGGTGCGGCTCACCGGCGAGGGGGCGCTCGCCCCCGCCGTCGCCGGCACCCAGGAGTGGCGCGTCGACGGGAAGGACCTCCGCGGCCTCGTCAGCGTTCCGTGCGCCGCCGGGGGCACGGACCTCTGGCTGCTCGGCGGGGGAGCGGGACCCGGGCGCCAGGAGCGGCTCATCCTCACCAACCCGGGCGCGAACCCGGTGACGACCGAGGTGACGGTGCACGGCACCTCCGGTCAGCTCGAGGACCCGGTCGTCGAGACGGTCGCCCCGGGGGGCCGGGTGAGCGTGCTCCTCGACGCCCGCGACGCCGACGAGCAGTGGCCCGCGGTGCACGTGCACGCCGACGGGGGCGGCGTGCAGGCAGTTCTCACCGACACCTGGATCGTGGGCAGTACCCCCCTCGGCGCCGAGACGACGGCCCCCGCGGCGGCGCCCGCTCGCCTCCATCTCGTGCCGGGAGCAGTGCTCGGCGACGGTCCCGCCGCCGTCCGCGTGGCCGTTCCGGGCGCCGAGGGGGCGGTGGTCCGGGTGAGCATCCTCGGTCGGGACGGCCTCGTGCCGGCGACCGGCGAGAGCGTGCTGAGCGTCGCGGCCGGGTCGGTGGGCGAGCTGCCGCTCGAGGGGGTACCGGCCGGCACGTATGCCGTGCAGCTCAGCTCCGACGAGCCGGTCGTCGCGTCCGTGCTCAGCCGCGTCGGCGGGGCGAAGGCGCCCGCCGAGTTCGCCTGGTCCGTCGCGTCCGACGCG
Source organism: uncultured Actinomycetota bacterium (assembly GCA_963811475.1). Taxonomy (GTDB): domain Bacteria; phylum Actinomycetota; class Actinomycetes; order Actinomycetales; family Dermatophilaceae; genus Fodinibacter. The sequence continues at coordinate 51,870 of CAWERJ010000018.1, forward strand.
CTGACCTCAGTGGGTGGCGCGGCGTTCCGGCCGGTCGCCGCCGTCGACCGAACCCTGAACCTCATCTCGAGCGGCGGCAACACCGACGTCGAGATCGTTGCGGTCGTCGACGGCACCCCCCGCAGCCGCAGGCTCTCCCTGCTCGAGAACCGCGTCGCCACCGTTCCGCTCGACGGCGCGTCATCCGTCTGGGTCCAGGTCACCAGCGGCAGCGGGGAGCTGCGCGGGACGGTGCTCTCGTCGACCGGGTCGGGCGCCACCCGCATGCTCTCGTCGATGCCCCTCTCCGAGAGCGTCGTGACCTCCGCGGTGAGCCGCGCCTTTCCCCTTCCCTGAGCAACATCGGCGCTGAGGCGTGCCTCGAGTCAGGAGTCCTGGTCGGTGCCCGGGTCGATCTCGTGGGGCGGGACTCCGAGCAGTGCGGCCACCTGCTCGGTGACGACTTCTCGGACGATGTCGGCGAGGTCCACGTCGTCCTGCGCACGCGCTTCGACGGGGCGCCGGTAGATGACGACCCGGTTCGGCCGCGACGTCGTCGCCCGCAGCAGCCGGCCGAGCGGAGCCACCTGCTCCTCCCACGGCGCCGGGTCCTGCGGAGGCACCTCTTCCACAGCGAATTCCGTTGTGGCGTAACGTGTCCCGAGGTGAGGCCGGACCCGGTCCGCTGCCTCCAGCACGAGCACGTCGAAGTTCTCCCTGCGCGTCTCCATCGCCGGCACCGGCGGCCACGCCATCGGCCCCCGGATGCCGCGTCCATGGCGTTCACGACGTCGCCCAGCTGTCACGACGGGCATGCTACGGCGTGCCTGCACCGGGGCGTCGGTGGCGCCACCTAGAGTCGTTGAGGTGAACCTGTCCCGCCGGTGCTCCAAGACGGCGTGCCGCCAACCCGCGGTCGCCACCTTGACCTACGTCTACTCCGACCGCGCCGCCGTGCTCGGCCCTCTCGCGACGTACGCCGAGCCCCACACCTACGACCTCTGCGCGGACCACGCGACCCGCCTCACCGCCCCCCGCGGGTGGGACGTCGTCCGTCTCGTGACCGACTACCCGGAGCCCGAGCCCACCCCCGACGACCTGCTCGCCCTGGCCGACGCCGTCCGTGAGGCCGGTCGACCGCGCACGCCCGCACCTCCGGCGGTCGACACCCACCCGGCCGTCGTCGCCGGCGAGATCCGCCGCGGCCACCTCCGCGTCCTGCGCGGCAGCGCCGAGGGCTGACCCGACGGCACACGCCGCACGGCCGAGCCCCACGCTGACCCCGGCGTCCCCGCGTCCGCACCGCGAGCGAGCGCCCGACGTTCCGACCCCCACGGCCACCCGCGCGAGCCCCAGCCCTGCAGCAGCCAGCGTCTACGTCCGCCGACGGAGGACAACGCCCTTCCGGCCGTGGCGGTCGGCGCGGACACGGTGCGTCATAGCAGGGGTCGTGCACGCGCTGGTGATGGAAGCGGCAAGCGGCACGGCCAGGTGCAGGTCAGTCGCACCTCCGGCTGCCCATGGATCCTCGTGGTGGAGCTCGCACCAGGCGTACGGCCGGTCGCAGCCCTCGGCTGAGCACTCGTCGTACGTCGTCGCCAGGGCCACCCGCTGCGCCTCGCTGAAGAACCGGTTCGAGCGCCCGAGGTCGAGCGGGAGCGAGGTGCCGCCGAGCACCGCCGGCAGCAACCCGGCCGAGCAGGCCAACCGGCGAGCCTCGCTGGCGGAGAGGTCGTGCCCGGTGTCGAGGTGGGCCGCTCCGAGATTCTGGCGCAGCCTCTCGTGGTCGATGGTCACGACAACCGTGGCGGCAACCTTGCCGTTCAGCCGGTCGGTGTCCAGGTGCTCGAGCAGCTCGACGAACGCCTGCCCGTAGCGGTGCGCCCAGTCGTCGCCCCGACCACCTGCGAGCGTCACGCCGCCGCCCGACCTGTTGCCCACCGAGTCGGCCGCCCCAGCGCAGACCTCGCGCACGACATCGCTGCCGGGGCCACCGGCCCGGCCCGGCGCCTCGCGAACCGCGCCGCGGTCGGCGCGACCGCCCGGCCCTCGGCGTCGAGGGGAGGCCATCTGCTGGATGGTCTTGCGCAGGACGGAGCCGGCCAGGGTGGGCACGGTGAAGTGCCCGGTGATGGTGCCGTCGCGGTTGTCGTGCATGGTGAGCCGCACCCGTGCCTCGGCGCGGGCCTCCTCGCTTCGCAGTTCGGCGTCCTCGTGGGCGTCGGCCTCCGCGGCCGTCCGCTCGGCAGCGAGCAGGGCACGACGAGCCGCTCGCCGCAGCCGCGCCGGATCCACGTGCTTGGCCTGCCGCGACCAGCGCCGACTCGACCTTCGCTCGCTCCTCCTCGGTCAGGGACTCGGGCAGACGCGATGTCGTGTGCGCGATGACCGCCGCGTGCGAGGTGGACACCGCGCCAACCGCCAGGGCCTCCTTCGTCACCGGAAGCGACTCCTCCAGTGCCGTGGCCAACAGCACGTCAGCGGCCGCCTTGCCGCCCCACGAACGCGTGTGCGCGGCGAGCCACGCGGAGGTGCCTGACATGCCTGCACATGGCCCGGCATCCTGTTGGTCTGCCGCGGCCACCATCGTGAGCTTGAGCGACTCCAGCCGCGATGATCGCGCGCTCGACCTCGGCGACGTCGCGCCCGCTGACCGGGCCGACCGCCCCGGCGTCCACGGTGTCGAGCACGGCGTGCACCCGTCGCACCCCGTCCATCACCGGCAGCCGAAGCGTGCCGGGTGGTGGAGGTGAGGCTGGTTGCCATGGATCCAACAGTAAACGAACACCGTATGAACACAAGGGTATTTGCCCCTGTTGACAGCCATTTGACGCTCAACAGCGCCACGCCGCCCCTCTGTCCGAACAAACGCGACTGCCAGCCCGCGTAGGCTCACGCCCCGTGGCAACCACCTCCCTGGCCGACATCGTCAAGGCCTACGACGTCCGCGGCACCGTCCCCGACCAGCTCGACGCCCGCGTCTCCCGCGCCCTCGGGGCCGCCTTCGCCGACGTCGTGGTCCGCGGCGACGGCGCCGCCGGTTGCGTCATCGGGCACGACATGCGCGCCTCCAGCCCCGAGCTGTCCCACGCCTTCGCCGACGGGGCACGAAGCCGCGGCGTCGACGTCACCCTCATCGGCCTCGCCAGCACCGACGGCCTCTACTACGCCAGCGGCGCTCTCGACCTCCCGGCGCGATGTTCACCGCCAGCCACAACCCCGCGGCCTACAACGGCATCAAGATGTGCCGCGCCGCAGCCCGCCCCGTCGGCCAGGACACCGGCCTCGCCGACATCCGCAACCGGGCCGAGGCCATCCTCTCCGGCGACGTCCCCGACCCAGGCACACCCAGTGGTCGTCTCGAGGAACGCGACGTCCTCCCCGACTACGCCGCCTTCCTCCGCGGGCTCGTCGACCTCACCGGCATCCGCCGCCTCAAGGTCGTCGTCGACGCCGGCAACGGCATGGGCGGCCACACCGTGCCCGCCGTCCTCGGCACCGCCGCCGGCCTCGACCCCCTCCCGCTCGACGTCGTCCCCCTCTACTTCGAGCTCGACGGCACCTTCCCGAACCACGAGGCCAACCCCCTCGACCCGAAGAACCTCGTCGACCTCCAGGCCGCCGTCCGCCGCCACGACGCCGACATCGGCCTCGCCTTCGACGGCGACGCCGACCGCTGCTTCGTCGTCGACGAGCGCGGCGAGCCGGTGAGCCCCAGCGCCATCACCGCCCTCATCGCCCGCCGCGAGGTCGCCCGCGCCGTCGCCGCAGGCGCCCGCCCCGAGGACGTCGCCATCGTCCACAACGTCATCACCTCCGCCCAGGTCCCCGAGGTCATCGCCGCCACCGGCGCCCGCGCCGTCCGCACCCGCGTCGGCCACTCGTTCATCAAGGCCGAGATGGCGCGCAACGACGCCGTCTTCGGCGGAGAGCACAGCGCCCACTACTACTTCCGCGACTTCTGGTTCGCCGACACCGGCATGCTCGCCGCCATGCACACCCTCGCCGCGCTCGGCGAGCAGCCCGAGCCGCTGAGCACCCTCATGGCCGACCTCCAGCGCTACGTCGCCTCGGGCGAGATCAACTCCACCGTCCCGGATGCCGGTGCCGCCACCGACCGCGTACGCGCCTGGGCGCTGCCCCAGCAGGTCGAGGTCGACGAGCTCGACGGCCTGACCCTCACCCACGCCGGCGACCCGGCAGAGCCCGACGACCCGATGTGGTGGCTCAACCTGCGCGCCTCGAACACCGAGCCCCTGCTGCGCCTCAACGTCGAGGCGGCCGACGAGCCGACGATGGCCCGCGTCCGCGACGAGGTGCTCGCCATCATCCGCGCCTGACCGGCGCGTCCACGGCATCCCGGATGCCGTCCGCTCCACCTCCGCGCCGCCGAACCCGTCACGAGCCGACGGCCGCGCCCCGAGCGCCCGACACCCGCCGCCGCCCGACCACCCACCCCGTGTGGGAGGATCGCCCCAGTCGCCAGCACCCGTGCCCAGAAGGACCCCATGAGCGAGCCGTCCGCCCCCACGTCGTCGATCGAGCCGTGGCTGCGCGAGATCCTGCGGTGCCCCAACTGCCGCAGCGAGCTGCGCGACGACACCGGCCCCACCGGCGACCCCGAGCTCGTCTGCACGTCCGACACGTGCGGCCTCGCCTACCGCATCGACGACGGCGTCCCGGTGCTCCTCGTCGACGAGGCACGCCGCCCGGCCTGACCGGCGGCAGCAGCCAGGAGCGACGACCGGATGCCGTGGGTCGACGAGTCCGCGCTGGACGACCCCGACGCCCTGCGCGCGCTCGACACCCGCGACTCGCTGCGCTCCCTCGCCTCCGCCGGCGCCCAGGTGCGCCGGGCGATCGTGTCGGCCCAGGAGGCCGGTGCCTCGCGCGCGTCCGGCGGTGAGCGCCCGAGGTCCGTGCTCGTCGCGGCGCTCGGTGGCTCCTCCCTCGTCTGCGACGTGCTCGACCTCCTCGCCGAGCCCGGCTCGCCCGTCCCGGTGACCACCCGGCGCGACGCTCCCCTCCCCGGGTGGGTCGGCCCCCTCGACCTCGTCATCGCGGTCTCGCAGTCCGGCCGCGCGGTCGGCCCGCTCGCCCTCGCGGCCGAGGCCGCCCGCCGCGGCGCGTCGCTCCTCACCGTCGGTGCGGCCGGCTCCCCCCTCGCCGACGTCTGCGCCCGCGCCCGCGGCGTCCACGTCGACGTCGCGCTCCCCACCCCCTCGTCCCGCACCGCCCTGTGGTCGATGCTCACCCCGGTGCTCGTCGCCGCCGACGCCCTCGGCCTCGTCCAGTGCCCCGTGCCCGTCCTCGAGCGGGTCGCCGACGTGCTCGACGAGGTCGCCGAGGAGTGCCGCCCCAGCTCCGAGGCCTTCGTCAACCCGGCCAAGGTGCTCGCGACCGGGCTGGGCGGCACGGTCCCGGTCGTCCTCGGCGACGGCCCCCTCAGCGGGGTCGCCGCCGCCCGCGCCGCCTCGATGCTCGCGCGCACCGCGCGCGTCCCGGCCACCCACGGGTCCCTGCCGGACGCGGCATCCCAGGTCGTCGCCTGCCTCGACGGCCCGTTCGGCTCCGGCCCCACCGCAGCCGGTGGGCCGGCCGGCGGCACCGGCGACATCTTCGCCGACCCCTACCTCGACGCTCCCCCCACCCCGCGTCTCGGCCTCCTCGCGCTCCGCGACCCCGACCTGCCCCCGGATGCCGTCGCGCTCGCCGATGCCGTGGTCGCCTCGGCACGCGAGAGCGGGGTCACCGTCTTCGAGCAGGAGGCCCGCTCGGGCGAGCCGGTGGAGCGCCTGGCCTCGCTCGTCGCCCTCACCGACTTCACCGCCACCTACCTCGCCCTCGGGCTGGGGCTCGACCCCTCGGTCTCCCGCCACGTCGCCGAGCTGCGCGACCGCACCTCCTGACGCATGACGGGGTGTTTCGCGCGGAGTTGAGAGCTCGGGAACCTCGCCTCAGCTGGGCAAGCTCGGGGACACCTGGCGCACCATGACGCAGTTGCCCAGGCCCTTCGGACGGTCGTAGGTGAAGCCCTCGCGCTCGTACATCGTGCGGGTGCCGTTGTAGAGGAACGACGAGTTCTTCTTCCGTACCCCGCCGGTGTCGTGCGGGTAGCCCTCGACCACGCCGCCGCCCGCTTGCGCGATCAGGTCCACCGCTCCGCGCAGGGCGACCGATGCCAAGCCCTTGCCGCGGTGGACCTTCTCGACCTGGATGCAGGTGATCCGGTAGTCGGGCAGTCGCTCGGCGGTGGCGAGGTACTCCTTGCGGTGGTGGATGCCGGGTAGCTCCTCAGGTGTGCCGTACTCCGCCCAGGCGATGGCGAGGTCGCCGTCGTAGACCAGCGCCGCGTGCGCGATCCCCTCGTCCACGCGGCGCTTCTTGAACGCCCGGTTGTCCTCGGCGGTGCTGTCCGGCTCGCGGTCATCGGGATGGAACCACGTGCACCAGCAGTTGGCGAACATGCCCTTGTTGCGCTCGACGAGGGCGGCGAAGTCGTCGAAGGTCTCCGATGTGAGCGACTTGATCGTGAAGTCGGACATGGTGGCAACCTAGACCGGATCGGACGTGCGTCGTCCCTTCGCTCCGGCCCCTCTCGAGGCCGCCGCCTACGCGCCGCCGTCACCTGGGGCTCACCCACCCTTCGGCGCGGGACGAACAGGTGATGCACCCCGCGCGATAGGCCGCGCCCTGTGCATCACCCCGGCCCAGCTCGACCACACGAGCGGTCACAACATGCCCGGGCTCGAGCGCTCCCGTCGGCGTGTTGTGACCGCTCGACTGGGGCAACCGCCGATCCGGAACTCGGCATGTCCGTGTGTTTGGCGGCGGGTGCGACGTGCCCGGGCCCCAGGACCGAACCCCACCGCGCCGCCCGGCCACTGACCGCTGGCACAGGTCGACAGCCTCCCGTTGTTACTGGACGCGGCGCCGACACCGGCGGACACTCGAGGAACGCCGACCGAGGTGGTCGGCCGGACGGAAGGGGGCCCGCCATGTGGACGTGGGCCTTGATCATCGGTCTGCTGGTCCTCGGGGTGCTCGTCGCGAAGCTGCTGGAGCGCCGGGGAGCCGGGGACCGAACCGGCGACGAGGACATGCAGAAGATCATGCGGGCGCGCATGGGCCGGAGCGACTCCTCCGGTCCGATGCCGTTCGACGGCGGGGGATCGGGCGACGGCGGCGGGGGCGGCGCGTAGTTCGGTCCCGGCGGCGCAACCAGGCGACGCCTGGCGGTCAGCCGGTCGGCTGGGCCAGAGCGAGCCGCTCGGCGCCCGGCAGCGTCAGCAGGTCCTCGCCGGTGAGGAGCAGCTTGCTGCGCCGCAACCCCGAGCCGACGACGACCTCACCGGCGGCCACGACGGCCTCGTCGACGAGCACCGGCCAGCCCTCGGGCAGCCCGACCGGCGTGATGCCGCCGAACTCCATACCGGTGAGCCCCACGGCGTCGTCGTGCGGCGCGAACGAGATCTTGCGCACCCCAAGATGCCGCCGGACGATCCCGTTGACGTCGGCCCGGTGGGTCGCGAGCACCATGACCGCCGCGTACGTCGTCACCTCACCGCGCCGCCCGGCCACGACGACGCAGTTGGCGCTCGCCCCGGGTGCCACGTCGTAGGCCGCGCAGAAGGATGCCGTGTCGGCGTGCGTCGGGTCGATGGGTGCCACGAGCGCCCCCGGGACCGAGCCGATCGCGGCGACGACCGGTGCGGCGAGCAGGTCGGGAGAGCTCGCAGCAGGTGACCAGGGCAGCGTTCCTCGCGCGGACGGCATACGGCAGAACCTAGTCCAGCAAGAACCCGCGGCGGCTCACGCCGTCTTGAGCCGCTCGTCGAAGAAGTCGAGCACCCGGTCGACCGCCTCCTGCTGGCGGTGCGCCGTGAGCGTCGAGTGCTTGTTGCCCGGGAACTCGACCTTGAGAAAGCCGTCTCCCAGCTCTCGGGTCAGCGTGTCGAAGCGGGTCCCCGACGCACGGTCGTCGCGGTAGCGCAGTCCCAGCACCGGGCACCCGTCGGCCACGCGGCGACGGACGGTGTCGAGGTCGGCGGGGCTCAGACCGAGGTCCGCGCCCCGCTTGCGTCCCAACGGGAAGGGCAGCGACGGCTGCGCCACGACCGGTGCCGCGACCGACTCGTCGACCATCATCGCCAGGGCGAAGCCTCCCGTGAGGCACATGCCGAGCGCTCCCACCCCCGGGCCACCCAGCTCCTTGTGGAGCGTGCGCGCGAGCGACCGTAGCCAGTCGGTCACCGGCGAGCTGACTCCGGCCTCGAGCTTGGTGAACTCCTTGCTCACGCAGACCTGCCCGATCGCCTTGGCGATGTGGCGCGCGTCCGCCGCACCGCCCGGGTCGCCGAACAGGTGCGGCAGCACGACGGTGAACCCGCGGTCGACGACCTCGTCCGCGAACGCCAGCACCTCGGGGGTGATCCCGGGAATCTCGTGGATGACGACCACGCCAGGGCCGACGCCCCGCCGGTACACGGGGTGGGTCACCCCGCCGGCGGTGTGGGTGCTGAGGCTCCAGGCGGCAAGTTCGCTCATGGCCCCATCGTCACCCACAGGACGTCCCCTTCCCCGCGCAGGAACGCAGGTCTCGACAGGAGGCGGCGCGTCATGCGAGCCGCTGCCGGCACGGCCCGAAAGCGCGGATGCCGTGCCGCCCCTCGCGTGATCGAGCCGCCTAGGATCGGCCGCATGTCGACCGAAGGCGGGACCAGGGCCGTCATCGCCGCGCTGCTGGCGAACCTCGGCATCGCGGCGACCAAGTTCCTCGCGTTCTTCCTCACCGGCTTCTCCTCGATGCTCGCCGAGGCCATCCACTCGGTCGCCGACTCCGGCAACCAGATCCTGTTGCTCATCGGCGGCAAGCGGTCCCAGCGGGAGGCGACTCCCCAGCATCCCTTCGGTTTCGGCCGCGAGCGCTACGTCTACTCGTTCATCGTGTCGATCGTCCTGTTCACCCTCGGCGGCTGCTTCGCGCTCTACGAGGCATGGCACAAGTTCGAGGAGACCCGCGGCGACAGCGACTACGACCCGTTCGAGTCGCGCTGGTGGTGGGTGCCGCTCGTCGTGCTGCTCGTGGCGATCTCGATGGAGAGCTTCAGCTTCCGCACGGCGGTGCAGGAGTCGAACAAGCTCCGCGGCAAGCGGTCCTGGCTGCGGTTCGTGCGCAGCTCGAAGTCGCCAGAGCTGCCGGTCATCCTGCTCGAGGACTTCGGCGCCCTCATCGGCCTCACCCTCGCGCTGTTCGGCGTGGGGATGATGCTCATCACCGGGAACCCGATCTTCGACGTGCTCGGCTCGGCGAGCATCGGTGTCCTGCTGGTGGTCATCGCCGCGTTCCTCGCCGTGGAGATGAAGTCGCTGCTCATCGGCGAGAGCGCCACGACGGCGCACCAGAGCGCCATCCTCGAGGCGCTCGCGGCGCCAGAGGGCGTCGACCGCGTGATCCACGCCAAGACGCTGCACCTCGGCCCCGACGAGCTGCTCGTCGCAGCCAAGCTCGCCGTGGGAGCCACGGACCGCGCGTCCGAGGTCGCGGCGACGATCGACGAGGCCGAGCGACGAGCGCGGGATGCCGTGCCCGAGCTCACGCTCCTCATGTACCTCGAGCCCGATATCGACCGCCGCGCCGGCACCGGCGCCGCTGCAGGGCCGAGTGACGCCGCGGAGGCACAACAGGCTTAGCTGCCCGACATCCCTCGGCAGCATGCCTGTGGACGAGGAGGAACACCCGGGCCCTCGCCGCTGAGGAATGAGGCGCACGCCGGCCCTGATGTCGGGCGGCTCCACCGGGCCGGTGAGGAAGCCCTATCTCAACCGGATGCATCTCTGCCAATATCGGAGCGCACGCCACATCCCACGGCCACTGAGCTGCCGAACGGGCTTTCTCCGACTCGGTCGCAAGGCCGGCCGATGACCGAAGGACTCGCGATGGCTGCACGGGGACCCGTCCACCTCCCGCCACCACTGCACGGCGAGCTCGCCGTCAACGACCTGTCCGTGGTCGGCGACGAGATGTGGGCGGTGGGAATGCACGGGGCCCCCGCCCCGGCGCTCGTCGGTCACAGCACCGGTGGCACCCCGTGGGCCCTGGTCCCCTACCCGGGCCGAAGCGGCGCCGCCCACACCCAGCTCGCTGGAGTGCACGCCAGAGCTCACGACGACGTGTGGGCCGTCGGCTGGGAGGGTCTGTTCCACACGCACACCGAACGAGCGCACATCGCGCACCACGACGGGACCACGTGGCGGTCCATCCAGAGCCCCGACCACGGCGACGGCAGCCACCTGGCGGGCGTGGCCGCCTGGGCTCGCGACGACGCCTTGGCCGTCGGCTCCAGGACCTCGCACCCGTCGTTACCGATCGCGCCGCTCGGCCCCTTCCAGAACGCTGCGTGGGACACGGTGACGGCACGCTGGGATGGCAGCACGTGGGGAGACGTGCCCAGTCCCGGCCCGGGAACGCTGACCGACGTCTGTGCGGTAGGCCCCGGTGAGTACTGGGCGGTCGGCACCGCTGGGACGGCCGACCGGCCGGGCAACGTTCCCCTGGTCGGCCACTACGCCGACGGGCACTGGCAGCAGGTGAGCCACCACGGGATCGGCACCCTGTTCGCAGTGGCGGCCAACGGTCCCGACGACGTCTGGGCGGTCGGGCAGGACCAGGACCCGGGCCATGCCGGTGGCGCGCTCATCGTGCACTACGACGGAACCGTGTGGACCGCCAGCCACGCGCCGATGGGGGGCGGGCAGGCGTGGTTGAGCGATGTGGCCTGCGCGGGCCACGACATGGCTTGGGCGGTGGGGACCCAGCAGCGTGCTGACGGGACCCTGGCGCCTCTCATCCTGCGCTTCGACGGGGCGTGGGCAGCTGTCGACCCGCCTCCGACCGCAGCACCTCTGGGCCTGAGCGCGGTCGTCGCCCTCCCCGATGGCACGGCCTGGGCGGCCGGCGGGTTCAGCGCCGCCGGCGACACGGGTTACCCGGTCCCCTGGTCATGAGTCAGGTGGGGCCGAGCCTCAGGTGGGGCCGAACCGTCGGCGGCAGTCGGTGTCCACGGTCCAGACACCTTCGGTACTCACGGAGGCGACGGCCAGTGGAGCGAAGAAGTGCTGGATGCCGGCGGGCTGGCGAGGTCGGGCGACCTTCTGGCCGTCGACGTCCTCCTTCGCCCAGATGACGTCGGAGGTCGCCGTGCGGGCGGGCACCAGCCAGTAGTCGCCCGTCCGGTAGCTGTTGGCGACCTGCCCCGGAGCGGGGGCGGGGAACCGCACGCTCACGCCGTCCTCGAGCTCGATCCAGCCCTCTTCGGCGCCGAGCGCCTCACGGACGAACAGGGCGCCATCCTCGGCCAGCAGAGGGTCGCTCGCATCGTGGTCCCAGAGGCGCAGCACGGGGTGCAGGTCGGGACTGCTGCCGGTGGCGTCAGCGGGGCCCGTCAGGACGACCGTCCCCTCGTCGACGTCGAGCGACTCCACCCGCAGGATCGGCGAGCCGGCGCCGCGCATCGTGCTTGCGTCGTCGACCAGCTGGACCCAGCCGCCGGGAGCGAGCCCACCTCGCCAGTCACCGTCCAGGCCCTCGACCCTCAGGACGACCTTGTCGCTCACCACCTCGTGACGCGCCACGGCGAACAGGACCGAGCCGTTCGCCCGGGACCAGGCAAAGGTGGCGCCGCCACCGCCCGCAGCCGGCTCGGCCGGCCCACTGCGGTGGATCTCCACGCGGTAGAGGCGGTTCTCGGTGCCGCGGTACCCCGCTTCGGCCCCACCAGGGACCGCAGGGCCCTCCGGCCGACCGGCTCGGGCCACCAGCAGCGGGAGCCGGCCGCGAGACAGCGTGCTCATGCCTTGGCAGGGCTCGGGGTCCACACCACGCAGGACCCTCACCTGCCAGACCAGCGCGGCCCGGGTGCTGGTGTCGGGCCCACCGAGCGCCACGTCGACGATGCCGGGATCTTCGACCGCAGAGACGTGACGCTCCCAGACGTCGAGGTACACCAGCACGCTGCCCGCACCGGCCAGAGCCTCCACCGTCGTGTGGTCATCGAAGGGGTAGCCGACCTGCTCGCCGTACGTCGTCCAGGAGTCGCACTCAGCAGCCATTCCACCCACGTAGTAGCGCCCCTGCCCGATGAGGAAGTCCCCGCGGGTGAGCCTGTTCTCCAGCTCATGGACGCGCTTGGCCGGCAGCGGACGCCCGAGGTCGTCCGTCAGAGTGCTCACCATGTCGGCATCGGTCAGCAGGTCGAAACCGCAGCCCTCACCAGGGCCGGCGTGTGGCCCGATGAGGTCGACCAGCAGTGTGCGGATGCCGTAACGCGAGATGGCGGCCTGCTCGTTCCAGTCCGCGTCGACGAGGACGCGCCCCTGCTGCATCAGGACCCGCGTGAAGTGGTGACTCCGATCGAAGGTCTCACGCGAGAAGTCACCCTGCACGGCCGTGCTCCCTCGCTCCTCGCACACCAGCACAGTAGACCGGTCGCCTCGACGAGGACCCAGGGAAGGCGAGGAGCGGTCGAGCGATGCCCTGTGGACCACGACAGCGTGACGGTGGGACCCTTCGAGCATCCGCTCGAGTGACGGGTGGTGCAGTGATCCGCCAGAGCACCCCCAGGAGGCACGGTTGTCCAACGCTCTCGCCGTCTCGGCCGTCACCTCGACCGTCTGCCACCTCCTCGAGCAGTCGCTGGCGGCCCATCCCGGAGCCGTGGACCAGGCACGGGTGACGACGCTGCGGCCCGCTGAGCTGGCGGCGTCGCTCGTCGGCGGCGATGGGGTTCCGGGACTCAACGTGTACCTGTACGCGCTGGAGCCGAGCCAGTCGTTGCGGACCCGCCACGTTCCCGCACGGCCCCCGGACGGGGAGCCGCACGTGGGGCCGCTCTCCGCGCTCACCCTGCGTCTTCTCGTGACCGCCTACGGCCAAGAGGCCCAGCTCGTGCCTCACCGGCTGATGGCACGGGCCGTGCTTGCCCTGACAGCCACTCCCGTCCTCACGCATGACGTGATCACGGAGGCGATGACGCACCATGCCGCCAAGCCCGGTTTGCACTTCCTGGCCCAGGCGGACCTCGCCGAGCAGGTGGAGCCGGTGAGGCTGGCGCCGGAAGTGCTGACGACGGTGGAGGTCTGTCGCCTGTGGGCGATGTTCGGCGCGCCGTACCTGCTCTCGATCGCCTACACGGCCGACGTCGTCGTGCTCGGGGGCGAGTGACGTCGCGCGGTGGTCAGGACACGGCCACGGAATCTTTCCTGGCCGTCGACCGACGCATCATCCGCTCGTACCAGTTGGTGAAACGGGCGCCGTCACGCACGAGCTCCTCGTACAGTCCGACGGCGTTGCGCCGCAGGGGTTCTGAGTCCCATCGCTCAGCCAGCGTCGTCAACGCGGCATCCTCGATGCTTCCCAGCGCGTAGTCGCGGCCGAACCCGTAGGAGAGGGGGACGACCGTTCCGTCCGTCTCGACGACCAACGGCGTCAGCCACTTGCCCAACGGGGCCAGCGGGTCTCGCCGGGTCGTGAGGAAGCGTTCCGGCGCGGACCGCAGGTCGCTCTGGGTCACCAGGTCGATCTGGACGGGGATGTCGTGAACGACGCTCAGCCGCATGGCCTCGAAGAAGGCGAAGGCGAACTCTGTCGAGTCCGGGACCGACTCCTGGAGGGCGGCTCCAGCGCCGTCGGGCTCGAGGGGATGGACCTGCACGAGGGCAGCCTGGTACTCCGCTGCGAGCTCGAACACGAACTCCAGCTCGTGCGCGTTGTGCATCGTGAGCGTCGTGATGAACGCGAAGGCGATGCCTGACTGCCGCACGGCTGGGAGCCGCGAGGCCATCAGGCTGAATGCCCGGCGGTCCCCCCGCATGATGTCGTGTGTTTCCGGGCGGCCGTCGAGCGAGATTGCCAGGACGTCGACCAGGCCCACGAGCTCCGAGAGCCGCCGTTCAGTGAGCAGTAGCCCATTGCTCGTCACCGCTGTCCGCATGCCCTCGTCGTGGGCGTGTCTCAGGAGTGGCAACAGCTCTCGGAAGAGGAGCGGTTCCCCTCCTGACACGGCCAGCACGTCGTACCCGAGGCTGCCGGCGTCCGTGACCGCGCGTCGCAGTACCTCGACGTCAGTCGTGTCGGCTACCCAGGGCCCGGACGACGAGTAACAGTGACGGCACCGCAGGTTGCACCGCCGTGAGGGGTGAACCTGGAGGATCGCACTGTCACCAGTGAGCCCCACGACGGTCGCAGGTCAGCGGGTGCCGATATCCAGCTGGACGGTGAAGGCCTCCGGCCAAGGAATCCCCTTCGGGAAGACCTTCACGACGGCGGGAATTCCTGTTGCCCCTCGCGTGCCGAGAATGCCGGCGACGCCTTTCACAATGGTGCCGCAACGGTCGATGTCGTCCGCGTCGACCGTGACGCGCAAGTAGTCGGGCTTGGGAATTCCCTTGATGAAGACATGATGAGGCTCGAACTCATCGAGACCCGCGCCGAGTTCCGCAGCTCAGCGCCCGAGGTGGCTCACCAGAGCGTGCGCGATCGCACCGTCGGCGATGCGGTCGTAGAAGCTGTACCCCGGCATGGGGTTGCACTCCAGCACCCAGAAGCTCTCGTCGGCGTCGACCTTGAAGTCCCAGCCGGCGAATGCCAAGCCCTGTTCCGCGCTGAGCTCCACGAGACGGTGCGCCAGGTCGTCCGGCAGCGGCGTGACGAAGCGCTCTGCAGAGCGGTCCGACCGGTAGTCGATGAGGTCGCTTCGGAACCGGCAGGCGATCACCTCGCCGCCGATCACATGGGCTCGCACGTCGTCCCCCGGGACGAGACGCTGCACCATGACGGGGCCTCCGAGGTCGTCGCGACCCGACAGCCGGTGCAGGTCGAGCTCGCGGGTGGTCGCCCGGGTGCCGCACAGCGGCTTGACCACCGCGCGACCACCGGCCAGGAAGTCTGCGACCTCCTCCGCACGCGACGTCGTGATGGATGCCGGGACGGCCAGGCCGCGGTCCGCGAGCCACGCGTAGTGCGCCGGCTTGTAGCTGTTGAGGACGTGCGATCGGGGAGGATTCACGACGGGCACGGGGGACTCCGCGAGCCATGCCGTGAACCCGTCCACCAGCCCACGCCATCGGTGGCCTGCTGCGTCGTCACCGAGCCGGATGGCCCGTACATAGATGGCGCTGAGGTCGGCGAGGCGCACGTGCTCGTCCCCGCTGACGGCATCGTCCGCGTCGGGTGGCACGGTCAGGGACCAGTCTCCGCGGGCCGCCACGTCAACCAGGTCCATGACGGCGAAGGGCACCTCGTGCCTGACGCAGTGCGCTGCCGTGTGCACCATCACGGGGTCCGCCTTGCTGCCGGCCAGGCCGATCACGACGGCTCCCCGACGCGGTGGCGACACCACTCCACGAGTGCCGTCGCGACGTCGTCGAGGCGACGGCCCAACGCGGAGTCCCAAGCCCAGGCGTCCACGCGGGCAAGGATCGGAGTGGCATCCGGCGGGCAGGTCCACCACACGTTGGCGAGCTCCAAGCCGTAACACGCCGCGACCTCCCGGGAAGCGTCGTGCAAGCCGGCCAGGTCCGGCCCGAACGTGCGTGCACCGGCGACGGTGACCCACGCGTTGGGGCCGTCTGCGGCCCGCACCCGAAAGGGCCCCGCACCGTGCGGTGGACCGACGGAACGGCTACCCGTCGCGTAGTCGAGTACCTCGTGCGACTCAAGCTGTGCCGCCAAGGGCCGTGACGCGAAGCGCTCGGTGCGAACGTGCTCGCGCCACTTCTGTGGAACGCCTCGCAACGCTGGCACGGCGCTCATGGGGAGGCTGCCCTGGGACCCGAACGGAGTGGGCCTGTTCAGCACGGGGGAGGCGGTCAGGATGGCGACCGATCGAGCCGCGGCGTACGCCTCGGCCTGGGCGAAGCGCTCGTCGGCATCGTCAGCAGGAGGGTCTCCGACGGCCAGCCAGAGCATCGGCCGATCGGGCTGCACCACGGGCTCACGGCCCGGCTCCTGGAGGATGCTGCTCTCCGTCGCCAGCTCTGCCATGGTCCGCAGCTCGACAGTCACTCCCTGGGCGCTGGCTGCTGCCCGCAGGGCGTGTGCCAGTCGCCGCTGGCTCGTCGCGTGGGCGAGCACCGCAACGGCGACGTCCGCACGGCTGGTCACATCACGGGCCCTTCGCGCCACTGATCGTCGCCGGACTGCGGGTCGTCCCCGCTCGGCTCCCCGTCAGGGCCCTCGAAGACGGGCTCCTTGTCCGTCGGCTCCTTCTCAGTCCCGTCCTTCTCGCCGACGTCCTTCACGTGGTCCTTCGGCAGCTCCTTGTCGTCCTTGGGTTCCTCCTTGTCGTCCTTGGGCTCCTTGCCGATGTCCTTCTCGTCTTTGTCGCCCTCGTCCTTGCCCTCCTTGCCCTCCTTGTCCTCCTTCTCCTCCTTCTCTTCCTTGTCCTTGTCCTCCTTGTCCTCTTTGTCCTTGTCCTCCTTGGGTCCTTCCTTGTCGTCCTTGGGCTCGTCCTTCCCGCCCTGGTCCTTGAACTCCTTGACCTCCTTGGGGTCGACCTCTGGCTTCCCCTGCTCGTGCGGGTCGATCGGGTCTTCGGCGGCCCTTTCGGCCTTCGAGCGAAGCGTGTCGCCGTCGGCCTCTTCGAGCCGGTCGTTGAGCTTGCCGATGACGTCCACACGGTCGTCGGGCGGAATGAAGGCATGAGCCATGGTTCTCTCCTGATTCACCAGTAGCAGATGAGCTCGCCGTCGATGACGAGCCCGTGGCCTTGCAGCGTGATGCGCACATCGTCGTCTGCGACGATCGGTGTCGCGCCGATCTGGTGCAGCACGTGGCCGGTGTGCACGATGGCGACCCCGATGGAGTACGGCACCACGACCGGGTCGGGCAGCTCCGCCGCTGGGCGCCAACCCCACTCCGGGTAGCGCGCCTCCGGCCAGACCCTCAGGGACGAGCCGGCCGCGGGCAACCGCAGGGGCAGGGTGAAGGAGACGGTGCCGGTGGCCCCTGAGTACGCCGGCCGCTCCACGATGCGCCGGTACTGCAGGTCGAAGTGGACCGATGCCACGGGCCGCTGAGGAATGCCCGTGCCGACCCAGACGTGGAAGCCCGGAAGGGCCAGGTCCTCGGCGAACCGCACCTGCATTCCGAGAGCTGGCGCGAGCGCCCCCGTCAGCGCGCTGTACACGTCCGGGAACTGCGAGTAGAGCTCGGTGTTGGTCCCACTGGCCGGAACGTCGTACGTCGATGACGGGTCGTCGCTGGTCGCCAGGTCCATGTAGGAGTTGACGCCAAGCGTGAAGAAGGTGTCTTTGGAGGCGCGCGGGCGCCATGAGCCACGGAGCGCAAGCACCCGGTCGGCGATGGCAGCGCACGACGTTGTCGGCAGCACCTCGAGCGCGGCCATTCCCTCGACCCCGTCGATCCGACTGAGCAAGGACGATGACCCCACTGGTGTGCTCCCTCCGCCTCTGCTCATGGTCGCGCAGGTGTGCCGGTTCCGCTAGGCCTGCTGGAAGGACGGCCACTGGGCAACGGCACGGGCCCCGGACAGTGGAACCGATGGCAACACGGCCGCCCCGTCATTGCCACCCCGCGGGAACTTGGGCAGACTCGACAGAAGGGCATCGCCACGACTGCGGCGGTGAGGAGGCTCCGATGCTTGAATCGGCGTCGGCCGCGGGAACCGTGGGGTTGGCGGAGCACCAGCGACTGAAGCAGAGTCACGCGGCCTTGCAGGACCAGTTCGAGGCCGCGAACGAGGTGCTCGTCGCCCTCGGCCGGTCGGCGGGCGATCCGGATGCCGTGCTCACCACGATCGTCGAGAGTGCCCGGCGGCTCTGCCAGTCCCAGGCGGCCCACCTCTACCTGCTCGAGGACGGCGTCTACCGACTGATCAAGGCCGTGGGGGTGTCGAAGAAGTCGATCGCGTACATCGCCGAGCACCCGATGCCGATGGACCGCGACACGCTCATCGGACGAGTGGGCCTGGACCGCAGCGACACAGCAGATTCCCGACGTCCTCGCCGACCCGGGCTACGGCCGAAGGGACCTGCAGCGGGTGGCCCAGCTTCCGCACGACCATGGCGGCGCCCCTGGTGATCGACGACGAGGTCGTGGGCACCATGACCGTCTGGCGCAACGAGGTCGAGCCCGTTCGACGAGCGGGAGATGGCCATCGTCACCGCGTTCGCGGGGCAGGCGGCGATGGCCATCAACGGCGTGAAGCTGGTGCAGGAGCTCGAGGCGCGCCGGGCCGAGCTCGCCCGCAAGGTCGACGAGCTCGAGGCGCTGCGCGAGGTGGGTGAGGCCGTCGGCTCCAGCCTCGATGTCGACCACGTGCTCTCGACGATCGCCATGCACGCCGTCGAGCTGTCCGAGACCGGCGGTGGCTCGATCCTGGAGTACTCCGAGCACGACCGTTGCTTCATGGTCCGGGCCGCGTACCAGACGGAGCCAGAGGTCATCGACCGGCTGCGCAGCATCCGCATCGCGCTCGACGAGACGCTGGTGGGCCGTGCGGCCAAGGAGCGCAGGCCGATCGCTGTCATCGATCTGAATGCGGCCGACCTGGACCCGCATCTGCGAATCCTCTACGAGGCGGGCTGGCGGTCCGTCCTCGCTGTCCCGATGCTGCGGGAGGAGCAGATCGTCGGGGCCCTCATCGTGCGCAGGAAGCGAACCGGGGACTTCTCCGCCGAGACCGTCGAGCTGATGGAGACCTTCGCGAGCCAGTCGACGCTGGCGTTGCTCAACGCTCGGTTGTTCCGTGAGCTGGAGGAGCGCAGCGCCGAGCTCGAGGTCGCCAGCCGGCACAAGTCGGAGTTCCTCGCCAGCATGTCGCACGAGCTGCGGACGCCGCTGAACGCGGTGCTGGGCTTCTCGGAGGTGCTCCTCGAGCAGATGTTCGGAGAGATCAACGAGCGCCAGGAGGAGTACCTCCGAGACATCCACGGCTCGGGCCGGCACCTCCTCGAACTTCTCAACGAGATCCTCGACCTGTCCAAGGTCGAGGCGGGGCAGATGGAGCTCGAGTACACGACCTTCGAGCTGGCGCCGGTGCTCGACCAGGCAGCCTCGATGCTCCGCGAGCGTGCCGGCCTGAAGGGCATCGACATCGTGGTGGAAGCCGACGCCCACGTCGGGTCGGTGGAGGCCGACGAGCTGAGGCTGAAGCAGGTGGTCATCAACCTGCTGACCAACGCGGTGAAGTTCACCGGCGACGGGGGGTCGGTCGTCGTCCGGGTGACGCGGTCCGAGAGCGACGTCGTGACGATCACGGTCACGGACACGGGCATCGGGGTTCCTCCGTCGGACCGCGAGCGGATCTTCGAGTCGTTCCAGCAGGGTGGCCGTGGACCGACGCGCGAGGAGGGCACCGGCCTGGGCCTCACCCTGTCCCGGCGCATCGTGGAGCTGCTGGGCGGGCGGATGTGGCTGCAGTCCGAGGTCGGGGTGGGCAGCACGTTCGGGTTCTCGCTCCCGGTGCGGAGACCGCGCCCGGCCGGCCGGGTCGCCGAGCCTCGCCCGGCGACGGACCAGGCCGATGCGGTCGTCATCGATGACGACCGGCCGTCGCTGGACCTCCTCACCGCGTACCTCGCCGGCGGTGCCCTCCGGGTCACGACCGCCAGGGACGGCCCGTCCGGGCTCGAGGTCGTGCGCAGGATCCGACCTGCGGTGGTCCTCCTCGACATCCGGCTCCCGGGCATGGACGGCTGGGCCGTCCTGGAGGCACTCAAGGCGGATGCCGACCACCCGGGACATCCCGGTCGTCGTCGTCTCGATCGTCGACGAGCATCCTCGCGGAGCGGCTCTCGGAGCCGCGGCGTACCTCGTCAAGCCCGTGAGCCGTGACGCCCTGCTCGGGGCGCTCGAGTCCGTCGGCGTGCTCGCAGGCAGGGCCGAACCCGACTCCCGAGACGTGATGTCGTGAGCGGCGAGCGCATCCTCGTCGATCGAGGACAACCCGAAGAACATGAAGCTGGTCCGCGACGTCCTCCAGTTCTCGGGCTACGAGGTCATCGAGGCGACGTCGGGGGAGGACGGCGTGCGACTCGCCGGGCAGCACGAACCCGACCTGATCCTCATGGACCTCCAGCTCCCCGGGATCGACGGGATGGAGGCGCTGCGGCAGATCCGCGGGGGCAACGGGGGCGGTGCGGTGCCCGTGGTGGCCGTGACGGCATCCGCCATGGACGAGGACCGCGACCGGGCGTATGCCGCCGGCTTCGACGGCTACGTGCAGAAGCCCATCAGCGTGCGCGGACTGCAGCAGCAGGTCCACTACTTCCTCAACCCCACCGGGAGCGCGACATGACGGGCGAGACCTCAGCGCAGGCGACGGTGCTCGTCGTCGACGACCAGCCGCAGAACATCCGGCTCCTCGACGCGATCCTCAGCCCTCGCGGGTACGACGTGCGGACCGCCGCCTCCGGTGAGGAGGCGCTCGCAGCGCTGGACGGCGCGGACGCCGACATCGACCTCGTGCTGCTCGACATCGTGATGCCCGGGATGGACGGCTACGAGGTCTGCCGGCGCATCCGCGAGCGGACCGAGACGGCATATCTGCCGGTCGTCATGGTGACCGCCAGCGGGAACGAGCAGAAGATCCAGGCCCTGGAGGCTGGAGCCGACGACTTCCTCACCAAGCCGATCGACCGGAGCGAGCTGCTGGCCAGGGTGGCGTCCCTGGCTCGCATCAAGCGCTACCAGGACACCATCCGGCGTCAGGCCGAGGAGCTGGCCGACTGGAACCGCGAGCTGGAGTCGAGGGTCGAGACCCAGGTGTCCCAGCTGGAGCGCATGGGGCGGCTGAGGCGGTTCCTCTCGCCACAGCTGGCCGAGCTCATCGTCGACTCCGGCGACGAGACGTTCCTGGAGACCCACCGCCGCGAGATCGTCGTCGTCTTCTGCGACCTGCGCGGCTTCACGGCCTTCGCGGAGTCGAGCGAACCGGAGGAGGTGATCGCCGTCCTGCAGGAGTACCACGAGGCACTCGGCGACCTCATCTTCCGGTTCGAGGGAACGCTCGAGCGCTTCACCGGTGACGGGATGATGGTCTTCTTCAACGACCCGGTCCGGTGCGACGACGGGCCGCTGCGCGCGGTCCGCATGGCGGTCGCGATGCGCACGCGGGTGATGGGCCTGGCCGAGGCGTGGGCCCGCCAGGGGCACGACCTGGGGTTCGGCATCGGCATCGCGCAGGGCTATGCGACCTTGGGCCGGATCGGCTTCGAGGGGCGCCACGACTACGCCGCCATCGGCAACGTCACGAACCTCGCTGCTCGGCTGTGCGCCGACGCGGAGTCCTGGCAGATCCTGACCACCGAACGGGTGTTCTCGGCGGCCGGGCCCTCCGTCGTCGGTGAGGATGCCGGCGAGCGCCAGATGAAGGGTCTCAGCCGCCCCGTGCACGCCTTCAGCGTCCGGGGACTCGACAGTGCGAGGACCGTCTCGTGACCGGCGAGCTGTGGACCGCACCGCCGAGGGGCGCGGACCTCCTCTCGGCCCTCACCGAGGACGAGCGGTACCGACGGTTCGACACGCTGCAGTCGCGCATGCCCGGCGTGTGGAGCGCGATGCGCCTCAACCACGACGACGAGTCGGTCGTCGTCGTCCCGTCGATCTCGCTCGACCGTGCGGTGGCCGCCAGCGGCAGCCTGTCGCAGGCCTACGAGGAGCGGTTCCTGTTCCTCCTGGTGCTGCTGCGCCAACCACGGCTGCGGATGGTCTACGTGACGTCGATGCCCATCGCCCCGGAGATCGTCGAGTACTACCTCGCCCTCCTCAGCGGGGTCATCCCCAGCCACGCCCGGGCCCGCCTGTCCCTCATCTCCGTCAACGACGCGTCCCCGCGCTCGCTGAGCGAGAAGCTGCTGGAGCGGCCCCGGCTGCTGCGACGGATCGCCGACCTCGTGCCCAACCCGGCTCGCTCGCACATGGTCCCCTACAACACGACCACCCTCGAACGCGATGTCGCGCTGAGCATCGGCATCCCGATGTACGGCGCCGACCCGCGGCTGGCCGAGCTGGGATCCAAGACCGGATGCCGTCGGCTCTTCGCCGAGGTGGGCGTGCCGCACCCGCTCGGGCGCCGAGAACCTGCACACCCTCGACCAGGTCGCCGACGCCCTGGTCGCGATGCGCCGGGACCGCCCGTCGATGGCGAGCGCCATCGTCAAGCTCAACGAGGGTGTCTCCGGGTCCGGGCAACGCCGTCGTGACCCTGACCGGGCTGCCGAGCCCCGGTTCGCCGGGGGAGAGGGCGGAGGTCATGACGCGCCTCGCGCACATGGAGCTGGAGGACAAGTCCGTACCGTTCGAGGTCTACGTCGCCAAGTTCGCCGAGGGCGGGGGGATCGTCGAGGAGCGCATCACCGGGCAGGAGGTGCAGAGCCCGAGTGTCCAGCTGCGGGTGCTGCCCAGCGGGGAGGTCGAGCTGCTCTCGACCCACGACCAGCTGCTCGGTGGGCCCAGCGGGCAGATGTACCTGGGGTGCGTGTTCCCCGCCGCAGCGGCGTACGCGCGGCTCATCACCGGGCACGCGGAGCAGATCGGGCAGCGGCTGGCGCGTGAGGGCGCACTCGGCAGGTTCGCCGTCGACTTCGTCGTCGTCCGCGACTCCGGGGGCTCGTGGACGCCGTACGCGATCGAGCTCAACCTCCGCAGGGGCGGCACGACCCATCCCTTCCTCACGCTGCAGTTCCTCACCGACGGTCGTTACGATCCCGCCACCGCGATCTTCACCACGCCGCGAGGTCGCGAGAAGCACCTCGTGGCCACCGACCACCTGGAGTCGCCGAACCTGCGGGGCCTCTCGCCCGCCGACCTGTTCGACATCGTGGCCCGGCACGGGCTGCACTTCGACCAGTCCCGGCAGGAGGGCATCGTCTTCCACATGATCAGCTGCCTGACCGAGCACGGCCGCCTCGGCATGACCGCGGTGGGCGACACCCCTGCGGAGGCCGACCGCCGCTACCACCAGGCCGAGAGGATCCTCCTCGACGAGGCCCGGCAGGCGCTCGAGGAGCAGCCACTCCCTGTCTGACCCG
>CAWERJ010000019.1:0-97165 GCA_963811475.1 uncultured Actinomycetota bacterium
TCAGTCCTCGAGCTGCACGACGACCGGGGCGTGGTCGCTGGCGCCGGCCCCCTTGCGCTCCTCGCGGTCGATACGGCCCCCGCGACGCGCGCCGCGAACGACGGTGAGCCGAGGACGAAGTCGATGCGCATGCCGCGCCGCTTCTGGAAGGCGAGCCGCTGGTAGTCCCAGTACGTGTAGGTGCCGGGCCCCGGCGCGTGCGGGCGCACGACGTCGACGAAACCGGCATCGAGGAACGCGTCGAAGGCGGCGCGCTCCGGCGGCGACACGTGGCTCTTGTCGAGGTAGTACTCCATCGACCAGACGTCCTCGTCGCGTGGCGCGATGTTCCAGTCACCGCACAGCGCGACGGGCGTGCCGTCGGCGGCCCACTCCGACGCCCGCTCCCGCAGCCGCCCGAGCCAGGCGAGCTTGTAGGCCATGTGCGGGTCGCCGAGCGCGCGGCCGTTCGGGCACGTAGACCGACCACATCCGGATGCCGGCGCACGTCGCCCCGATGGAGCGCGCCTCCGCGGTCAGCGGCTCGCCCCACCCCGGGTCACCGTCGAAGCCCACCTGCACGTCGTCGATGCCGACGCGGGACAGGATCGCGACGCCGTTCCACTGGTTGACGCCGTGGTGCGCGGCCTCGTACCCGAGCGCCCGGAAGCGGTCGTAGGGGAACTGCTCGTCGCGCGCCTTGGTCTCCTGGACGGCGAGGACGTCGACGTCGGAGCGCGCGAGCCACGCCTCGACGCGGTCGATGCGCGAGCGGATCGAGTTGACGTTCCAGGTGGCGATGCGCACGGATTCACCCTACCCACGGGTACGGACGCCACCGCCCGACGGGGAGGCGGCATACAGTCGCGTGCCATGACCACCGCACTCGTCACCGGAGCCTCGGCGGGGATCGGCCGGGCGTTCGCCGAGCGGCTCGCGCGCGAGGGTGGCGACCTCGTGCTCGTCGCGCGCAACGCCGCTCGACTGGAGGAGCTGGCCGGGTCGCTGCGGGAGCGGTACGGCGTGCGGGTGGAGGTGCTCGTCGCCGACCTCGCCGACCGCGCGGCGACGGGGGAGGTGTGCGCCCGCCTCGAGGACGACACGCGCCCCGTCGACCTGCTCGTCAACAACGCCGGCTTCGGCCTGCGCCGGTCCTTCCTCGACAACGACCTGGCGGAGGAGGAGGCCGCCCTCGACGTCATGGTGCGCGCGGTGCTCCTCACCTGCCACGCCGCCGGTCGGGCGATGCGGGCGCGCGGCCACGGGGCGATCCTCAACGTGTCGTCGGTGGCCTCGTTCATCGCCAACGGCACCTACTCGGCGGAGAAGGCCTTCGTCACGGTGTTCTCCGAGGGGCTCGCGAGCGAGCTCTCGGGGACGGGCGTCACGGTGACCGCGCTCTGCCCGGGCTTCACCCGCACCGAGTTCCACGAGCGGGCGCGGATATCGGTGTCCGCGCTCCCCGGGGCGCTGTGGCTCGACGCCGACGAGGTCGTCCAGCAGGCCCTGGCCGACGTCGCCGCGGGGAAGGTCGTCTCGGTCCCGGGCGCCCAGTGGAAGGTGCTGACGACCGCCGTGCGGCTCCTGCCCCGGCCGCTCGTGCGGGGGGCGCCGATGCGGGCCGTCGACCGGTTCCGCCGCCGCTG
Source organism: uncultured Actinomycetota bacterium (assembly GCA_963811475.1). Taxonomy (GTDB): domain Bacteria; phylum Actinomycetota; class Actinomycetes; order Actinomycetales; family Dermatophilaceae; genus Fodinibacter. The sequence goes on from CAWERJ010000019.1 coordinate 1,626, forward strand.
ACCCGGCCGGCTGGGGTGCCCGCACCGTGACCCGCTGCCGGATGCCGTCCCGCCGGCGAGGGCTCGTCAGCGCACCGGCCGCGCGCCTACGATCGTCGGATGGGGCCCGGGACGGAGCCCGAGGTGCTCCGGGAGTACCGCCACCTCCTGCGGACCGCCTCCGGCGACTGGCAGGAGACGGCCCACCGCCACGCGCTGTGGGCCCTCGGGCGCGCGTGGCGGGTGCGGCTGCTCGGCGAGCTCCAGCACCTCCTCCTCGCCGGCACCCGGCTGGGTCCGGACGACGTGCACGCCCTCGCCCGGCTCGTCGTCATGGCCGAGCGCCGGCACCCGCGGCTGCTGCTCGACGGGCTGTCGCCCGACCTGCGCGACGCCCTGGCCGGCTCCGTCGTGCGCAGCCCGACCGGCCGGATGCTGGCGGTCGGCCTCGACGTCTGGGACGGCGCGGACCCCCCGGAGCGACCGCAGCCCGGACCCGACCCCGACCACCACCAGCGCTGGTTCGAGCAGCGCAGCGTGCCGGGATCCGCCTGGCCGTACTGACGCCCACCCCGGGCGTGACCGGCCGGCCGACCGCATCGGCGACGGCACGGCATCCGGTGGCACGCGGCCCGCCCGCGCGGACGGCATACGGTGTCGTCGTGACCGACATCGCGACCGACCGCGCCCGCCTGCTCCAGATCATCCGCGACAAGGCGGTCGTCCACGGGCGGGTGACCCTGTCGTCGGGCCGGGAGGCCGACTACTACGTCGACCTGCGCCGGGTGACCCTCGACGGCGAGGCGGCGCCCCTCGTCGGCCGGGTGATGCTCGACCTCACCAAGGACCTCGACGTCGACGCGGTCGGGGGCCTGACCCTCGGCGCGGACCCGGTCGCCACGGCGATGCTCCACGCGCGTGCCGCACAGGGCGGGCGGCTCGACGCCTTCGTCGTGCGCAAGGCCGGCAAGGCACACGGGCTCCAGCAGCGGATCGAGGGCCCGTCCGTCGAGGGGCGCCGCGTGCTCGTCGTCGAGGACACGTCGACGACCGGTGCCTCCCCGCTCGACGCCGCCCGGGCCGTCCAGGATGCCGGCGCGACCGTCGTCGCGGTCGCGACGATCGCCGACCGGGCGACCGGGGCGGCCGAGGTCTTCGCCGAGGCCGGCCTGGAGTACCGGCACGTGTTCGGCCTCGAGGACCTCGGCCTCGCGTGACGCCACCCCTAGGATCGGGGTGAGACCACCGGTCCGACCACGGGAGCACCCATGACCACCGCCCTCATCGTCATCGTCGTCCTGCTCGTCCTCGTCGTCGGCTGGGCGGTCGTCACGTACAACGGGTTGATCCGGCTGCGCAACCTCGTCCAGGAGGCCTGGCGCCAGATCGACGTCGAGCTGACCCGGAGGCACGACCTCATCGGCAACCTCGTCGAGACGGTCAAGGGCTACGCCGCCCACGAGCGGGGCACGCTCGAGGACGTCATCCGGGCCCGCGCCGGCGCCATGGCGCCCGGCCAGTCGCCGGCGCAGCAGGCCGAGAGCGAGAACATCCTCAGCCAGGCGCTGGGCCGCCTCATCGCCCTCGCCGAGGCCTACCCGGACCTCAAGGCCAACGAGAACTTCATGGCGCTGATGGACGAGCTGACCTCCACCGAGGACCGCATCGCCTCGGCCCGCCGCTACTACAACGCCACGGTGCGCGACCTCAACACCAAGGTCGAGACGGTGCCGAGCAACGTCATCGCCGGGGTGTTCAACATCGACCGCGCCGAGTACTTCGAGGCCGTCGGCGAGCAGCGCGAGGCGCCGCGCGTCGACTTCGGCCAGCGGGATGCCGTCATCCCCCCGCCGAGCGGGTACGCCGCGCCGCCGGCTCCGGTCGACTCCCCGACCCCCGTCGACTCGCCGATCCCGCCTGCGGCACCGGGCGCGCCCACGGCATCCCCGCGAGGGTCCGGGCGCCACCCCGTCGCCCCCCGCCTGACCGCGCACCCCGGGCGGGCGCCGGGCAACGGTCCACCGGTCGGTGGACACCGGGTCCACCGGGTGGGCCTCACGGCCCCCCGTGGCTCGGGAGCACGCTGGTCGCATGGACGACGCGATCACCATCAGGGGACTGACCAAGGCCTACGACGGCCGCCCCGCCGTCGACGGCCTCGACCTCGACATCCGCACCGGCGAGTGCTTCGCCCTCCTCGGGCCCAACGGCGCCGGCAAGACCACGACGGTCGAGATCGCCGAGGGATTCCGCGACCGCGACGCCGGTGACGTGCGCGTGCTGGGCACCGACCCGCAGGGGGCCGGGCTCGAGTGGCGCAACCGGGTCGGCATCGTGCTGCAGACCACGGGCGGCCTGGACCTGCTCACCCCCCGCGAGGCGCTGGCCAGCACCGCGAAGGCCTACTCGCACCCGCGCCGGGTCGACGACGTGCTCACCGCGGTGGGCCTCGACGACAAGGCCGACACCCGCATCGTCGGGCTGAGCGGCGGCCAGCGCCGGCGGCTCGACGTGGCACTCGGCATCGTCGGCCGCCCCGAGCTGCTCTTCCTCGACGAGCCGACGACCGGGTTCGACCCGCAGGCCCGTCGCGACTTCTGGGTGCTCATCCGCGACCTCGCCGCCGAGGGCACCACCATCCTGCTCACCACGCACTACCTCGACGAGGCCGAGCACCTCGCCGACCGGGTCGGGGTCATCGCCGCGGGCCGGCTGCTGGCCGTCGACACCCCCCAGGCGCTCGGCGGCCGCAGCGCCGAGGAGGCCACGGTCTCGTGGGAGGAGGACGGCATCCGGCGCTCGATCACCACCGCGACACCGACCGCCGACATCGCCCGCCTCGCGGCGCGGATGCCGGGTGGCGAGGTTCCGGCCCTCACCGTCACCCGCCCGTCGCTGGAGGACACCTACCTCGCCCTCATCGCCCCGCACGTGGCCCAGGACCGGACGGAGGTCGCCGCATGAGGGCCATCGCCCTCGGTCTCGACCGCACGGTGCTCGAGCTGAAGATGTACTCGCGCGAGAAGGAGGCGGTCTTCTTCTCCTTCCTCTTCCCGATCCTGCTGCTCGCGCTGTTCTCGGTGATCTTCGGCGAGCCAGTTCGGCGAGTCGCCGCGCAGCGGCGGGATGACCGCCGGCGGCTACTTCCTGCCGGGCATGCTCTCGGCCGGCGTGCTGCTCACCAGCTTCCAGACCATGGCGATGTCGGTGACCGAGCGAGCGCGACGACGGCACCCTCAAGCGGCTGCGGGCCACGCCGATGCCGCCGGTGGCCTACTTCCTCGGCAAGGTCGGGCCTGGTCGCGGTCGCCTCGACGGTGCAGGTCGCGCTGCTCCTGCTCGTCGCGCGGGTCCTCTTCGGCGTCGCAGCTGCCGTCGACGGCCGACCGGTGGGCGGTGTTCGCGCTGGTCTTCGCGCTCGGCGTCTTCGGCGGCACCGTGCTCGGCATCGCCTACTCCTCGATCGGCGACCGCGCGCACCGTCGGTGCGGTCGTCATCGGCCCGATGCTCGTGCTGCAGTTCATCTCCGGCGTCTACATCGCCTTCGACAACGTGCCCCAGTGGCTCCAGCAGGTGGCGTCGGTGTTCCCGCTGAAGTGGATCGCCCAGGGCATGCGCTCGGTCTTCTTCCCCGCGCAGCTGGCGTCCGCCGAGATGGCCGGGGCGTGGGAGACCGGCCGCACCGCGCTGGTGCTCGCCGCCTGGGCGGTGGGCGGGCTCGTCCTGTGCGTGCTGACCTTCCGGTGGTTCAAGCGCGGCACCACGTGAGGCGGTGCGCGCGATGAATGGCAGGCGTGACGACGCGGCAGCGAGCTCGCGCGAGGAGTTCGGCGCGATGTGGCGGCGGCAGCAGCCGTACTGGCACGCCGTCTTCGCCATCGTGTGGACCGCCGCGGTCGTCGTGACGCTCCTCGACGAGCCCGGGCCGTACGGCCGGGGTCCGTCGCTCGTGCTCCTCGGCGTCATCGCCGCTGGCGTACGCGGTGCTCGGCACCCGGGCGATGACCTCACGCGACCTGCGCTGGGCCGTCGCCTACCAGGTCGTGGCGTGGTCGGCACTGCTCGGCATCCAGGCGGTCGACCCGAGCACCCAGGCCTGGCTGCTGTACTTCACGCTCTTCCCCCAGCTGTGGGCGATGGTCCCGACGAGGTGGGCCGCCGTCGGCACCGTCGTCGTCGTCGTCGCCTTCTCCCTGGTGCGGTGGGCGCAGCTCGACTTCGCCGCGGGAAGGCCTTGCCGAGATCCTCATCTCCGGCACCATCTCGATGGGGTTGTCGCTCTCGCTCGGCCTGTTCATCAACCGCATCGTCGGCGAGGCCGAGAGCCGCGCCGAGACGATCGACGAGCTGCGCGCGACCCAGGCCCGGCTCGCCGCCGCCGAGCGCGACCGCGGGGTCCACGAGGAGCGGGAGCGCATGTCGCGCGAGATCCACGACACGCTCGCGCAGGGCTTCACCTCGGTGGTCGCCCTCGCGCGGGCGGCGGAGTCCGCCCTGGCGCGCGGCGACGTGCCGACGGCGCGTGACCGGCTCCGGCTCGTCGAGCGGACGGCATCCGACAACCTCGACGAGGCACGGCTCATCGTCGCCGAGCTGACGCCGGGCCACCTGCAGTCCCGCACCCTCGCCGAGGCGCTCGAGCGCCTGGGGGCGGCGGTCAGCAGCGAGAACGGGCTGCGCGCCGCCGTGCGCGTGGCGGGCGAACCGGTGCCGCTCGGCGGGTCGGGCGAGGTCGTCATCCTCCGCACGGCCCAGGAGGCCCTGGCCAACGTGCGGCGGCACGCGTCGGCGCACCGGGTCGACGTCACCCTCGCCTACGACGACCCCGCGCGCGTGGTGCTCACCGTCACCGACGACGGTCGGGGCTTCGACGCCGACGACGCGCGGGCGGGGTTCGGCCTCGACGGCGTCGAGGCCCGGGCCGCCGAGGTCGGGGGAGCGGTGCGGGTGACCAGCCGACCGGGAGGCGGGACCACGCTGCGCCTCGAGGTGCCCCGGTGATCCGGCTGCTCGTCGTCGACGACCACCCCGTCGTGCGGGCCGGGCATGGTGGCGGTGCTCGGCGAGGAGGGTGACTTCGAGGTCGTCGGTGAGGCCGCCAACGGTGCGGAGGCCCTCGCGCTCGTGCCCCGGCTGTCGCCCGACGTCGTGCTCATGGACCTGCGGATGCCGGTCATGGACGGCGCCGAGGCGACGGCCCGGATCACGCCGGCTCCCGAGCGCCCCCCGGGTGCTCGTGCTGACGACGTACGACACCGACGCCGACATCGTGCGCGCCGTCGAGGCCGGGGCCCGGGGCTACCTGCTCAAGGACGCCCCGACCGGGGTGCTCGCCGACGCGATCCGGCGGGCGGCACGCGGCGAGACCGTGCTGGCCGCCCCGGTGGCCGCCCGGCTGGCCGAGCGGCGGCGGGGCCCCGCGCGGCCGGACCTGACCCTGCGCGAGCTCGACGTGCTCCGCCTCGTGGCGCGTGGCCTGTCGAACGCCGACATCGGCCGGGAGCTCTTCATCGGCGAGGCCACGGTGAAGACCCACCTCATCCGCGCCTTCGCCAAGCTGGGGGTCGACCGACCGCACGGCCGCGGTCACCGCGGCCTACGCCCGCGGCCTTCTCGAGCTGCCCCGACACTGACGGCGCCCGCACCTTGCCGTGAGGGCGCACGCGGTCGCCAGAGCGACCGTCTCCGCACTCGCGAGGAGTCGGCAGGGTCAGACCGTGGTGTCGCGCACGTCCTCGACGACCTCTGCGGCTGCTGCGGCGATCGCCTTCGCCTCGCGGCGGTGCTTGAGGTACTCGTAGACCATCGGGAGCACCGAGAGGAAGACGATGAGCAGGATCGCGGCCTCGAGGTTGTCGCGGATGACGGGGACACCGCCGAGGAAGTAGCCGGCCAGGTGTCACGGAGGTCACCCACAGGGCCGCGCCGACCGCCGACCAGGTGAAGAAGTGCCGGCGGTCCATCCGGCCGATCCCGGCGACGACGGTGATGTACGTGCGCACGATCGGCACGAAGCGACCGATGACCAGCGCCTTGGCGCCGTGCTTCTCGAAGAAGTCGTGGGTCTTGTCGAAGTACTTCTTGCGGATGATCCGCCCGTCGCGCTCGCGCAGCGGCGCACCGACGGCCCGGCCGATCTCGTAGCCGACGACGTTGCCGGCGAACGCCGCCGACGAACAGCGCGGGGATCGCGACGACGAGGGGGATGTCGAGCTCCCCGCCGGCGATGAAGATGCCGATCGCGAAGAGCAGGGAGTCGCCCGGGCAGGATCGGGAAGAACAGCCCGCACTCGACGAAGACGATCGCCAGGGAGATCCAGAAGAAGGCGGTCCCGTAGGTGTCGAGGAGGTACTGGGGGTCCATCCAGTCGGGACCGAGCGCGTGCATCACGCGGTCAAGGGTACGGGGAGCGCCCGGCGTTCCGTCATCCGCGACCCCCTCGCCGTGCGCCACCCGTACCCTCGGGCCGTGGACGAGCAGCCGGAGGTCGGGGTCGGCCCCTGGCCCGGCCCGTGGCCCGAGGGCGAGCACTGGGACCCCGAGCTGCTGCGCGACGGCGACCGGCGCAACGTCGTCGACCGCTACCGCTACTGGCGCATGGATGCCGTCGTCGCCGACCTCGACACCCGTCGCCACCCGTTCCACGTCGCCGTGGAGAACTGGGGGCACGACTTCAACATCGGCTCCGTCGTCCGCACCGCCAACGCCTTCAACGCCGCGGCCTTCCACGTCGTCGGCCGTCGGCGGTGGAACCGGCGGGGCGCCATGGTCACCGACCGCTACCAGCACGAGCACCACCACCCGTCGGTCGACGACCTCGTCGCGTGGGCGGCGACGGCGGGGGTGGAGGGCACCGGCATCCCCCTCGTCGGCATCGACAACGTGCCCGGGTCCGTGGCGCTGGAGACGCACGACCTGCCCCGAGCCTGCGTGCTCGTGCTGGGCCAGGAGGGGCCGGGCCTCACCCCCGAGATGCAGGCCGCCTGCGACGTCGTGCTCCACGTCGAGCAGTTCGGCTCCACGCGGTCGATCAACGCGGGTGCCGCGGCAGCGATCGCCATGCACGCGTGGGTGCGCCGCCATGTCTTCGGCCAGCACCCCTCCTGAGCTGTCACCGCATTCGGGTAGACAGGGCGGCGAGAACCTTCGGCGGCCGCTGTCGAATCCGGCCGTCGTCGCCCGTCGATGGGGTGAGGCCGCAGCCGCGGCCGGACCCGAGCGAAGGAGAATCGTCATGACCGAGTACGTCGTCCTCATCGTCGGAGACGCCGACCGCTGGTGGACCACCATGGACGCCGAGAAGCGCGCCGCCGGCTACGCCGAGTACACCCGCTTCGGCGAGGAGCTCGCGCGCCGTGGCCACCGCGTGACCGGGGGAGCCGAGCTGCACGCGACGTCCGAGGCGAAGCGCATCCCGCGCGGTGGCTGGCGCGGTCACCGACGGCCCGTTCGCCGAGGTGAGCGAGCAGGTCGGCGGGTTCTACCAGGTCGAGAGCGACGACCTCGACGACCTGCTCGACTGCTGCCAGATCATCGCGGCGGTGGGCGACGGGATCGAGGTGCGCCGCACCGTCACCCCCGAGGAGCGCTCGTGAGCCGGCACCTCCTCCTCCTGCCGGCCCCCGAGGCCGAGTGGGCGCGGCTGCCGGCCGAGGAGCACGAGAAGGGCATGCGCTCGCACGAGCAGTTCCACCGCGACCTGCGCGACGGCGGGCACCGGCTCGTCGCGGCAGGGCCGCTGACGCCGTCGGCCACCGCGGTCTCGCTGCGGCCCGACGGCGCCGGTGGGGTGCTGGCCACCGATGGGCCGTTCACCGAGTCGGTCGAGCAGGTCGTCGGCTTCTTCCTCATCGAGACCGACGACCGGGCCGGCCTCCTGCGGCTGTGCGCGGAGTTCGCGGCGCGCGGTGAGCTCATCGAGTTCCGTGACCTCGTCGGACCCGACGGCCACCACGAGGACAACGGCGACGGCGAGGAGGCGGACGAGGACCGCGCACCATGAGGTACCTCGTGCTGATCGCCAGCGACCCCGCGCTGTGGGACCGGGCGACGGCGGAGGAGCGCCAGGCCTGGTTCGACGCCCACGACGCCTTCGAGCGGGCGGTCGCGGCCCGGGGGGCGAAGGTCTCCGCGGCGGCGCTCGCCCGCGCCGACACGGCCACCACCGTGCGCCACCACGGCGACACCCTCACGGTGACCGACGGCCCGTTCGTCGAGCTCGCCGAGCAGATCACCGGCTTCTACCTCGTCGACCTGCCCGACCTCGACGCGGCCATCGCGGCGTGCGCCGAGCTGCCCCGCAGCTACACCGTCGAGATCCGCCCCGAGGTCGACATCGAGGGCTACGAGCCGCCCCGTGACCTCTGACGAGGCCCTGGCGTCGGTCGTGCGCGAGGAGTGGGGACGCCTCACCTCCCTGCTCCTCGCGCAGTTCCGCCGCCTCGACCTCGTCGAGGACGCGTTGGGGGATGCCGTCGAGGCGGCCGCGCGGACCTGGCCGACGCGACGGTGCCCCCGACCGGCCCGCCGCCTGGCTGCTCACGACGGCGCGGCGTCGGCTCGTCGACCGACTCCGCGCCGAGGCGGTCGCGCAGCGCCGCATGCCCCTGCTCGTCGTCGACGCCCGGGAGGGAGGGGCGACACCCATGGCCGACCCCGGTGGGCTCGTCGAGGACGAGCGGCTGCGCCTCGTGCTCATGTGCTGCCACCCCGCGCTGTCGGCCGAGGTGGCCAGCGCCCTCGCGCTGCGGCTGGTCCTCGGTGTCACCACCGCCGACATCGCCCGGCTCTTCCTCGTGCCCGAACCGACGATGGCGGCCCGCCTCACCCGCGGCAAGCGCAAGATCGTCGCCGCCGGCATCCCGTACGCCGTGCCCGACGCCGCCGACCTGCCGGCGCGCCTCGACACCGTGGCGCAGACGGCCTACCTCGCCTTCACGGCCGGCTACGCGCCCGGCAGCGGCCCCGACCTCGTGCGCGCCGGGCTGGCCGGCGAGGCCGTGCGGCTCGTGCGGGTGACCATGGCCCAGTGCCCCGACCAGCCGGTGCTACAGGCGCTGCTCGCCCTGCTGCTGCTCCAGCACTCGCGCCGCGACGCCAGGGTCGACGCCGGTGGCCGGCTCGTGCTCCTGCCCGACCAGGACCGCTCGCGCTGGCACCGCGACGAGGTCGCGGAGGCGCTCGCGCTGCTGTCCCAGACGCCGTCGCACCCCACCTCCGCGCTCGCCGAGAGCTACCGGCTGCAGGCGCACGTGGCGGCCGAGCACGCAACGGCGGCAACGGCATCCGACACGCGGTGGGACGTCATCTGTGAGCGCTACGCCGACCTCGTGGCGCTCAACCCCTCACCGGCGGTGCGGCTCGCCGCCGCGGTCGCGCTGGCCGAGCGGGACGGACCGCGAGCTGGCCTGGCAGCCCTCGCCGAGCTCGACGAGGCGTTGCCGCACAGCCACCGGCTGCCCGCGGTGCGCGGTGAGCTGCTGGCCCGGGCCGGTGACCACCCTGCTGCCGTCGAGGCCCTCGACGTGGCGATCGCCCGCTGCCAGAACGATGTCGAGCGCGACCACCTCGTGCGCCGTCGCGACGAGCTGGCGCGGACCGACCCGCGTACGCGCACATCGACCAATAGGTCACCGCAGGTACAGCGGCCCGTACCCACATCGACCAATAGGTCACCGCAGGTACAGCGGCCCGTACCGACATCGACCAATAGGTCACCGCAGGTACAGCGGCCCGTACCCACATCGACCTATTGGTCGATTCTGTTCCGCTGGGGAGACGGGCGCACCGGGTGGCGGCGCATCCCCACGGCACCGATGACGAGCAGTGGCAGGTCGACGACCCGGTTGCGGGTGGCGGGCGTGGCGGCGGCGAGGTCGCGGACGGTGGCGAGGTCCATGGCCCCAGCGTCCCGCGCGACCCTGCGCCGTCCTGAGTACGCGAGCCCAGCGCCTGTGGGGGACGTCGAGTGCAGGCAACACGCGCGGTACCGGAGTGCTGAAGCCTGCGTCACGCCTGAACTCGACGGCAACTCGCTGGTGCTCGTCGGCCGTGATGCCGTGGAATGGCGCCCATGACGCCCGATGAGCTCCTCGAGCAGTTCCACACCCAGGTGCGCCTGGCCGACCGCGACGCCGCCCCCGGCTTCGTCGTCGACCGTGACGGGCCGGTTCACCGCACCTACCCGCCCGACCCGGCCGGACACGGCGCCATGGTCGAGTGCCCCGAGGGGCTCGGCGACGACCCGGCGGGGTGGGTCGACCGCCAGGTCGAGTTCTTCGGGCGTCGCCGGCAACGGGTCGAGTGGAAGACCTACGGCTACGACCGGCCCGCCGAGCTGCCGGCGCTGCTGGAGCGGGCCGGCTTCGTGCCGGAGGACCCGGAGGTCGTGCTGCTGGGCGGTGCGCCGACCTCGTCCACGACGTCGACCTGCCCGACGGGGTCCGCCTGCGTGACGTGGAGTCGGACGAGGACTGGGAGCGGGTGCGGGTCATGGCGGATGCCGTGTGGGGCACCGACAGCTCATGGGTCAACGACAGCCTCCGGGCGGAGCAGCGGGCCCGGCCCGACCTCCTGACGGCGACCGTCGCCGAGGACGTCTCGACCGGCGAGGTGCTGTCGTACGCGGTCCTGCGGCTCACCGAGGGCACGCAGTTCAGCGGGCTGTGGGGCGGCTCGACGCTCCCCGCCCACCGCCGGCGGGGCCTGTACCGCGCCCTGGTCAGCCGTCGCGCACGGCTGGCCCTCGAGCGCGGCTACCCGTACACGAGGGTCGACACGACGCCCCACTCCCGGCCCGTCCTCGTGCGGCTCGGCATGCACGCCGTGGCGGACACCCGTCCCTACGTCCTCGACCCCGGCGTGGCCGCCCGGCGGTGAGCCGTCCGCGGGGACGGACGACCCGCTGTGGGCCCGGGCCATCCGTGGAAGGATCGAGGCGTACCGGCACCTCACCACCCTCCCGAGGAGATTCCCGTGCCCATCGCAACCCCCGAGGTCTACGCCGACATGCTCGACCGGGCCAAGGCCGGCTCGTTCGCGTACCCCGCCATCAACATCACCTCGAGCCAGACGGTGACGGCCGCGATCCGTGGCTTCGCCGAGGCCGGGTCCGACGGCATCATCCAGGTCTCCACGGGCGGTGCCGAGTACGCCTCCGGCTCGACGGTCAAGGACATGGTCACCGGCTCGCTGGCCCTCGCGGCGTACGCCCAGGAGGTCGCGAAGAACTACCCGGTCAACATCGCCCTGCACACCGACCACTGCCCCAAGGACAAGCTCGACGGGTTCGTGCGACCGCTCCTCGCCGCGTCGGCGGAGCGCGTCCGGGCCGGGGGGCTGCCGATCTTCCAGAGCCACATGTGGGACGGCTCGGCCGTGCCGCTCGAGGAGAACCTCAAGATCGCCGAGGACCTGCTGGCGCTGGCCAAGGCCGCGAACATCATCCTCGAGGTCGAGATCGGCGTCGTCGGTGGCGAGGAGGACGGCGTCGCCAACGAGATCAACGAGCAGCTCTACACGACGCCGGAGGACGCCCTGCGCACCGTCGAGTCGCTCGGCCTGGGCGAGCAGGGCCGCTACATGGCGGCGCTGACCTTCGGCAACGTCCACGGCGTCTACAAGCCGGGCAACGTCAAGCTGCGCCCGGAGATCCTCAAGCAGTGCCAGGACGCCATCGTCGCGGCGCACGGTGCCGCGGCCGGCGACAAGCCGCTCGACCTCGTGTTCCACGGCGGCTCCGGCTCGCTGCCCGAGGAGATCTCGGCGGCGGTCGACTACGGCGTCGTCAAGATGAACGTCGACACCGACACGCAGTACGCGTTCACCCGCCCGGTCGCCGACTGGATGCTGAAGAACTACACCGGCGTGCTGAAGATCGACGGCGAGGTCGGCAACAAGAAGCAGTACGACCCGCGCGCCTGGGGCAAGGAGGCCGAGGCCGGCATGGCGGCGCGCGTCGTCGAGGCCTGCGAGAACCTCCGGTCGGCGGGCACGCACGCGGGCTGACCGCCCGGTCTGCGGCTCCCCGAACAGCCTGGCGTCGACCGTGGAGAACACGCCGCTGCAAGGTTCGCCCCGCACGGCGTGTTCTCTCCTCTCGACGAGGAACCTCACCCCCGACCGAAGGCCACCCCATGAGCTCCGACCTGCTCGGCATCCCGCCCACCCACCTGCCCGACGACCCGGCATCCCGGGAGCTGGCCGACGGCGCGGCCCCGGACGCCGTCGCCGCGGCGCACCCGGCGTCGTCCCTGGCGTGGGCCGTGCTCAGCGAGGACGCCCTGGCCGGCGGGCGGGCCGTCGAGGCGTACGCCTACGCCCGCACCGGCTACCACCGCGGCCTCGACGCGCTCCGGCGCTCCGGCTGGCGCGGTCAGGGCCCGGTGCCGTGGGAGCACGAGCCCAACCGCGGGTTCCTGCGGGCCCTCGCCGCGCTCTCGCGCGCCGCCGGGGCGATCGACGAGGAGGAGGAGCGGCACCGCTGCGCCGAGTTCCTGCGCGCCTCGAGCGCCACGGGGGCGCGCGAGCTCGGCCTCTGACGCCGCCCGCGAGTGCCACACTCGGATGCCGGGTGGCCGCGTCCGGCCACGCGCGCACGAGAGGAGGCGGTCGGGGTGGTGGACGAGCCGGGTGCCCACGACGGCGGGGTGCTGCTCGTGCTCGAGGAGCAGCTGCGCCGCGAGCTGAGCCGGATCGAGGAGCGCCGGCGCGACCTCGAGGCGTCCCGCGAGCTGCTCGCCCGGGCGACCAGCCGGGCGATCGGCGCCCACGAGCCCCTCAGCTGAACCGCTGTCCGACGCCATCGCGCCGTCGGTCGTCAACCGCCTGCTCAGCGAGACGACCGGGCTGCTGCGCAACTACGTCCTGACGATCTCGGAGGGCCCGGCCCTCGACGAGTCCACGATGCGCGCCAACGAGGAGCGGATCCGGCGTGGCGAGGCGCAGCGCGCGGTGTACCCGGCGAGCGCGCTGGCCTCCCCCCAGGGGCAACGCTGGATGAGCGTGTGGGCCGAGGTCGGCGAGGACCAGCGGGTCCAGCCCACGGCGGAGACCGAGTTCGCCGTCTTCGGGGACAGCGCGGTCGTCGCGCTCGCCGCGTGGGACGACCCGTCGGAGGGCTACGCGGTCATCCGCGACCCGCTCGTCGTGCGGCTCTACACGGCCTACTTCGACCTCGCCTGGAAGCACGCGGTGCCCGCGCCCCGGCCCGGCACCCACGAGCCCACCGGTGACGCCAAGCTCGTCGAGCTGCTCGAGCTCGGCCTCAAGGACGAGGCCATCGCCCGGCACCTCGGGGTGAGCCTGCGCACGGTGCGGCGACGGGTCGCGCACCTCATGGCCGTCAACGGCGTCGACACCCGCTTCCAGCTCGGGTGGGCGCTCGCCCGCCGCCGCCCCTGACCCGACGTGCGTGGCGGGTCGGCACCTCCGCAGCTCCGGCGGGCCCGGACGGCGGTCCCGGACGGGGTGCGGACGGCATCCCGCGGTACGCTGCGGTGTACGAGGCCCCGGCGCGTACCCCGCGAGGGGCCTTCGGCGCGTCGAGGCACGGGTGCCCGGCGCACGCGTGGAAGGAGCCGGGATGCCGGCGATCGTGCTGGTCGGTGCCCAGTGGGGCGACGAGGGCAAGGGCAAGGCGACCGACCTCATGGGCGGCGACGTCGACTACGTCGTCAAGTTCAACGGGGGCAACAACGCGGGCCACACGGTCGTCATCGAGGGTGAGGACGGCACGCGCGAGAAGTACGCGCTGCACCTGCTGCCCTCCGGCATCCTCACGCCGTCGGTCACCCCGGTCATCGGCAACGGCGTCGTCGTCGACCTCGAGGTGCTCTTCGAGGAGATCGACGGCCTCGAGGCGCGCGGCGTCGACACCTCGCGGCTCCTCGTGTCGGCGAACGCGCACGTCATCGCGCCCTACAACCGCACGCTCGACAAGGTCACCGAGCGCTTCCTCGGCGCCCGCCGCATCGGCACCACGGGCCGCGGGATCGGGCCCACGTACGCCGACAAGATGAACCGGGTCGGCATCCGGGTCCAGGACCTGTTCGACGAGGGGATCCTGCGCCAGAAGGTCGAGGCCGCCCTGTCGTTCAAGAACCAGGTGCTCGTCAAGATCTACAACACGCGCGACGTCGACCCCGGCCGGCGTCGTCGCCGAGCTGCTCGGCTACGCGGAGCGGCTGCGCCCCATGGTGGCCGACACCTCGCTCGTGCTCGAGCAGGCGCTGGATGCCGGGTCGAACGTGCTGCTCGAGGCCGGCCAGGCGACGCTGCTCGACGTCGACCACGGCACCTACCCGTTCGTCACGTCGTCGTCGGCGACGGCCGGCGGCGCGTGCACCGGCTCCGGCATCCCGCCGACCCGGGTGTCGCGGGTCATCGCGATCCTCAAGGCGTACACGACCCGGGTGGGGGAGGGGCCGTTCCCCACCGAGCTCTTCGACGACGACGGTGAGACGCTGCGCAAGACCGGGGTCGAGTACGGCACGACGACCGGGCGCCCGCGCCGCTGCGGCTGGATGGACACCGTCATCGGCCGCTACGCCAACCGCGTCAACGGCGTCACCGACTTCGTCATCACCAAGCTCGACGTGCTCACCGGCTTCGAGAAGGTGCCGGTGTGCGTGGCCTACGAGGTCGACGGCGTGCGGCACGACGAGATGCCGGTCAACCAGAGCGACTTCCACCACGCCAAGCCGGTCTACGAGCTGCTCGACGGCTGGTGGGAGGACATCTCGGGGTGCCGCACCTTCGAGGACCTGCCGGCCGCGGCGCAGGCCTACGTGCTGCGGGTCGAGGAGCTCGTCGGCGCGCGGGTCTCGGCGATCGGCGTCGGCCCCGGCCGGCACGAGATCATCTCCCGCCACGCCCTGCTCGACTGAGCGCGCCGCGCCCGGGATCGTGCCGGGCGTGGGTCGCAGCGGCGAGGTCGCTGTCGGTGGGAGTCGGTACGGTCGTCCCCGGCAGCCGAGGAGGCACCGATGGGCAGGATCGTCATCACCACGAACATGTCGCTCGACGGCGTCGTGCAGGACCCCGACGGCGGCGAGGGGTTCGAGCGCGGCGGCTGGTTCGCGACGTCCGGCGGCGACGACCTCGCCGCCTGGGCCGAGCTCGAGACCGCCGAGGCGCTCGGTGCCTCGGCGATGCTGCTGGGTCGGGTCGAGCGACGCGTGGTTCGCCGCCCGGTGGACCACCCGCCCCGGCGCGTGGGCCGACCGGCTCAACGCCCTGCCGAAGTACGTCGTGTCGTCGACCCTCGACGCGCCGGCGTGGACCAACGCCACCGTCCTGCGCGGCGACCTCGTCGACGAGGTCCGCGGCGTGAAGGCCGCTCACGACGGCGAGATCCTCGTCTACGCCAGCTACCAGCTCGTCCGGGCCCTGCTCGAGCACGGCCTCGCGGACGAGCTGCGCCTCGTCGTCTTCCCGGTGGTCCTCGGCGGTGGGGCGCGGCTGTTCGGTGACACGGTCGACCCGAAGCGCCTGCGGCTGCTCGAGGCCCGTCCGCTGGGCTCCGACCTGGTGTTCCTCTCCTACGCCGTCGTGCGACGGCCCGGGCGCCGGACACCGACGGCTAGCGCCCGCGCGGGCGACGATCTGCACGGAACCTCCACATGTCACCCCCACGTCCGGCCCCGGCGGCGCCCCTAGCGTCGTCCGCATGATCACCGTGCGAGGACTGACCAAGCGGTACGGCAGCGTGCTCGCCGTCGACGACCTGACCTTCGACGTCGAACCGGGGAAGGTCACCGGGTTCCTCGGCCCGAACGGGGCCGGCAAGTCGACGACGATGCGGATGGTGCTCGGCCTCGACCGCCCCACGGCCGGCACCGCGACCGTCAACGGGCGGCGCTACGTCGAGCTCGCCGCGCCGCTGCGCGAGGTGGGTGCGCTGCTCGACGCCAACGCCATGCACCCCGCGCGCACCGGCTGGGCCCACCTGCGCATCGGCGCCCACACCAACGGCATCCCCGTGTCGCGGGTCCACGAGGTCGTCGAGCAGGTGGGCCTGGGCGCGGCGTCCCGTCGACGGGTCAAGGGCTACTCCCTGGGCATGCGCCAGCGACTCGGCATCGCCGCGGCCCTGCTCGGCGACCCGCCGGTGCTCGTCTTCGACGAGCCGATGAACGGCCTCGACCTCGACGGCGTCCGCTGGATCCGGGCCCTGCTGCGCGAGTTCGCCGACGAGGGCCGGACCGTGCTCGTCTCCAGCCACCTCATGAGCGAGGTCGAGCTCGTCGCCGACCGTGTCGTCGTCATCGGCCGCGGCCGGCTCATCGCCGACGCCGACACCTCCGACGTGCTCCGCGGCCTCGACGGCCAGCGGGTCAGGGTCCGCAGCCCCCTCGCCGACGAGCTGCACCGCGCCCTCGCCGAACGGGCGGGGGTGGAGCGCACCGGGCCCGGCGAGCTCGAGGTCACCGGCATCCCGTCGGCGGAGGTGGGCGACCTGGCCCACTCCCTCGGCATCCCGGTGCACCACCTCGCGGAGGTCGAGCAGTCGCTCGAGCACGCCTACCTCGCCCTCACCGAGGACGCGGTCGAGTACCAGGGCGCGGCTCGATGAGCACCGCGGCGCTCGTCGCCCGGACCGGCCGGGCGGAGTGGACGCGGATCTGGAGCGTGCGGTCGAGCTGGGTGCTCGTCCTCGTCACCGCGCTCGCCGTCCTGGGCCTCGGCACGCTGGTCGGCCTCGACGCCGCCAACGACCTGTCCGGGGCGCCGCCGGACGCCTCCGCGTGGGACGGCGGGAAGCCCAGCTCGATGTTCGCCCTGTTCGGGGTGCTCGCACTCTCGGTCGTCACGAGCACGGCCGACCACGCCACCGGCGCCATCGTGCCCACCCTGCAGTGGACGCCGCGCCGGGGCGCGCTGCTCGCCGCCCGTGCCGGGACCATCGTCGCGACGCTCACGGTCGTCGGCGTGCTCCTCGTCACGGCCGCGTGCGTGGTCATCTGGGCCTTCGTGCCGTCGGTCGGCCTGCCGGCGTCCGACGGTGCGCGAGCTCGTCGGGGGGCTCGCCCTGGTCTACTCGTGCAGCGCGCTGCTCGGCGTCGGGCTCGGCCTGTTCCTCCGCAGCACCGCCGGTGGCCTCGTCACCGTCATCGCCCTCGTGCTCGTGCTGCCGCCCCTGCTCGCGAACCTGCCCTACGACTGGGCCGTCACCCTGTCGTCGTTGATGCCCGGCTCGAACGTCCTCTTCCTCATCTTCGGCGAGGGCCCGAGCGACGACATGACGACCGGGTCCTCGCGCACCCTCCTCGCCGCCTGGGCGGGCGTGGCCCTCCTGGCCGGCGGCTGGCGCCTCGTGCGCACCGACGCCCACCGATGACCCTCCGCACAGGAAGTGACCCCATGACCTCCACCACCACCTACCGGCTGGCGCTCGCCCTGGCCGTCGGCACCGTCCTGTTCCTCCTGCTCGGCATCGGGGCGCTCGGCGTCATCGGCTCCGGTGGCCCCGCCGACCGCGTCTACCTCGCCGTCCCCGTGGTGCTCGTCCTCGGCTCGATCCTCGCGCGGCTTCGTCCCGGGGGGATGGCCGTGACGATGCTCGCCACGGCCGCGACCCAGGTGCTCGCCCCGGTGGTGGCCTTCGCCGCCGGTCTGGAGGGGACCGAGGGCGCCTCCGTGCTCGACGTCGTGGGCCTCACCGGCATGTTCGCCGGACTGTTCATGCTCTCCGCCTGGCTCTTCCGGCGCTCGGCCCGGCAACGCACCCGGGCCGCCGTGGCCTGACCCCGGAGCGGCGCGTCAGGCGGGGCGCAGGACGTGCATCCGGTGCGCGGCGCGGGTGAGCACGACGTAGAGCACGCGGACCCCGCCCGGTGACTCCTCGGCGATGCCCTGTGGGTCGACGACGACCGTGGCGTCCCACTCCAGCCCCTTGGCCGACAAGGGGTCGATGACCTGGACCCGCCCGTCGCCGGCATCCTGCAGCGGCGGCGAGCCGGTCCTGCCAGCGTCGTGCCGGGATGACGGCGATGGAGCCCTCGACCTCGCCCAGCAGCTGGTCGACGGCATCGGCGGCCGCCGCGACGACCGAACCGTCGACGACGCGGTCGAGGGGGTCGACGCCCGTCTCGCGCACGGCATCCGGGATGTCGGCGTCGGGGACGAGCGGGAGGATGACGTCGCGCGCGTAGGCGAAGATCTCGCGGGCGTTGCGGTAGTTGGTGTCCATGTGGAAGGCCCGGCGGGGCTGGCCGGCGAAGGCGTCGTCACGGGCGCGACCGGCCTCCGCGAGGTCACCCCACGACGCCTGCGCCGCGTCGCCCACGACGGTCCAGGATGCCGTCCGCCCCCGTCGGGCGAGCATCCGCCACTGCATCGGCGAGAGGTCCTGCGCCTCGTCGACGAGCACGTGGGCGTAGCTCGACGGGCGGTCGACGCGGCCCATCATGAGCCGCTCGCGGGCGTCGGTGGGGGTGACGACGCCGACCTGCGGGTCGGCCACCACGCGGCGGTCGACCCCGGCCCGGACGTCGAGGACGCCGTAGGCGGAGAGGTCGTCGAGCTCCTCGATGTCGTAGAACCCGACGTCCTCGCGCTCGGCCGCCTGCACGGGGCCGAGCCGGGCCGAGAGGTCGTCGACGAGGGCCGCGTCGGCGACCGTCCACGAGCCGAGCTCGAGCGCCTCGCGGTAGGAGTACGCGAGGGCGGCCCCCTCCTCGTGGTCGAGCACCCCGCGGGAGACGGCGTAGACGTGCTCGGTGTCGGTGAGCGTCAGGAGCAGCTCGCGCGGGTCGACCTGGCGCCACCACGTGGCGAGGAACTCGTCGACGTCGCGGGAGCCGTCGAAGGCGTCGAGGAACACGTCGCGCTCGCCCTGGCGCACCGAGCGCCAGGCGGCCTCGGCCAGGGCGGCGCGGGCGGCGTCGGTGCCGAGCGTTGTGCTGGTGGCCGCGCAGCACCTCGGAGCGCACGCGCCGCAGGACGTGCTCGTCGAGCCGCACGGCGTGGCCCGCGACGAAGGCCCGGAAGGTGCTCGGCGCACCCACGGGCGGCGCCGTGGCGACGCGCGACAACAGGCGCCGGATGCGCAGCGACCCCTTGATCGCCGCCACCTCGGGGGTGTCGAGGCGGGTTGCGGTGAGCCCGTCGACGAGGTCGCCGAGAGCGCGCAGCGCGACGGACTCCTCACCGAGGCTCGGCAGCACGCGTTCGATGTACGCGGTGTAGGCGGCCGACGGCCCGACGACGAGGATGCCGCCGTTCTCGAAGCGGCGTCGCTCGGAGTACAGCAGGTACGCGGCCCGGTGGAGGGCGACCACCGTCTTGCCCGTGCCAGGGCCACCGGAGATCTCGGTGACACCCCTCGAGGGCGCGCGGATCGCCTCGTCCTGGTGGCGCTGGATGGTCGCGACGATGTCGCGCATCTGGCGGCCGCGGCTGCGGGTGAGGGCGGCGATGAGTGCGCCGTCGCCCACGACGACGATGTCGTCGGGCGCCTCGGGCACCATGAGGTCGTCCTCGACGCCGACGACGGTGGCGCCTTTGCACCGCAGGACCCGGCGCCGCACGACGCCCATCGGGTCGACCGGGGTCGCCCGGTAGAACGCGGAGGCCGCGGGCGCGCGCCAGTCGACGACGAGGGGCTCGTACTCGTCGTCGCGGACGCCGAGCCGGCCGATGTAGCGGACCTCGCGGTCGGCCGCCGTGGACCCCTCGGGACCGAGGTCGAGGCGGCCGAAGACCAGCCCCTCGTACTGCTTCTCGATCATCGAGCGTCGGCGCGCCGCGGCGTACACGAGGGCATCGCGCTCGAAGAGCCCGGTCATCTCCTCGTCGCGCACGTCGCCGGTGCGGTCGGTGCGGCCCCGGGCCAGGCCGTCGGCCTCGACGTCGGCCGCGCGCAGGCTCGCCTTGGCCAGCTCGGAGTAGACCCGGTCGACGTGCGCCTGCTCGCGGGCGAGCTCACCGGCGACGTCGGGCGAGGCCTGGGGAAGGCCCGGGTGGGGGGCGGTCACGAAGCGGGGTCTCCTCGGTGTGCGGCTCAGGTCACGGAATCTCCCAGTCTAATCCCGGCAACAGGCCGGCTCAGCACGGTCCACGCCATGCCTCGACGGCGGCGGGGGTGCGGGCGGGTGGAGGTGATACCGCGCGCCGTCGCGAGCGTCTTCACCTCGACGCGGGGTGCGGCGGGTGGAGGTGATCCCGTCGCGCCTCGACGGCGGTGGAGGTGATCCGCGCGCCGTCGCGAGCGTCTTCACCTCGACCGGATGCCGTGCCGCCCCACCCGCTGCGCGCTTGCGGCCCTAGATTGGGCCCCGTGAAGGTACTCGTCGTCGGGTCCGGGGCCCGCGAGCACGCCATCGTCCGCTCCCTCTCGCTCGACCCGGTGGTCGACGCGGTCGTCGCGGCACCGGGCAACCCGGGCATCGAGGCGGTGGCCCGCTGCGAACCACTGCCCGGCGGGGTCGCCGACCTCGAGGGCGTCGTCGCGCTCGCGACCGAGCTCGACGTCGACCTCGTCGTCGTCGGACCGGAGGCGCCGCTCGTCGCCGGCCTCGCGGACGCCGTGAGGGCGGCCGGCATCCCGTGCTTCGGCCCGTCGGCCGAGGCGGCCCGGCTCGAGGGCAGCAAGGCGTTCGCCAAGGACGTCATGTCGGCTGCCGAGGTGCCGACCGGGCTGGCCCACGTGTGCACGACGGTCGAGGACGTCGAGGAGGCGCTGGACGCCCTGGGTGCCCCCCACGTCGTCAAGGACGACGGGCTGGCCGCGGGCAAGGGCGTCGTCGTCACCGACGACCGTGCCGCGGCGCTCGAGCACGCGCGCACCTGCCTCGCGAAACCGGACGGGGCCGTCGTCGTCGAGGAGTACCTGTCCGGGCCCGAGGTCTCGCTGTTCTGCCTCTGCGACGGCACGACGGTGGTGCCGCTGAGCCCCGCCCAGGACTTCAAGCGCGTCGGCGACGACGACGCCGGCCCCAACACCGGGGGGATGGGCGCGTACAGCCCGCTCGACTGGGCCCCGGACGGGCTCGTCGACGACGTCGTCCGCCGGGTGGCGCAGCCGGTCGTCGACGAGATGCACCGTCGGGGGACGCCGTTCGTCGGGGTGCTCTACGTCGGGCTCGCGCTCACGCCGCGCGGCCCACGCGTCATCGAGTTCAACGCCCGCTTCGGCGACCCCGAGACCCAGGTCGTCCTGGCGAGGCTGCTCACCCCGCTCGGGGGGCTGCTGCTCTCCGCCGCCACCGGTCGCCTCGACGAGGCCCCGACCCTGCGCTGGTCGACCGACCACGCGGTCACGGTGGTGGTCGCCGCCCGGAACTACCCGGCAATGCCGGTGACGGGGGACCCCGTCACCGGTGCCGACGACGTCCCGGGGGCTCCCGCCGCGTACGTGCTGCACGCCGGCACGGCCCGGGACGCCGACGGCATCCTCGTCTCGGCCGGCGGGCGCGTGCTCTCGGTCGTCGCGACGGGAGCGACCCTCGCCCAGGCCCGCGAGCGCGTGTACGCGGCGGTGGCCGGCATCGAGCTGCCCGGTTCGCACCACCGCAGCGACATCGCGCTCAAGGCGGAGCGCGATGAGGTCACCGTCTAGAACACCCGAGCTGGGTGCTGACGTGGCTGCTCTGGCGACCAGGTGAGCACCCAACTCGGGCTGCCCCTGGAGTTGGGTGCTCAGGTGGCTGCCCCGGCAACCACCTGAGCACCCAACTCGGGGAGTCGCTGTCAGCTGAGCTTGCGGGTGCCCTCGGGCAGCCCGCCGCCTGCGTGCACCGCCGCGGTGAGGTCCGCCAGGGCGGTGAGGGCGACGTTCTGGCTCCAGGGGCCGTACGACACCCGGGCCACGCCGAGGCGCTGGAGCGTCTCGAGCGGCAGCGACCCCGGGGCGCCGATGACGTTGACCTTCTGCGGGCCGAGGGCGTCGACGAGCGCCTCGACGGCCGGCTGGTCGAGCCGCCCGGGGACGAAGAACGTCGAGGCGCCGGCGTCGAGGTACGCCCGGCCGCGCTCGATGGCGTCGGCGAGCACGGCGGCGGGGTCCTTGTCGGCGCCCCGCAGCACGGCGTCGGTGCGGGCGTTGAGCACGAAGGGGATGCCGGCCCGCTCCCCGGCGGCGACGGCATCCTCGACCGCGCGCACCGCGTCGGCCAGCGGCTTGAGCTGGTCCTCGAGGTTGGCGCCCACGATCCCGACGTCGATGGCCCGCTCGATGGTGCCGCCCGGGTCGCCGTAGCCCGCCTCGAGGTCGGCGGCCACGGGCAGGTCGACAGCGGCGGCGATGCGCCCGACCGCCTCGATCATGAGGTCGCGGGGGATCTGCTCGCCGTCCGGGTAGCCGTACGACGACGCGATGGAGTGGCTGGCGGTCGCGAGCGCCTTCGTGCCCGGCGTGTCGGCGACGACGCGGGCGGTGACGACGTCCCAGACGTTGACGAGGACGAGGAGGTCGGGGTCCGAGTGCAGTCGCTGAAGCTCGGTGGCCTTGTCGTTCAGGGTGCTCATCCCCCGAACCTACGTCAGGCCGGCATCCCGGCGAGCGCCGCGTGCACGTCCGCGAGGTGGTCGAGGTCGGAGAGGTCGAGCACCTGGAGGTACACCCGGGTCGTGCCCACCTCGGCGAGCCGCCCGATGCGGTCGCGAGCCTGCTCGACGGTGCCCGCCACCGCGGTCTCGAGGAGGTCGTCGACGGCGTGCCCGATCGCGTCAGCCCGTCGCCGCACGGTCGCGTCGTCGCGACCGATGCAGACGACCTGGGCCGCGGAGCGCACGAGGGTGCCCGGGTCGCGGTCGTTCGCGCGGCAGGCCGCGTCGACGCGATCGAACAGCCGGCCGGTCTGCTCCACCGAGGCGAACGGGGCGTTGAACTCGGCGGCGAAGCGGGCCGCGAGCTCGGGCGTCCGTCGCCTGCCCGAACCACCGACGATGATCGGCACGCCGCCGGCCTGCACGGGCTTCACGAGACCGGGGTTGCCCCGCACCGGATACACCGGCCCCTCGTGGTCGAAGCCCGCCTCGCGCGGTGCCGACCACATGCCGGTGATGACGGTGAGCTGCTCCTCGAGCCGGTCGAAGCGCTCGGCCACGGGCGGGAAGGGGATGCCGTAGGCCGCGTGCTCCGCCTCGAACCACCCCGCGCCCAGCCCGAGCTCGACCCGGCCACCGCTCATCCGGTCGACGCCGGCGACGGTCACCGCGAGCGGCCCGGGCAGGCGGAACGTCGCCGACGACACGAGGGTGCCGAGGCGGATGCGGGTCGTGTCGCGGGCGAGGCCCGCGAGGGTCGTCCACGCGTCGGTGGGCCCGGGCGCGCCGGTCCCGGACATCTGCAGGTAGTGGTCGGAGCGGAAGAACGCGTCGAAGCCGAGGTCCTCGGCCGCTCGCGCCACGGCGAGCAGGTCGTCGTAGGTGGCCCCCTGCTGGGGCTCGGTGAAGATGCGGAGGTCCATCCGCCCACGCTAGGTGGCGCGCCCCGTCCGACCGGCCGCCAGCGACGCGAGCAGTGCGAGGCCGCCGCCACCCGCCATGAGGGCGGCGAACGTCGTGCCGTCGAGGTCCGCCCCACCGACGGCGACGACCGCCCCGACGAGGCCGGTCTGCAGGGCGACCCCCGTCGACACCGCGAGGCCTCCGGCCGCAGTGACCCGGCCGCGCTCCGACGGGCGCCGCGAGCGCGAGCAGCTGGGTCGAGACGGTCGGCGTGACGATCCCCATGCCGAGCGCGGCGAACGCCCAGCCGACCATGCCGGGCACGAGCCCGACGACGTCGAGCGCCAGCAGCACCGGCCCGAACGACCCCGCGGCGATCAGAGCCGCGCCGAGGCGCATCCTCGCGGGGGCCGACAGCCGGGTCTGCGCACGGTGGGTGCTGTTCAGCCACGACCCGAACGCCCACAGCGTGCCGGTGACCGAGAGCGAGACCCCGGCGACCGCGGTCGAGGCCCCGTGGGTCTGCACGAGCATCAGGGGGATGACGCCGCCGACGGCCGTGAACGCCGCCGCGACGAGCATCCGCACGGCGACGACCGCCGGCACGCCGGGCGCCACCCGCAGCGTGCCGTGCGGCAGCGCGCGGACCGCGCCGACGAGGACGACGAGGACACCTCCGCCGATCGCCGCGAGACCCACGGCACGCGTCCCCGGGTCCGCGAGCAGCGGCGCCGAGAACGTCGTCACCGCCAGCCCGGCCGCGAGCAGCAGCGCCGCGGCCACGCGACGACGCTCGGATGCCGTGTCGCCGGCATCCGTCGTCGCTTCGCCTCCCGCGTGAGGTGCGGCGCAGGGCGGGCCGCAGGAGGTGGAGGGCCACGGGCACGACGAGCAGCGGGGCGACGAAGACCGCCCGCCAGCCGGCCACGGCGTCGACCGCACCGGCGACGCTCGGCCCCAGCAGCGACGGCAGGATCCACGCGGCCGCGAACGACGCGAACACCTTGGCGCGCAGCTCCTCCGGGAGCGCCTGCGCGACGAGCACGGTGAGCGAGGTGTCGATCAGCGCCTCGGCGGCGCCCGACACCGCCCGGCCGGCCACGAAGACCGCCATGGTGGGCGCGAGGGCGGAGACGGCCTGGGCGGCCGCGAAGGCGACGACTCCCCACAGGAGCACGGGCCGGGGGCCGCGGCGGTCGGTCCAGCCGCCCGACCACGCCATGGCGACGGTGAAGGTCACGAGGCCCGCCCCGGTCGAGGCACCGAACAGTGCCCAGCCGTCGAGCTCGCGGACGACCGTCGGCAGGATCGTCATGAAGGCGCGGTTCTCGAAGGCGGCGAGGGTCACGAGGGCGACGACGCCGACGACCACCGGGAGGTTCGCGCGGTCGCGGAGGCGGACCGGGCGTCGCTCGCCGCCCGGGACCTTCGAGGTCGCCGGTGCCCGATGAGGACCGTCGGGGTGGTCGGCGGGAGGTGCGGCGGTCCCCGAGGTCGTCATGACCCCCATCCTCGAACCTCAAGCGCACTTGAGGTCAAGCCGATATCGTCGCAGGGTGGACCGACACGACCTGCTGCCCATCGGTGAGGTGGCCGAGCGCTCCGGGGTGTCGGTGGCGACCGTGCGCTTCTACGAGGAGCGAGGGCTGGTCCGCTCGGTCCGCACGACCGGCAACCAGCGCCGGTTCGAGCGCCACACGCTGCGCCGGATCGCCGTCGTGCGGGCCGGGCAGCGCTTCGGGCTCTCCCTCGCCGAGGTCGGCGACGCCCTCGCGACCCTGCCGGAGGACCGGCCACCGACCAAGCGGGACTGGGCCCGCCTCTCGTCGCGGTGGAGGGACCTGCTGACCGCCCGGATCGACGCGATGACGAAGGTGCGTGACGACCTGTCGTCGTGCATCGGGTGCGGGTGCCTGTCGCTGCGCTCCTGCCCGGTCTACAACCACGACGACGAGCTGGCCGCGCAGGGCCCGGGCGCCCGACGCTGGCCGGCGGCCGCGCGCGACGACCCGGCGCTCGGGAGGCGCGGAGACGGCCCATCGCGATAACCGTTCGACAGCTTCGCTTCCCGGGAGGAGACAGTGACCTTCGACGGGATCGGCTTCGAGCAGGCGGACCTGACCCCCGAGCAGGCGCAGAAGACGGTTGCCCTGCATGACGCCTGGAACACGATGCTTGCGACTCCGCCGAGTCCAACGGCTTCGAGTGGGTCGACGTCTACCACGCCCTTCAACGGCGCAGACGGCTCCGAGCCCTCGGCCGACCTGCTCGCGGACGATTACACGCACGCTCGCAGCAGGGCAACGACGGGATCGCTCGGCTACTGACGGAGAAGGGCTTCGCGCCCCTTGGCTGACCCCGCACATCAGGGGCGGTGGCCCGGACCCGAGGGTCCGAGCCGCCGCCGATGGGGTCGAGGACGGTCTGAAGGTCCTACGAGCAGAAGAGGGCCGTGGCGGCGGCGTTCTTGTTCTGACCACCGCCGAGGAGCTGCACGAGCTGCCCGACGTTATCGGCGCCGAGGTGGCGGCGGCGCCCTCGGTGTTGACGGCCTTGTGCACCTGGCCGAAGCAAGCGGCGTCGGCGGGTTCGGCGCTGGCGGTGCCGGCGAAGACGACCGAGGCGAGAGCGGCGATGGACCCTGCAGCGAGCATGCGCTTCATGTGACATCCCTTTCTGTTGGCGGGTGCTTGGTCACCCGTTGACAGCACTTCCCGACGGAGGAGGCGTTCGGATGCAGCCCTGCCGGATTCTCTGGTCGTGTCGTCGCGGCCACGACGGCCGGGCAGGGTGGTAGTCATGGGGCGCATGGTCCGGGCCGCGCTGGAAGGGTCCGGGCGGCATCCGGCTCGCGAAACATCGTGTTCAGGACCTGAGGGGGTGGTGCCATGAGCGTGGGGTTCCTCGGGCTCGGCAGGCCGCGCACGGCCGCGGGGCAGGGCTCGACACCACCACGGTGGGAAGGGGGCGGTCGGCATGGTGACGGTCGTCGACCTCGCCTACCCGTTCGAGGGCCGCTGGCTGACCCGGAACAGCCCCGCCGACCGGGTCCCGAGCCACGGCACCACCCTGTTCGCCACCTCGTACGCCATCGACTTCGTCCCCGTCGACGAGCAGGGGCGCTCCGCCGCCATCACGGTCGGCTCGCTGCTGCGTCCCGAACCGCCCGATCGCTTCTTGGGCTTCGGCCGCGGGCTCCGGGCGCCCGTGGACGGCGTCGTCGTCGCGGCGCACGACGGGGAACCGGACCACCACGCCCACCGTGGGCTGCCGTCCATCGGCTACGCGCTGACCCAACGCCGTCGTGCAGCAGCGGGTGGGTGCAAACTCGCGGGGAACCACGTCCTCATCGAGACGCCTGCCGGAGCGGTGGTCGCCCTGTGCCACCTCCGTCGGGGCAGCGTCTCGGTGCGCCCGGGGCAGGGCGTCCGCACGGGTGAGCCGCTGGGGCGGTGCGGCAACTCCGGCAACAGCATGGAGCCGCACGTCCACGTCCAGGCCATCGACGGGGTGGACGTCGACCACGCCTCGGCCGTGCCGATCACCTTCGGCGGTCGGGTCCCGCGCAACGGAGAGGTCGTCGACGCCCCCTAGGAGGCGCGGCGGTGACGTCCGCCCCGTACGCCGTCCGGCTACGGCCGCTGCCGTCGGGGCAATGAGTGCCTGTAGCGCCGATGCGGTCGTCGCCGGCGGCGGGCCGCCGGGGACTGGGTGACGTCCACGCCTTCGACGGCCCCGCACCGCGATCGTCGTCCACGCACGCGGGGCGACTCGACGCACGACCGTGAATCCGAGAAGCACGTGTGGCGCGATCCAGCTGCCAGCAAGGCCCGACCTCCGCCACGAGGTGCATGACGACCGCGCCCACGGCGACGTCGAGATGACACGGCTCGTCGTGACCGGCACCCTTCGTATTTCGGTCCTTCGCCGGCGTTCCGGAGCGCGAGACCTCCGTCCGGCCGGACCCGGCCGTCATCGCCACCTCGTCGACGGCGAGGTCTCGGAGGCGTGGGAGATCGCGGACGTCGGCCTCCTCGACTCCGGCGGAGAGGGGTCCTGAGACCCAGCGATGTCCCCCATAGTCGGCGCCACCGACCCGCCATGCGCGCACCCCAGGCGCGGACCTCGAGGAAGCTGACGTCGGCCGGGGGCGCCCACCCCGTCGCGACGAGCGCCGCGGCCAGCGAGGCCCCCGGTACCTCGGCGAGCCGATGACGCATGCCGAACCTTCCTGCCTGAACGGTTCTTCGGAGACGAGGAACGGTTCGGGTGGCTGCGCATCGGGCAGCCTGCCCTAGGCCGGTCCGGCCACCTCGCGGCCGGGCCCGGGTCGGGCCGGCCCGCCTGATGGGCGGGGAGCCGCGATGCGGCCTCCCCTATGCTCCGCAGATGACCCGTGCCGAGTCGTCCGGAAGACTGGGGCGGGTCCTGCACGCCGCGGAGGCGGCCTCGCCGGTGGATGCCGTCGAGGCGGTGACGCGGGAGCTGGGGGTTGCGCTGGGCGCGACGGAGGTCTCGTTCCTCATCGCCGACCTGTCCGGGCGTGCTCTCGTCCGCCTCTCGCACGTCCCCCTCGGCACCCTCGATGCCATCGACGCGGTGCACCCGTGGGTGCCCGGCGAGCGCCGGGATGCCGGCGAGCTGGCGACGGTGGTGCCGTTCGACGGGGGACCGGCGGAGCAGGCGGTGCGCACCCAGACGGTGCAGGTGCTGGCACCCGCCGACACGGCAGCGGGCGGAGCGGTGCCGCAGCAGTGGACGATCCTCGCCCCCATGACCGAGCGCGGGGAGGTCATCGGTGTGCTCGAGCTGCGGGTGCCCCACGAACCGGACCCCGACGCCCTGGCGAGGACGGCCCGGCTCGCGCACCTGTTGGCCTTCGTGGTGATCGCGAACCGGCGGCACACCGACCTCTACGAGTGGGGACAGCGCAGCCGGCCGTCGAGCCTGTCCGCGGAGATCCAGCAGCGGCTGCTGCCGGGTCCGCGCACGTGCGAGGCGGGGGCATTCACGCTGGCGGCCTGGCTGGAGCCGGCGGCCGACATCGCCGGGGACACCTTCGACTACAGCCTCGCCCGCGACGTGCTGTACCTCTCGATGACCGACGCGATGGGCCACGGTGTCGGGGCCGCCCTCACGGCCACCCTCTGCGTCGGTGGTCTGCGGGGTGCGCGTCGGCAGGGTGCGTCGCTGCTCGAGCAGGCAGCGGCCACCAACGCCGCGCTGGCGGAGCACTCCGCGGAGAACGGGCTCGACGACTTCGTCACCGGGCTGATCGGTCGACTGGACCTTCGCAACGGGGTGCTCGAGCTCGTCAACGCCGGGCACGTGGCTCCGTACCTCATGCGTGCGGGGCAGGTCAGCGCACTGGCGCTGCCGTGCGACATCCCGTTCGGCCTCTTCGCCGACGCGGAGTACCACACCACCGTCGTCGCCCTCGAGCCCGGCGACCGCGTCGTCCTCGTCACGGACGGCATGCTCGAGCGCAACGCCGCGGCCATCGACCTGATCTCGGCCATCGGGGAGACCGGAGACCTTCACCCGCGCGAGGCGGTCCGCCGACTTGCCGACAGCGTCCTGCGCGCGACCGGCCACGCCCTCCAGGACGACGCCACCGTCATGCTGCTGAACTGGCACGGGGGCCACGAGCGGCAGCGGAACACGACGGCGGGCGCCGACCCCGCCCGCGCGAGCGATCCCCTCGACTGACGATCGCGCCGGGCCACGGAGATGTGCTGCGCGGCCGGCGCGTTGGTGCAGGGCGGGTCGCCGATACTTCCGGGATGGGTGCGAAGGACTGGTTCGTCTGCTACACGGACACCGACGTGGCGAGCGTGCTCGCGGCTGGTCCTCCGCTCGACCCTGCGGCGACCGAGGACCTCGTCCGGCGGCTGTTCCCGGAGCACGACGCCGCGGCGATCGGGCACGGGACGCTCGGCGGGGACGGGTCACCGGCCGACGAGGACGTGTACGCCGCCGTCTGGCCGGGCGCGACCATCGTCTGCACCACGCAGGTCGCGCTGGACCGGCCGTCCCGGCTTCCTCCGCGCTTCCAGGTGGAAGGCACCGGTCGGACCGTGCACGTGCACGCCATGCACAGCGTCGTCGACTGGTTCGCGTACGCCACCTGGGGCCCTGACGGCCGGCTCCGGAGGGCGCTGAGCGTCAGCGCGGACGACGAGGTCATCGAGGACCTCGGGACGCGCCTCCCGTTCGAGGCGCCCTTCTGGGCCGGGGACCTCCCCGCCACCGACGACGGGGACTACCCCCTGCCGTTCCACCCGCTGGAGCTGAGCGAGGCGACGCTCGACCACGTCTTCGGCTTCGTCCTCGAGGGGTACTCCGGCATGACGAAAGGCAGCCGCGTCGACCCGTTCGACGTGACCCTGGCCGGGTTCCGCCTGACCCCCAAGAGGCGTCGACGCGGTCTCTTCCGTCGTTCCTCACGGTCGTGATGGACGTGGGTCCGCGGCGCCGAGGTGTCACACGCAACGGGTGAGGTGCACCTCCGGCTCGCCGTGCTGGAGGCCGTGCTGCTGTCCGTGGTGACGATCGTGACGGCGTGGGCGGGCTACTCGGCGGCCAAGTGGGGCACGGACTCGCGTCTCGACCTGGCCCACGCATCGGCGCTGCGGATCGAGGCCAACCGCGCCTTCGCGGTCGCCGCCGAGAACCGCAACTTCGACTCCACGACGTTCAGCACGGTGTTGCTCGCCGCCGTGCTCTTCCTGGTCGGGATCGGGAGCACGTTCGAGGGCCATGTCGTGCGCGTGGCCCTGACGTCGGTGGGAGGGGTCATGCTCCTCGCGGCAGTGGCCCTCATCGCGCAACAACCGCGACCCCGGTGAGGGCGGACGCTCGTCGCCCTGCCCGTCGTTGCCTCGTCAGGACAGGCGCCTCCTGGTCCACCACACGCACCAGCCCGCGAGGAGGCCCGACGCGGCGAGGTACAACGCCGTCTCCGCCCACTGGATCGGCCAGAAGTTGCTGGCCGGCTGGTACACGACACGCTGGGTGTAGCCCTCGGCCGTCAGCCGCTGGAGGCACGGATCCACCGGCTGGGCCTGGACCGCTCCTTCCACCCGGGTCGGTGGCGAGGCCACGCAGTCCGTCAGCCAGGTCGGCAGGACGCCCGGTTCACCGGAGGCGTCGAGGGTCTGGTTCGCCAACAGCCAGTCGCCGCGGGCGGAGGTGTGGACGGTGATCAGATCCGTCCGCCCCGACTCGTCGACGCTCAGCGAGTCCAGGGTGTCGGTGCTGAGCACGACGCTCGCCGTGGTCGGAGCGACGAGGTGTGGGCGGACCCACAGGGGCACGACGACCTGCACCACGACGTACAGGGCGAGGGTCAGGGCCATCGCGGCGATCGGGCGCCGCAGGACCGCGCCGACGGTGACCCCGAGGACCACGGCGAAGACCGCGTACGCCACCGGCACCACCCCGCGCATGGCGAAGGACACCGGCGTCAGGTGATCGGGCAGCGCGCCGCGGGTCGTCCCCACGACACCGTCGAGCGGTGCCGACCACCAGGTGACGGCGAGAGTGACCGCTCCGGCTGTCACGGCGGCCGCCGCGCAGGTGAACGCCAGCTTCGTCAGGAGCCAGCGGGTCCGTGTCACCGACTGGGTCCACACCAGACGATGGGTGCCCGCCTCGAGCTCTCGCGCGACGAGAGGAGCGCCCCAGAAGGCTCCCACGACGGCGGGGACCAGCGCGACCAGGATGATCCCCGCCCAGAAGAGGCTGACGTCGGTCGGCGTGAGCCGGTCGAACACGTCGTCGGCACCAGCCGCGGCGAGGTCCGCGAGCCGAGGTCCGGTCACGAGCAGCACGACCGACACGCCCGCGACGGCGACGGCCGCCGTCAGCGCATTGAGGCGGAACTGCCGCCAGGACAGCCAGGTCACCGCAGCACCTCCAGCGCAGGGGTCGTGCTGCCCGCAGTCCGGGGGTCCATGTACGCCAGCACGACGTCCTCCAGCCCCAGCGCCGACACCGTCCACGACGGGTCGAGGACCGGCGACCCGGTGCGGACGACCAGCGTGCTCTGTCGGTCGGTGTGGCGCTCGGACACGACCTGCTCGTCGAGCGGCAACGTCCCCGCCGAGCGGCGCGGGCCGGTCAGCCGGACGTGGGTGTCGAGGATGCCCTCGACGTCTCCCTCGAGGCGCACCCGGGCGTCGACGAGGACCACCACGTGGTCGCAGACCCGTTCCAGGTCGGAGACGACGTGGGAGGACAGCACGACGCTGAGCTCCTGTTCCGCGACGGCCTCCATGAGCAGCTGGAGGAACTCCCGGCGCGCGAAGGGATCGAGGCTGGCGACGGGCTCGTCGAGGATCAGCAGCTCGGGGCGCTTGGCCAGACCGAGCGCGAGGGCGAGCTGCGCTCGCTGACCACCGGAGAGGCGGCCCGCCTTCTGGGCCGGGTCGAGGCCGAGCCGTTCGATGCGGTCGGTCGCCAGCGCGTCGTCCCACCCGGGGTTGAGGCGCGCACCCAGCCCGAGGTGGTCGCGGATGCTCAGACCCGCGTAGGTCGGGGTGTCCTGGGCCACGAAGCCGACCTTGGCCAGCGAGGCGACATCGGATGCCGGTCGCCCACCGCAGACCTCGATGGTTCCGGTCGTCGGGCGGAGCAGGCCGGCGGCCAGGTTGAGCAGCGTGCTCTTTCCGGCGCCGTTCTGCCCGACCAACCCGGTGACCCGCCCGGCCGGGATCTCGAGCGTGCAGTCGGACAGCGCCCACCGCCGCCCGTACCGCTTGCCCAGCGAGTCGGTGACCAGCGCGGGGTTCACGCGACGCCTCGGCGGTCGGCACGGACGGCGCTGCGGAACAACGCCTCGATGCTCTCGTCGTCCACGCCCGCAGCGCGGGCCCGCGCCAGCCAGCGGTCGAGCTCGCGGCGGAGGGGCTCGTGAGCCGCCAGTGAGGAGTCGGCGAGCGAACGGGTCACGAAGGTGCCGACGCCTGGTCGTGCGGTGACCAGCCCTTCGCGCTCGAGCTCGCGGTAGGCCTTGAGCACGGTGTTGGGGTTGATGGCGAGGGTCGCCACGGCGTCCTTGACGGTCGGGAGCTGGTCGCCCGTGCGGAGCACGCCGAGCCGAAGCGCCTGCCGCACCTGCTGGACCACCTGCAGGTAGGGGGAGACGCCGGAGCGGCCGTCGAGGCTGAACTCGATCATCGTGATCACCTATTCATCTAGTGACCTAGCACAATAGGTGACCGGGGTCACCGCTGGCAAGGAGGGACTAACGAGGCCCGCGGACCGGTTTCCCCAGGCGCCGCCCGGCGCGTCCCGCGCGCCGTGGGCAGCCAACCGTCCGGAGAGGATCGAGCCGTGGACACCGAGAGCCCCCTGAGCCCAGCCACCCGAGCAGCGCTGAACCACAGCCAGGTCATCGACCTGACGACGACGGGCCGAAGGAGCGGGCAGCCCCGGCGCATCGAGATCTTCCTGCACCATGACGACGACCGGCTCTACATCACCGGGATGCCGCGGGCCGACCGCACCCGCGACTGGATCCACAACATCGCCGCCGACCCGCACGTCGTCATCCACCTCAAGCAGTCCGTCGTCGCGGACGTGCCTGCGACCGCGCGGGTCGTCACGGACCTCGAGGAGCGCCGGCCGTACATCGAGGCGGCCGCCAGGCGATGGCGCCGGACGGACGTGCCCGAGATGCTGCAGCACAGCCCGCTCATCGTGCTGACGCTCGACCCGGACTCCGGCGCGTAGCCTGACGGCCGTGCCGGACGAGCTCGCTGACGTCGCGTTCGCCTCGGTCCGGCTGGAGCTCACCCGCCTCCCGGGCCCTCGATTCGCACCAGCGGGCCCACGTCCCGCACGGGCAGGTGGTGCACCGGCGAGAGGAGGTACACGCCGCTGCCCAGCACGACCAGGGCCGTGCCGACCGAGCAGACCACGGTCATGAGCCCGGTGGTCCGGCTCCCGAGCGTCCCGCGCGCGAGCACGAGCACGCCGAGTCCCGCCAGCCCGCCGGCCGTGTTGACGACGAGGTCCGTGACGTCCGAGCTGCCCACGCCGAGGACGTACTGCCCCGTCTCCAGGGCCAGGCTGACACCGGCGGCGGCACCCGCGATCCGCCACCACGACCAGGTGGGCGCGAGCAGGCCGAGGTGGACCCCGAAGGGGACGAAGAGCAGGAGGTTTCCCAGCACCTCCAGCAGCCTGCTGCCGCCAGAGCCGCCGGCGGCGACGAACGGGACGAGCTTGACCACCGCGTGCCCGCCGACCCAGGGGCGCTCGAGCTTCCACAGCACGATCCACACCAGCAGCACCAGGTAGAGGACGAACAGCGCCCGGCGGGACGCACCGGGCCGAGAGCCGGTGCCGGGACCGTCCCGGTGCTTCTGCGCCGCGGCGACCGTCGCGACGCGTGGGGACGAGGAGGACATGTCACCCAGCCAAGGGGGGACGACGTTGCGACGGCGTATGCGGTTGTCGATACGCGGACGACATGACCGCCGGCTCGGGCCGGGCGTGGTGCCGGCGTCGACGCGGGTGCGCCGGCTGCTGGAAGAATCGCCGCATGCCCGACGCCCCGCCGACCCTTCCCGGCTACGCCCACGTCTACTCCGGCAAGGTGCGCGACCTCTACGCCCCCGTCGACCCCTCCAGCGGCGCACCACGGTCCGACCGGCTGCTCCTCGTCGCGTCCGACCGCATCTCGGCCTACGACTTCGTGCTCGACACGCCGATCCCGGACAAGGGAGAGGTGCTGACGCGCCTGTCGCTGTGGTGGTTCGCGCAGCTCGAGGACCTCGTGCCCAACCACGTCGTCACCGCCGACGTGCCGGATGCCGTGCGCGGCCGCGCGGTGCTCGTCGAGCGACTCGAGATGCTCCCCGTCGAGTGCGTGGCCCGGGCCTACCTCACCGGAGGGGGGCTCGGCGAGTACACGGCGACCGGTGCCGTGAGCGGCATCCCCCTGCCGGCCGGCCTGGTCGACGGCGACCGCCTGGAGGAGCCGATCTTCACGCCCTCGACGAAGGCACCGGTGGGCGAGCACGACGAGCCGATCCCGTACGAGGTCGTCGAGGCCCAGCTCGGCGCGCCGCTCGCCGCTCGGGTGCGCGACCTCACCGTCGCGATCCTCCGGCGCGGCAACGAGATCGCCGCCGCGCGCGGCATCCTGCTCGCCGACACCAAGGTCGAGTTCGGGCTGCGCGGCGACGAGGTCGTGCTCGCCGACGAGGTGCTGACGCCGGACTCGTCGCGGTTCTGGCCCGCCGACCAGTGGGAGCCGGGGCACCCCCAGCCGAGCTTCGACAAGCAGTACGTGCGCGACTGGCTCACCTCGCCGGCATCCGGCTGGTCGCGGCAGTCGGGGGAGCCTCCACCGCCGCTGCCCGACGACGTCGTCGCGCAGACCCGCGCCAAGTACGTCGAGGCCTACGAGCGGCTCACCGGCGACACTTTCTGACCAGCCCTCGACGTGAGTGCGGCGGCCTCACGGCGCACCTGCTCGGTCCACGACGCCATCGCGGTGTCGGCGGCGGCCCGGTCGCCGGTGACCGCCACCTCGAAGAGCAGCCCGCGGGCCATGGCCAGCGACTGCAGCGCCAGGGTGCCGGCGCGGTCGGTCGGGAGGCCGAGGGCGACGAAGGAGTCGCGCAGCGCCGTGGTCCAGCCGGTGTGCAGCCACTCCCGCAGCCCCGCGGCGTGCGGCGCACCCCGCATGGCGTGCGTCGACAGCTCGAAGAAGAGCGGGGCGAACACCGCGGCCCGGTCGGCCACCCTGGTCCAGAAGGCCGCGCCGGCCTCGAACGGGTCGAGGTCACTGCTGGCGAGCTCCACGAGGGCTGCGTGCTCTGCCCTGCTCCACCGCCTCGACCACCGCCGCGAGCAGGCCCTCGCGGGAACCGAAGTGGTAGATGAGCATGCGGTGGCTCGTCCCGATGCCGGTCGCGAGGGTCCGCAGGCTCGTGTCGCCGACGCCGTGTTCGGCGAACCACGCGACCGCCTTCGCGAGGAGCTGCTCGCGGGGCCCGGGGAACGGTGCCGTCGCGGTGGCGGCCGATGGCGCGCGCCGCTCAGGCACGCGCGGCGGCAGTGGCGTCGAGGGCGTCGGCCTCGCGGGTGACGTAGTCGCGGGTCTTCCGCCCGAGGGCGAGGCGCACCAGCGGGCGCGAGGAACCCGGTCCACGTGATCGCCAGCTCGATGCTCGTCGTGCCGTCCGCGGCGGGTCGGAGCACGTGGGTGCCGACCGACCGGATGCCGGGTCGGGTCGACTCCCAGGTGAACGAGCGGCCCTCGTCGATGGCGGTGAACGTCCAGACCGCTCGGGTGAGGCCCGGCTGCTCGACGGTGTAGGAGGCGCCGACCTCGTCGGGGCGGTCCGGGTCGACGGGGGTGACGGCATCCACCGTCGGCATCCAGTCGGGCCACCGCCGGACGTCGGACATGACGGTCCAGAGCCGGTCGGCCGGGGCGTGGGACGTGCGGGTGACGTCGATCATGTACCAGATGGTACACATCGTCACTCGCGGCGGCAAGCCCCTGGTGACCAGGTGCCCGGCCACGGAGGGCGCGCCCGCCCCGGTAACCTTGGCGACGGCATCCGGCCCGTTCCGCCCCGACCGGGAGACCGCACCCATGGCCTCGTCGCACGACCTGGTGCTGACCACCGTCCCCGGGGGCAACGCCCTCTCCCCCTTCCGCGCGGCGGCGCTCCTCGGCCGCCTCCAGCGGGTGGCCCCGTCGCTCACCTCGGTCTCGGCGCGGCACGTGCACTGGGTGGCCAGCGCGCAGCCCCTCGACGAGGCCACGCGCGCCACCGTCGAGCGCCTGCTCACCTACGGGCCGCCGGATGCCGGGGAACCGGAGGGTGCCCACGTCGCCGTCGTCGTGGTGGCGCCGCGGCTCGGCACCCTCTCGCCCTGGGCCTCCAAGGCCACCGACATCGCGCACAGCTGCGGGGTCGACGTGCGCCGCGTCGAGCGCGTCACGGAGTACCACCTCGCCGGGGCCGAGCCGCTTCCCGAGGAGCAGTGGAGCGCTTGCGCCGACCTCCTGCACGACCGGATGACGGAGTCGGCGCTGCGGTCGAGGGCCGCCTCCGCGGCCCTGTTCGACGAGCGCGAGGCGGAGCCGATGGAGCGGGTCGACGTGCTGGGCCGCGGCCGGGCGGCGATCGAGGAGGCCGACACGGCATACGGGCTGGCGCTCTCCGACGACGAGGTCGACTACCTCGTCGAGGCCTTCACCGGCCTGGGCCGCAACCCCTCCGACGTCGAGCTGATGATGTTCGCGCAGGCCAACTCCGAGCACTGTCGCCACAAGATCTTCAACGCCGACTTCGTCGTCGACGGCGAGGTGCAGTCGCGGTCGCTGTTCGGGATGATCCGGCACACCGAGGAGCTCGCGGGGGAGGGCACCGTCGTCGCGTACTCGGACAACGCGTCCGTGATGGTCGGCGGGCCGCGGCTGCGCTGGCTACCCGAGGCGGCGGACCGGCCGAGCCGGTACACCGGCCGCGAGGACGACGTGCACGTGCTGATGAAGGTCGAGACGCACAACCACCCCACGGCGATCTCGCCGTTCCCGGGGGCGGCCACCGGGGCCGGCGGCGAGATCCGCGACGAGGGGGCGACCGGGCGCGGGTCGCAGCCCAAGGCGGGGCTCACCGGGTTCGCGGTGTCGAACCTGCACCTGCCCGGGCTCGACGAGCCCTGGGAGAGTGCGCCGTACGGGGCACCTGACCACATCGCGACCCCGCTCGACATCATGCTCGAGGGGCCGATCGGTGCCGCAGCGTTCAACAACGAGTTCGGCCGGCCGGGGCTCGGGGGCTTCTTCCGGGTCTACGAGCAGACCGTCGACGGCGTGCGCCGCGGGTTCCACAAGCCGATCATGAGCGCCGGGGGGCTGGGCACGATCGGGGCCGACCAGACGCACAAGGTCGTCTTCCCGGCCGGGACACTGCTCGTGCAGATCGGGGGGCCGGGGATGCGGATCGGCATGGGCGGTGGCGCGGCGTCGTCGATGGCGGCCGGGGCCAACGCCGCCGACCTCGACTTCGACTCGGTCCAGCGCGGGAACCCCGAGATCGAGCGCCGGGCGCAGGAGGTCATCAACCACTGCTGGAGCCTCGGCGACGACAACCCCGTGCTCGCGATCCACGACGTGGGGGCCGGTGGGCTGTCGAACGCCTTCCCCGAGCTCGTCGACGGCGCCGGCCTCGGGGCGCGCTTCGACCTCTCGGCGGTGCCGCTCGAGGAGTCGGGGCTCGCGCCGAAGGAGGCCTGGTGCAACGAGTCGCAGGAGCGCTACGTCGTCGCCCTGGCGCCCGGGTCGCTGGGGCGGTTCGCCGCCCTCTGCGAGCGCGAGCGCTGCCCCCACGCGGTGGTCGGTGTCGCCCGTGACGACGGCCGGCTCGTCCTCGGTGACGGCCCCGACGACCGCGACGACGAGGACCGCGCCATCGACATGCCGATGGAGGTGCTGCTCGGCAAACCACCCCGGATGACCCGCGACGTGACCCGGGTGGCGCGCGACGCGGGCATCCTCGACCTCACGGGGCTGGATGTCCGCGAGGCGGCGTACGCCGTGCTCCGGCACCCGACCGTGGCCAGCAAGCGCTTCCTCGTGACGATCGCCGACCGCACCGTCGGCGGGCTGACCCACCGCGACCAGATGGTCGGCCCGTGGCAGGTGCCGGTGGCCGACGTCGCCGTGACGCTCGCCGACCACGTGGGGTTCGCCGGCGAGGCCATGGCCACCGGTGAGCGGATGCCGCTCGCGTCCGTCGACGCGCCGGCATCCGGCCGGATGGCGGTCGGCGAGGCGCTGACGAACCTCCTCGCCGCGCCGGTCACCCTGCGGGGCACCAAGCTGTCGTGCAACTGGATGGCGGCGTGCGGGGAGCCGGGCGAGGACGCCGCGCTCTACGACACCGTGGAGGCGGTCGCGATGGAGCTGCTGCCCGCGCTCGGGGTGTCGGTGCCGGTGGGCAAGGACTCGCTGTCGATGCGCACCCGGTGGACCGACCCGGTGACCGGGGACGCGCGGCAGGTGACGTCGCCGGTGTCGCTCGTCGTCACGGCGTTCGCGTCGCTGCCCGACGTCCGTGGGACCTGGACGCCGCAGCTGCGCGACGGCTCGGCCCTCGTGCTCGTCGACCTCGGGGCGGGTCGCGACCGGCTCGGGGGTTCGATCCTCGCCCAGGTGGCCGGTGAGTTCGGGGGGGTGGTGCCCGACCTCGACGATCCGCAGCGGCTGGTCGGCCTCGCCGACGCGCTGACCGAGCTGAGGGATGGCCGGTCTGGTCACGGCCTTCCACGACCGCTCCGACGGCGGGCTGTGGGCGGCGGTGTGCGAGATGGCTTTTGCCGGGGCGACGGGTGCTGACCTTGACGTCGGTTCTGTGGCAGGGCTGTTCGCCGAGGAGCTCGGGGTGGTGCTCGGCGTGCCGGCCGGTGCGGTCGATGACGTGCTGGGCGTGCTGGGGGACCACGGGCTGGGGGAGCTCGCCCGCGTCGTGGGCGCCACGTCGAGCGACCGCCGGGTCCGCGTGGCGGTGGGCGACGAGGTCGTCGTGGACGAGGCGGTGCGCGACCTGGCGCAGGCCTGGGACGAGGTCTCGTCGCGCATGGCGTTGCTGCGCGACAACCCCGCGTGCGCCGAGGAGGAGCACGCGGCCGTCGGCGCGGACGACGACCCCGGGCTCGTCGTCGCCCCCACGTTCGACCCCGCCGACGACGTCACGGCCCCGTACGTCGGCCGGGGGGCTCGGCCGAAGGTCGCGATCCTGCGCGAGCAGGGGGTCAACAGCCACGTCGAGACGGCGTTCGCGTTCGACCGGGCCGGCTTCGACACGTACGACGTGCACATGACCGACCTGCAGGCCGGCCGCTTCGACCTGGCCGACGTCGTGGGGCTCGTCGCGTGCGGCGGCTTCTCGTACGGCGACACGCTCGGGGCGGGGAGGGGTGGGCGCGTTCGGTGCTCTTCGACGAGCGGCTCACCGAGGGCTTCCGGACCTTCTTCTCCCGCGACGACACCTTCGGGCTCGGCATCTGCAACGGGTGCCAGATGTTCGCCGCGCTGGCCGACCTCATCCCGGGAGCCGAGGCGTGGCCGCGCTTCACCCGCAACCGGTCGGAGCAGTACGAGGCCCGGCTCACGCTCGTCGAGGTGCTCGAGTCCCCGTCGATCCTCACGGCGGGGATGGCGGGCAGCCGCATGCCGATCGCCGTCGCCCACGGCGAGGGCTTCGCCGACTTCTCGGCGCGCGGCGACTCCGGCACGGTGGCCCGGGTGGCCCGCTTCGTCGACCACCGCGGCGGGGAGGCCCTCACGTACCCGTTCAACCCCAACGGCTCACCGGGAGGGCTGACGGCGGTGACCACGCCCGACGGCCGGTTCACCGCGATGATGCCGCACCCGGAGCGGGTCGCCCGCAACGTGCAGCTGTCGTGGACGTCGGGGCCGGCGGAGCAGGAGAGCCCCTGGCTGCGGATGTTCCGCAACGCCCGCGTCTGGGTCGGCTGACCGCCGAGCTCCGCCCCTCGCCGTGAGTGCTCACGTGGTCGCCGGAGCGACCACCTGCGCACGTCCGGCGGGACGGACCGGTCAGCGACGGCGCCAGGCGCCTCGCGCGGGGGGCGGAGGGGAGGCGGCGACGTCGCCGGATGCCGTGCTGAACGGCTGCGCACCGGGCACCCGGCGTGCCACGTCGCCCCACGCCATCACCCCCGTGGGCAGGGCGGCGGATGCCGTGGCGCGCCGCAGCGACCAGCAGGTCGAGCGGGCCGGTCGACGCGACGAGCACGAGGTTGCCGAACCGCTTGCCCTTGAGCACCTCGTGCAGCCCGACGACCGCCACGTGCCCCAGCGCCGTGTCGGCCCCGGCGACGACGCGCGCGGCGTAGCGCATGCCCGGCTCGTCGGCGACGTTGGCCAGCACGAGCCCACCGGGTCGCGAGCACGCGGGCGAGGTCTCGGAACCACTCGACCGTCGACAGCTCCGGGGGCACCCGGCCCTCGGAGTAGGCGTCGACGACGACCACGTCGGCACTGCCGTCACGCAGCCCCGCGACCCCGGCGAGGCCGTCGACCGGCCGGATCCGGATCCGGTGGCCGCGGGGCAACGGCAGCTCGCTGCGCACCGCCGCGGTCAGCACGGCATCCGGCTCGAGGACGATCTGCGGTGACCCCCGGCGGGTGTGGTCGACCCACCGGGCCAGCGTGAGCCCGGCGCCCCCCACGTGCGTGACGCGCAGCGGCCCCGGCGCCGCGAGCGCGTCGAAGCACAGCGCCAGGTGCTGCACGTACTCGAAGTCCAGGCGCTCCGGGTCGTCGAGGTCGACGGCCGACTGCGGCTGGCCGTCGAGCACGACCGTCACCAGGGACCCGTTCCGCTCGAACTCGGCCTCGCCCACCCCGAGAGGTTATGCCGTGCCGCCGCCTACGATTCGGCCATGCCCCCGCGTCGCCGAACCGCCCCCGAGCTCGGGCGCACGGCCCTCGCCGCCTGGCGGGCCGACCCGGACGGCGCCGACCGCGCCACCCTCGCCACCGCCGTGCGCTTCACCCTCGAGGAGCTCGGTGCCCGCGCGCCCGGGCGCAGCGTCGAGGTGCGGGTGCCACCCTTCGGTGCCGTCCAGTGCCTGGAGGGGCCGCGGCACACCCGCGGAACCCCGCCGAACGTCGTCGAGGCCGACGCCGAGACCTGGCTGCGGCTGGCGACCGGAGCCCAGCGCTGGGCCGACGCCCTCGCCGGCGGCAGGCTGCGGGTGAGCGGGACGCGCGCCGACCTCCAACAGCTGCTGCCCCTGTCCGAGCCCGACCCCGGGATCGCTCCCGGGCTCGGCCCGGACGCGGCGGCGGGGCTCGCCGAGGACCGGAACGGCGCCGCCCCGACGCCCGGGGCGCCGGCGTGAGCGGGTCGACGGCACCGGCGCCGAACGGCATCCGGCACGGCATCACGCTCCTGCCCGAGCTGCCGTGGGCGGAGGCGGCGCCGCGGTGGCGCGCCGCCGAGGAGATGGGGTTCTCCCACGCGTGGACGTACGACCACCTCGTGTGGGCGGGGCTGCCGGACGTGCCGTGGTTCGCCGCCGTGCCGACCCTCGCCGCCGCGGCCGGGGTCACCACCACGATCGGGCTGGGGACGTTCGTGTCCTCGCCGAACTACCGGCACCCCTACACGTTCGCGCGTGACGTCCTCACCCTCGACGACCTCAGCGGCGGGCGGTTCCTCTGCGGGCTGGGCACCGGCGGCGACCTCGACGCGCGGGTCCTCGGCGAGGACCGCACGCTCAAGGACCGGGTCGACCGCTTCCACGAGTTCGTGCCGCTGCTGGACCGCCTCCTGCGCGAGGACCCGGTGGACCACGTCGGCGCCTGGTACACGGCTCGCGGGGCACGGACGCTGCCCGGGCCGGTGCGGCACCGCGTCCCGCTGCTCGTCGCGGCCAACGGGCCTCGCTCCATCCGGCTGGCGGCGACCCTCGGCGACGGCTGGATCACCTACGGCGGCCGGGGCGACACCCTCGACGAGTGGTTCGCGCACGTCGCCGAGCTGGGTGCACGGGTGGACGACGCACTGGCGGATGCCGGGCGCGGCGGTGTGGACCGCTACCTCTCGCTCGACTCGTCCCCCCGGTTCTCGCTGGAGTCGGTCGAGCTCTACGCCGAGATGACGGGCCGCGCCGCCGCGACTCGGCTTCACCGACGTCGTGACCCACTGGCCGCGCGCCGACGACCCGTACGCCGGGAGCGAGGCCGTGCTCGAGGCGGTGGCCTCGGCCGTCGTCCGCCCCTGACCCACGACTTCTTGCGGATCCGCCACGTCAGGGGCCCCTCCCGGGGCCCGCGCGCGTGGGCGATCCGCAATCGGTCGAGTGGTCAGGCGAGGGCCAGGACGACGAGGGGGTCGGTGGTCGGCCGGGTCGACCCACCGGCCGGCTCGACCGTCATCCCGACGGCGGCCGCGGCGTTCGGGTCGCCCTGGAGCACCATCGACCCGTTCCCCTCGGCGTCGGCCGTGAGCAGACCGGCCGAGCGTGCCACCTGGTCGTTCCCGACGTACCACAGCTGGTAGGTCTTGCCCTCGGGTGCGGGCGGCAGGCCCTTGACGTCGATCGCGGCCTTGCCGAGCTGCCGGCTGTAGGCGACCTCGGCGGTCAGCGGGCCCTTGGTGCTGCTCACCCGCATCGCGTCGGCGGCGGCCGCCACCTGCGCGACCGGCGAGGTGCTCGCGGAGTCGTCCGACCACGGGCTCCAGGCGAGGCCGCCGATGGCGATGACCGCGGCTGCCGCGGCGGCGGCGAACCACGTCGTGGCACGACGCCGCATCGGCACGACCGTGCCGCCGGCATCCTCCGACGGCCCTCGCCCGCGTTCGCCGACGACCGGCGGTCCGGTCTCGACGGCAGCCGGCGACGACGGGTCGGCCGCCGGCTCGGCAGTCGGGGGCACGACGGAACCGGGAGGCTCCGCGGAGACGGGCGCACCGGCATCCTCGCCCGACGAGCGGCGGCAGCGGGCGGACGCGGGAGATGCCCGAGAGCACGGAGTCGCGCAGCGACGCCGGGGGAGTGGCCTCGGTGATGGACGAGAGGGCGTGCGCGGTGGCGCTGAGCTCGGCCACCTCGGCGCGGCAGTCGGCACACTCCGCGAGGTGCTGCTCGAACGACGCCCGTTCGTCGGCGTCGAGCGCGTCGACGGCGTAGGCACCGGACAGGTGGTGCAGGTCGGGGCTCATGCCGGTACTCCCAACGTGTCGCGAAGACGGATGAGGCCGTCGCGGATGCGGGTCTTCGCGGTGCCGAGCGGCAGGTCGAGCAACCGGGCGACCTCGGTGTGGGTGTAGCCGCCGAGGTACGCGAGCTCGACCGCGCTGCGCTGGGCGTCGGTCAGGGTGGTCAGTGCGCGCCGCACCCGCTGGGCCTCGAGGGAGGCCTGCGCGGACTCGGCGGTGGTGTCGAAGTCGATGTCCTGGTGCGTGGTCGCGTGCACGTCGTCGCGGCGGCGGGAGGCCTCGCTCGCCCTGACCCGGTCGACGGCCGCCCGGTGGGCGATCGTCAGGAGCCACGACATGGCGCTCCCCCGGGCGGGGTCGAAGCGGGCGCTCTGGCGCCACACGTCGAGGTACACCTCCTGGGTGACCTCCTCGGACATCGCGTGGTCGCGCACGACGCGCAGGACCATCCCGTAGAGGCGCCGCGACGTCGCGTCGTACAGCTCGGCGAACGCCGCCTCGTCCCCGCGGGCCGACCGGCGGAGCAGGTCCGCGAGGTCGGCGCCCGAGCGGGTCGCGGCCGCCTCCCCGGGTGCGGGGGCACCCGAGGAGGCGGCCGTCATGTCACCCATCATGGACCGGCGGTCAGCTCGTGGGGAGCAGGACGCCGTCGATGATGTAGACCGTGGCGTTCGCGGTCTGCACGTTGCCGCAGACGACCTTCGCGTCGCCGACGGTGAAGTCCTCGCCCGAGCCCTCGACGGTGATCGTCGTGCCCGCGAGCGTCTTGTGCTCGCCCGCGAGCATGTCCGGCGCGAGGCGACCCTCGACGACGTGGTTGGTGAGGACGGTGGTCAGCAGGCCCTTCGGGTCGGCCATCGCCTTGTCGAGCGTCGCCTTGTCCATCGCGGCGAAGGCGTCGTTGGTCGGCGCGAAGACGGTGATGTCCTTGGCCGTGTTGAGCGTCTCGCCCAGGCCCGCCTCACCGACCGCGGTGACGAGGGTCGACAGGAGCGGGTTGTTGCTGGCGGCGGTGGCGACCGGGTCGGCGGCCATGCCGGCGAACGAGCCGGCACCGTCGGCGGGGACCGCCGCGCAGCCGGGGCCGAACGCCTCGGCCATGTCGGCCGTCATCGACTCCGACGGGGTGGCGGAGGGCATCGCGGACGACGACATCGGCGCGCTCGAGGCGGCGCCGGAGTCGGCGTCGGACGAGCCGCAGGCGGCGAGGGACAGGGGGAGGGCGAGGGCCAGGGCGGCGATCGTCAGACGGCTGGTGCGCATGGGAACTGCTCCTTCACGGATGGGGGCTGCGTGCGTACACCCGTGGTTCGGCACGGCATCCGAAGCGGATTGGTCCGATGCCCCGAGGTCGTGCAGAATCCCGGTCACGATCGGAGGTTCCGCATGTCGTCTCGTCCGCAGGTCGTGCTCGTCCCGGCGACGGTGCCGTTGCTCAACGCGCTCACCGAGGACCGCACGCTGTTCGGCGAGCTCATCGGCTCACGCGTCCCGGAGGGCTGGCCGGAGTTCCCCGAGGCCATCGGCTTCACCCTGGAGCACCTGCAGACCGCGCCGGAGGCCGACCGCGCGTGGTCGATGCAGTTCTTCGTCGACGGGGCCGCGGGGCGCCTGCTCGGCTCGGGTGGCTTCGCGGCGCCGCCGGTCGAGCGAACCGTCGAGATCGGCTACGAGGTCGCTCCCGAGTTCCGTGGTCAGGGGTTCGGGACCGCCGCGGCTCGGGCCC
Source organism: uncultured Actinomycetota bacterium (assembly GCA_963811475.1). Taxonomy (GTDB): domain Bacteria; phylum Actinomycetota; class Actinomycetes; order Actinomycetales; family Dermatophilaceae; genus Fodinibacter. The sequence goes on from CAWERJ010000019.1 coordinate 46,451, forward strand.
TGGTCGAGAGTGCTGTCGCGAGCGGTGAGGTCGACCACGTCGTCGCGCACACGCTGGCCGGTCCGAACGCGTCGACGGGCGTGCTCGTCGCGCTGGGCTTCGAGCACGTCGGCGACCACGACGACCCCGAGGTGGGAACGGTCTCGACGTGGAGGTGGACGCGGCCGCTCGCTACTCGACGATGACGACGATCGAGTGCCAGCCGGTGGCGCCCTTCGGGAACGGGGTGGTGCGCTGCTCGGGCTGCAGCTCACCCGTCTCGTCGGTGGCGCGCACGGAGAGGCTGTGCCGGCCGGGGAGGGCGTCCCAGGGCAGGTACCACTGGCGCCAGTAGTCGATGCCGGCGTCGGGACCGAGGCGGGCCTCCTGCCACGTGCCCTCGTCGACGCTGACCTCGACCTTGGCGATCCCCCGCTGTTGAGCCCAGGCGACACCGCCGACGACGACGCGGCCGGACGACGGCCGGCTCAGGCCCCCCGGGGTGTCGATCCGTGACTGGGTGAGGACCGGCGCGTCGGTGGCCCAGTCACGCTCGGTCCAGTAGGCGCGCTGGGCGGCGTAGGTGGTGGCCTCCATGCGGGTCAGCCACTTGGTCGCCCCGACGAAGCCGTAGAGACCCGGGGTCACGAGCCGCGCGGGGAAGCCGTGCTGGTTGGGCAGCGGCTCGCCGTTCATCGCGACCGCGACGAGCGCGTCCCGGTCGTCGGTGAGCGCCTGCACCGGGGTGGAGATCGTCATCCCCTCGGTCGAGTGGCTGAAGATCTGGTCGACGCCGTCGCGGATGCCGGCCCGCTCCAGCAGGTCCCGCGTCCGGACCCCGAGCCACCGGGCACCGCCGACGTAGGGGCCGCCCACCTCGTTCGACACGCAGGTGAGGGTGATGTCGCGCTCGACCATCGGCATGGCGAGCAGCTCGGCGTAGGTGATCTCGTAGGGGCGGTCGACCTGCCCGTCGATGGTGAGCTTCCAGCCGTCGGTGGAGACGCGCGGGATCACCAGGGCGGTGTCGATCCGGTAGAACTGCGAGTTCGGCGTGCGGAACGCCGAGATGCCGCGCACCGAGTCCTCGAGGCCCGTCGCGAGCGTGGCGAGCGGCTCGGCGGCCGCCGGCAGGGCGACCGACGAGGGGGACGCGCCGCGCGAGAGGGTGCGGCCCAGGGCGCCACCGGTGACGGCGACCGCACCGAGCCCTGCCGCGGCGGCGAGCACGTGCCGGCGGTCGCTGCGGCCGTCCTCGTGGGCCGTGTGGTCCGCGCCGGCGCCCGCGACCGGGTCCGCGTCACGCTCGCCCCAGCGGTCGAGGAGGCCGAGGAACCAGCTGGCCGAGAGGACGCCGACGAGGGCCGTGACCATCCCGGGCAGCAGGTCGACGAACGTGCTCGTGGGCCGCAGCGCCGCCGCGACCGCCGAGCTCATCGGCGAGGACGGCGAGCAGCGCGAGCCCGATGCTGCGCCGCGTGCGGGCCACGAGGCCGATGGCCCCGGCGAGGACGAGCGTGCCGAGGGTGACCGAGCCGATGAGGATCGGCTTGTCGGCGGTGCCGAACTGGGCCACCGCCCACTCCTTGACGGGGGTCGGGGTGAGGTCGATGACCGTCGACCCGACCGCGAGCACCGGGGAGGCCTCGGGCGAGACGAAGCCGGCGACGAGGTGACCGACGCCGGCGCCGGCGGCCGCGGCGAGGATCGTGCCTCCGGCGTACCAGCCCCGTCGGGGACGTCGCACCGGGGCCGTCGGGGGAGGCGTCGTCATGCCGGGAGTTCGGAGCGGGGCGGGCTCGCGGATGGGGTCACCCCCACAGTGTGCGCGCGGTCGGCGCCGGGGGTCGCCGGGGCTCACGTACCGTAAGGATCGTGACACCTGCACGCCACCCGAGGTTCCTGCCCTTCATCCTCACGGGCGCCGTTCTCGGGTTCCTCGTCGGGGCCTCGTTCGCCGTCTTCGGGTGGTTCCAGGACCCCAGCCCGACCATCGCGTCGAACTACGCGCCGTCGGCCGGCATCGGCTACCTCGGCTTCATGGGTGCCGCATTCTTCGGGCTCGTGGCGGCGGTGGTCGCGATCGCCGTCGACCGGCGCGGCGACCGCTCCTGAGGGCGGCAGGCGTGGCCCGTCGCCCTCAGGAGCGGTGTGGGAGGATCGGTGTCGTGCCACGCGGAGACGGACGCCTGACCCACGACCTCCTCCCCGGTGAGAAGGCGCCGCAGGACGCCTGCGGGGTCTTCGGCGTCTGGGCCCCGGGGGAGGACGTCGCCAAGCTCACCTACTACGGCCTCTACGCGCTGCAGCACCGAGGACAGGAGTCGGCGGGGATCGCGACGTCGGACGGCCAGCGCCTGCTCGTGTACAAGGACATGGGCCTGGTCTCCCAGGTGTTCGACGAGCGCTCGCTCGCGTCGCTGCGCGGCCACCTGGCGGTGGGTCACTGCCGGTACTCGACGACCGGCGGCTCGACCTGGGAGAACGCCCAGCCGACCCTCGGCGGCCACGCGGGCGGCACCGTGGCGCTCGCGCACAACGGCAACCTCACGAACTCCGCCGACCTGCGCGACGTCGTCCAGGGGCTGAACGGCGACGACGCGCACCGGGGGGAGCTCGCCCGCGGCAACACCACCGACACCGCGCTCGTCACCGCCCTCCTCGCCGACGACCCCGACCGCACCCTCGAGACCGCCGCCCTCGACGTCCTCCCTCGGCTCCAGGGCGCCTTCTGCTTCGTCTTCATCGACGAGCACACGCTCTACGCCGCACGCGACCGGCACGGCATCCGGCCGCTCGTCATCGGCCGGCTGGAGCGCGGCTGGGTCGTGGCCTCGGAGACCGCCGCGCTCGACATCGTCGGGGCGTCGTTCGTGCGTGAGGTGGAGCCGGGCGAGCTCGTCGTCATCGACGAGGACGGCCTGCGCTCGCGGCGCTTCGCCGAGCCTGAGCCCAAGGGGTGCGTGTTCGAGTACGTCTACCTCGCCCGCCCCGACACGACGATCAGCGGGCGGGTGGTGCACGAGGCGCGGGTCGAGATGGGCCGCACGCTGGCTCGCGAGCACCCCGTCGACGCCGACCTCGTCATGCCGACGCCCGAGTCGGGCACCCCGGCGGCCATCGGCTACGCCCAGGAGTCCGGCATCCCCTACGGCCAGGGACTGGTGAAGAACTCGTACGTGGGACGCACCTTCATCGCCCCGTCACAGACGATCCGCCAGCTCGGCATCCGGCTCAAGCTCAACCCGCTCAGGGACGTCATCCGCGGCAAGCGGCTCATCGTCGTCGACGACTCGATCGTCCGCGGCAACACCCAGCGGGCGCTCGTGCGGATGCTGCGCGAGGCGGGGGCCGCCGAGGTGCACGTGCGCATCTCGTCGCCGCCGGTGCGGTGGCCGTGCTTCTACGGCATCGACTTCGCCACCCGTGCCGAGCTCATCGCGACCGGGCTGGGCGTCGAGGAGGTGCGCAACTCGATCGGCGCGGACTCGCTGGGGTACATCTCCGAGGAGGGCATGGTTGCCGCGACCGACCAGCCGCGCGACCGGCTGTGCACGGCCTGCTTCACCGGCAGCTACCCCGTGCCGCTGCCCGAGGACGGGCGGCTCGGCAAGGGCGTGCTCGAGCTCGAGCTGCCGATCGCGGCGGCGCCGGTGGGCCGCGCGACGGGCGAGCGGCACCCCCAGCGGCATCGCTTCCGTCGTCGACGTCCCGCTCATGGACCTGCCCCTCGACGTCGACGGCGTGCCGACCTCGGCCGGCGGCGGTGCGGCGGAGGCCGTCCTTCGCCCCTGACCCCCGCGGCGGTCGAGGTGATACCGCTCGGATCTGCGAGCGCTCGGGGTTCGATTCCGGAGGGGCTGACCGGAGTCGAGGTGATACCGCTCGGATGTGCGAGCGCTCGGGGTTCGACCCAGGGGACGCGTCAGGCCGAGCGTGCCACCCTGCTCCAGTACGCGGCGCACACCTGGTCGAGGTAGCGGTCGGGCGTGAGCCGCCACCCGAGGATGCCGATGCGCAGCACGAGCTCGTCGCGCAGCTGCACGGCGTTCTGCCGCAGGTCGTCGTCGACCATCTGCAGACCCTTGAGGTGGCCCGTGCCGTCGAGCTCCACGGCGAGCTTCGCCTCGTCCCACGCGACGTCGAGGTAGGCCCTGCCGCCCGGCAGCCGGTGGATGCGCTGGCGGCTCGGTTCGGGGAGTCCTCTCCGGCGGCAGGCGGTGATGAAGTCGAGCTCGCCGAGAGAGTGGGTGCCGTCCGCCACGTCGTGGGCCACCGTGTGGATGAACTTGCGACGGTTGCGTCCGGGGATCGCCGCCTCCGCCTCGAGCAGCTGGGCGCCCGTGCACAACCGCTGCTGCACCGGCATGACGAGGAGCAGCGCGGCCTGGCGGTCGCTCACCGCCCAGTGCGCGGCGCGGATCGCGGCGACCGCGGGTCGCGTGCGGGGGATGCCGGCGGCCACCAGCTCGTCGTCGACCCTTCGGATCACCTTGTGGACGTTCACGCCCTCGACGTCATCCACCTCGACCGTGTGCTTCACCGAAAGGTGCACCGTCGCGTCGTCGAAACCGGTGAGGCCGGCCTGCTGCAGCGCCGTGACCCCGTCGAGTGCCGCGACGGCGGAACCCACCTCCCACACCGCCCGCCACCGACGAGCCTGCTCGGTCAGCTCGCCCGTGTGGACCGCGATCGTCTGGTGGCCGTGCTGGGCCCACCTCTCGGCGGCGACCTCCCGGCGCACGACGTTCCTGTCGATCCCCAGCGACCGAAGGTCCGCCCGCGACAGCACTCCGTCGTGCTCCTGTGCCCTCGCCCGGGCCGCTGCACGGCGTTCGCGTGGTGGCACCTTCGCCAGTCGACATGGCGCCGAGGATGGTCCGGGCGCGCGCCGGACGGCGGCGCACGGCATCCGCTGTGGATCAGCAACCGGCGATCGACACGCTGTGGACGGTGGAGTCGAACGTCAGGTGCTCGCATCTGCGAGCGGTATCACCTCGACCCCGCGGGGCCAGCGAGTCGAACCCCAGGTGCTCGCGGATCCGAGCGGTATCACCTCGACCGCGCGGGGGGCCCTGCGGAGTCGAACCCCGGTGCTCGCGGATCCGAGCGGTATCACCTCGACCCGGCGTGCGCGGGTCAGTCGCGGTCGGACCAGTGCGGCGGCGGGTACAGCGGCCCGTCGTCGTCGTCGACGAGGGGGACGCGCACGACCGGGATCTCGCCGGTGTCGCCGAGCCGCGACGGCCCGCCGAGGTTCGAGCTGCGGTACCAGGACTCCGGCCGGCTGACCGGGTGGTGACTCGGCACCTCGGGCGGCGGCTCGACAGCCGCCGGGGGAGCGGGAGCCGGCCCACCGGCATCCGGTCGGTCGCCTCCGCCACCCCCACCGCCACCGCGCCCGTCGTCGGGAGGCAGGTCCTGCGGTAGCCGGGCCCGGGGGGCTGGAACCGCATCAACGACCCCGGCCCGAAGAGCTCGGTGCAGATCAGCCCGGTAGTTGGCGTCGGCATCGGGCACGTGGTCGATGTTGGACAGCGCCTGGTCCTGGCCGGCCGACTCCAGGAGGAACGAGCCGTACCCGAGGACGCGCCCGAGCAGCGACCGGTCGTAGGTCATGTCGGTGACCTTGAGCAGCGGCATCATCGCGACCTTGCGGCGGATGAAGCCGTAGAACAGCAGGAAGCGCTTGTCGGTGGCGACGAACCAGTCGCGCCGCCAGTTGAGCACCCGCCAGAGGAGCCAGAGGCCGGCGGCCCACCAGAACAGGAGGCTGGCGTTCTGCAGCAGCTGCCCCCCGGGGCTCTGCGAGACCTGGGTGTCGATCCAGAACGCCAGGACCGTCGCCCCGGCGGCCACGAGGATCTCGCGGATCAGGTGGAACCAGTGCCGGCGCACCGCGACGATGACGGTCTCGTCGGCGACGAGGTAGCGCTCGAGCTCGCGGTCGAGCCGCGGTCGGCGCGCCACGTCACCCGTTGATCAGCGAGTCGAAGAACGCGGCGACGTTGCTGACGGCGTTGACGGTGAAGTCCCACGCCGCCTGGAACATGTCCGCGGCCTCGGTCGGCGCGGTGAAGATCGCGTAGAGCAGGAAGATGACGACCAGCCACATCACGATCTTCTTGATCGGGGGCATGTCAGTCCTCCTGCATCGGGGCGCGCCGGGTGCACGTCAAGTTACAGCCAGCATGCTGGCAGATGTGACGAGTGTGACACGTGAGGCGGGCGGCCGGGCGTGTCGGCGCGCGGTTTCCGGATGCCGTCCGCGGCCCTCGGGCGGACGCCGCGCCTCGCGCTCGCCGCAGCCGGCCGGGTCAGCCCCAGGTCACTGGGCGAGGCCGTAGAGGCGGTCGCCGGCGTCGCCGAGCCCGGGGACGATGTAGCCCACCTCGTTGAGCCGCTCGTCGATCGCCCCGGTGACGAGGGTGATCGACGGTGTGACGTCGGCGAGCGCCTCCTGGAGGTGCGCGATGCCCTCCGGGGCGCTCAGCAGGGTCACGGCCGTGATGTCGTCGGCCCCGCGCTCGATGAGGAAGCGGATGGCGTCGGCCATCGACCCCCCGGTCGCGAGCATCGGGTCGAGCACGTACACCTGGCGCCCCGACAGGTCGTCCGGCAGGCGGTTGGCGTACGTCACCGCCTCGAGCGTCTCCTCGTCGCGCTGCATCCCGAGGAAGCCGACCTCGGCGCTCGGCAGCAACCGCACCATCCCCTCGAGCATCCCCAGCCCGGCGCGCAGGATCGGCACGACGAGGGGCTTGGGGTTCGACAGCTTGATGCCCGTCGTGGGCGCCACCGGGGTCCGGATCTCGAAGGGCTCCACCCGCACGTCGCGCGTCGCCTCGTAGGCGAGCAGGGTCATGAGCTCCTCGGCGAGGCGCCGGAAGGTCGGTGAGTCGGTGCGCTCGTCCCGGAGGTAGGTCAGCTTGTGGGCGATGAGCCGGTGGTCCGGGTTGAGAACGCGCATGGGTGAAACTTAGCGCGTGAGACTTCCGCCCGATCCTCGGTACGCGGCGTGGATGCGCCGTGCTCTCGAGCTCGCGGAACGGGCCGCGGATGCCGGTGACGTCCCCGTCGGTGCCCTCGTCGTGGACGCCTCCGGGGAGGTGCTCGGCGAGGGCTGGAACCGGCGCGAGGCCGACGCCGACCCCACCGCGCACGCCGAGGTCGTCGCCCTGCGCGCGGCGGCCCAGCGCCTCGGCACGTGGCGGCTCGAGGGGTGCACCCTCGTCGTCACGATGGAGCCGTGCCCGATGTGCGCCGGTGCCGTCGTGCTCGCGCGCGTGGAGCGGGTCGTCCTCGGCGGGTGGGACCCCAAGCTCGGCGCGTGCGGCTCGGTGTGGGACGTCGTGCGCGACCGCCGGGCCACGCACCGGGCCGAGGTCGTCGGTGGCGTCCTCGAGGAGGAGTGCGCCGAGGTCGTCCGGCGGTTCTTCGAGGGGCACCGCGGCTGACGGCGGGTGTCCCCTGGAGGAGCCCCGCCGAAGTCGCACGTCACTGCGGGCGGGCTGCGACACCGTCTCCGATAGCGTTCCCGGTCGCGGCTCCTCGCTCGAGGCGCCGGAACAACCTAGGAAAGGCTGAACCCCGACATGGGCATGGGCATCATCGGCTGGATCATCATCGGCGGTCTCGCCGGCTGGGTCGCCAGCAAGATCATGAAGACCGACGCGCAGCAGGGCATCATCCTCAACATCGTCGTCGGCATCGTCGGCGCGCTGATCGCGGGCTTCCTGCTCAACGTCTTCGGCGTCGACCTCGACGGCCCGGGGCTGATCATGAGCTTCCTCGTGGCGCTCGCGGGAGCCTGCCTCCTCCTGTTCGTCGTCAAGGCCGTCACCCGACGCGCCTGACTCCCGGCCGGCCGGTCGCGACCGGCCGTCCGAACACGCCGTCCGCCTCGTGGTGGGCGGCGTGTTCGCGTCCGCCGTCGATTTCGGTGGCTGCCGCGGCCTCGGGTAGCCTCTCCGGCGGTGGCGTGTCCGAGCGGCCTAAGGAGCACGCTCGAGGTCGATGCCGAGTCCTACGTCTCCGCTCGGGGACGCAGGATCCCCGCGGAACGGGGTGCCGAGATGACGCAAAGTCTCATCGACCGGCCACACGCGGTGACCGCCGCTGCCCTGGTCGAGGTAAGCCTGCACAGCGACAGCCGCCTGGTGCGCACCTCGGCAGCGGTTGCGGCGCTCGACACGGCGGGTGGGGCGCAGCGAACCGATGTGGTGGCGACGCTCGTGGACGGCGCCGACGCCAGGGATGCCCTGACCCGGCAGATCGCGCGGATCGGACTCGCACGAGTGAACCCGGGGCATGACAAGCTGGCCCATGTCGTCGGCCGCGCGGCCGAACTGACCGGCACGGACCGTCCTTCACACACCGCCGTCCTCACCCACGGGACGTTCGCGGCCAGGACCCGCTGGTGGCGTCCCGGCGGCGACTTCTACACCTATCTGGACGGGCTGGTTCCGCCGCTTAACCTCCACGACCCGAGCTTCGGGTGGAGCGGCCTCTACAGCGATCGCGCCCGGCAGCTGGCGGCGCAGCAACTGGCCGCCTGGCTCGTGGACCAGGGGCTGCAGCAGCCAGACCTGTTCGCACACAGTCACGGTGGAACCGTGGCCAACCTCGCCACCCGCGGAGGCGCGGAGTTCGAGCGCCTCGTCCTGCTCAGCTGGCCGGTCCACACCCAGTGGTTCCCGGACTTCACCCAGATTCAGCGAATCGTCGATATCAGGGTCCGCCTCGACCTCGTGATCATCGCCGACCGAGGTGGACAGACCTTCACCCCTCCAGCGGCCTACCGAGGCAAGGTCACCTCCCACGTCAATGGGTGGTTCGACCATGGGGCGACCAACAACCCGGCGTACTGGCAACAGTACGGCCTGCCCGCCGCATTGTGATCCGCGATCGCCGATAGGCTTGCCCGGGTGGGTGCGGCCTCCTCTGCGAAGGTCCTCGCGACGGGCTCGGCCTGGCGGCTGACCGGCCGCGCGGCGGCCGGTCGGAGGCTTGCCTCGAAAGCGTGTGAGGGTTCACGCCCTCCGTGGGTTCAAATCCCACCGCCACCGCCAGCCGGCCACGATGCGCCCCGCACCTGCGGGGCGCATCGCTGTCCCGGGACGTGCCGGATGCCGGCCCACCCCCGAGCGGTGGACCGCACCCGCGGGCTGGGGGTGCCGGGGGCGCGCAGGCGCGCGGACGGCATCCCTGCGAGGAGGGCGACGGGTCCCTGCCCGTGGCTGGGGGTGCCAGGGGCGCGCGGTGCCGCGCGGACGGCATCCCCGACGATCCTCGCCGGATCCCGGCTCAGCCCGCGGCCACCGCCGCGACCTGCTGCTCGACCTGCTCGGCGGACAGCACGTGCTGCACGATCATCGTCGCCGCCCCGATGACGCCGGCGTGGCCCGCGGTGCGCGAGGCGACGATCTGCAGCTCGCCGGTGGCCAGGGGGAGGGACCGCCCGTAGACGACCTCCCGGATGCCGGCCAGCAGCCCTTCCGCGGACTGGGCCAGGAGCCCTCCGACGGCGATGACCGACGGGTTGAGCAGGCTGACGCACGTGGCGAGGACGTACCCGATCTCGCGGCCGGCCTCGCGGATCGCCTGCGCCGCCACGAGGTCGCCCTGCTTCGCGAGACGGACCAGGCCACCGCTGTCGCCGGCCTCCACGCCGCGCTCGCGCAGCGCCCGCACGACGGCGGGACCGCTCGCGACCGCCTCGAGGCAGCCGACGTTGCCGCACGTGCACGGGGTGTCGCCGCCGTGGAGGGCCGCCACGTGGCCGAGGTCGCCCGCGGCGCCCTGCGCCCCCCGGTGCAGCCGCCCACCGCTGATGATGCCGGCACCGATGCCGGTCGCGACCTTGACGAAGATCATGTGCTCGACGTGCGGGTAGACCGTCGCGTGCTCGCCCAACGCCATGAGGTTGACGTCGTTGTCGACGAGCACGGGCCCGCCGAGGGCGCCGGAGACGTGCCCCGCCACGTCGTAGTGGTCCCAGCCGGGCATGATCGGCGGCAGCACCGGCCGGCCGGTCGAGTGCTCGACGGGCCCGGGCAGCCCCACCCCCACGCCGGCGAGGTCGTCCCGGCCGCGGCCGGCGTCCTTGAGCAGCCGGCGTCCGGTCCTCACCACGCTGTCGAGCACCGGACCAGGGCCCCGTGGAGATGTCGATGGCGAACGCCTTCTCGGCCACGACGCGTCCCCGCAGGTCGGTGAGGGCGACGAGGGCGTGGGTGGCGCCGAGGTCGGCTCCGAGCACGACCCCGGCGTCCGGGTTGAACGCCAGGCGGGCCGGGGGGCGGCCCCCGGTCGAGGCGGCCTCCCCCGACGCGGAGAGCAGCCCGGCGGCGAGCAGGGCGTCGACCCGCGCGCCCACGGTCGAGCGGGCCAGGCCGGTGAGCTTGACGATCTCGGCCCGCGTCCGCGGGGTGCCGTCGAGCATGAGCTGGAGCAGCTCGCCAGCCCCTGTCGAGCCCCCCGCACCGGTGATGGAGCCAACCGTGGAGGTCACGGGCGGTAGTCAAGCACACCCCCCTTGCGATCGCACCAACGACACAAGCGGTGAACAATCTTGGCACTTTTGCTTGACGGCCGATCAAAAGTGGCCCTAGTGTCCCGTCGCATGGCTGGCAACGACGCCGCGGCCCTCCTCGGCATGACGGACATCGTCAAGCGCTTCCCGGGCGTCGTCGCGCTCGACGGGGTCGACCTCGACGTCCGGCCCGGCGAGGTGCACTGCCTGCTCGGCCAGAACGGGGCCGGCAAGTCGACGCTCATCAAGGTTCTCGCCGGCGTGCACCAGCCCGACGAGGGCGTCATCACCTGGCAGGGCGAGGAGGTGCGGCTCGGTCACCCCCAGGCCGCGATGGACCTCGGCATCGCGACGATCTACCAGGAGCTCGACCTCGTCGAGGGGCTGACCGTCGCCGAGAACATCTACCTCGGCCACGAGAAGTCCCGCTTCGGGTTCTCCCAGCGCCGCGCCGCCGCCCGCTCCGCGGCCGCCCTGCTCAAGCGCCTCGGGCACTCCGAGATCTCGCCGGCCCGCGAGGTCGGCACGCTCAGCGCCGCCGGCCAGCAGATCGTCAGCATGGCGAGGGCGCTCTCGCACGACGTCCGCCTCATCGTCATGGACGAGCCGTCGGCCGTGCTCGACGCCGGCGAGGTGAAGCGGCTGTTCTCCGTCATCCGCGACCTCACGGCCGAGGGGGTGGCGGTCGTCTACATCTCGCACCGGCTCGAGGAGATCCGCACGATCGGCGACCGGGTCACGGTGCTCAAGGACGGCCGCACCGTCGCCACCGGGCTGCCTGCCAAGGAGACTCCGACGACCGACGTCATCCGGCTGATGACCGGCCGCTCGATCGAGTACGTCTTCCCGCCGCGCGCCGACATCCCGGATGCCGCCCCGCTCCTCCGCGTCGAGGGCCTGTCCCGGCGGGGCGAGTTCTCGGACGTCAGCTTCAGCGTGCGGCCCGGGGAGGTGCTCGGCATCGCCGGGCTCGTCGGCGCGGGTCGCTCCGAGATCCTCGAGACCGTCTTCGGTGCCCGCAGGAGCGACAGCGGAACCGTCGAGGTCGACGGCGTACCCCTGCGCCCGGGGTCGGTGCAGGCGGCGGTCTCGGCCGGGCGTCGGGCTCGCGCCCGAGGAGCGCAAGCGCCAGGCACTGTTGCTCGGCGACAGCATCGCCACGAACATCAGCATGGCCAGCCTCACCCGGTTCTCCCGCGGCGGCATGCTCGACCGCGATGCCGAGCGCCGGGCCGCGGTCGCGCAGGTCGAGAGCCTCGACGTGCGCCCCACCGGGGTCGACCGCGAGGCACGCACGCTCTCCGGCGGCAACCAGCAGAAGATCGTGCTGGCCCGGTGGCTGCTCCGAGGGTGCCGCGTCCTCCTTCTCGACGAGCCCACCCGCGGCGTCGACGTCGGCGCCCGCTCGGAGATCTACGCGCTCGTCCGCCGGCTCGCCGGCGACGGGGTGGCGGTGGTCGTCGTGTCCAGCGAGATCGAGGAGGTCCTCGGCCTGTCCGACCGGGTCCTCGTCGTCGGCGAGGGAACCGTGCTCCACGAGGCGCCCGCGGACCAGCTCGACGAGCACCAGGTGCTCGACATCATCCTGAGAGGAGACGCGGCATGAGTGTCGGGTCGACCGAGAAGTCGCCGGACCCCGAAGGCGTCGACGGCCGCCTCGGCGGAGGTGCCCGTCCGGACGGCCGGCGAGTCCGCGCCACTCCCGCCGGGCTCCGCGCCGAGCTCGCGCCTCAGCTCGATCATGGCCGGGTCGGTCGGGCGCAACCTCGGCCTGGTCATCGCGCTGCTGCTGCTGTGCATCGTCGGAGTGGTCACGGCGGGCGACAGCTTCGCCAGCGTCGCCAACGCGATGACCATCCTGCGGCTCGCCTCGGTCATCGGCGTCGTGAGCATCGGGATGACCTTCGTCATCGGTGGAGGAGGCATCGACCTCTCGGTCGGTGCGATCGTGGCCCTGTCCAGCGTCTGGGCGACCACCCTGGCCACCCAGACCATCGCGGCGGACACCCACTGGATCGTCATGGTCTTCACGGCCCTCGCGGTCGGCGCCGGCTGTGGCCTGGTCAACGGAGTGCTGATCGCCTACGGCCGCATCGCGCCGTTCATCGCGACTCTCGCGATGCTCGCCGGCGCCCGGGGCCTCGCCGAGATCATCGCCCAGCGAAAGACCCAGATCATCACGAGCCGCGCGTTCATCGACTTCTTCGGGGGGAGCGTCATCGGCGTCCCGGTGCTGGTGATCATCTTCGTGCTCGTCGCGGTGATCGGCTGGGTCCTCCTCAACCGCACCACCTTCGGCCGTCGCACCCTCGCGGTCGGCGGCAACCCCGAGGCGGCGCGGCTGGCCGGCATCAAGGTCCAGCGCCAGACCATGTACCTCTACATCCTGATCGGCCTGGCCTGCGGCCTCGCCGCCGTCATGATCATGGCCCGGACGACCACCGGCTCGTCGACGCACGGCGGCCTCTACGAGCTCGACGCCATCGCCGCGGTCGTCATCGGCGGCACGCTGCTCAGCGGTGGCCGGGCGACCATCGTGGGCACCGTGCTCGGCGTGCTGATCTTCACCACCCTCACCAACGTCTTCACGCTCAACAACCTCGACACCTCGGTGCAGGCCGTGGCCAAGGGCGTGATCATCGTGGCCGCCGTGCTCCTCCAGCAGCGCGTCGCCGCCCGGCGCCGCGCACCCTAGGCCGCCCGTCCCGACCCCTCGACCGGACCTCGGCCGAGCCGGCATCCACCCACCACCGCACCACCGCCCCACCCTCACCACCACCCCCTCACCACCGCCCGCCCGCCCGCAAGGAGACCAGCATGTCCCGCACGATCCGTACCTCCCGACCGGCCCGGCTCATCGCCGCCGCCGGCATCGTCGGCCTCCTGGCCGCCGGTTGCACGAGCAACACCCCCGACACCGAGGACGACGCGGCCTCGAGCGCCCCGGCCGGCGCCGCGAGCGACAACGACGCACCCGGCGAGAAGGTCACCATCGGCTTCTCCGGTCCCCAGGCAGACCACGGCTGGCTCGCCGCCGTCAACAGCTCGGCCAAGTCGGAGGCCGCGAAGTACTCGGACATCGACTTCAAGATGGCGGAGGGCACCAACGACGCCAGCCAGCAGATCAGCCAGATCGAGACCTTCATCAACGACAAGGTCGACGCGATCGTCCTCCTGCCGACCGACGGAGCCGCGCTCACCGAGGTCGCCACCAAGGCGATGCAGGCCGGCATCACGGTCGTCAACGTCGACCGCGAGTTCTCGTCGCCGTTCGCCGCCCGCACCACCGTGCTCGGCGACAACTACGGCATGGGCGTCAGCGCCGGCACCTACGCCTGCAAGCTCATCGCCGACAAGAAGATCAGCGACCCGGTGATCGCCGAGATCGCCGGCATCGACTCGCTGCCGCTGACCCAGGACCGCAGCAGGGGCTATGCCGACGCCCTCAAGGCCTGCGGCCAGACCGTCGACAACCGGGTCGCCGCCCAGTTCACCGTCGAGTCGGGTGAGAAGGAGGCGTCGAACCTGCTCCAGGCCGCGCCGAAGATCGACATCCTCTGGAACCACGACGACGACCAGGGTGTCGGCGTGCAGGCGGCGCTCGACAACGCCAACCGGCACGAGATGGCCTTCATCGGCGGCGCCGGCTCCGCCAACGCGATGCGCGCCATCAAGGAGGGAAAGATGGAGGCCACCGTCATCTACCCGCCGACCCAGGCCGCTGACGGGGTCCGCCTCGCACGCCTCCTGGTGCAGGAGAAGGGGATGTCCGACCTGGTCCAGCCCAGCGTGCCGCGCCGAGTCGTGCTCGACGCCCCCGTCGTGACCAAGGACAACGTCGACGAGTACATGGCCCTGGGCTTCGAGTCCTGACCGTCCCGGACCGACGTGGTGCCCGCCGGCCGGCCCGGCCGGCGGGCACCACGACCACCTGAGGGCCGCGGCCCACGGAAGGTGCCTCTCATGGCCATCGACACCACGTCCACCGGCACGACGTCGGATGCCGCCCCCGCCCCCTCGGCGGGCCGGCTCGGCATCGGCATGGTCGGCTACGCGTTCATGGGCGTCGCCCACTCGCAGGGCTGGCGCAACGCCCGGTCCTTCTTCGACCCGGCCCTCGTGCCCGACCTCGTCGCCATCGGCGGCCGCGACGGCGCGGCCGCAGGTGAGATGGCGCGCCGGTTCGACTGGCAGCACGTGGAGACCGACTGGCGGGCGCTCGTCGCCCGCCCCGACGTCGACCTCGTCGACATCTGCACCCCCGGGTGACACCCACGCCGAGATCGCCATCGCGGCCCTCCGGGCCGGCAAGCACGTGCTCTGCGAGAAGCCGCTGGCGAACACGGTCGCCGAGGCCCGGGCCATGGCGGCGGCCGCGGACGAGGCGCGGGCGCACGGCATCCGGTCGATGGTCGGGTTCACGTACCGGCGGGTGCCGGCCATCGCGCTCGCACGACAGCTGGTGCAGGAGGGGCGCATCGGCGAGATCCGCCACGTGCGCGCGCAGTACCTGCAGGACTGGCTCGTCGACCCGCAGATGCCGCTCAGCTGGCGGCTCGACAAGGAGCGCGCCGGGTCGGGTGCCCTCGGCGACATCGGGGCGCACGTCATCGACCTCACCCACTTCGTGACCGGCGAGCGCCTCACGGGCGTCAGCGCGACGATGGAGACCTTCGTGCACGAGCGACCGCTGCCCGGCGCGGTGCACGGGCTGTCGGCCGAGGTCGGGACCGGACGCGGGCAGGTGACGGTCGACGACGCGGCGATCTTCCTCGCCCGGCTCAGCGGTGGGGGACTGGCGACCTTCGAGGCAACCCGCTTCGCCACCGGGCGCAAGAACGCGATCCGGTTGGAGGTCAACGGTTCTCGTGGCAGCCTGGCGTTCGACTTCGAGGACATGAACGTCCTGCAGGTCCACGACGCGCAGGTCGACGCCCGCGAGTCCGGGTTCACGCGCGTCATCGTCACCGAGGCCTCCTCGCACCCCTACGTCAGCCACTGGTGGCCCGCCGGGCACGGCCTCGGGTACGAGCACGGCTTCACCCACCAGGCCGCCGACCTCATCGACGCGATCGCCCGCGGCGTCGACCCAGAGCCGTCGTTCGCCGACGGGCTGGCGGTGCAGGAGGTCATGGCTGCCGTCGAGCGCAGCGCCGCCGACCGTTCCTGCTGGACCCACGTCGAAAGCGGTTCCGGCGGAGAGGGTTCCGACGACGACAGCTCCGGCTGACGCGGGGCGCGTCGCCACCGGCCGCCTGCCGGCCGTCGCCGCAACGCGACCCCGACGGCGCGACCGGACCACCCGGCATCCTGACCGAACCACCACCGACGAACTGCGGACCGACCACACCGAGGAGCATCCGACATGGCCCCACCGATCACCCTCTTCACCGGCCAGTGGGCCGACCTGCCGTTCGAGGAGGTCTGCCGCCTGGCCTCGTCGTGGGGGTACGACGGCCTCGAGATCGCCTGCTGGGGCGACCACTTCGAGGTCGACCGTGCCCTCGCCGAGGACGACTACGTCGCCGGCCGCCGGGAGATCCTCGAGCGGCACGGGCTGGGGGTGTGGGCCATCTCGACCCACCTCGTCGGGCAGGCGGTCTGCGACGACCCGATCGACGACCGGCACCGCGACATCCTGCCGGCCGCCGTCTGGGGCGACGGTGACCCGGAGGGGGTGCGCGGCAGGGCGGCGGAGCGGATGAAGGACACCGCCCGCGCTGCGGCGAAGCTCGGGGTCGACGTCGTCATCGGCTTCACCGGCTCGGCGATCTGGAAGTACGTCGCGATGTTCCCGCCGGTCAGCGCGGCGACGATCGAGGCGGGCTACCAGGACTTCGCCGACCGGTGGAACCCGATCCTCGACGTCTTCGACGAGGTCGGGGTGCGGTTCGCGCACGAGGTGCACCCGAGCGAGATCGCCTACGACCACTGGACCACCGTGCGCACCCTCGAGGCGATCGACCACCGCCCGGCGTTCGGCCTCAACTGGGACCCGAGCCACATGGTGTGGCAGGACCTCGACCCGGCCGGCTTCATCTGGGACTTCCAGGACCGGATCTACCACGTCGACTGCAAGGACGTCCGCAAGCGGATCGGCAACGGGCGCAACGGCCGGCTGTCGTCGCACCTGCCGTGGGCCGACCCGCGCCGGGGCTGGGACTTCGTGTCGACCGGTCACGGTGACGTGCCGTGGGAGGACTGCTTCCGCACGCTCGGGGCGATCGGCTACGAGGGCCCGATCTCCGTGGAGTGGGAGGACGCCGGGATGGACCGCCTCGTCGGGGCGCCCGAGGCGCTGGAGTTCGTGCGCCGGCTGGCCTTCGACCGTCCCGAGGCCGCCTTCGACGCCGCCTTCAGCTCGGGCGACTGACGATGACCGACTACACCCCCACCCCCGAGGACCGGTTCTCGTTCGGCCTGTGGACCGTGGGCTGGCAGGGCGTCGACGTGTTCGGCGGCGCCGTGCGCGAACCGCTCGACCCGGCGGATGCCGTGCGCCGCCTGCGTGACCTCGGCGCCTGGGGCATCACGTTCCACGACAACGACGTCATCCCCTTCGGGAGCAGCGCCGCCGAGCGGCAGGCCCGGCTGGCGCCGTTCCGGGCCGCGCTCGACGAGACCGGCCTGACCGTGCCGATGGTGACGACCAACCTCTTCTCGCACCCGGTCTTCCGCGACGGGGGCTTCACCAACAACGACCGCGACGTGCGCCGGTTCGCGGTGGCCAAGACCGCCGAGAACATCGACCTCGCCGTCGAGCTCGGCGCCAAGGTCTTCGTCGCCTGGGGCGGCCGTGAGGGGGCGGAGTCCGGGGCGGCGAAGGACGTGCGCGCCGCGCTCGACCGGTACAAGGAGGCCTTCGACCTGCTCGGCGCCTACGTGCTCGAGCAGGGTTACGACCTCCGCTTCGCGATCGAGCCGAAGCCCAACGAGCCGCGCGGCGACATCCTGCTGCCGACGGTCGGCCACGCCCTCGCGTTCATCACCGAGCTGGAGCACCCCGAGCTGGTCGGCATCAACCCCGAGGTCGGCCACGAGGAGATGGCGGGCCTCAACTACGCGCACGGCATCGCCCAGGCGCTGTGGCACGGCAAGCTCTTCCACATCGACCTCAACGGTCAGCACGGGCCGCGCTACGACCAGGACCTGCGCTTCGGCGCCGGCAACGCCCGCGGGGCGTTCTGGACGGTCGACACCGTGGAGCACGGTGGGTACGACGGGCCCCGGCACTTCGACTTCAAGCCGCCGCGCACCGAGGACATGGACGGCGTGTGGCTCTCGGCCGCCGCGTGCATGCGCAACTACCTCATCCTGCGGGAGAAGTCGCGGGCCTTCCGCGCCGACCCCAGGGTCGAGCAGGCGCTGCGCGACGCCCGGGTCGGCGAGCTGTCGGAGCCGACCCTGGCCGCGGGCGAGAGCCTCGCCGACGTGCGGGCCGAGGCGTTCGACCCCGAGGAGGCCGGCCGCCGGGGCATGGCCTTCGAGGCGCTCGACCAGCTGGCGCTGGAGCACCTCTACGGGGTCGCCTGACCCCTCACGAGCTCCTCCGGCGGTGGCAGCACGAGGGCCCGCCACCGCCGGAGGTCCCACCTCGCCGCAAGTGCGCACGTGGTTGTCGGGGCAGCCACCTGCGCACTCACGGCGAGGTTCAGCGCCAGAAGGGCTCGACCGCGGCGAGCCGGTGACAGGCCGCCACGCCCTCCTCGACGAGGGCGGCCTCGTCGACCGCCGGCGCACCGGCCCCCACCGAGCGCAGGAGCGACCCGGCCGTGTGGTGGTCGTTGACCGCGCCGAGGGCCGACTGCACGTTCTCGACGTGCCAGGCGTACGCGAGGGGTCCGCTGAGCTGCTCGCCGTCGTCGGTGACGACCGTGGGGCGCTGCGACGTCGGCGTACAGGCCGGCGAAGAACTCGCACCCGTACCGCAGCTTCTTGGCCTCGATGCGCACGCGATGCCGCTCGGCAGGGGACATCTCGGCGACGCGGTCGTGCACGCCGGCGACGCGCCGCCACCGCTTCTCGAGCGCCCGCGCGGCAAGGTCCTCCACGCGCGCGTCGTCGGAGGGATGGCGGCGGGCGCGGGCGACGACGTCGTCGATGGCGCGTCCCGGCGCGAGCCCACCGCTTCGAGCGCAGCGTGTGGAGCACGGCGTCGTAGGCCTCCTCGCGGGCCTCGGTCAACGCGACCACGTGGTGCACCTGGTGCCCGTGGAGGGCTCCGCCGGCGAGGATGACGTCGAGGTCGCGGGCGTGCGCCGAACGGCAGGGCGAGCCGTCGGAGCCGGTGGGCCGCGTCGAGGGCCCCGTCGACGTCGCGCAGCACCGGGCGGAACAGCGAGAACGAGGACCGCAGTCGCCGGATGCCGACCCTCGTCTGGTGGAGGTGGGGCATGGCGCGGGAGTCGAGGAGCAGCGCCTCGTTCGTGCGCCAGTGGTCGAGGCACTCGGCGGCCACGACGGCGAACGCCCGGGATGCCGTCATGCCGGGGTCGAGGACGACGCGCCCGGCCTTGCGCGCGGGCGCGTCGGCGCGCAGTGCCGCCCGCAGGTCGTGCGCGTCGTCGGCGTCGTGCAGGCGCAGCGCGCTCTGCGGGGCGTCGGGCGTCCGGGGCACGTCAGGAGCCCGACGGGGCCGGGCACATCGGCAGTGCCGAGGCCGTCGGGACCGGGGGGAGGTTCGTGAACTTGGCTCCCAGCGCCACGTCCACGCCGGTCCCCTTGCGCTTGTCGACGACGATCGTCGTGCCCTTGGGCAGCGAGGTGCGCAGGAGCTTCGCCTGGGCCGCGCCGGCCTTGCCGTGGCGGATCTCGGCCACGGCCGGGGCCTTGCGCTTCGAGGGGTCGTTGGCCACCTTGCCGATGACGAAGCCGCGCTCGGCCAGGCTCTTGGACACCGAGCCGGCCAGCCCGTTGCGGTTGGAGGCGTTGTACACGTTGACCTTCGTGCTCCCGGGGGTCACCGCCTGGGGGTCGTACGGGGAGCAGGTCGCCGGCGGCGGCTTCCCGGCGCGCGCGGTGTTGTCGGCGCGGTAGTACGACAGGGCGTACCAGAAGGCGAAGAACAGGCCGAGCAGCACGACGGCGAGGACGACGAGGGAGCGACGGCGCCGGCGGCGGGCGTCGACCGACACCTCGGCCTCGGTCGTGTAGTCGCTCACGGGCGGCCTAGAGCGCGAGCACCCGGGCGTGCAGGGTCGGCCGCTGGTGCAGGGCCGCCCGCAGGGCCCGGTGGAGCCCGTCCTCGAGGTAGAGGGTCCCCTCGAACTCCACGACGTGCGCGAAGAGGTCTCCGTAGAAGGTGGAGTCCTCGGACAGCAGCATCTGGAGGTCGAGCTCGCGCTTGGTGGTGACCAGCTCGTCGAGCCGCACGAGCCGCGGCGGCACGTTGGACCACTGCCGCGTCGTGTACCCGTGGTCGGGGTACGGGCGCGTGTCGCCGACGGCCTTGAAGATCACGGAAGTCACTGTATGCCGGGCGCTCGCCGTCGGCGGGAACGACGCCCGGGTGCGGGCTAGATTGACGTCGTGACCGACAACCCCAGCTCGTCCCTCGTCGACGACATCCGCGCCGGGTACTCCTTCGAGGGGCCGGCGCTCGAGCTCGGCGCCGCCGTCGTCGAGGGCACGGCGCACCCGGACGCACCGGTGCGCATCCCCCTGGCGGCGATGAACCGGCACGGTCTCGTCGCGGGTGCCACGGGTACCGGCAAGACGAAGACGCTGCAGCTCATGGCCGAGCAGCTCGTCGAGCAGGGCGTCCCGGTGTTCCTCGCCGACATCAAGGGCGACCTGTCCGGGATGGCGACGGCGGGTGAGCCGAACGACAAGGTGTCCGCCCGCGCGGCCGACGTCGGCATGCAGTGGCAGGCCACGGCGTACCCGGTGGAGTTCTACAGCCTCGGCGGGCACGGCACCGGCATCCCCGTGCGCGCCAGCGTCTCGACGTTCGGCCCGACCCTCCTCGCGAAGGTGCTCGGGCTCAACGCGACCCAGGAGTCGAGCCTCGGCCTGGTCTTCCACTACGCCGACAGCAAGGGGCTGTGGCTCGACACCGTGGCCGACCTGCGCGCGGTCGTGCAGTTCCTCACGAGCGACGAGGGCAAGGCCGACCTCAAGGGGCTCGGCGGGCTGTCGTCCGCCACCGCGGGCGTCATCCTGCGCGAGCTCATCACCTTCGTCGACCAGGGCGCCGACGCCTTCTTCGGGCTCCCGGAGTTCGAGACCACCGACCTGCTGCGCACGGCATCCGACGGTCGCGGGCTCGTGTCCATGCTCGAGCTGCCCGGGGTGCAGGACCGCCCGCAGCTCTTCTCGACGTTCCTCATGTGGCTGCTGGCCGACCTCTTCCACGACCTGCCGGAGGTCGGCGACCTCGACAAGCCCAAGCTCGTGTTCTTCTTCGACGAGGCGCACCTGCTCTTCAACGGGGCGAGCAAGGACTTCGTCGACGCGATCCAGCAGACGGTGCGGCTGATCCGGTCCAAGGGCGTCGGCGTCTTCTTCGTCACCCAGTCGCCCAAGGACGTGCCCGCCGACGTGCTCGCCCAGCTGGGCAACCGCGTGCAGCACGCGCTGCGCGCCTTCACGCCCGACGACGCCAAGGCGCTCAAGGCGGCCGTGCGCACGTACCCCAACACGGCGTACGACCTCGAGGAGCTGCTGACCCAGCTGGGCACCGGCGAGGCCGTCGTCACGGTGCTGTCGGAGAAGGGGGCGCCGACTCCCGGTGGCGTGGACCCGGATGCGCGCCCCCGAGTCGCTCATGGCGCCGTCCGCCGAGTCGCTGCTCAGCCAGGCGGTCGCCTCGTCGCCGCTGGCGGCGAAGTACGCGACCGCTCTCGAGCGCGAGTCGGCCTCCGAGATGCTGGGGAAGGCGGAGGTCGCGCGCACGGAGGCCGAGAAGGCCGCGGCCCTGGAGGCCGAGAACGCCAAGGTGCGTGAGGCGGCGGCGGCCGCCGCCGAGAAGGAGCGCCTCGCCGCCGAGAAGCAGGCGGCCAAGGACGCTGCGGCCGCCGAGCGGACCCGCGCGACGGGCGAGCGCCAGCGCGCGGCGGAGCCGTCGGTCGTCGAGTCCGTCGTGAAGTCGAGTGCCTTCAAGTCGATGCTGCGGTCGGCCGGGACCGTGCTCGGGCGCGAGATCACCCGCTCGGTCTTCGGCACCAGCCGCAGGCGCTGAACCCTCCGCCCCGACCGCGCGTGAAGGGCCCACGCGGCGGCCGGGGCAGCCACGTCCGCACCCTCGGCGGTCGTGGTCGGTGGTCGGTGGTCAGAGGGTGAGCAGGGCCTTGGCGTAGGCGCACTCGAGGTCGGCGTCGGTGACGGTGCGCACGTAGCCCGGCGCGACGGCATACGAGACCTCCCACCCCTCCTCGGTGCGGCGCACGCCCTCGAGGCGGTCGCCGAGGAGCTCGCGGAGCTGGTCCTCGCGGGGCAGCCACAGCGCCTGGTCGAGGGTCACGGAGTCCAGCGCCCACTCCGTCGTGCCGTTGAAGCCGAGCAGCGACTGGCCGCGGTACGTGTGCACCTCGACGGTGAGGTCGCTGATCCAGAAGACCTCGCTCGTGAGCAGCTCGGCGTCGATGACGAACCGGTCGCCGGCAGCCGGCTGCCACAGCACCCCGGCGTCGACGATGGCGCGGGCGAGCTCGACCGTGATCACGACGTCATTGTGTCCCAGCCCCGGCCGCGGGCCACGTCAGCCGAGCAGCCAGACCACGAGGGTGATGAGCGGCACCGCCCCGACCGTCGTCACGAGGATGGTGTCGCGCGCCAGGGTGGGTGACCGGTCGTAGCGGGTGGCGTGGACGAAGATGTTCTGCGCCGTCGGCAGGCTCGAGCACACGACGACGGCGAGCAGGGCGTGACCCGAGAGGCCGAGCGCGAGGTGCGCGACGGCATACGCGACGAGTGGCTGCACCGCCAGCTTGAGCGAGCTCGTCAGCGCCAGCTCGCCCGGGGGCACGTCCCCACCGAAGCCCGGGCCGAGCCGCAGCGCGATGCCGTACGCGAGCAGCATCCCCGGCACCGCCATCGCCCCGATCAGCTCGATCGGGTCGAGCACGATCGGCGGCAGCTGCCAGCCGGTGACCGACAGCAGCAGGCCGATCAGGGTGCCGATGGTCAAGGGGTTCGTGAAGGGCCGGACCATCATGTGGCGAAGCGTCGGGCGATGGCCGCGCACGTCCGCGTCGAGCACCGCGAGGGCCAACGGCTGGAGCACGAGGAGCTGCAGCAGCAGGGTCGGCGCCACGAGTGCGGCGTCGCCGAGCACGTACGCGGCGACCGGCAGGCCGAGGTTGCCCGCGTTGACGTAGCTGCTCGCGAGCGCGCCGATGACCCGTTCGCCGACCGAGCGCCGCCACCGCCACCACGCGACGGTGACGTAGATGGTCGCCGGCACGACGACCCCGACCACCGTCGCGACCAGGCTGCGCGACAGCACGTCGTGCGTGTCGGCCTTGGAGACGGTCGTGAGGAGGAGGGCCGGTGACGCCACGAAGAACGCGATGTGGCTGAGCACCCGCTGCGCCGACAGGTCGACCACGCCCAGGTGCGCGATGAGGGCGCCGACGCCGATGACGGCGACGATCGTCGCGAACCCGAGGACGACACCCTCCACGCGACCATCCTCGCGGGCAGCCGTCCGTGGGGGTCGAGCGGTTCCGCCCACCGGCCACCCGCGTCCCGACTGATTGCGGATCAGCCACGTCCTCGGGCGCCCGCGGGCCCCTTGGAGGTGGCTGATCCGCAATCAGTGCGATGAGTTCGGTCGGCCGGCAGCTCCGCGGCTCAGCCCCAGTTGGCCGCCTGGGTGAGGCAGAACGGGTGGCCGCTCGGGTCGAGGAGGACGCGCCACGTCTCACCCGGCTGCTCGTCGGGCAGCGTGGCACCGAGCTCGACGCACTGCCTGGCCGCCGCGTCGAGGTCGTCGACGGCGAGGTCGAGGTGGAACTGCTTGCTGCCGTGCTCGTTCGGCCAGCCGGGCGGCTCGTGGTCCTCGAGCGTGCCGAACCCCAGGGCCAGCCCACCCGGTCCGGTGAGCATCGCGTACTCGTCCTGCGAGTGGGCGACCTCCCAGCCGAGCACGGCCGACCAGAAGGTCGCGTCACGAGCTGCGTCGGAGCTGTCGAGGGTGAGCATCTTCAGTGCGGCGATCGCCATGGTGGTGCCTCTCGTCGGGGATCGGGGTCAGGGGTTGAGATCGGAGGTCGGGTGTCGAGGTCGAGGTCCGTGCCCGCGGTCGCGCACGGCGACCGTCGGCCGTGGGACCCGGGTTGTCGTCCACCCTGCCTAGGGTGGGTCGGTGCCCGATAGGACAAAGGCGACAGCGCCGCCGACCGCCTCGACGGCGGGCCTGCTGCGGCCCGACGAGTTCGCCCGGCACGTCACCCTGGTGCGCGAGCCGACGGGCGAGTCGGCGGAGCGCTGGGTGGAGAACCGGTGGTCGCTGCGGTGGGATCTCCCGGCCGGGCGCTGGTACGACAGCGAGGTGCTGCCGCACCCCACGTGCTCGCTCACCGTCGAGCTCGGCAGCCACCCGCGGGCCGGGATGCCGCGCGGCGAGACCGTCGCGGTCACCGGCGTGTGCACCCGCCGCTTCGACGTCGCGGTGCGCGGGTGGGGTCGGGTGGTGGGCCTGCGCTTCCGGCCGGGCGGGCTGGCGGCGCTGACCGGGCGACCGGCATCCGCGTGGACCGACCGATCGGTGGCGGCTGCCGAGGTGCTGCCGCCGGGCCTCGTGGCGACGCTGGCCGACGACCGACCTCGCGTCGTCGGGCAGCGCATGGGCCGAGGCGGCCGAGCAGGGCCTGGCCGCCCTGGCCGACGGTCGGCCCGACCCGCGGTACGACCTGCTCCTCGACGTCGTCGCCGACATGCTCGCCGACCGCACCCTGCTCGCGGTGACCGATGTCGCCGAACGGCACGGGGTGACGGTGCGCACCCTGCAGCGGCTGTTCACGCACTACGTCGGCGTGGGGCCGAAGTGGGTGCTCGCCCGCTACCGGATGCACGACGCGGTCGCCGACCTCGACGCCGGCTGGGACGGCACGCTCACCGAGCTCGCGGTGCGCTCCGGCTGGTACGACCAGGCCCACTTCACGCGCGACTTCACGGCCCTCGTCGGGGTGACCCCGGGCCAGTACCGCGAACGGGCGGCGGCCGCGGGTGGTCGACTCCCCGGCATCCGCCGTCCGCTGACGCGCCCGGGCGGACGCAGAGGATCGGACCGCGCACCGATGGCCGCGCGCGCGCCGTACTCGCGGCGTGCCCAGTCGGCTCAGGCGCCGGGGCGGAGCACCGAGCCCAGGGCGTCGAGCACCGAGACGTCCTCGATCGTGCCGGGCACCGTGGGGGTCTTGCCGTCGGCGATCTCGCGCATCGTCTTGCGCAGGATCTTCCCCGACCGGGTCTTCGGCAGGGCAGCGACGATGTCGACCTGGCGCAGGCTCGCGACCGCGCCCACCTCGTCGCGCACGCGCTGCACGAGCTCCCTGCAGATCCGGATGCCGTCCTCGCCCGTGTCGTCGACCCCTCCCTTGAGCACGACGAGGCCCCGGGGCACCTGGCCCTTGAAGTCGTCGGCCACGCCGATGACCGCGCACTCGGCGACGTCGGGGTGGCCGGCGAGCGCCGCCTCGATCGAGCCGGTCGAGAGCCGGTGCCCCGCGACGTTGAGCACGTCGTCGGTGCGGCCCATGACGTAGACGTAGCCGTCCTCGTCGATGAGCCCGCCGTCCCCGGTGAGGTAGTAGCCGTCGTAGACCGACAGGTAGCCGGCGACGTAGCGCTCGTCGTCCTGCCAGAGCGTCGGCAGCGTCCCCGGCGGCAGCGGCAGCCGGATCGCGATGGCTCCCTCGACCCCGGGTGGCACGGGCTGCGCCGCGTCGTCGAGCACCTGGACGTCGTAGCCCGGCACGCGCACCGACGGCGAGCCGGGCTTGATCGGCATCGGCTCGAGCCCGCGGAGGTTGGCGGCGATCGGCCAGCCGGTCTCGGTCTGCCACCAGTTGTCGACGACCGGCACGCCGAGCACGTCGGTCGCCCACTCGTAGGTGTCGGGGTCGAGCCGCTCACCGGCGAGGAAGACGCAGGTCAGGCTCGACAGGTCGTGCCCGGCCATGAGCGCGCCGGTCGGGTCCTCACGCTTGATCGCGCGGTACGCCGTCGGGGCGGTGAACATCGCCTTGGCGCGGTGGTCGCCGATGACCCGCCAGAAGGCGCTCGCGTCGGGGGTGCCGACCGGCTTGCCCTCGTAGAGCACGGTGGTCGCCCCCGTGAGCAGGGGCGCGTAGACGATGTAGGAGTGGCCGACGACCCAGCCGACGTCGGATGCCGTGAACCACACGTCGCCCGGTCCGATGTCGTAGACGTTCTCCATCGACCACCGCAGCGCCACGGCGTGGCCGCCGTTGTCGCGGACGATGCCCTTGGGCCGGCCGGTCGTGCCCGAGGTGTAGAGCACGTAGAGCGGGTCGGTGGCCGCGACCTCGACGCAGTCGGCGGGTTCGGCGTCGGAGACGAGCTCGTCCCAGTCCAGCTCCTCCCAGTCGGTGTCGCGCTCGCCGACGGCGGCGCGTGCCTGGGGGCGCTGCAGCACGATGACCGACTCGGGCGTGTGGCTGCTGCGGTCGAGCGCGGCATCCAGCATCGGCTTGTACTCGACGACCCGGCTCGGCTCGATGCCACAGCTGGCGGCGACGATGACCGTGGGCTTGGCGTCCTCGATGCGGGCGGCCAGCTCGGCGGGGGCGAACCCGCCGAACACGACCGAGTGGATGGCGCCGAGCCGCGCGCAGGCGAGCATCGCGACGACGGCCTCGGGCACCATCGGCATGTAGACGACGACCCGGTCGCCCTTCTCGACGCCGAGCGAGGCGAGGGCGCCGGCGAACGTCGCGACCTTGTCGAGCAGCTCGGCGTACGCGAAGGTCTGCACCGTGCCGGTCACCGGGCTGTCGTAGATCAGCGCCGCCTGGTCGCCGCGGCCGTCGCGCACGTGGCGGTCGAGCGCGTTGAAGCACGTGTTGAGCGAACCGCCGCGGAACCACCGGTAGAAGGGCGGGTTGCTGTCGTCGAGCACCGTCGGCGGCTCGGTGATCCACTCGATCGCCTTCGCGGCGTTGCCCCAGAAGGTCGTGGGGTCGGAGATCGACTGCTCGTATGCCGCTGCGTAGGCGCCGTTGCTCATGGGCCCATCGTGGACCCACCCCGGGGGAGGTCCGCCAGCGGTTCGGTCGGCATCGTCCGCGGGCGGGCGGACGACGCGCCGAGCGGAGCGACGGACGGCCGGGGAACGGGCGCGTCAGTGCGAGCCGGTGGCGTTGAGCACGACGACGCCCGTGATGATGAGGCCGATCGCCCCGGCCTTGACCCAGTCCAGGCTCTCGCCGAGGAAGAGGTAGCCGACGACGGCGATGCCCGCCGTGCCGAGCCCGGCCCACACCGCGTAGGCGACCGAGACCGGCATCCGCTCGACGACGACGGTGAGGAGCCAGATCGACGACGCGTACCCGAGCACGACGGCGGCCGACCAGCCGGGGTCGTGGAAGCCGGCGGTGCGGGGCAGGGCAGCGGTTGCGGCGACCTCGATGCCGATGGCGGCGACGAGGAGGGCCCACGCGAACACCATGACGGACCATCCTTAATGTAGCGAGTGCTACAGAGTAGCGTAGCACTCGCTACAGACCAACGGGACGTCGACGGAGAGGAACCGAGGTGGCCCGCGACCCCGCCCGCCGCGCCGCGCTCGCCGAGGCCGCGACCGACTACGCCCTCGAGCACGGGCTCATCGGGCTGAGCCTGCGCCCGCTCGCCGCGGCGGTCGGCACGAGCGACCGGATGCTGCTCTACCACTTCGCCGGCAAGGACGACCTCGTGGCGTCCGTGCTGCGCGTGTCGACGGACCGGTCGATCCAGGAGATCCGCGACCTGCCACCGGCGAAGGACGTCGCGGGCTTCGTCGTCGGCTTCTGGGACGCCAGCGTCACCGGACAGCTGGAGCGGTGCCAGCGGCTGTACGTCGAGGCGGCGGCCCTCGGCCTGCTCGGTCAGGAGCCCTACGCGAGCGTGGTGCGCGAGGCCAACGACCGCTGGACCGCGGCGCTCGTCGACGCGGTGGTCGAGGCCGGGTGCCCGCCGGCGGTGGCCCGCCGGTTCGTCGTGCTGCTCGACGCGGCCTTCATGGGGCTGCAGCTCGACCTCCCGCTCGACCGGGGCCACCCCGACCAGCGCCGCGCCGTGCTCGACCTCGCCGCCGCCCTGGCCACGCTCACCCGGGCCGACGCGGCGGGAGCCCGGCCCTAGGGTCCGGCCGCAGCGGTGACCGCGCTGCCAGACTGCCGCCATGGAGCTGCCGCAGCACTGGGTCACCGCCGACGGTTTCAGCCCGCACCTCGGCACGGACGGCGGAACGCTCACCGTGTGGGGGTGGTCCACGGTGTCCGAGGCGGATGCCGCGCGGGTCGCCGAGGAGCGGCTCGCCTCGGCGCTCGAGCGGGTCGCGCGCGAGGGGCGCCTGCCGACGCGGGCACGGCTACTACCCCCGGGTGCCGCTGCGCGAGCCGGTGCTCGAGGAGGTCGAGGCGGCCTCCGGTGCCGTCATCGGCCTGGTCACCCGCAACCGGATGGGCTGCGAGGTGCTCTGCACCGACCTGCTCCTCATCGCCGACGTCGACGTCCCGGAGCTGGAGGACCTCACCGCTCGACGACCGGGCCCGGGAGCCGACGCGGTCGCCGCCGCGGCGGCTCGGGGGCGGCGCTGGGCCGGGGGGTTCCTGCGCCGGCTGCTGACCGGCGACCCCGCTCCCACGCCGATGGCGCCCGGCGAACCCGCCGACACGGCATCCTCGGATGCCGTTCCCGCGGTACCGCGGCCCGGCGACACGAGCGTGGCCGAGAGCCTGGCCTGCGAACCGGTGTGGGAGTTCGCCCGGCGGCACCCGGACCTCGGCGTGCGGGTCTACCGCACGGCGGCCGGGCTGCGGGTGCTCGTCACGGGGGCCGCCGCGGCGCCCGACTCGGCGCGAGCCCGCGAGCTGCTCACCGAGCTCGGGTCCGACCCGCTGTACGTCGAGCTGTGCGCGACCCACCACTGCTACCGGGCGCGGCTGACACCCAAGCCCTTCCGCGTCGGCGCCCGGGCTCCTCGGGGATCGTGGCCGTTCGCCGAGCGGTCGGCCGAGGAGGCCTTCGCGGAGTGGGTGGCCGGCTACGACGCGCGCAGCTCCGGCTTCTCGGTGTGCCGGCTGGTCAGCGCGTCGGGCCCGGCCCCCGGGGCCGTCGAGCAGCAGCTCGTCGCGCTCCACGACGCGCGGTGCCGGGTCGGCGAGCGGCTGCCGCTCGCGTGACAGTGGCGCTCGGGACCGGGCGCGTGTCACGCTGTGCCCCGGCAGGCTCCTGCCGGGTCCACCGAGCACGGAACGAGGCCGTCATGTGCCGTGACGGCGACTGCCCCGTCATCGACGAGCCACCACCCGGGGAGGCGTGGTGCCAGTACCGCCTCGGCCTGGAGTACGCGCGCTGGGTCTTCGGGTACCCGATGGAGCCGGGGCGCCCGAGGTGGTCTCGCTCTGACCGGCTGCCGGGCGTCCACCAACGCGACGGTCCCGGGCGCAGGCGCCCGGGACCGTTGAGCTGGCGGAGGATGGGGGATTTGAACCCCCGAGGGTTTTATCCCAACACGATTTCCAATCGTGCGCACTAGGCCACTATGCGAATCCTCCGCGGGTGAGGCTACTAGAGGGTGTGGGTCGCTCCGAAATCGCGCCCGGGCGCCGCTTGCCGTGCGTGATCGCGCGACGGGGACGCAGACGAAGGGCCGGCCGCCGGGCAGCCGAGGGCGCTGCGCCAGTGACGGACCGGCTGCCCGCCGACGCGCGAGCTCGAGGATTTCCGGGATGCCGTCGTCGCGCCTAGGATCGGTGCCGGCACCCCGCGTGGTGGTACCCCGCTGAACTCCCCCAGGGCAGGAATGCAGCAAGGGCAGGTGGGCTCTTCCAGGTACGCGGGGTGTCCTGCTGCCCGGAGGCGGTCGGCGGTCGGGCGCTGCTCGGCCCCGGGAAGGCCGTCGGCGCGGCGGGAGGCTGGTGGTCGTGCGGTCAGTGCGAGGCGGTAGCCGGCTCCACGGCATCCGCGGCCTCGTCGACGGCGTCGGCGCCCGAGCCGCAGACCCCGCCGCAGCAGCCGCCACCGCACCCCCCGGCCTCGGCGACCGGCTCGGGCCCGGTGCCCTGCAGCTCCCAGACCTGACGGACGGCGCCGAGCAGGACGTCGACGGGCTGCGCGCCGGTGACGCCGTACTGCTGGTCGAGGACGAAGGTCGGCACGGAGGTGATGCCGGCCTGGGAGGCGAGCGCGAGGTCGGTGCGCACGTCGATGCCGTGCGCGTCGCCGGCGAGCAGTGAGCGGACGGCATCCTCGGGCAGGCCGGCCTCGGTGGCGAGCCGGACGAGCGTCTCGGGGTCGCCGATCGACTCGCCCTCGGAGTACCAGGCGCGCATGACGCGCTCGGTCACCTCGTCCTCGCGGCCCAGCGCACGGGCGAGGTGGATGAGGCGGTGGGCGTCGTAGGAGTTGCCCCCGCGCAGCCGCTGCCACTGGAAGTCGAGCCCCACGGCCGCGGCGTCGGCCGCCATCCGCTCGTGCTGGGCCACCATCTGCTCGCGCGGGATGCCGTACTTGGCGGCGACCCGGTCGACGGCCGGGGTGTCGTCGACGGCCGGCGCGGTGCGGTCGAGCTGGAAGCTGTGCCAGACGACCTCGACCTCGCTCCCGTGCTCGAACTGCTCGAGAGCGAGCTGGAGGTGCCGCCGGCCGAGGTGGCAGAACGGGCAGAGGATGTCGGACCAGACGTCGATGCGCACCCCTCGAGGGTACGTCGGGTGGCCGACACCGACCGCACCCGGGCGGTGTCCACACCCGGAACCGCAGCGTGCCCGGTGTCCCTCGTCGCGACTAGGGTTCGGGTGGTGAGCATCGCCCTGTACCGCCGCTACCGACCCGAGACGTTCACCGACGTCATCGGCCAGGAGCACGTGACCGAGCCGCTCATGCAGGCGCTGCGCACGGGCCGGGTCAACCACGCCTACCTCTTCAGCGGTCCCCGCGGGTGTGGCAAGACGACGAGTGCACGGATCCTGGCCCGCTGCCTCAACTGCGAGTCCGGGCCGACGCCCGAGCCGTGCGGCACCTGCGACTCGTGCGTGGCGCTGGCCCGCGGTGGCTCCGGCACCGTCGACGTCATCGAGATCGACGCGGCCAGCCACGGTGGTGTCGACGATGCCCGTGACCTGCGCGAACGCGCGTCGTACGGCCCGGCCCAGAGCCGCTACAAGGTCTACATCATCGACGAGGCGCACATGGTGACCCCCCAGGGGTTCAACGCGCTGCTGAAGATCGTCGAGGAGCCGCCCGAGCACGTGAAGTTCGTCTTCGCGACGACCGAGCCCGAGAAGGTCATCGGCACCATCCGCTCGCGCACGCACCACTACCCCTTCCGGCTCGTGCCGCCCGCCCGGCTGCAGTCGTACATGGAGGAGCTGTGCGTCAAGGAGGGGGTGGCGGTCGCGCCGGGAGTGCTGTCGTTCGTCGTGCGGGCGGGGGGCGGGTCGGTGCGTGACTCCCTGTCGGTGCTCGACCAGCTGATCGCCGGGTCGGGCCCCGAGGGGCTCACCTACGAGTCGGCCGCGGCGCTGCTCGGCTTCACCGACGGCGAGCTGCTCGACGGGGCCGTCGACGCCTTCGCCGCGCGGGATGCCGGGGCTGTCTTCCGCACCATCGACAAGGTCGTCGAGACCGGCCTCGACCCGCGCCGCTTCGTCGAGGACCTCCTCGAGCGGCTGCGCGACCTCATCGTCGTGGCGGCCGTGACCGACGGTGCGGGCTCGGTCCTGCGGCACGTGCCCGAGGACCAGCTCGAACGGATGCGCCGCCAGGCCGCCGCGTTCGGGCCGGGTGCGTTGTCGCGCGCGGCCGACGTCGCCAACGCCGGCCTCACCGAGATGACGGGCGCCACCGCGCCGCGGCTCCAGCTCGAGCTCATCGCGGCGCGCATCCTGCTCCCGGGCGCGGCGGGGGAGGCGGGGTTCGCCGCCCGCCTGGACCGCCTCGAACGGCGGCTCGACGTGGGTGGGGTGCCCAGCGCGGGTGCGTCGCCGGCCGCGGCGCCCGCGCCTCCGCCCCGGGTCGAGCCGTCCGTGTCGGCGGGGGTCGAACCCGAGGTGCACGGTTCGGCGAGCGGTGTCACCTCGACTGCCGAGGGGCCGGCCGGGGTCGAACCCCAGGTGCACGGTTCGGCGAGCGGTGTCACCTCGACTCCCGAGGGGCCGGCCGGGGTCGAACCCCAGGTGCACGGTTCGGCGAGCGGTGGCACCTCGACTCCCGAGGGGCCCGGCTGGGGTCGAACCCCAGGTGCACGGTTCGGCGAGCGGTGTGACCTCGTCCCCGCCGGTGGCCCAGCCCAAGGGTCCCGGGGGCCTCGACACCGACGCCCTGAGGCGGTCGTGGCCGGACGTGCTCGAGTGGCTGAGCCGCCACAAGCGGGTCACCTGGACCTTCGTGTCGCAGAACGCCCAGGTCGTCGACTACGACGGGGAGCGCGTGGTCCTCGGCATCTCCACGGTCGGCCTCGCCGAGACCTTCCGGCGCGGGGCTCACGCCGACTACGTCCGCCAGGCCCTCATCGACGTCCTCGGGGTCGACGCCCGGATCGACGGCGTGCCGTCCGAGGATGCCGGGTCCGCCCTGCGGGGCGGGTCCGCGCCGCCCTCGACCGCAAGCCCGAACACACCAGCGGCTGCCCCGGCACCGGGGCGCCCGGCACCCGACGAGGTGCCGTCGTCGAGCCGGGGCCGGAGCGCCGCACGACCCCACGCCGACGACGACGCGGGAGGCGAGCAGCCGGCATCCCGCACGCCCGCCGCGCGTCCCGAGGGAAGCTGGTCGGACTCGCCACCCCCGCCGGAGTCGGCCCCCTCCTGGGCGAGCCCGCTCGACCGGACTCAGGCCACCTCCGGCGAGCAGCCCGAGCAGCCCGGCGAGCCGGTCGCGTCGGCGGGCCCGCGCGTGGTCGACGACGGCGCGATCAGCGACGACGACGAGGCCATCGACGACCTCACCGACGTGGGGGTCCCGGTCGTCGAGCGCATCCTCGGGGGGACCGTCATCGCCGAGGAGCCGCGGTGAGCGCCGCCTCGTACCGCATCAGCCACGGAGTCGTCGCCCCGCTCTCGAAGCTCATCTGGCGGCCGACGATCACCGGCACCGAGAACGTCCCCCTCACCGGAGGGGTGCTCCTCGCGAGCAACCACCTGTCGTTCATCGACTCGTTCGCCATCCCGATCGCGGCACCTCGCCCGGTGAGCTTCCTCGCCAAGTCGGAGTACTTCACCGGGAACGGGCATCGGCGGGGCGATCCGGCGCGGGTTCTTCGAGGGGTCCAACGCGATCCCCGTCGACCGCCAGTCCTCCCGCGCGGCCCAGGACTCGCTCGACGCCGCGCTCCAGGTGCTGCGCGAGGGCCGCGCCTTCGGCATCTACCCCGAGGGCACCCGCTCCCGCGACGGCCGCCTCTACAAGGGCCGCACCGGCGTCGCCTGGCTGGCGCTCACCGCCGGGGTGCCCGTCGTGCCCGTCGGCCTCGAGGGCACCGACCAGGTCCAGCCCGTGGGTGCCAGCTTCCCCCGACGGGCCCGCGTGCGGGTGGCCTTCGGCCGCCCGATCGGCCCCGAGTCGTACGCCGGGATGCCGGCCGGCAGGGCCCGCCGCCTGCTCACCGACGAGGTCATGGACGCCATCGCCGCGCTGAGCGGCCAGGAACGAGCCGACACCTACAACGAGCTGCCACCCGAGTCCACCGGTGCGGCGGTCGGGATCTGACGAGGAGGACACCATGGCCACCACCCAGCGGTTCCAGGCGACCGGGCTGACCTGCGGGCACTGTGCGCGCGCGGTGAGCGAGGAGCTGCTCGCCCTCGAAGGAGTGCGCGAGGCCGACGTCGAGGTCGTCGAGGGCGGTGCGTCGCTCGTCACCGTCGTCACCGAGCGCGAGCTCGCCGACGACGAGGTCACCGCGGCCCTCACCGAGGCCGGCGACTACCAGCTCCTCCGCGCCTGACCCCTGCGCCGAGCGCGGAAGTGGTGGCCGGGACGACCACCTGCCCCCTCACGGCCGGCCGGCATCCGCGCCGAGTGCGGAAGTGGCCGCCGGGGCGACCACCTGCGCACCCACCGCGGGACGGCATCCGGGCGCGGCGGCGGACGACACCGTCGGCGAGAGGTCGTAGTCTCGACGTGTGTACGAAGGCGCGGTCCAGGACCTCATCGACGAGCTCGGCAGGCTGCCGGGCGTCGGTCCCAAGAGCGCGCAGCGGATCGCGTTCCACCTCCTGCAGGCCGACGAGGCCGACGTCGAGCGCCTCGTGCACTCGTTGACCGAGGTCAAGGCCCGGGTGCGGTTCTGCGAGCTCTGCTTCAACATCGCCGAGGGGCAGCGCTGCCGGGTGTGCCTCGACCCCCGTCGCGACGTGCACGCCATCTGCGTCGTCGAGGAGCCCAAGGACGTCGTCGCGATCGAGCGCACCCGCGAGTTCCGCGGTCGCTACCACGTGCTCGGTGGCGCGATCAGCCCGATGGACGGCATCGGGCCCGACGACCTGCGGGTGCGCGAGCTGCTCGCCCGGCTCGGCGACGGCACGGTCACCGAGGTGATCATCGCGACCGACCCCAACCTCGAGGGCGAGGCGACCGCGAGCTACCTCTCGCGGATGCTCAAGGACTTCGGCCTGCGCGTCACCCGCCTCGCGTCGGGCCTGCCCGTCGGCGGCGACCTCGAGTACGCCGACGAGGTGACCCTGGGCCGGGCGTTCGAGGGACGGAGGCTGATCGATGTCTGACGACTGGAGCGTCATCGCCGAGGAGTCCGCGGCCGACGCCCGGATGTACCTCCTCACCCTCCGCGAGATCGCGGCGGGCAACTCGCCGGAGGCCACCCTGCCGATGGCCCTCCTCGCCCTGTCGCAGGTGCTCGTCATGGGCGCCCGCCTCGGCGCGGTCGAGGACGTCGTGCCGGTGGAGCGCTTCGAGCCCGACCCCGGCCCGGACGCCGAGCTCGACCCGCTGCGCGAGAGCCTCGCCAACGTCTTCGAGGGCCTCGACGAGTACGCCGACGTCGCCGACCCCCTCGTCGACCCCGAGCCGACGGTCGGCTGCCTCAGCAACGACCTCGTCGACATCGCCTCGGCCCTCAGCCACGGCCTGAGCCACTTCGACGCCGGCCGACGGGTCGAGGCGCTGTGGTGGTGGCAGTTCAGCTACCTCTCGCACTGGGGCGAGCGGGCGGCCGCCGCGCTGCGCGTCGTGCAGGGCCTCCTCGCGCACGTGCGCCTCGACGCCGACCCGGATGCCGTGTCCGAGGCGGAGTTCGACGCCCTCCACCCCTGACCCGGAGCAGCTGACCCCGGAGTCGAACCCCAGGTGCGCGGATCCCCGAGCGGTATCACCTCGAACCAGCGTCACTCGGGGTATCGAGACTGCCGTCCCTCCAGTGAGCGGTATTGGTCGAATCTGGGTACGGGTCAGGGGGCCGCGTGGGAGGTCTCCGGAGGCGACGGCGGCGCGCAGGTCGTCGGTGGCGTCCCAGTCGTTCGCGTGCATCGCCGCGACGACCCGCCCCTCGCGGACCCAGAACGCCCGGAACACCCGCTCCTTGAGGTTCCCGTGCACGACCACCTCGTCGTCCGCGCTGCCGTGGCCGACGTACTCCATGCCGAGGTCGTACTGGTCGGTGAAGAAGTACGGCATCGCCTCGTAGGGCTCGTCGGCACCGGCGAGGTTGTGCGCCGCGACCTTGCCCTGGTTGATCGCCGTGTCCCAGTGCTCCACGCGGATCCGCCGGCCGAGCACCGGGTGGTCGTGGTTGGCGATGTCGCCCACGGCGTACACGTCGGGCGCGGACGTGCGCAGCCCGGCATCCACGAGGACGCCGTTGTCGACCGCCAGGCCCGCCGCCTCGGCCAGGGCCACGCGCGGCGCCACCCCGACCCCGGCCACGACGAGGTCGGCGCCGGCGAGGTCGTCCGGTGTCACGGGTCGCCGACAGGCGCAGGTCGACCCCCTGCTCGCGGTGCAGGTCGGCGAAGACCTCCGCCACGGTCGGGCCCAGCACCCGCAGGAGCGGCAGCGCGGCGGTCTCGATCACCGTGACGTCGCACCCCGCCGACCGGGCGGCCGCCGCCGCCTCCAGGCCGATCCAGCCGGCGCCGACGACGACGATGCGACCACCGCGGGCGAAGGCGGCCTTGAGCCGGTCGCTGTCCTCGATGGTCCGCAGGTAGGCCGTGGGCGCGCCGCTCTGCTCGGCCAGCTCCAGGCGCCGGGGCTCGGCACCGGTCGCGAGCAGCAGCCGGTCGTAGCCCACCTCACCGGCCGAGGTCTGCACCGTGTGCGCCCCGGTGTCGAGGGCGGTCGCGTGCACGCCCAGCCGCAGGTCGACGTCGTGCTCGGCGTACCACTCGCGGGGATGGACGAACGCGTCCTCGAGGGGGTCGTTGCCCAGCAGGTAGCCCTTCGACAGGGGCGGCCGCTCGTACGGCGGGTGGTCCTCCGCGCCGATGAGCACGACCGGCCCGTCGTACCCCTGCTCCCGCAGCTCGGTGGCGGCCGTGCCACCGGCCAGCCCGGCTCCGACGATGACGATCGACATCTGACCTCCTGGACGTGCGCCTGCGTCGCGACGTTACGCCGGCACGCGGCCGGCCGGCCTCCCGACCCCGTGCGACTTGGGTGCGGTTTCCGGGCGGCGGACCCGCGGAAACCGTGCCCAACTCGCACGAGGTGAGGGTCGACGCGGATGCCGTGCGCCCGGCATCCGGTCGACGAGTCCGGTTCGTGGACGGCCGGTTAGAGTGTCCGAAACCCTCCGCACCACGTCACGGGAGTAGTCGCGTGCCCATCGTCGTCCAGAAGTACGGCGGATCGTCGTTGGCCGATGCCGAGAGCATCAAGCGGGTGGCGCGGCGCATCGCGGAGACGAAGAAGGCCGGCAACGACGTCGTCGTCGCGGTGTCGGCGATGGGGGACACGACCGACGAGCTGCTCGACCTCGCGAAGGAGGTCAGCCCGGTGCCGCCGCCGCGCGAGCTCGACATGCTCATGACGGCCGGCGAGCGCATCTCGATGGCGCTCGTCGCGATGGCGATCTCCGACCTCGGCTACAGCGCGAGGTCCTTCACGGGGAGCCAGGCCGGGGTCATCACCGACAGCGTGCACGGGCGGGCGAAGATCATCGACGTCACGCCAGGGCGCATCACCGAGGCGCTCGCGAAGAACCACATCGTCATCGTGGCGGGCTTCCAGGGGGTCAGCCACGACACCAAGGAGATCACCACCCTCGGGCGCGGGGGCACCGACACGACGGCGGTCGCCCTCGCCGCCGCCCTGCGCGCCGAGGTCTGCGAGATCTACACCGACGTCGACGGGGTCTTCACCGCCGACCCGCGGATCGTGCCGACCGCCCGCAAGATCGACCGCATCTCGAACGAGGAGATGCTCGAGCTCGCGGCCTCCGGGTCCAAGGTCCTGCACCTGCGCAGCGTCGAGTACGCGCGCCGCTTCGACATCCCCATCCACGTCCGGTCCTCCTTCTCGCAGAAGGTGGGCACGACGGTCACCGACCAGCCCGCACCCGAAGGAGACGCCGTGGAAGCGCCGATCATCGCCGGAGTGGCCCACGACCGCAGCGAGGCCAAGGTCACCGTCGTCGGCGTCCCCGACCGCACGGGCATGGCCGCCCAGATCTTCGAGGCGGTGACGCTCGCCCAGATCAACCTCGACATGATCGTCCAGAACGTCTCGGCCACCGACACCGGCCTCACCGACATCTCGTTCACGCTGCCCAAGGCCGACGGCACCAAGGCGGTCGAGGCGCTGCGCGGGCGTGCAGGACGAGGTCGGGTTCTCCTCGATCCAGTACGACGACCAGATCGGCAAGCTCTCCCTCGTCGGTGCGGGGATGCGCTCGAACCCCGGGGTGTCGGCGACCTTCTTCAAGGCGCTCGCCAACGCCGGGGTGAACATCGAGATGATCTCGACCTCCGAGATCCGCATCTCGGTCATCACCCGCGACGACCTGCTCGACGACGCGGTCCGGGCGGTCCACACCGCCTTCGGCCTCGACTCCACGGAAGGGGAGGCCGTCGTCTACGGGGGCACCGGCCGCTGACGTGCTGATCGACGGGGAGGGCACCATGGAGGGGCGACTGCCGTCGCTCGGCATCGTCGGGGCGACCGGGGCGGTGGGCAAGGTCGTGCTCGACGTGCTGCCGACCCGGCACACGCACTGGGGGAGCATCCGGCTCGCCGCCGGGGCGGAGGACGTCGGGTCGGTCTTCCGGGTGGCGGGCGAGGACGTCGCCATCGAGGCGCTGACGCCCGAGTTCTTCGACGGCCTCGACGTCGCGATCTTCGACATCCCGCCGTCGATCGCCCGGGAGTGGGTCGAGCTGGCCGCCGCGCGCGGGGTCGTCGCGATCGACAACAGCACCGCGTTCCGCACCGAGCCGGACGTGCCCCTCGTCGTGCCGGAGGTGAACCCCCAGCGGGTCTCCGACCGGCCGCGGGGCATCATCGCCAACCCCGGCGCCACCGTCATGACGATGATCGACGCGCTCGCCGTGCTCCACAGCGCGTGGGAGCTGACCGGCCTCGTCGTCACGACCTTCCAGGCGGCCTCGGGGCTGGGCCGGGCCGGCATGAACCGGCTGCACGCCGAGCTCGACGTCGTCCACGGCGACCGGGCGCTCGGCACCCGTCCCGGCGACGTGCGCCGCCTCATCGAGCACGAGCTCGAGGGCGAGTCACCCGTTCCCGGCGCCGCTGGCGCTCAACGTCGTGCCGTTCGTCGGTCACCACGTGGGCGACGGCTGGACCTCCGAGGAGGTCAAGGTGCGCCAGGAGACCCGCAAGATCCTCGACATCCCCGACCTGCCCGTCTCGGCGACCTGCGTGCGCGTGCCCGTCATCTCGTCGCACTCGGTCACGGTGCACGCCACCTTCGCCAACCGGGTGCGGGTCGCCGACGCCCGCCAGGCGCTCATCGAGGCCCCCGCCGTCGTCGTGCTCGACGACCCCGACGAGCCCGAGTTCCCGACCCCGAACGACGTCGTGGGCGCCGACCCGCGCTTCGTCGGCCGGATCCGCCAGTCGCCCGAGGCGCCGACGACCCTCGACCTCTTCATCTGCGGCGACAACCTGCGCAAGGGGGCGGCGCTCAACATGGTGCAGACGGCCGAGCTCGTGGCGCGCGAGCTGCGCGCCCGCTGAGGGCGACGGCATCCGGCATCCGGCGGTCGGTGGTCGTCGACGGCCGACCGGATGGTGGCCCGCCGACCGTCCCCACGCGCGACGCGCCACAATGGGGGCGCAGGCCGGTCCGCGCCGACCCGACCGCCGGCCCCCGGCGCCGCACCGTGACGCACCGCACCGACCACCGCACCGCAGGAGCGCCCCATGACCGTCCGCACCGTCGCCATGCTCACCGCCGGCGGGCTCGCCCCGTGCCTGTCCTCCGCCGTCGGGGGGCTCATCGAGCGCTACACCGAGGTCGCTCCGGACGTGCGGATCATCGCCTACACGAACGGGTACGCCGGGCTGCTCAAGGGCGAGTACGTCGAGGTCACGCCGCAGGTGCGCGAGCGGGCCCACCTGCTGCACCGCTTCGGGGGCTCGCCGATCGGCAACAGCCGGGTCAAGCTGACCAACGTCGAGGACTGCGTGAAGCGCGGCCTGGTCCAGGAGGGGCAGGACCCCCTCCACGTCGCGGCCGAGCAGCTCACCGCCGACGGCGTCGACGTCCTCCACACGATCGGGGGCGACGACACGAACACCACCGCCGCCGACCTCGCCGCCTACCTGCACGAGAACGACTACGAGCTCACCGTCGTCGGCCTGCCCAAGACCGTCGACAACGACATCGTCCCCGTGCGCCAGTCGCTCGGTGCCTGGACGGCCGCCGAGCAGGGGTCGGTGTTCGCGCAGAACATCCTCGCCGAGCACTCCTCGAACCCGCGGATGCTCATCGTCCACGAGGTCATGGGCCGCCACTGCGGCTGGCTGACCGCGGCCACCGCGGAGGCGTACCACCTGTGGGTCGCCGAGCAGGACTTCGTCCCGGCGATCGGCAACGACCCGCGCCGCTGGGACGTCCACGCCGTGTTCGTGCCCGAGATGCCCCTCGACCTCCACGCCGAGGCCGACCGCCTGCGGGCCGTCATGGACGAGATCGGCTGCGTCAACGTCTTCCTCTCCGAGGGCGCCGGCGTGTCCGAGGTCGTGGCCGAGCTCGAGGCCGCGGGCCAGGAGGTGCCCAAGGACCCGTTCGGCCACGTGCAGCTCGACAAGGTCAACCCCGGCGCCTGGTTCGCCAAGCAGTTCGCCGAGCTGCTGGGCGCCGAGAAGACGATGGTGCAGAAGTCCGGCTACTTCTCGCGCTCCGCGGCGGCCAACGACCGCGACCTGGCCCTCATCAAGGAGTGCACCGACCTCGCGGTCGACTCCGCCCTGCGCGGCGAGCCGGGCCTCATCGGGCACGACGAGGAGCGCGGCGGAGAGCTGCGGGCGATCGAGTTCCCGCGGATCAAGGGCGGCAAGGCCTTCGACACCACCGTGCCCTGGTTCGCCGACCTGCTCGAGTCCATCGGGCAGGCCTGACCGACCTGCCGTGGTCGACGCCTGGTGGGTCGCGGTCGGCGTCTACGCCGTGCTGCTCGTCGGGCAACGGCTGTGGCGGGCCCGCACGTGGGAACCCCCGGAGTGGCCCGACGCCGACTACGGCTGGAAGGTCACCCACCTGCTGTGGGTCCCGTTCCACGTGCTCGACGTCGTCTTCGGCGTCCCGCTGCTCTTCGCGATCTTCATCGCGTTCTTCGCGATCTGACCCGGCCGCTCAGGCGGCGACGGTGACGCCCTTCCAGAAGGCGACCCGGTCGCGGACGTGCGCCGCGGCATCCTTGGGCTCGGGGTAGTACCACGCGGCGTCGCGGTTGACCTGGCCGTCGACCTCGAGGGTCCAGTACGACGCGGTGCCCTTCCACGGGCAGACGGTGTGGGTGTCGGAGGGGCGCAGCACGTCGCGGTCGACGGAGTCGGCGGGGAAGTAGTGGTTGCCCTCGACGACGACGGTGTCGTCGGACTCGGCGATGACGGCGCCGTTCCAGATGGCCTTCATGGGTCTCCTCGGAGGTGGTGTCAGCCGGGTGGCCGTCCGTGCCGGACGGCTGGTGAGGACGACTGCAACCAGCCGCTCCCGCCTCGTGTTCCGCAGGTTCGACAGGACCCGCCCCTGTCCCGCGCGGTGGCGGACCGGCAGGATGGCCGCGTGCTCCCCGACCTCTTCCTGCTGCCCGACGAGCGGGGCAACCCGCACACCCGCATCGACGCCCACCATCCTGACGGCGTCGCCTGGAGCACCGGCAACTCGGTGCGCCCGCTCGTGCACGGCCGCCCCTACTTCGCCGAGCTCCACGAACGGGTGTCGGCCATGGGCGAGGGCGACCTGCTGTTCTTCGCCGACTGGCGGGGCGACCCCGACGAGCTGCTCACCGACGACCCCGCCACCACGGTGTCGGCCACGTTCTCGGCCGCGGCGCGACGTGGCGTCGACGTCCGCGGGCTGCTCTGGCGCTCGCACTGGTCGAAGATCGGCTTCCACGCCGAGAAGGCGCGGCTGCTCGGCATCGAGATCGACGAGGCCGGCGGCCAGTGCCTGCGCGACATGCGGGTGCGCACCGCGGGCTCGCACCACCAGAAGTTCGTCGTCCTGCGCCACGCCGACGACCCGTCGCGTGACATCGCCTACCTCGGCGGCATCGACCTCTGCCACAGCCGCCGCGACGGCATCGAGCACGACGGCGACCGCCAGGTCATCGCCATGCCGCAGGTGTTCGGCCCGCGACCGCCGTGGCACGACGTGCACATCGCCGTCGAGGGCCCCGCCGTCTTCGACGTCGAGACGGTGTTCCGGGAGCGCTGGGAGGACTCCACGCCGCTCACGCTCAACCCCGGGCGGATCCTCTCGAGCCTCACCCAGGGCGAGGACCTCACGCCCCGGCCGCTGCCCGAGCAGCTCGCTCCACCGGCCGCACCGGCCGGCGCACAGGAGGCGGTGCAGGTCCTGCGCACCTACCCGGCCATCCTCCCCAAGGGCTACGACTTCGCCCCCGACGGCGAGCGCAGCGTGTCGGCCGGCAACACCAAGGCCGTGCAGCACGCCCGACGGCTGATCTACCTCGAGGACCAGTACCTGTGGTCGCAGGAGGTCGGCCGCCACTTCGGTGACGCGCTGCGCGAGAACCCCGAGCTCCGGCTCATCGCCGTCATCCCGATCGTCCCGGACGTCGACGGGGCGGTCTCCCTGCCGCCGCAGCTCTACGGCCGCAAGCTCGCGATGGACGAGCTGCTGGATGCCGGTGGCGACCGGGTCGCGCTCTACGGCCTCACGAGCGAGGCCGGCTACCCGGTGTACGTGCACTCCAAGGTGTGCGTCATCGACGACGTGTGGGCGAGCGTCGGCTCGGACAACTTCAACCGCCGGTCGTGGACCAGTGACTCGGAGATCGCGGCCTCCATCCAGGACGTGCGCGTCGAGGACCGCGAGGGCTCGGCCCCGCCGGACGTCTTCGCACTGCGGCTGCGGCGTGAGCTCGTCGGTGAGCACGTGGGCCTGCACCCCGACGACGTGCCCGACGACCACGGGGAGCTCTGGGACCTCATGGCCGCCTCCGCCACGGCGCTCGACGAGTGGTACGCGGGCGGCTACCGCGCGCCGACGCCACCACCTGCCGCACCTCGGCGCCCCGATGCGCGGGACCTCGGTGCGGTGGCGCCGAAGGGGGCGAGCCGGGCAGGGGGCCGCGGGCGTGGAGCGTCCGCCGGGGCGGCTGCGCCGGCTCGCGCCGCCGGAGCTCTCGCGGCTCCAGCTGCTGTGGGCGCCGCGGCTCTACGACGTCTTCGACCCCGACGGAACGGTGCTGCGCGACGACCGGGTCTGAGGAACGGGCGCCGTCGCCGGCGGCCTCAGCCGCGTGAGCGGGCGCCCTCGACGAACCCCTCGGCCTGGGTCCCCTCGTCGGCGACCCGGACCCCGTAGCGGTAGGCCAGCTTGCCGCCCAGCCACCCCGACGCCCCGAGCATCGCCAGTGCGACGACCGACAGCACGAGCACCCCGGTGGCGACGTCGTCGTAGCCCTGTCCCCGTCGAAGCATGAAGTTGACGATGTACAGCACGATCACGACGGAGTTGATCGCCAGGTGCGTGAGCCCGGTCGTGTACGCCCGAGTCCCCTTGGCGATCGTCGAGAAGTCGATCGAGCCCCACACCGCCGCGAGGGCCGCGCCCACGATGCCGATGCCGATGAGCCACGTGGAGCCCTTGGCGAAGGCCGCCGGCTCGTCGCCGAGCTTGGCCGCCAGGTCGAAGACGAGGCTCGCGGTCCACGCACCGATGGGGATGGTCACGAGGATCGGGTGGATGGGGTGGCCGTAGAGCCCGGCGAGCGGGCTGCGCGGGCGCTTGGCGCGCTGCAGGTCCGCGGACAGGGGGGTCGCGTCGTTCATGGCAGGTCCTTCACTGGTCGG
This sequence comes from uncultured Actinomycetota bacterium, assembly GCA_963811475.1. Classification (GTDB taxonomy): domain Bacteria; phylum Actinomycetota; class Actinomycetes; order Actinomycetales; family Dermatophilaceae; genus Fodinibacter. The sequence goes on from CAWERJ010000019.1 coordinate 89,595, forward strand.
TCGTCGTCCAGTGTCCCGTACCCCGTCGCGCGCGACGGAACCCGTCGGTCCGACGGCATCGGGGGTGCCGGGCGCCGCGGGCTCCTGTGGGAACCTTGGGTGACCGCGCGGGCCCGGCCCGCCCCCACGACACCGACCTCGGAGGACCCCGCGTGCCCGACGCCCCGGCCACCGACTTCCGCCCCGTCATCCTCGGCGGCGACATCACGGCATACAGCCTCGTGCGCACGTTCCACGCGGCGTACGGCGTGCGACCGCTCGTCGTCAACATGACCGACGGCGGGCCGATCGCCATGAGCAGGCTGTGCGACCACGTCTACGTCGCGGACCTCGAGGATGCCGGCACGTTCGTCGCCGCGCTCGAGAAGGTCGGGCGCGAGCACGCCACCCCGGGGGTGCCGCTGCTCCTCGTCGCGGCCGGCGACTGGTACGTGCGGATGATCATCGAGAACAAGGACCACCTCGGGCAGTGGTTCACCATCCCGTACATCGACCAGGACCTCCTCGACCGGGTCGTGCGCAAGGACGTGTTCTACGGCCTGCTCGACGAGGTCGGCGTGCCCTACCCCGAGACGGTCGTCGTCGACATGTCGCAGGACCTCGGCGAGGAGCACGACCTGCCGTTCGGCTTCCCGGTCGTCATGAAGCCGGCCGACAGCGCCCTCCACCACTACGCGCGCTACCCCGGCAAGAGGAAGGTCTTCATCCACGACACCCGCGAGGAGCTCGACACCGCGCTCGCCGCCGTGCGCGCCTCGAACTACGACGGCAACTTCCTGCTCCAGGAGTTCGTCCCGGGTGACGACACGAACATGCGCGTCCTCACCTGCTACTCCGACCGCCACGGCAAGGTGCGCTTCGGCGCGGTGGGGCACGTGCTGCTCGAGGAGCACCACCCGATGGCGATCGGCAACCCGTGCGTCATCATCAACACCGAGATCGACGAGGTGGTCGAGCAGGCGACGCGCTTCCTCGAGCACGTCGGCTACGTCGGGTTCTCGAACTTCGACCTCAAGTACGACCGGCGCGACGGCATCCTCAAGTTCTTCGAGATCAACGTGCGGCTGGGGCGGTCGAACTTCTACGTGACCGCCGGCGGCAACAACGTCTCGGAGTGGTACGTGCGCGACTGGGTGCGCCACGAGACGATGGAGGGCGTCGAGATCGCCCGCGGCGAGCACCTGTTCGCCTTCGTGCCGAAGTACGTCGTCAAGCACTACGTGCTCGACCCCGTGCTGCGCGACAAGGCGCTCGCCCTGATGCGCGCGGGCCGCGCGAGCGACCCGAACTGGTACGCCCCCGACCTCACCCTCAAGCGGCGGGCGTACAACGTGGCGTACCACGTGAACCAGGTGCGCAAGTTCCGCAAGTACTTCGTCGCACGATGAGCGCATGCGCGTGCGACGCGACGAGCCGGTCGGCGTGCTCGGCGGCCTCGGGCCGGCTGCGACGGTGCACTTCATGACCCGCGTCCTCGAGCTCACCGACGCCGCGCGCGACCAGGACCACGTCGACCTGCTCGTGTGGCAGCACGGCAGCATCCCCGACCGCACCGCCTTCCTCGTCGGCGAGGGGGAGAGCCCGGAGCCGGCCCTCGTCGCGGATGCCGTGGCGCTCGAGCGTGCCGGCGCGCGCTTCGTCGCGATCCCGTGCAACACCGCGGTGGTCTGGGTCGAGTCGATGCGGGCCGCCGTGGCCATCGAGGTGCTCGACACGGTCGCCGAGAGCGTCGCCCGGGCGCGGGTCCTCGTCCCCGGGCTGCGTCGGCTGGGGGTGCTGGCGACGGACGGCACGATGCGCGCGGGAACGTACGCCACGGCATCCGCCGCCGCAGGCCTCGAGCTCGTGGTGCCGGAGCCCGAGGTGCAGCGGGAGGTCATGGCGATCATCTACGACGGGGTCAAGGCCGGGATGCCGGTGTCGCGCGAGCGCTTCGACGCGGTCGTCGGGCACCTGCGGGAGCGGGGGGCCGAGGCCGTCGTGCTCGGGTGCACCGAGCTGTCGGTCCTGCACGAGGACCTCGGCGTCGACGACCCGACGATCGTCGACTCGATCGACGCGCTGGCGCGGCGCGTCGTCGAGCGGGCCGCGGGGCGCCGCTGCGGCGGGTAGGGTCCCGGAGGGTGCGCAGGCGCGGCGAGGCGGCCGGTGAAGCCCTGGCCGCGGTCGTGGAGCCGTCCTGCGGGGGGGCCCGGCGAGCTGGCACCAGGGGTGGTGGCCCGGTGGTGGGCGCTGTTCCGCGACTCCGGCCCGGAGATCGAGTACTTCCGCCGGTTCGTCGAGGAGGGCCAGCCGGCGCTCGACGTCGCCTGTGGCACGGCCGCCTCCTCGTGCCGTACGTCGCGGACGGGCTGGACGTCGACGGGGTCGACGTCTCGCCCGACATGGTCGACCCTCTGCCGCGAGGCGGCGGCCGCGGCCGGTGCCGCGCCGACGCTGTACTGCCAGGCCATGCACGACCTCGACCTTCCGCGGCGGTACCGGACGATCTACGTCTGCGGCGGACTGGGTCTCGGCTCGACCCGTGAGCAGGACGAGGAGGCGCTGCGCCGGCTCCACGACCACCTCGAGCCGGGCGGCCGGCTGGTCCTCGACAACGAGGTCCCGTACTCCGGAGCCAGCACCTGGTCGCACTGGCCGCCGGGCACCCGCGAGGACCTGCCGCAGCCCGAGCAGCCACCGACCGACCGCCGGCGCGCGCCGGACGGTGACGAGTACGCCCTCCGGACGCGTCTGCTCGCCCTCGACCCGCTCGGCCAGCAGGAGGTGCACGAGATCCACGCCCTGCAGTGGCGGGACGGAGCGCTGGTCGCCGAGGAACGCCACCGGCTCACGGTGAACCTGTACTTCCGCGGCGAGCTCGTGATGATGCTCGAGCGAGCCGGGTTCTCCGACGTGCAGGTGCGCGGCGAGTACAACGACCTCGAGCCGACTCCCGACGACCACTTCCTCGTCTACGTCGCCACTCGCGCCTGAGCAGGACCGACCGCGTTCGGCGTGTGCGACGAGATCGACCAATTGGTCGATCTCGTCACGCGATCGGGCACGTGCCAGCGCCTAGAGTCGTGCGAACCCGACCGGGGGCACGGCGAGGTCAGGAGGCACGGTGGCCGGCAAAGAGCGCGACATGGCGACGACGGCTCCGGCCGAGCTCGTCCTCGTCCGGCACGGCGAGAGCGTCGGCAACATCGCGGCGGCCGCGGCGGGCAAGGAGGGCCTGGCCCGCCTCGACCTCGACTACCGGGACCCCGATACGCCGCTGTCCGACAACGGCATCGCGCAGGCCAAGGCCTTGGGCGAGCACCTCGCCCAGCTGCCCGAGGACGAGCGGCCGCAGGTGGTGCTCGGGCTCCCCGTACGTCCGCGCGGCCACCACGATGGAGCTCGCCCTCCAGCACCTGCCGGACGCGCCTCGTCCCGTCCACGACGAGCGCCTGCGCGAGCGCGACCTCGGCCTCTTCGACGGGATGACGGGGCAGGGCATCCGGGAGAAGTACCCGGAGGAGGCCGACCGCCGCGCGTCGATGGGCAAGTTCTACTACCGCCCCCCGGGTGGCGAGAGCTGGACCGACGTCGTCCTGCGCATCCGCAGCCTGCTCACCGACGTACGCGCCGAGCACGCCGGGCGCCGGGTGTGGGTCTTCAGCCACCAGGCCGTCATCATGGCGTTCCGCTACCTCCTCGAGTCGCTCACGGAGGAGGAGCTCCTGCGCATCGACGGCGAGACCCCGCTCGGCAACTGCTCGAGGACGCACTACCGGCCGACGGGCGACGGCCGTCTCGAGCTCATCTCGTACGGCGACGTCGACCACCTCGAGGAGTCGGAGGCGGAGCCGACCCACGAGGAGTCGCGGGCCCACGCGGACGCCTCGGCGCAGGACGAGCGCAGTGCCTGAGGCGCGGCTCGACGAGCCCCCCGTCGTCACACAGCCCCTGCTGCGCGACTGGCCGCTCCCTGACCCCGACGGCAGCAAGGACGCCAAGGGCCGCCTCCTCGTCGTCGGGGGCAGCGACCGAACCCCCGGAGCGGTGCTCCTCGCCGCCGAGGCGGCGCTGCGCGTCGGTGCGGGCAAGGTGCAGGTGGCCACCACGGCATCCACGGCCGCTCACCTCGCGACCGCGGTACCCGAGGCCTTCGTCGTCGGCCTCGACACCGACGACGGCGAGATCGCGACCTCCGCCGCCGAGGCAACTCCTCGAGCTCGCCGACGGCGCGGATGCCGTGCTCGCCGGCCCGGGCATCGGTGATCCTGCCGCTGCGTGCGCGCTCCTCGAGGTGGTCGTGCCCCACTTCAGGACGGCGCTCGTCATCGACGCGCTCGGCACGGCGTACCTCACAGCGCACCCCCATGGCGTGAGCCACGTGGCGGACCGAACCCTGTTGACGCCCAACGCCACCGAGCTCGCCAAGATGCTCCACGAGGGCGAGTCGGATGTCGACGACGCCCTCGCGGCCACCCGCCGTGCCGCGAGGGCCACGGGCGTCACGGTGCTGTCGGGCTCCGAGGTCTCCTACGTCGTCGAGGCGGGCGGCCGGGCGTGGCGCGTCGAGGTCGGCTCACCCGGCACGGCGGTCGCCGGCTCGGGCGACGTCAAGGCCGGCGCGGTCGCGGGGCTGCTCGCGCGGGGAGCGACACCGGCGCAGGCGGCGGCGTGGGGCGCCTACCTCCACGGGCGCGCGGGGGAGCGCCTCACGGCATCCGTCGGGCGGGTCGGGTTCCTCGCGCGCGAGGTCGCCGGCGAGCTGGCGCACGCCCTGGCGGAGGTGGAGGCCTGACCCGGGAAGCCCGGCGGAGGGGTGCGCGGGGCAGACCCGAAGACCCCCCCATCACCGCCGCGGTCGGCCTCACCATCGCGGGTACGGGCGTGGCGGTCGTCGTCGTGGCCATCGGGCCGTGCTCGTCGCCTGTGGCATCGGCGGCCTCTGACCACGTTCACGCCGACGGCGGAACCGCCCGCGAGACGTTCACCGACTCGTACCACAACCCCGTGACCGGCGAGAGCTACCGGTTCCGCGAGACCCGTACTCACCAACGCGACGGTCGAGGGCGACTTCGGTGGTGTCCGGCCGTCTTCGGCCAGACGGGCACGTACTCCGTCGGGAGATCCAGCGGACCGCCTGAGGCGCCGGGCGGCTGGCGCAGGTCGTCGGCCACCCCCGCCTCCGCGCGGCATCCGTGGAGGTCGTGCTCGTCAGGTGTCGCCGCCGAGTGGTTGGATCGAGGTCGGCGGTGGCAGGTGGGCCGGTGGCCGGACGACGAGGAGAGCGGCGGATGAGCGCGACGACGGAGCGGGAGCGGCCGGCATCCCATGATCGCCGACGGCCACGACCTGATCCGTGTGCACGGGGCACGGGAGAACAACCTCAAGGACATCAGCCTCGAGCTGCCCAAGCGCCGCCTGACCGTGTTCACGGGGGTGTCGGGCTCGGGCAAGAGCTCGCTCGTGTTCGACACCATCGCCGCGGAGTCGCAGCGCCTCATCAACGAGACGTACAGCGCGTTCCTCCAGGGCTTCATGCCGAACCTCTCGCGCCCCGACGTCGACCACCTCGAGGGGCTGACCACGGCGATCATCGTCGACCAGGAGCGGATGGGGGCCAACCCCCGCTCGACCGTGGGCACGGCCACCGACGCCAACGCGATGCTGCGGATCCTCTTCAGCCGGCTGGGCACGCCGCACATCGGGCCGCCGACGGCCTTCTCGTTCAACGTGCCCACCCGCAAGGCCAGTGGGGTGATGTCGACCGAGAAGGGCGGTCGTGTCGAGAAGGCCGTCGTGCGCGAGGCCGTCTACCTCGGCGGCATGTGTCCGCGCTGCGAGGGCATGGGGCACGTCAGCGACATCGACCGCACTGCGCTCTACGACGACAGCAAGTCCCTCAGCGAGGGTGCCCTGACCGTCCCGGGGTACTCGATGGACGGCTGGTACGGCCGGCTGTTCTCGGGCATGGGGCTGCCGATGGACAGACCGATCTCGTCCTTCACCGCCAAGCAGCTCGACACGATGCTCTACGCGCCCCCGACCAAGATCAAGGTCGAGGGGGTCAACCTCACCTTCGAGGGCATCATCCCGAGGATCCAGAAGTCGATGCTGTCCAAGGACCCCGAGGCGATGCAGCCGCACGTGCGTCGCTTCGTCGAGCGGGCGGTGACCTTCCAGGCCTGTCCCGAGTGCGACGGCACCCGGCTGACGCCCGAGGCCCGATCGTCGACGATCTCCGGCACGAGCATCGCCGACCTGTGCGCGATGCAGATCAGCGACGTCGCGCAGTGGGTGGGCGAGCTCGACGAGCCGTCGGCCGCGCCACTGCTCAAGGGGCTGCAGCACCTCCTCGACTCGTTCGCGGAGATCGGCCTGGGCTACCTCTCGCTCGACCGGCCGGCCGGCACGCTGTCGGGTGGTGAGGCCCAGCGCACGAAGATGATCAGGCACCTGGGATCGTCGCTGACCGACGTCACCTACGTCTTCGACGAGCCCTCGATCGGGCTGCACCCCCACGACATCGAACGGATGAACCGGCTCCTGCTCCGGCTGCGCGACAAGGGCAACACCGTCCTCGTCGTCGAGCACAAGCCGGAGATGATCACCATCGCCGACCACGTGGTCGACCTCGGGCCCGGGGCCGGAGTCGGGGGCGGCGAGGTGTGCTTCGAGGGCACCGTCGACGGCTTGCGCGCCAGCGACACGGTCACCGGCCACCACCTCGACGACCGGGTGAGGACCAAGGATGCCGTGCGGTCGCCGTCCGGTGCGATGGAGGTGCGCGGGGCGTCGACCCACAACCTCAAGCACGTGGACGTCGACATCCCGCTCGGGGTGCTGTGCGTCATCACGGGGGTCGCCGGCTCCGGCAAGTCCTCGCTCATCCACGGTTCGGTGGCCAAGCGCGAGGGCGTCGTGGTGGTCGACCAGGGCGCGATCAAGAGCTCGCGCCGCAGCAACCCCGCCACGTACACCGGCCTGCTGGAACCGATTCGCAAGGCCTTCGCCAAGGAGAACGGCGTCAAGCCGGCTCTGTTCAGCTCGAACTCCGAGGGTGCCTGCCCCACGTGCAACGGCGCCGGCGTCATCTTCACCGACCTCGGCATCATGGCCACCTTCGAGTCGACCTGCGAGGAGTGCGAGGGCCGGCGCTTCCAGGCGGCCGTGCTCGAGTACACCCTCGGCGGCAAGAACATCGCCGAGGTGCTGGCGATGTCGGTGACCGAGGCCGAGGCGTTCTTCGGCACCGGCGGCGAGGCCAGCACGCCTGCCGCGCACCAGGTCCTCGTCCGCCTGGGCGACGTGGGGCTCGGCTACATCAGCCTGGGCCAGCCGCTGACGACGCTGTCGGGCGGGGAGCGGCAGCGCCTCAAGCTCGCCGCGCAGATGGCCGAGAAGGGTGAGGTCTACGTGCTCGACGAGCCGACCGTCGGGCTGCACCTCGCCGACGTGCAGCAGCTCCTCGCGCTGCTCGACCGCCTCGTCGACTCGGGCCGCTCGGTGATCGTCATCGAGCACCACCAGGCCGTCATGGCGCACGGCGACTGGCTCGTCGACCTCGGGCCCGGCGCCGGCCACGACGGTGG
>CAWERJ010000020.1:0-38359 GCA_963811475.1 uncultured Actinomycetota bacterium
TGGGTCCCCTCGGCCGGCCGTTCCCCGTCCCCACCGACCCCGTGCCGTGCGTCCTCGTCGGTGGGGGCTACGGCTCGGCTCCCCTCTTCTGGCTCGCGGAGGCGCTGCACGAGCGCGGCTGCACCGTCGAGATGGTGCTCGGCGCGGCCTCGGAGGACCGACTCTTCGGCGTCGTCGAGGCCCGCCGCTCTGCCGACGGCGTCACCGTGACCACCGACGACGGGTCGTCCGGCCGGCGCGGGTGGGTCAGCGACGTGCTCGGTGACGTCATCGACCGCACCGAGGCCGGCGTGGTCTACGGGTGCGGCCCGATGGCGATGCTCCGCTCGGTCACCGAGATCGCCACCGCCCACGGCGCGGTGGCCCAGGTCGCGGTCGAGGAGGCGATGGCCTGCGGGGTCGGCGTGTGCATGACCTGCGTGATGCCGGTGACCGGCAACGACGGCGTCACCCGGATGGTGCGGTCCTGCGTCGAGGGCCCGGTCTTCCGGGGTGACCGGGTGCGCTGGGACGCGTTCCGCGACGGCGTCTGCCACGTCCCGGCCGACGCCCTCGGTGCACCGGTGACGGGGGGCCACTGATGGTCGACATGACGACCGCGCTGGGGCCGGTGACGCTGCCGAACCCGGTGATGACGGCATCCGGCTGCGCGGCCAACGGCAGGGAGCTGCACCGCTTCTTCCCCGTCTCCGAGCTGGGCGCGTTCGTGACGAAGACGGTGATGGCCGCGCCCCGGTCGGGCCGCGGCACCCCGCGGATGGCCGAGACGGCATCCGGCATGCTCAACTCGATCGGGCTCCAGGGGCCGGGCATCGACGCGTTCGTCGAGCAGGACCTCGCCTGGCTGCGGTCGGTCGGGGCCCGCGTGCTCGTCTCGATCGCGGGGAACACCGCCGAGGAGTTCGGGGAGGTCGCCGAGCGGCTCGCGGCCAGCCCGGCGTTCGAGGCGGTCGTCGGGGTCGAGGCGAACATCTCGTGCCCCAACGTCGAGAACCGCGGACTGGTCTTCGCGTGCGACCCGGCGTCGTCGGAGCGCGTCGTGCGGATCGTCCGCGACCGGCTGCCCGAGGGCGTCCCCGTGCTCGCCAAGCTGACGCCCGACGTCACCGACATCGTCCCGATCGCCTCGGCCGCGCTCGCTTGCCGGCGCCGACGGCCTGACGATGATCAACACCCTCCTCGGCATGGTCATCGACACCGACCTCCTGCGGCCGCAGCTCGCGGGCATCACCGGGGGGCTCTCGGGCCCGGCCGTGCGGCCCGTGGCGGTGCGCGCCCTCTGGCAGGTCACCGCGGCGATGCGTGAGGGCCGCCTGCCCACCGCCCCCCTCATCGGGGTGGGGGGCGTGCGCACCGGCCGCGACGCGCTCGAGCTGGTCGCCGCGGGTGCCTGCGCGGTCCAGGTCGGCACCGCCACCTTCAACGACCCCGGCGCGCCCCGCCGGGTCGTCGACGAGCTCGAGGCCGAGGTCGAGCGGCGCGGGTTCGTCCGCTTCGCCGACGTCGTCGGCATCGCCCACGAGAGGACGCCCGGCGATGACCACCACGCCCCCGAGGCCCTACGGCGACCGGTTGCGGGCCGCGATGGACGCCCTCGGGCCGTTCTGCCCCGGCATCGACCCGCACCCCGCGCTGCTCGGGCAGTGGGGGCTGCCCGACACGGTCGCCGGTCTCGAGTCGTTCGCGCTGACCTGCGTCGAGGCGTTCGGGGGAGCGGTGGCGGCGGTGAAGCCGCAGTCGGCGTTCTTCGAGCGGTTCGGGTCGGCCGGCGTGGCGGTGCTCGAGCGGACCCTCGCCGGCCTGCGGGACGCCAGCACCCTCTCGCTGCTCGACGTCAAGCGCGGCGACATCGGCTCGACGATGGCCGGCTACGCCTCGGCCTACCTGTCCGACGGCTCGCCGCTGCGGGCCGACGCGATCACCGTGAGCCCCTACCTCGGCTACGAGTCGCTGCGGCCGGCGCTCGACCTCGCCGCGACGACGGGCCGCGGGGTCTTCGTGCTGACCCTGACCTCGAACCCCGAGGGTCCCTCGGTGCAGCACGCGACGCACGACGGCGCCACGGTCGCGGCCTCGGTCGTGGCGGGCGTCGCCCGCGACAACGCGACGGCGACGGCATCCGGTCGGCTCGGCAGCGTCGGGATGGTCGTCGGCGCCACCGTGGGCAGCGCGGTCACCGACCTCGGTCTCGACCTCGCCGGGGCGGGCGGCCCGATCCTCGCTCCCGGGCTCGGGGCGCAGGGTGGGACACCGCAGGCCCTGCGCGACACCTTCGGCGCGGCGATCGGCCAGGTCCTGGGCACGAGCAGCCGCGAGGTCCTCGTGGCCGGGCCGGATGCCGGGTCGCTGCGGTCCGCCGCCCGGCGGGCCGCGGAGCAGCTCACCGCCGGTCCGCGTGGCTGAGCGCCCACGGGCCCGCGCAGCCTGCTCCAAGGAGGTGATGGCGGAGAGCCCGCCGCGATACAGTCGCAGGCGTACCGCCGGGTGTTGAGAAGCCAGCGCCCGCACGTCCCGGAAGGATCCCCCGTGGCACTTCCGCCGCTCACTCCCGAACAGCGCGCCGCCGCGCTCGAGAAGGCCGCCGCCTCCCGGCGCGAGCGCGCAGAGGTGAAGCACCGCCTCAAGCACTCGCAGGCCTCCCTCGCCGAGGTCGTCGCGACCGGGAAGACCAACGACGTCATCGGCAAGATGCGCGTCTCCGCACTCCTCGAGTCCATGCCGGGCGTCGGCCGGGTCCGGGCCCGCCAGATCATGGAGGAGGTCGGCATCTCCGAGAGCCGCCGCGTTCGCGGTCTCGGCCAGAACCAGGTCGCCGCGCTCCTCGACCGCTTCGGGCGGTCGTGACGGGGAGCTCCCGCCTCACCGTCCTCGCCGGTCCGACCGCCGTCGGCAAGGGGACCGTCGCGGCGTACGTGCGGGAGCACCATCCCGAGGTCTGGCTCTCGGTCTCGGCCACCACCCGGCGGCCCCGCCCCGGTGAGGTCGACGGTGTGCACTACCACTTCGTCGACGACGCCGAGTTCGAGCGGATGGCCGCTGCCGGCGAGCTGCTCGAGTGGGCCGTCGTCCACGGCCTGGCCAGGTACGGCACGCCGCGCCGGCCCGTCGAGCAGGCGCTGGAGGCCGGCCGGCCGGCCCTGCTCGAGATCGACCTGCAGGGTGCGCGCCAGGTGCGCGAGACGATGCCCGAGGCCCTCTTCGTCTTCCTGGCCCCGCCGACGTGGGAGGAGCTGGTGCGCCGGCTCGTCGGCCGCGGCACCGAGGACGAGGAGGAACGCGAGGCACGGCTGGCCACCGCGCGAGGCGAGCTGGCGGCGGCACAGGAGTTCGACGTCACCGTGCTCAACGACGACGTTCGGCGCGCGGCCGAGGAACTCGTATCATTGATGAGATCACCCGTACCCGAAGCGAAGCGAGACTGACGCGTGTCCGGAACCAAGGCCGACCCCATCGGCATCACCAACCCGCCGATCGACGAGCTGCTGGAGCGTGCGGACTCCAAGTACGCCCTCGTCCTGTACTCGGCGAAGCGCGCCCGTCAGATCAACGCCTACTACGCCCAGCTCCAGGAGGGCCTGCTCGAGTACGTCGGCCCGCTGGTCGACTCCGAGGTGCACGAGAAGCCGATGTCCATCGCGCTGCGCGAGATCAACGAGGGGCTGCTGACCTCCACTCCCACCGAGGAGTGACCGCGTGAGGGTCGTCCTCGGGGTCGGCGGGGGCATCGCGGCGTACAAGGCCTGCTCGCTCCTGCGCCTGCTCACCGAGGCCGGCCACGACGTCACGGTGGTGCCCACGGCATCCGCCCTGCACTTCGTCGGCGAGGCGACCTGGTCCGCGCTGTCGGGCAAGCCGGTCCACACCGACGTCTGGTCCGACATCACCCAGGTGCCGCACGTGCGGATCGGCCAGGAGGCCGACCTCGTCGTCGTCGCCCCGGCGACGGCCGACCTGCTCGCCCGCGCGGCGACCGGCCAGGCCGACGACCTCCTCACCAACGTCCTGCTCACCGCCCGGTGCCCGGTGGTCATGGCCCCCGCGATGCACACCGAGATGTGGGAGCACCCCGCCACCCAGGCCAACGTCGCGACGCTCGGGGAGCGCGGGGTGCACGTCGTTCCGCCGGCCTCCGGGCGGCTCACCGGCCGCGACACCGGCCCGGGGCGGCTGCCGGAGCCGGAGCAGCTCTTCGAGGTGTGCGAGCGCGAGCTCGCGCGGTCGTCGGCCGCGTCCGCCGGCCGGGCCACGTCCGCCCGCGGCGACCTGGCGGGCCGGCGGGTGGTCGTCAGCGCCGGGGGCACCCGCGAGCCGCTCGACCCGGTGCGCTACCTCGGCAACCGCAGCTCCGGCAAGCAGGGGTACGCCCTGGCGCTGGCCGCGGTCGAGCGCGGGGCCGACGTCACCCTCGTGTCGTCCGCCTCGCTGAGCCCGCCGGCCGGGGTCCGCGTGGTGCCCGTCGAGACCGCCCTCGAGCTCTCGTGCCGCGATGTCGGATGCCGTCGGTGACGCCGACGTCGTCGTCATGGCCGCGGCCGTGGCCGACTTCCGGCCGGCCACGTACGCCGGGCACAAGATCAAGAAGACCCACACCGCGGCACCGGACGGGTCGGCGGACGAGTCGGCGCCGACCGTCACGCTCGTGCGCAACCCCGACGTCCTGGCCGGGCTCGTCGCCGCCCGGGGGAGCGGGGCGACGCCGGTCCTCGTCGGCTTCGCCGCCGAGACGGGCGACGCCGACGGGTCGGTGCTCGACCACGGCCGCGCCAAGCTGGCCCGCAAGGGCTGCGACCTCCTCGTCGTCAACGAGGTCGGGGTCGGCGTGACGTTCGGCCAGGACCACAGCACCGTGCACATCCTGCGCCGGGGGTCCGACGAGGTCGTCGACGTCGGACCGGCGTCCAAGGTCGAGGTCGCGCACGCCGTGTGGGACGCCGTCACGGCACTGCTCCCCGACACCCGATGAGCGCTTCCGGAGTGCGTTGGCGGGCGTTTGCGCCTCCGCCCGGGCGGGCATGGGGACCGTGGATGCCGGGCGACCCCAGCGCTGTGCGCACCCCGGCATCGCCGAGACCCGGAGGAGCCTCATGAGCACCGACGAGAACCGAACCGCGAGCCAGGTCGTGCCGACGAGCGACGAGTACGGGCGCCGTGACGACGGCGGCGACCAGTGGTACCCGCCGTACGCGTCGGACGGCGAGTCCCCGCACCCTGCCGACCTGCTCGCCGCCCAGCGGGAGCAGTACGGCGGCACGAAGATCGGGTCCGCCTTCTTCGGCTGGCTCGTCGCCGCAGGGACGGCCCTGCTGCTGACGGCGCTCCTCGCGGCGGCCGGCACGGCGGTCGGCGCGGCGAGCGGCACGACCGCGGCCGAGGCGACGAGCTGGGCCCGTGCCGACGCGGACACGCTGGGCCTCGTGGGGGCGGTCACCCTCGCCGCGGTCCTCTTCGTCGCCTTCGGCTGCGGCGGCTACGTGGCCGGCCGGATGGCGCGCTTCGACGGAGCCCGGCAGGGACTCGCCGTGTGGCTGTGGGCCGTCGTCCTCGCCGTCGTCGTCGCGGGGCTCGGACTGGGCGCCGGGGACCGGGTCGACCTGCCGGCCGGGGCTCGACGCCGGGTCGATCCTCCCGGTGCGGTGGGGCGACCTCGGCACGGCGGGCCTGCTGGCTGCTGCCGCGGTCGCGGCGGTCAGCCTCTTCGGGGCGATCCTCGGCGGGCTCGCCGGGATGCGCTTCCACCGACGGGTCGACGGGCTGCGCTGACCCGACCGCCCCCGACGACGACGAGGAGAGGACGACCATGAAGATCGACAAGCAGGAGATCGTCGAGCTGCTCCGCAGCCTCGGCGAGGACGACACCGCGGACCACGCGGAGCGCGAGCTGCCGCAGGAGGTCGACACCGACGACCACCGGGCCAAGCTCGACCAGCTGGGCATCAACCCGACCGACCTGCTGGGCGGCATCGGCGGCACCTTCGGCTAGCTGGGCCCGTCGCGGCCACCGCGTGGCCGCGGGGGGCCTCAGCGGGAGGCGTGCTGCCGCTCCTCGGCGTCCGCGTCGGCGTCGAGCTCCGCGGCGTGGCTCGGTGTCGGTGTCAGCCTCCGGCTCGGCGTCGGTGTCGGCGTCGGCGCGTCCTGCTCGTGATCCTGCGCCTCGACCGGGGCCGGCGCCTCGAGCTCCTGCTGGGCGTCGTCGTCCCCGGCAGGCTCGTCGGCCTCCGACGCCTGCGGATCGACGTCGCCGGCCTCGTCGGACTGCGACGGCTCCGGGTCGCCGTCGGCCTCGGCGGCCACGGGGGCGGCCTGCTCCGGCTCGGCCCCGAACGGCCCGACCCCCGGGGTGCCACCGAGCGTGGCCAGCATGTTGCGCACGTTGCTCAGCTGCGCCGTGATGCTGTCGCGGCGGGCCGTGGCAGCGGCGAGCTCGCGCTCGGAGTCGCGGCGGATGCGCTCGGCCTGCTCCTTGGCGGACGAGACGAGGGCCGAGGCCTCCGACCGGGCGGCCTCGAGCAGCCGGGACGCCTCCGCGGACTTGGTCCGGCGGTCCTCCTCGGACTCGCGGGCGAGCAGGTCGGCGCGCTCCTGGACGGCGGCGAGGGCCTGGTCCTGGGTCGCCATCTGCGCCGTGAACTCCGCGGACGCCTTCTCGCGGCGCTCGTTGAGCGTCCGCTCGAAGTCGGCGGCGGCGGAGGCGGCGGTCGCCCGCTGCTTCTCGAAGTAGGCCTCCGCCTCCTCGCGGCGGGCGGCGGCCTCGCGGGCCGCGTCGTCGATGATGGAGTCGGCCTCACGCTTGGCCCGCGAGAGCGCCTCGGACGCCTCGACCTCGGCGCGGGAGCGGATCTCCTCGGCGTACCGGTCGGCCTCGGCACGGGTGAGGGAGGCGTCGTCCTCCGCGGCCCGGCGGACCTCCTCGACCTCCGCGGTGGCGGCCGAGCGGATGCCGGCGGCCTCCTCGTCGGCGAGCCCCAGCATCGCGCCGATCCGCTCGCCGAGGTCGGCGAAGGTCGGGCTCGACACCTTGCGGGACTGGTCCTCGAGGTCGGTCAGGCTGCGCCGCTGGTTGGCGAGCTCGGTCGTCAGCGCCTCGTGCGACTGCCTCAGCTTGGTCAGCTCGACCGAGCTCTCCGCCGCCTCCTGGCGGGCCGCGTCGGCAGCCTGCTGCAACGCGGCGAGGTGCTGGTCGACCTGGACGGGGTCGTAGCCGCGGAAGACGGTGGGGAACTCGGGCAGATTCATGCGAACTCCTGGTCGGGGGTGTGGTGGTGCTGGTGGTCTCTTCGGTGACGGCCAGGGCGTCGATGACCCCGGTCAGGTTGTCGAGCTGCGCGGTGATGGCATCGCGCCGCGCCGCGAGCGTATGCACTTCTGCGCGCGCGCGCTCGACGGCGGCCTGCGCCTCGGCACGGACCGTGTCGGCCCGCTGGCGGGCCTCCTCGGACGCCTTCATGATCTCAGCCCGAGCGGCCCGGTGGTACTCGTGCGCCTCGCGATGCATCCGCTCGACGTCCTCGGCCGTGCTCTGGCGCACGAGCCGGGCTCCCTGCTCGGCCTCGCCCAGCCGACGCTCGGCGCGCTCGTTCGCCTCGGCCTCGCGAACCCGAGCCTCCTCGAGCAGCCGTTCCGCCTCGCGCGCCGCCGCCTCGCGGGTGCGCGCGGCGTCCGCCTGCGCCTCGGCCAGCACGGATGCCGCCTGCTCCCGCATCCGGGTCGACTCCGACTCGGCCTCGGCGAGGCGATCGCGGCTCCTGGCCGTCGCACTCCCGAGGAGGGTCTGCGCGCGGTGGCGGGTCGTCCGAGCCCGCTCGGTGAGCTCCTGGTGGTGCGCCCGGGCGCGGGCACCGGCATCCGCCTCGGCCTGCTCGAGGATCTCGCGCACGGTGCCCTGCGCCCATGCCAGGTGGGCCTCCGCGCCCGCGACAAGCTGCTCCGCCTCGGCCTGGGCGGTCCCGAGGATGCCGGCCGCGTCCTCGCGTGCCCGCCGCAGGAGGTCGTCGGCCTCGGCTCGGGACCCGTGCTCACGCCGCTCGACGTCCGCGAGGCGGGCCGCGACGTCGTCGGCGGCCTCCGCGCGCCGGAGGTGGGCGAACTCCTCGCTCTCGCGACGCAGCCGCTCGAGGTCGGCGACGGTCTCCGCCCGCAGGGTCGCCAGCTCGACGGCGTGCGCCTCGTGCTCGCGGGTCCACCGCTCCTGGTGCGTCCGCTCCTCGTCGGCCAGGCGGGTCATCGTGCCCTCGTGCTCGAGCCGTGCGTGCTCCAGCAGCTCGTCGGCCCGCACCCGGGCGTCGGCCAGCTGGGCCTCCGCCTGCTCGGTGGCGATGCCGACCGCCTCGTCGCTCGCCTTCGTCGCCCGGGCCCGCAGCAGCGACGCCTGGTCGGCGGCGTCGGCGAGCATGATCTCCACCTCGGCCCGCGTCTCCTCGAGCCGGCGGTCGGCCTCCTCGCGCAGCGAGCCGATGCGTGGCCTGGACCTGCTCGAGCTCGACGAGCGCCGCCTGCATCTCGCTGCGCACCCGGCTCGCCTCCGAGCGCGCCTCGACGACCTCCCGGTTGGCGTCCGCGCGCAGCTGGTCGGCAAGGTCCTGCGCGCGGGTCAGGAGGGACAGCGCCTCGTCGACGGGGCTCGCGGGGGCCGTGCCGCCCGCGTCTCCCGTCGTCGCCTCGCGCGTCGACCCGTCTGGCACGGGCCCCATGATCGCAGACCTTCCGGGATGCCTCGTCCCGAGTGGGTGGCGGTCGACGGACGGGATCGGGAGCCCCGTGGCACGCGAGGTAGATTGTCCGACGCATCCTGCGGCCCGTGGCCGCTCCCGCCCGTCCCAGCCGAAGGAGTTGCGCGTGTCCGCACGCCTGTTCACGTCCGAGTCCGTGACCGAAGGACACCCCGACAAGATCTGCGACCAGATCTCGGACTCGATCCTCGACGCGATGCTCGCCCAGGACCCGCGCAGCCGGGTGGCGGTCGAGACCATGGTCACGACGGGCCTGGTCCACGTGGCGGGCGAGGTGACGACCGAGGCGTACGTCGAGATCCCGAAGATCGTCCGCGACACCGTGCTCGCGATCGGCTACGACAGCTCCACGAAGGGCTTCGACGGTGCGTCCTGCGGCGTCAGCGCGTCCATCGGCCAGCAGAGCCCGGACATCGCCCAGGGAGTCGACACGGCGGTCGAGAGCCGCACGGGCGGCGTCGACCCGCTCGACAAGCAGGGGGCCGGGGACCAGGGGCTGATGTTCGGCTACGCCTGCGAGGACACCCCCGAGCTCATGCCGCTGCCGATCCACCTCGCGCACCGGCTCTCCGAGCGCCTCACGGCGGTGCGCAAGGCCGGTGAGGTGCCCTACCTGCGCCCCGACGGCAAGACCCAGGTCACCATCGAGTACGACGGCGTGCGGCCCGTGCGCCTCGACACCGTCGTGCTCTCGACGCAGCACGCGTCCGACGTCTCGCTCACCGACCTGCTGACGCCGGACATCGAGCACCACGTCATCAAGCCCGTCCTCGAGGAGCTGGCCGACCAGGGGACCCACCTCGACGTGTCGGGCTACCGGTCCCTCATCAACCCCACGGGGCGCTTCGAGATCGGCGGGCCGATGGGGGACGCCGGCCTCACCGGTCGCAAGATCATCGTCGACACCTACGGCGGGATGGCCCGGCACGGTGGCGGCGCGTTCTCGGGCAAGGACCCCTCGAAGGTCGACCGCTCGGCCGCGTACGCGATGCGCTGGGTGGCGAAGAACGTCGTGGCGGCCGGCCTGGCCCGCCGGTGCGAGGTCCAGGTCGCCTACGCCATCGGCAAGGCGCAGCCCGTGGGCCTGTACGTCGAGACCTTCGACACCGAGAGCGTGCCGGTCCTCAGCATCCAGCGGGCGATCACCGACGTGTTCGACCTGCGCCCGCTCGCGATCGTCGAGGAGCTCGACCTCCTCCGACCGATCTACCGGGCGACCGCCGCCTACGGGCACTTCGGCCGCACGTCGGCCGTCGGCGTCGACAACGGCTTCACCTGGGAGCGCACCGACCGGGTCGAGGCACTCCAGCGGGCCGTCGGCGCCTGACGCCACGTCCGTCCACAGCGCACCCGGGGCGACCCTGCCGCCGTCGGCTCCCTCCGCTAGTTTCGGAGCCATGGCGGCGGTCGAGGCGGGAGGGGTCGCGGGGGCCGTCGAGGCCGACGGACAGGGGTCGGAGGCGGACGGCCAGCAGCTGGCCCTCCTCACCGCCCGGGCCGCCGCCCGCCCGCGCCGGCTCGCCGGCGACGACCCGACGACCGACGACCTGCCGGTCGCGCTCGTGCAGGTGGACACCGGGCTGGCCCACCTGGACCGCCCCTTCGAGTACTCGGTGCCCTCCTCGATGGCGCCGGCCGCCGTGGCGGGCGTGCGCGTCAAGGTGCGGTTCGCGGGCCAGGACCTCGACGGGTTCGTCCTCGAGCGGCGCGCCACCGCCGAGCACCCCGGCCGGCTGAGCCCGCTGCGCCGGGTCGTCTCGCCGGAGCCGGTGCTCGCGCCCGACGTGCTGGCGAGCGGCCCGGCTCGTCGCGACGCGGTACGCCGGCACCCTCGGGGACGTGCTGCGGCTGGCGGTCCCACCGCGGCACGCCACGGCCGAGAAGGCCCTGGCCGTCGAGCCGCCCGAGCACGGCCCCCTGCCACCGCGGGAGCCCGTGGCCTGGACGCCGTATGCGGCCGGGGCCGCGTTCCTGGCGCACGTCGGAGCGGGCGGGGCGCCGACGGCATCCCTGCTGGCGCTGCCCGCCACCATCCCGGGTCGCGACTGGCCGTGGCTGCTCGCCGAGGCGGCCCGGGCCGCCGTCGAGGCGGGTCGCGGAGCCCTCATCGTCGTGCCCGACCACCGCGACGTCGTGCGCGTCGAGGCGGCGCTGCTCGACGTGCTGGGGCCGGGGCGGCACACCCGGCTCACCGCCGACCAGGGGCCGCAGGCGCGGTACACCGCGTACCTCAAGGCGCTGCGCGGCCACGCGCAGGTCGTCGTCGGCACCCGGGCCGCCGGCTTCGCGCCGGTCCGCGACCTCGGCCTCGTCGCGTGGTGGGACGACGGCGACGACCTCCTCGAGGAGCCACGGGCCCCCTACCCGCACGTGCGCGAGGTGCTCCTCGCGCGGGCCGGCGTCACCGGCGCCGCCGTGCTCTCCGCCGGCCTCACCCGGTCGGTGGCGGTGGCCGACCTCGCCGCGCGCGGGGTGCTGACCGAGGTCGGCGGCGGACCGCCACGAGGTGCGGCGCGCGGTGCCCCGCGTCCGGGTCGCCGGCGAGGGCCGGGACGCCGACCTCGACCCGGCGGTGGCGGCGGCGCACCTCCCGACCATCGCCTGGCGCACCGCGAAGGAGGCGCTCGAGCGCGGTCCGGTCCTCGTGCAGGTGCCGCGGCGCGGCTACCTCCCCTCGCTGTCGTGCCAGGACTGCCGCCGGCCCGCCCGGTGCACGGTGTGCGCCGGGCCGCTGGCCCTCTCCGGCCCCCAGGGACCCCCCGCCTGCCGGTGGTGCGGACGGGTCGAGACCGGCTTCACGTGCCCGGCCTGCGGCGGCCACCGCCTCCGGTCGTCCGTCGTCGGTGCCCGGCGCACCGCCGAGGAGCTCGGGCGCGCCTTCCCCGGCGTCCCGGTCGAGCGGTCCGGCGCCGGCACCGTCCTCGACGTCGTCGGCGCCGGGCCACGGCTCGTCGTGTCCACGCCCGGCGCCGAGCCGGTGGCGCCGGGTGGCTACACCGCGGCACTCCTCCTCGACGCCTGGGCGCTGCTCGAGCGCCCCAGCCTGACGGCGGGCGAGGAGTCGCTGCGGCGCTGGCTCGCCGCCGCCGCCCTCGTGCGCCCCTCCGCGGACGGGGGCCGGGTCGTGCTCTGCGGGGCGCCGACCCACGTCTCGCTGCCGGCGGTCGAGGCGCTCGTGCGGTGGGACCCCGCGTGGTTCGCCGCGCTCCGAGCTCGAGGAGCGGCGCGAGCTGTCCCTGCCGCCGACGGCATCCCTCGCCGCGCTCACCGGGCCCCGGGCCGCGCTCGAGGCCGCCGTGCGCGAGCTCGACCTCCCGCCGACGGCGACGGTCCTCGGGCCGCTGCCGCACGGGACCGCCGAGCGCTGGCGCACGCTCGTCACGGTCGCCCGCTCCGAGGCGCCCGCGCTCGCCCGCGAGCTGACCGCCCTGCGCGCCCGGGCCTCGGCGCGCAAGGACCCCGACCCCGTCACCGTGCGGGTCGACCCGCCGGACCCCTCGGCCTGACCGGCGCGTCCGCGGGGTGGCTCGCAGGCTGGCTTCGCGCGTCGGCAGCCGCCGCCCGCCCACCTAGACTCCCGGGCGTGAGCATCACCCCGATCCGGCTCTTCGGCGACCCGGTCCTGCGCACCCCGGCGGAACCGGTGGTCGACTTCGACGCCGAGCTGCGCCGGCTCGTGCGCGACCTCACCGACACGATGCTGGATGCCGGTGGTGCCGGTCTCGCGGCCCCCCAGCTCGGGGTCGGGCTGCGGGTGTTCACCTACCAGGTCGACGGCGTGGTCGGTCACCTCGTCAACCCCGACCTGACCCTCGGCGAGGAGGAGGAGACCGGCCCGGAGGGATGCCTCTCGTTCCCCGGCCTGCGCTTCGACACCCCCCGGGCGGTGCGGGCCGTGGCGCGTGGCTGGACCTGCTCCGGCGAACCGGTCACCGTGGAGGGGACGCACCTGCTCGCCCGGGCGGTGCAGCACGAGACCGACCACCTCGACGGCATCCTCTTCGTCGACCGGCTCGACCCCGAGGGCCGGCGCGAGGCGATGCGGCTCGTGCGCGAGGCGAGCTGGGGCCAGCCGGCTCCCGTCGTGCGGTCGAGCCCCCACGCCGACGCCTTCGGGAGGCGCTGAGTGCGCCTCGTCCTGGCCGGCACCCCGGACGCGGCGGTGCCCTCGCTGCTCGCCCTCCTGGGGTCGCGGCACGAGGTCGCCGCGGTCGTCACGCGCCCCGACGCGCGAGCGGGCCGGGGCCGCACGCTGGAGCCGTCGCCCGTCAAGCGGGTGGCGCTCGAGCACGACCTCGAGGTGCTGACGCCCCCGACGCCCCGCGACCCCGACTTCCTCGACCGGCTCGGCGCAGCTGTCGCCGGACTGCTGCCCGGTGGTGGCGTACGGCGCCCTCGTGCCCCGGGCCGCGCTCGACGTGCCGCGGCTCGGCTGGGTCAACCTCCACTTCTCGTTGCTGCCCGCGTGGCGCGGAGCCGCGCCGGTGCAGCGCGCCGTCATGGCGGGCGACGACGTCACGGGCGCCACGACGTTCCTCCTCGAGGAGGGCCTCGACACCGGGCCCGTGCTCGGCACGCTCACCGAGGCGGTGCGGCCCGACGACACCGCCGGCTCGCTGCTCGACCGGCTGGCCGCCGCCGGTGCCGGGCTGCTCGTCGCGACGATGGACGGCCTCGCCGACGGTTCCGTGCACGCGGTGCCGCAGCCGTCCGACGGCGTCAGCCTCGCGCCCAAGCTGACGACCGACGAGGCGCAGGTGCGCTGGGGGCTGCCGGCGCACGTCGTCGACCGGCACGTGCGGGGCTGCACCCCGGCACCCGGCGCCTGGACCACCGTCGCGGCGAGCGGGTCAAGCTCGGGCCGGTGGCCCTCGTGCGGCCGGGCTCGGAACCGGGCGGTGCGGGCCTCGCCGGGCCCGACCGCGTCATGGCCGCCCGCGACCCCGTCGTCCTCGCTCCCGGTGAGGTGCTGGTGGGGAAGCGCACGGTGCTCGTCGGCACCGGCTCCACCCCCGTCGAGCTCGGGGAGGTCCGGCCCTCGGGCAGGAAGCCGATGGCCGCGGCGGACTGGGCGCGCGGCATCCGGATCTCGTCGGGGGAGCGGCTCGGTGGCTGAGCACCCCCGTCGCGACGGCGGCGGCGGGCCGTCCGGGTCGCGCGGCGGGCCGCGTCGGCGCAGCGCGACGGCCCCGTCACAGCGCACCCGCCGGGCCGAGCCGACCCGGTTCGCGGCGTACACGCTCCTGCGCGCGGTCGCGGACGGCGCCTACGCGAACCTCGAGCTGCCGGCCATCCTGCGCCGGCACCGGCTCGAGGGGCGTGACGCCGCCTTCGCCACCGAGCTCGGCTTCGGCACCATCCGCTGGCAGGGCTTCTACGACGCCGTCGTCGCCGAGGCCGCCGGGCGCCCGACCACGCGCATCGACCCGCAGGTGCTCGACGTGCTCCGCCTCGGCGCGCACCAGCTGCTCGGGATGCGCGTCGCGACGCACGCGGCCGCGGACCAGACCGTCGGGCTCGCCAAGGTCGTGGCGGGGGCGGGTGCCGGCGGGTTCGTCAACGCCGTCATGCGCCGGGTCAGCGAGCGCTCGGTCGAGGAGTGGCGGGATGCCGTCGTGCCGGACGGGGGCGGAGCAGCGGCCCTCGCGGTGCTCCACAGCCACCCCGAGTGGGTCGTCACCGCCCTGCGGGCCGCGTTGATCGCGCCACGGCCGCGCCACGAGGGAGACGGTCGACGTCGAGCTCGCGGCGCTGCTGGAGGCCGACAACGAGCCGCCGCTCGTGCACCTCGTGGCCCGGCCGGGGCTCGCGACCGTCGACGAGCTCGTCGACGGCGCGGACGCGACCCCGAGCACCCTCTCCCCGATCGGGGCCGTCCTGTCCTCCGGGGACCCCGGGGCCCTCGCCGCGGTGCGCGACGGCCGCGCCGCGGTGCAGGACGAGGGCTCGCAGCTCGTCGCCCTGGCCCTGGCCCGGGCGGATGACGCTGCGGGTGCGGCGACGGGGGCCGTCCCGGCCCGGTGGCTCGACCTGTGCGCCGGCCCCGGCGGCAAGGCCGGCGTCCTCGGTGCGCTCGCGGTCGGGGCCGGCGCCGACCTCACCGCCGTCGAGGTCAGCCCGCACCGGGCCGAGCTCGTGAGGTCGACGCTCGGAGCCCTGACCCGGCACGCCGCCACGGTGGGGCGGACCATCGAGGTGCGCACGGCCGACGGGCGCGAGGTCGGCACCGACGAGCCGGGCGCCTACACGAAGGTGCTCGTCGACGCCCCCTGCACCGGGCTCGGCGCCCTGCGCCGCCGGCCCGAGGCCCGGTGGCGGCGCCGGCCGTCGGACGTCGCCGAGCTCGCGCCCCTGCAGCGCGCCCTCCTGGCCTCGGCGCTCGACGCCGTCGCCCCCGGCGGGGTCGTCGCCTACGCGACGTGCAGCCCGCACGTGGCCGAGACGCGCTTCGTCGTCGGCGACGTGGTCAAGCGACGCGACGACGTCGAGGTGGTGGACGCCCGCCCGCTGTTCACCGACGCCGCCGGCCACCCGCTGGACGGGCTCGGCGACGGGCCCTACGTGCAGCTCTGGCCGCACGTCCACGGCACGGACGCGATGTTCCTCGCCCTGCTGCGAAAGGCCCGCTGACGGTGACGGCGCAGGACGGCCTGGTCTGGCGCGCGCCCACCCCGGCGGACGCCGAGGCCCTGGGGCGCATGCACCACCAGGCCTGGGTCGACGCCTACAGCCACCTGCTGCCCGACGACTGGTTCGAGCGCTGGACCGTCGACGACGCGATCGCGAGGTGGCACGGCATCCTCACCGCGCCCACCCCGGCCGACCTCACCCGCATCGCGGTCTTCGACGGCACCGGGGCGGCGGTCGCCTGGGTCGTGGTCGGGCCCGTCCCGCCCCGACGACACGATCGACCCGGCGCGGCCACGCGAGCTGCGGGGGTTGTACGTGGCGCGCGAGCACCACGGCAGCGGGCTCGCCCGAGCCCTGGCGGAGCAGGCCCTCGGCGACGAACCGGCCGAGCTCTGGGTCTTCGACGGCAACCCCCGGGCGGAGGCGTTCTACCGCAAGCTGGGGTTCGAGCGCGACGGTGTGGAGGCCCCCCACCGCGAGACCGGTCTCCCCGGCATCCGGATGGTGCGCGGTGGCTAGGGTGTCGCGCGTGCAGATCTCCCCGTCGATCCTGTCGGCCGACTTCGCGAACCTCCAGCGCGAGCTCGAGGCGATCGCGAGCGCGGACTGGGCCCACGTCGACGTCATGGACAACCACTTCGTGCCCAACCTCACCCTCGGGCTGCCGGTCGTCGAGGCGCTGGTCAAGGTGTCCCCGGTGCCGGTCGACTGCCACCTCATGATCGACGACCCCGACCGGTGGGCGCCCGGGTACGCGGAGGCGGGGGCGAGGTCGGTGACCTTCCACGTCGAGGCCGTGCGGGATGCCGTGGCCACCGCACGCTCGATCCGCGCGGCAGGTGCCCGTGCAGCGTTCGCCGTGAAGCCGGGCACCCCGTTCGCTCCCTACGCCGAGCTGCTGCCCGAGGTCGACATGGTGCTCGTCATGACCGTGGAACCGGGGTTCGGTGGGCAGTCCTTCCTGGCCGACCAGATGCCCAAGGTCCGCGAGGTGCGCGACGCCGTGGCCCGGCACGGGGGCGAGGTGTGGGTGCAGGTCGACGGCGGGGTGTCGGCGTCGACGATCGAGCAGTGCGCCGAGGCGGGGGCGGACGTCTTCGTCGCGGGGTCCGCGGTCTACGGCGCCGAGTCGGCCGCCGTGGCGATCGACGAGCTGAGGGCGCTCGCGGTGCGGCACGGTCACGGATGAGCGAGCCGGCATCCCTCGTCGAGCGGCTCGCGCCGACCGGTCGGCTACGCGGCCGACCTCGTGGTGACCGAGGGACTGGCGCCGGGGGAGGTGCTCGAGGGGTTCGAGCTGGAGGCGTGCCGGTTCGAACGCTCGGTGCTCGAGGGGGCGGTGCTGCGTGACTGCACGTTCACCGACTGCGTGTTCACCGGGGTCAACCTCAACCGGGTCGACCTGTCGGGGTCGCGGTTCAGTGACTGTCGGTTCGTCGAGTGCACGGCGCTGGCCGTGATCTGGACACGGGCGGGAGAGGCCGCCCTGTCGGCGCGGCCGTGGGACCTCGAGCGGTGCCGGCTCGACCTGGCGTCGTTCCAGGAGGGGTCCATCGCGGGCTCCCGGCTCGTCGACTGCTCCCTGCGCGAGGCCGATCTCGGCGGGGCGGATGCGCAGCGGGTCGACTTCGGCGGGTCCGACCTGAGTGGCGCCGTCTTCGTCGGAACAGACCTGCGCGGCGCGAGCCTCGTGGGGGCGTTCGGCTATGCGTTCGACCCGTCCGAGAACCGGGTGCGCGGGCTGCGGGTCGAGGCGGCCGGGGCCGTCGGGCTGCTGGCCGCGATGGGTCTGGTCGTCGAGGACTAGCTGCACGTCCCAACTTTTCCGCCCGATCCCGCAGACCTTCACGTTCGCACGGGAACGTTTCCGGCGCGAAGGTGAAGGTTCGGGTGTGGAGCACCGGTGCTCACACCGAGTCCACGTCCACGTCCTCGTCGACGCCGAGCAGGTCGAGCGAGAATCCCCGGCCGGTGTGGTCGCCGTCGAGGGGCTCGACGTGCACGCACACCCCGGTCGCGACGTCGAGGGCGACGAGGAAGGCCGTGGCGTCGTCGAGGAGCAGCGGGCAGCAGGAGCACCTCGGGGCGTAGTCGTCGCCGGGCGCGACCTCGGCCCACCAGGTGGCCCGACCGTGCCGCAGCGACGCGTCGAGGCGGTGCACGTCGAGCGCCGCCGGTGGGGCGGCATCCGAACCGGGCTCGGGGACCCGGGCGCGCGGCACACCGTCGGCGAGCTCGACCGGGTCGAGCATCGCCACCCACTGGTAGTCCTGCCAGATCGGGTCCTCGCTCGTGGTCGTGGCCGGCCGCCGCACGACGAACCCGTGCTCGTCGACCTCGACGGGCACCTCCCAGGCGAACGGCAGCTCGAGGATGCCGTGCCGCTCGGTGCCGACCTCGCTCCACCCGGCGCGGATGCGCGCGGCCGCGTCATGGTGCCGCTGCCCGCCGGCGAGCCGGACGTCCAGCCCGACGCCCCGCTCCACGGTGGCGTGCGCGGTGTGCTCCGGCCCGTGCACCGGCCGGCGGTGCAGGTCGAAGACGACCGTGCGCCACCGCCACGGCGACGAGCGGGCGAGGCCGCGGAAGCGGTCCGGGGTGGGCTGGAGCACGCAGCCAGTGCAGCACCGGCCGGGGCGCCCGGTCCACGGGGTTTCGGGTGAGAGCGAACGCACAGGAGGACGCCCTCGGCCCGCCGCGCCTCCCTGCGGCATACTGGCAGCACGTGCTCCGGGGTCGGTGAAACTCCGAGCCGGCGGTGACAGTCCGCGACCCGACCGCAGCCAGCGGCCGGTTGACCAGGTGCAACTCCTGGACCGACGGTGAAAGTCCGGATGGTAGGCAGCACGTACGACGGTTGTGCCGGAGGTCTGTCGACCCCCGGCCCGCCCGTGGTGCACGTCCCCGGAGTTCGTCCGAGAAGCACAACGAACCCAAAGGACGAACACCCCTCATGAACACCCTCCTTGCGGCCACTGACCCGTCGCAGAACCTCTTTCAGCAGCTCATCGACGCGACCATCCCCATCGGCAAGTACGAGCTGCACTGGCTCGAGCTGATCGGCGTCTCGATCGGCGTCGCCTCCGCCTGGCTCGGCATGAAGCGCCTCGTGTGGGCCTGGCCGGTCGGCATCGTCGCCAACATCATGCTGTTCTTCGTCTACGTCGGCGCCGCCTTCGGGGCCGACGAGCGGATCCCGCTGTACGGCCAGTCCGGCCGTCAGGTCTTCTTCATCGTCGTCAGCATCTACGGCTGGGTCCGGTGGGCGCAGCACCGGCGACGGATGGGCGCCGCCAGCGACGCCCCGGCGATCGTCCCGCGCTGGATGCGCCCGGGCGAGCGGGCGGCAGTGATCGCCCTCTGGCTGGTCGGCACGGTCATCGTCCACCAGGCGTTCGTGGCCCTCTGGGAGGCCTCGCCGAACCCGTTCTACACGCCGCAGTGGTGGTTCTACTGGTGTGACGCCTGGATCTTCGTGGGCTCGATCGCCGCGACGTACGCCATGGCCCGCGGCTGGAACGAGTTCTGGCTGGCCTGGATCGCCGTCGACCTGGTCGGCGTCCCCCTCGGCTTCGCCACCGGCTACGTGCCCACCGCTGTCATGTACACCTTCTACGGGTTGTTCGTGCTCTACGGCTTCACCCAGTGGGTCAAGGTGACCCGCACGGAGGCCCCCGAACCGACCACCGGCGCGCCGGAGCCGGCCCGGGTCGCCTGAGCGCACCCGCACTGGCCAACCGGCCACCGGACGGGGGCGAGGGGTCACCTCCTCGCCCCCGTACCCTTGTCCCTCGTGAAGACGTTCGACGAGCTGTACGCCGAGCTGGCCGAGCGGGCCCGCACCCGCCCCGAGGGATCGGGGACGGTCGCGGCGCTCGACGCCGGGGTGCACGCCATCGGCAAGAAGATCGTCGAGGAGGCCGCCGAGGTGTGGATGGCGGCCGAGCACGAGGGCACCGAGCGGACCGCCGAGGAGGTCAGCCAGCTCCTCTACCACCTGCAGGTCCTCATGCTCGCCATGGACATCTCACCCGACGACGTCTACTCGCACCTCTGACCGGAGACCACGAACCCATGCTGCGCATCGCCGTCCCCAACAAGGGGTCCCTCTCCGAGCCCGCGGCCGCCATGCTCCGGGAGGCGGGGTACCGCACCCGCCGCGACCCCAAGGAGCTCGTCGTCAGCGACGCCGACAACGGGGTCGAGCTGTTCTACCTGCGCCCCCGGGACATCGCGGTCTACGTCGGCTCGGGCACCGTCGACTGCGGCATCACCGGACGCGACCTCCTCCTCGACTCGGCGTCGCCCGCCGTCGAGGTGCTCGAGCTGGGGTTCGGGGCGTCGACCTTCCGCTACGCCGCCCGCCCCGGCACCGCCTCGGCGCTGACCGACGTCACGGGCCACCGCGTCGCGACGAGCTACCCGGGCCTGGTCGAGAAGCACCTGGCCGACCACGGCGTGCAGGCCTCGGTCGTCCGGCTCGACGGTGCCGTCGAGACGGCGATCACCCTCGGCGTGGCCGACGTCATCGCCGACGTCGTCGAGACCGGCGCGACGCTGCGCTCCCAGGGCCTCGAGGTCTTCGGGGAGCCCATCCTGCGCAGCGAGGCGGTCCTCGTGCGCCGTGAGGGGAGCGAGGAGCAGGCCGCCGTCGAGGTGCTGCGCCGCCGGTTGCTCGGCGTCATCACGGCCCGGCACTACGTCATGCTCGACTACGACGTGCCGGCGACCCTCGTCGATGCCGCCTGCGCCATCACCCCGGGCCTGGAGTCACCGACCGTCTCACCGCTGCAGAACCGCGACTGGTGCGCGGTGCGCGCCATGGTGCCCCGCGCGAGCACGAACGCCGTCATGGACGAGCTGTACGACCTCGGCGCCCGGGCGATCCTCGTCACCGACATCGCGGCCTGCCGGTTGTGAGCGACCCCGACGCGAGCGCCGGGCCGGCCGCGGTGCCGGAGGCCCCGTTCCGCCCCCGCCGCGGCCGGGTGCTGCCGCTCGTCATGGGGGCGGTCGCGGTCGTCGTGTGCGCCGTCGTCGCCGTCGGCATGGGCAGCGCCGCCGGGTGGCAGGTGGGTGACCAGCTCGCCCTCGTGGCCCTCGGCATGGGCATCGCCGCGTTCCTCGGCCGCTACGCGAGCATCCGCGCGGTCCCCGACGACGTGGGCCTGACCGTGCGCAACCTCATGCTCACGCGCAGGGTGACGTGGGACGAGGTGCTCGAGGTGCGCTTCCCGGACGGCGCCCCGTGGGTGACGCTCGAGCTCGACGACACCGACGAGGTGGCCGTCATGGCCATCCAGCGGGCCGACGGAGACCTCGCCCGGGCGGAGTCTCGGCGGCTCGCCGCGATCGTCGCGCGGCACTGGGACGCCCGCGCTTGACATGATCCATCGCCGTGTGCTTATGATAAGTGATGGCCGATGAAGCACGCGTCCTCGACGCACTGGGCGACCCCACCCGACGGGCGGTCCTCGAGCTGCTGCGCGGTGGTGAGCACAGCGTCCGCGAGCTGACCGACGCGACAGCCGTCAGCCAGCCGGCCGTGTCACAGCACCTGCGGGTGCTGCGCGATGCCGGTCTGGTCAGCGTGCGTCCGCAGGGCACACGTCGGCTGTACCGGGTCGACCTCGACGGTCTCGCGGGGCTGCGGGCCTGGGTCGACGGGTTCTGGGACGACGCCCTCGCGGCCTTCGTGGCGCACGCCGAGAGCGGGGACGGGTCGTGAGCACGGCTCCCGGCGCGCCACCCGTGCTGCGCTCGACGCACGTCGCCCGGCCGCTCGACGAGGCGTTCGCCGTGTTCACCCGGCAGATCGGCGCCTGGTGGCCGTTGCCGACGCACGGCATCTTCGGGACGGAGGCCGGCGCCCTCGGCTTCGAGGAGGGCCACCTCGTCGAGCGGGCCGTCGACGGTCGCACGAGCGTGTGGGGCGAGGTGCTGACCTGGGAGCCACCGCACCGGCTCGTGCTCACCTGGCACCCGGGCCAGGAGGCGGACCAGGCGTCGGAGGTCGAGGTGCGCTTCACGGCATCCGAGGGCGGTGGCACGCGCGTCGAGCTCGAGCACCGGGGCTGGGAGCGGTTCGGGCCGAACGCGGTGCGGCGCCGTCACGGGTACGTGGGTCCCGGCGCGTGGGGGCACGTGCTCGACCACTTCGCCGGCCTCGCCGACCCCGGCCCCGATGCCGTCGACCTCACCTCCGTCGCCGCGGCGTACGAGGCGTTCTTCGCCGAGGCGGAGCGGGGTGGTTTCGGCGACCCTCCGCCGGGGGAGTGGGACGCCGCCCACGTGCTGGCGCACGTGGCCCTCAACGACCTCGCGATGACCTCGGTGGCACACGCCCTCGTGCACGGCCGCACCGACCTCGTCTTCGGCAACGTCACCTGCCAGGACCCGCAGGTGATGGCCGACTGGGTCGCCACGACGGGTGACCTCCCTGCCCTCGTGGCGCGCGGGCGCGAGCTGGCCGAGGTCGCCATGGCGTCGACGGCCCGGCTCGACCCCGACCAGCTCGCGACGCCGGTCCACTGCCGGCTGTTCCACGACGGGACGCTGGTCCTCGACGACCGGATGCCGTGGGGTCGCCTCGCGCTCGACGGCCAGGCCGGCCGGCACCTCCCCGCCCACACGGGCCAGCTCAGCGACCTCAGGCCCTGACGTGGTCGGCGGCCCCCACCGGGGTCAGCCCGGGTCGCAGCCGCGACGACACGGCCAGCTGCGGCAGGGCGACGAGGGCGAGGAGCGCCCACAGCACCGAGAAGCTCCCGGTCGCGTCCTCGACGGCGCCCATCGTCGCCGGCCCGAGCGAGGCCACCGTGTAGCTGACGAGGAAGGCCATCGCCGTGAGCCGGGCGCTGTCCCGCGGCGTGGCGGCGAACCGCACGAGCAGGCCGAGCCCCAGCGCGAAGCAGGCGCCCTGCCCGGCTCCGACGAGCAGGGCCCACACCCACGGGGCGAGGTCCGGGGCGATCCAGATGCCGGTCTCGCCGAGCCCGCCCAGCACGGTGGCGCCGACGAGCAGCACGCGGGCGTCGCGCACGTGGTCGAGCAGCGTGGGGGCCGCGAGCCCGGAGACGAGCTGGGCACCGGTGAACGCGGCCATGAGGAGGCCGGCGTCCCGGGCGGTCCACCCGTGTGACTCGTAGGTCGGTGCCATCCACGCGAGCGCCGAGTAGAACTGCCAGGACTGGCAGGACAGGTAGGCCGCGAGCAGCCACGCCGTGGCGCTGCGCCACGGCAGGGCGTGCGAGACGTCGGCCGGCTCGACCTCCGTCAACGTGTGCCGTCGCACGGCACGCGTCACCGGGACCCACATGAGGACGCCGAGCGCCGCGAGCGGCGCCCACGCGAGGAGCGAGGCCGACCACCCGCCCAGCGCGGTCGCGAGCGGGACCGCCACCGCCGCGGCGATGCCGGCCGCCCCCATCATCGCGAGCATGGTGAGGCCGGTTCCCAGCCCCGACCGGCGGGCCGGGAAGACCGTCTTGACGATCCCCGGCAGGAGCGTCCCGGCGAGGGCGATGCCCGTCCCGGCGACGACCGTCCCCGCGTACAGCGACCACTCCCGCCCGCCGCCGAGGCCCCGGAGCACCAGCCCCGTGAGGACGAGCGCCACGCCCCAGCCGACGGCCGGGGCCGAGCCCACCCGGCGCGCCACCTGGACGGCGACCGGCGCCAGCAGCCCCATGCACAGCACCGGCAGGGTCGTGAGGACGCCCATCCAGGCGCTGGTCAGACCGAGGTCCGCGCGGATCGCCTCGGCGAGCGGCGGCAGGCTCGCCATGAGGGTGCGCAGGTTCGCCGCGACGAGGACGAGGGCCGCGACGACGACCCACCGCGCAGGTCCGGGCGCGCCGCCTGGCGCGGCGTCGACCGAGGCGCCGGGTCGGGTGCTCACCCGGCCGAGCATGGCAGAGGTCCGCCCCCGCCGACGACCGTCAGGGCAGGGACTCGGGCACGAGCTGGAGCGCCTCGTCGTCGTCGAGCCCTGCCACGACGAGCAGGTCCACGACCATCGATCGCACCTGACCCCTGATCATCTCCGCGGACAGGCCGGCGGTCGGGTCGACCCGTGCGGACAGCCCGGCCACGCGCTGGAGCACGGCCCGGGCCGCGGAGGGCGTCGTGTGCTCGTCGAGCACGCGGGCCAGGTCGTCCGCGGCGTCGGCGAGCGCCGCGACGAGGGCGACGTAGTGCTCGGGCACCCGCTCGTCCCGCGCGACGGCGACGCCGGCGCGGCGGGCGAGGACCCGCAGGTTGCGCACGCAGCGGTCGAGGGGGACGACGAGGGCCGACGCGGCCGCGGCCGTCGGTGCGTGGCGGCGCAGGAGCGGCGACTGGCGCACCACGGCGACACCCTCGGAGGCCGCGACCCGCAGCTCGGTGAGCTGGCCCTCCATCGCCCGAGCGGTGTCGAGGGCGGCCGCGGCCAGCACCCGGTCCCGGCGCCGGAGGGCGGCGACGACGTCGCGCAGCGTGCTCACGACGTCACGGACGGTGCGGGCCGCCTCGGCCCGGGGGCGCCGGACGGGGGAGGTGGGCGCGACCACCCCGATGGCCAGGGCGACGAGCCCGCCCACGACGGCGTCGAGCCACCGGGCGACCCCCACGCCCTGGTCGGAGACGAAGGCGACGATGAAGACCGACTGGACGCCCGCCTGGATGACGAGCAGCTGCCCCGAGGACACGAGGGTCGCGATGCCCATCGCCAGCACGACGACGGTCGCCATCTGCCAGGCGCCGCTGCCGAGGGCGGCGACGATGAGGTCGCCGACGAGCACGCCGATGGCGACGCCGACGGTGACCTCGACGATGCGGCGCAACCGCTGGCCGTAGGTCAGCCCGAGGCAGAGGATCGCGGTGACGGGCGCGAAGAACGGCTGGGTGTGGCCGAGCAGCCGCTCCGCCACGAGCCACGCGAGCAGCACACCCACACCGATCTGGAGCAGGTGCGCCCAGTGGTCGTGCAGCCGGTGCAGTGCGCGGGTCCGCGCCGGCCGCACCGACGCGAGGTTCACGAGGCGTCCGTCCGCAGGACGAGGTCGGCGCTGGCCCGGGGTCGCGAGGTGCGGTACACGGCATCCTCCTGCGCGGCCCACCGCTCCCAGTGCGGCGCATAGGTCTCGCCGTCGCGCGAGAGGGCTCGCGCCCGGCGCACCGCCATCGACGCCTCGACCCAGACGCGCACGGCCGCGAAGGCGTCGGCCGGCGGCACGAGGGCGCCGCACCCCTCGAGGACGAGCATCGCCGTCGGCCCGACGGGAACGGTGCGGCCCGGCCGCGAGCGCATCCAGTCCCAGCGCCGGTAGGCCGCCCGCTCCCCGCTCGCCAGCGGCTCGAGCACCTGGCTGGTCACGTGGGCGACTCCGGCGGCGAGCCCGTCCCAGCCGGGGTAGAGCTCGTCGAGGTGCACCACCGGGCAGTCGAGCCGGTCCGCGACGGCGGTGCCGAGGAGGGTCTTGCCGGACCCGCTGCGACCGTCGACGGCCACCACGACGGTGGTGCCGCGCGCCGGCCGCGCCCGGCGCGCGAGCGCGACGACGGCCGCCACGTGGGCGGGGTCGGCCTGGTCGCCGGCCCGGAGCCGCTCCGCCGGGGGGAGGGACATGGCGCGACTCTAGTGCTGGGTAGGTTGGTCGCATGTCCGTGGCGGTCCGCGTCATCCCCTGCCTCGACGTCGACGCCGGCCGCGTCGTCAAGGGGGTCAACTTCGAGAACCTGCGCGACGCGGGCGACCCCGTCGAGCTCGCCCGGCGCTACGGGGACTCGGGCGCCGACGAGCTGACCTTCCTCGACGTCACGGCGAGCAGCGGCGACCGGGCGACGATGTACGAGGTCGTCGCGCGCACGGCCGAGGAGGTCTTCATCCCGCTGACCGTCGGTGGCGGCGTGCGCACCGTCGACGACGTCGACCGGCTGCTGCGCGCCGGGGCGGACAAGGTCGGCGTCAACACCGCCGCCATCGCCCGGCCGGCGCTGATCGCCGAGACCGCCGACCGGTTCGGCGCCCAGGTGCTCGTGCTGTCGGCCGACGTGCGCCGGCGCCGCGACGACAGCGGGCGGGCCACCGGCGGGTTCGAGGTGACGACCCACGGTGGCCGCACGCGCACCGGCATCGACGCGGTCGCCTGGTGCGTCCGCGCGGAGGAGCTCGGCGCCGGGGAGATCCTCCTCAACTCGATGGACGCCGACGGCACCAAGGACGGGTTCGACGTCGAGCTCATCCGCCTCGTGCGCGCCGAGGTGTCGGTCCCGCTCGTCGCCAGCGGAGGTGCGGGCGCGCTCGAGCACT
Source organism: uncultured Actinomycetota bacterium (assembly GCA_963811475.1). Lineage (GTDB taxonomy): Bacteria > Actinomycetota > Actinomycetes > Actinomycetales > Dermatophilaceae > Fodinibacter. The sequence continues at coordinate 25,651 of CAWERJ010000020.1, forward strand.
TCGCGCCGGCGGTGCGGGCGGGCGCCGACGCGGTCCTCGCGGCGACGGTCTTCCACTTCGGCGAGCTGTCGGTCGCCGAGGTCAAGGACGCCCTGCGCGCCGACGGCCTCCCCGTCCGCTGACCCTCGCCGCGGTCGAGGTGATATCGCGCGGTTTCGCGAGCGGTGTCACCTCGACCCGACGGATGCCGGGGCGCCGGTCGAGGTGACAGTCGCGCGGTTTCGCGAGCGGTGTCACCTCGACCCAGCGGGATGCCGGGGGTCAGGAGAGGCCGAGCTCGGCACCCCGCAGCGCCTCGACGTCCTCCGGAGCGCCGTCGAGCTCGACCGCGGCGACCCGCAGCCGGCCGGCGCCGACGAGGAGCAGCTCGACCGGGTCGCCGGTCACCGTCACCACCGGCGACCTCGGGCCCGGCGGTGACCGGCTCGGCGCCGGGTGCGACGAGCCGCACGCCGACGGGTGAGCGCCGGAACGCGAGCCGCGCCGTGGCGCCCACCGTCTTCAGGGCCGCCCGGGCCGTGCGGTCGGGCACCTCCCGGCGCGGGCCGACGGCCCCGTCGCCCCGCAGGACGTCCTCGTGGTGGACGATGAGCTCGCTCGTGTTGACGATGGCGTCCAGCCGCGCGAGCCGCAGCGGTGACCACCGGGGCGGCCCCGTCCGCACCTGCTCGACGAGCGCGGCGTAGTCCCCGTCGGCCAGGCGTGCCCGGGCGTGCTCCGTCCGGGCCGACAGGGGCGGCAGCCACGTGCCCATCGCGAGGTCGGGGCGACCCTCCCGGACGACGAGGTGGGCGGCGAGGTCGCGGGTGCGCCAGGGGCTGCACAGCGTCGGGGCGTCCGGCCCGAGCTCGAGGAGGGTGTCGCACAGGGCCTGGCGCTCGGCTCGTGCCACGGGCAGGGGGTGGTGGTCGGAGGTCATGCACCCCATTCTCGCCTCCGTCCGACCGCCCGACCGCCGCGACGTCCAACGTTCGCCGGTGGTCGCCCGGCACGCGCCTACACTCGCGCAGGTGACGCCCTCCCGCGCCCGCGCCGTCCACGCCGTCACCGCCGTCGTGGCCGTCGCGGCCCTCGTGCTCCAGGCCGTGCTGGTCGTCACCGGTGCGTCGGTGCTCGCCGAGACCGAGGTGCCCCCGCTGCTGACCCGGCTGGGCCGGCTCCTCTCGTACTTCACCATCCAGAGCAACGTCCTCGTCGCGGTCACCGCCGTGCAGCTGGCCCGCGACCCCGCCCGCGACGGGCACTGGTGGCGGGCGGTGCGCGTGGCCGCCCTCGTCGGCATCACGGTCACCGGGCTGGTGCACTTCGTGCTGCTCCGCCCGCTGCTCGACCTCGCGGGCGGCAACTACCTCGCCGACAGGCTGCTCCACATGGTCGTCCCGGTGCTGGCGGTCGTCGGCTGGCTCGTCGCGGGACCGCGGCCCCGGGCCCCGTGGCGCGACGCCCTCCTCGCCCTCGGGTGGCCGGTCGCCTGGCTGGGGTGGACCCTCGTCGTCGGCGGCCTCACGGGGTGGTACCCGTACCCGTTCCTCGACGTCGGGCAGGAGGGCGCCGTCGCCGTCGCGGTCACCTGTCTCGGTGTCACCGTGCTCTTCCTCGCGCTCGTGGCCGTCGTCGTCGGTCTCGACCGCCGGCTGGCGCCGGTCCCGGTCCGCGAGGCGGCCGCCGACCCGACCACCACCCCCGCCACGGCAGAATGACGGGGTGCCGACCCCGGATGCCGTCCTCGACCCCGCCATCTCGGCGCGCCTGAAGCGCGACGCGGCCGGCCTCGTGGCCGCGGTCGTCCAGCAGCACGACACCGGCGAGGTGCTCATGCTCGGCTGGATGGACGACGAGGCCCTGCGCCGCACGCTCACCGAGGGCCGCGTCACCTACTGGTCGCGCAGCCGGGGCGAGTACTGGCGCAAGGGCGACACCTCCGGCTCCGTGCAGCACGTGCGCTCGGTCGCGCTGGACTGCGACGGCGACGCCCTCCTCGTGCGGGTCGACCAGGTCGGTGCCGCGTGCCACACCGGTGACCGCACGTGCTTCGACGCCGACGACCTCGGTGCGGTCGTGGGCGGGGACGCGTGAGCACGGCATCCGCCTCGGCCGCGACACCGGACCTGGCCTTCGGCCAGACCTGGCCGTCGCTCGACGTCTTCGGCGTCCTCGCCCGCGACCGGCGGGTCATCCCGGTGGTGCGCCGGCTCATGGGCGACGCCGAGACGCCCGTCGGCGTCTACCGCAAGCTCGCCGGCGACCGGCCCGGCACGTTCCTCCTCGAGTCCGCGGAGCACGGCGGCGTGTGGTCGCGCTGGTCGATCATCGGCGCCGCCAGCCGGGCCACCCTCACCGAGCGCGACGGCCGGGCGCACTGGATCGGCGAGCCGCCGGTCGGTGTCCCGACGACCGGCCTCGCCACGGACGCGCTGCGCGGCACGATGGAGGCCCTCGCCACCGAGCCCATCGCCGGGCTGCCGCCGCTCACCGGCGGCATGGTCGGCGCGATCACGTACGACGCGGTGCGCCGGTGGGAGCGGGTCCCCGAGACCGCGCCGGACGACCTCCGGCTGCCCGAGCTCGCCCTCATGCTCGCCACCGACCTCGCCGTCTACGACCACACCGACGGCTCGATCCTGCTCGTCGCCAACGCGGTCAACTACGACGACACCGACGAGCGGGTCGAGCTCGCCTGGGCGGATGCCGTGGAGCGGCTCGACGCGATGACCCGCGCGCTCGCGGCACGGCCGACAGCACCGTCGCCGTCGTCGACGGGCTCGCGGTCGACGACGCCATGGCCGGCGTGCGGTCCAACACCACGCGCGAGCGGTACGAGGAGGTCGTCGAGCTGGCCAAGGAGGACATCCGCGCCGGCGAGGTGTTCCAGGTCGTTCTCTCGCAACGGTTCTCGATGGAATGCGACGCCGACCCGCTCGACGTCTACCGGGCCCTGCGCGCCGGCAACCCGAGCCCCTACATGTACCTGTTCCGGCTCCCGCACCCGGACGGCTCGTCGTACGCCGTCGTCGGCAGCAGCCCCGAGGCGCTCGTCCGGGTGACCGGCGAGCGCGCGATCACGCATCCCATCGCCGGCTCGCGCCCGAGGGGCAAGACCCCCGAGGACGACGTCCGCCTCGCGGAGGAGCTGCTCGACGACCCCAAGGAGCGCTCCGAGCACGTCATGCTCGTCGACCTCGGCCGCAACGACCTGCAACGGGTGTGCCGCCCGGGCACCGTCGACGTCGTGGAGTTCATGGACGTGCGGCGCTACAGCCACGTCATGCACATCGAGTCGACCGTCGTCGGCGACACGCGGCCCGGCGTCAGCGCCTACGACGTCCTCGTCTCGACCTTCCCGGCCGGCACGCTCTCCGGCGCCCCCAAGCCGAGGGCCCTCGCGCTCATCGAGCGGTACGAGCCCTCGCGGCGCGGTGTCTACGGGGGCGTCGTCGGCTACCTCGACTTCCACGGCGACCTCGACATGGCCATCGCGATCCGCACGGCGGTCGTCAGGGACGGCGTGGCCCACGTGCAGGCCGGCGCCGGCATCGTCGCCGACTCCGTGCCGGCGAGCGAGTACGAGGAGTGCGTGCACAAGGCGACCGCGGCGCTGCGGGCGGTGGCGACCGCCGGGGCGATGCGGACGGTCACGTGAGCCGCCTGCGCTCCAAGGGCGTCGTCGCCCTCCTCGGGCTCCTGGCCGCGGGGCTCCTCCTCGCCAGCGCCTTCCGCCCCTGGGTGACCGGGGCCGTCGACGACGCCGTGCTCGGCGCCACGAGGATCAGCGCCACCGGGTCGGAGGTCGCCCCCGGGCTTACCGCCGTCGCCCTCGCGACCGGCGCTGCGGTCATCGCCGTCGTCGCCGCCGGACGGGTCACCCGGGTCGTCGCGCTCGTCGCCTACGCCGTGTGCCTCGCGGCGGCGGCCGCCCTCGCCGTGCGCGTGCTGGTCGACCCCGACGGGGTCCTCGGCCCCGTCGCCGCGAGCCGGGTGGGACGCACCGGGTCGGTCGAGGTGCTCGCCGAGCCGACCGGCTGGCCGTGGGTCGCGCTGGTGGCCTGCGCCGTCGGGCTGCTCGGCCTGGTGGGGGCGGTCGTCGGCCTGCGCACCTGGGGCGGCCCGTCGTCGCGCTACGAGGTGGACGCGGCCCGGGCCGGCGAGCCTGACGTCGCCGGGCCGCGCGGCGAGCGGGTCGCCAGCGACTGGGACGAGCTGAGTGCCGGCCGGGACCCCACCGATGTGGGTCCCGAGGGCCCGACCTGACAGAATCACCGGGTAGCCGTCCGGGTCCCCGACCCCCGCACGAGAGTTGACGAGATGAGCGAGCACGAAGACGACCACGGGCACAGCGTCGCCGCCTGGACCGCGGTGACCATCCTCATCATCGCCGCCGCGATCATGTCGTTCGCGGTGCTGTTCCCGAACGGCTGGGTGTTCGCCGGCGGTGCCGTGCTGGTTCTCGTCGGCGTCGTCGCGGGCAAGGTGCTGTCCATGGCCGGCTACGGCTCGGCCGGCCGCAACCGCGACGAGGAACCGTCGATCCGTTGATGGCGGTCGCCCTGTGAGCACCGTCCTGGACTCCATCGTCGCCGGTGTCCGCGAGGACCTCGCGGCGCGCGAGCGGCGCACCTCGCTCGGGGAGGTCGAGCACGCCGTCCTCGACGCGCGCCCCGCCCTCGACGCCGAGGAGGTGCTGCGGCGCCCGGGCCTCTCCCTCGTCGCCGAGGTCAAGCGCGCCAGCCCGAGCAAGGGTCTGCTGTCCGACATCCCGGACCCCGCCGCGCTGGCGGTCGCCTACGAGGCCGGCGGGGCCTCGGCGGTCTCGGTGCTGACCGAGGAGCGCCGCTTCGGCGGCAGCCTCGACGACCTGGATGCCGTGCGCGACGCCGTCTCGGTGCCCGTGCTGCGCAAGGACTTCGTCGTCACCGACTACCAGGTGTGGGAGGCCCGGGCGCACGGCGCCGACCTCGTGCTGCTCATCGTCGCGGCCCTGACCGACCCCGAGCTCAGCGGCCCTGCTCGCCCGCGTGCGCGAGCTCGGGATGACCGCGCTCGTCGAGGTCCACGACGAGGTCGAGACGCAGCGGGCCGTCGACGCCGGTGCGACCGTGGTGGGCGTCAACGCGCGCAACCTCAAGACCCTCGCCATCCACCCCGACACCTTCTCGCGGCTGCGACCGCTCATCCCCGGCGGCTGCGTCACGGTGGCCGAGTCCGGCATCGGTGGTGCCGCCGACGCCGCGGCCTACGCGGAGCAGGGCGCGGACGCCGTCCTCGTCGGCGAGGCGCTCGTGCGCACCGGGGACCCACGCTCGTCCGCAGCGGCGATCGTGGCGGCCGGGGCCGGACCGACGACCGGAGCGCGCGAGCATGGCTGACCTCGACACCGCCGCGGACGCGGCGGGCGGTGACCCGTCCCCGACGGCACCGTCGACCCGCGACCTCGTCCCCGAGGAGCTGCCGCGTCCGGGGCGGTTCGGCGAGTTCGGCGGGCGCTACGTGCCCGAGGCGCTCGTCCCGGCGCTCGAGCAGCTCGACGAGGCGCGCCAGAAGGCCGCGGTCGACCCGGAGTTCCAGGACGAGCTCGCCCGCCTGCACCGCACCTACACGGGGCGGCCGAGCATCATCACCGAGGTGCCTCGCTTCGCCGCGCACTGCGGTGGGGCGCGCGTCGTCCTCAAGCGCGAGGACCTCAACCACACCGGGTCGCACAAGATCAACAACGTCCTCGCCCAGGCGCTGCTCACCAAGCGGATGGGCAAGACCCGCGTCATCGCCGAGACGGGTGCCGGCCAGCACGGCGTCGCCACCGCCACGGCCGCGGCGCTCATGGGTCTGGACTGCACCGTCTACATGGGCCGGGTCGACACCGAGCGCCAGGCGCTCAACGTCGCGCGGATGAAGATCCTCGGCGCCGAGGTGGTGCCCGTCGACCACGGCAGCGCGACCCTCAAGGACGCCATCAACGAGGCCCTGCGCGACTGGGTGACCAACGTCGGCACCACGCACTACCTCATCGGCACCGTCACCGGCCCCCATCCCTTCCCCGAGATGGTCCGCGACTTCCACGCGATCATCGGCGAGGAGGCGCGCGAGCAGGTCCTCGAGCTCACCGGGCGCCTGCCGGACGCCGTCATCGCGTGCGTCGGCGGCGGCTCGAACGCCATGGGCATCTTCCACCGCTTCGTCCCGGATGCCGGGGTGCGCCTCATCGGCGTCGAGGCCGGGGGAGAGGGCGTCGAGTCCGGCCGGCACGCAGCCCGCTTCGCCGCGACGGCGACGCCCGGGGTGCTGCACGGCGCGATGAGCTACCTCATGCAGGACGACGACGGGCAGACCGTCGAGTCGCACTCGATCTCGGCGGGCCTGGACTACCCCAGCGTCGGGCCCGAGCACGCGTTCCTCCGCGACAGCGGCCGCGCCGAGTACCGCTACGCGACCGACGACCGGGTCATGGAGGCCTTCGGCCTCCTCTGCCGCACCGAGGGGATCATCCCCGCCCTGGAGTCGGCCCACGCCCTCGTCGGGGCGATGGAGGTCGGGCGCGAGCTCGGCCCCGACGCCCTGCTGCTCGTCAACCTCTCCGGTCGCGGTGACAAGGACATGCACACGGCCGCCGCCTACTTCGGCCTCGTCGACGAGGGGTCGTCGTGACCACCGCCGTCCGCGGCGTCGAGGGGGTGCTCGACCGCTGCCGCGCCGAGGGGCGGGCGGCGCTCGTCGGCTACCTGCCGGTCGGATACCCCACGGTCGAGGGCTCGATCGAGGCGATGCGCGTGCTCGTCGAGGCCGGCTGCGACGTCGTCGAGGTCGGGGTGCCGTACAGCGACCCGCTCATGGACGGCGCCGTCATCCAGCACGCCGCCGCGACCGCGCTCGCCGGCGGCACGCGGGTCGACGACGTCTTCCGGGCGACGTCCGCCGTGGCCGACGCCGGTGCCGCTGCCCTCGTCATGACGTACTGGAACCTCGTCCTGCACCGCGGGGTCGAGCGGTTCGCGGCAGACCTCGCGGCGAGCGGCGGGTCGGGGCTCATCACCCCCGACCTCATCCCCGAGGAGGCCGGGGAGTGGCTCGCCGCGAGCGACGAGCACGGCCTCGACCGGGTGTTCCTCGTCGCGCCGTCGTCCACCCCCGAACGGCTCGTGCGGGTGACCCGGGCCTGCCGGGGGTTCGTCTACGCCGCGTCGACGATGGGGGTCACCGGAGCCCGGTCGAGCGTCGACTCCGACGCCCGCGGCCTGGTCGAGCGCACCCGGGCGGTCACCGACCTGCCGGTGTGCGTGGGCCTCGGGCGTCTCGACCGGTGCCCAGGCGGCGGAGCTGGCCGCCTACGCCGACGGGGTCATCGTCGGCTCCGCGCTCGTGCGGGCCCTCGGCGGACCCGGGGAACTCGGAGACCGGCTCGAGGCGTTGCGCGCACTGACGACAGAGCTGGCCGACGGAGTGAGGCAGGGACGCCCGTGAGCACGACGACCGACCCGGCGACCGGCGACGTGGGTCGGGCGCCCGGGCGATCCGAGCGCGTCCAGGACGTCGTCGGCCTCGTCGCCCGGCTCTTCCTCGGCGGGGTGCTCGTCTGGGCGGGCGCCGCGAAGCTCGGGCGGCCCCTGACGGCCGAGCGGGCCGTCCAGGCGTACGAGATCTTCCCCATGGACCTCGCCGGGTGGATCGGCCTGGCCCTGCCCTTCGTCGAGATCGTCCTCGGCGCGCTGCTCCTCCTCGGCCTGTTCACCCGGCCGGCGGCGATCGTCTCGACACTGCTCATGGTGGCCTTCGTCATCGGCATCTCGCAGGCCTGGGCCCGTGGCCTGACGATCGACTGCGGCTGCTTCGGCGGCGGGGGCCAGGTGGGCGCGAACGAGACGAAGTACCCGCAGGAGATCGCCCGGGATGCCGTGTTCGCCCTCGCGGGCGCGTGGCTGTGGTGGCGCCCGCGCTCCCTGGCATCCCTCGACCGCTACCTGTTCGGACACTGAAGGAGACCCTGACCCCCATGGCCAAGAAGTCCAGCCGCCCGGCCGCCTCGGCGCGCCAGGCGAAGATCCAGGCCGCGCAGTCCTCACAGGGCTCCGGGCGCGAACAAGATCGTCGTCGCCACCGTCGTGGTCGTCGTCGCGATCATCGCCGTCGTCGCCGGGGTGATCTGGACGCAGCAGTCGCAGAAGGACGCGATCACCGGCGGCGGCAACGCCCTGCCGACCGGGGTCTCCGCGCTCGGCACGGGGTACCCGGCGTTCCAGGACGTCACGGCGGCGTCCGGCGCCCCCGTCGTCGACCTCTACGAGGACTTCCAGTGCCCGGCCTGCGCCGCGTTCGAGGCCGCGCTGGGCACGACCATTCACCGACGCGGCCCAGCAGGGGAGGATCCGGCTCGTCTACCACGTCAAGAACTTCCTCGACGACAACCTCAAGAACGACAGCTCGACCCGGGCGGCGAACGCGGCGTTCTGCGCCTCGGACGCCGGGAAGTTCCAGGAGTTCCACAACCTCGTCTACGCCAACCAGCCGGCGAACGAGGGCGACGGGTTCACCGACGAGCAGCTCAAGGGCTTCGCGGAGAGCGCCGGGGTCTCCGGCGCGGCGATGACGACGTGGCAGTCGTGCTACGACGCCGACAAGTACGTCGACTACGTCAACTCCGTCGAGTCGGCGAGCTTCGAGGACGGTGTGCGGGGCACCCCGACCGTCCGCATCGACGGCAAGGACGTCGAGCTGAAGTCCATCGCGACCCCCGAGCTGCTGAACCAGGCCATCCAGAACGCCACGAAGTGACGGCCTACCTCCCCAGCCCCACCGTCGGGGTCCTCCACCTCGGACCCCTGCCGGTCCGGATGTACGCCCTGTGCATCCTCCTCGGCATCGTCGTCGCCGTGTGGCTCACCGGGCGACGCCTCGTGCCGCGTGGGGGCGAGCCGGGGCAGGCCCTCGACGTCGCCGCGTACGCGGTGCTGTTCGGGATCGTCGGTGGCCGGCTCTACCACGTCATCACGACCCCCGGCCCCTACTGGGGGGCGGACGGCCACCCGCTGGACGCGCTGAAGGTCTGGGAGGGCGGCCTCGGCATCTGGGGAGCCATCTCGCTCGGGGCGCTCGGGGCGTGGATCGGCTGCCGGCGGGCGGGGCTGAGCTTCCTCGCCTTCGCCGACGCCGCGGCGCCCGGGGTCGCGTTCGCCCAGGCGATCGGCCGGTTCGGCAACTGGTTCAACAACGAGCTCTACGGCGGCCCGACGACGCTGCCCTGGGGGCTGGAGATCCACGAGTGGGACCGTCGGCCGGGCGGGCCGTCGTCGACTCGGCCGGCAACCCGCGTGCTCAAGGGGGTGTTCCACCCGACGTTCCTCTACGAGGCCGTCTTCCTCGTCGTGCTCGGCGACCGCCCTGCTCGTCATCGACCGGCGCCGCAGCCTCGCACCCGGTCAGCTGTTCGGCCTGTACGTCGCCGGGTATCCGCTCGGCCGCATCGTCATCGAGAAGATGCGCACGGACGAGGCCGAGCTCGTCCTCGGGCAGCGCCTCAACGTCTGGACGAGCGTCGTCGTGTTCTCCTCGGCGTCTGGATCTTCTGGTACACGGGACGACGGCACGACGCCGACGGAGACCAGCGCGGCATCGCGCCGTCCGCGATCGCGGCTGCGGCCGAATCGCCGAAGTCCCAGGATGTGGGATAGCACCGTTCGGATGGCAAGACACCGGGGTCCGGCGATATCCTTCCGGCACGTGGCCAGAGCCGTCCGCGCCTGACCTTGCCGTGCCCGGCCCCCGGCCGACGACCCCGAGGACGGTGATGCGACGTGACCGTCGCCCGCTTCTCCGCCCAACCCGCCGACACGGGTCTGTACCGCCGCGAGCACGAGCACGACGCCTGCGGCGTGGCCCTCGTGGCGACCATGCGGGGCACTGCCGGGCACGACATCGTCGTCCACGCGCTCGACGCGCTGCGCAACCTCGACCACCGTGGCGCCACCGGCGCCGACCCCCACGTCGGTGACGGCGCCGGCATCCTCACCCAGGTCCCCGACGCCTTCTTCCGCGCCGTCGTCGACGCGCGAGCTGCCGCCGGCGGGGTCGTACGCCGTGGGCACCGCCTACCTGCCGGTCGACCCGGCAGAGCGCGAGGAGGCCGAGCGCCGCATCGAGCAGATCGCCGTCGCCGAGGGCCTGCGGGTCCTCACGTGGCGTGACGTCCCCGTGACCCCGGACCTCGTCGGCCGCGCGGCGCGCGACTGCATGCCGGTCTTCCGCCAGCTCTTCGTCGCCTCGGATGCCGGCCTGAGCGGCCTCGAGCTCGACCGCGTCGCCTACTGCCTGCGCAAGCGGGCCGAGCACGAGGCGGCCGTGTACTTCCCGTCGCTCTCGGCCCGCACCGTCGTCTACAAGGGCATGCTCACGACGGGCCAGCTCGAGCCGTTCTTCCCCGACCTGTCCGACGAGCGGTTCGCCACCGAGCTGGCGCTCGTGCACTCGCGCTTCTCGACCAACACCTTCCCCAGCTGGCCGCTGGCGCACCCGTACCGGCTCATCGCCCACAACGGCGAGATCAACACGGTCAAGGGCAACCGCAACTGGATGCAGGCGCGCGAGAGCCAGATCACCTCGGACCTCTTCCCCGGCGACCTCGAGCGGGTCTTCCCGATCTGCACCCCCGGCGCCTCCGACTCGGCGACCTTCGACGAGGTGCTCGAGCTGCTGCACCTCGGCGGCCGCTCGCTGCCGCACGCCGTGCTGATGATGATCCCCGAGGCCTGGGAGAACCACGAGTCGATGGACCCCGCCCGCCGGGCGTTCTACGAGTTCCACTCGACGTTCATGGAGCCGTGGGACGGCCCGGCCTGCGTCACCTTCACCGACGGCACCCTCATCGGCGCCGTGCTCGACCGCAACGGGCTGCGGCCGGGGCGCTACTGGGTCACCGACGACGGGCTCGTCGTCCTCGCCTCGGAGGCGGGCGTGCTCGACCTCGAGCCCGAGCGCGTCGTCCGGCGCGGCCGGCTCCAGCCCGGCCGGATGTTCCTCGTCGACACCGCGGCGGGCCGCATCGTCGGCGACGAGGAGGTCAAGTCCTCCCTCGCCGGCGAGCGCCCGTACGAGGAGTGGCTGCACGCGGGCCTCATCGAGCTCGCGGACCTGCCCGAGCGCGAGCACATCATCCACACCCCGGCATCCGTGGCCCGCCGGCAGCGCACCTTCGGCTACACCGAGGAGGAGCTGAAGATCCTCCTCGCGCCGATGGCCTCGACGGGCGGTGAGGCCCTCGGCTCGATGGGCACCGACACCCCCATCGCGGTGCTGTCCGAGCGCCCGCGGCTCGTCTTCGACTACTTCACGCAGCTGTTCGCCCAGGTGACCAACCCTCCGCTCGACGCGATCCGCGAGGAGCTCGTCACCTCCCTCGCCTCGAGCATCGGCCCCGAGGGCAACCTCCTCGGCGCGGGCCCGGCACACGCCCGCCAGCTCGTCCTGCCGTTCCCGGTCGTCGACAACGACGAGCTCGCAAAGATCGTCCACATCAACGCCGACGGCGACCTGCCGGGCTACAGCACCGTCGTCGTCAAGGGCACCTACGACGTCACCGGGGGGGAGCAGGCGCTGCGCGAGCGCCTCGACGAGATCTTCGCCGAGGTCTCGGCCGCGATCCGCGGCGGGGCGCGCTTCGTCGTGCTGTCCGACCGAGACTCCGACCGCGACCTCGCCCCGATCCCGTCCCTGCTGCTCACCTCGGCGGTGCACCACCACCTGATCCGCGAGAAGACCCGGACCCAGGTCGGCCTGCTCGTCGAGGCCGGGGACGTGCGCGAGGTGCACCACGTCGCCCTCCTCGTCGGCTACGGCGCCGCGGCGATCAACCCCTACCTCGCCATGGAGACCGTCGAGGACATGGTGCGCCGTGGCGCCATCACCGCGGTCACCGAGGAGCAGGCGGTCGCCAACCTCATCAAGGCGCTGGGCAAGGGCGTCCTCAAGGTGATGTCGAAGATGGGCATCTCCACCGTCGCCTCCTACCGCGGCGCCCAGGTCTTCGAGGCCATCGGGCTGTCGTCGGAGCTCGTCGACGAGTTCTTCACCGGCACGGTCAGCCAGCTCGGGGGCGTGGGGCTCGAGGTCATCGCCGCGGAGACGGCGGCCCGGCACGCGGCCGCCTACCCGCCCGACGGCATCCGGCAGGCGCACCGCAAGCTCCTCGTCGGGGGCGAGTACCAGTGGCGGCGCGAGGGCGAGCCCCACCTCTTCGACCCGGACACGGTCTTCCGGCTGCAGCACGCCACCCGGTCGCGCCGCTACGACGTCTTCAAGCAGTACACGCGGCGGATCGACGAGCAGTCCGGCCGGCTCATGACCCTGCGCGGGCTGTTCGAGCTCGGCGGCGAGCACGCCCGGCCGCCCGTGCCGATCGACGAGGTCGAGCCGGTCGCCGAGATCGTCCGGCGGTTCAACACCGGCGCGATGAGCTACGGGTCGATCAGCAAGGAGGCCCACGAGACCCTCGCGATCGCCATGAACCGGCTCAAGGCCCGCTCCAACACCGGAGAGGGTGGGGAGGACGTCGAGCGCCTCATGGACCCCGAGCGCCGGTCGGCGATCAAGCAGGTCGCGTCCGGCCGGTTCGGCGTGACCTCGCTCTACCTCACGAACGCCGACGACATCCAGATCAAGATGGCGCAGGGCGCCAAGCCGGGGGAGGGCGGCCAGCTGCCCGGCCCCAAGGTCTACCCGTGGATCGCCC
>CAWERJ010000021.1:0-93218 GCA_963811475.1 uncultured Actinomycetota bacterium
AGCTCGAGGACCCGCGACTCCCACGGCAGGAGCAGCTGGGCGTCGTCGCCGACCATCGCGTCGCGGTCGGGGTGGGTCGAGAGCAGAACCCGCGCGCCGCTGAGGTCGGGAAGCGAACCGGCCTCCACCCGGGACGGTCTCGACGAGACGTTCGCGACGACGAGGAGCCGGTGGTCCGCCTCGCCGCGGGAGATCACCCACAGCTGGTCGTGGTCGGGGAGCAGCAGCTCGAAACGTCCGTCGACGACGAGGGGATGGTCGTGGCGCAGGGCGATGAGCGCCCGGTAGTGGGACAGGACCGAGTGCGGATCCGCTTCTTGGGCAACGACGTTGATGGTGGTGTGGTTCGGGTTGACGGGCAGCCAGGGCTCGACGCGCGAGAAGCCGGCGTGCTCACCGGCATCCCACTGCATGGGCGTGCGCGCGTTGTCGCGGCTCTTGAACGCCAGGGCTCGCATCACCGCCTCGGCGTCCTGGCCCCGGTCGAGTGCGCTGACGTAGTAGTTGAGCGACTCGATGTCGCGGTAGTCGGTGATGGCGGTGAGGGGGGCGTTGGTCATCCCCAGCTCCTCGCCCTGGTACACGAACGGGGTGCCGCGGTGCAGGTGCAGGACCGTCGCCAGGGTCTTCGCCGAGCTGACCCGGTGCTCGGGACTGTCGTCGCCGAACCGCGACACCGCGCGCGGCTGGTCGTGGTTGTCCCAGTACAGCGAGTTCCAGCCCACGTCGGCCAGCCCCACCTGCCAGGTCGCGAGGTTGCGCTTGAGGTCGGGCAGCGCGAACGCCACCCGGTCCCACTTGGCCCCGCCGGGGCGCACGTCGAGGTCGACGTGCTCGAAGGTGAAGACCATGCTCAGCTCGTGGCGTGCCGGGTCGGTGACGCGCCGCGCGAGGTCGATGGTCGACCCGGGCATCTCACCGACGGTGAGGAGGTGCTCGGCATCCAGGCCGACCTCGCGGTTCATCTCGGCCAGGAACTCCTCGAGCCGTGGGCCGTTGGCCACCGAGCCGAAGGAGGAGCCGAACGCCTGGCCGGGCGGCACCGGGCCGTCCGGCAGGGCGGGGTCCTTGGAGAGGAGGTTGACGACGTCCATGCGGAACCCGTCGACGCCCCGGTCGACCCACCAGCGCATCATGGCGTACACCGCCCGGCGGACCTCCTCGTTCTCCCAGTTGAGGTCGGGCTGGCGAGGGGAGAACAGGTGCAGGAAGTACTCGCCGCTGCGCTCGTCGTACTGCCACGCCGGGCCGGAGAACATCGAGCCCCAGTTGTTCGGCTCGGCGCCGGGGGTGCCCGGTTCGTGTGCCCGGCCGCGGCGGGCCGCCACCAGTACCAGTCGCGCTTCGGCGAGCCGGGGTCGCGGGACTCGACGAACCACGGGTGGGCGTCGGAGGTGTGGTTGACGACGAGGTCCATGACGAGCCGGATGCCGCGCTCGTGGCAGCCGGCAATGAGGGCGTCGAGGTCGGCCAGCGTGCCGAAGAGCGGGTCGACGTCCTCGTAGTCGCTGATGTCGTAGCCGTTGTCGTCCATCGGTGACCGGTAGACCGGGGACAGCCAGAGCACGTCGATGCCGAGCCGTTCGAGGTGGTCGAGGTGCGCGGTGATGCCGGGGAGGTCGCCGACGCCGTCACCGTCGCTGTCGGCGAACGAGCGCGGGTACACCTGGTAGACCACGGCGGTGCGCCACCAGTCAGCAGGCCGGGTGTCCGGGCCGAACGGCACGTCGGGGCTGCTCATCGGGACGCCATGGTTCCTCTCGATGGGGACGGGACGGCATCCACCCTGCCCCACCCGCGGCCGGGATCCCGAGTTGGGTGCTCAGGTGGCTGCCAGGGCAACCACCTGAGCACCCACCTCGAGGCAGTGGGGTCAGGGGTGACCCTGACCCGGCCCTGAACCACGCCGCGCCACCGGGTGCCGGAGGCCAGCCACGGCTACTGTCACCGACGTGGACCCCGTCGTACGCGTCGACGGCCTCACCAAGGACTACGGTCCGGTGCTGGCCCTGGATGCGCTGACCCTCGACATCGGCGGCGGGACCACCGGCCTGGTCGGCGCCAACGGCGCGGGCAAGTCGACGCTCCTGAAGCTCCTGCTCGGGCTGATCCCGGCCACCGGCGGCCGGGCCGAGGTGCTCGGGCACGACATCGCCACCGACGGGGAGGCCATCCGCGCCGCCGTGGGCTACCTCCCCGAGCACGACTGCCTGCCACCGGACGTCAGCGCCAGCGACTTCGTCGTGCACATGGCGATGATGTCCGGCCTGCCCCGGGTGGCCGCCCGCGAGCGGGCGGCCGAGGTGCTGCGCCACGTCGGGCTCGCGGAGGAGCGCTACCGGCCGATGGGTGGCTACTCCACCGGCATGAAGCAGAAGGCCAAGCTCGCCCAGGCCCTCGCCCACGACCCCCGCCTGGTCCTGCTGGACGAGCCGACCAACGGCCTCGACCCCGCCGCACGCGAGGAGATGCTCGGGCTGGTCCGCCGGATCGGCCACGACTTCGGCATCGCGGTGGTCGTCACCTCGCACCTGCTCGGCGAGCTCGAGCGGGTCAGCGACAACGTCGTCGTGCTCGACGGTGGCCGGCTGCTGCGGGCCTCGCGCACCGACGAGTTCCTCGACGCCACCGGCGTGCTGCTCGTCGAGGTGCTCGGTGACGACGGCCAGGCCCGGATGACGGCCGCCCTGCGCAGCGCCGGGGTCACCACCGCCGCGCGGGGGAGCCTGCTCACCGTCGACGCCGCCGACCGCCCGGTCGACGTGCGCGACCTGATCCGCGACACCGCCGCCGACCTGGGCCTGGGGCTGGTCCGCCTCCAGGTCGACCACCGCCGCATCGAGGACGTCTTCGCCGATCCGCACGCCGATACCGATGCCGAGGATGCCGACGCCGGCACCGAGCAGGAGGTGGCCCCGTGACCGACCCCTCGGCCGCGACGCCCGCGGGCGGCAGCGTCATCCACGACCTGGGCTATCGGCCCTACACCGGCCCGCGCCTCGGCCCTGGTGCGATCGCCCGGGCCTTGACGCTCACCGGGTTCCGCAACGCCTTCGGGTTGGGCCGCTCGGGCAGGTCGAAGGTGCTGCCCTTCGCGCTGCTCGCCCTCAACCTCATGCCCGCCGTCATCGTCGGCGGGGTGCTGGCCTTCGCCGGCCTCGACGAGCTGCCCATCGGCTACGCGCAGTACGCCTCCACCACCCAGGTGCTCCTCGGCATCTTCGTCGCTGCCCAGGCGCCCGTGCTCTTCTCTCGCGACCTGCGGCACGGCACCATCTCGCTCTACCTCGCCCGCCCCTTGCGGTCGAGCACCTACGCGCTGTCGCGCTGGACGTCCCTGCTCGGTGCCACGCTGGTCTTCCTCGTCCTCCCGCTGGTCATCCTCTACGCCGTGGCGCTGCTCGCCGAGCTCGACGCCGGGGAGCAGACCCGGCAGGTCGGCATCGCCCTCGGGCTGGCCGTGCTGCTCGCCCTGTCGCTCACCGGCATCGCCGGGCTGGTGGCGTCGTGGTCGACCCGTCGGGGGTTCGCCGTGGTGGCGACCATCGCCCTGCTCGTGATCGCGAACGGCATCGTCACCGCGATCCAGGGCATCTCCGGCGAGGAGGGCCGGCCGAGGATCGGTGAGGTCGCCGGCCTGTTCTCGCCGTACTCGCTCTACCGGGGGCTGATGGGCGCCTGGACCGAAGCGGAGGCCCCGACCCCGCCGACCTCGACCGGGATGGAGCTCGCCTACGTCGCCGTCTTCGTCGCCCTGTCGGCGGGGTGCCTGGCCGCCCTGGTGTGGCGCTACCGGCGGGTGGCCACGGCATGAGCGTGCTCTCCCTCGACCAGACCTCGCGCTGGTACGGCAACGTCGTCGCCGTCAACGGCATCTCGATGACGGTGCGCCCCGGGGTGACCGGGCTGCTCGGCCCCAACGGCGCCGGCAAGACGACGATCATCGCCCTGATGGCCGGCTTCCTCGCCCCGTCCGCGGGCACCGTCACCCTCGACGGCGAGCCGGTCTGGCGCCGCACCGACGCCTACCGCACCATCGGGCTGGTGCCCGAGCGCGAGCTGAGCTTCGGCTACCTCACCGGGCGGCAGTTCGTGCTCGCGAACGCCGAGCTGCACGGCCTCGACGACCCCGGTGCGGCCACCGAGCGGGCCCTCGACATCGTCGAGATGGGCGAGCCCGCCGGCCGCCGGATCGGCACCTACTCCAAGGGCATGCGGCAGCGGGTCAAGCTCGCCTCCGCGCTCGTGCACGACCCGTCGGTGCTGCTGCTCGACGAGCCGTTCAACGGGGTCGACCCGCGGCAGCGGCTGCACCTCATGGCGCTGCTGCGCCGGATGGGCGGCGAGGGGCGCACCGTGCTGTTCAGCTCGCACATCCTCGAGGAGGTCGAGCAGGTCGCCCGCCAGATCGAGGTCGTCGTCTCGGGGCGGCACGCGGCCTCCGGCGACTTCGGCCAGATCCGCCGGCTGATGACCGACCGCCCGGTGCAGTACGTCGTGGTGGCCGACGACGACCGCAGGCTCGCGGCATCCCTCATCGCGGAGCCGTCCGTCGTCGCCGTCTCGCTGCGCGGCGGGGGCGGGGTCGACGTCTCGGTCGCCGACTTCGGCGCGTTCGCCGTGCGGCTGCCGCGGGTGGCGCGCGAACACGGCATCCGGATATCCGAGCTGACGCCCACGGACGAGTCGCTCGAGAGCGTGTTCGCCTACCTGGTGGGCGGCTGAGCGATGAACCGCACCCTGCTGCGCCTGTCGACCCAGGCCCTCTTCGGACGCCGACGGGGAGTCGTGCTGCTGCTCATCGCGGGCGCCCTGCTCGCGCTCGCCGTGTTCGTGCGGCTGCTCACCGGCGACGACGTGGGGCTGGATGCCGTGGTCGGGCTCGGCTTCACCCTGGCCCTCCCGCTCGTCGCCCTGCTCGCCGCGACCGCCGTGCTCGGCCCCGAGATCGACGACGGCTCGGTCGTCTACCTGCTCGCCAAGCCGGTGAACCGGCACGTCATCGCCGGAAGCAAGTTCGCCGCGGCGTGGGGAGCCACGATGCTGCTCGGTGCGCTGCCGGTGGCCCTCGCGGCCCTGGTGCTCGACACCTCGCAGCCGGGCCGGGCCGGGCGCACTGGTCCTCGGGGCGGCGGTGTCCGGCACCGTCTACACCGCGCTCTTCCTCGGGCTCGCGGCGCTCACCCGGCACGCCGTGGTCGTCGGGTTGCTCTTCGTGCTCGTCTGGGAGGGCGTGCTCGGCTCGATCTTCGCCGGCGTGCGCTGGCTGTCGGTGGGGGCGTGGGGCCGGGCCGTCGCCGACGAGGTCAGCCCCCAGCTCGACGACGTCGCGACGACGGCCTCGCCTACGCGGTCGTGGCCGCGGTGCTGGTCACCGCCGGCGCGGTCTGGTTCACCGGCGACCGGCTGCGGTCGTTCACCCTGCGGGGCGACGAGTAGCCGTCGCCGCGCCCCGCCAGGCCCGCGACACGCACGAGGTCCCACGACTCGCTGATGCCGCAGGCGTGCGGTCAGCGTGTCGCGGGACCTCGTCGGGTGCAGCGGGTGCGTCAGCGGTGGAGGTCGAAGCGGTCGAGCTCCATGACCTTGACCCAGGCCGCGACGAAGTCGCGCACGAACTTGTCCTGCGCGTCGTCGCTCGCGTACACCTCGGACAGCGCGCGCAGCTGCGCGTGCGACCCGAAGACGAGGTCGACCGCCGTCGCCGTCCACCTCACCGTCCCGGTGGACTCGTCGGTGCCCTCGTAGACGTTCTCGGCCGACGACGACACCTTCCACTGCGTCCCGGGGGCGAGCAGCGCACGGAAGAAGTCGGGCGTCAGCTGGCCCCGGCGCTCGGTGAACACGCCGAGGTCCGAGTCGCCGACGTTGGCCCCGATGGCCCGCATCCCGCCGACGAGCACCGTCATCTCGGGCGCGGTGAGGTTCAGCATGTTCGCCCGGTCGAGGAGCAGCAACTCGGGTGACAGCTTCTCGCCCGGGTGCAGGTAGCTGCGGAAGCCGTCGGCACGGGGCTCGAGGACCTTGAAGGAGTCGACGTCGGTCTGCTCCTGGCCGGCGTCGGTGCGCCCCGGGTGGAACGGGACCGTGACGTCGTGGCCGGCGTCGCGGGCCGCCTTCTCGACCGCGGCCGACCCACCGAGGACGATGAGGTCGGCGAGCGAGATCCTCGCGCCACCCCGGCCGTCGAAGTCGGCCTTGACCTGCTCGAGCGCCGTGAGCACCGTCGACAGCTCGTCGGCGTCGTTGGACGCCCAGCTGCGCTGCGGCTCCAGGCGGATGCGGGCGCCGTTGGCGCCGCCGCGCTTGTCGGTGCCCCGGAAGCTGGCCGCCGAGGCCCACGCGGTGCGGACGAGCTGCTGGACGGTGAGTCCGCTGCCGAGCACGGCCTCCTTGAGGGCGGAGACGTCGTCGTCGGAGACGAGCTCGTGGTCGACCGCCGGGACGATGTCCTGCCACGGCTGCGGCTCCGGGACCCACGGGCCGAGGTAGCGCTCGACAGGCCCCATGTCACGGTGGAGCAGCTTGTACCAGGCCTTGCCGAAGGCCAGCGCGAACTCGTCGGGCTGCTCGAGGAACCGGCGGGAGATCGCCTCGTACGTGGGGTCGAACCGCAGGGCGAGGTCGGTCGTCAGCATGGTCGGCGGGCGGGTCGGCGAGCCGTCCTCCGGGTCGGGGAACGTGTTGGCGCCGGCGCCGTCCTTGGCCTGCCACTGCCAGGCCCCGGAGGGGCTCTTGGTGAGCTCCCACTCGAAGCCGAAGAGGTTCTCGAAGAACTTGTTGCTCCAGCGGGTGGGGGTCTGGCTCCACGTCACCTCGAGCCCGCTCGTGATCGCGTCGCGGCCCTTGCCCGACCCGTACTGGCTCTTCCAGCCGATGCCCTGGTGCTCGACCGGGCAGCCCTCGGGCTCCGGCCCCACGAGCGAGGGGTCGCCCGCGCCGTGGGTCTTGCCGAAGGTGTGGCCGCCCGCGATGAGGGCCACGGTCTCCTCGTCGTTCATCGCCATCCGCGCGAACGTCTCGCGGATGTCGTGCGCGGACCTGACCGGGTCGGGCTCGCCGTGGGGGCCCTCCGGGTTGACGTAGATGAGGCCCATCTGCACGGCACCGAGCTTCTCCGCCAGCTGGCGGTCGCCGCTGTAGCGCTCGTCACCGAGCCACGCGTCCTCCGGACCCCAGAACACCTCCTCCGGCTCCCAGAGGTCCTCGCGGCCGAACGCGAAGCCGAAGGTCTCGAAGCCCATGTCCTCGAGCGCGACGTTGCCGGCGAGGACGAGCAGGTCGGCCCACGAGATCTTCTGCCCGTACTTCTGCTTGACCGGCCAGAGGATGCGGCGGGCCTTGTCGAGGTTGGCGTTGTCAGGCCAGCTGTTGAGCGGCGCGAAGCGCTGCTGGCCGCTGCCGGCCCCGCCGCGGCCGTCCTCGATGCGGTAGGTGCCGGCGGCGTGCCAGCTCATCCGGATGAAGAGGCCGCCGTAGTGGCCGAAGTCGGCGGGCCACCACTCCTGAGACGTCGTCATGACCTCGACGATGTCGCGCTTGAGGGCGTCGAGGTCGAGGGTCGCCACCTGCGCGGCGTAGTCGAAGTCGGGGTCGAGCGGGTTCGCCGCCGGGGAGTGGTGGTGGAGCACCGAGAGGTCGAGCTGCTCGGGCCACCAGTCCTTGTTCGTCCGCGGCCGGGTGCCCTTGGGGGTGGGGGCGTCGATCGCCGGGTTCTCGCTCTCGCTGCCGTGCTCGGTCACGCCGTGCTGCTGGTCGGTCACGTGGTCCATCTCCTCGGTGTGGGTCCTGCGGTGTCGGTCGGTGGGATGTGGTGCTCGGGCTCGGTGCGGGCGGCCGCGGCCGCCGCGCACGCGGGGCAGGTGCCCCAGTACGTCACCTCGGCCTCGTCGATCGCGAAGCCGTGGTCGTCGGATGCCGTGAGGCACGGGGTGGCGTGGACGGCGCAGTCGACGTCGGCGATCGCGCCGCAGGAGCGGCAGACGACGTGGTGGTGGTTGTCGCCGACGCGCGCCTCGTAGCGGGCCACGGACCCTGCGGGCTGGATGCGCCGCAGCAGCCCGGCCGTCGTGAGGGCGCGCAGCACGTCGTAGACCGCCTGGTGCGAGACCTCGCCGAAGTCGGTGCGGACGGCGTCGATGACGACGTCGGTGGGGACGTGCGCGTGGGTGTGCACGGCGCTCAGCACGGCGACCCGGGGGCGCGTGACGCGCAGTCCGGCCTCGCGCAGCATCCGCTCGAGGTCCGACGTCATGGGCACCGTGGCAGTCTCGCGCCTGTTCTGGAGTCAGTCAAGACACGTATCGGGCCGGCGCCCCTCCCGGGCCCGTCCGTGTCGTGCCAGACGAGCCCGGGCGGAGACGTCGGCCGCCACGCCCGCGGCATCCCCTCGACCGTCGCCGATCCACCGCACCCGGCGCGACGGTCGACGTGCGCGCGAGCCGGCGGATCCGGCGGCGGGCGAGCCAGATCGCCGCGGCCATGACGACGGCCACGTCGGCGAACCCCATGAGAGAGGCCCAGGGCAGGTCGATGTCACGACTGTCGAGGTTGGTGAAGAACGCCCCGACCGGGGTCAGCAGCGGCCAGACCATGAGGACGTTCTCGGTCAGCCGGTACGCGACGGCGTAGACGACTCCAAGCCCGAGGACGTCGGTCGTCGTGAAGACGGTGAAGGCCAGCCGGAACAGCCCGACGACCCCGACGTAGACGACGCCGAGCACGACGAGGTCCTCGAGGTCCACCTCCGATCGTGACGGCGGCCGCAACCGGGGGACCGTCGCGAGCCCGGCGCCGACGACGAGCACCGCCACCGTCCAGACCCGCAGGTCGAGCACGGCGAGGGCCAGCAGCGACACGAGCGCGAACGTGAACCAGACGCCGGTGCGCCCGGAGCGCACCTCGGGGACGACCACGGAGTCGCGGTCGAGGAGTGTCATGCGAACCACCTCCCGGGAGGAGCGGGGAGGCTCGGGCCGGCGGGCCCTCGGGGAGGCCTCCCACCCATCCTCCTGCGGGTCGGCGGACCCGCGTCCGCGGGGAGACGAAGGGAACACCGACCGCGCTCGGACGCCGTGCACCGTCAGTCGGGCAGCTGCCGCATCTCGACGACGGAGAGGCCCAGGTCGGAGAAGCGGGCGAGCAGGCTGCTGACGTCGGCCTCGTCCCGCACGGGGCCGAAGAGGATGGTGCCACCGGTCGGGTACGGCGTGGACGAGAGCTCCGGGAGGGCCGACATCGTCTCGTCCGACACCGAGCCTCGGACGATGAACTCGTATCGCATGGCCGTCCTCTCAGTGCTGCGCACCACCGGTGGTGTCTCCGACCATGTCACCGCCGCAGGTGGCGCCGCCTCACGCGCCGCGGGTGACTGCAGCGGGCGAACCGGCGGCTCAGATCAGCCCGAGGCCCCGGGCGCCGGCGATCGCCTCGCGCCGCGTCCCCACGCCGAGCTTCGCGTAGATGGAGCGGACGTGGGTCTTGACGGTGTTGAGGCTGATGCCCTGGGCCGTGGCGATCTCCCCGAGGGTCATCATCGACGGCAGGTCGCGCAGGACGACGAGCTCGCGCTCGGTCAGCCATCCCCCCGGGGGCGCGGAGGTGGGCAGCTCGACCCCCCCGGGCGCGGTCGCGGCGCCTCCCTGCCACGCCAGCATCCCGTGGATGCCGCTGAGCACCGTGTCGAGGAAGGGCTCCAGGTGTCCCGCGCGCCCGCGCAGGCCGGTCAGCAGGGCGTGCACCTCGGTGCCGGCGTCGAGGAAGGGGCGGCTCGCCCCGGTGGGTGCGGCCTGCTGCAGGGCGCACAGCAGCGCCTCCGTGGCCGCCGGGCGGCGGTCGGCGCGCTCGGCGAGCAGGGCCTCGAGCAGCCAGGCGCTCACCAGGGAGGTCGTGCGCAGGGGGGCGACGTCACCGCGCAGCACCGGCTTGAGGTGGCGTCGAGCGTCGGCCGGCCGCCCCCTCGCGCTCGCGAGCTGCGCGTGGAGCACCGCGAGGTCGCCACCGGTGCCGAGCCGCCGCTCGGCCCGGGCGACCGCCTCCTCCGCCCGGTGCCACTCACCGAGGCCGAGGCACATCCGCAGCTCGTGCGCGGCGGTGATCGCGACGAGGGACGGCGAGCCCCCGCGGTCCGAGAGCCACCCGGTCACCCGGTCCAGGCGGTCCAGCGAGGCGCGTCGCTGCAGTCGGCTCGTCGAACGCGATGATCGCCTCGACGCTGCGCGCGGACCCCTCGACCTCGACGTCCGTGGTCGTGTCGAGCACGTCCATCGCGATCGCCACCCAGGACGCCGCCTCCTCCGGCCTGAGCATCTGGAACGAGGTCCAGCCGGCGAGGACGTACGAGTACGCGAGGGTCGGCGAGCGGTCCCAGCCACGCGCCACGGCGAAGGCGATCGCCTTCTCCGCGGCCACCCGGGCCGCGCCGAAGTCGTTCTCGGCCACGAAGGTCCCGGCGACGAGGTTCATGCAGTACATCTGGATCGACGGCAGCTCCGCCGCACGCGCGAGCTCCACCGCCCGACGCAGGTCGTCTCGCGCCCCGCGGTGGTCGCCCGCGAACAGGCGCAGGGCACCGCGGTCGGCGAGGACGAGCAGGCGGACGTCTGGGTCGAGGTCGGCCGGGAGGTGCGAGGTCCCGGCATCCGTCACCAGCTCGCTCGTCCTCGCGTCGGCGACGTCGGCCGCGAGCCGGTCGCGGTGCAGCACGGCCGCCTTGCGCAGCGAGGACAACCGGGCGTCGGTGGCGTCGTCGGGCACCCGGTCGAGGGTCGCGAGCGCCTCGTCGGCGGCGACGAGGTTGCCCTCCTCGACCGAGAGGATCGCTCGGTGGACCAGCGCGGTCGGCGATCGTCCGCCGGTCCTCCGGCAGCAGGTCGATGGACCGGGCGACCGAGGAGCGCAAGCCGGCGAGCAGGAGGCCGAGCCCCTTCTCGAGCAGGATGCGCTCGACGAGCGCGACGTCACCGGCGGCCGAGGCGTGGTCGAGCGCGGCGGCCGGCCGGGCCTGCTCGAGGAACCACTGGGCCGCCGCGGCTGTGCAGGCGCGTGACGTCGCCGGGGTCGCGCCGGCGCAGCGCCCCGACGAGGTAGGTGCGGAGCAGTGAGTGGTATCGGAACCACGTCCCGTCGCGGTCGAGCTGCATGACGAGCGCGTTGCGCCGGGTGAGGTCGTCGAGCATCGAGCCGGCGTCGTCGTGCCCGCTGAGGCGTGCGGCGAGGTCGACGGAGACCTCCTCGACGACACACGTGCGCAGGAGGAACTCGACGACCTCGTCGGGCAGGCGGACGAGGACCTCGTTGGCGAGGTAGTCGGCGACGGGGCGGTCGGCGCCGCTGAACTCGGCGACGAACTCGGCCGGGTCGTCGCCGCCCTCGAGCGACATGGCCGCCAGGCGCAGGCCCGCCGGCCAGCCCTCCGTCAGCGAGTGCAGCGCAGTGCGGGCGCTGGGCTGGAGGGCGAGGCCGTGCTGGTCCCAGAAGTCGTGCGCCTCGTCGCTCGTGAAGGCGAGGTGCGCCGCCCGGACCTCGTGCAGGCGGCCGGTGAGCCGGAGCCGGTGCAGGCCGATCGGCGGCTCGAACCGACAGCCGAAGCGCGATCCGCAGGCTCCCGTCGCCCCACTCGACGAGGTGCCGGATGCCGTCGAGCACGTCGCGGTCGCGGACCTCGTGCACGTCGTCGAGGACGAGGAGCACCCCCCGTTCCTCGTCGCGCAGGACGGTGAGGAGGTTCGAGACGAACGCCGAGTCCGCAGAGCCGCTCGGTGCGTCCAGCGACGCGACCGCCGCGGCGGTCGGGCCCGCGGCCTCCGCGAGGGCGACGATGACGGCGCCCCAGAAGGTGGCGCTGTCGTCGTCGCGCTCGCAGGTCACCCAGGCGACCGGCATCCCGGCACGGCGCTGCTCCTCCGCGAGGTCGACGAGCAACGTCGTCTTGCCGTAGCCGGCAGGCGCGCAGGCGAGCAGGACGTCGGGCCCGGACGTGGCCCACGGCGCCTCCGTCGCGGGGTCGACGAGCAGACGCGGACGCTGGACCACCCGGTCGAGCCGCCGCGGCATCGACACCTTGGGTCGTGGCACCGCGGTCGCGGTGCGCAGGCCTGCCACGCCTCGAGCGTAACCAGCCCCCGCACCGGCGGCGACGCCAACCCGGGGCCCGGGCCGGTCAGACGCCGCTGAGCGCCTCGATCCGACCGTCCTCCACGGCCGCCGCCAGGGCGGCGTGGTCCTGCTCGGTGCGGTCGGCGTAGCCCTCGGCGAACCGCGCGAGCGCCTGGTCGAACCGGTCGGACTTGCCGAGGTAGCCGGCGATGGCGAACCGGTCGCCGGAGCGCGCATGGGAACGGGCCAGGGTCCACCCGCAGATCTTGGCGTAGGCCGCGAGCCCCTTGGGCACGGCTCCCGCGACGTCGAAGGAGTACTTCCAGTCGCGCAGCTGCCGCACGTAGAAGTCGCGTTGCCGGCCGTCGAGGCCGTGGACCCGCTGCCACCCGAGGAAGATGTCGCTCGCGGCCTGCATGAGGTGTTGGCCGGCGACGACCCGCTGGCCCTCGTTGTCGTACGCGCTGTCCCCGCAGTAGTCGGCGAGCACGGACCGTTGGGCCTCCTTGGCCTGGAGGAAGAGGGGTATCAGGCCGCCGTCGGCCTCGAGCAGCATGATCCACGCCCGCGTCCCCACGCTCCCGACCCCGACGACCTTGCGGGCCAGGCCGACGAGACGGAACTGCTCGACGAGGTGCTGGCGGTCGGCCGACAGGGTCTCGCGGTAGTTCGCGAGGATGCCGTTGAGCGCGGTGTAGAGCTCGTCGACCCGCAGGTTTCCGGAGAGCTCCTCCACCGGCACGACCAGGGGTGGCTGGCTGACGATCCGGCGCCGCCCGTCGACGACGGTCGTCAGCTTCGCCAGGGCCTGCATGCTGTCGTGGGTGCGTGCCTTCGCCAGCGCCTTCCTCGCCCGGGTCATCAACTTCTCGCTGACCTGGGTGTCGATCCGGGCGAGGAGGTTCTCGACGTCGAGGCGGGCATACCAGACGTCGAGCAGCGTCTTCTCGGCGAACTCGGCCATGCTCGTGCGGTACGACGCCACCCCGGCGACGACGACGTCCCGCCGTTCGGTCTCGGGGAAGCCGATGTCGCGGGCGGCCACGGCCAGGCTGGCCGCGAACCGCTTGACGTCCCACTCGAAGGGGCCGGGCAGGGTCTCGTCGAAGTCGTTGAGGTCGAACACGAGGCGGCGGTCGGGCGCGGCGAACAGACCGAAGTTGGACAGGTGGGCGTCGCCGCACAGCTGGGTCCGCACCCCCGAGTTCGGCGTCGTGGCCAGGTCGGCGGCCATCGGCAGGGCGGCGCCGCGGTAGAAGGTGAACGGGGAGACGAGCATCCGGCCGTGGCGGACCGGGAGCAGCTCGGGAACCCGCGTGCTGCCCTGGCCGATGATCAGCCCGACCGGATCACGGTTCGTGGCGTCGCCGAGGTCGGCCTGGCCCTCGAGCGGCGCCTGCTTGCGCGCGGCCTTGCCCGCCTTGCGTCGTTCTGCCGGCGTGGGGTCGAGCATGCCGGTCCACCGCCTCTCGTTCGTCGTCCGGTGGCGGCCGGGCCGGTCAGCCCTCCGCCGCCTCGAGCGCGTCGAGGGCCGCCATGACGTCGGATGCCGGGATGCGCATGCTCGCGACGAGCTCGCCCCCACCGCGGCGCACCGCGGCGACGAACGGTGCGGCCCAGCTGTTCTCGTAGACGATGAGCGCCGCGGTGCTGCCGGTGCCGATGGCGTTCGCGGCCTCCGCGACGTCGTCGTCGCCGAGCAGCCCGGAGCGGGCGCCGACGAACTGCGTGAACGACACCTCGCCGTCGAGCGCGTCGAGGTCGAGCACCTCGACCATGCCGTCCTCGTGGCGGCGGACGACGAGCAGGTCGAGCAACCGCACCGTGCCGGCCTCGACGAGCTCGAGGAGCGCGTCGGTGGCGGCCTCCTGGCGTTCATCCGTGGGGAACTCGATGAGGATGAAGTCGATGGGCCCGTGGGCCTCTACGGTCTCGGACGTGGTCATGCCGGCCCCTCTCGCTCGTGGTTCCTCCTTCCTACGGTTCGCGGGCTCCCGGCCGCCTCACCCCACCGGGGTGAACCACGACCGGCCGCCCGGCGGGCGGGCCTCCCTAGACTCCGACCATGGCGCCACGGCTCGGTCTGCGCAGCCGGATCCTGGTCCTCACCATGCCGGTGGTCGTGCTCGTCAGCGCGGCGATCGCCGCCGTCGTGTACCTCTCGATCGGTCAGCTGCTGGAGGCGTCGGCGCGGGACAACGCCGTGGCCGAGGTGGCCGAGCTGCGTGCCGACCTCTCCCTCCACTCGCTGGACGACCTCGACGTCCTGCACGACATCCGAGTGGGCAGCCGGGTGTCCCAGATCGTCGACGACACCGGTGTGGTGGTCGTGACCAGCGACGACCGGGTCACGCGGCCCATCGCCGCCGTGCCGCCGGCATCCTCGGGGGTGTGACCGTCACCGTCGTCGACGGGGTGCCGGGGCTGGACGGCCGTGGCTACGCCGTGGCGGCGTCGACCGCACCCGGGCTCGACGGCCGCCGGTACACCGCCCTCGTCGCCGTGGCGACCCGGGTGGAGGACACCGTCCTCGGCCGGTCCGTCGAGTTCGCCCTCATCGCGGCGATCGGGCTCGTCGCCCTGCTCGCGGCGGTGACGACCTTCGTCGTCGGGCAGGCCCTGCGGCCCGTCGACCGCCTGCGGCACGAGGTCGAGGACCTCGCCGCCTCGGCACCCGCCCCGACCCTCGGGGTGCCGGCCGGGCGGGACGAGCTCGCCCGGCTGGCCGAGACGATGAACCGCGTCCTCGAGCGGCTACGGCGGGCCGACTCCTCACGACGGGCCTTCGTCGCCGATGCGGGGCACGAGCTGCGCAGCCCGCTGACGACGATCCGCGTGCTGCTCGACCGGCTCGCGGAGGACCGCCCGATGGAGGAGCGCCGTCTCGTCGCGGAGCGCGCCTCGGCAGAGGTCGACCGCCTCTCGGTCCTCGTCGACGACCTGCTCACCCTGGCGTCCGCCGACGAGCACGCGCTCCCGCTGACGAGCGTGGAGGTCGACCTCGACGACGTCGTGCTCGCCGAGTCGGCCGTGCTGCGGGCCCGGGGGATGCCGGTCGCCGTCGCCGTGGAGCCCGTGCGCGTGGACGGGGACGCCGCCCGCCTGGGCCGGGTCGTGCGCAACCTGCTCGAGAACGCGGAGCGCCATCGGGTCGAGAGCGTGCGGGTGACCGTCTCCCGCGAGGGGGACACGGCGTTGCTCACCGTCGACAACGACGGCCCGCCCGTGGCGCCGGAGGACCGGGCCCGCATCTTCGGCCGCTTCGTCCGGCTCGACGACTCGCGGACCCGCGACACCGGAGGGACCGGGCTCGGGCTCGCCATCGTCGCGGAGATCGTCGCCGCGCACGGCGGCTCGGTGGCGGCGGAGGAGACCTCCGAGGGGTGGTGCCGCTTCGCGGTCAGGCTCCCGACGCAGTCGGGACCGGGTTGAGCCGGTAGCCCATGCCGCGGACGGTCTCCAGCGACTTCGTCGCGAAGGGGGCGTCGATCTTGCGCCGGAGGTAGCCGACGTACACCTCGACGACGTTGTCGGCCCCGGGGTAGTCGGAGTGCCAGACGTTCTCGAGGATCTCGCTCTTGCTCTGCACCTGGCCGGCCTTGCGCATGAGGTGGTGCAGCAGGGCGTACTCGCGGGCGGTGAGCTGGATCTCCCGCCCCTCTCGGGTCACCCGGCGCGTCGTCGGGTCCAGGCTCAGGCAGCCGACCGTCAGGGCCACCGGCCGCTCGGGAGCGCCCCGACGGCACAGCGCCTGCAGCCGGGCGAGCAGCACCGGGGTGCTGAAGGGCTTGGTGACGTAGTCGTCGGCACCGAGCTCGAAGGCGTCGGTCTGGTCGTACTCGCCGTCCTTGGCACTGAGCATGAGCACCGGGCTCCACACCCTGCGGGCGCGCATGGTCTTCAGCACGTCGTAGCCGTTGAGGCCGGGGAGCATGATGTCGAGCACGACGGCGTCGTAGTGCCCGACGAGCGCGAGGCGCAGCCCCTCACGGCCGTCGGAGGCGTGGTCGACGACCCAGCCGGCCTCGCGCAGCACGTCGTCGAGGGCCGACGCCAGGGGGCGCTCGTCCTCGACCAGCAGCAGTCTCACGGCCCTCCTCCGGTTCGTGGGTCCGTTCCATGCCTACCCGTTCCCGCGCCGGGTCGGGGGTTTCGTGACGGCCTGCACGATACCGACCGGGCGGAGGCGCGTGCATCCGAAGCCTCGGCGGGGACGATCGACGGAATCCGTGGCCGCCGCAGATCGCGGGCGCGGATAGGATCGCGGCCATGATCGAGCAGCAGCGGATCCTCGCCACGTCCGTCCCCGGGCCGGCATCCCAGGCCCTCCAGGCCCGCAAGACGGCGGCCGTGGCCGCGGGGGTGAGCACCGGCCTCCCGGTCTACGTCGTGGAGGCGGCCGGTGGCATCCTGCGCGACGCCGACGGCAACCAGCTCATCGACTTCGGATCCGGCATCGCCGTGACGACCGTGGGCAACGGCAACCAACGGGTCGTCGACGCGGTCACCGAGCAGATCAACGCCTTCACGCACACCTGCTTCATGGTCACGCCGTACGACAAGTACGTGCAGGTGTGCGAGAAGCTCAACGAGCTGACCCCCGGCGACCACGAGAAGCGCTCGGCGCTGTTCAACTCGGGGGCGGAGGCGGTGGAGAACGCCGTGAAGATCGCCCGCCACGCCACCGGGCGCCCGGCGGTCGTCGCGTTCGACCACGCGTACCACGGGCGCACGAACCTCACGATGGGCCTCACGGCGAAGAACATGCCCTACAAGCACCGCTTCGGGCCGTTCGCCGGCGAGCTGTACCGCGTGCCGATGGCCTACCCCTACCGCTGGCCGGGCGGTGCCGAGCACTGCGCCGAGGAGGCGCTGCACACCGTCGTGGACCAGGTCCACGCCCAGGTCGGCGAGGACAACACCGCGGCCGTCATCATCGAGCCGATCCAGGGCGAGGGCGGGTTCATCGTCCCGCCCGAGGGCTTCCTGCCCGGGCTGGCCGACTGGTGCCGTGAGCACGGCATCCTCCTCATCGCCGACGAGGTGCAGAGCGGCTTCTGCCGCACCGGCGACTGGTTCGCCTGCGACCACGAGGGCGTCGTGCCCGACCTCCTCACGACCGCGAAGGGGATCGCCGGGGGGATGCCGCTCGCCGCCGTCACCGGGCGCGCCGACCTCATGGATGCCGTGCACCCGGGCGGCCTCGGCGGCACCTACGGCGGCAACCCGGTCGCCTGCGCCGCCGCCCTCGCCTCGATCGAGACGATGGAGGAGGAGGACCTCGCCGCCCGGGCCCGCGATATCGGCGAGGTGCTCACCGACCGGCTGGGCCGGCTCGCGGAGAAGTACGACGAGATCGGCGAGGTCCGCGGCCGCGGGGCCATGATCGCCATGGAGCTCGTCACCGATCCCGAGACCAAGGAGCCGGCGGCGGCGCTCACGGCGGCCGTCAACCGGGGCTGCCACGAGCGGGGGCTGGTCACCCTGACCTGTGGCACCTACGGCAACGTCTTCCGCTTCCTGCCGCCGCTGTCGATCTCCGACGAGCTGCTGCACGAGGGCCTGGACGTGCTCGAGGAGTCGTTCACCGCCGCGGTCTCCTGAGCGTGGTGGCCGGCCTGCCAACCGCGTTCGACCTCACCGGTCGCACGGCGGTCGTCACCGGCTCGGGGTCGCCGACCGGCATCGGGATGGCGTGCGCGCGGCTGCTCGCCCGGTGCGGCGCCGCCGTCGTCGTCGCGGCGACGACGGACCGCGTGCACGAGCGGGTGGCGGAGCTGCGGGCCGCGGGCCACCCGGCATCCGGCGTCGTCGCCGACCTCACGACCACCGGCGGTGCTGACGCCGTCGTCGGTGCCGCTCTCGAGCTGGGCGGCGGGCTGCACGTGCTCGTCAACAACGCCGGCATGGTCTCGGTCGCCGGCGGTGGTGACTACCTCGAGGGCGACCTGCTGGGGACGCCGCCGGACCGCTGGGCCGCCTCGCTGAGCCGCAACCTCGACACCGCCTACCTCACGACGCGGGCCGCGCTGCCCCACCTGCGGTCGGGCGGCCACGGGCGGGTCGTCATGGTCACGTCGGTGACCGGCGCCGCGATGGCGATGCGTGGCGAGGTCGCCTATGCCGCCGCCAAGGCCGGGCTGGTCGGGCTGACCCGGGCCCTCGCGGTCGACGAGGCCGCGCACGGCATCACCGTCAACGCGGTGGCGCCGGGGTGGATCGAGACCGGGTCGCAGACCGCGGCCGAGGCGCTCGAGGGCCGCACGACCCCGGTCGGCCGCTCCGGCACCGCGGAGGAGGTCGCGGCCGCCGTGGTCTTCCTCGCCGCCCCGGGAGCGGCCTACGTCACGGGGCAGGTGCTCGTCGTCGACGGCGGTAACTCGGTCGCCGAGGAGCGCGTCCCGCTGATGCCGCGTGACTCAGGGCGGCTTCCCACCGTCCGGGGCCGCTGGGACGCTCCTGCGTCGGAATCGCGAGCGGCCGCTGCCGCGAGCCGTGGCTCCTAGACTCGTTCGGTGACCCGTCCGGTGCTGCGCCAGGTGCACAACATCGGTCGACGGCGCGCCTGGGTCATCTGGCTCGTGGGCCTCTCGGTCTACGTCCTGGCCGTCTTCCACCGCACCTCCCTCGGAGTCGCGGGGCTGCTCGCGGCCGAGCGGTTCGACATCAGCGCGGCGCAGCTCGCCACGTTCACCGTCGTCCAGCTCGCGGTCTATGCGTCGATGCAGATCCCGGTCGGGGTGCTCATCGACCGGTTCGGCTCCAAGCGGCTCATGTTCACCGGCCTGGTGCTGATGACCACCGGCCAGTTCTGGTTCGCCTTCGCCGGCTCGTTCCAGGTCGGCCTCGCCGCGCGGGTCATGCTCGGCGCCGGTGACGCGATGATCTTCACGTCGCTGCTGCGGCTCGTGGCGGTGTGGTTCCGGGTCAAGCAGGCGCCCTTCATCACGCAGCTCACCGGCATGGTGGGCCAGGTCGGGGCCATCGCCGCTGCCGCACCGCTCGCGGCCGCCCTCGCCACGTGGGGGTGGACCGCGTCCTTCGCGACCGCGGCCGGGGTGGGCGTGGTGCTCGGGGTGTTCCTCCTGCTCCTCGTCAAGGACTCGCCGTACCGGGGTGAGGCCGTCGAGCGGATCAAGGTGCGGGCGCTGGCCCGCACCCTCGGCGAGGTGTGGGGCAACCCGGGCACCCAGCTCGGCCTCTGGGTGCACTTCACGGCGCAGTTCGGCGCCACGGTGTTCACCATGCTCTGGGGCTTCCCGTTCCTCGTCAGCGGGGAGGGGCTCAGCCCGCAGGTGGCCTCGTGGCTGCTCGTCGTCATGACGCTCACGGCCATGGCGGCCGGCCCGCTCGTCGCGGCGTTCACCGCGCGCGTGCCCTACCGGCGCTCGCAGCTCGTCCTCGGCATCGTCCTGTCCATCGTCGCCGTGTGGGCCGTCGTGCTGCTCTGGCCCGGCCCTGCCCCCCTCGCGCTGCTCGTCCTGCTCGTCGTCGTCACGGCGATGGGCGGTCCGGGGTCGATGGTGGGGTTCGACCTCGCCCGCACGTTCCACCCCTCCTCGCGCCTGGGCCGGGCCACGGGCGTGGTGAACATCGGGGGCTTCACGGCATCCCTCGTCACCATCGCGCTCATCGGGGTCGTGCTCGACCAGCTCGCGCCCGGCGGGCAGGAGGACTACACGCTCGACGACTTCCGGATCGCGATGTCGGTGCAGTTCGTCTTCTGGGCGATCGGCATCGTGCAGCTCGTGCGCTACCGCCGCAAGAGCCTGCGGCTCATCGAGGAGGTGCACCCCGACGCGCTGGCCGCCCTACGCCGCGGTGACACCCTCCTGCCCGGCATCTCGCGCGACCCCGACACCTGAGCGGGGGTCCCGACTGCACGGGGCGGACGGGGTTGGTGTTGGCCGGACGTTCTCGGTGCGGCTGCGTGTCGGTCACCTCGCCCCGGGCCGGGCTCACCGAGAATCGTCGTGACCGGGCCAGGTATGAGTTGGCCCGGTCCTCTCGCCTCCCGGGCCGCAGCCGGGCCGGCCTTCAGCCGCCGACCGTGTAGCTCGCGCTGGGGTCGGCGCAGTACGTGAACCGCCCGTCACCGCCCGCGTGGTACTGGAACAGGCCGCTGTCCACCCGGAGCATGAGCAGCTCACCGTCGACGAGGGCCTGGCTGTAGCTCGTCCCCTTCTCCGGGCAGCCCAGCGAGCCGTCGGTCCACGTCACCGGGCTCCAGGCCGCGACGGCCACCTGCG
Source organism: uncultured Actinomycetota bacterium (assembly GCA_963811475.1). Taxonomy (GTDB): domain Bacteria; phylum Actinomycetota; class Actinomycetes; order Actinomycetales; family Dermatophilaceae; genus Fodinibacter. The sequence continues at coordinate 20,346 of CAWERJ010000021.1, forward strand.
AGGGGTCGACCCTCTCGCGCCGGGCGACGTCGGCGATCGCCACCGCCACCGCCGGGCGTGTGCGCAGGTCGTCGGGCAGGGCGGCTCCACCGTCGGACGGTGGAGGGGCCGGCGTGGTCGGCGTCATGGCCGGGGATGCCGTCGCGCTCGGCGTCGTGCCCGCCGCGGACGACGTGCCCCCGTCCTTCGCACCCGACCCGCAGGCCGTGGCGGCGAGCAGCGCGACCGCGAGGGTGGTGCACAGGCGAAGGGGCTGGGGCACGTGGACTCCTCCTCAGCGCAGCACGTGCCGGCTGATGACCAGCCGCTGGATCTGGTTGGTCCCTTCGAAGATCTGGGTCACCTTGGCCTCGCGCATGTAGCGCTCCGCCGGGAAGTCCTGCGTGTAGCCGGCCCCGCCGAGCACCTGGACGGCATCGGTCGTCACCCGCATCGCGGCATCCGTCGCGGTGAGCTTGGCGACCGCGGCCTCCTTCGAGTACTCGCGTCCCGCGTCCTTGAGCCGCGCGGCGTGCAGGTACGTCGCCCGGGCGCTGGTCACCGCGGCCTCCATGTCGGCGAGGAGGAAGGCGAGGCCCTGGTGCTGCCCGATCGCGCGCCCGAACTGCTGACGCTCCTTCGCGTACGAGGCGGCGAGGTCGAGGGCCGACTGGGCGAGGCCGGTGGCGGCGGCAGCGATGCCCAGCCGGCCGGCATCCAGGGCGGACAGGGCGATCGCCATGCCGGCGCCCTCGTCGCCGATCCGGTGCGACGCCTCGACCGGCACGTCGTCGAACATCACCTCGCGCACGGTGTCGCAGTGCAGGCCCATCTTGCGCTCGGGCGCCCCGAACGACAGCCCCGGCGCGTCGGCGGGCACGACGAAGCAGGACAGCCCGCGGCCGCCGTCGTCGGACGTGCGCGCGAAGGTCGTGTAGTAGTCGGCGTGGCCGGCATGGCTGATCCAGGCCTTGCGGCCGCGCACCCGGTACGCCGAGGGCTCGCCGTCGCTGCCGCCGTCGGCCACCGCGCGGGTGGTCATCGAGCCGACGTCGGACCCGGCGAGGGGCTCGGAGAGGCAGTACGCGCCCAGCTGGTCGCCCGACAGCATGCCGGGAAGGAGTGCGGCCTGCTGCTCCGGAGTGCCGAACACCGTCACGGGGTACGCCGTCAGCGAGTGCACCGACACCCCGACGGCCACGCTCATCCACGCCGAGGCGATCTCCTCGACGACCTGGAGGTACACCTCGTACGGCTGTCCGTAGCCGCCGTGCTCCTCGGGGTGGGGGAGCGAGAGGAGGCCGGCCGCCCCCAACGTGCGGAAGACCTCGGTCGGGAAGGCCTCGTCGGTCGCCGCGGCACGCTCGGCGGCATCGACCCTCGGCCGCAGCTCCTTGTCGCAGATCTGGCGGGTGAGCTCGATGAGGTCCTGCCCCTCCTCGGTCGGCATGAGCCGCGTCGCTGCCATGCGGCCGAGCGTACCGAGGTGCTCCCGCCGTGAGTGCGGAGGTGGTCGTCCCGAGCCACCGGGTCCGCAGTCACGGCGGAGGGTCAGGCGGGGTAGGCGCTGACCTCCGTGGCCTTGACCCCGGCCCACAGCTCGGAGCCCGGGTGCAGGCGCAGCGCCGCGACCGAGGCGGGCGTCACCTCGGCGACGAGCGCCACCCCCGGATCCGTGACGAGCCGGACGCGCGCGCTCTGCCCCACGAGCTCCACCCCGTCGACGCGGGCCGGCCAGGTGTTGCGGGTGGAGCCCTCGGGGCGGTGCGGGTAGAGCGCGACCGCCGCCGGCGCGAAGGCCACCCACGAGGGGCCGCGGTGCTCGTGGCCGGAGGTGACCACCGGGCCGAGGGGCGTGGTGACGACGTCGGGGCCGGTCGTCTCGCCGGCGTACAGGTTGAGCCCGACGACGTGGGCGACGTACGGATTGCGGGGGCGCGCCACGACGTCCGCCGGTGCGCCCTCCTGGACGACGCGACCGGAGTCGACGAACACGAGGTGGTCGGCCAGGGTGAGGGCGTCGAGCGGGTCGTGCGTCACGAGCACGGTCGACCCGCGGTAGGCGCGCAGCCGGGCGGCGAGGGTCGCCCGGACCTGCGGGCGCAGCTCGGGGTCGAGGGCCGAGAGGGGCTCGTCGAGCAGGAGCAGGCGTGGGTCGGTCGCCAGCGCCCGCGCGAGGGCGACCCGCTGGGCCTGGCCGTGCGAGAGCCCGGCCGGTCTCGTCGCGGCGAGGTCGAGCGCCCCGAGCGCGTCGAGCTCTGCGTCGGCGCGAGCGGCGGCAACCGCGCGCTCGACGCCGCGGCTGCGCGGACCGAAGGCGACGTTGGCCCGGGCGGTGAGGTGGGGGAAGAGCAGGTGGTCGGCCGACAGCAGGCCGACTCGTCGCAGCGACGGGTCGACGTGGATGCCGTCGCCCGCCCATGCGACCCCGTCGACGTCCACGCGCCCCGCGTCCAGGCGGACGAGCCCCGCCAGCGCGTGCAGCGCCGTCGTCTTGCCCGCACCGTTCGGCCCGAGCACGGCCACGACCTCGCCGTCGGCCGCGCGCAGGGGCAGGTCGAGGTCGAGCGTGCCGCGGCGGACCCGCACCCGGGCGTCGAGGGTCACCGAAGCCACCGCCCCCGCAGCGTGCCGAGCACCGCCACGGCGACGACGAGCATCGCGAGACTCAGGGCCACGGCTGTCTGCGGGTCGTCCTGAAGGGCGACGTAGACGAGCAGGGAGGTGGTCTGCGTCTCGCCGGCGAAGTTGCCGGCGAAGGTGATCGTCGCGCCGAACTCGCCCAGGGCACGGGCCCACGCCAGCGCCGTCCCGGCGAGCACCCCGGGTACCACGAGCGGCAGCGCCACCCGGGTCAGCACCCGCAGCGGGCGCGCGCCGAGCGTCGCCGACACGTCGAGCAGTCGTCGGTCGATGCCGCGCATCGCCCCCTCGACGGCGAGGACGTAGAAGGGCAGGGACACGAAGACCTGGGCGAGCACCACGGCGACCGGCGTGAACGGGACCCGGAGCCCGAACGCCTCGAGCAGGGGCTCACCGACGACCCCGCGCCGGCCGTACGCGAGCAGCAGGGCCACGCCCCCGACGACCGGTGGCAGCACGATCGGGACCGTGATGACGGCGCGCAGCCAGGTGGCCCCCCGGCCCTCCGCGCGCGACAGGAGCCAGGCGAGCGGCGTGCCGAGCAGCCAGCACAGCACCACGGTCGTGACCGTCGTCGCGGCGGAGAGGCGCACGGCCGGCCCGACCGCCGGGTCGGCGAGCCGCCCCGGGAGACCCCGCCACTCGGCGCCGGCGACGAGCCCGACGAGGGGCACGACGACGAGCAGGGCGGCGAGGGTTGCCGGCACGACGAGGACGGCGCGTGAGAGCCGGACCCCGGCCGCACCGGGGACCCGGGTCGGTGGCGTCGGCCGGTCGCCGTCGGCTCGTGAGGGAGGCGACGCGGTGGCCGCGGGGGTGGTCACGGGCGGAGGAACCCGGCATCCGCGAGGGCCGCGCGACCCTCCTGCCCCGCGAGGTAGTCGGCGAAGGCGGCCGCCGCGGCGTCGTCGCCGACCCGCGCGAGCGGGTAGGTGAGCGTCGTGTTGAGGGCGGCCGGGATCTCGACACCGCGGACCCGGCCACCCGAGGAGACGACGTCGGAGTGGTAGACGACGGCCGCGTCGGCCTCGCCGAGGGCGACCTTCGCCACCGTGGAGCTGACGTCGACCTCGCGCGACACCACGTGGGCGGCCACCCCTGCCCGGGCGAGGACCTCGTCGGCGGCCGCGCCGCAGGGGACGCTCGCGGCGCACAGGACGACGTCGACGTCGGGCCTCGCGAGGTCGGCGAGCGAGCGGACGCCGGCCGGGTCGTCCGGCGGTGTCGCGATCTCGAGGGTGTTGCGGGCGATGGTCGTCGTCGCGGTCGGCGTGACGTCGCCGAGCTGGTCGAGGGCGGTCGTCCCCGCGGTGGCGAGCAGGTCGGCATCCGCCCCCTCGGCGACCTGCCGGGCGAGGGTGGTGCTCGACCCGAAGCTCACCCGCACCGTGGTGCCGGGGTGGGCCTGCTCAAAGGCGGCGGCGAGCCGGGTGAACGGTTCGGTGAGCGACGCGGCGGCCAGGACCGTCACCACCTCGCCAGTGCCTTCGGATGCCGTCGCGGCGCCGGCCGTGGCGCCCTCCCTGGCGTCGTCGGGCGAACCACCCCCGCACGCGGTGAGGACGAGGGCAGCGGCAGCGAGCGCGACGGCATCCCGGACCGTCACCGCGGTACCCCGACGACGACGTTCGTCGACTTGATCGACGCCACGGCGACCGACCCCACCTCGAGGCCGAGCTCGTCGACGGCCTCGCGCGACATGAGGGAGACCACGCGGAAGGGCCCGCACTGCAGCTCGACCTGGGCCATGACGGTGTCGGTGAGCACGCGGGTGACGATGCCGCGCATCCGGTTGCGGGCCGACTCGTCGGCGACGGCACCGGGGGGTGCCGGGCGGGCGAGCGCGCGGGCCACCCCGGCGAGGTCGGCGCCCTCGACGACGAGCCGGCCGGCGCCGTCACGGTGCCCGGGCAGGCGGCCGGCGTCGACCATCCGGCGCACGGTGTCGTCGGAGACGCCGAGGAGCTGGGCGGCGTCGGCGATCCGCAACTGCGTCATGAGGAGCATCGTAGCGCCGCACCTGCGGACACTCGATGGCACAAGGCGCCGCTCCGCTCGTCGGCGCCCGGCTCACCCCTCCGGCAGCGCCTGGTGCTCCGGCTCGCCCTCGGGGTCGCGGAAGTGCACGAGCTCGGGCCGCTTGGCGACGACCCGGTCGCCGGAGGACTCGCCCCGCATCCGGCGCTGCACCCAGGGGCGAGCGTGGACGCGCGCCCAGTCGGCGTGCCCCCGCAGCTCCTCGCGCCGGGCGGCCCGCTCGGCCGGCGGCAGGGGCGTGGTCCAGTCGGTGAGGTCCGTGCTGTGCCCGAGGGCCGTGAGGGCGGCGAGCGCGACGCGGCGGTGGCCCTCGCTCGTGAGGTGGATCCGGTCGTCGGCCCACATCCGCCAGTCGCGCAGGGCCGCCATCCCCCAGAGGTTGACGACGTGGCAGCCGTGGCGCTGGGCGATGGTGAAGATGTTCGCCGTGTGCACGGCGTGCCGTCCGCGCAGTGCCTTGAAGATGCCGGCGTCGCGGGTGTCGGTGGGCGTCGCGAGCAGCACGTCGGCACCGGACTGCCGGATGCGGACCACCGCCTCCTCGAGCCGGCTCGCGAGCCGGTCGAGGTCGACGCTCGGGCGCAGGAGGTCGTTGCCCCCGCCGACCATCGACACGAGGTCCGGGGTCATCCCCATCGCCGCGTCGAGCTGCGACCCGACGACGTCGTCGAGCTTGCGCCCTCGCACGGCGAGGTTGGCGTAGCCGAACGGCAGGTGCTCCTTCTCGGCGACGGCGTCGAGGTGGTGCGCGAGCCGGTCGGCCCAGCCGACGTAGGCACCCGGCCGGGTCGGGTCGGTGTCCGACATCCCCTCGGTGAACGAGTCACCGATCGCGACGTACCGGGTCCACACCCCGCGCGCGGTCGCGACGTACGTCACGGCAGCCTCCAGTCGACGGGGTCCGCGCCCTGCTGGGCGAGCAGGTCGTTGGCGCGGCTGAACGGCCGCGACCCGAGGAACCCCGAGTGCGCGGAGAGGGGGCTCGGGTGGGCGGACTCGATGCACGGGATGCCGGGCAGGTGCGGCGCGAGGGACCGTGCGTCGCGTCCCCAGAGGACGGCGACGAGCGGCCCGCCGCGCTCGACGAGGGCCTCGATGGCGCGCGCCGTGACGTGCTCCCACCCGCGACCACGGTGGCTCGCGGGCTTGCCGGGCGTCACCGTGAGGACGCGGTTGAGGAGCAGCACCCCCTGGTCCGCCCACGGGGTGAGGTCGCCGCTCGCGGGTGCCGGCAGGCCGAGGTCGGTCTCCAGCTCGCGGAAGATGTTGGCGAGGCTCTTCGGCACCGGTCGCACGTCGGGCGCCACCGAGAACGACAGCCCCACCGCGTGGCCCGGCGTCGGGTACGGGTCCTGGCCGACGACGAGGACGCGCACGGCATCCAGCGGGCGCTCGAACGCGCGCAGCACGCGGGCGCCGTCGGGCAGGTAGCCGCGACCGCTCGCGACCTCCGCGCGGAGGAACTCCCCGAGCCCCGCCACGACCGGTTCGACAGGGGCGAGGGCGGCGGCCCACGACGGGTGGACGAGGTCACGCAGCGGGCGCGCGCGGGTCGTGGTGCTCATCGCTCCCACCGTATCCCGCCCACCTCGTCCCGACTTCTTGCGGATCCGCCACGCGTCAGGGGCCGGATCGCGGCCCCGGACGTGGGTGATCCGCAAGAAGTCGGGTGTGACCGGGGAGTCCGCTCGGGTTCGGGTCGGGGGATGCCGTCAGCGGAAGATCGCGGCGACGTCGTCGAGGCGGCTCGGGACGAGGCGGAACCACGCCCAGGTGCCGCGCTTCTCGCGCTCGAGGAGGCCGGCCTCGACGAGGACCTTGAGGTGGTGGGAGACCGTCGGCTGAGACAGGCCCACGAGGGGGGTGAGGTCGCACACGCACGCCTCGCCCTGGTCGGTCGCCCGGATCGCGCTGAGCAGCTGGAGGCGCACCGGGTCGGCGACCGCCTTGAGCAGGGCCGCCGTGGTCTCGGCGGCCTCGCGCGTCAGGCCACCGTCGACGGCGATGCCGCAGCAGGCGGGCGCCGCGAGGGGCAGGGCGGTGGTGGACGGCATCCGGAGATCCTCTCGGAATATTGACGAACGTCTATGTCTTGTGGTCGACTGTCAGTAACGCATCGATGATAGTCGATATTTCAGGAGGTCCCATGTCCACCACCACCACCACGCCGGTCACGACCACCACGGAGCCGAGCACCGCCAGCCGCGTGCAGCTGGCGCTCAACGTCAGCGACCTCGAGGCGTCGGTCGCGTTCTACTCGGCGATGTTCGGGGTCGAGCCCCACAAGCGCCGCCCCGGTTACGCCAACTTCGCCATCGCCGAGCCGCCGCTCAAGCTCGTCCTCATCGAGACGAGCGAGGCGACGCGCGGGAGCGGCGTCGTCGGAGCCCTCAACCACCTCGGCGTCGAGGTGCCGTCGACCGACGACGTCGCCGCCGCACGGGCCCGCTTCACCGACGCCGGGCTCGCCGCCTTCGACGAGAACGACACCACGTGTTGCTACGCACTTCAGGACAAGGTGTGGGTGCACGACCCCGCGGGCGCCCCCTGGGAGGTCTACACCGTCAAGGACGACAACCCGGCCGACGCCCGGCCCGCCACCGCGAGCCTGGAGATCCTCGGCGACGGCGCGTGCTGCACGTCCACGGCATCCGGCGCCACGGCATCGGGCACCCCGGCACCCCACGCCATGGCCGAGCCGAAGGCGCAGGCCTGCTGCTCGTGACCGTCACGCCCGACGCCCCGGCGCCGCCGACCGAGCACGTCGCCGCCCGGCTCTCCACGCTCGACCGCTTCCTCCCCGTGTGGATCGGTCTGGCGATGGTCGCCGGCCTCGTGCTCGGCCGGCTCGTGCCGGGGCTCGGCGAGGGGCTGTCGACCGTCGAGGTGCAGGGCGTCTCACTGCCGATCGCCCTCGGTCTGCTCGTCATGATGTACCCGGTGCTCGCCAAGGTGCGCTACGACCGGCTCGACACGGTGACCGGCGACCGGCCGATGCTCACCTCGAGCCTGGTGCTCAACTGGGTCATCGGGCCGGCGCTGATGTTCACCCTGGCGTGGGTCTTCCTCTACGACCTGCCCGAGTACCGCACCGGGCTCATCATCGTCGGCCTGGCCCGCTGCATCGCGATGGTCATCATCTGGAACGACCTCGCCTGCGGTGACCGGGAGGCCGCCGCCGTGCTCGTCGCGCTCAACTCGGTCTTCCAGGTCGTCGCCTTCGGGGCGCTCGGCTGGTTCTACCTCTCGGTGCTGCCCGGCTGGCTGGGCCTGCCCCAGGAGACCCTCGACGTCTCGCCCTGGCAGATCGCCGCGTCGGTGCTCGTCTTCCTCGGCGTCCCGCTCGCGCTCGGCTACGCGTCGCGCAAGGTGGGCGAGAAGCGGTGGGGGCGAACGGCCTACGAACGCTCCTTCCTGCCACGGATCGGGCCGTGGGCGCTCTACGGCCTGCTCTTCACCATCGTCGTGCTCTTCGCCCTGCAGGGTGACCGCATCACGAGCAACCCGCTCGACGTGGCCCGGATCGCGCTCCCCCTGCTCGCCTACTTCGCGCTCATGTGGGGTGGCGGCTTCCTGCTCGGGCGCGCGCTGCTGATGCCGTACCAACGGACGACGACGCTCGCCTTCACCGCCGCCGGCAACAACTTCGAGCTCGCCATCGCCGTCGCGATCGCCACCTTCGGCGCGGCGTCGGGGCAGGCCCTGGCCGGTGTCGTCGGCCCGCTCATCGAGGTGCCCGTGCTCGTGGGCCTCGTCTACGTCTCGCTCGCCCTCCGGAAGGGGTATCCCCGTGTCTGACCGTCCCTCGGTGCTGTTCGTCTGCGTCCACAACGCCGGCCGCTCCCAGATGGCCGCGGCCTGGCTCCAGAGCCTGTCGGGGGGTGCGGTCGAGGTGCGCTCGGCCGGCAGCGCCCCCGCCGACGAGGTCAACCCCGCCGCCGTCTCGGCGATGCTCGAGGAGGGCATCGACATGGGCGCCGAGGTGCCCAAGCTCCTCACGACGGATGCCGTGCGCGAGTCCGACGTCGTCGTCACCATGGGCTGCGGCGACACCTGCCCGATCTTTCCGGGCAAGCGCTACGAGGACTGGGACCTCCCCGACCCGGCAGGGAAGGGTGTGGATGCCGTCCGCCCCATCCGCGACGAGATCCGCAGCCGCGTCGTCGCGCTCCTCGACAGCCTCGGCGTCGAGCCGCTCGCCGCTTCCTGACCCGCCCCGGTTTCGGGTTGGGTGCTGAGGTGGCTGCCCCGGCGACCACCTGAGCACCCAACTCGAGGGATCGGGGTTGTGCCGGCGCAAGACGCGATATATCGTGAATGCTGAACACGACATATCGCGAAAGGGTTGGATCATGTCAGAGGAGTTCTGGGTCGTCTCGGGCCCACAGGTCATCGACGTGGAGGACGTGCGCTCGCTGCGCGTGCAGCTCGTCGGCGGGCGCGTCGACGTCGTCGCGCACGACGAGCCGGGTGCCCGGATCGAGGTGCACGGTGTGCAGGGCCGCCCGCTCGAGGTGTCGCTCATCGACGGCGAGCTGCGCGTCGGCTACCAGTTCACGCTCGACGGGTGGGAGGGGTTCCTCGAGAAGTTCCGCAACTTCCGCGACAAGGACCGTGCCGACGTCAGCATCGCCGTGCCCCGCAGCCTGCCGACGAAGGTCGGGACGGTGAGCGCGGAGGGGCTCGTGGCCGGCATCCGGGCCGCGGCCTCGGTCTCCACGGTCTCCGGCTCCGTCGTCGTCGACGGGACTCAGGGGCGGCTGAAGGCCAACAGCGTCTCGGGGGAGGTCGTCGTGCGCGACCACGCCGGTGACGTCTCGCTCAACACGGTGTCCGGGGAGTTCGCCGCGTCCGGCGCGTTGACCCGGGTGCAGGCGACCTCGGTGTCGGGTGAGCTCGCGCTCGACGTGACGTCGGGCAGCACCTCGGTCGAGGCGAGCACGGTGTCCGGCGACGTGACGGTGCGGCTGCCCGAGGGCGAGCTCGTCAACGTCACGGCGAACGCCGTGTCCGGACGCCTGGTCGTCGACGGAGAGGACCACAGCGGGAACATGCCCGGTCGCAAGGTGGTCCTGCGCACCACGGACGCGACCAGCTCCGTCTCGGCGACCACCGTCTCGGGCAACGTGACGCTGCTGCGCGGAACCGCTGCTGCCGGCGCGGACGTCGCCACCGGGCGGGCCTGAGATGCCACCGGTGTTCGCCCACGGCCAGCTCCGGCTCTACCTGCTGGCCCTGCTCGAGCAGCGCCCGATGCACGGCTACGAGGTGATCACCGCGCTGTCCGACCGGTTCGGGGGCACGTACCGGCCCAGTGCCGGGACGGTCTACCCGCGGTTGGCACAGCTCGAGGAGGACGGGCTGGTCCGCCGGACCGACGTCGACCGGCGCAGCACCTACGAGCTGACCGACGCCGGCCACCGTGAGCTCGAGGAGCGGCGCGGCGAGCTCGCCGCCCTGGAGCAGGGCATCGCCGAGACGGTGCGCGACCGCGCCGCCCGGGTCCGCGACGACGTGCGCGGCACGATGAGCGGCCTGCGCGCCGAGCTGGCCGTCGCGGCGCAGGAGGCCCGCGCGGGTGCACCGCGCCAGACGGGGCCACGCCGGGACGCGCGCGCCACCTCGCACGTGCGCTTCACCGAGGCCGACGCCCTGCTGCGCCGCTTCCGTGACGACCTGCGGGCCGAGCTGCGCCGGGCCGACGCCGCCGGCCGGCTCGAGGACCTCACCGTCGAGACGCTGCGGACCGTGCTCGACTCGGCCCTGTCGGCCGTGCGCCAGACCGTCCGCTGACCCGCGCCCACTCAGCGCGGGAGGTGGGCACACTGTCCCGGTGAGCGAACCGGCATCCGACGACGACCCCCACCGCGCCCCGCCTCCGGTGACGACCGGCACCCGGCCGCGATTCCCGGTCGTGCTGTTCGACCTCGACGGGACGCTGGCCGACACGATCCCGCTGATCGTCGCGTCGTACCAGCACGCCTTCCGGTCGGTGCTCGCCGAGGAGGTCGACGAGGCGCGGGCGCGCGCCTGGATCGGCCGCCCGCTGCTGGGGGCCCTGCTCGAGGAGAACCCCGACCACGGGCACGAGCTGGACCGGGTCTACCGCGAGTGGAACCTCGCGAACACCGCACGCCTCATCCGCCGCTACCCGGGGGTCCTCGAGCTGCTCGACGACCTCGACGCGGCTGGGGTGCGCACCGCGGTGGCCACGTCGAAGCGGCGCGAGACGGCCCGGCTCGCCCTGCACAGCGTCGGCATCGACCAGCGCCTCGACGTCGTCGCCGCGCTCGAGGACACCGATCGCCACAAGCCGACCCCTGACCCCCTGCTCCACGCCGCCGCCGTGCTCGGCGTCGACCCCGGCGACTGCGTCTACGTCGGTGACGCCACCGTCGACGTGCTCGCGGCGCGGGCCGCCGGGATGGCGTCGGTGGCGGTCACCTGGGGTGCCGGGGAGCGCGCCGCCCTCGTGGCCGAGCGGCCCGGACGCGGTCGTCGACTCGGTGGCGGACCTGCGCGCGCACCTGCTCCCGGACTCCGACGGCTAGAGTCGCCGCCGTGCACGGGAAGAGGTACGAGGAGAACAAGCACACCGAGCTCGCCGCTCTCGCCGACGCCGTCATGGCCTACGCCGAGGAGCGCGTGCGGATCTCGCCACCCCTGGACCAGCCGATGAGCGAGCCCGACCTCGACCGGCTCGTCGGCCAGACGATCACGGCCGCGGGGTTCGGCGGCGTGGCGACGATGCGGATGTTCGCCGAGGACCTCGCGCCGACCTGCCTGTCGACCGACCACCCGCGCTACCTGTCCTTCATCCCGTGCGCCCCGAGCGACGCCGCGGTGATGTTCGACCTCGTCGTCGGCGCGTCGTCGATCTACGCCGGGTCGTGGCTCGAGGGGTCGGGCGCGGTGTACGCGGAGAACCAGGCGCTGCGCTGGATCGCGGACCTCGTCGGGATGCCGGCGGGCGCGGGCGGCGTGTTCACCCCCGGCGGGACGATCGGCAACCTCTCGGCCCTCGTCGCGGCCCGCCACACGGCGCGGCGCACGGCCGCGGCCGGCATCCGGCCGAACCGCGTCGCGGCCACGGCGGGCGCGCACTCGTCGATCTCGTCCGCGTGCGACGTCATGGACGCCGAGCTCGTGGGGGTGCCGGTCGACGAGGCGTGGCGGCTCACCGGGCCCGCCCTGCGGGCGGTGCTCGAGGAGCACGGCCCCGAGAGCTTCTTCGCCGTCGTGGCCACGTGCGGCACGACGAACTTCGGGATCATCGACGACCTCGCGTCGGTGGCGGAGGTGTGTCGCGAGTTCGGGCTGTGGTTCCACGTCGACGGTGCCTACGGCGGCGCCGGGCTGGCGGCGCCGTCGGTGCGCGACCTCTACGCGGGCATCGAGCAGTGCGACTCCTTCATCGTCGACCCCCACAAGTGGCTCTTCGCGCCGTTCGACTGCTGCGCGCTGCTCTACCGCGAGCCGGCGGAGGCGCGCGCGGCGCACACCCAGAAGGCCGGCTACCTCGACGTGCTCACCGAGGCGGCGGAGTGGAACCCGACCGACTACTCGGTGGGGCTGACCCGCCGGGCCCGCGGCCTGCCGTTCTGGTTCTCGCTCGCCGTCAACGGCACCGACGCCTACACCGCCGCCATCGAGCACACCCTCGAGGTGGCGCGCTTCGCCGAGGCGGAGGTCCGGCGCCGGCCGGACCTCGAGCTGGTCCGCGACCGCGACCTGTCGGTCGTCGTCTTCCGACGCCTCGGCTGGGCCCCCGCCGACTACCAGGCGTGGTCGGACCGGATGCTGTCCGAGGAGTTCGCGTTCGTCGTCCCGACGACGCACGACGGCGAGACCCTCGCCCGCTTCGCGATCGTCAACCCGGAGACGAGCGAGGACGACATCACCGCCATCCTCGACACCATGGCCTGACCTGCCAGTGCGTGCGGCCCCCGTGGCCCTGTGGTGGGTGTGACCGGTGCGACGGGTGAGCCAGCCGCCCTCCGACCGGGTCCGCTGACGCGCCGAATCGCCTGCGGCGTCGAATGACACCCGTGTCATTCGACCGTTAGAGTGGGCGCTCAGCACGCACGGACGAAGGGTCGAGGAACACGTGAGCGCCGCCTCCGAACAGGTCAGCACGGTCGCCCCCCTCACGGGGCTCACCGAGCGCGACCGCGAGATCATCGCCTTCGAGCGGCAGTGGTGGAAGTACGCGGGCTCCAAGGAGACCGCGATCAAGGAGCTGTTCGACATGAGCTCCACCCGCTACTACCAGGTGCTCAACGCCCTGCTCGACCACCCCGGCGCCCTCGAGCACGACCCGATGCTCATCAAGCGGCTGCGCCGGCTGCGCGCGAGCCGCCAGCGGGCCCGCTCCGCGCGGCGGCTCGGCGTCGACCCCTGAGGGCGGCACCCCACAGCCAGTGACGCCCGTCCGTGAGGGAAGCCGGACGGGCGTCTCTGTGCCACCGCCCGTGCGACCTCCAGGGGATCGGGTGGGACGACGACCGGATGCCGGGCGCGCGGGGTGCGCCCCGGCATCCGGGACCGTCGTCGGTCGCCTCAGTCCAGGTCGGGGTCGGGGAACTCGACCGGCCAGCCCTTCTTGGCCAGCTGGTCCCGGACCCGGCGCAGGTCGTTCTCGCTCGGCTCGGTGTGCGTGTACTCGGTGATCGCCGCCGCGATGTCGGACGGCCCGGCCGGGCTGACGTCGGCTCGGCGCAGCGCCTTGGCGATCTTCTTGACCTCGGAGCGGGTCAGCCGCCGCTCGAGGAGCGCGATGAGCGGCATGTAGTCGTGCTCCGGCACGCCACCGGGGTAGCCCTCGCGCAGCCAGGCGACGATCCGGGCCAGCGCGCTGCCCTCCTTGGGCGGCGTGTCGTCGTCGTCCTCGTCGCCGGCCAGCGGCCAGCCGCCGAGGACGAGCTTGGCGGCGACGCGGCGCATCTGGTCGTCGTCGGGCAGGAGCGCGGCGGCGGCGGCGTCGGAGACGACGCCGTCCTGGTGGAGGCGGCGCAGCACGTCGAGCGCGCGGTCGCCGCCGATGCGCTCCTGCAGGACGGCGAGCAGCGCGGGGCTCTCGTCGTCCGGGACCCCGTCGGGGTACCCCTCACGGATCCACTTGAGGACCGGGCCGGACAGCTGGTTCACGGAGGCGCTCTCCCCTCACTTGTCGACGACGGTCGGGTAGATGTTGTCGAAGCTGACGGCCTTGCCGAACCCCGTCGCCACGATGATCAGCAGGCCGAGCGCGACGCCGGCCACGACGACCGCGATGAGCAGGCCCGCGAACAGGCGGCTGGAGATGCGCGGGGTGCTGTGGATGGTGCCGTCGGCGTCAGCGTAGGTCGTCGCCCCGATGGTGAGGACGCGCAGGGCCACGGCGTAGACGACGGGGAGGCCGGCGCCGAAGACGAGGCCGGCGAGGAGCACGGCGCTGGCGCCTTCGAGGACGAGGTTGACGTTGTCCATGGGGACCTCCTCAGTGGGTCTTGGTCTCGGAGGGCTGTGCGGGTTCGGTCGCTCGGCGGCGTCCGGCGGCGGGTGCGGTCGGCTCCGCTGTGGCCGGGTTCGGGCACGAGGTGCTCGGGGGCGGGCGGCTCGGGGCCGGGTGCTCCGGACGGGCGTGCTCGTACGCGGGGGAGGTGATCTCGGCCGCGCGGTCCCACGTCGTCGTTGACGTTGTCCGCGCCGACGTGGTCGCGCCGCGAGCTGCGGTAGATCCACGACGACAGCGCGACGAGGATGAGGAAGACGAGGACGGCGCCGGCCGCGCCGCCGAGGAGGTCGCCGATCCACCACATCAGCGCACCGACGAGGGCGGCGATCGGGAACGTCGTCGCCCACGCGGTGACCATCCGCCCCGCCGTGGACCACCGCACCGGGGTGCCGCGGCCCAGGCCGCCGCCGAGGACGGAGCCGGTCGCGACGTGCGTCGTCGACAGGGCGAACCCGAGGTGGCTGGCCGAGAGCAGGACCGCCGCCGTCGAGCCGTCGCTCGACATGCCCTGCCGCGGGGTGATGTCGACCAGGCCCTTGCCGAGGGTGCGGATGATGCGCCAGCCGCCGAGGTAGGTGCCGAGCGCGATCGCGGTGGCCGCGCTGACCTTGACCCACACCGGGATCGAGGTCGTGCTGTCCCAGTGGCCGCTGGCGATGAGGGCGAGGGTCATGACGCCCATCGTCTTCTGGGCGTCGTTCGTGCCGTGCGCGACCGAGACGAGCGAGGCGCTGCCGACCTGGCCGTACCGGAAGTACCGCTCCTCGAGGCGGTGCATGACGCTCTGGGTCACCTTGTGGACCAGCCAGCACCCGGTGAACGCGACGATGACGGCGATGATCGGCGAGATGAGGGACGGCAGGAGGATCTTGCCGACGACGCCGTCGAGCTTGGTGCCGTCGCCGTTCCACTTCACCCCTGACAGCCCCAGGCCGGCGGCGGCCGCCCCGGTCAGGCCGCCGAGGAGGGCGTGCGACGAGCTGGACGGCAGGCCGAGCAGCCACGTGAAGAGGTTCCAGAGGATGCCGCCGGCGAGCCCCGCGAGGATGATGAGCAGGACCGCCTCGCCGCCGTCGGCGAGCAGCTCGGGGTTCGGCGAACCGTCCTTGGCCTGCAGGTTGATGACCGCGTTCGTCACCGTCAGGGCGACCTGCACCGACAGGAAGGCGCCGACGAGGTTGAGCACCGCCGAGAGCCCCACGGCGACCTTGGGCTTCAGGGCCCCGGTCGAGATCGACGCGGCCATGGCGTTGGCGGTGTCGTGGAACCCGTTCGTGAAGTCGAAGGCCAGTGCGGTCACGATGACGAGCACGAGCGTGATGGTTGCTGCGTCCACGAGGCAAAGTGTGGGGCTGCAACCTGTACTTCACCAACGTGAGTGGCGGTGTTCACCCGCTGTTCACCTTTCCCGGGCGAGGCCCCACAGGGGGCAGTGCCACGATGCGCGGGTGACCGACCTCGACTGGAGCACGCCGGAGGGCCTCGAGGCCATCCGCGACCACCTCGCCGCCCGGATCGACGGCTGGCGCTCGCCGGTGGCCCACGCCGTCGCGGTGAGCCCGGCGTCGTCGTCGCCCGAGTGGGTGTTCTCCCACGTCAACGGCCCGGGTGGGCGGCACGGCCTGCCGGCGGTGGTGCTCGCGACGGTGCTGGGGCACGACGGGTCGACGGCGACCCTGCCCGTCTCACGGGGAGAGCTCGCGGCGGCGCTCGCGTCGCTCGAGCCGGCCCGGGCCTGCACGAGCCTGCCGCACCCCGACCTCGCCGCCTGGCGCGAGGTGCTCGACGAGCTCGAGGGCAACCCGGCCCGCGAGGCGCAGGCGGTGTTCGTCGCGGACCTCGACGACCCGGTGACCTCCGAGGCCGACGGGTCGATGCGGGCGACGTTCGAGGGCCACGTCCCGGAGCTGTGACCCCGCGCACCGGCACGGGAGGCCGGGCACGCATCCGGCGGCTCGCGCGTTGAGCCCGCGGACGCACCGCGCCGCACCCCTGGGCCGCCACCGCGTCCGACCGACCCCACCGCATCCGGAAGGCCCCCCGTGCTCGACGCCGTCACCACCCTCCTCGAGGCGGGTGCCGCGGCTCCGTGGGTGCTGGGAGTCGTCCTCCTCATCGCCGTGGGGGACGCCCTCGTGCCGCCGATTCCCAGCGAGGGCGTCGTCGTGGCGCTCGCGGCCCTGGCCGTGGCGGGGCACGGCCCGAACCTGCCGCTCCTCGTGCTGGCCGCCGCGGCCGGCGCCTTCCTCGGCGACACCCTGACCTTCCTCGTCGGCCGCCGGCACGGTCCTCGCCGGATGGCCCGCGTGACGAGCCCCCGCGCCCGGCGCCTGCTCGACCGGGCGTCCGACACCCTCGAGCGCCGGGGCGCCCTCGTCGTGCTGACTGCCCGCTACGTGCCCCTGGGCCGGGTCGCCGTCAACCTCACGGCCGGAGCCACCGGCTTCGCGCCCCGCCGGTTCGCCGGCCTCGCGGCCCTCGCCGCCGCCACCTGGGCGACCTGGTCGGTGGCGGTCGGCGCACTGGCCGGCCACTGGCTCGACGGCAACCCGCTGCTCGGCTCCGCGGCCGGCATCGCCCTGGCCCTCGGCCTGGGCCTCGTCGTCGACCGGGTCGCGCGCCGACTCACCGGCTGGGGCCGGATGCCGGCCGCGACGGCATCCGGGGCCGGCTCGCCTGCCCGCCCGCTGGCCGACGCACCCGCCTGAGCGCCGGGCCGCCGCCCCGTCCGCCGGCTCCGGGCGTTTGCACTCTCCACCCGAGAGTGCCAATAATGGCGTTAGCACTCTCCTCGTGAGAGTGACAATCCTGACCGGTCCGGTGAGGGTCTGGTGTCCCGGCGACGGAAGCCGACGGCATCCGGCCCGTCCGTCGCGGGCACCGCCCGGTCTCCACAACCCGTATCGCGTGGGAGGAACCACCCGAATGGCCAAGATCATCGCTTTCGATGAAGAGGCTCGCCGCGGTCTCGAGCGGGGCATGAACGTCCTCGCCGACGCCGTCAGGGTCACCCTCGGCCCCAAGGGCCGCAACGTCGTGCTGGAGAAGAAGTGGGGCGCCCCCACCATCACCAACGACGGCGTCTCGATCGCCAAGGAGATCGAGCTCGACGACCCGTACGAGAAGATCGGCGCCGAGCTCGTCAAGGAGGTCGCCAAGAAGACCGACGACGTCGCCGGTGACGGCACGACGACGGCGACCGTCCTCGCCCAGGCGCTGGTCCGCGAGGGCCTGCGCAACGTCGCCGCGGGCGCCAACCCGATGGCGCTCAAGCGCGGCATCGAGAAGGCCGTCGCGGCGGTGTCCGACGAGCTGCTCGCCAGCGCCAAGGACGTCGAGACCAAGGAGCAGATCGCCGCGACCGCGTCGATCAGCGCCGCCGACCCCCAGATCGGCGAGATGATCGCCGAGGCCATGGACAAGGTCGGCAAGGAAGGTGTCATCACCGTCGAGGAGAGCAACACCTTCGGGCTCGAGCTCGAGCTCACCGAGGGCATGCGCTTCGACAAGGGCTACATCAGCCACTACTTCGTCACCGACACCGAGCGCATGGAGGCCGTGCTCGAGGACGCCTACGTCCTCATCGCGAACTCCAAGATCGGCTCGATCAAGGACCTCCTGCCGCTCCTCGAGAAGGTCATGCAGTCGGGCAAGCCGCTGCTCATCATCTCCGAGGACGTCGAGGGCGAGGCCCTGTCGACCCTGGTCGTCAACAAGATCCGGGGCACCTTCAAGTCGGTCGCCGTCAAGGCCCCCGGCTTCGGTGACCGCCGCAAGGCCATGCTCGGCGACATCGCCATCCTCACCGGCGGCCAGGTCATCTCCGAGGAGGTCGGGCTCAAGCTCGACACCGCGGACCTCGACCTGCTCGGCCGCGCCCGCAAGGTCGTCGTCACCAAGGACGAGACGACGATCGTCGAGGGCGCCGGCGACAACGACGCGATCTCGGGCCGGGTCAACCAGATCCGCGCCGAGATCGAGAAGTCGGACTCCGACTACGACCGCGAGAAGCTCCAGGAGCGCCTCGCCAAGCTCGCCGGCGGCGTCGCCGTCATCAAGGCGGGCGCGGCCACCGAGGTCGAGCTCAAGGAGCGCAAGCACCGCATCGAGGACGCCGTGCGCAACGCCAAGGCGGCCGTCGAGGAGGGCATCGTCGCCGGTGGTGGCGTGGCCCTCATCCAGGCCGGCGCCAAGGCGTTCGCCAACCTCTCGCTCGAGGGCGAGGAGGCCACCGGTGCGAACATCGTCAAGGTCGCCATCGAGGCCCCGCTCAAGCAGATCGCGATCAACGCCGGTCTCGAGGGTGGCGTCGTGGCCGAGAAGGTCTCGCACCTCGAGGCGGGTCACGGCCTCAACGCCGCGACCGGCGAGTACGTCGACCTCATCGCGGCCGGCATCATCGACCCGGCAAAGGTGACGCGCTCCGCGCTCCAGAACGCCGCGTCGATCGCCGCGCTCTTCCTCACCACCGAGGCGGTCATCGCCGACAAGCCGGAGAAGGCCGCACCGGCCATGCCCGGCGGCGACGACATGGGTGGCATGGGCTTCTGAGCCCTCCCCCACCGCACCGCACGAGGGCGGCCTCCCACGCGGGGGGCCGCCCTCGTCGGGTGTCGGGGTCGCTCCGCCTCCGCGTCCGAACACCGGGCGGGATGCCGTGGGGCCGGGTCAGCGCATGCGCAGGCCGCGACCCTCCTCGCTGGGGGAGTGTGCGCGCAGCAGGAGCCGCACGGCGGCGAGCGTCCAGAGGGCCACGAGCACGACGGACACGACGAGGCTGGCGCGCGTCGACAGCTCGTCGCGTCCGAGGAGGACGAACGGCGCACCGAGCACCCCGAACGCCGCCCACCGCGAGGGCCTTGTCGGCGACGCTCCACCGCCGCGACAGCAGCACGAGCAGGGTGCCGACGAACCACGGGACCGGCGCGACCGCCTCGGTCGCCGGCACCAGCGCCAGGACCACGGACGCCACGAGCAGGGCGAGCGTCGAGCTCTCCAGCCAGGGGGCACCCGTCTCGCCGGGCAGGACGTCGTCGGCGTCGACGACGTCCGCGGGCGGGAGCGCGTAGCCCCCGGCCTCGGCGACGAGGGCCGTGGGGGACCCCAGCTCGGCGAGGGCGCGCGAGGCCGCCCGCTCCTCGTCGCCGGCGCCGGCTGTCGCGTCGGCGAGGTACTCCTCGACGGTGGCGCGCAGCTCCGCGCGACGGTCGTCCGGCAGGACGGCGGCCTCACTGTCGAGGCGCGCCAGCCAGGCGCGCACCTCGGGGTCGTCCAGCCCGTTCACCGCCAACCCTCGTCCGTCATGCGTCACAACGTAGGGGCCGGGGGGCCGCAGCCGCAAAGGTCCGCGACGACGACAGCGGGCCGCACCCTGATCAGCCGGACGCCCCGCGGCCGTGGCCGCAGCGGTCGGGGCAGGATGTCCCCATGACGACGACCGCCTCGGACGAGATGCTCGTGCTCGGGCCGATGCTGCGCTACGTCGACGAGGCCTCGGCGACCGTGTGGGTGCGGACGGCGGAGGCCGCCCGCGTCACCGTCGAGCGCGCGGGGCGCTCGTGGAGCGCACCGACCTTCGCCGTGCACGGGTCGCACTACGCGCTCGTGGTCCTCGACGGCCTGGAGCCCGGCAGTGACGACGCCTACGGCGTGCGCGTCGACGACGTGCCGGTGTGGCCCCGGGCGGGGATGCCGGAGAGCCGGATCCGCACCCTGCTCCCGGAGCGCGAGCCGCACCTCGCCTTCGGCACGTGCCGCACGACGGGGTCCCACGACGAGGCGGGGAACTCCGACCACGGGGTCGACGCCCTGCGCAGCCTCGCCGTCGCCCTGCGCGACGACCCCGAGGCCCGGTGGCCCGACCTCCTTCTCCTGCTCGGTGACCAGGTCTACGCCGACGACACCCCCAACCCGGAGCTCGTCGAGTTCATCGCCTCCCGGCGCAGCCTCGACGAGCCGCCCGGCACCGAGATCAAGGACTACGTCGAGTACGCCGAGCTCTACCGGCTGGCGTGGAGCGACGACGTCATCCGCTGGGTGCTCTCGACGCTGCCCTCCGCGATGATCTTCGACGACCACGACATCCGCGACGACTGGAACACCTCGTGGTCCTGGCGCCGCGAGATCCGCACGACGACGTGGTGGCAGGAGCGCATCGTCTCCGGCCTGGCCGTCTACTGGGTCCACCAGCACATCGGCAACCTGTCACCGGCCGAGCTCGCCGAGGAGGAGGTGTGGCGCCTCGTGGCCGCCCACGCGGCGTCCGGGGCGACGGACGAGCTCGACCTCGGGGAGGCCCTCGACGCGCTCGCCACGCGGGCCGACGCCGAGCCCTCGACGTACCGCTGGAGCTACACGCGCGCGCTCGGCGACTGCGCGCTCGTCGTCATCGACTCCCGCGCGGCCCGCGATCTGCGGCCGGACGGCCGCTCGATGCTCGACGCGCAGGAGATGGCCTGGCTCGACGGCATCCTGCGGGGCGGGGTGCGGCACGTGCTCATCGGCACGTCGCTGCCGTTCCTCCTCCCGCCGGGCCTGCACGACTTCGAGGCGATGAACGAGGCCATGGCCCAGGGCGCCTACGGTCGCGCCGTGTCGCGCTCGGCGGAGAAGCTGCGCCGCACGATCGACCTCGAGCACTGGGCCGCCTTCAACGAGGGCTTCGACGAGGTGTTCGAGCTCGTCATGCAGGTGGCGCGCGGCGAGCGCGGCCCGGCGCCGCAGACGATCACCTTCCTGTCCGGCGACGTGCACAACTCGTACCTCGCGGAGGTCAACGACCCGGAGCGGCTCGGGTCCCGCTCCCGGGTGGTGCAGGCGGTGTGCTCGCCGATCCGCAACCCCATGCCCCGTGCGGTGCGCGTCGTCATGTCGCTGTTCGCCAAGTCGCTCGTGCGGCCCATGCGGTTCGTCGCCTCGCGCTCGAAGCGGGTGCCCGACCCCGCGTACCCGTGGACGGTCACCGACGGTCCCTGGTTCGACAACAACATCGCGCTGGTCACGGCGGGGCGCGAGGCCCTCGAGCTCACCTGGGTGACGGGCGTCGTCGCGGACGACCCCGACCGGCCGCGGCTCGCAGCAGGTGTATGCCGCGCGCCTGGACCCGCTCCCGGCTGCGGTCGGGGTCGCATCCGGGTCTGTTCAGGGTTGACCCCCGTTCGGAACACCGGGCACGTCTCGTAGCGTTGGGCGGGCAGGAGCGGTACCGGAACACCGGCGTCGCCCCGCTGGACCGCGACCTCGCCCGCCGCCCGCCGCCCGAAGGACACCCATGACGCTCGCCGACCGCACCGCCAGCGAGACCGGGCAGCGGCTCGCCGCGGCCCGGGTCGAGGGGCTGAGCAAGGTCTACGGGTCGGGGGAGACCCGCGTCGTGGCGCTCGACGACGTCACCCTCGACCTCTACGCCGGTGAGTTCACCGCGATCATGGGCAAGTCAGGGTCGGGCAAGTCGACCCTCATGCACTGTGCGGCGGGCCTCGACGAGGCGACCTCGGGGCACGTCTTCCTCGGCGACGTCGACCTCACGACGCTCAAGGAGAAGCACCTCACCGAGCTGCGGCGTGACCGGATCGGCTTCGTCTTCCAGGCCTTCAACCTCGTCCCGACCCTGACCGCCGAGGAGAACATCGCCCTCCCGGCCGCCATCGCCGGCCGCCGCCCGGACCCCGCGTGGTTCGACGAGGTCGTCGACACGGTGAACCTGCGCGACCGGCTCGGGCACCGCCCCAGCGAGCTGTCGGGCGGCCAGCAGCAGCGCGTCGCGTGCGCGCGGGCGCTCGTCGGCCGGCCGGACGTCGTCTTCGCCGACGAGCCGACGGGCAACCTCGACAGCACGTCGGGTGCCGAGGTGCTCGGCTTCCTCCGCCGCGTCGTCGACACCCACGAGCAGACGGTCGTCATGGTGACGCACGACCCCGGCGCCGCGAGCTGGACCGACCGCGTCGTGTTCCTCGCGGACGGCCGGGTCGTCGACGAGCTGCGCGAGCCCACGCCCGAGCGGGTGCTGGCGGCGATGGCCCGGCTCGACCACCCCGCAGAGGGCTGACGCCCGTGCTGCGCGCCACGTGGCGGAGCCTGTTCGCCCGCAAGCTGCGCCTGTTCCTCAGCGCCTTCGCCGTCATCCTCGGGGTGGCCTTCGTGTCGGGCTCCTACGTCTTCACCGACACCCTGGGTGAGGCCTTCACCGGGCTCACCAGCGGCGCGGTCGGTGACGTCATCGTGCGGCCCGGCACGTCGGCCGACAGCGGCGGTGGGTTCGGTGGGGGCACCTCCGGTGCGCGCACCGTGCCGGCCTCGCTCGTGGGCGAGCTGGCCGCGGTGCCGGGAGCGCAGCGTGCCGACGGGCGCGTGACGAACTTCGGCACCTTCGTCGTCGGCAAGGACGGCAAGCTGATCGGCGGCTCCGGGCCACCCGGCATCGCCGTCAACTACACCGCCGGCCCCGCGGCCAACGGGGTCCCCGTGGCGACCCTGGAGTCGGGCCGATGGCCCGGCGGCGAGGGCGAGGTCGTGCTCGACGAGGCGACGGCGAGGAAGTCGGGCTACCTCGTCGGTGAGACGCTGCCGATCGTCACCGCCACCGAGCAGCCGCGCCTCGAGGCGCGTCTCGTCGGCACCGCCGCCTTCGGCGGGTCGACCCTCGTCGGCGCGAGCGTCGTCATGTTCGACACCGCTCAGGCGCAGGACCTCTTCCTGCAGGGCGAGGACGCCTTCTCGCAGATCTGGGTGACCGCGGCACCCGGCACCAGCCAGGCGCAGCTGCGTGACGCCGTCGCCGCGGTGCTGCCGTCCGACACCCAGGCCGCCACCGGTGACGACACCGCCGCCCGGGCCGCCGGACGCATCGACGAGGCGCTGTCGTTCGTCACGACCTTCCTCCTCGTGTTCGCCGGCATCGCCCTGACCGTGGGCGCCTTCCTCATCGTCAACACCTTCTCGATCCTCGTCGCCCAGCGCAGCCGGGAGCTCGCCCTGCTCCGCGCGATCGGCGCCAGCCGCCGGCAGGTGGCGCGCTCGGTGCTGCTCGAGGCGGGGGTCGTCGGACTCGTGGGGTCGGCCCTCGGCGTCGGCCTGGGCGTCCTGCTCGCCGTCGGCATCAAGGCGGTCTTCGGTCGGTTCGGCCTCGACCTCAGCAGGAACGCGCTGGTGCTCGAGCCCCGCACGGTCGTCGTCAGCCTCGTCGTCGGCGTGCTCGTGACGCTCGCCGCGGCCTACCTCCCCGCGCGCCGTGCGGGCAGCGTCCCGCCGGTGGCGGCCATGCGCGACGACGTGGCCCTCGCCGAGAGCGGTCTGAGGTGGCGGCTCTCGGTGGGTGCGGTGCTGCTCGCCGCCGGTATCGCCGCCATGACGGCCGGTCTGCTCGGCGTGGGGTCCGAGCCCACCTACGTGCTCGGGGGCGGAGCCTTCGGCGTCCTCGTGGGCACGGCCCTGCTCAGCCCCGTGCTGGGTCGGCCCGTGCTCGCCGGGCTGGGGTGGGTCTACCGGCGGGTCTTCGGAGCGGTGGGCCTCATGGCCGACCAGAACACCCGCCGCAACCCCCGGCGCACCGCCGCCACCGCGTCGGCCCTGATGATCGGCGTCTCGCTCGTGACGATGATGGCGGTGCTCGGGGCGTCCGCCAAGGCAAGCCTGGACAAGACCCTGGCCGAGGACATCGTCGCCGACTACGTCGTCTCCAACCCCGTCGGGCAGCCGTTCTCCGGCTCGGTCGCCGACGAGATCGAGCAGGTGCCGGGTGTGGCCGAGGTCGCCCGGGTCCGCGCCGCGCTGCTCCAGGTCGACGGGGACCGCGACTTCGCCACCGCCGTCGACCCGCAGGCCGTCACGGCCGTCGCCCGGCCCGAGATCGTCACCGGCTCGCTCGACGACCTCGGCCCCTCGTCGGTGGCGCTCTCGACCGGGTTCGCGAAGGACTCGGGTCTCGCCGTCGGGTCGAGCGTCACCATCGGCTACGCCGGCGACGAGAGCCAGGTGGAGGTCGTCGCCACCTACGTCGCCGACAGCGTGCTCCAGTCGGACGTCACGATGTCGCTCGACGGGTTCGACGCGATCGGCGTGCCACCCACCGACCGCACGGTCTACGTCGTCGCGCAGCCCGGGACCGACCCAGCCGCCCTCGCCGCCGGGCTCGACGCGGTCGTCGCGGACCTGCCGACCGTGAGCGTCAACGACCAGGCGGCCTTCGCGGCCGAGCAGCGGCAGCCGATCGACCGCCTCCTCTTCCTCGTCTACGCGCTGCTCGGCCTCGCCGTCGTCATCGCGGTGCTCGGCATCGTCAACACGCTCGCGCTGTCGGTCGTCGAGCGGATCCGCGAGATCGGCCTGCTGCGGGCGGTCGGGCTCAGCCGCCGGCAGCTGCGCACGATGCTGCGGCTGGAGTCGGTCGCGATCGCCCTGCTCGGTGCGGTGCTGGGCGTCGTCGTCGGGCTCGCCTTCGCGCTGGCCCTGCAGCGCTCGCTGGCCGACGACGGGCTCGACGTGCTCGCGGTGCCGGCCGGCCAGCTCGTGGGCTTCGTCGTCGTGGCGGCCGTGGTCGGGGTGCTCGCGGCGGTCTGGCCGGGGCGGCGGGCCGCCCGGCTCGACGTGCTGCGCGCCATCGCCACCGACTGACGGCACCGGCGGCCTGCGACCGGGTTCAGGAGAACATCCGCACCGCCTGGGCCTCGGCCTCGGCGTACTGCGACCCCGCGGCACCGAGCACCTGCCCGATCGAGTCGAGGGAGGTGCGCACCTGCTGCTGGGTGCCCCGCCACTGCGCGACGACCCCCTGGAACTGCGTGGACGCCGAGCCGGTCCAGGCATCCTGGAGGCTCGTGAGACGCGCCATCATCGTGGCCACCTGGGCCTCGAGGTCGGCGGAGATGCGCGCGACGTCGCCCGCCGCGGCGGCGATCCGCTCGGTGTCGACCTGGAACTGTGCAGCCATCGGGAACCCCCTGATCATGGGCGGCGTCCGGGTGACGCGCCCTGCTCCTGCGAGGCTAGGTCGTCGGCCCGGGCGGCCCCGCGAGTTGTCCACAGGGTCCGGCCAGCCGCGCCAGCGCGGGTGGACCAGAACCCGGGCGGCCCGCCCCTACGATCTGTCGGGTGGCCATCCTCATCGACCCGCCTCGTCCCGAGGCGCACGGACGCCGGTGGTCGCACCTCGTCAGCGACACCAGCCTCGAGGAGCTGCACGCCTTCGCCCGCGCGCTCGGCATCCCGGCCAGAGGGTTCGAGGGCGACCACTACGACGTCCCCGAGGAGCGCTACGCGGCCGTCGTCGCGGCGGGCGCGGCACCCACCTCCGCCCGGGACCTCCTGCGCGCCCTGCAGCTCAGCGGGCTGCGACTGCAGAAGCGCCGCGGTGACAAGGGCGTCGCCCGGGTGCGGGGCGTCCGGTTCGTCGACGGCACCTCCGCCGACGTCGACCTCATCCGCTCCGACCGCGAGGCCGACGACCGGCGGGTCTTCGCGGCCATGGCCTTCGTCCGCGACGTCGCCGGCGACCTGGCCCTCGTGCACTCCGTCCGCCGCGGCGAGTGGGGCGCCCCGGGGGGATGGCGCGAGACGGGGGAGACGGTGCGGCAGAACGCCGTCCGCGAGGTCCGCGAGGAGACCGGTCTCGTCGTCGACCCGGCCCACCTCCGCCCGCGCGGCTACGAGCGCTTCGCCCGGCGCTCGAGCGGGGGCCTCTGGCGCGAGGGCCTGGACCTGCTGCAGGTCTACGAGGTCACGGTGCCGGGCCGGCGGCCGGCCCTGCGCCCCGAGCTCGACGACACGTCGAGCCACCGCTGGGCGACCTGGGCCGAGTTCGCCGACCTGTGCTGCGACCAGTTCTGGTGGCCGCTGGCCGACGCGGTGCTCAGCCCGCGAGGCGGGTGAGCTCGCGGGCGAGGTTCTCGCGTGCGGTCGGCTCCCACCGCGACCGCGCGTGCGCCGTGCGGTAGACGTGCTCGCGCACGAGGAAGGGCCGCAGCACCTCCGAGCGCGCCGAGGCGTAGGCCGCCACCGGCACCCGGGCGTACTCCTCGCGCACCTGCCTGCAGTACTCGTCGAACCGCGACACCGGCGCCGAGAGCACCCACAGGTCGGCGTCGTGGACGACGACCCGGGCGGGGTCCTGAGCCGCACCCGCCGACAGCTCGTGGGATGCCGTGTCGTTGACGACCGCGACGACCCGCGCCGTCACGTCGTCGTCGACACCGAGCCGTCCCAGCTGCTCGGCGGCGAGGGACGCGCTGCGGGCCTCGTTGCCCGTCGCGGAGTCCACGGCGTAGACCGCGTCGTGGAACCACGCGGCCAACGCCGCGACCGAACGGCTCGTGCGGTCCACGGCCTCCGCCGACGCACAGCGTGTCGACCGCGTTGAGGACCTCCGCGAGGTGGGTCGGGCCGTGGTAGCGCCGGTGCGGCTCACGCCACCGCGCCAAGAGGTCACGCCCCACCTCGCTCACGGCCGAGGGGTCGGCGGACGGCGCCACCGGGGCACAGTCGGCCCGCCACCGCCCCCTCAGCGCGTCCATCCGGTCACTGTGCCACCCGGGCGGGTTCGGCGTCATGCGGTCGGCCGACTCCGCTCGTAGGCCCGCGCGTAGCGGCTCCCGGTGGCGAGCAGCAGCAGGCCCACGGCGAGGAACGCCACCGAGCGCACCACCCCGCCGAGCGCGGCGAGGTCGAAGAGGAACAGCTTGGCCACGGCGACCCCGGCCAGCACGAGTCCGGTCCGCAGGGTGAGGTCCGCGTCGGCGGAGCGGCCCGAGGCCGCGCAGCAGCAGCCAGGCGGCGGCCAGCATCCACGTCACCGTGGCCACGGCGTGGCCCGTCGTGAAGCCCGTCTCCGGGTGCCCGAGACGGGACCCGACGAGGATGCCGGCCGCGACCAGCCCCGTGACGGTCGCCGCGAGCGCCACGACCCACGCGGCGACGGCGACGGCTCGGCGCACCTCACGGGGCAGGCCGGTCCGGGCGTCGGCGGCCCAGCGCCCGGCGACGACGACCCCGAGGACGAGCAGGCTGTCGAGGAGCCCCGCCACCATGTCGTGGCCCAGCCCGGCGCGGCACGTCGTCACCGCGAGGGCGTGCGGCAGCCACGCGAGCAGCGCGACGGCGGCGGCCCCGCCAGCGAGGGCGAGCGCGAGCCGCGAGCGGGTCGCCCCGGCGACGAGGAGGCCGGCCAGGGCGAGCAGCAGCATGCCGGTCCCGACGAAGCGCTCGGGCGCCCCCGCGACGACGGCGAGGACGGCGAAGGTCGTGCCCACCACGCCGACCGTGGCGACGAGGTGCGTCGCGAGCGGGCCGACCGGACGGCGGGACAGCGCCGCCGCGGTGAGCAGCAGCGCTGCCGCGCTCACGCCGAGGACGAGGGTGCGCCCGGAGGAGGACAGTGCCGCCGTCGTCGCGAGCAGGCCCACGCCGAGCAGGGCCACGGCCGCCGACGCCGAGGTGTCGCCCTGCGTGCCGTCGCACGGACAGGGTCGAGGTGACGACGGTGGCGGCGAGGACCACGAGGGCGACGAGCACCAGCTCCGCCACGTCGGTGCCGGGAGCGTCGACGGTCCCGACGAGGAGCGCGAGGGTGACCGGCAGGACGCGCACGACCGTGAGCAGCGGCCGCGGCGCGAGCACCGCCCGCCCACCACCCCACGACGCAGAGGATGCCGAGGAAGGCCGACACCACCCACCCCGACCCGCGGGCGACCACGGGAGCCAGTCCGGCCGCGCCGAGCAGCAGGAGCACCGCGAGCAGCTCGCTGCCCCACCGCCGGGCGAGGTGCAGCCCCAGCACGGCGACGGCCCCCGCGAGGAGGAGACCGGTGGTGGGCGGCAGCCACCCGTACCCGCTCGTCACCGCGACGACGTCGAGGTACGCCGCGGCGGCGCCGGTGGCGACGAGCGCCACGGGGGCGCTGCCCACGGCACCCGTGGCGCGGCGGTCGAGCTCACCGCCGCGGACCCCGAGGGCGAGCAGGAGCGCCGCCAGCGCGGCCCCCGCGGCGACCCGGGCGGCCGGGCCGAACCAGCCCTGCCGGACGGCGAGGACGAGCAGCATCGCGACACCCGCCATCGTCACGACCGCCCCGCGTGACCGCGAGCACCCGGGTCACCGCGCCCTCGCGCCGGTACCAGGGAAGGGGCGGGGGCGCCGCGCCCGGGTGCTCGGAACCTCGTGGCGATGCCGGGGCGGACGCCGTCGGCGCGGACGGCGCGCGGGCGCGCGCGGCGGGGCGTCGCTCCCGGCGGAGCGGACGGCATCCCGGCGCCGGTCGCGCCGGCCGGAGAGGTGGCGGCGGCCGACGGGGCCGCGGCAGCGACCTCGAGGTCGAGCTCGGCCCGCAGGCGGGCCAGGCCGTTGCCCACGGCGTACATCCGGGTCATGGCGTCGGCGAACTCGGTCTCCAGCCGGTGGACGGCAGCACGGTGGCTCATCGGGCCAGCGTGGCGGCAGAACGCGGAGAGGCGCCTGAGCACGCGGACTCATCCGCGGGCGCAGGCGCCTCCCGGCGCGGCTCGGGTCAGCCGTTGGTGCTGGTCGGCTTGGCGGCGAGGGTGGCCTTGATCTCGACGCTCTTGCCGTCGCGCAGGACCGTCAGGGTCACGGCGTCACCGGCGCTCTTCTCGCGGATGTGACCGACGAGGGAGAGGGCGGAGTCGACCGGCTCACCGTTGACGGCGACGATGACGTCACCGACGGCCAGGCCGGCCTTCGTGGCGGGGGTGTCGTCGCCGACCGAGGTGACCTCGGCGCCGGCGCGGGTCGCCGAGCCGTCGCTCGCCGTGCCGTCCTGGGGGGTCACCCCGAGGTAGGCGTGCACCGCGGTGCCGGAGTCGATGAGCTGCTTCGCGATGGACCTGGCCTCGTTGACCGGGATCGCGAAGCCGATGCCGATGCTGCCCGACTGGCCGCCGGAGGACCCGCCGAGCGAGGCGATGGCCGAGTTGATGCCGATGAGCTGGCCGCTCGCGTCGACGAGGGCGCCACCGCTGTTGCCGGGGTTGATGGCGGCGGAGGTCTGGATCGCGTTGGTGACGACCGTCTCGCCGGCGCCCTGCGCCTGGCCGTTGGGGTCGGTCTGGCCGCCGTCGCTCTCGGCCTCGGTGGTCACCGGGCGGTTGAGGGCGCTGACGATGCCGGTCGTGACGGTGCCGGCGAGACCGAGGGGGTTGCCGATCGCCATGACCGGGTCACCGACGCCGATCTTGTCGGAGTCGCCGATCGCGATGGGGGTCAGGTCGCTCGGGGCGTTCGGTGATGGTGATGACCGCGAGGTCGGTCGAGGGGTCGGTGCCGCGCACCTCGGCCTCGAAGGTCCGGCCGTCGGCCAGGGTCACGGTGAGCTTCTCGGCGCCGGCGACGACGTGGTTGTTGGTGAGCACGTGCGTCTTGTCGATGATGACGCCGGAGCCCTGGGCGCCGCCCTGCGCGAGGCTGGCGGTGATGCTGACGACGCTGGGCGAGACGGCGGAGGCGGTGGCCGTCCAGTCCGGAGCGGTCGCGCTGCCCTGCTTGACGGGGGCGCCGGCGGTGCTGCCGAGCTGCGTGGTGGACGAGGTGCTTCCCGTGCTCGAGGTCGCCTCGGGCCAGTAGTGCGTGGCGGCGGCGGTGCCACCGGACGCCAGCAGGGCAGCGAGCACCGCGACGGCGGTGAGCTGACCGGCGCCGCGGCCGGACGGCTTGGGCGCGGGGGCCTGCGGCGCGCCCTGGCCCAGCGGACCGAGCGGGCCCATCGGCGGGGGCGGCGTCGTGGACGTCACGGGGATCGGGCTGGTCGGCGCGGCGGCGTCCTGGCGAGGAGCCGTCGTCGTGCCGCCGCTCGGGGTGAACCACTGCGGGGTGGGGTGCTGGTCGCTCATCGGTGGTGCTCTCCTTCGGTCGGGCTGGCTTGCAACCAGTCAAACCCGCCGAGGTGGACGACCCCTGATCAGCGGCTGGGAGTCTCCTGTGGAAGGCGGACCACGAAGGTGGCGCCGCCTCCGGGGGTGCGGGCGACCCCGACGAGGCCGTGGTGCTGGGCCACGATCGGCCGCGACGATCGCGAGCCCGAGCCCGCTGCCGCCGCCGCCCGACCGGCCCCGCGAGGGGTCGGCGCGGTAGAAGCGCTCGAAGACCTTCGTCGCCACCTCGTCGGGCACCCCGGGGCCGTGGTCGCGGACCTCGAGGGCGACCCCCTCGGCGTCCTCGCCGACGGCCACCTCGACGGGGGTGCCGTCGGGGGTGTGCCGCAGCGCGTTGGCGACGAGGTTCGTCACGACCTGGCGCAGCCGGGACTCCGAGCCGCGCACGACCGTCGGGCCGACCGGCCCGGAGAGCCCGAGCAGGGCGATGCGCCGCTCGGGGGCCCGCACGCGGGCGTCGGCCACGGCATCCGCCGCGAGCACGGTGAGGTCGACCGGCGTCATCTCGACGACCGGGGCGTCGTCGATCCGGGCGAGGGTCAGCAGGTCCTCGACGAGGCCGCTCATCCGCTCCGACTCCGCCTCGATGCGTTCCATGGCCGACCCGACGGCGGCCGGGTCCGACACGGCGCCCTGGCGGTACAGCTCCGCGTACCCGCGCACCGTGGCGAGCGGCGTGCGCAGCTCGTGCGACGCGTCGGCGACGAACTGGCGCATCCGCTCCTCGCTGGCCTCGCGCACGGCGAACGACGACTCGATGCGGGTGAGCATGACGTTGAGGCTGCGGGAGAGGGACGTCACCTCGTCGTCGGCCTGGCGCACCGGGATGCGCTGGGTGAGGTCGCCACCGGCGATGGCGGAGGCGGTGTCCTCGATCCGCGACAGCGGCCGGAAGGCGCGGCGCACGGCGTACGTGGCGAGCACGATGGAGACGATGAGGGCGAGCGTGCCGATGACGCCCGTCGTCACGAGGAGCCGGGTCACCGTGTGGTTGACCGCGGTCAAGGGGATGCCGACGGCGAAGGTCGCGTTCGCCCCGGTGACCCGGCCGGCGACGAAGCGCCAGCGCAGCGGGCCGGACTCGGAGGGCACCGTGAACGGCTCGCCGCTGGTGACCCGAGGGTCGTCGACGGCGAGGTCGGGCAGGTCGGGGGTCGCCGTCACGCCCGTCGGCCGGCGGGTCACCACGCCGAGCTGGCTCTGCAGCTCGAAGGCGTAGTTCGACGGGTACGCCGAGTCGCGGCTGCTGCGCAGGTCGGCGAGCGCCTGGCTGGCCACCGGCCGGACCACGGACTGCAGCTCGGCGTCGACGCCGGTCAGGAGGTCGGACCGCATGAGGTAGGCCGTCGCGAGGCTCGTGAGGACGAGCGCCGCGCCGACGAGGGTCCCCACGATCGCCACGAGGCGGGTCCGCAGGGGAACCGCCTCGAGCCGGCGCACGACGCCGGCGACCGGCCCGCCGTCCGTGCGCGGTGCGGGGTCGGCGCCCATCAGGCCTGGGGCGGCATCCGCAGCACGTAGCCGACGCCGCGCTTGGTGTGGATGAGGGGCGGCAGGCCCTCGGTGTCGATCTTGCGGCGCAGGTAGGAGATGTAGGACTCGACGATGCCGGACTCGCCGCGGAAGTCGTAGTCCCAGACGTGGTCGAGGATCTGCGCCTTCGAGAGCACGCGGTTGGGGTTGAGCATGAGGTAGCGCAGCAGCTTGAACTCGGTCGGGCTGGTCTCGATGACCCGGCCGGCGCGGCGGACCTCGTGCGAGTCCTCGTCGAGCTCGAGGTCGGCGAAGGCGAGCACCTGGCGGTCCTCGTCGGCGTCGCCGCGGGTGCGGCGCAGGACGGCGCGGATGCGGGCGACGACCTCCTCGAGGCTGAACGGCTTGGTGACGTAGTCGTCGCCACCGACGGTGAGGCCCTTGATCTTGTCGTCGACGGAGTCGCGCGCCGTGACGAAGACGATCGGTAGCTGGCGGCCCTGCTCGCGCAGCCGACGGGTGACGGTGAAGCCGTCCATGTCGGGGAGCATGACGTCGAGGACGCACAGGTCGGGGTGGTGGTCGCCGGCGACCCGCAGCGCCTCGGAGCCGCTCGCCGCCGTGGCGACGTCGAAGCCGGCGTACCGCAGCGAGGTCGCGAGCAGCTCGCGGATGTTCGGTTCGTCCTCGACGACGAGGAGGCGGGCTTCGGGCGTCTGGGTGGTCACGGTTCCCAGTGTGGCGCAGAAGTCTGGACGTTCGCTGGATGCCGGCTGGGCAGGTACTGCCTGTGGCTGCGGTGCCGGTCGGGTCCGGCGCCGGGGAGGTGGACGGGTGGGCGTCGCCTCGCAGGCGTCGGCGTGTCAGGATCGGTGGGTGAGACTTCCGCTGCCGCAGGTGGAGCCGGACCGCAGCCTGCCGGCATCCGTGACCGTCTACGAGGTCGGCCCGCGGGACGGTCTGCAGAACGAGTCGACCGTCGTGCCGGCCGCGGTCAAGGCCGAGTTCGTGCGTCGCCTCGTCGCGGCCGGCCTGACGACGGTGGAGACCACGTCGTTCGTCGACCCGCGGTGGGTGCCGCAGCTCGCCGACGCCGAGGAGCTGCTCGGCCTGCTCGGCGAGGTGGGGCTGGGGCGCGACCGGCCCGTGCTGGTCCCCAACGAGCGCGGGCTGGAGCGGGCGCTCGCCGCCGGGGTGGGGGCCGTGGCGATCTTCGGCAGCGCCACCGAGACCTTCGCCCGGCGCAACCTCAACCGCACGGTCGACGAGTCGGTCGAGATGTTCCGCCCGGTGGTGGAGCGCTCGCGGGCCGAAGGGCTGTGGGTCCGCGCCTACGTCTCGATGTGCTTCGGCGACCCGTGGGAGGGCCCGGTGCCGGTCGCCCAGGTCGTCGACGTGTGCCGCCGGCTCATGGACCTCGGCTGCGACCAGCTGTCGCTGGGCGACACCATCGGCGTCGGCACGACGGGCCACGTGCACGCGCTGCTGGCGGCGCTCGACGCCGTGGGGATCGGCCCGGAGCGGGTGGGGGTGCACTTCCACGACACCTACGGACAGGCGCTGGCCAACACCCTGGCGGCGCTGCGGGACGGCGTGCGGGTGGTCGACGCCTCGACCGGCGGCCTCGGCGGGTGCCCCTTCGCGAAGTCCGCCACGGGCAACCTCGCGACGGAGGACCTCGTCTGGGCCCTCGAGGGCGCGGGCGTCTCCACGGGGATCGACCTCGACGCCCTCGTCGACACGAGCGCGTGGATGGCCGCCCAGCTGGGTCGGCCGTCGCCGTCGCGGGTCGTGCGGGCCCTCACCGGCGGCTGAGCGGGCGAACGCCACTGGCGACATGTGAGTTCGATGTGAGTTGGCCGGGGGGCGGCGCATTCCGGGCCGGACGGGCGGATCATGGGCGGTATGAGCGACCGCCCCACGACGCCAGACCCCGAACGCCCCGACCAGCCGGCGCAGCCGCCCGCGGCCGGCCCGGACGAGACCTCGGTGCTGCCACCGGCGACGGCGCCGGCAGCCGCGCCGCCGCCCGGTGGGCCCACCCCACCCTCGTCCGCGGGCCCCGCCTGGTCCGCGGCACCTGCGGCGTCCGCGCCGGCCCGGACGCCGTCCGGCCCCGGTCGCTGGTGGGGCGAGGCGACGTCGACCGGTGGTGGGCGCGCGGCGCTGGTCCTCGCCGCCGTGCTCGGCGCGCTGCTGCTGGTCACCGGAGTCGGCCTGACGGCCGCCTTCGTCGCGAGCCACCACCCGTGGCGCGGCGACGACGGCGTCTCGGTGTCCGGTCGCCCCGGTGGCGGCCCGATGATGGGCAACGGGAACGGCCGCGGCCAGGGCAGGAACCAGGACAGGGGCCGCGGGTATCCCCCAGCAGGAGGACGGCGACGCCGTCCCTGCTCCGGGCCGGCCCCCCGGCCGGATGGGTCCCCAGGGGCAGGGCATGGGCATGGGGCTGGGCGCGGCCGGGCTCGCCGGCATCCTGCACGGTGAGTACACGACGAACGCCACGGGCACGCCGACCGTCATGGTCGTGCAGCTCGGTCAGGTGACGGCGTACACGCCGGGCACGTCGCTCAGCGTCAAGAGCTCGGACGGCTTCGCGGCGACCTACACCCTCGACGGCACCGTCGCCGTGATGCCTGCCGGCAGCCAGGTGGCCACCGGGTCGCAGGTGCGGGTGCTCGCGGCCAAGGAGGGCATGAAGCTCACCCGGCTGGTCGTCGTCGGCTGAGCGGCGCGCCACCACGACGCGCCCGGCGGACGACCGCCGGCCGGCTCACGGCGTCGTGGAGGCGCCGGCGGTCGGCAGCACGCCGTTGACCTCCGGCGAGATGCGGCGCTCGAGAGCCAGCGCGAGCAGGGCGACCCCGCCGAGGCAGGCGACGATGACGCCGATGAACACGCCGCCGAGCTCACGGTCGAGCAGCACGCCGGCGACGACCGGGGCGGTGACGGCCCCGACCTGGAACGCCCCGGCCGACACGGCGTTGAAGCGCCCGCGGTCGCGGTCGCTCGCGAGGTCGTTGACGATGGCGGGCACCGTGGGCTGCAGCATCGTCTCGCCGAGGCCGAAGAGGACGTGGAACACGATGACACCCACCGCCGCCAGGGCCGTGCCCGCGACCAGGCCGGTGGCTCCGAGCAGCAGCCAGGCCGCGCCCCACAGGACGACGAGGCCGAGGAACACCCGGGTGCGACGGTGGCCGTCGATGAGCCGCAGCACGAGGAACTGCATGCCCACGATGACCGCGGTGTTGGCGGCGAAGGCCAGGCCGATCGTGCGGGTCGACACCTCGCTGACCTGCCGGGCGAACGCCGGGAAGCCGGCCTCCATCTGCCCGTAGCCGACGAAGCTCGTGAGGAAGGTCAGGCCCGTGATCCACAGGACGGCGGGACGGCGGAGGATCGCGAGGTAGCCGACTCCCGGCGTCCGCCGCCTCGCCGCCCGTCGTGCGCTCGGGCCGCCCCGCGACGTGGCGCAGGGGGACGAGCAGGAGCGTGATGGGGACGAGGACGCACACGGCGTCGGCCAGGAAGATCGCCGTGAAGGTGCCCGGGCGGTCGACGTCGGTGACGAAGCCGCTGACGATGCCCCCGATCCCGATGCCGAGGTTGACCAGGGCGAAGTTGATGCCGAAGAACTGCGTGCGCACGGCCCCGGAGACGATGCTCGAGGTCAGGGCGTTGTACCCGGGCCAGGCCACGCCGAAGCTCAGGCCGAGGAGGACGACGGCGAGCGCGAAGGCGGGGACCGTCGTCGCGAACGCCATGACGACGGCGCCGAGGAGCTGCGCGACGTTGCCCCAGATGACGACGACGCGAGCCCCCAGCCGGTCGATGAGCGCGCCGACCGGCCCGGTGACGAGGAGCGCCACCACGGCGATGACGCCCATGAGCAGGCCCGCGGTGTCGAGGTCGATGCCGCGCACCTCGTGGATGTAGATGATCGTGAAGGGCAGGGTCATCCCGCGCCCGAGGGTGGAGACCGCGGTCGTCGAGAGCAGCCACCGCCCCGGTGTGGGCAGGGCGGCCCAGAAGCTGCGCAGCGTCAGCTTCTCGTGGGGTGCGGGCGTCGTCCCCTCGTCGTGCTCGGTCTGGCCCCGGGTGGTCTCCGACATGCCGTCCACCGTGCCACGCGGCACCGACACGGATCGACCGGATTCCCGGCCGTCGTCGGCGACGGCCGGGTGGCGGGCGGGCGGCGACCGGCGGGCCGCACGGCATCCCGGAACCCGGGGGCACGGCACGCACCGGAGCGGTTAGCCTTGTCGGTGGCGCCCGCCCGGGCGTGAACCCGCGACCGCGACAAAGAGGTGGACCGTGCCGACTGGCAAGGTGAAGTTCTTCGACTCCGAGAAGGGCTTCGGTTTCGTGTCCGGAGACGGCGGCGAGGGTGACGTGTTCGTGCCGGCCAGCGCCCTTCCGGAGGGTGTCGCCGGGCTCAAGGGCGGGCAGCGGATCGAGTTCAGCATCGCCGAGGGCCGCCGGGGCGCCCAGGCGCTGTCCGTGCGCCTCCTCGACCCCGCGCCGT
Organism: uncultured Actinomycetota bacterium; assembly: GCA_963811475.1. Lineage (GTDB taxonomy): Bacteria > Actinomycetota > Actinomycetes > Actinomycetales > Dermatophilaceae > Fodinibacter. Next base: position 56,378 of record CAWERJ010000021.1, read on the forward strand.
CCGTGACGACGAACCGTCGGGTGGCCGGCCGCAAGCCGGCCGACGAGATGGTCGTCATCGTCGAGGACCTCATCAAGCTGCTCGACTCGGTCTCCGAGTCCCTGCGCCGCGGCCACTACCCCGACAAGGCGCACGGCAACAAGGTCGCGCAGGTGCTGCACGCGGTGGCGGGCGACCTCGAGCTGTGAGCGCCGCCCTCAAGACCGACACGACCCTGCGCGCGGCCGTCGAGACCGCGCGCGAGGCGGCCGTGTCGATCGCGGAGGCCGACGCGGTGGGCGAGCACCTCGGCATGGAGATGGTCGAGGACCGGCTCGGCACCCACTACTTCGCGTGCACGGCCCTGGCCTACCGCGGCTGGCGCTGGGCCATCACGGTGGCGCGGGTCTCGCGGTCCAAGACGGTCACCGTCAGCGAGGCAAACCTCGTCCCGGGCGACGGGTCGCTGCTGTCTCCCGAGTGGGTCCCCTACGCCGAGCGCCTCGCGCCCGGCGACGTCGGCCCCGGTGACGTCACCCCGCTCGTCGAGGAGGACCCGTTCCTCGAGCCGGGCTTCGAGGCGACGGGCGACGAGGACGTCGACCGGGTGGCCCTGTGGGAGCTCGGGCTGGGGCGGCCCCGCGTGCTGTCGGCCGAGGGGCGCGAGGCCGCGGCGCAGCGCTGGTACGACGGCGACTCGGGCCCCACCGCCCCGGTGGCCCTCAAGGCGCCCGCCCCGTGCTCGACCTGTGGCTTCTTCGTGCCGATGGCGGGCGCGCTGCGGTCGGTCTTCGGGGTCTGCGCCAACGAGTGGTCCCCGTCCGACGCCCGCGTCGTCAGCCTCGACCACGGGTGCGGTGCGCACTCCGAGGTCGACATCGACTCGCCGACGCCCGAGCGCGTCGCCCCGCCGATCCTCGACGACTTCGAGCTCGACCCCGCCTGACCTCGGACGCCCGGATGCCGGTGGGCCGGGTCAGCGCCCCGCCGTCTCCCGGCCGCCGCGCCCGACGTACCACCAGGCGAACAGGCCCAGTGCGATCCCGGTGACGCAGGTCCACGGCCACCACGAGCGAGACCCGGTGTGCAGCGCGGGGACGAGCAGCGTCACGACGAGCGCGACCACCCACACCGCGGTGCCGACGAGCACCACCGTGCGGGTCGGCACGTCGACCGGCTCGACGGGGGCGGCCTCCCCGAGGGGCGCCGCACGGGGCTCGGCCCCGGCACTCGCGTCCTGCTCGCCGCTCGGCTCGTCCGGGGTCACGCACCCAGCGTAACGAGGCACGGCATCCGCCCGTCGTCCGCCACTCATTGCGGATCACCCACCCCGCGGGCCGTCACGGGGCCCTCCTGCGGTGGGATATCCGCAATGGTCGGGGTAGGGATGGCTGGAATAGTTAGCAGAGGTAATGAGTTGTGCTAAGCATCACCGACCGAGGAGACGACATGACCCCCACCGCCGCGCCCGAGCGCTCCTCGATGACGCGTGGCGAGCGCGACCGCCTCACGAGCGACCTGCGCATGGCGTGCATGCGGATCTCGCGGCGGGTGCGGTTCGAGAGCACCGCTCCGGTGCCGCCCCACCAGTTCTCGGTGCTCGTGCGGCTCGAGGAGCAGCCGCGCACCCAGCGCGAGCTCGCCGACATCGAGAAGGTCAGCGCGCCGAGCATGAACCGCACCGTCGCGGCCCTCGTCGAGGCCGGGCTCGTGGCCCGCGCCGACGACCCCACCGACGGGCGCCAGGTCATCCTGTCGCTGCGCCCCGAGGGCCGCCGCACCATCCGGGACATCCGTCGCCGGCGCGACCAGTGGTTCGCCGCGCGCCTCGAGCGGCTCACCGACGCCGAGCGCGCCGTGCTCGCCGAGGCGACCGCGCTCCTGGAACGGGTGGCTGCCGAGTGAGCCCCACCTTCACCTCCCTCTCCGTCCGCAACTACCGCCTGTGGGCCAGCGGCGCCCTCGTGTCGAACGTCGGCACGTGGATGGGCCGCGTCGGCCAGGACTGGCTCGTGCTCACGGTGCTCACCGAGGGCTCGGCGACGGCGCTCGGTATCGTCACCGGCCTGCAGTTCCTGCCGTTCCTCCTGCTCGCCCCGTGGGCCGGGCTCATCGCCGACCGCTTCCCCAAGCGCCGCATCCTCCTGCTCACCCAGACCCTGCTGGCCCTGTCGAGCCTGCTGCTCGGCGTCCTCGCCGTCACCGGTGCCGCGCAGCTCTGGCAGGTCTACGCGATCGCGCTCTTCCAGGGAGTCGTCACCGCCATCGACAACCCGGCGCGGCAGGCGTTCGTCTCCGAGATGGTCCCCGACGACACGCTCGCCAACGCCGTCTCCCTGAACTCCGCGTCGTTCAACCTCGGCCGCCTCATCGGGCCGGGTCTCGCCGGGGTGGTCATCGCCCTGTGGGGCGTCGGCCCGGCGCTGCTGCTCAACACGGTCACCTTCGTCTTCGTGATCGTCGCCCTGCTCCGGCTGCGCACGGGCGAGCTGCGCCCGGCGCCCCGGGTCAAGGGCCGCGGCGGCATCCGCGAGGGGTTCGAGTACGTGCGGGTCCGGCGCGACCTCCAGCTCGTCATGCTCCTCGTCTTCGTCCTCGGGACCTTCGGCATGAACTTCCAGATCACCATGGCGCTCATGGCCACGAAGGTGTTCGACAAGGGGGCGGGCGAGTTCGGCCTGCTCGGCTCGATCATGGCGATCGGCTCGCTGTCGGCGGCCCTGCTGTCGGCGCGCCGCAAGGTGCCGCGGCTGCGGGTGCTGCTCCTCGCGCTCACCGGCTTCACCGTGGCCGCCGCCCTCGCGGCCCTCGCCCCCACGTACTGGCTGTTCGCGGCGGCCCTCGTCCCCGTCGGGCTCACGGCGCTGACGGCGCTGACGACCGCGAACGCCATGGTGCAGACCCGGGTGGCCCCCGAGATGCGCGGCCGCGTCATGGCGCTGTACATGGCGATCTTCATGGGCGGAACCCCGGCCGGCGCCCCCCTCATCGGGTGGATCGCCGAGCAGTTCGGGCCCCGCTGGACCATCGGGATCGGTGCCGTCGCCATGGCCGTCGCGCTGGTCGGCGTGTCGGTGTGGCTCGCGAGGTCGCAGAATGTCCGGGTGAGCTACGAGTCGCAGCGCCGGCCGCGGGTGCGCGTCACCGCCAGCCCGCTCGTCGAGGAGCCGGCCGCACCGACGGTCGGCGTGCTGGAGCCCGCGCGGTGACACCCCGGTTCCGACGACGGATGACCCTCGGCGTGCTCGCCGTCCTCCTGGCCGTCGCCGTGGTGTACGCCATGACCCGCTGAGCCCGAGGTGACCGGCCGGTAACCTGCTCCGAGTGATCCACCGGGGAGGCAGCGGGCGACGTCCCGGGCGTCGTGGACCGGTGGGTGGATGCCGGGTGCGAGTACGTCGTCGTGGGCTTCGGCACCTGGACGGTGCTCTACCACCTGGGCTGCTGGCTGGGCCTGCCCACGACCCCGCTGCTCCTGGCGACCGTGGCGCTCACGGCCGCGATCGCCCTGCTCAGCACCCGGGTGACCGGGACCCTCGGTCGGACCCGCCGGCGCGGCGGGGTGCGCCACCGCGCCTGGCCCTTCCTCGCCGTCTCCGCGGTCCTCGCGGTCGGGGCCAGCGCTGCACTCACCGGGGCCGATACCGACTACCCCCTCGGCTGGTGGCTCGCGCTCGGCTCCGTGGCCTCGCTCGTCGCCCTCCTCGTGTGGGAGGGGCCGGTCGAGGAGGAGCCGGTCGAGGAGGAGCCGGCTGCTGCCGACCGCGTCGAGGGGGCCGCGGGGAACGCGCCCGAGCCCATGCTCCCGCCGACGCGCCCGCTCGCGCGGACGGCATCCAGTGTCGTCGTCCTCCTCGTGGCCGTGGCCGGAGGGGTGCTGACGCTCTTCGTCCGCAACGTCTCCTTCGACGACGTCTTCTACGTCAACAAGGCGGTCTTCGTCGCCGAGCACGGCACGATCCCGATGCGCGACACGATCTACACCGACCAGGTCCTCCCCGCGATCCGGGGGGCCGGCACCGTGCCGGTGCAGTCCTTCGAGGTGTTCCAGGGCGCGGTGGCCCACGTCCTCGGCATCTCCGGCGGCACCGTGGTCTACCTGCTCACCCCTCCGGTGGTCATCGCCCTCTGCGTCTGGGTGATGTGGTGGCTCGCCCGCACGTGGAGCAGCGGCCCGGCCCTCGCCGCGTTCGCCGTCGCCGTCGCCTACCTCACCTTCGGCATCTACGTCGAGCCCGGCGCCGAGGGGTCGATCGCGATGAGCAGCATCCCGCTGCGCGCGGCGTGGCAGGGCAAGGTCGTCCTGTTGTGCGTGGCGCTGCCGATGGCCTACCTCGCCCTCTCGCGGTGGGCGCTGCACCGCCGGCTGCGCGACCTCGTGCTCGTCGTCGCCGTCGGAGCGGCCGCGGTCGGTCTGTCGAGCACCGCGGCGTTCCTCGTCCCGCCGGTCGCGCTCGCAGCGGCGTTCGCCCTGCTCCTCACCCGGCGACCGGGATGGCTGGGCGCCCTCGCCCTGGGGGCGTACCCGCTCGGTGCCGGCCTCGTCGCGAGCGCCCTCGGGGACGGGGCCGGCTACGGCGAGCTGCTGCGGACCGCGCCCGAGGCGTACCACGGGGTCCTCGGCCGCGGGCCGTGGGGCTGGCTGGGCAGCCTCGCGCTGCTGCTCGGCGCGTGGGGCGTGCGCCGGGGCGCTGCCCGGTCCGTGGCGGCCGCGGCGGCGGTGGGGGCGGTCGTCCTCCTCGCGCCCTTCATGCCCGAGCTCGTCCAGGACGTCACCGGGGCCGGCCCGCTGGTCTGGCGGCTGCCGTGGATCATCCCCGTGCCGGTCCTGCTCGGGGTCCTCGCCGCCGCCCCGGTCGCCGTGGCGCGAGGGTGGCCGGCAGCGTTCCGAGGGGTCGGCGCGACCGCGCGGGATGCCGTCCGCCGCCCTTCGGGTGCTGGGCTGGGTCCCGCTCGTCGTCGTGCTCGCCGTCGTCGTCGCGACCGGGCGCACGGTGTGGGACCCGTTGAGCCCGAACGAGATGGCGTCGCGACCGGTATGGAAGTTCCCTGCCGTCGAGCTGGACCGGGCCGCGCGGGTCGCCGAACGGGCGCGGGGCCTCGACGGGCCCGTGCTCGCCCCGCGGCTGGCGATGAGTGCCATGGCGCTGACGACGACCGACGTGCACGCCGTGGACCCCCGGTCCTTCTTCCTGCCCAGCATCGTCGAGGACCTCGGCCAGAACGCCGCGCGGCGACGGCTCAGCAGCGACATGCGACCCGCGCGGGCGACCAGGGTCCTTCCGACGTTCGGCACCGACCTCGACCGGCTGGGGGTGCTGCTCGTCTGCCTCGACGACAGACAGGTCGCCGCGGGTGACGCGATGGCCGACCTCGGCTGGGTGCCCGACCCCGAGCGCGCCCTGGACCTGCGCTGCTGGCGCCGCCCCACCTGACCGGGTGCGCCGGGCGATGGGCGTGGGGCCGCTCACGCGGGCCGGCCGGCGGTCGCCCCCGCGGCCTACCGTGGGGGCGTGGCCACCGCACCACGCACGGCGGTCGACCGGGCCGGTCCGGACGACGTGCTCCAGCTCGCCGTCGACCGGGGGCGGGTGCCCATGGCGATCGGCGCCCTGCTCGTCCTCGACGACCGCGACCGCCCTCCGCCGGAGCGGGTCCGGTCCCTGCTCCTGCGGCGGGCGGCGACCGTGCCCCGGCTCGGCCAGCGGCTGGTCGCGACACCGCCGGGTGCGGGTCGCCGGGTGTGGGTGGAGGCCGGCACCGACGAGGTGGCCCGACTCGTCGACGAGCTGCCCGTCACGCTCGAGACCCTGGGCGACGCCGACGGTGTCGCCCGGGCGCTGCTCGACGCGACGGCCGACCTCGTCGCGGCCCGGCTGCCCCTCGACCGGCCGCTCTGGAGGGCTCGGCTGCTCCTCGACCCGACCGGGCGGGTGGCCGGGGTCGCCCTCGTCGCGCACCACGTGCTCGCCGACGGCATGGGTGGGCTCGCGGTCCTCGGCACGCTGGCGGACGGCATCCCCGCCGGGTCGGTCGACGGGGAGCGGGAGGCGGCCGAGCCGTCCCGGCGCCCGGCCGCTCCACCCGCCTACCTCGAGCTCGCGAGGGACGCCTGGGCGTCACGACTTCGGGGAGTCCGCCGGGTGGGGCGGACGGCCCGCGCGGTCGGCGCCGGCACCCGCGAGCTCGGGCTGCGCCGCCCCCGGCTGGCCGACCGCTGCAGCCTGCTCGGCCCGACGGGCGGGGGCCGGCGGCTGGAGGTCGCCACGGCGGACCTCGCCGGCGTCCGCTTCGCGGCGCACGAGCTCGGGGCGAGCGTCAACGACGTCGTCGTCACGGCCGTGACCGGGGCACTGGTCGACCTGCTGGCTCGCCGGGGTGAGCGGGTCGACGAGCTCGTCGTGTCGGTGCCCGTCTCGCGGCGGGCCCAGGGCGATGCAGGGTCCCTGGGCAACGCCACCGGGGTGGTGCCGGTGCGCGTCCCCGGCGTGGGCGACCCGGCGGTGCGGCTCGACGCCGTCGTCGGGGAGCGGTCACGCATGCGGGGAGCGGGACGTGGTGGCTCGGCCGCCCTCCTCACGCCCGCGTTCCGCGCCCTGGCGGCCGTCGGGGCGTTCCAGGCGTTCGTCGACCACCAGCGCCTCGTGCACACCTTCGTCACGAACGTCCGGGGACCGACGGGACGGCTGCGCCTCGCCGGTGCGGAGGTGACCCACGTCGTGCCCGTCGCGGTGAACCCCGGCAACGTCGTCGTGTCGTTCGACGTGCTCTCGTACGCGGGCGAGCTCGTCGTCACGCTGGTCTGCGACCCGGATGCCGTGCCGGAGTCCGCGTGGCTGGCCGGTCAGGTGCAGCGAGGACTGCGTGGGGTGGGTCGCTGAGGGCGACCAGCACGGGCGGACGGACGCCGGCCGCACCAGTCGTCAGCCGGCGGGTGCCCCCAGCGCGCGCTCGAGCGCCGGGCCGACGTCCGGGACCAGGGTGCGGGCGAAGGTCGTCGTGAGGTGCCCGTGGTCGAAGTACGCGATGAGCCCGCCGAGAACGGCGTGGCACACGCCGTCGCGGCAGAACCGGTCGGTGAGGTCGAGCGTCGAGACGAGCCCGGAGGTGTCGGCAGTGGCCGCGTCGTACAGCGGGTCCGTCGGCACGGCCTCCGCCACGGGGTGGGAGCAGGCCGTGGTGTCGTCGAGGTGGACCGCGACGCAGTCGGGTGCGCTCGTCACCGCCGACGGGACGTCGCGCAGCACGAGCACCTTCGTGCCGCTGCTCGTGATGGTGCGCAGGGTGTCCGCGTAGGCGCCGCGGGCCACCCGGTCGCGGTCCGCCGGGGCCACCCCGACGAGCTGCTGGAACGTGCGGTTGCTGAGGACGACGAGGTCGTAGCCGCCCGCTCGAGACCTCCCCGATGGCCCACTCGTTCCACGCCCGGCAGTTCTCGCTCCCGGCCCGCGAGCCCACCTCGACCGGGATCGTCACGCTGTAGCACTGCGAGATGAGGTAGGTGTCGACGCGCCAGCCCCGTTCCTCGGCCACCGGTGCGATCGCGGGCTGCCAGTGGCCGGCGTGCGAGTTGCCCATGAGGGCGACGCGCACCGCCCCGGCCGGGTCCCCGTACGTGCAGACCTGGCGCTTGGTGAAGGGCCGTACCGACCAGCACCCGTCGGCGTAGACCACGGGCCGGTCGATGCGCGCCACGGAGGGTGTCGAGAGGAGCGAGTCCCCGGTGACCGACGGGCACGCGGCGTTGCGCGTCGCCTCGGCACCGACGCAGTCCGAGGACGAGAGCTCGTCGGCCAGCGCCTGCTGCTCGGCCGCCGTGGCGGCGTCGGCGTGCCGGACGATGCCGACGCCGGCGGCACCGAGCACGAGCACGCTGGCCGCGAGGATGGCGAACGTGCGGGGGAGGCTGGCCGACAGCCGGCGCGACCGGCGCACCGGGTCCTCGACGAACCGCTTGGTCAGGACCGATACGGCGATGACGGCCGCGACCGCGACGACCTTCTCGACATTGGTCATCTCGCGAGTCAGGGCATACGGCACGAGCACGACGACGGGCCAGTGCCAGAGGTACACCGAGTACGAGACGTCACCGAGCTGCTGCGAGGGGCGCGCACCGAGAAGCCGCCCCGGAGACCACCGGATGCCGTCGACGTCCGCCGCGAGGACGAGGACGGCTCCCAGCGTGGGCACCAGCGCGGCGATCCCCGGGAAGGCCGTCGACCCGTCGAAGGTGACGACGGCGTACCCGATGAGCCCCAGCCCGGCCCACGCGAGCACCGCGCGCAGGGCCGGCGCCCGCAGGCGCCAGCCGAGGTGCACGGCCAGGGCGAGGAGCGAGCCGAGCCCGAGCTCCCACACCCGGGTCTGGGTGACGAAGTAGGCGGCCGCGGCATCCGACTCGGTGAGCAGGACGCTGGCGGCGAGGGAACCGGCGGTGACGCACACCAGCCCGGCTCCCCACCAGGCGGCCCGCCGCCGGCCGCGCGACGCGAAGGCGAGCGCCGCGATGAGCAGGGGCCACAACACGTAGAACTGCTCCTCGACCGACAGCGACCAGTAGTGCTGCACGGGGCTCGGGGCGTTCTCGGCGGCCAGGTAGTCGGTGGCGGTCCCGGCGAGCACCCAGTTCTCGACCGACAGGGCGGAGGCCACCACCTCCCGGGCGACCGTCGGGAGGAGGGTCGACGGCATCCACACGACGGACGCCAGCAGGGTGACGGCGAGGACGAGCGAGGCCGCGGGGAGCAGCCGGCGGACCCGGCGGCCCCAGAACCTCGCGAGGAGGCGGGGGGTCGTCGGCGGCGACCGCAGGAGGTGGCTCGAGATGAGGAAGCCGGAGATGACGAAGAAGACGTCGACGCCGACGTAGCCCCCGGTCAGCGAGCCCGGCCAGAAGTGGAAGACGAGGACGACGAGCACCGCCACCGCCCGCAGGCCCTGGATGTCGCCGCGGACGGCATCCCGGGTGGTCGGCCTGGCGCTGGCCTCAGCGCGACGCAGGAGCACGACGTCCTCGCCGGGTCGCAGGGCGCCGGGTGGGGGACACGGCTCAGGCGAGCCGCGCGACGACGTGCTCGACGCAGGCGATGAGGCTGCTGACGTCGTCGGGCTCCACGGCGGGGAAGCAGGCGACGCGCAGCTGGTTGCGGCCGAGCTTGCGGTAGGGCTCGACGTCGACGATCCCGTTGGCGCGCAACGTCTTCGCGATGGCGGTGGCGTCGATCGAGTCGTCGACGTCGATCGTCGCGACGACCTGCGAGCGGTTCGCCGGGTCGGTGACGTAGGGGGTGGCGTAGTCGCTGGCCTCGGCCCAGTCGTAGAGCCGGCCCGAGGAGTCCTTGGTGCGGGCGGTCGCCCAGTCGAGGCCACCGTTGCCGTTGAGCCACTCGACCTGGTTGGCGAGCATGGCCAGCGTCGCGATCGGCCGGGGTGTTGTAGGTCTGGTCGAGGCGGCTGTTGCTGATCGCCGTCGGCAGGCTGAAGAAGTCGGGCACCCAGCGGCCGGATGCCGTGATCTCCTCCACGCGCGCGAGCGCGGCGGGGGAGAAGAGCGCCAGCCAGAGGCCGCCGTCGGAGGCGAACGACTTCTGGGGGGCGAAGTAGTAGACGTCGGCCTCGCTCGACGTCGACCGGGAGGCCGCCGGCGCCGGAGGTGGCGTCGACGAGGACCAGTGCGTCGGCGTCCGCGCCCTCGACGCGCCGCACGGGGGCCATGACGCCGGTGCTCGTCTCGTTGTGGGCCCACGCGTAGACGTCGACGCCGGCCTCGGCGCGCGGGTCGGGGCGGGTGCCCGGCTCGCTCGAGATGACCGTGGGCTCCCCGAGGAAGGGGGCGTTCTTCGTGACGGTCGCGAACTTGCTCGAGAACTCGCCGAAGGTCAGGTGCTGGGCGCGGTCGCGGACGAGGCCGAACGCCGCGATGTCCCAGAACGCCGTCGCGCCACCGTTGCCGAGCACGACCTCGTAGCCCTCGGGGAGGTCGAAGTAGGTCGACAGGCCGGAGCGGACCGCCTTGACGAGGTTCTTCACCGGGGCCTGGCGGTGCGACGTGCCGAGCACGGTGCGCCCGATCGCGGTGAGCGCCTCGACCTGGGCCGGGCGGACCTTCGAGGGGCCGGACCCGAACCGGCCGTCCTCGGGGAGCAGGTCGGCGGGGATGGAGATCTGGGCGGGGTCGCTCACGGGTCTGCTCCGGTGTCGGTCGGTGGGTCGTCGGGACGGATGCCGGTGCCGACGGCGGCGACGGGCGCCGGCATCCGGTGGCGCGGGTCGGCGTCGTCGGTGGCCGCGACCGGCATCCAGTCTCGTCGATCGTGCCCGGATGCCGGACGTGAGGTCCACCACGTGGGCGAACGAGGTCACCCGGTGGACGCGGGACCGGACGCCGCGAGCGGCTCAGTGGGCGCGGAAGCCCTTGACGTCCTCGATCGGTCGCGGGCCCGGGCCGACGTAGCGCGAGCTGGGCCGGATGAGGCGCCCGGTCCGCTTCTGCTCGAGGATGTGCGCCGACCAGCCCGCGGTGCGCGCGCACGCGAAGAGGGGGGTCATCATGTCGCCGGGCACGTCGGCGAAGTCGAGCAGGACCGCCGCCCAGAAGTCGACGTTGGTCTCCATCCGGCGCTCGGGGTGGCGCTCGGCCAGCTCGGCGATCGCGGCCTTCTCGAGCTCGAGGGCCACCTCGTAGCGAGGGGTGCCGAGCCGCTTGCAGGTGTCGCGCAGGACCGTGGCGCGCGGGTCGTACGCGCGGTAGACGCGGTGCCCGAAGCCCATCAGCCGTTCCTTGCGGTCGAGCGTCTCGCGCACGTAGCGGCGGGCGTCGCCCATCCGCTCGACGCCCTCGATCATCGTCTGGGCGCGGCTGGGGGCCCCGCCGTGCAGCGGCCCCGACAGGGCGCCGATCGCCCCCGAGAGGCACGCCGCGACGTCGGCCCCGGTCGAGGCGATGACCCGCGCGGTGAAGGTCGACGCGTTCATGCCGTGCTCGGCCGCGGAGATGAAGTACGAGTCGATGGCATCGACGTGCTTGGGGTCGGGGTCGCCGCGCCAGCGGATCATGAACCGCTCGGCGATGGTGCGCCCCTTGTCGACCTCGCGCTGGGGCACCATCGGCGTCGTCTGCCCGTGGGCCGACTGGCCGATGAACGAGATCGCCATGACCGAGGCGCGGGCGAGGTTCTCGCGAGCCTCCTCGTCGTCGATGTCGAGCAGCGGGCGGAAGCCCCACACGGGGGCGAGCTGGGCGAGCGCCGACTGCACGTCGACGCGGATGTCACCGGTGTGCACCGGCAGCGGGAACGGCTCCGCGGGGGGCAGGCCCGGGTCGAACTCGTTGTCGACGAGCAGCCCCCACACCTGGCCGAAGGACACCCGGCCGACGAGGTCGTTGATGTCGACGCCGCGGTAGCGGAGGGCGCCGCCCTCCTTGTCGGGCTCGGCGATCTCGGACTCGAAGGCCACGACCCCCTCGAGCCCGGGCCGGAAGTCGGGATCGCTCGCGGGCTGCGCGGGTCCTGCGGTCGTGGCTGCGGTGCTCATGGGGTCCCCAATCGTCGCTCGGCGCCTTTGTCGGGCGGCCCCATTGTGCACGCCACCGTCACGCGTTCCCAGCCGTGGTCCCGTTCGTGGACGTGCCCGACGACCCGCGCCGGTCGCGCACGGCCATGTTCTGGCCGCCCTGGTCGCGGATGTCGAACAGGTCGGTCGCCTCGAGCAGGCGGCTGAGCTTGGCGTAGCCGTAGTTGCGGGGGTCGAACGAGGACTGGTTCGAGATGTGGTTGCCGACGGTGCCGACGCGGGCCCACCCCTCGTCGTCCGCGGCCCCCTCGACCGCACGACGCAGCAGGGCGACGAGCCGCCGGTCGCCGCGCAGCTGGGCGCGGGTGGCGCGCGCCGGCGTGGACGCCTGGGCGACCTGCGTCTCGGCAGCGGCGGCCTTGGCTGCCTTCGTCGCCTTCGTCGTCGTCGCCTTCGTCGCGGATGCCGTCGCCTTCCTCGCCGTGCGCGTCCCACCCGCTGCCGTGGCCCCGTCGGCCGCCGGGCTCGTCGCCTTCGCGGTCGCGCGGCGGCTGGCGGTGCGCGCGGGAGGCGGCTGCCCGGCATCCGGCTCGGTGGCGTCCGTGGCGTCGGCCGCGTCGGCGGGCACGGCATCCGGCTGGCCGCTGGGCGAGGAGAGCCGGTTGAGCACGAGGAAGCGGGTGCACGCGCTCTGGAACGGCTGCGGCGTCTTGGCGTCGCCGAAGCCGTAGACGTGCGCGCCGTGCTCGCGCAGGTGCATGACGAGGGGCGTGAAGTCGGCGTCGGAGGACACGAGCGCGAAGGCGTCGGGCCGCTGGGTGTGGAGGATCTCGACGGCGTCGACGGCCAGCGCGATGTCGCTGGCGTTCTTTCCCTTGCTCGGGTCGAACTGCTGCACCGGGCGGATCGCGTTGTCGTGCAGCACCTCCTGCCACGACTTGAGCCCGGTCTTCGTCCAGTTGCCGTAGGCGCGGCGCACGTTGGTCTCACCGAGGCGCGACAGCTCGCCGAGGATGACGTCGATGCGGCCGGCCGTGGCGTTGTCGGCGTCGATGAGGAGCGCGATCTGCGCCGGCTTGTCCATGAGCGGACCCTAGTCCCGGTGCACCGCGCGTCCGGGTCGGCGGCGCGGCTCGTGCATGATCTGCGGGTGCTGCGCTCCCACCTGCCGGACCTCACGCCGTTGCGGGAGGTGCCGGCGTACCGACGGCTGTGGGCGGGCTTCACGCTCTCCAACGTCGGGTCGCAGATGGCGGTCGTCGCGATCGGCCTGCAGGTGTACGACATCACCGGGTCGACGGCGTCGGTGGGGCTCGTCGGGTTCTTCGCGCTCGTGCCGCTCGTCGTCATGGGGCTCTACGGCGGGTCGCTCTCGGACCACCACGACCGGCGCACCGTGGCGCTCGCCGCCAACCTCGTCGCCTGGGCCACCTCGATCGCGTGCGCGGCGCAGGCGTGGCTCGGCAACACCGACGTGTGGGTGCTGTACCTCCTCGTCGCCGTCTGGAACGGCGCCTTCGGGGTGAGCTCGCCCGCGCGCTCGAGCATCTACCCGCGCATCCTGCCCCGCGAGCAGCTGCCGGCGGCCAACGCCCTCGGCGTCTTCGCGATGTCGAGCGCGATGATGGTCGGCCCGCTCATGGCCGGGCTCCTCGTCGACTGGGGCGGCTTCGAGGCCGCCTACACCGTCGACGCCCTCGTCACCCTGGCCGCGCTCTGGGGGCTGTGGCGGCTGCAGCCGCTCCCGCCCGAGCCGCACGAGGAGGGCGGCGCGACGCGGGCCGGGCTCGGCTCGGTCGTCGACGGCTTCCGGTTCCTGCGCGGCGCCCCGAACGTGCGGATGACCTTCGTCGCCGACATCGCCGCGATGCTGCTGGCCCAGCCGCGCGTCATCTTCCCGGCGGCCGGGGCGGTGATCCTCGGGGGCGGCGCGCGGACCGTGGGGTACCTGTACGCCGCCGCGGCCCTCGGCGCGGTGCTCGCAACCCTGCTCTCCGGGCGCCTCGGTGCGGTGCGCCACCAGGGCGTCGCGATCATGGTGAGCATCGTCGGGTGGGGCGTCGGCATCGCGGGCCTCGGTGTCGCGCTGCTCGGCGCCGGGGGCTGGCTCACCCACACCCAGGCCCTGTGGGGAGCCCTCGTCGCGATGGCGTTCGCGGGCGGGTCGGATGCCGTCTCCGCCGTGTTCCGCACGACGATCCTCCAGTCGGCCGCGCCCGACCGGATGCGGGGTCGCCTGCAGGGGGTGTTCATCGTCGTCGTCGCCGGCGGGCCCCGCGTGGGGGAGCTGCTCGGTGGGGTCGTCGCCGAGCGCATCGGCGAGGGGTGGATGGCCGTCTGGGGCGGGGTCGCCTGCATCGTCGCCGTCGGCGTGCTGTCGCTGCGCCACCCGGGGTTCCTGCGCTACGACGCCCGTCACCCCACCCCCTGACTCCCGCCGTGAGTGCGCGACGTGGTCGCCAGGACGACCAGTCCGCACTCACGGCGAAGGGTGGATGCTGGGGCGCCGCCGACGTGCGCGCGGCGGCGAGGTGCGGGTGACGGCGTGAGCGCGTGCGGCCGGCATCCGGAGTCGTTCGGGCGACGGCATACGATCGGCCCATGAGCCACGGGAGGGTCGACTACGACGGGGACGGCCTCACCGAGGAGCAGCTGCTCGACACCCCCTACGCGCAGGTGCGCGCCTGGGTCGACGACGCCGTGGCGCGCTCGCAGGAGCGCTCGGACGTCTTCGAGCCCCTCGCGGTCTCGGTGGCCACGGTCGACGCCGACGGGCCGGCCGAACGTCCGCACCGTGCTCATGCGCTTCCTGGACGAGCGGGGGCCGGGCTTCGTCACCTCGCTGACGTCGACGAAGGGGCACGAGCTGCTCGGCAACCCCGCGGTGGCGCTGGGGCTGACCTGGCCGGCGATGTACCGGGCGATCCGGTTCCGCGGCCACGCCGTCGAGGTGCCCCGGGACGAGGTCGAGGCGTACTTCGACTCCCGGCCGTGGGCGTCGCGGATCTCGGCGTGGGCGTCGCGCCAGTCCGAGCCGATCGCGTCGCGCGAGGCGCTCGAGGCGAGGTACGCGGCCCGGGCGGCCCGCTTCCCGGACCACGGGCACGACTCGGACGTGCCGGTGCCCGAGTTCTGGGGCGGCTTCCGGGTGGTGCCCGACGAGGTCGAGCTCTGGGCCGGGCGGCGCAACCGCCTCCACGACCGGCTCGTCTACCGGCGCACCGGTGAGGGCGACCTCGGCGACGCCTCCTCGTGGGAGCTGCAGCGGCTCCAGCCCTGACCACGTCGACTTCTTGCGGATCTGCCACGTCCGCGCGCCGCGGGCGGCCGACAGGGGTGGTGAATCCGCAATCAGTCGGGGACACCTGGCCCCCGGCTCAGGTCGGGTCAGGTGGGCTCGCGGTGCACCTTGTGCGGCGCCGCCTGGGCGCGGGGCTTGACGACGAGCAGGTCGATGTTGACGTGCGCCGGCCGGGTGGCCATCCAGACGATGGCGTCGGCGACGTCCTCGGCGACGAGCGGCTCGGGCACGCCGGCGTAGACCGCGTCGGCCCTCTCGCGGTCGCCGCCGAAGCGGGTGAGCGAGAACTCCTCGGTGCGCACCATTCCCGGGGCGACGAGGGTGATCCGCACCGGCTGGTCGACGAGCTCCAGGCGCAGCGTCTCGGTCATGACGTGCACCCCGTGCTTGGCGACGGTGTAGCCGCCGCCGCCCTCGTAGGCGAGGAAGCCGGCGATCGAGCCGACGTTGACGACGACCCCTGCGCCGTCTGCTGCGACGAGGGCGGGCAGGAGCGCCTTGGTCACCCGCAGGGTGCCGAGGACGTTGGTGTCGTACATCTGCTGCCACAGCTCGACGTCGCCCTGCGCGACCGGTTCGAGGCCCAGCGCGCCGCCCGCGTTGTTGACGAGCACGTGCACGCGGTCGCCGGCGACCGCCGCCAGGCCCGCCACGTCGTCGTCGACGGTGACGTCACAGGCGACGGCCACTCCGCCGATCTCCGCGGCGAGCGCCTCCACGCGCTCGAGGCGGCGGGCCGCGCAGACGACCCGGTAGCCGTGCGCCGCCAGCAGCCGTGCGGTGGCGGCGCCGATGCCGCTGCTCGCCCCGGTGACCACCGCCGTGGGCCGGTCGTCGTCGGCCGTGTTGGTGGGGGACAGCGAGTCGGGGGTGGGGCTCATGGCGCTCATGGCACGTCCTGGGGTCGGATGGTGGTGGGGTCGACGGCGACCCAGGTGGCCTCGGCCCGGGCGAGCAGGGCGCCGTCCGGGCCGAGCGAGCGCGGTCCCGGACAGGTGTCGGCGGCCCGCGGATCCGCGCTGCCAGGCGACGACGACGTGCGGCTCCCCCGCCACGGGGAGCGCGAGCACGCGGGCGGCCATCGTGCCGAGCACCATCGGGCGCCCGGCGATCCCGGCCGACCACCCACCGGGGCAGTCCAGCGCGGCCCAGACCAACGGCATCCCGACCTCGTGCGGAACCCAGGACGCCGCGTACCGGCCGGTGCCGTCGTCGAGGGGGCCGGGTCGCAGGCAGAGCGCGTCGGCGGGGTCGCGAGCCGTGCCGCACACGAAGCAGGTCGGGAAGGGGTGCTCGAGCAGGCCTTCGTAGCGCTGCTCGGCGGCGCGGGCCTGCGCGAGCGTGGGGGGCGGTGCGACGTCGTCGGCGAAGGGGGGCGCTGCGGAGGCGGTGGCCACGAGGTGGTCGCCGTCGAGCAGGCGCACCTCGTCGACGTCGGATGCCGGTGCCTGCGGCACGAGCGACAGCCGGCGGTCCAGCGGTGGCGGGGAGGCCAGCCGCACGGTCACGACGGGCCGCTCGGACGTCGTCGCGCACGTGCTCGGCGACGATGCCGCTCGCCCAGCCCCCGTTGGCGGACTCCGGCGGCCCGCAGTAGCGCCGCGGGATGGTGATGTCCACGTCGTCAACCTACCCATGCGAGACGAAGGGAGGTCATCTTGACGTCAAGATACCCGTGGAGCAGTGGTTGACTCGGTGCGGAGACCTTCACCTTCGCAGCGGAACCGATCGGGTGTCCGGGTGAAGGTTCCGGCACCGGGCGAGAAAGGTGGGACGAGGGGTGGGTGTGGAGCAGGGGGCGCCGGAGTTCTCGCTGCGACGGATCGCCGTGCCCGCGTTCGGGCCCTCGGCGATCTGGTCGGTGGGCGCCGGTGCCGTGCTGCCGGTCGTGGCCCTCAGCGCCCGCGGGCTGGGTGCCTCGGTGGGGCTCGCGGCGCTCTTCGTCGGCATCGCGACGCTGTCCGAGTTCGCCGCCGCCGTGCCCGCCGGGGTGCTCGTCGAGCGGATCGGCGAGCGCCGCGCCCTCGTGCTCGCCGGCGCCCTGGATGCCGTGGCGTGCGCGCTCGCGCTCGTCGCGCCCTCGCTGTGGGTGCTGGCCGTCGCCGTCTGCCTCATGGGGCCGACCGGCGCGGTCTTCCTCCTCGCCCGCCAGAGCTACCTCACCGCCGCCGCCCCCGTCGAGCTGCGGGCCCGCGCGATGTCGACCCTCGGCGGGGTGACCCGGATCGGGCTGTTCGTGGGGCCCCTCGTCGGCGCGCCGCTCGTGGCGCGCTGGGGGCCGCAGGCGGCCTTCGGGGTGGCCGTCGTGGCGGGGCTGCTCGCGGCGGCGCTGTCGTGGCGGTCGGTCGACCTCGGGGCGCACCACGACGGGTCGGCCGGCGACCGGCGCCACGTGCCCGTCGCCCGTGTCGTCGACGAGAACCGCCGGGTGCTGCTCACCGTGGGGCTGGGCGTCCTCGCCATCGGGCTCGCGCGGTCCTCGCGGGTGGTCGTCGTCCCGCTGTGGGCCGAGCACGTCGGCATCGACGCCGCGCAGACCTCGCTCGTCTTCGCCGCGGCGGCGTTCGTCGAGGTGGTCCTGTTCTGGCCGGCGGGCACCGTCATGGACCGGCACGGCCGGGTCTGGGTGGCCGTGCCGGTGTCCGTGCTCCTCGGCCTCGGGCTGCTGGCCCTGCCGCTGACGACGACGCTCGCGGGGGTGGCGGCACTGGCCCTCGTCATGGGGGTCGGCAACGGGCTCGGCTCGGGCATCGTCATGACGCTCGGCGCCGACGCCGCCCCGGTGGCCGGCCGGGCGCCCTTCCTCGGGGTGTGGCGCCTGCTGTCGCTCGTCGGCCACAACGGCGCCTCGATCGTCGTCGGCGCGGTGGCGGCCCTGGCCTCCATCGGCGTGGCGAGCGTCGCGGTCGGGCTGCTCACCCTCGCGGGCGGCGCCTGGCTCGCGAGGTGGCTGCCCGAGTACGACCCACGGGCCCGGCGAACGGCCGCAGGGCCCCCCTGAGGTGCGCGCGGCGGGCGGACGGGACCCGTCGCCGGGCGGGGGTGACCGTAGGCTTGCCGGCGTGACCGACCTCATCGACACCACGGAGATGTACCTCCGCACGATCTTCGAGCTCGAGGAGGAGGGCATCACGCCGCTGCGGGCCCGCATCGCCGAGCGGCTGGGGCACTCCGGGCCGACGGTGTCGCAGACGGTCGCCCGGATGGAGCGTGACGGCCTCCTGCACGTGGCCGGTGACCGCCACCTCGAGCTCACCGACCACGGACGCCTCCTCGCGACGCGGGTCATGCGCAAGCACCGCATCGCCGAGCGCCTGCTGCGCGACGTCATCGGCCTCGAGTGGGAGTTCGTGCACGACGAGGCGTGCCGGTGGGAGCACGTGATGTCCGAGCGCGTCGAGCGCAAGATCCTCGCGATGCTCCCGGACCACGCCCTCTCGCCGTACGGCAACCCGATCCCCGGCCTCGCCGAGCTCGGCGACCTGGGCGAGCGCATCGACTTCCGGCTCGGGCTCTCGACGCTCGACGAGGTCGCGACGGCCGAGACGACCCCCGTGGTCGTCCGCCGCATCGGCGAGCCCGTGCAGGTCGACTCCGAGGCGCTCGGGCTGCTGACGGCGGCCGGCCTCCTGCCGGGCCAGCCGGCGCGGGTGCGCCGCGACGGGAACCGGGTCATCGCCGCCCGGGAGGGGGCGGACGAGTCGTCGGGCGTCTCGCTGCCCCGCGACATCGCCTCGCACGTCTTCGTGCAGGTCACCTGACCGTTCCTGAGGCTCTCCACAGGCGGCGTCCGAGCAGGTCAGCGGTGACCGGTGGGGCAACTCGGCTGCGAAAACTCCGTTACGGGAATGTGACTTCGGGGTGCTCCGCCGCTACGGTGGCATCGTTCGTCTCCACCCCGGAAGGTCCCCACTTCTCGTGTCACGTCACCGCGCTCCCGGTCGCCGCCGCGCCCCGGGCGCCGTCCGCCGTCTTCCCGAAGGCCTGTCGCGCCTCGGCAGGACCTGGGCCGTCAAGTCCGTCGCCACCGTCGGGCGTCGTGGGCGGAGCCGCCGTCGCGCTCGCCCTGCCCGTCGACGCCAGCCCCGCCGCGCTCGCGCTGCCGGTGGCCGCGACGACGGCCTCGCAGCCTCGCGTCGATGCGCTGACCGCCTCGCGCTCCGCCGGCCGCGTCCGGCACCTGCCCCCGCCGTGTCGGCCCCGACCGACGCCGCACCCATCGCCCCCGAGGCCGTCGGGGTCTCCGGGGTCAAGGCGGTGGCCAAGCCGAAGCCGAAGCCCAAGCCCAGCCCAAGCCGACACCGACCACCGCCGACGTCGAAGAGCGGCACCGCGTCGAGCAGTGCCCGGTCCTACAGCACGAGCATCACCGCGAAGTGCAGCAGCATCGGGCTCAACAACGACGCCGCCCGGCTCTGCTCGGCCGTGCAGTCGGCCTTCGGCCTGACGAACATCGGGGGCTACCGGCCCAACGCCGGCGAGCACAGCACCGGGCAGGCCGTCGACTTCATGATCTCGAGCCAGTCGCAGGGTGACGCCATCGCCGCCTTCGTGCAGAACCACGTCTCCGAGTTCAACGTGCAGTACATCATCTGGCGCCAGCGGTACTGGGAGCCCGGCAGCTCCTGGGAGCTCATGGAGGACCGCGGGTCGATCACCCAGAACCACTACGACCACGTCCACGTCACCGTCGACTGAGGTCTCCGTCACGTCCCGTGCGGGCCGCCCACCGACTCCGGTGGGCGGCCCGCATGTCGTCGTGACCGATTTGTGATCAGACCGGAAAGGCGTGTTACGTTGGTGAGGTCGCCTGCAGCGGGCGGCCCTCACGGTGGATCGCCGAGTCCTGCCACCACCACGAGGTCGATGCGCATCACCGCCGGCAGGGGCGGGGGAACCACTTTCGGGGCCAGGTGAGCAACCGGGCTCCTTGGGGTGAAGCCGAGCCGGTCCACGAGACCGACCCGGCCGGGCAACCTCAGCCCGAACCCGACAGCTCACCCCGTAGGCACTGAGAGGTCACCCGTGGTCAACGACACCCGCAGTGGGCGCCATCGCGCCTCTGCCCGATACAACCCGGCAGCCGAGCTCACGACCATCGTCCGCAGCGCCGGGGAGACCGGCGTCAAGGCGTCCGCCGTGCTCGCGGCGTCCGGCGGTCTGGTCGCCACCTTCGCGCTGCCCGCCCAGGCGTCCCCCAACGCCTCCTCCACCTCCTCCGTGGCGGCCGCCGCTCCGCAGAGCCCGGCGGCGACGTCCCGTCGGCCCTGGCGCTCGCCCCGGCCGTCGTCGCGCCGGAGGCCGCTTCGCCGGTGGCCGTCGACGCCGTCGGCGTCCTCGGCCTCAAGGCGGTCGCCAAGCCCAAGCCGAAGCCCGCTCCGCGGGTCGTCGCGGATGCCGTGCGCGACCGCTCGAGCAGCTCGTCGTCGCGCAGCACCTCGCGCAGTACGCCGACGACCTCGAACGTCGCGCAGAGCTCCAGCGAGATCGTCAACATCGCGCGCACGCTGCTCGGCATCCCCTACGTCTACGGCGGCGAGAGCCCGTCCGGGTTCGACTGCTCGGGCTTCACGCAGTACGTCTTCGGCAAGGCCGGCATCTCGATCCCGCGCACCGCGTCGGCGCAGCAGTCGGCCGCGACGCGGGTCAGCGACCCCAAGCCGGGCGACCTCGTCTTCTTCGGCTCGCCCGCCTGGCACGTCGGCATCTACACCGGCAACGGGATGATGATCGACTCCCCCCGTGAGGGCAAGTCCACCTCGGAGCGCCCGATCTTCGACGGCGTCAGCGGCTACGGCCGCTTCTGACGGACCCACCGCAGCACGCGACCGGCGCCCCTGACCCCCGTGGTCGGGGGCGCCGGCGCGTGGTCGGCCCCTCGCGAACGCGGGTGAAGACCTTCGGCTGGACGAAGGTCTTCACCCACGTTCCGCCTCGAGCTCGGCCAGGAACAGGCCGAGCAGCGGCTCGCCGGTCAGCACGAACCGGACGAGGTCGACCCCCGGGTGGAGCGGCGCACTCGCGGCGCACGGTGCTCTACCGCGACGGCGGCGACCTCCCCGGCATCCCAGCCGTAGATCCCGGCGCTGACGGCGGGGAACGCGATGGTGCGGGCACCGAGGGTGCGGGCGACCTCCAGGCTCCGCGCGAAGCACGACGCGAGCAGCTGCGGGTCGACCTCGCCGCGGTGCCGGTTCGGCCCGACCGTGTGGACCACCCACCGGCACGGCAGGTCGCCGGCGCCCGTCGCGACGGCGTCCCCGACGGCGAGCCCGGCGCGGTGGGTGGTGCGGCGCAGGACACGGCACTCCTCGGTGAGCCGTGGCCCCGCGGCGGCGTGGATGGCACCGTCGACACCACCTCCGCCGAGGAGCCCGGAGTTCGCCGCGTTGACGACCGCGTCGACCGCCTGGGTCGTGATGTCCCCGCGGACGGCCTCGATCCTCGTCACCACGGCAGCGTAGGCGCCCGCCCCGGGTGCGCGGCGGCGAACGGTCAGCCGGCGGTGAGCGCGTCGACGGTGCCGGCGACCCGCCGCGCGCGCGTCTCCGGCTTCTTCGCGGCGAGCACCGCCTCGGCGTGACGGCGCTGGGCGCTGTACGACAGCGCGGACCAGGCGGCCGAGGCGGCCGGGGAGGCGGCCAGCGCGGCGGCGAGGTCGTCGGGGACCTCCACGCTGCGCGGCGCGTCGTCGAGGTCGACGCTCACGACGTGCACCTCACCCGCAGCGACTCCGGTGGCGGCGCGGACGGCGGCACTGACGCCGAGCATCCACCGGCCGCCCATCGGGGCGATGCTCGTGCGCCACGAGTGGCCGGCCAGGGTCGCCACGACCTTGGGCCGCCGCCCGCCGCCGAGGGCGTCGACGACGGCCTCGGGGACGACGAACCCCGTCGTCGTGCCGCCGGACGCCGAGAGCTCAGCCGTGAAGTCCACGACCGCAGTATGCCGTGCTGCCGGGTCGCGGGGTGGCGGCGGCGCCGTGCGTGCGAGCGGCCGGCATCCCGCCCGGTCGCGCCCACCGCCATCAGGTGCCGACGGCTCCTGCCGACGGCTCGACCGGGCGGTATCGTCGGGTCCACCTGCAGCGACGCACGGCGGTGGGCCGGGTCGGCGGGCCAGGACAAGGAGCGCGAGATGGCAGCCTTCACGGTGTGGAAGTTCGACGACCTCGGCGGTGCGGAGCACGCGGCCCAGAGCCTGAAGGACTGCGAGCGCGAGGGCATCGTCAAGATCCTCGACCACGCCGTCGTGACCTGGCCCGAGGGTGACGCGAAGCCCACGACGAAGCACGGGCACGAGGAGAACTGGCGGGGGTCCGGGTGGGGGGCGCTGTGGGGCGTGCTCCTCGGTGCGCTCTTCTTCGTCCCGGTCATCGGTGGCGTCGTCGGTGCCGCGATCGGCGCCATCGCCAAGATGACCCAGGACGCCGGCATCAGCAAGGAGCAGCTCGAGACGATCCGCACCCAGCTGACGCCCGGCAGCTCAGCCCTCTTCGTCGTCACCGAGGAGGGCGACCTCGACCGGGTGGGCGAGCGCTTCCGCGCCGGCCACAGCAAGCTCATCGCGACCAACCTCACCGACGCCGAGCGCTCGGTGCTGCTGGAGACCTTCGGCAACCGGTAGCAGACCGCCTGCCGTGACCGGCGGCGGCGTCACCCGGCCCGAGGCGGGTCGAGGTCCGGGTGCGCGGGCACGGTGAAGGTCCACCCGTCGTCGAGCCACTCCGGCAGCACGACCCGGACCGCCTCGACGGTGCCCCGCCGGTCGCCGCCGCCGTCGTGGGCCAGGACGATGCCGCCCGGGCGGATCGCCGCCCGGAGGTTCGCGCACAGGGTGGGGACGTGCTGCGTGCGCCAGTCGTCGATCGTGCCGGTGACACCGAGCGGCTGCAGGCCCAGACCGGCGGCGACCGGTGCGGTTCGCCCCCAGCTGCCGTTCGGCGCCCGGAACCACGGCACGGATGCCGACGGGTCGCCCAGTGCGCCCCGCACCGCCGCAACGGTCGCCACGAGGTCGGCCCGGACCCGCGCCGGCTCCCACCCGCCCATGTCGTCGTACGTCATGCCGTGCGCCGCCAGCCGGTGCCCCTCGGCGACGATCCGGCGCAGGACCGCGGCTCCGCCGGGTGCCAGCACCTGGGCGCCCACGACGCAGAACGTCGCCGGGACGCCGTGCTCGGCGAGGACGTCGAGCAGCGAGCCGGTCGACCTCGGCGGGCCCGTCGTCGAAGGTCAGTGCGGCGACCCGGTCGGGACCACGGCCGGAGGCCGGATGACCCGCGCGGGCGGTGAGGACGGGGTCGGTGGTGGGCGGCACGGCATCCCCTCTGGTCGTCGGCGGGCCTGCGACGGACGATACGATAACGTTATCGACAACGATTGACACCCGGGATCGCGGGTGTCAGCGTGACCGGTACCAGATCTCACTCAACGGCGAGGAGCGCACCCCCATGAGAACAACCCCGGTGGTACGGGCCGTCGCGATCGGTGCGGTGGTGACCGTACTGGCCGCCTGCGGCACGGGCAGCGACGAGACGAGCAGCGACAGCAGCACCCAGTCCAGCGGCGCCCCGGTGACGATCAGCTGGTGGCACAACTCGAACACCGACCCTGGCAAGGCGTACTACGACGAGGTCGCCCAGAAGTTCGAGGCCTCGCACCCCGGGGTGACGGTCCAGGTCAGCGCGATGCAGCACGAGGACATGCTCACCAAGCTCGACGCGGCCTTCCAGAGCGGTGACGCCCCCGACGTCTACATGGAGCGCGGTGGCGGCGAGCTCGCCGACCACGTCGAGGCCGGGCTCACCAAGGACATCTCCGAGTCGGCCAAGGACGCCATCGACACCGTCGGGGGCTCCGTGGCGGGCTGGCAGGTCGACGGCAAGACGTACGCGCTGCCGTTCTCGGTCGGGGTGGTGGGCTTCTGGTACAACAAGATGCTCTTCGAGAAGGCCGGCATCACCAGCCCGCCGGCCACCATGGACGAGTTCTACGCCGCCGTCGACAAGCTCGAGGCCGCCGGCATCGCCCCGGTCTCGGTCGGCGCAGGCGACAAGTGGCCAGCCGCGCACTACTGGTACTACACCGCGCTGCGCGAGTGCCCGAAGCAGGTGCTCCAGGACGCCGTGAAGAGCCTCGACTTCTCGAACCCGTGCTTCGTCAAGGCCGGTGAGGACGTCCAGAAGATCATCGCGGCCAAGCCGTTCAACAAGGGCTTCCTCTCGACCCCCGCGCAGACCGGGCCGACGAGCGCCTCGGGACTGCTCGCCACGGGGAAGGTGGCCATGGAGATGCAGGGCCACTGGGAGCCCGGGGTCATGCAGGGCCTCACGGCCGACAAGAAGGGTCTGGGCGAGAACACCGGATGGTTCCCCTTCCCGTCGGTCGCCGGCGGGCAGGGTGACCAGAGCGCCGCACTCGGCGGTGGTGACGCCTGGGCGGTGGCCAAGGACGCCCCGGACGCCGCGGTCGACTTCGTCAAGTACATGCTGTCCGACGAGGTGCAGAAGGGCTTCGCGGAGCGCGACATGGGCCTGCCGACGAACCCGGCGGCCAGCGGCTCGGTCAAGGACCCGGCGCTCGGCGGCCTGCTCAAGGTGCGCGACGAGGCTCCCTACGTCCAGCTGTACTTCGACACGGCCTTCGGGCAGTCCGTCGGCGGCGCGATGAACGACGAGATCGCGCTGATGTTCGCCGGCAAAGCGAGCCCGCAGGACGTCGTGGAGAAGACCCAGCAGGCGGCGGACGCGGAGAAGTGAGCTCGGTGACCGACACCGCGGTCCCGGGTGGGGTGAGCCCGGGGCCCGGCAGCACCGCCGGTCGTGCGCCCGCACGACCGGCGGTGCGAGGGGGGCGTCCCGGCCGACGCCGCGCGTCCCTGCGCATGGGGCTCGAGGTGCTCTTCTTCGTCGGGCCGGCGCTGCTGCTGTTCCTCGTCTTCGTCGTCTGGCCGATCGCGCGTGCGGTGCAGTTCTCGCTCTACCGCTGGAAGGGCTTCGGTCCGCTCGTCGACTTCGTCGGCCTGCAGAACTACGTCTCGGTGCTGACCAACGAGGTGTTCACCGACGCCTTCCGGCACAACATGATCATCGTCGTCCTGTCGATCCTCGTGCAGCTGCCGGTCGGGTTGGCGATCGCCCTGCTCCTCAACCGCAGGATGCGCGGGCAGGGGGTGCTGCGCACCGTGATCTTCGTGCCGTACGTGCTCTCCGAGGTCATCGCGGGCGTCGTGTGGTTCCAGCTCCTGCAGCCCGAGTACGGCGTCATCGACACGCTGCTCGGCGCGGTCGGCATCTCCGGCCCCGAGCAGGGCTGGCTCGGCACCCCCGAGGTCGCCCTCTACACGGTGTTCGTCGTGCTGACGTGGAAGTACCTCGGGCTGGCGGTCCTGCTCTTCCTCGCCGGGCTGCAGGGGGTGCCGGACGAGCTGGTCGAGGCCGCGCAGATCGACGGGGCGTCGTGGTGGCAGGTGCAGCGCCGGGTCACCGTGCCCCTGCTCGGGCCGACCATCCGCACCTGGGCCTTCCTGTCGATGATCGGCGCCATCCAGCTCTTCGACATGGTGTGGATCCTCACCGGGGGCGGACCGGCGAACTCGACGACGACGATGGCGACCTTCCTCATCACCGAGGGCACCAAGCGCTACAACTACGGCATCGCCACGGCGGCGTCGGTCATCCTCTTCGCCGTCGCGCTCGTCCTCGCCGTGCTCTACCAGATCTTCGTCCTGCGGCGCGACGTCGCGCAGGCCGACGCCGGCGCCAGGAGGGTCCGATGAGCCTGCCCGTCGTCACCCCGCCCACCGCCGCTCCCGCCGCCCCGCCGCTCCAGCGGCCCCGGGCCTCCGGCCCCTACCGTGGCGGATCGCCCCTCGTCTGGTTCGTCGCCCTCGTCGTCGTCGCCGCCACCCTCGGGCCGGTGCTCTACGCGGTCCTCGGGGGCTTCCGCACCAACGCCCAGCTCGCCGAGTCGCCCGCCGGCCTGCCGAACCCCTGGGTGCTCGAGAACTACCAGCGGGTCCTCACCAGCTCGAGCTTCTGGCGCTACGCCCTGAACTCGACGGTCGTCGCGGTCGTCACCACGGTGGTCGCCGTCGTCTTCGGGCTCATGGCGGCGTACCCGCTCGCCCGCTACCGGTTCCGGTGGCGCGAACCGATCTACATGGTCTTCGTCCTGGGGCTGCTCTTCCCGGCGACCGTCGCGATCATCCCGCTGTTCATCATCATCACCCGGCAGCTGCACCTGGGGAACACCTGGTGGGGGGTGGCACTCCCGCAGGCCGCCTTCGCGCTGCCGGTGACGATCATCATCCTGCGGCCGTTCCTCATGGCGATCCCGAACGAGCTGGAGGAGGCCGCCGTCATCGACGGCGCCTCACGGATCCAGATCTTCTGGCGCATCGTCGTGCCGCTGTCCGGCCCGGGGGTGGTGACCGTCGGTGTGCTCGCGTTCGTCTCCTCGTGGAACGCCTACCTGCTGCCACTCCTGCTGCTCCAGGGCGACATGAAGACGCTGCCCCTGGGTGTCGCCGACTTCTCCTCGCAGTACTCCTCCGACACGGCGGGAGTGTTCGCCTTCACGACGCTCGCGATGATCCCGGCGCTGATCTTCTTCCTCGCCATGCAGCGGCGGATCGTCAACGGTCTCCAGGGCGCGGTGAAGGGATGAGCTCTCCACTGAAGCCACCCGCGTCCGACCGGGTGCTGGGCCTGCTGTCGCGGATGACGCTGGACGAGAAGCTCTCCCAGATCGTCGGCTACTGGGACAAGGGCGACGGCGAGGCCGTCGCGCCCCTCCAGGGCGAGTTCTCGGCCCGGGCCGGGCTCGAGGACGCCGCCCGCCACGGGCTGGGCCACCTGACCAGGCCCTACGGCACCCGTCCGGTCGACCCGGTCGAGCGGGCCGCGGAGCTGTGGGAGTGGCAGCGCGGGCTGGTCACGGGCACCCGGCACGGCATCCCCGCGCTCGTCCACGAGGAGTGCCTCACCGGGCTCGCGGCCTGGACGGCCGCCACCTACCCGACGCCGCTGGCATGGGGGGCGACCTTCGATCCCGGGCTCGTCGAGGAGATGGCCGCTCTGACCGGTGAGTCCATGCGGGCCCTGGGCATCCACCAGGGGCTCGCACCGGTGCTCGACGTCATCCGCGACCCCCGGTGGGGGAGGGTCGAGGAGTGCATCTCCGAGGACCCGTACCTCGTGGGCACCGTCGGATCGTCGTACGTCCGCGGGCTGCAGTCGGCGGGCGTGCACGCCACGCTGAAGCACTTCGTCGGGTACTCGGCCTCGCAGGCCGGCCGCAACTTCGCGCCCGTCCACGCCGGTCCGCGTGAGCTGGCCGACGTCCTGCTCGTCCCCTTCGAGATGGCCGTCCTCGACGGCGGCGCTCGGTCGGTCATGCACTCCTACGCCGAGATCGACGGGCTCCCGGTGGCGGCGGACCCCGACCTGCTCACGGGCGTGCTGCGCGAGCGCTGGGGCTTCGACGGCACCGTCGTCGCCGACTACTTCGGGGTCGCGCTTCCTCCACCTCCTGCACCACGTCGCGGCCGACCTCGGCGAGGCGGCGGCCCTGGCGCTGGCCGCCGGGGTCGACATCGAGCTGCCCACGGGTGACGCCTACCTCGAGCCGCTGGCCGCCGCGGTGCGCCAGGGCCGGGTCGACGAGGCGCTGGTCGACCGTGCCGTGCTGCGCGCGCTGTCCCAGAAGGAGGAGCTCGGGCTGCTCGACGCGACGTTCGAGGAGGACCCGCCGCGCGACGTCGAGCTCGACGGTCCGCGGCACCGTGCGGTCGCGGCCCGGCTGGCGGAGCAGTCCGTGGTGCTGCTCACCAACGACGGCACCCTCCCGCTCGACGCCCCCGCCCGGGTGGCGGTGGTCGGCCCGAACGCCGACCGGGTCGAGGCGCTCTTCGGCTGCTACTCCTTCGTCAACCACGTCATCCCCCAGCACCCCGGGACCGATGTCGGCATCGTCGTCCGCACCGTGCGCGAGGCGCTCGCCGCCGAGTGGCCCGGTGCGGTGCTCGAGCACGCGCGCGGGTGCGCGGTCGACGACGACGACGTCGCCGGCATCCCGGATGCCGTCGCCGCCGCCACGCGCTCGGACGTCGCCGTCGTCGTCGTCGGCGACCAGTCCGGCCTCTTCGGACGAGGGACCGTCGGCGAGGGGTGCGACCGCGACGACCTCGAGCTGCCCGGGGTGCAGCGCCGGCTCGTCGAGGCTGTGCTCGACACCGGCACGCCGGTGGTGCTGGTGCTGTTGACCGGGCGGCCCTACGCGGTCGGCTGGGCGCTGGAGCGGTGCGCCGCGGTGCTGCAGGCCTTCTTCCCCGGTGAGGAGGGCGGGCCGGCGGTCGCGGGGGTGCTCTCCGGGCGGGTCAACCCCTCGGGAAGGCTGCCGGTGAGCCTGCCGCGGTCGGCCGGCGCCCAGCCCTACACGTACCTTCACCCCGCGCTCGGCGGGGACGGCGACGTGACCAACCTGTCGACCTCGCCCGCCCTGCCGTTCGGGCACGGGCTGTCCTACACCTCGTTCCGGCACGACGGCCTCGAGGTCCGTGCCGCGCACGACGTGCGAGCCGGTGGTCGCCCGGGTTCGGGTGTCCAACACCGGCACCCGCGCCGGAGCCGATGTCGTGCAGCTCTACGGTCGCGACGTCGTCGGCTCGGTCACCCGCCCGGTGGCCCAGCTGCTCGGCTTCCACCGCCTCCACCTGGAGGCCGGCGAGTCGGCCGAGGTGACCTTCACGGTGCCCCCCGCGCGGCTGGCCTTCACCGACCGCTCCGGTCGTCGCGTGGTCGAGCCCGGGGAGCTGCAGGTGTGGGCCGGTGCCTGCGTGGACGACCGCACGACCGCGACGTCCGTCGTCCTGACCGGCGAGGTCCATGCCGTCACCCCGCGGGACGAGCGGTGGACGATGACCCAGGACAGCCGCACCGCGCCCCTCACCGCGAGGCCACTGACGACACACCCACCCCGAACCCGAACCACGACCCACGATCCACCGGAGGACCCATGACCCGACAGCCGACAGCCCAGGACAAGTTCTCGTTCGGCCTGTGGACGGTGGGCTGGACGGGCACCGACCCCTTCGGTGGACCGTCCCGTCCGGCGCTCGACCCGTGGGAGTACGCGGAGAAGCTCGGCGTGCTGGGTGCGTGGGGAATCACGTTCCACGACAACGACGTCTACCCCTTCGACGCCGACGAGGCGACCCGCACCGAGCGACTCGGCCGGCTCCGCGAGGTCTGCGACGGCACCGGGCTCGTCATCGAGATGGTCACCACCAACACGTTCTCGCACCCGGTGTTCAAGGACGGCGGGCTCACGTCCAACGACCGCTCGGTGCGCCGGTTCGGGCTGCGCAAGGTGCTGCGCGCGGTGGACGTCGCCGCCGAGGTGGGTGCCTCGACGTTCGTCATGTGGGGCGGGCGCGAGGGCTCGGAGTACGACGGCAGCAAGGACCTGTACTCCGCGTTCGAGCGGTACAAGGAGGGGCTCGACACCGTCGCCGGCTACATCAAGGACCAGGGCTACGACCTGCGGATCGCCCTGGAGCCCAAGCCCAACGAGCCCCGCGGTGACATCTTCCTGCCCACGGTCGGGCACGCCCTCGCCCTCATCGCCGAGCTCGAGCACGGCGACATCGTCGGCCTGAACCCCGAGACCGGCCACGAGCAGATGGCCAACCTCAACTACACCCACCAGCTGGCCCAGGCGCTGTGGTCGGGCAAGCTGTTCCACATCGACCTCAACGGCCAGCGCGGGCTGAAGTACGACCAGGACCTCGTGTTCGGCCACGGTGACCTGCTCTCGGCGTTCTTCACCGTCGACCTCCTCGAGAACGGCTTCGCGGGCAACCCCGACGCACCCCGGTACGAGGGTCCGCGGCACTTCGACTACAAGCCCTCGCGCACCGAGCACCTCGAGGGCGTCTGGGCGTCGGCCAGGGCGTGCATGGACACCTACCTCCTGCTGGCCGACAAGGCGCGTGCGTTCCGGGCCGACCCGCGGGTGACCGAGGCGATGGAGTACTCCGGGGTGCACAGCCTCGCCGAGCCGACGCTGGATGCCGGTGAGTCGCTCGCCGACTTCCTCGCCGGGGACGACGGGTTCGACCCCGACAAGGCCGCGGAGCGCGACTACGGCTTCGTGCGGCTGAACCAGCTGGCCGTCGAGCACCTCGTCGGCTGATCCGGCCGGGCGGCGAGCGTGCGCCCGAACCGGATCCGACATCGGTTTCGGACCTCCGGGGCGGCCCGCCGCCGGCCCGGTAGTCTCGGCCCGTGACGACCGTCGGCCGCGTGCGGATGGAGGACGTCGCACGCGAGGCCGGCGTGTCGGTCGCCACGGTCTCCAAGGTCGTCAACCAGCGCTACGGCGTCGCCCAGAGCACCATCGACCGGGTCACCGAGGTCATCGAGTCGCTCGGCTACGAGGCCAGCCTCGGGGCCCGCAGCCTGCGCAGCCACCGCACGAACGTCATCGGGGTGCTCGTCGCCGAGTTCGAGCCGTTCAGCACCGAGCTGCTCAAGGGCGTGTCCAGCGCCATCGACGAGACGGGCTACGAGCTGCTCGCGTACTCCGGTGGGCACCACGGCCGTTCGGTCGGGCTGGGAACGCCGCTCGCTCAGCCGCCTCGGCGGCACCCTCATCGACGGTGCCATCCTCGTGACCCCCACCGTGGTGTCGGCGTCCGCAGAGGTCCCCGTCGTGGCGGTCGACCCGCACACCGGTCCCGCCGACATGCCCACCGTCGACGCCGACAACGTCGGCGGGGCGGTCGCGGCGACCGAGCACCTCCTGGCGCTGGGCCACCGCCGGATCGCCCTGCTCGGTGGGCGCGAGGACCTCGAGTCCGCGCGGCTGCGCGAGCACGGGTTCCGCCAGGCCATGGCGGCCGCGGGTGTGCCGGTCGACCCCGACCTCGTGCGGGTCGGCGGTTACCGGCCGGAGACGGCGAGCGCCCGGCCCGCGAGCTGCTCTCGAGGGCCGACCGTCCGACCGCCGTCTTCGCCGCCAACGACATCTCGGCGATCCGCACGATCGAGGTGGCCCACGAGCTCGGGCTGCGCGTGCCCGAGGACGTCTCCGTCGTCGGCTTCGACAACGTCCCCGAGTCGGTGCTGTGCAGCCCGAGCCTGACGACGATCGCGCAGCCGCTGCACGACATCGGCGTCACCGCCCTGCGGATGCTCGTCGAGCTGCTCGCCGGGCGCGAGCCCGACGCCGGCGCACGTCCGCCTGCCCACCGCGATGGTGACGCGCGACTCGACGGGCCCGTGCCGGCATCCTGACCGCCGCCGGCCGGCCGGCCAGGATGCCGGCGACGCGGTCAGCGCGTCGGACGCTGCGGGATCCGGGGGAGCACCATGGGCGGCCCGCTCCACGCGAGGTCGGACTGGAGCGCGCGGAAGGCGGGCTTGGGCTGGTAGTCCTCGTCCAGGATCGTCGCCAGCGCCTCGCCGCCGACACCGCTGCC
Source organism: uncultured Actinomycetota bacterium (assembly GCA_963811475.1). Classification (GTDB taxonomy): domain Bacteria; phylum Actinomycetota; class Actinomycetes; order Actinomycetales; family Dermatophilaceae; genus Fodinibacter. The sequence goes on from CAWERJ010000021.1 coordinate 87,657, forward strand.
GAAGTCCCACGTGTTGGTCCAGCTGTGGGCGTCGTCGAAGCCCCACACGGTGTACGACAGGCAGTGCCGGCTCGCCAGGCAGCCCTTCATCAGCACGCTGTAGTTCCAGGCCTGAGGCCTGCAGCAGCGGGTTGAGGGTGTCGCCGGTGAGGGTCTCCGGCAGCTGGTTCCGCACGTCGACCTCGGTCAGCGCCGTCGCCACGCCGAGCCCGGCGAAGCGGTCGAGCATCTTCCTGCACCTGGAACGGCGTAGTAGTTCCCGTACCGCGTCGACAGGTGCGCCTGGCTGCCCGACCCCGTCGATCGGCACGCCGTCCGCCCTCATGTCCTTCACCATGCGGTAGACGAACTTCGGTCTTGTCGAGCGGCCCACGGTCACCGAACGCGTCGATGTTGTAGTCGTTGTAGAAGAGCAGCGCCAAGGGGTCTGCCGGCACGGGCCCACCGGAAGGCATCGGCGACGTAGCCCCGGATCCGAGGTGCTGCCCCAGAACCCCTTGTAGCCGATGGCGCCACCGGTGCTGTCCCAGGGGTCGGTGACCGCCTCGTTGACGACGTCCCACTGCCAGATCCAGCCGCGGAAGTGCTGCACCACCGTCGGTGATGTGCTGGTGGAGGATCACGCGCAGCTCCGGCGTCGTCGATCGAGCCGTCGACGACACCGCGCGGTCAGCCAGGTCGGCAGCTGGTTGTGCCAGACGAGCGCGTGGCCGCGCACCTTCTGGTCGGTTGGCCTCGGCGAAGGCCATGAACTCCTCGGCCGGCCCCCACTCATACTTGCCCGCGCACCGGCTCGAGCGTCTCCCACTTCATGACGTTCTCGGCGGTGACCGACGAGAACTGGGTCGACGCCACCTCTCGGTAGGCGGAGTCGTCCAGGGCCGCGACGTCGACGGCGGTGCCCACCGCGAGGTGGTGCCGGTCCGCAAGGTCGCGAAGCATCTGCTGCTCGGGGTCGGGTGCCGGGAGCCCCGCCATCGCCGGGAGGGTCGACCCGCCCGCCAGCACGGCGGCCGCGACCAGCCCCGTCGCCCACGCTATCCGTCGTCTCATGTCGTGCTCCCTTACACTCGGTACCCGCGGAGACATCGTTATCGATATCGTTATCGGCAGGCTGCCACGGTACGACCGTGCCGCACCGGCGGCAACCGGAGCGCACGAGCTGGTCCGGACGCCGGGTGCCCGAGCGGTCGGAACGCCACGACCAGTGGGAGAGAGGCGACGCGTGGGCAGCGAGGCGGCGGACTAGGGTCGGCCGGGTGGCTTCCACGACCAGGTGCCCGATCGGCACCAACTGGGCCGGCAACCACACCTACCGCGCCGCCCGCCTGGTCCGCCCGCGGTCGGTCGACGAGCTGCGCGAGGTCGTCGCCTCGGTCACCGGCGGTGCGGGCCATCGGCTCGCGCCACTCCTTCTCCGACCTCACCGACACCACCGGCACCCTCGTCGACCTCGCCGGCCTGCCCGCCGACCTCCGGCTCGACCCGGCCGGCGGCCGCGGTCTCGGTCAGCGGGGGAGTGCGCTACGGGGACCTCGCCGTCGCCCTCGAGGAGCAGGGCTGGGCGCTGGCCGCGCATGGCCTCGCTGCCGCACATCTCGGTCGCCGGAGCCGTGGCGACCGGCACCCACGGGTCCGGTGACCGCACCCGGTCGCTCGCGGCGGCCGTGTCCGCGCGCTCGAGGTGGTCGGCCCCGACGGTGCCCTGCGCCGGGTGACGCGTGGCGACGCCGGAGTTCGACGGGTCGGTGGTGGCGCTCGGCGCGCTGGGCGTCGTCACCCGCCTCGAGCTCGACGTGGAGCCCACCTACGACGTGTCGCCAGGAGGTGCGCACCGGGCTGACCTGGCCCGTGCTCGAGAGCGCACTTCGACGACATCACCGCGCGCCGCCTACAGCGTCAGCCTCTTCACCCGGTACGGCGACGGGGTCGACCAGGTCTGGCTCAAGCGACCGGGTCGGCAGCGCAGGAGCCGCGCGGCCGACCTGTTCGGCACCGTCGCGGCGACGCGGACGATGCACATGCTGCGCGGCGGGTCGGCGCAGGCGGTGACGACGCAGGGTGGCGTGCCCGGGGCCTGGCTCGACCGGCTGCCGCACTTCCGGATGGCCTTCACGCCGAGCAACGGGGAGGAGCTGCAGAGCGAGTACTTCGTGGCGCGGGAGCACGCCCTCGAGGCGATCGCCCGGCTGCGGCGGATCTCGAGCGCGGTTCGACCCGCTGCTCGAGGTGGCCGAGATCCGCACCATCGCCGCGGACGACCTGTGGCTCAGCGGTGCCCAGGGCCGCGACACCGTGGCGCTGCACTTCACCTGGGTGCGCGACGAGCCCGCGGTTCGCCGGGTCGTGCGCGAGATCGAGGAGGTGCTGGTGCCGCTCGGGGCCCGACCGCACTGGGGCAAGGTGTTCGAGATGGATGCCGGCGCCCTCGCCGACGCCTTCCCCCGGCTGCCCGACTTCGGCGCTGCGCGACCGGGTCGACCCCGAGCGGGTCTTCGGGAACGCCTTCCTCGACCGCGTCCTCGGCGAGCGGTGACCCCCGCTCGTCGCGCGCCGCCCGGACCCCAGCCGGCCCCTGGCCCTACATTGACCGGTATGGAGGCCACGACCCGGCCCGACGACGGCAAGGAGCCGGCATGACCTCTCGACCTCGCAGGATCGGCGGCATCGTGCTGCTCGTCCTCGCCGCACTGCTCGTGCCCGTCGCCGTCATCGCGACCTGGACGGCCCGCACCGTCACCGACACCGACGCGTTCGTCGCCCGGGTCGCCCCGGTCGCCTCGTCGCCGGAGGTGCAGGCCCTGATCGAGCAGGAGATGACCGCCCAGGTACCCAGGCCATCGACAGCGGGCGGCGCCCCGGGTCTCGGGTGCCATCGACCAGATGGCCGCCCCGGACCTCGTCAAGGGGCTGCTGCGCGACCTCGCCGGCAGCCTCGGGGGGCGGTCGAGACGCGCACGGCATCCATCGTGGCCAAGGTGGTGGAGGCGCCCGAGTTCGCGAACGCCTTCGAGAGGCCACCCGCACCGCCCACGCCGACCTCGTCGCCACCCTCGACGGGGAGACCACCGGGGCGGTCGTCACCGAGGGCGACACGGTGAGCATCAGGCTCGCGACGGTCGGCAACGCCGTGCGCCGAGCTCGTCGCCGCCGGCTTCACCTTCGTCGACCGGCTGCCGACGCTTGAGGCCTCGATCCCGATCACGACCGTCGAGCAGCTGGAGACCTGGCAGCGGTACTACCAGCTGCTCAAGGTGCTGGTCTGGCTCGGCCCGCTGCTCGTCATCGTCTTCGCCGTCGCCGGCGGCTGGTTGCTCCGCGACGCCGCGGTGGCGGGGCTCTGGTTCGCCGGCGACGGCCCTGCTCGCCCTCGTCGCCGCGGCGTGGGCTGCGGGTCGTGATCTCGAACGGCACCGACCGGCTGGCCGACCCCGTCGCGGCCGACGCGGCGCGGGCCGTGGTGGCGACGTTCGGCGACACCCTGGTGCGCAACGCGATGGTCGTCGGCTCGTGCTGGTCATCCTCGGTCTGGCGGTCGCCGCGTACGTCGCCGCCGGCGCCTGACCCCGGTCGCCGCGCCGAGCCTGACCCGGGCGGCGCTCAGGCGAGGGTGGCCTCGGCGGGCAGCTCGGTCGCCTTCTCGACGGGCGGCTCGAGCTGCTCGCGCACGGAGATGTCGGCGAACACGTACAGGGTGTTGAGCGCGATGATCGGCACGAGGAGGGCGTAGACGATGCCGGCCACCGCGTTGCTCACCGCGAACGGCAGCGACGTGCCGAGGATCAGGGCGGTGCCGAGCAGCGGGCCGACGGCGAGCACCAGGGCGCTGGTGAGGGCGACCAGGACCACCACCTTCACCCAGCGCTGTCGCACCAGGTGCGCGCTGCGCCTGACGGCCGCCCATCCGGACCTGCCGTTCGAAGAGCACGACCGGCGTGATGAGCAGGCTGAGCACCAGCCCCACCAGGGCAACCGGGATGAGCACCACCGTCGCGGCCAGGGCGATCAGCACGACGGCGATCGCCGCCTGGGTCAGCAGCAGGGGCACGGCCCGCCTCAGTGCGCCGCGATAGGCGTGCGGATGCCGACAGCGCGGCCCTCGTCGATCTCACGGACGGCGACCATCGCCGCCGCCTCGCCGATGGACAGCGTGATCGGCGACAGCAGGATGAGCACCAGCCCGGCGATGGCGACCGCGGCGCCGTAGAGGCTCTGGTCGCCCCCCAGGGACTCGGCGGTCGACGTCATCCACACGGCGGCGAGACCGGGCAGCAGTGTCGCGACGGCGATCGGGAGGCCGATCCCCGCGAACAGCAGCACGCGGGCGAGGTACATCCGCCACACGGCGGCGACGACCTGCCCGGTGGTGCGACGGCGCGCGAGCCGCAGCGGGGCGGCGGGGGCCAGGTGGTGCGGCGGACGAGCCACAGGATGACGACGCCGAGCGCGAGCAGCGCCAGCGCGGCGAGCGCGGGGTTGTTGATGGCCACCCGCAACGCCTCCGAGCCGCTGGTGACGATGCTGCAGAAGGCGCTGGTCGCCTGGGTGCCGAACAGCCCACTGGCCGGCACCGCGTAGGCGTTCGCGGCACCCTCGGTGTCGGTCCAGGTCAGCGGGGCGGTCCACTGGTCCTTGGTGTTGGGGCCGGTCGGGCCGTTGTAGAAGCTCTTCTCGCGCTGGCCCCAGCGGCCGGTGTAGTCCAGCCAGGGGAAGGCCGCACCGACCGCGGCTGGCGTCCGAGGGCACCAGGGCGACGGCGGGTCGCAGGTCGGCCCCCGGGCTGCGGGTGTCGTCGCAGCCGAACCCCTGCTGGCCGGAGCGGCCGAGGAAGAGGGCGGCGTCGTAGTAGTTGGCGTGCGACCCGGCGGCGGGGTGCACCACCGGGTGGGTGCCGTCGACGACCTCGAGCTTGACGTCGCCCCACCGGCGATCTCGACGCCCTCGTGCTGGCTGTAGCCGACCCGGGTGGGCTGCTGGGTGAGGGCGGTCGCCGCGTCGGAGGCGGCGAACTCGACCTGGATCATCTCCCAGTCGCTCTCGTGCTTGTTGGTGAAGTCGTTGAACGGGTAGTACAGCCAGTACTGCACCGCGAGGCCCTCACGGCCCGGCTCGGTGACGACGCGGGCGTAGGTGGTCGGGGGTCGAGCCCGCGGTCTGCTCGTTCGCCCACTCCTCGTAGGAGCACCCGGCGCTGAGCGGGTTGCCCGGGAAGTCGAGGTGGTAGCCGGTGAGTCCCTTGCCGAGGTCGTCGGCGGAGGGGGCGATCGTGACCAGGTCGTCGGTGTCCCAGGGGCCGCGCAGCGCGACGGTGTCGTTGCCGAGCAGGGTGTCGACGTCGGTGGGCACGAACGGCTCGCCCGGCCCGCAGTCCTCCGCCCCACCAGGCGCATCACCGGGGCGAACTTTCGGCGAGCGCCTGCTCGTCGTCGGCGGATGCCGGGTCGCGGCCGTTGCCGCGGATGCGGGGGGTGTCCCTGCCACGACCGCGGCGGAGACGGCCAGGAGCCCGAGGACGAGACCGCGACGCAGTAGGGGGACGTCCACGGGCGGATCCTTCGTCGG
>CAWERJ010000022.1:0-122744 GCA_963811475.1 uncultured Actinomycetota bacterium
CCTCCAGGTGGAGTTCAGCCACGTCGTGCAGCGCCGCACCGACTCCGAGGGTGGCGAGCTGTCGGCCGCGCAGATCTGGCACATGTTCGCCGACGAGTACCTCCACTCCGAGGAGTCGGGCCAGCGCTGGGGGCGCTTCGCCCCGGTCCGCTCGACGCTCGTCGGGTCCGACGACGGAGGTGACCGCATCGAGGCGGTCATCACGGACCACGGCCGTGAGGTCGAGATCTTCGGCACGGGCAACGGCCCCATCGCCGCCTTCATCCGGGCCCTCGAGCCGCTGGGGGTCGACGTGCGCGTCCTCGACTACGCGGAGCACGCCCTGTCGGCCGGTGGCGACGCCCGGGCGGCTGCCTACGTCGAGTGCGCCGTCGGCGAGCGGGTGCTCTGGGGCGTCGGGTTGCACGAGTCGATCGTCAAGGCGTCGCTGCGCGCCATCATGTCGGCGGTCAACCGCGCGGAGCGCGACTCCGACGTCGTCGACTGAGGCCGGTCAGGGGTGCGCCGCGTCCTGGCGTGCGGGCTGGCCACCGTCGACGTCGTCCAGGCCGTCGAGCGGGTGCCGGGCGCGAACGAGAAGGTCGTCGCGCTCGGCACCCGGGTCGAGGCCGGCGGCCCGGCGCTCAACGCCGCGGCGACCGCGACCCTCCTCGGGATGCCGGCTACCCTCGTCACCGCGGTCGGCGGCTCGGCTCTCGCCGAGGTCGTCCGTCGCGACGCGAGGGCGCACGGTGTCGAGCTGGTGGACACCGCGGGTGAGGGGTTCGCCGTGCCGGTGTCCACGGTGCTGGTCACCGCGGCGACCGGGGAACGGGCGGTCGTGTCGCGCAACGCCGTGGGCAGCACGACATGGGCGGTGCCGGGCGACTCGGCCCTCGAGCGGCTCCTCGACGGCGTGACCGCGGTCCTCGTGGACGGCCACCACCTCCCCGTGGCCCTCGCGGTGGCCGCGGCCGCGCGCCGGCACGGCATCCCCGTGATCGCCGACGCGGGGTCGTGGAAGCCCGGCCTCGAGGACCTGCTCCGGTCCGTCGACGTCCTCGTGGCCTCGGCCGACTTCTCGGTGCCCGCAGCGGTGTCCGACCCGTCGGTGCGGGGCCTCGAGGAACTGCTCCGGCTCGGGCCCGCCTGGGTGGCCCGCACCGGTGGCCGCGAGCCGGTGGGATGGCGCGCCGCCGACGGGTCGTCGGGGGTCGTGCCCGTGCCCGACGTCGAGGTCGTCGACACGCTGGGCGCTGGAGACGTGCTGCACGGTGCCCTGCTCGCCGACGTCGGACGGCGTGGCATGGCAGACCTACCTGGCAGCCTCGAGGCGGCCGTGGTCGTGGCGGCCCGGTCGGTGGCTGCGCCGGGCGCCCGCGGCTGGGCCGCGGACGGACCTTGACTCAGCGCACGCCGGCCGGCCGGAACTGCACCGAGATGCGGGGCCCCACGGGCCGGGCGGTCTTCGGCACACAGTGGTCCCAGGTGCGCTGGCACGAGCCACCCATGACGACGAGGTCCCCGTGTCCCGCCGGGACGCGGATCGAGGCGCCGCCACCCCGGGGCCGGAGCATGAGGTCGCGCGGCGACCCCACCGAGAGGATGGCGACCATGGTGTCGAGGTCCTTGGACCGCCCGATCCGGTCACCGTGCCAGGCGACCGAGTCGCGCCCGTCGCGGTAGAGGCACAGGCCGGCCGTGCGGAACGGCTCGCCGAGCTCGTCGGCGTAGTGGTCAGACAGGGCCGCCCGAGCCTCCACCAGCGCCGGGTGGGGGAGCGGCTCGTCCTCCCCGTAGAACCTCAGCAGGCGGGGTACGTCGACGACCGCGTCGTACATCTGCCGCCGTTCCGCCTGCCAGGGGACGTCACGACGGAGCGCGTCGTAGAGATGGTCGGCACCGCCGACCCAGCCCGGCAGGACGTCGACCCAGGCACCGTGCGCCAGCGGCATCCGCGTCGCGCCTCGCAGCGAGCGGACGACGACCTCGTCGGCCAGGTCGAGCAGCGACCCCTGCAGTGCGGTCATGGGGCCATCCTACGAACCATTCGAACACGTGTCCACCACGATGGGCGTTTCCTGCCTCGAAGGTCTGCGCCCTCGTCCGTGCGGTCGACCTCGGGATGCCGTGGGCTGGGCCCATGAGTGGCCGACGGCGTCGTCAACGCCGCCGGGTGGTCGCGTTCGGCCCGCTGGCCCGGGCCTGGGCGCCGCACCGCTCGCTCGCGGTCCTGCACCTGTGGACGCACCACGCGCTCGACCCGCGCCGCTGAGCGCGACCGGCGGCCCGGCATCCCGGGGATCGGTCGACGAGGGCGGACAATGGTGCGGTGCCCCTCTACCGCGACGAGGCGATCGTGCTGCGCACCCAGAAGCTGGGTGAGGCCGACCGCATCATCACCCTCCTCACCCGCCGCCTGGGCAAGGTGCGCGTCGTCGGCAAGGGCGTGCGGCGCACGAAGTCGCGCTTCGGTTCTCGGCTCGAGCCCGGCATGCACATCGACGTGCAGTGCTACGAGGGCCGCAGCCTCGACACGGTGACCCAGGTCGAGACGCTCGACCCGTGGGGCGACGCCATCGCGCGGGAGTACCCGTCGTGGACCGCCGCGACCGCCGTGCTCGAGACGTGCGACAGGCTCACCGAGGAGCACGAGCCGGCCCTGCAGCAGTACCTCCTGCTCGTCGGTGCGGTGCGGTCGCTCGCCGGGCACGACCACGACCCGAACCTCGTGCTCGACGCCTACCTGCTGCGCGCGCTCGCCGTGGCGGGCTGGGCGCCGAGCTTCTCCGACTGCGCCAAGTGCGGGGCGCCGGGCCCGCACCGCAGCTTCCACGTCGTCGCCGGCGGCGTCGTCTGCCCGGCCTGCCGCCCGCCGGGGTCTGCCGCGCCGGCGCCCGAGACGCTGGTGCTGCTCGCCGCCCTGCTCGCCGGGGACTGGGCCGTCGCCGACGCCTCGGACCTGCGTCACCGCCGCGAGGGCAGCGGCCTGACGGCGGCGTTCCTGCAGTGGCACCTCGAGCGCGGGGTCCGCAGCCTGAGGATGGTCGAGAGGTGACGGCACCCACCGCGTACCTGCGGCCGTTCCCGCACCCGAGCGGAGCCCGCCCGCCCGCCATCGCCCCCGAGAGGATGCCACGCCACGTCGCCGTCGTCATGGACGGGAACGGCCGGTGGGCCAACTCGCGCGGACTGCCGCGCACGAAGGGCCACGAGGCGGGCGAGGCGGCGCTGCTCGACGTCGTCGCCGGGGCCATCGAGGTCGGTGTCACGCACCTCTCCGCGTACGCCTTCTCGACCGAGAACTGGAAGCGCAGCCCCGACGAGGTGAAGTTCCTCATGGGCTTCAACCGCGACGTCATCCGCCGCCGCCGCGACCAGCTGCACGAGTGGGGGGTGCGGATGCGTTGGGTCGGGCGCCGACCGCGGCTGTGGGGCTCGGTCATCAAGGAGCTCGAGGTCGCGCAGGAGCTGACGCGGAGCAACACCGGGCTCACGCTCTACTTCTGCGTCAACTACGGCGGCCGGGCCGAGATCGGGGATGCCGTGCAGCGGCTCGCCGAGGACGTCGCCCGCGGCCGCCTCAAGCCCCGCAGCGTCGACGAGAACACCGTCGCCCGCTACCTGCCCGAGCCGGACATGCCCGACGTCGACCTGTTCGTGAGGTCGTCCGGGGAGCAGCGCACGAGCAACTTCCTGCTGTGGCAGAGCGCCTACGCCGAGATGGTGTTCCAGGACCGGTTGTGGCCCGACTACGACCGGCGCGACCTCTGGGCGGCGATCCAGTCGTACGTCGACCGGGAGCGCCGCTACGGCGGCGCCGTCGACAGCCTCACCGCGGAGGAGCCGGTCTGAGGTGCCGGGCGCTAGCGTCGCCTCATGTCCGATCGACTCGTCGAGCTGTTCCCCGAGGTGGCGCGCGTGGCCGCCGACCTGGTCCGCCGTCCCGAGGTGGCCCGGCGCTGGTCCGACGAGAGCTCGTGCGCCGGGATGTCGGTGGGCGGGCTCGCCAACCACCTGGCGGGACAGGCGGCGAACGTCGTCCGCCTCCTCGCGGCCCCACCGTCAGGGCGAGGCCCCGATCGCCGCCCTGGAGCACTACCGCCGGGCCGCCTGGGTGCATACCGGCCTCGACGACGAGGCCAACGTCGACGTGCGCACCTCCGCCGACGCCTACGCGGAGACCGGCCCGGCCGACCTGCTCGAGCGCGTGGACGCCGACCTCGCCGCGCTGCCAGCCGCGCTCGCCCCGGTGCTCGACGGCAGCCGTACACCCGACTCGGTGCTCATCCCGTGGCAGCGCTGGTCGCTGACCGCCTCGGACTTCGTGCTGACCCGCACGATGGAGGTGCTGGTGCACTCCGACGACCTCGCGGCGAGCATCGGCGTCGAGACCCCGCAGTTTCCCGGCGAGGCGGCGGATGCCGTGTTCGGGCTCCTCGCCTCGGTCGCCGCCGAGCGGCACGGCCAGGCCGCCCTCCTGCGCGCGTTGAGCCGCCCGCAGCGGTCGACCGGCCCGGTCTCGGCCTTCTGACGGCGCTGCGACTCTCCACCGACGACGGCTCCTGGCCCGACACCCGGTCACCGGGCGGCAGAGCACTCGGGGCACAGGCCGTCCATCTCGACCGTGTGACGCACCGCGGTGAAGCCGTGCGCCGCCGCGACCGCCTCCGCCCAGCGCTCCACGGCATCCCCGGTCACCTCGACGGCGAGCCCGCACGAGCGGCACACGACGTGGTGGTGGTGGTCGGTCGAGCACGAACGGTAGACCGCTTCGCCCTCGGTGGTGCGGATGACGTCGACCTCACCGTCGCCTGCCATCGCCTGGAGGTTCCGGTACACGGTCGCGAGACCGACCCGGGTGCCCGAGCCGACGAGGTCGGCGTGGATCTCCTGGGCCGACCGGAACTCCGCGGACCCGGCCAGGGCCAGGGCGATCGCCGCGCGCTGACGGGTGGGGCGCCGCTCCGACGGGAGCTGATCGGTCATCGGGACTCCACCTCCGCGTGCTGCCCGTGCTCGTCGTAGTGGCCCTCGTGCGCCGCGTGCCGGTGGCCGTCGTGCAGGTAGTCGACGTGGTCGCCGTGCTCGAGGGAGGGGTGCCCGCATCCGGGCCCGTGCTCGTGGTCGTGGCGCTCGGCCCGGTCGTGCACGGCCCGGCGCGCCCGGGCGACCAGCGCCGCACCGATGCTCGCGCAGAGGAAGGCGCCGACGGCGAGGAGGACGATGGTGCCCCCCGACGGCGTCTCGGCGTAGTACGACACGACCACGCCACCGACGCTGCACGCCACGCCGATCGCCACCGCCCACCACAGGGCCGAGCGGAAGCTGCGCGCGAAGAGCTGTGACGTCGCGTTCGGCAGGATCATCAGCGCGCTGATGAGGAGCAGCCCGACGATCCGCATCGACACGACCACCGTCACCGCGGTGAGCACCGCGAGGACGACGTTGTAGCCGAGCACCGGCAGCCCTTGCGCCCGGGCGTACTCCTCGTCGTTGGCCACCGCGAAGAAGCGCGGCCGCAGGAGCAGCGTCGTCCCGAGGACCACGGCGGCGAGCACGCCGAAGACGACGATGTCGCCCGTCGTCGTCGTGAGGATCGCCCCGAACAGGTAGCTGGTGAGCGTCGCGGGCGTGCCGGCGCTCGACCGGGCGATGAGGACGACGCCGAGCGCGATCCCGCCGTAGAACATCACGGCCAGCGCGGTGTCACCGCTCGTTCGTCCCGACGCGCGGATCAGCTCGATGGCGACCGCGGCGAGCACGGCGGCCACGAGGGCGGTGAGCACCGGCGCCTGCCCGGTCAGGACGCCGACGGCGACTCCGGCGAGGGCGACGTGGCCCATGCCGTCGCCGATGAGCGACATCCGGCGCTGGACGAGGAAGACCCCGACGAGCGGGGCCGCGAAACCGGCGAGCAGCGCGGCGAGCAGCGCCTGGCGCATGAAGTCGAGGGCGAGCAGGTCGTTCACCGGGTCACCGACCGCGGGTCGGGGTCGAGCGGGGCGGCGCCGATGACGTGGCCGGTGCCGGCGGTCCGGTCGTCGGGGTGGTGGTGGCCCGAGCCGGCGGAGTGTCCGGCGACGTGGGCGGCGTAGGCCGCCGGGTCGCCGTCGAAGTCGACGTGGCCCGAGTCAAGGCACACGATTCGGCTGACGACGGCCTCGAGTGCGGCGAGCTCGTGGGTGACGACGAGCATCGACGTGCCCCGGTCGGCGAGCCGCTGGAGCACCACGGCGAGGGCCTCCTGGTTGGCGTGGTCGACGCCCGCCGTCGGCTCGTCCATGACGAGCAGCTCCGGGCGGCCGGCCAGCGCCCGGGCGATGAGGACCCGCCGCTGCTGCCCGCCGGACAGCGCCGCGACCTCCTCGTGCGCCCGATCGGCGAGTCCCACGTCGGCGATCGCCTCGCCGACGATGGCGCGGTCCTCACGGGACGCGGGTCGCCACCACGGACGGTGCGGCAGCCGCCCCACCTCGACGATCTCGGTGACGGTCGCCCGCACGGACGCGGACAGCGAGTGGCGCTGCGGCACGTACCCGATCCGGGTGTGCTCGGCGAAGCGGTCGAGAGGCGTGCCGAACAGCTCGAGCTCGCCCGACAGCAGCCCGGTGAGGCCGAGGATGCCGCGCACGAGCGTCGACTTGCCGGACCCGTTGGGCCCGAGCAGGGCCACCACCTCGCCCGACTCCAGCTCGAGGTCGACGACGGAGACGACCGCCCGGTCGGCGTAGCCGAACGACGCCCCGTGCAGCCGGACCAGTGGTGGGGTGCGGCTCATGAGCACTCCTGACCGGCTCGCAGGGTGGCGAGGTTCGCCCGCATGACCTCGAGGTAGTTCCGGCCGCGCGAGGCCTCCGTGATGCCTTCGAGCGGGTCGAGGACCGCGACGCGGGCCCCGGCCTCGCGGGCGACCGTCTGCGCCAGGTCGGGCGAGACGAGGCTCTCCGCGTAGACGGTCCGCACCCCGGCCTGCCGCACCCGGACACTGAGGTCGCGCAGCATGGCGGCGTCGGGCTCGACGTCGGGGCTCAGCCCGGCGACGCCCTCCTGGTGCAGGTCGTACCGGTCGGCGAGGTAGCCGAAGGCCGCGTGACCGGTGACGAGCTCGCGGCTCCGGCACCGGGCGAGGCCTGCCCGGAAGCCGGCGTCGAGGGCGTCCAGGTCCGCCACGAGGGCCGCCGCGTTGGCGCGGTAGTCGGCCGCGTTCGCCGGGTCGCGCCGTGCGAAGTCGGCGCCCAGGTAGGTGGCGACGTCCGCAAGCCGGCTCGGGTCCAGCCAGAAGTGCGGGTCGACCCCTCCCTCGGCGTGCTCGGCGTGCTCGGCCGGGTCTTCACCCTCGTGCGCCGGGTTCGCTGGGCGCGACGAGCCGGGCGGCCGCTGCCACGTCGACCGCGGTGGCCGCCGCCTGCGAGCGCACTGCGTCGTCGACGGCCGGCTGGAAGCCCGCGAGGTACACGACGGCGTCCGCCGTGCGGAGGGTCCCGACGGCCTTGGGGGTGAGCTCGAGGTCGTGGGGCTCCACGCCGGGCCTGGTCAGCGTGGTGACCCGGACGTGCTCGCCGCCGACCCGCTCGGCCGCGAACTGCAGCGGGTAGAACGCGGCCGTGACCGGCATCCGCCCGTCGTCACCCGCGTCGGCGGCCGCGCACCCGGACAGCAGGAGCGCCGCGGCGAGCGGGACGAGGGCGGCCTTCATGACAACGATTCTCATTCATGATGAGAATCGTTGTCAACTGCCTCAGGTGCGCGGGACCGCCTGGGTGATGGCGATGGCAGCCATGAGGACGATGACGGCGACGCGCATGAGCCGCTCGGCGGACGTCAGCCGGGGCCACGCGAGCAGGGCGATCCACGTGAGGACGAGGACGACCAGCGCGATGAGGACCCAGCCCCACGGGACGAAGAGGCCGAGCACGACCAGGCCGAGGATGGCGAGGAACGGCACGGCGCGGGGGAGTCCGCTGAGGAAGGTCAGCGCCGGAAGGCTCGCGCGCTCGAAGGACTCACGGAGGGTGGACACGTGCAGGGAGTCTAGGCCCGGCGGCCGGTCACCCGGACGTCGCCTCGACCAGGTGCAGGGCGAAGCGGGAGATCGCGGCGCGCTCGAGCGCCTCGTGCGCGAGGGCGTCCGGGTCGGAGTCATCACCCTGCGGACCCAGGAGCGGTGCGGACAGGCCGCTGAAGATCATGAGGTGCAGGGCATGGGCCCGCGCCACCGTCGCGGCGTCGACGTCGACACCCTCGGCCCGGATGCCGGCGACGTACGCGGGCACGCACGCCGCCTCCGTCTCGGGCAGGGTCGCCGCCGCGCGCCGCCCGATCTGCACGTCGCCGACGAGCAGCTGTCCGAGGTCGAAGCCGAGAACCTGGCGGCTCCAGAAACCGTAGTCGATGAGGGTGACGTCGTCGGAACCACGCGTGCGCAGGAGGTTGTTCGGGCAGGCGTCGCCGTGGGCCGTCCCGAGTGGCGCCGCCTCGAGCTCGTCGACGAACGACGGCACCTCGTCGAGCGCGGCGAGGAGCCGGGAGCGCAGCTCGTCGTCGAACGCGCCGGCCAGCGGTGGTTCCTGCCACAGCTCGTCGGAGCGCAGCGCCGGGGCGACCTGCACCGCCAGCCGCCCGTCGGCATAGGTTCTGACCGTCCGCGGGCCGCCGTCGGCGTCCCCGAGCGCCGCCAGCTCGGCGACCTCCGCGCTCCCGGCCAGACGGCCCAGCAGGTAGGCCGCCCGTGCGAAGTCCGCTGTCTCCCACTGGTGGTCCACCACATCGAGCGCCGGCAGCCAGACCGCCGTCGACGCCTCGTCGAGGAAGGCCACGTGCAGCGCGGCCGGCATCGTCAGCCCGGGCGGGAGCCTGCGGTGCAGGTCCGACCGGTAGACCAGCGCCTCGGTCCGCCACGGCACCGACGCCTCGGCCATCGCTCGCAGCTCCTCGGGCACGTACTGGAAGAACGGGGAGCGGCTCCACGACTGCACGTGCTTGACGAACAGGCGGGCGGTCCGCTCGCCGGCGGGCGTGGAGGCCCGGGCGGTGACCCAGTAGCGCCCGGCCGTCGTGATCGCGTCCAGGAGATAGGGCACGACGGTGGCGGCGGAGTCGAGCACGGTCACGCGGTCGGGTGGCTCGCCGAGCGCGCGGGCCACGATGCCGGTGAACGTCACGTCGTCGACGTCGGCGGCCCCGAGGATGCTGCGGTCGGTCATGTGGTCCCCGTTTCGTCGAGCAGGGAAAAAAGGTAAAGTTGCTTTATGGTTCCTGTCAACCCCGCCGGGACGGCGCACGTGGCCCAGCTCGTCGGGGGCGTGCTCGACTCCATCCGCGCCGAGTACCTCGCGCACGAGTGGGGCGGCCTGCGTCCCTCGCACATCCGGGTGCTGTCCGCGGTGCCGGGCCGCGGCGTCTCCATCACCGAGCTCGCGGCACGGGTCGGGATGACGAAGCAGGGCTGCGGCCAGTTCGCCACCACCCTCGTCGGCAGCGGCCACCTCACCGAGCTCCGGGGGCCGGACCGCCGCACGCGCCTCGTGACCCGGACCCCGCTGGGGGACCGGACCCTCGAGCGGTTCTCCGCCGTCATGGACGCCCTGGAGGGGCGCTGGCGGGTGGCGGTGGGCGAGCGCCGGTACGCCACCTTCCGGGCGGTCCTGTCGGAGCTGGCCGCGGGTTCGACCGGTTCGGCCGAGGGTTCCCGCCCGGATAGCCTGTCGCGCATGGCCGCCCCCACCTCCGTCGTCGACACCGTCGTCTCCCTCTGCAAGCGCCGCGGGTTCGTCTTCCCCTGCGGTGAGATCTACGGCGGCACGCGCTCGGCCTGGGACTACGGGCCGCTCGGGGTCGAGCTCAAGGAGAACATCCGGCGCCAGTGGTGGCGCTCGATGGTGACCGCCCGCGAGGACGTCGTCGGCCTGGACTCCTCGATCATCCTGCCCCGCCAGACGTGGGTCGCCTCGGGCCACGTCGGCGAGTTCACCGACCCGCTCACCGAGTGCCTGAGCTGCCACAAGCGCTTCCGGGTGGACCACCTGCAGGAGGCCGTCGCCGACCGCGAGGCGAAGAAGGGCAAGGAGGTCGACCCCGACTCGATCCCCCTGGCCGACATCGCCTGCCCGAGCTGCGGCACCCGTGGCCAGTGGACCGAGCCGCGCGAGTTCAACATGATGCTCAAGACCTACCTCGGCGTCATCGAGGACGAGTCGGGCCTGCACTACCTGCGCCCCGAGACGGCGCAGGGCATCTTCATCAACTTCCTCAACGTCATGCAGGCGTCGCGCCGCAAGCCGCCGTTCGGCATCGCCCAGACCGGCAAGAGCTTCCGCAACGAGATCACGCCGGGCAACTTCATCTTCCGCACCCGCGAGTTCGAGCAGATGGAGATGGAGTTCTTCGTCAAGCCCGGCGAGGACGAGGAGTGGCACCAGTACTGGATCGACGAGCGCACCCGGTGGTACACCGACCTCGGCATCCGGGCGGAGAACCTGCGGCACTACGAGCACCCCGCCGACAAGCTCTCGCACTACTCCAAGCGCACCGTCGACATCGAGTACCGCTTCAACTTCACCGGCAGCGAGTGGGGTGAGCTCGAGGGCGTCGCCAACCGCACGGACTTCGACCTCACGACGCACTCGCAGCACTCGGGCACCGACCTGGTCTACTTCGACCAGGCGAGCGGTGAGCGGTACACGCCGTACGTCATCGAACCCGCGGCCGGCCTGTCGCGCAGCCTCATGACCTTCCTCGTCGACGCCTACACCGAGGACGAGGCCCCCAACACCAAGGGGGGCGTCGACAAGCGGGTGGTCCTGCGCCTCGACCCGCGGCTCGCCCCGGTCAAGGCGGCGGTGCTCCCGCTGTCCCGCAACGCCGACCTGTCGCCCAAGGCACGCGACCTCGCCGCCACGCTCCGCCGCAGCTGGAACGTCGACTTCGACGACGCCGGGGCCATCGGCCGGCGCTACCGCCGCCAGGACGAGATCGGGACGCCGTACTGCATCACCGTCGACTTCGACACCCTCGACGACCAGGCGGTGACGATCCGCGAGCGCGACACGATGGCTCAGGAGCGGGTGGCCCTCGACCAGGTGGAGGGCTGGCTCGCGTCGCGCCTCGTCGGGGCCTGACTCAGCCCCGCACGCCGTAGCGCTGCCAGACCTCCTCGGCCTCCTCGACGCGGCCGGCCCGCTCGAGGGCTCGGGCGAGCACCCCTGCGGTGTCGACCCGCTCGACGACCAGGCCCGCGGCGCCCAGCTCGCGCAGCGACGTCCGCAGCCGCGGCTCGGCCTCCTCGAGCCGGTCGTGGTCGGCGAGCACCGCCGCGGCCTCGGCCCGCAGGACGAGCTCGAGGCCCGGCGCCGACGAGACCCTCGGCCCGACCGAGCCGCTCGACGGCCGCGTCGACGTGGCCGTGCTGCCGCGAGGAGGTGGGCGCCCTGGCGCAGCACGTGCGGCTCGAGCACCTCACCGTCGAACTCCTCGTCGCCGACGCCCACCTCGGCGGCGAGCCGCTCGCCCTCCTCGACGGCGCGGTCGAGCTCGGCGAGGCCACCGGCCAGGTCACCGCGGTCGACGCGCAGGCCGGCCCGTGACCGGAGCGACCTCGACGAAGAGCTCGACCGCCCCTGCTCTGCGCGCGCGGGCGACCGCGGCGTCGAGGTGGCTCGCCGCCGTGGCCAGGTCACCGGCATCCCACGCGACGGTGCCCGCCTGCCAGAGGCAGTGGGCGGCCTCCTCCGTGCGCTCCTCGGCCTCGAGCTCCGCGGATGCCGTGACGAACGAGGCGTGAGCGTCCTCCCACCTCCCCGCGGCCGCGAGGGCCTCGCCGAGCGCCCACCGGGTCGTGCCGACGAGCGCCGGGGCGTGCCGGCCGAGCACGGGGGCCGCGGCCGAGAGCAGCTCGGCGGCCTCGACCGGCCGACCGGTCCCGAGGTAGGCCAGGCCGAGCAGGCGCTGGCCGTGGGCGAGGAGGACCGGGTCGCCGGTGCGCACGGCACCGGCGATGACGTCCGCCCCCGGGGCCTCGAGCCGGTCCCAGGCCCCCTGGTCGACGAGCACCTCGCCGAGCGAGAGCAGCAGGGCGTGCCGGAGCCGGTCGGGCAGCCGCCTCGGGGCGAGGCCACGCCGCAGCAACGAGGCCGCCCCGTCGAGGTCGCCGGCGGCGCGCGCGAGGCGTGCCCGCGCGTCGAGGACCATGGCGTGCAGGACGGGACGGTCGAGGACCGCCGCCTCCACGGCATCCAGCTCGGGCGTGTCGTCGGGGGAGCCGGCCGCCGCGCGCACCGTCGCGGCCTCGATCGTGCACAGCATGCTGCGGTCCTCGAGCCCGGCGCGGCGACAGGCTGCCGCGGCCCGGTCCAGGTGGCCGGCCGGGTCGGGGGAGCGCCCGAGCCAGGCGAGCCGCCGCCACAGCGCGCCGGCCTCGGCGTCCTCACCGGACGCCTCCAGCCGTTCGGCGCAGGCCCGCACCCGCCCCCGCACCCGGGCCACGTCGATCCGGTCGCCGGCCGCCACCTCGAGCAGCGCGAGCTCGCCCGAGCAGCGCGCCACACCGGCCTGGTCGTCGGCTCGGCGGGCGGCGTCGAGGGCCGAGCCCAGCAGCGTCACGCCGGCGCGTCGGGGTCGTCGACGTCCTGGGCCGCGGTCCGGTCGAGCAGGGAGACCGCCGCCCACTCCGCCGCGGAGGCCGGGGCCGCGAGCGACTCGCGGTCGCGCAACCACGCCCGCACGTGGGGCTCGAGGTCGGCGTCCACGGTCGCGAGCCCGGCTCGCACGACGGCGGCCCGCTCGAGGACCCCCGTCGTGGGGTCGACTCCCGCGGTGCCTCCGCCCCACGCGGAGCCGGTCGGCCGGGGGAGGCGGGTGGGCGGCAGGGTCGGCCGGTCGACGACGAGGCCGCCGTCGTGGGCCGCGGCGAGCGCCGCCGAGATCACCGTGCTCCGGTAGCGGGCGTCGAACGCGGAGGCGAGCTCGAGCGCGCCCTCTCTCAGCTCGGCAGCCACCTGGCCGACACGGGCGGCCGCCGACCTCCGCGGGTGCGAACCCCATGGCGTCGGCGACCTCGAGGACGAAGGCGGCGGTGGCGGCGAACCACATCCGTTCGCGCGGCGTCCGCAGCTCGTCGATCCAGCCCAGGCGGGGCAGCAGCAGGTCGACGGCGCGGTCGGGGTTGCCCAGGCGCAGCAGCAGCGCGCAGGCACGCGGCGACCGCGTCGGCAGCCGTGAGGCGAGTCCGCCGAGAGCTGCCACGCGCGGCGGAACGACACCACCGCGGTGTCGACGTCGCCGCGGGCCAGGCGCAGGTGGGCGTCGAGGGCCGCGGCGGACGCGGGGCCCTCGCCGCAGGTCAGCTCACCCTCCAGACACGCGGCCGACGAGCAGGAGGGCACGGTCCGGGTCGTCGTCCTCGACGAGCCCGGCCTGCTCGACGACCTCGCAGGCCGCACAGTCGCGCCGGGGGTGCAGCGGGGCGGCGTCCCAGGCGGCCAGCTCACGACCGAGCCCGGGGGCGTCGCCGGTGGAGCGGGCGAGCCGGGCCCGGGCGGCGTGGACGGGCCGCAGGTGGTCCCCCTCGGCACGCAGGGCCGCCTCGAGGTCGTCGATCGCGGCCGTGAGCGCCCCGAGGGACATCTCGGGGGTGTCCTCGACGAGGTCGACCGCCCAGCCGAGGCGAAGCAGCACGGCGTCGCGGTCGGCCGGGGCCAGCTGCGGGTGGGTACGGAGCGCGTCGCGGAGCCAGCCGACGTGCGTCGACCTGCTCGGGCCCGGACGGCACCGCCATGAGCGCCTGGGTGAGGTCGAGCCGGGCGACGAGCTCCTCCGCGAACGACCCGGACGCCTGGGCGTGGCGCAGGGCCGCCTCGTGCCCCTGGACGCGCTCGGGGCCGGGAGGGGCGGTGTCGGCCGCCAGGGACAGCCGGGCGAAGGTCTCGGACACCTCGTCCCACTGGCTCACGCCGGTCTCCCTCTCGTCCGCGGGGTCCCATTGTGCGCGTATCGGCTCGGAGGGCGCTCGACCTCCCGGCGGCCGCGGCGCCGGATCGTGACGTGGTCGACCTTCCACGGGGGCTCGCGCGTTGGGAGAGTGGGGGTGGGACGACGCCACGAGGAGGTGGACGGTGACAGGCACGGATGCCGCGTGGCCCCCCGACGTCGGCTTCGTCGAGTACGTTCAGGCCCGTCAGCACACGCTCCTGCGGGCCACCTACCTCGTGTGTGGGGACCTGTCCGTGGCCGAGTCGCTGCTGCGGACCGCGCTCGTCGACCTCGCGCGCCAGTGGGACCGGGTGCGCGACGACGGTCCCGACCTCCACGTGCGGCGCGTCCTGTACCGGGCGGCGGTGCGCTCGGGGGAGGGCGCGCCTGCGGGGAGTCCGGAGCCGGCCCGGCCGCCGGGGACGGCTGGGACGCCACCCCCTGGGACGCCACCCCGTGGGACGCGGACGAGGTGGAGCGCCGGGTCTACGTGCGGCGGGCGCTCGGTGGCCTGACCCCGCAGCAGCGGGCGACGGTGGTCCTGCGCTACTTCGAGGACCGCGGCGAGCGCGACACCGCCGACATCCTCGGGTGCTCCGTGGCGACCGTGCGCAGCGAGGCGCACGAGGCCCTGGCAGCCCTGCGCGACGCGATGCCGAAGGTGGACCTGCGAGTCGGGGGGCCGTGGTGACGACAGACCTGCGCGACCTCCTCGAGCTGGCCAGCGACGACGTGCCCGAGGCGGACCTCGCGACCGAGGCCTGGGAGGAGGCCCGGCGCCAGCACCGCGTCGTCGTGCGGCGAACGGTCCTCGCGGTCGGTGCGGTGGCCGCGGCGGGCGCGGTCGTCGCCGCGGTCGTCCACGAGCCGGGGTCCGACGTCTCGGCGCCCGACGGGGCGGACGCCCTCGCGACACCGGGCGAGGTCGGGAGGCTCGAGTCGGTCCTCGTCGACGGCATCCCGGTGTTCCTCGCCCCCGACCCGGAGAACGAGGCGCGGTTGCCCCGCTACCCGGATGCCGGTGCACTCGCCATCCCGCGCCACCTCGGGCCCGGGGACGCCGCGAGCCGGGCGGTCGTGGGTGTCGACGGTGTGCGCGGCGTGCCCCAGCGGATCCGCGCCGTCTTCCTCGTCGTGGCGGAGGGCGGTCGCCGCAGCCCGGTCGTCCACGTCCCGCAGGCCTCACCCCCGCACGTGCTCTTCCCCGAGGTGCGGGTGAACGAGTGGCCGGGCACGACGTCGGTGCTGGGCCCGCGCTCGATCGCCGACGACCGGCACCGCGTGGTCTTGCCCCAGCCGGGGCGCCTCGTCGTGCTCGACGCGCGGGACGGTTCGGCTGACCGAGATCGAGGTGCCCGACCCGACGCTGGCGTCGGCCGGCTGGTCCCACGACGGGATGACCGTCGTGGCTCGGGGGCGCGACGCCGGGTGGCTCGTCGAGCCGGCGACGGGGGCCGTGCGCAAGGCGAGCGGACCGGTGGAGCCGGACTGGTTCGACCTGGCCGACGTCGACGGGAGCACCCGGCTGCGCTCGTTCTCCGGCATCGGCGAGCTCACCGGCAGCCGGCCGCTGCCGGGCCCGCCGGTCGTGCCGAGCGGGGCCTCGGTCGCCAACCTCGAGGGCTGGGTCGCCCGAAGCGCCTATCTGCCCGGGGCCTTCCAGGACCAGGTGCTGCGCACCCAGGGGCTCGTCGCCGTCCAGGGCGACCAGCGCCCGACACCGCGCGTGCTCGCGCCGACGACGAGCGTGCTCGTGCCGAAGGGCGCCTACCGTGTCCTCACGTGGGGCCCGCAGGACACGCTGCTGATGGAGTCGCGGTCCGAGCGGCCGGGGTTCCAGGGAACGGTGCGCCGCGTGCTGGCCTGGGACGTCATCGGCGCCCGGTTCTGGCAGGTCGCCGACGTCGACCGCAGCGGGCAGCGGCGTGGGGGACTTCTCGGGACGCTTCGCGCTGTAGCTGCTCGGCGTCGCTTCCTCGGAGGCGGCCGCTCAGGGTGTCGGCCCGGTCGCCACCGGTCGCGCCGGGTCCTCGATCCACTCGCTCCACGACCCGACGTAGGGGATCGCGTCGATGCCGGCGTGGTGCAGCGCCAGAGCCAGCTGCGCGGCCGTCACGCCCGACCCGCACGATGTGCCGACGGGGGTGTCGCGGTGCACGCCGGCCGCGGCAGCCCGGCTGCGGATCTGCTCGGCGGGGAGGAAGCGGCCGTCCGGGGCGAGCACGTCGGCGACCGGCAGGTTGACCGAACCGGGTACGTGGCCGGCGAGCCGGTCGATCGGCTCCACCTCTCCCCGGTACCGCTCGGGCGTCCGGGCGTCGAGCAGCACCCCGGACCGGGCCATGTCGGCGGCCCCGACGGCGTCGAGCACGGGGACCGAGCCGGGGCGCACCGTCATCGACCCGGGCTCCGGCGCGGGCACCGCGGTGGTGACCGGGTGGCCGGCGGCCTGCCAGGCGGCCAGGCCGCCGTCGAGCACCCGGACGGCCGGGTGGCCGGCCCAGCGCAGCACCCACCAGGCGCGGCCGGCGGCCTGTGACGTCGCCTGGTCGTAGACGACGAGCTCGTCGTCGTCGTCGACACCGCACGCCCGAAGCGCCGCCTCGAGCACCATGGGGTCGGGGAGGGGATGCCGTCCGCCGACTCCCGGCGGCCCGGCGAGGGCCGCGTCGAGGTCGAGGTGGGGAGCCCCGGGCACGTGCGCCTCGGCGTACAGCCGGGACCCGGGCGTTCCGCGCAGGTTGTACTGGACGTCCAGGACGCGGACCTCGGCCCGCGCCAGCGCGTCCGCGAGCTGGTCGGCGGTGACGAGAGCGCTCATCGGCCCATCCAACCACCGGGCCGGGAGGCGGCTTTGCGAGGATGGCGCCGTGGCAGAGCCGGTGCGCGTCGTCCTGCTCCACGGGTCGCAGCTGAGCAGCGCCCAGTGGTGGCGGTACGCCGCGCTCCTCGGCCCCGACGTCGACCTGGCCGTGCCCGACCTCCCGGCGCACGGAGGCCGTCGTGGCGAGCCGTTCACGTGGGAGTCGGCCCTCGAGGTCATCGGGGAGGCGGTCGAGGGCGGGGCACCCGGCGTGCCGGTCGTGCTCGCCGGGCACAGCCTCGGCGGCTACCTCGCCCTCGCCTGGGCGGCGGACCACCCGCGGCGGCTCGCCGGACTCGGCCTGCTCGGGGCGTCCGCGGTGCCCGCCGGGCCCGGCGCCGCGCTCTACCGCGCGATCGCCCGCGTGGAGACCCGGCTCGGCGTGGACCGGATGTCACGGGCGCTCGACCGGCAGTTCGACGCGATGCTGCCCGAGGAGCTCGCCGCCGTCATCAAGGAGGCCGGCTACGGGTTCGACGGCATCCCGGCGGCGTGGGCCGGGCGTGATGGGCCGGTGCCGTCCGGAGATGCTGCGGGAGGTGACGGCGCCCGTCCTGCTCGTCAACGGCCAGCTCGACCAGCTGCGCGTGGACGCCAGGCGGTTCGCTCGCGCGGCGCGAGCCGCGCGCTGGGTGCGGGTGGTGAGCATCCGGGGTGGGCTGCACGTCTTCCCCCTCACCCACCCGAACGAGACGGCGGCCGCCCTCTGGGAGCTCGTCACGGCGGCGCGCCGGCCACCGGGGTGATCGTCACGGCCCCACCGACGGGAAGGACGTGCGCCGTGGCAGCGCTCCAGCGGGGGAGCACCTCGAGGAAGCGCCGACCGGGTGCGGTCGTCCACTCCAGCCGCGAGGTCGGCCAGCCGGCGGGGTGCAGGGTGCCGTAGTGGATGGGCAGCACGTTCCGGGCGCCGGAGCGGGCTGCCGCCTCGGCCGCCTCGACCGGGCCCATGTGGCCGGCCGACAGGCGGGGCCCCCAGCCGCCGACCGGGAGGAGCGCGAGGTCGACCGAGCGCCCCGGCGAGCTGCGGGAGCCGCTCCATGTCGGGGTGCAGCGAGGTGTCACCGGCGAACCACACGACGACGCCACCGCCGCGCACGAGCATGCCGGTCGCGCCGTTCGGCCGGTGCGGCATCGGGCGGGCGTCGTGGTCGGCGCGCACGAGCAGCACCTCGACCTCCGGGGCCAGGGGGTACCAGCTCTCGCTGGTGGCGTCCGCGACACCGAGGCGCTGGCGGTCGACCCACGGCACGTTCTCGGGGTGCGTGACCACGGGCACGTGCCCGAGCCGGCGCAGCGAGGGCAGGTCGGCGTGGTCGTGGTGCAGGTGGCTGAGCAGCACGGCGTCGACGTCCTCGACGTGGTGGTGCACCGGCAGGTCGCGGCGCCGGCTGAGCATCCCGAGCCGGTGGCGCAACAGGGGATCGGTGAGGAGGCGCGCGCCGCCGAGCTCGAGGAGCACCGTCGAGTGGCCGAGCCAGGTGGCGCGCACGCCGCCGCTCCGCGAGCTGCCCCCAGCCGGCCGCCGTGCCACGGCCCCACCCTAGTCGGGGACAATGGGAGCACCATGACCGCTCCGACGACGACCGCCACCACCGCCCCGGTGCTGCCGCCGCTGCACATCGGGCGGCACGTCGTCGAGTCGCCGGTCGTCCTCGCGCCGATGGCCGGGATCACCAACCGGGCCTTCCGCCGGCTGTGCCGGGAGTACGGCACGGCGGGGGCGCGCGCCGGTGGCGCCTCCGGGGCGACCAGCCTCTACGTGTCCGAGATGGTGACGTCACGGGCCCTCGTCGAGCGCAACCCGGAGACGATGCGCCTCATCTCCCACGACCCGGGGGAGGACCCGCGCTCGGTGCAGCTGTACTCCGTCGACCCGGTGACCGCCGGCCTCGCGGCCCGCCTGCTCGTCACCGAGGACCGCGCCGACCACATCGACCTCAACTTCGGGTGCCCCGTGCCGAAGGTGACCCGCAAGGGCGGTGGTGCCGCGCTCCCGTGGAAGACCGGGCTGTTCCGGGCGATCGTCGCCGCGGTCGTCCGCGAGGCGCAGCCCTACGCCGTGCCGGTCACCGTGAAGATGCGGGTCGGCATCGACACCGACCACGTCACCTACCTGGATGCCGGGCGCGTCGCCGAGGGGGAGGGCGCCGCCGCCGTCGCCCTGCACGGTCGCACGGCGGCGCAGGCCTACTCGGGTCAGGCCGACTGGTCGGCGATCGCCCGGCTCAAGGAGGCCGTCACGACGGTGCCGGTCCTCGGGAACGGGGACATCTGGTCGGCCGAGGACGCGCTCGCGATGGTCGAGCAGACCGGGTGCGACGGTGTCGTCGTCGGCCGCGGGTGCCTTGGTCGACCGTGGCTCTTCACCGACCTCGCCGCCGCGTTCGCCGGCTCGGTGGAGCGCGTGCGGCCCGGGCTGCGCGAGGTGGCGGCAACCCTGCGGCGGCACGCGGTCTACCTCGTCGAGTTCTACGACGGCGACGAGCTGCGGGCGTGCCGCGACATCCGCAAGCACGTCGCGTGGTACCTCAAGGGGTTCCCGGCCGGGTCGACCGTGCGCAACCAGCTCGCCCTCGTCGACAGCCTGTCGGCGCTCGACGACCTCATCGGCACGATGGACCTCGACGCCCCCTGGCCGGGGGACGCGGCGGAGGGGCAGCGCGGCCGCGCCGGCTCGCCGCGGGTGGTGGCCCTGCCCGAGAACTGGCTGCGCTCGCGCGAGCTCGACGACGCCCAGCGGGAGCAGGTGGCGCAGGCCGAGCTCAGCGTCTCCGGCGGCTGACCCGACCAACCGCCGCCAGTGCGGAAGTGGTCGCTGTGGCACCCGTTTCCGCGCTCAGCGCAACGTCTGAGGGCCCGGCTAGGGTCGAGCGCATGGCGGAACGGATCGGCACCCCGGGCGGCACGCCCGAGCGGCCCGCGATCTTCTTCGCCGACGCCGCCGAGTGGGGCCGCTGGCTCGCCGCGCACCACGACACCGAGACCGAGCTGTGGATGGGCTTCTACAGGAAGGGCCATCCCGACGCCGGGCTCACCTGGCCCGAGGCCGTCCGTGAGGCGTTGTGCTGGGGCTGGATCGACAGCATGGCGCAGGGGATCGACGAGCACACCCGCCGCCAGCGCTGGACCCCCCGCAAGACCGGGCAGCAACTGGTCGACGGTCAACATCAACGCCGTCGCCGAGCTCACCGCGCAGGGCCGGATGCAGCCGAGCGGTCTGGCCGCGTTCGAGCGCCGCCGCGAGGACCGGTCCGGCATCTACGCGTACGAGACCCGCGAGCTCGAGCTGGCGCCGGCGTACGCCGCGCAGCTGGCCGCGGACCCGGCGGCGACGGCGTTCTGGGAGGTCGCGACCCCCGGCTACCGCAAGCTCGCCGTCAACTGGGTCATGACGGCCAAGCAGGAGAAGACCCGGGACGCCCGGATGGCCCAGCTCGTCGCCGACAGCGCGGCCGGGCGGCTCATCCCCAGCCAGCGCTACGGCATCCCGCCCACGTGGGTGACGCGGGCGGCGGCGGCGGCCGAGGCGGCCCGCCTAGGGTGAGCCCGTGACGTACACCGGGCGCGACCGCGAGCGCTGGGTGGCCGAGGACCCGGCGCACCAGCGCGCCGAGCGCGACGACTTCGCCCGCGACCGGGCCCGCCTGCTGCACTCGGCGAGCCTGCGGCGGCTCTCGGCCAAGACGCAGGTCGTCCAGCCCGCCAGCGACGACTTCGTGCGCAACCGGCTCACCCACTCCCTCGAGGTCGCGCAGATCGGGCGCGAGTTCGGGGCGGCGCTGGGCTGCAGCGCCGACGTCGTCGACACCGCCTGCCTGGCCCACGACCTCGGCCACCCGCCGTTCGGGCACAACGGCGAGACCGCGCTGGATGCCGTCGCGGCCGGCATCGGCGGGTTCGAGGGGAACGCCCAGACGCTGCGCCTGCTCACCCGCCTGGAGCCCAAGCGGGCGCACCCCGACGGGCGGCCCGCCGGCCTCAACCTCACCCGGGCCAGCCTGGACGCCGCGACGAAGTACCCGTGGCGCCGTGGCCGCGGGCCGCACCCGACGATGAAGTTCGGGGTCTACGACGACGACCTCGAGGTGTTCGACTGGTTCCGGCAGGACGCTCCGCAGGGCGGGCGCTCGGTCGAGGCCGAGGTCATGG
Source organism: uncultured Actinomycetota bacterium (assembly GCA_963811475.1). Taxonomy (GTDB): domain Bacteria; phylum Actinomycetota; class Actinomycetes; order Actinomycetales; family Dermatophilaceae; genus Fodinibacter. The sequence goes on from CAWERJ010000022.1 coordinate 20,963, forward strand.
ACTGGTCGGACGACGTGGCCTACTCGGTCCACGACGTCGAGGATGCCGTCGCCGCGGGCTGGCTCGACCCCCGGCGGTTGCGTGACCGCGCCGACGTCGACGCGGTGCTGGCCGTCGCGGAGCGGGTGTACGAGCCGGGCCTCGGGGCCGACGAGCTCGGCGCCGCCCTCGAGCGGGTGCTCGCCACCGGGGCCGTGCCCGAGCACTACGACGGGTCGCGACCGGCGCTCGCGGCCCTCAAGGACATGACCTCCCACCTCATCGGCCGCTTCGTCGTGGCCGTCGAGCGCGCCACCCGGGCCGAGCACGGCCCCGGCGACCTGACCCGGCACGGCGGCCACCTCGTCGTCCCGGCCGAGGCGCGCGCCGAGTGCACGGTGCTCAAGGCGGTGGCCGCCCACTACGTCATGCACGCCGCCGAGCGGGTCGCCATCTACCCGCGCCAGCGCGAGGTCGTCGCCGAGCTCGTCGCGGCCTACGAGGCCGACCCCTCGCGGCTCGACCCCGACCTGCGGCGCGACTGGGAGGCCGCGCCCGACGACGGTCGCGCCCTGCGGGTGCTCGTCGACCAGGTCGCCTCGCTGACCGACGTCCGGGCGCTCACCCTGCACCGCCGCTGGTGCCGTCCGGCGACGACCTAGACTCGCGACAGTCGTCGGACCGTCGGAGCGTCGGGCAGTCGGAGAGGAGGGGACGTGGCGGGTCGGATCTGGGCCGAGGACATCGCCTCGGTCAAGGAGCGCACGTCGATCGAGGACGTCGTCCGCGACCACGTGACCCTGCGCCCGGCCGGGGTGGGCTCGCTCAAGGGGCTGTGCCCCTTCCACGACGAGAAGACGCCGAGCTTCACGGTGCGCCCCGCCGTCGGCAGCTACCACTGCTTCGGGTGCGGCGAGGGCGGCGACGTCATCTCGTTCGTCCAGAAGGTCGAGCACCTGACCTTCACCGAGTCCGTCGAGCGGCTCGCCGCCAAGCTCGGCGTCGAGCTGCGCTACGAGGACGGCCCGGGGGCACGCGAGGGCGGTACGTCGCTGGGCAAGCGTTCGCGGCTCGTCGAGGCCCACCGGGTGGCCCAGCAGTTCTACTCCGCGATCCTCCTCGACACGACGAGCCCGGTCGGCCGGGCCGGTCGTGACTTCCTGCGCGAGCGGGGCTTCGACTCCGCGGCTGCCGAGCGCTTCGGCGTCGGCTTCGCCCCCGGCGACGGCGAGGCGCTGACCCGCCACCTGCGCGAGCGCGGGTTCACCGAGGACGAGGTCGTCACCGGCGGGCTCTCGGGGCGGGGGAGCCGCGGGCTGTACGACCGCTTCCGGGGCCGCCTGATGTGGCCGATCCGCGACACGACGGGCGACACGGTCGGGTTCGGGGCCCGGCGCCTCTTCGACGACGACCGCATCGCCGCCAAGTACCTCAACACCTCCGAGACGCCGATCTACAAGAAGTCGTCGGTTCTCTACGGTCTCGACGCGGCGAAGAAGGCCATCTCCACCGAGCGCCGGGCGGTCGTCGTCGAGGGGTACACCGACGTCATGGCCGCGCACCTCGCCGGCGTCGAGGAGGCGGTCGCCACCTGCGGCACGGCCTTCGGTGTCGACCACATCAAGATCCTCCGCCGGATCATGCGCGACGAGACCGACGGCCCCCAGGCCCGGGTCATCTTCACCTTCGACGGCGATGCGGCGGGCCAGAAGGCCGCGATGAGGGCGTTCGGCGAGGACCAGCGCTGGGCCGCCCAGTCGTTCGTGGCCGTGGCGCCCGACGGCATGGACCCGTGCGACCTGCGGCTGGCCAAGGGGGATGCCGCGGTGCGCGCCCTCGTCGACGGCGCCGTGCCGATGTTCGAGTTCGCCGTGCGCACGACCATCCGGCGCTTCGACCTCGACACCGCCGAGGGACGGGTCCAGGCGATGAAGGCCGTCGCCCCGATCATCGGCTCGATCCGCGACACGAGCCTGCGCCCCGAGTACACCCGCACCGTGTCCGGCTGGCTGGGCATCGAGGTCGAGCAGATGGCCGCCGAGGTCCGCAAGGCCGGGCGGGTCCGCCACGACGACCACGTCGACCCCGCGCGCCGCCCGGCCGGCACCGACGAGGTGCCCGAGCCCGGTCCCGGCGAGGCCGCGGCCTCGCTCCCGGTCCCCGACCTGCGCGACCCCGTGGTGTTCACCGAGCGCCAGCTGCTCCAGGCGCTCGTCCAGTACCCGCAGCAGTTCGACGACGCCACCGTCGAGGCGCTGCGCCCCGAGGCCTTCTCCGCGCCCGCCCACCGGGCCGTGCTCGACGGCATCCGGATCGCGTCGCCGACCGCGCGACGGGGGTCCACCTCGGCGTGGGTCGCCGCCGTGGCCGAGGCGGCACCGCTCGCCGTCCGCGCCCTCGTCTCCGAGCTCTCGGTGGCCCCGCTCCCCACCCGGTACGAGTCGAGCGGGCTCCCGCCGCAGCGCTACCTCGACTCCCTCGTGGCCGGCGTGCGCGACGCCCACCTCGGACGCCTCATCGCCGACGCCATGGCATCGGTGCGCCGGGTGCAGAACGACCCGGAGTCCGACCCCGCCGACCTCCGGGAGCGCACGATGGCCCTGCACAAGCTCGAGCTCGAACGCGTCGCCCTGCGCGAGAGCGTGACGTCGTGAGGCTGCAGTGGACGGGGCTGCGCCGGCCGCCCGTCCCCGCCGACGTGGCCGCCGCGATCGCCCCGGAGGAGCACGAGAAGCTCCTCGCCTGGGCGGTCGACGGCATCGGCACGACCGTCGTCGCCGGGCGCCACCGGCTCTACGCCGTCGCGGGCGGCCCCGACGGTCCGCACGTCACGCTGTCGAGAGCCGTGGCACCTCGTGGATGCCGGGTTGTGGAGCGGCGAGGACGGCTCGCTGCGCGTCACCTGGGTCGACGGCGAGCGGCCCGCGCGGTTCGTGCTGACCGAGCCGGGGATGCTGCCGGAGACCCTGCGCGAGCGCGTCCAGGCGTCCGTCGTGCTCAGCGAGGTGCTCGACCTCGGCGGCCGGCGCACCGCCCGCGTCGTCGTGCGCAAGGACCTCGCGACGGGTCGGCTGACCAGCCAGGCGCTGCTCGGGCCGGGGGTCCGCGGTGGCGACCCGGGGGTCGCGGAGCAGGTCCGCGAGGGCCTCGCCCGGGTGCAGGAGCAGGTCGGCCTCGAGTGACCGAGGGCGTTTTCGTTGCAGGACGTCCTCTTTGCTATCGTTGCCGGGCGCTGCCGCGGTGATCCCGTGGTGGCCCTTCCCCTGTAGCTCAACTGGCAGAGCATTCGGCTGTTAACCGAAGGGTTGTTGGTTCGAGTCCAACCGGGGGAGCAACACCGCAGGTCAGAGGCCCTGTCACCGCAATGGTGACCGGGCCTCTGGCGTGTCGGGCAGCAGCATCGTGGGTGAAGAGCGTCGTCCGGACGAAGTGTGAAGTCTCGGGACATCGTGGACAGTCGAAGTCTTAGGACATCGTGGACAGTCGGTGGGTGGTGACCGGGATGCTCGGTCATGGCCAAGGACGGAGTTGCGGTGGGTCCCGAGATCGCGGCGCTGGTGGCGTCGTTCGCGGGTGGGGCGTCGATGAACGTCACGGCCCGGTGTGCCGAGGTGGGAATCTCTCGGTCGGTGTTCTACAAGTACGTTGCCCGGTTTCGTGCGCGGGGCGTACCCGGGTTGTTCCCGGACTCGCGTCGCCCGCGGTCCAGCCCGGCGCGGTTGCCCGCGGCGTCCGAGGAGGTGCTGGTACGGCTGCGTAAGCAGGAGTACGAGGCGGGCTGGGACTTCGGCGCCGACGCGGTGCTGCTGCGGCTGCGTGATCCTGGGGTATGGCCGGTAGGGATGGCGCTGCCCTCGCGTGCGACGGTCAACCGGGTGTTCGCCGCGCGGGGGCTGCTCGGCTCACATCCACGGCGGCGGCCCCGTCGGGCGGTGCGGCGGTTCGCTCGGGAACGGGTCAACGAGCTGTGGCAGCTGGACGGGTTCGAGACGGCGTTGGCGGATGGGCGCAAGGTGATGGTCTTGCAGTTGATCGACGACTGCTCTCGCCAGGACTTGGGGCTACGGGCAGTGGCCTCGGAGAACAGCATCGACGTGTGGGCGCTGTTCACCGACGTCGTCGCCCGGTACGGCCTACCTCAATCGGTGCTGACTGACAACGGGACCGCGTTCTCGATGCGCCGCCGCGGCATGGTTGCCCCGTTCGAGCATCAGCTCGCCGCGCTCGGGGTGCGAGCCATCACCTGCCGAGTTGGACACCCTCAGACCTGCGGCAAGGTCGAGCGGGCCCACCAGCGTGTCACCAAGTGGCTGCAGCGCCGCGACCCGCCCGTGACGCTCGAGGCGCTGCAGGAACTGCTCGATCAGTATCGCGACAAGTACAACACCCGAAAGAACACCGTCCTGGGTGGGCTGACCCCCACCGAGCGTGCCGACCTGGGCCCGTTCTCCGGGCCCGACGGTGACCTGCGCACCCGGGTCCTGATCACCACTCATCCGATCGGCGAGAACGGCACCATCGGCATCGACAACGCCGTCCTCGGCCTGGGTCGCGCCCACGCCGGCCACATCGCCACTGTCTTCCGCCAAGGACTCCACATCGCCGTCTTCGTCAACGACCGCCTTGCCGAAGACCTCGTCATCGATCCCCGACGCCGCTACCAACGCAAACCCCGATAGTGTCCACGACGTCCTGAGACGGAACCGTCCACGATGTCCCGAGACACAACACGTCGTCCGGACGCAGGTCTTCACCCACGTTCGGGGTAGTCAGGCTCGCGGGTCGAGGTTCTGGACGTTGTCGCCGGCCAGCCCGGTGCTCGCCATGACGCCGGTGCCGCCGGGGGCGCCGGGCATCGCGTTGGTGAAGGTGCCGCCGGCCGAGCGCCCACGCCGGTTCAGCCGCCGCTCGACACGGCCCGCCAACACGGTCAGCCCGTAGTTGAGGACGATGAAGATCAGGGCCACGACGACGTAGGCGGGGATGACGGCCGCGTAGGCGGTGCCGGCGTCGCGTCCCTGCTGGAGCAGCTCGGGGTAGGTGATGGCCGTGCCGAGGGCGCTGTCCTTGAGGATGACGACGAGCTGGCCGACCAGGGCCGGGAGCATGGCGGTGAGGGCCTGGGGCAGCTCGATCGAGCGCAGCACCTGCCCGCGCGTGAGGCCCAGCGAGAGCCCCGCCTCGGCCTGGCCGCGCGGCAGCTGGTGGACCCCCGAGCGCACGAGCTCGGCGATGACCGACCCGTTGTAGAGCGTCAGCCCGGTGACGACGCCGTAGAAGGCGTTGAAGTCGACGCCGAACACGTTGTTCGCCGCGTAGACGCCGTAGGCGAAGTACATCATCAGCAGCACGGGGACGGCGCGGAAGAACTCGACGACGACTCCGCAGAACCACCTCACCGGCCCCACCCTCGAGAGCCGACCCATCCCGAACACGAGCCCGAAGATCAGCGCGAGCACGATCGACACCGCCGCCGCCTCCAGCGTGCGCACGATGCCGGGCACGAGGTACTGCGTCCACACGTCGCTGCTCGCCACGAAGCGGGTCCACAGCTCCCCGTCGAGCTGGCCCGACTGGTCGAGCTTCCACAGCGCGGCGGCCAGCACACCGAGGGCGAGCAGGAACCCGACGAGCGTGAGCAGGCGGTGCCGCGCGCGGGCCCGCGGGCCCGGGGCGTCGAAGAGCAGCGACGGCGCGCTCACCGCTTCACCGCCAGGCGTCGCGACAGGCTCGTGAAGAGCAGCCCGACCGGAAGGGTGAGGATGACGAACCCGATGGCGAAGACGAGGAACACGGCGACGCTGGCGGTCTCGTTCTCGATGATGGTCTTCATCAGGCCCGACGCTTCGGCGACGCCGATGATCGACGCGACCGTCGTGTTCTTCGTCAGGGCGATGAGCACCGAACCCAGGGGGGCGATCGCGCCGCGGAAGGCCTGCGGCAGGATCACCTCCCGCATCGACTGGGCGAAGGTCAGGCCGATCGCACGGGCCGCCTCGGCCTGGCCCGTGTCGACGGTGTTGACCCCCGACCGCAGCGCCTCACAGACGAAGGCCGCGTGGTAGACCGAGAGGCCGACGATCGCCCAGCGGATCGCGTTGTCCCGCACCGAGGTCGGCGAGTCGGTGGGGGCGAGGGGCACCTGGAGCACGTACAGCACACCCAGGACGCAGAAGAGCAGGATGAGGGTGAGCGGCGTGTTGCGCACCGTGTTGACGTAGAACGCCCCGAGCCCCCTGAGCACCCCCACCGGCGCCACCCGCATCACGGCGAGCACGGTGCCGAGCACGAGCGAGCCGATCGCGGCGAAGAAGGTGAGGTAGACCGTCATCCCGAACGCGGCGAGGAGGTCGTACTTCTCGAGGATCTCGACCATGGGGGCGTCTCCCGGTCAACAGGGACGACGGATGCCGTCCGCCCGCCGAGGCGGACGGCATCCCTCGTCGTGGACGGGCGTCAGGAGCAGGCGGCGGGCGTCGGCGGGTTGCCGGTGCCGGGCTTGTAGCCGGCCGGGCCGAGGTTGGCGTCGATGGCCTTCTGCCACGAGCCGTCCTCGATCATCTTGCTGATCGCCGCGTTGACCTTCTCGCAGGTGGCGGTGTCGCCCTTCTTCAGGCCGATGCCGTACTTCTCCTCGGAGAACGGCTTGCCGACGACCTTGAACTTGCCCGCGTACTCGGGCTGCGAGGCGAAGCCGGCGAGGATCGTGTCGTCGGTGGTCAGGGCGTCGACGCCCTTGTTGGCCAGCGCGGGGAGGCACTCGGAGTACGTCGCGAACTCCTGCAGCTGCACTCCCGGGTAGGTGTCCTTGACCTTCTGCGCCGAGGTCGAGCCGGTGACCGAGCAGAGCTTCTTGCCGTCGAGGCTGTCGGGGCCGGTGATCGAGGTGTCGTCGGCGCGCACGAGGAGGTCCTGGCCGGCGATGAAGTACGGCCCGGCGAACGAGACCTTCTCCTTGCGGGCGTCGGTGATGGAGTACGTCGCGACGACCATGTCGACCTGGCCGTTGACGATGAGGTTCTCGCGCTGGGCGCTCGGGGCCTGCACCCAGGTGATGTCGGCGGCGTCCGTGCCGAGCTCCTTGGCCACGTAGGTCGCGACGTCGACGTCGAAGCCCGAGTACTCGGAGCCCTTCTTGAGCCCGAGGCCGGGCTGGTCGAACTTGATGCCGATCTTCAGCCGCCGACCGGCAGCGGCGCTGCCGGACCCGGTGCTGTCGGAGCCGCTGTCGCCGGCGTCCGAGCCGCACGCGGTGAGCGTGAGTGCCACTGCGGCCAGCGCCGCTGCGCCGGCCGTTCGTCGAATCCTCATGTGGGTGTCCTCCCTGATGGTGCGGCGGTGGCCCGGTGCCCCGCCACGGTGGTGTCGGATGGTCAGTGGCTGAGGATCTTCCCGAGGAAGTCCTTGGCGCGGTCGCTGCTCGGGTTGGTGAAGAACTCGTCGGGAGCGGCCTCCTCGACGATCTGGCCGTCGGACATGAACACGACGCGGTTCGCCGCACGTCGCGCGAACCCCATCTCGTGGGTGACGACGACCATCGTCATGCCGCTGCGGGCCAGCTCGGTCATGACGTCGAGGACCTCGGTGATCATCTCCGGGTCGAGCGCCGACGTCGGCTCGTCGAAGAGCATGACCTTGGGGTCCATCGCGAGGGACCGGGCGATGGCGACGCGCTGCTGCTGGCCGCCGGAGAGCTGGGCCGGGTACTTCTCGGCCTGGTGGTGCACCCCGACCCGCTCGAGCAGCTCCCGGGCCCGCTTCTCGGCAGCGGCCTTGCCGACCTTGCGCACCTTGATCGGGCCGAGGGTGACGTTCTCGAGGATCGTCTTGTGGGCGAACAGGTTGAAGCTCTGGAACACCATGCCGACGTCGGCCCGCAGCTCCGCGAGCTCCTTGCCCTCCTCGGGCAGCCGCTTGCCGTCGATGGTGATCGTGCCGGACTCGATGGTCTCCAGCCGGTTGATCGCCCGGCAGAGGGTCGACTTGCCCGAGCCGGAGGGACCGATGACGACGACCACCTCGCCGGTGCCCACGGTGAGGTCGATGTCCTGCAGCACGTGCAGGTCACCGAAGTGCTTGTTGACGCCCTCGAGGACGACGAGCGGCTCCGTCATGCAGCGAACCTAGCGATGCGCGCGCGCCGGTGGTAGGGCTCGGTGCAGCCCGAATGGCCCGAGACCGAATCGAGACCTCAGGCCAGCCAGACCTTCCGTACCCGCTCGGTCACGGTCCACACCGTGCGCTCACCGGCCGTGAGCCGCACGGCGACCCCGGGCGCGAGGTCGACCCGTTCGCCGTCCTCGAAGGTGACGTGGCCCCGCCCCTCGACGACGACGAACACCTCGTCGACCTCGGTGTCGCGCGCCGTGCCCTCGGTCATCTCCCACAGGCCGACCTCGTGCGCACCCAGGACGCCGAGAGTGCGCACCGCGGTCGTGGGGGACCCGGCGACGACCTCGCCCGGCGGGAGGGCCTCGTGGTCGAGGGCGGCGGTGGCGACGTCGGGGCAGAGCAGGCGCGGCATCCCGGCATCCTCGCACCCTGCACAATGACGCCATGACTCCCGACCCCGCGGCCGTGCGGGCCTCGCTCGCCGACGCGACCCCCGACGTCTACTGGACCGACCGGCCCGAGCGCCCGTCGGCCCGGCCGGCGCTGACCGGGTCGGGGCACCGTGCCGACCTCGTCGTCGTCGGCGGCGGGTTCACCGGGCTGTGGGCGGCGATCCAGGCCAAGGAGGACGACCCCTCGCGCGACGTCGTCGTGCTCGAGCGCGGCCGCCTCGGCGTCGCCGCGTCCGGGCGCAACGGGGGGTTCGTGTCGTCGTCGCTGACCCACGGCCTCGCGCAGGGGCTCGCCTGCTGGCCCGACGAGATCGACCTGCTCGAGCGGCTGGCGCTCGAGAACCGGGCCGGCTTCGAGGCGACGCTCACGGCATCCGGCATCGACGCCGACTACCACGTCCCCGGTGAGGTGACGATGGCGCTCACCGAGCACCAGGTCGCGTCGGTCCGCGAGGGCTTCGAGCTGCACCGCGAGCACGGCGTCGACGCCACCCTGCTGGATGCCGCCGGCGCCCGCGCGCTGGTCGACTCGCCGCGGTACCTGGGCGGCTGGGTCGACCCCACCGTCGGTCTCGTCGACCCCGCGCGCCTCGTCTGGGGGCTGGCCGACGCGGCCGAGCGGCTCGGGGTGCGGCTGCACGAGGACACGGCGGTCACGGCGTTCGACCGCGAGGACGGAGCCGTCGTCGTGCGCACCGAGTGGGGCAGCGTGCGGGCCGACCGCGTGGTGCTCGGCACCGGCGCCTTCCGCGGCCCGCTCAAGCGGCTCGCCCTGTGGACGCTGCCGGTCTACGACCACGTGCTGATGTCGGAGCCGCTGTCGCCGGCCCAGCTGGATGCCGTGGGGTGGCGCGGGCGCGAGGGGCTCACCGACGCGGGCAACCAGTTCCACTACTACCGGCGCACCCTCGACGACCGCGTCCTCTTCGGTGGCTACGACGCCAACTACCACTTCCCGGGCCGGATCGACCCGAGCCTCGAGCAGTCCGCCTCGCACGACCTGCTGGCCCGCCACTTCCTCGAGATCTTCCCGCAGCTCGAGGGCGTGCGCTTCACCCACCGGTGGGCCGGGGTCATCGACACGACGTCGCGGTTCACGCCGGTGTTCGGCACCGCGCTGGGCGGGCGGCTGGCGTACGCCGTGGGCTACACCGGGCTGGGCGTGGCCTCGACCCGCTTCGGCGCCCGGGTCGCGCTCGACCTCGTCGACGGGCGCGACACCGAGGTCACCCGGCTCGGCATGGTGCGGCGGAAGCCGATGCCGTTCCCGCCCGAGCCGATCCGGTACGCGGCGGTGCGGGCCACCCGTGCCAGCCTCGCCGCCGAGGACCGCACCGGCCGACGGAACCTCTGGCTGCGCGGGCTGGACGCCGCGGGGGTCGGCTTCGACAGCTGAGGTCGGCGCTCGCCGCGGCTCAGGAGGCGAAGTGCGCGACGAGGCCGCCGGTGTTGTTGGCCACGAGGCCCTTGATGGTGCGGCTGCGCAGGAAGCCGGGCAGCGGCAGGTTGTGGCTGATCGTCAGGTCGAAGGTGACCTCGGTGCGGTCCTCGCCCAGCGGGCGCAGCTCGTAGGCGGCGTCCTGGCCGGTCTGCAGCCGGCCCTCGACGAGGTGCCACGACATCCCGTCGGGGGAGTGCTCGTAGCGCAGCGTGTAGCGGTCGGTGCCGACGGCGGTGGATGCCGCGACGTCCGCCGTCAGCGGGGTGCCGTCGTCGTTGCGGGTGACGACGTGCACCTCCTTGATGTCCGGGACCCACTGCGGCGTGCTCTCGACGTCGCGCAGGTGCTCGAGCACGCGGTCGAGCGGGGCGTCGACGACGACGGTCGCGCTGGCGGTGTCGGTGGGCATGGTGGACCTCCGGTCAGACGGCGGCGGCGAGGCGGACGAGCGTGTCCATCTCGTCGTCGAAGGCGTGCACGAGCTTCTCGGGGTCGGTGACCGCGCGCGGCATCCGCCTTGAACCCGACGCGGACGACGCCGTCGTAGCTGATGATGCACACGCCCAGGGTCTGGGCGCCCGAGCCCGGGCACCCAGCCGAGGATGCCGGTGATGCCGGGTGCCGGCGAGGTAGCGCCCGGTCATCGGGCCGGCCACGTTGGTGGTGACGCCGATCGCCTTGGCGGCGAAGAAGTCGATGACCTGCTTGGCGACCGCGGTGTTGGTGTGGCCGATGGCGGTGATGAGGCCGAAGGTGAGCACGGCCTCGGGGGAGTGCTTGATCGAGTCCATCCGGCGCTTGGACTCGGCGAGGCGCTGCAGGGGTGCCAGGCGCGAGCGTCGGCAGCGGCAGCATCACGAGCGCGAACTTGTTGCCCAGCTCGCGGGGGAGCGGCTGCCCGGCGGCGCGGACGTTGACCGGGCACCATCGTCGACAGGTCCTGCGGGGTCGCCGCCGCGGTCGCTGACGTAGCGGCTGATCGCCGCCGAGACGGCGCCCACGAGCACGTCGTTGACGGTGGCGCCGGCGGTGCGCCCGACCAGCTTGATGTCGACCAGCGGTCGCGGCCTGGGACCAGACCGCGCGCTTGGCCGAGGCCGGGCGGCGCCGCTCAGGGGGGAGTCGGGGTTGTGGCCGAGCAGCAGCTTGTCGGCGATCTGGCCGGTCTGCCACGCGGTGGTGAGCGCCTCGACGGCGTACGACGGGCGCAGCGACGGCCGGCAGCTCGCCGAGCAGCGTCCAGCGCACCGCGCAGGCCGGCCGACACCGGGGCGGTGAGCGGGCGGGCGAACCGGCCGGCGACCTCGAGCAGGCTGGTGGGCGGCGGCTCGGGCTCGTCGGCGGGTGCGCGGCGTGGTGCGGCGCGACGGGGAGCAGGTCGTCGTCCGGCTCGCGCGTCGGTGAGCGAGAGCAGCACCTCGGCCAGCGCGATGCCGTCGGCGAGGGCGTGGTGGAAGCGCGAGACGACGACCGAGCCGCCGTGGTAGCCGTCGATGACGTAGAAGTGCCACAGCGGCCGGCTGCGGTCGATCGGCTCCTGCATCTTGCGCTCGACGAAGGCCTGGAGCGCGGCCTCGTCGCCCGGCTCGGGCAAGCGTCGCGTGGTGCAGGTGGTGGTCGATCGAGAAGTCCGGGTCGTCCTCCCAGTGCGGCATGCCCAGCGGGTTCGAGGCCTCGACGACGACCTGGCGGAAGACGGGGTAGCGGTCGACGAGGCGGTGCTGCAGGACGGCGGTCAGGCGCTCCCAGTCGACCGGTCCCTCGAGCGTCATGATGCCCTCGATGACCATGAGGTTCTCGGGGCTGTCCATCGACAGCCAGATGGCGTCGACGGCGCCCATCGCGCGGCGTCCGGTCACGTCGTCCACCTCTTCCTGCCGGTGGGTCCAGCGTGTCACCCGGCAGGGCGCGCGGATACGGGTCGGGGTGTCTCGTCGGTCACCCCGCCGGCACCGGTGGGCTCAGCCCTGCCCGGTGTCGTCCCCTGACACCCGCGGCGACGTCCCGCGCAGCCGTCGATGAGACGGGACGCCTCCGCCTTGCTGACGCCCTCGGGGACGTCGCGCCCGCTGTCGTGGGCGAGCGTCGTGAGGTACGACATCTGGCGGCCGTCGCCGGTTCGTCGCCGGTGGTCCAGTCGTCGGGGTCCTTGGCCGGGCTGGTCTCGTTGGTGCTCATGGGCTACCGGTACCCCGGGCGACCGGGTGTTACACGCCGGCGCCGGCTCGAGCGCTGCCGAGCGCGTGGTGCTCGAACCTGGGTCGACGCATCGCGCGCCGGACCCGCCCGGGTGACGTCTTGCGAGCCAGACCAGGACGTCAGCGGGACTGGGATCACTGTCCCCGAATGGGTCCGGTGATCCGGATCTCGAAGCTGCCGACCTCCTTGGTGGCCCCGGTGAACTCACAGGTCACCGGGTTCGCCGGCGGCTGACCGGGCCGGGTGTAGGTCTCGCCGGGGACCAGGTGGCGGGCCTTCAGCTCCTCCTCCTCGCCGCTGATCACCCTGATCTCGTAGGGAATCAGCCATTTCCCGGTGGGCGTGAAGTCCTCGCCCAGCAGTTGCACCGGCCCGAAGAGGTACGGCGTCTGGGGTGCCCCGTAGACGGTCTTGAATCCATCACACGTCTCGTGGCCTGACAGCAGTAAGCCTCGCAACGAACCATCCGGGGCGGCGGTGGCCGGAGAGGCGAAGGCGATGGGGGCGGCGACGGCGGCGGTGGCCACGAGGCCGAGGATGGTCCTGCGCATGGGGTGGACGTCTCTTTCGTCGTTTCTGTCGTTTGCGGATTCGGTCGCACAAGCGCGGTCGATGAGCCGGGCGGCTCGGGCTCGACGCTCGGAGTGCCTTCCGGTTCCTGGAGGACGAAGCCAGCCAGCGTCTATCGCTGCGCACTGGTGAGTCTATCCGAGCGGTCATGAAGGTACCAAATGATCCTGGCATGACATCCTGAATACCTTCACTGATACAGTCCGCCTCATGGCACGCCCCTATGGAGATCCTGTGGAGATCATCACGGGACCGGTCCCGGCCCAGTCTCCGTTCATCCCCCTGGACGCGAAGATCGTGGTGGGCGCGGTGGCACCGGCCTCCCCGGACCCGATCCCGATCGTGTTGCTGCCCGGTTTCGAGTACCGGATGAGCGAGTGGCGGCACCCGCAGACCCACGAGATCCACTGGCGGCTCGAGCGCCGAAAGGCCGCCCAGTACGGCGACGACGAGTAGAGCTGAGCGCCGGCGCTGCCTGCCGAGCCCGCCTGTCGCTCCAGCCCTCCGGCTACCGGTTCTCGACCGAGGCCAGCAAGGTGCCATCACCTCTGGCTACCCAGATCACCGCGAGGTTGAGCCGGTCACGAGCAAGCACCGGCAACCGGTTGACAAGGCCGCGGTACCGCCGGTTGTCGGGGGAGGGCGAGTGCGCACCTCGCGACCGCGACGTCGTAGCCCTGGGCCTCGAAGTGGTCCCGGACCGCGGCCTTCACCTCGTCCTCGGTGATCAGCCCAACCCCGGCGGATGGCGGAGGAGAGTTCACCTCGACTGGACCGTCGGTGCCCGCGGCACGAGCGTTGAGGATCTTCCCCTCGGGGCCGAGATGCCGACGGAGCTTTCCGCGCTGGGCGAGCTGCCGTGCGGTCTGGTTAATGCTCTGCCGACTCCGCACGTCCAACCGCCGGGCCAGGACGTCGTCATCGAGCGGTTCGTGGCGGACAGCCTCGAGGATTCGCTCCGCGATCGGGGCCATGACGCTGAAGATGACCGGGCGGCGCGCGGGCGCAATGAGCCGGGCGGCTCGGGCTCGACGATCACAGCGCTGGGGAGGTGGTTCACGGTTCGGCGCGCTGAGTCAGTCGCCGTTGGCGAGGTCGACGGTGAGGCAGGAAGTTCCGCGGCCAGACAACGCGTGCTCGTACTCCGGTCCGTAGTCGACGACCCCGTCCGGCCGCACGCTGAACTCGAGGACCTCGCTCGGCACCAGGCCGATCCGCAGCGTGTACGCCTGGCCGGGCGGCATCCGCACGGTCGCCGCCCGAGGTCCGATCGGCTCGCGGCACCCACCCCACATGGGGAGCAGCGGGCACCCGGTTTGACGCGGGTCGAGGACGACCGGGACGCCGAGGACGTGGAGCGTCGAGGTTCCTCGGCCGCGCAGGAGGTGATCGACGTCCGGTGCGAAGTCCACGGTGCCGTGGGGCGTCACCCGGAAGCGCAGGTCGGAGGCGCGCTCGCGGGTCTGCTGCACCGCGTACTCGCCCGCGGCGAGGTCGAGCTGCACGCCCCCGGGAACCGACCCGTCGACGAAACGCGGCAGGTGCTCGGGGAGCCAGAACCACGGATAGGTCAAGGCGCTGGTGTCGATGTGGATGCGGGGCACGGGGTTTCCTCGGTCAGGGATGTCGCACCCGGGACTGGGCGCGACAGAGGTTCGGGCTGTGGCTTCTGCAAGGGACGGCGGCAGGCTGTTCACCAAAGGCCCCCGCGGGGCGCTGTCGCATGTGGCCGGGCCGCGGAGGTCGAGGTCGGCGCACGCGGCGTAGCCACGGCACACCGCAACGAGGAGGGCCCACCCGACGGGGTGGGCCCTCCCCTGCTTGCGGCAGGTGTTGCGCTGGGGTCAGGAGGTCGCGATGGTGACGTCGTCGATCAGCAGGCCCTCGCCGGCGAGGCTGCGTCTGCGCGGTGCCGCTGAGGCGGAACAGGAGCGTGTCGGTCTGGTAGTTCTGCTCGCCGGTTGCCTGGTAGTAGGCCTCGAACGTGGTGTTCTTGACCGGCTTGCCGTCGACCTGGACCGAGAAGACGTCGTTGTTGGTCGACTTCTTCGTGTTCGGCTTCTTGACGAGCTTGAGCTTCACGGTGTGCGGCTTGCTCGGGTCGAGCCCGGTGGCCACCGGCGTGACCGCCCAGTCGAGCGCGCCCGCCTCGTTGACGAACGACCCCTGGCTGACCAGGTTGATGCCGGCGTTCGTGTGCTCGATCGCGAGGAAGCCGCCCCGGCCGCCCTGGCCGTTGTCGGGGCTGACCGTCACCCGCAGGCCCGGCTGAAGCTGGACCGGCTCGAGCACGAAGGACGCGGTGAACGTTCGCGCCGGCCCGGTCTCGGTGGCCGGGACGGCGAGCGTGGGGCTGAACAGCTGGTCGCCGAAGCTGCCGGACGTGACCGCGTTGCTGATCCGCAGCGCCGGGTCGGCGCCACTCGGTGATCGCGGCGTCGTAGGGACCGGTCATCCGCCAGGTGTCGACGGCGCCTGGCGGTCGTGTCGATGGTCACCCCGGTGAAGCCGGTGGTGTACGGGCCGGTGACGGCGGCGTTGGCCGAGGTGGCGAAGGCGAGCGGGGTGGCGATCGCGGCGATGGCCGCGAGGCCGAGGAAGGTCTTGCGCATGGTGTGTCTCTTTCGTCCTGCGTTGGTGCGGGAGTCCGTCACGCGGCGGCGAACGGGGGATCGGCTCTCGCTGGACGATTAGAGCGCCTCCCTGGTGTAGCCCGGGAAGCAGTCCGATGAGCGTTATCTGCGTTCACTGGTGACTCTATCGGGTCTCTATGGGCTTGCCAAATCGTGACTGTGTGACCTCCGCTTACCCGTTTCCTGTTACAGTCGGCCTCATGGCACGCCCCTATGGAGACCCTGTGGAGATCATCACCGGCCCGGTCCCGGCGCAGTCCCCGTTCATCCCCCTGGACGCGAAGGTCGTGGTGGGCGCGGTGGCACCGGCCTCGCCGGACCCGATCCCGATCGTGCTGCTGCCCGGGTTCGAGTACCGGATGAGCGAGTGGCGGCACCCGCAGACCCACGAGATCCACTGGCGGCTTGAGCGCAGGAAGGCCGCCCAGTACGGCGACGACGAGTAGCCCTCCTCACGGCGGTGGACAGCCCTAGCCCGGCAGTCGCCCGGGCAGTTGCGCAGCCAAGCCCACGCGGTCACTGCGTGACCTCGCTGGCCCGCGTTGCTATCCGTTGGTTGCGAGCGGCGCTGGACTCGATCGGACTCCGAGGGCGGTGCCCGTCCACCGTGTGGCCTGTCGTCGCTGGAAGACCGCCCGTGGTGCGCCGTGGAGGTGACGACCTTGCCGGTGGCGCGCCACACGGGTCGGGTGGCCGATGAGCAGGGCTCGACTGAGGTCCGCCAGCCGCCGTCAGAACTGCTCCACGGTGGCGCGGATCGGGTCTTCCGTTCCGGGCCCGAACGGTGAGGCATCGTGCGACGTCGAGTTCGGACCTCGTCCCCGGGCGTGAGCCGTGTGGTTACCACCAGCCCTGGCGCTTCGCCCACACGAGCAGGGCGGACGAGAGCGCCGTCATGCTCGTGACGAGCACGACGAGGGCCGCCCACTGGGTGCTGTCGTTGACGATCACGTTCATCCCGAGGACGCTCGAGAGCGCGGCGACGGGCAGGGTGACCGCGGCGATGACGGCCAGCCGCTCGGCGGCGATGGTCATGCGGGTGTCGGTGCGGGCGCGGTAGAAGTCGGTGACCCCTTCGAGGAACTCGAGCTGGCTGCGGGTGATCCGGTCGAGCCGTTCGTACTGGTCCCGAAGGTCCTCGAGCGCGTGCCGGTCCGCCCTGCGGTCTGCTTGGGTGTCCTGGTCGGGCACGGCGCTGACCGCCCGACCCGCCAGGGTCACCGTGCGGGCGAGGACCTCGGCGCCCTGGGCCGCCATGGTGCGCACGGTGAGGAGCGTGTGGCGCACCGTGAACAGCTCGTCGAGGAACTCCTGGGGGTGCTCGTCGTCGGCCTGGGCCATGACGCGCTGCTCAAGGAGGCCCACCTGCTGGGCGAACTCGTTGACGAGCCGCTCCTGCACGTTGGTCAGCGCCGAGACCAGCGCGTAGAGGAGCGCCACCGGCCTGGTGGGGCGCAGCCTGCCGCCGTCGATGCGTGCCGCCACGTCGGTGGTCTCCCGGAGCAGCGCCTCGAGGGGGACGACCTCGTTACGGGGGCCATGGAGGGTCACGAGGAAGCGCGGCCCGACGTAGAGGTCGAGCTCGAGGTAGTGCACATGGCCCGCGGCGCCCGGCTCCGGCCGGTGGAGCGCGAGGTAGAGCACGTCACCGTAGTGGTGGAGCCGTGCGATGTGGTTGCGCGTCAACCCGTCGGCCGCCGCCTTGTGGTGCACCCCGAAGATGTCCGTCAGCAGGAGCGCCGCCGACTGGTCGGGCTCGGGGACGTCCACCCAGACCCACCGGTCGGGTCGGGTCAAGAGGACCGGCAGCTCCTCGATCGTGCCCGTGGACACGCTGCCGGTGTCGCCGTCGAACACCCGGACCGAGACGTCGGCCATGGCCTGACTCTACTGAGCGCAGGCCCTGCCGAGGGCGGGCGAGCAGCCGGTGCACTCGGCCCACCGCCGAGCCTGGCGCGTCGGCGGCGCCGAACCACGGTTCCTTGGCCTCCGCCGAGTCGGCGGTGGCGGGAGAGCTCACCAGGAGGACTGCGGCCAGCGGTGAACGTCTGCCTCTGCTGCCCAGGGCGGCTCGGCGCTAGCCTCAGCTTGATGAGGGACGAGTCGCTCCTGCGTGCGAGTCGAGCAGCTGCCCTGGTGGCGGCGGCTGGATTCGTCCTGCAGACACTGCTGTTCCTCCTCGCGACCACGGGTCTGCTGGGCCACGCGAAGGGGTTCGTCGACACGACGTCCTCGCAGGAGGTCGACTACGCGACCTACTACGCCGACCTGTTCAACCACCAGCACGGGATCGTCTGGAACGTCGCGCTGCGCGATGCCATCGGGCCGGTGGCGTGGGTGGGGGTCGCAGTTCTTGCGGTGGTCACGGCCGTCATGGTCCACGCCGCAAGAGCCTGGGTGGCGGCCATTGTGCTCTGCCTGGGTGCGTCGCTCGCGGCGTTGGCGGACCTGGTGTTCGGCTCGTTGGTCGGCTTCTGGCGCTACGGCGGCTGGGACATCGAAGTGCCCGCGAACATGATCGCCGCTGGCCGGTCGTACGAGGGAGTCAAGACCGTCTCCACCTACCTGCAGTACGACGGGTTCATCGTCCTTGCGGTCGGTCTGCTTGTCCTGGCCGCGTTGACGGGGTGGTCACCCGCGTTTCGGGTGCTGCTTCGCCTGACGGCGGTCGCCTTGGTGGCCTACGCGGCGCTCGACTGGGTCTGGCCTGTGTGGCACGGCAGCCAGTTCGCCCGCAATGTCGTCGCCCTTGGTGTCGGCGTCATCTTGGCCCCCGCCTCGGCCCTGATGTGGGATCGCGAGCTGCGTCGCCGCCACGACATGCGCAACGACGTGACGTCGCCCGCTGGATAGCCACAGCCACAACTGAGACGCATTCGCCCGCGTTGCTGACCCCGCGGTGGTCGGATCCCCGCCGATGGTGCGTCAGGAGTCTTGATCCCCGTCGATGCTGTCCAGCTGCCGCAAATTCGCAAGCTCAGTGGAACGACAACAAATCCTCCTGGCCCCCTCCCACCGTCCGGGGGGAGGGGGCATGAGAGTCAGGCGGCGATGGTGACCTGCAACTGCTGGAGGGCTTGCCGGTCGCTGCGGGTGAAGTCGCCAGTCACGTCCGCAGGAGGTTCCGTTCGGGTCGTGTGGTGACGGACGGTGCCCTCATGGTGCTCGTACGTGTTGATGGCCTAGCGCCGCGGTTCCTACGCCCTGTGCCTGCCCAGGCGGTGAGTTACGCGCTCGTCATGCCGGTAGAGCCGAGTCCGGTCCAAGGAAGGGACCGCCACGGGTGCTCGCCGACGGGGGGGTTGCGAGGATCTCGAGCACCCTGAACGAAGTCCCGGTGCTTGAGGTCCAGGCTGTAGCCTTCCTCCGACGTTGGGCGAACCGGTCAGCGGCCCATCACTTGGGGGGTGTACTCCCGAGGGGGAGCGAAGAGATCGGGTAGCTGGTCCAGGAACGCGCACTCGGTGTTGTGGTAGCTCGCCAGGTCGTCGGCGGGTTCGTCGAGGACCTTGATGTTCTCGGCGCTGGCGGTGAACGGCGACCAGGGCTCGAGTCCGGGCCCGTTCGGGTCCCCGGTCTTGGCGAAGTTGGTCCAGTACCCGGCCATCCGGGCGGCGAGGGCCTCCTCGTCGGGGCTGAACTGCGAAGTCCAACCCGTACAGGAGGTCGGGGTCGTGCCACAGGATCGGGTCGTCGAAGAAGTGGGCTGCCCTGGCGGCGATGATGACCGGGTCCGGGACGGTGTCGTACACGTGGGTGTACAGGTACCGGTAGACGGGGGCGTGGTTGGCGAGGGCGAGGCGACGCATCGGGCAGGTGTAGACCGCGTCGCGTGACGGCCGCGATGGTGGCCCAGAACGCCGAGTCATAGGCGTCTACGGGATACAACGCTCGGAGCTGACTGCCGTTCTGTGGGCCCTACCAGCCCGTTGGTGTCCCGGTACCGGTCTTGGCGGCCTGTACGTGATCACCCGGGGGCAGGATGCCGTCCCCAGCGAACCAGAACGCGGCCTCCTCACGGTTGGAGCCGACCAACATCGGCACCGCGGCGCTGCCGGAGCCGAACGCGTCCAGGGGCGACTGCGGGAGGACCTGGCCGCCCGACCCAGGGCGTCGACGTCATCCGGCCCATGGGCCAGGACGAGGTCCTCGGCCGGTACGGCGCGGAGACAGCCCACGACGTCGGCGGCATCGGAGCATCCGACGAACCCGGCAAGCTCGGAACCCATGTCCTCGGCATCGGCGATCGTGCCTGTGCCGTTTAAGGCCCAGAAGGACTCGGTCTGGGCCGCGAGCCGTGCGAACAGACCCTGCCCGAGCGGGGAGGCGGCGATGGCGACCGCGTCGAAGGACCCCGCCGACTCACCGAACAAGGTCACGTTGTCCGGGTCGCCGCCGAACCCGGCGATGTTGTCCTGCACCCAGTGCAACGCTGCGATCTGGTCCAGGACGCCGTACTCCCCGGATGAGCCGCCGCCCTCTTCGCTCAGCTCGGGGTGGCCGAGGAAGCCCAAGACCCCCAGCCGGTAGCCCACCGTCACCACGATCACGCCTCGCTCCACCAACGCGTCGGCATTGCGGTACGGCCGGAAGAAGAAGTTGCTGCCACCGTGCAGGTGCACCATCACCGGCAGATCGCTCGAGGCTGTCGTGCCGAGGGGGGCGGTCACATTGAGGTACAGGCAGTCCTCGCTGCCTTCCACTGGAGCCTCGATGCCCGGCTGAAGGCACTCCGGCGCGAAGTCGGTGGCGACCCGCACACCCACCCACGGATCCGGTGGTGCCGGGGGCCGCCACCGCAGGTCGCCCACCGGTGGCGCGGCGTACGGGACGGCCCGCCACTCCACCACGGCCCCGTCAACGACGCTCCCCACGTCCCCAGCCTGGGTGCTGTACCACCGGGCCGGGCGCAGGACCGGCTTCGGCTCGACCTGGTGCGAGCACCGCCAAGGCGACACACATGATGGCCGAAACACTCACCGCGCGACGCATGACGGCTCCCTCTGTCGCTGATCTGGCGACGAGCAGCCGAGCCACCTGCGTCGCCCAACCCAAAGGTGGACCTGGTGCAGGCGAGCCGTCAAGAAGATCACCCGCCGACTCGCTCAACCGCAGTCCCATCGAACCCGCGGCCGAAGACCCTGGTGGCCGAGGAGGGGAGCGACCGCAAGGTCGCGGAAGGACCTGTGTGTGCACAGGTCGGCGGTGGTGAGGGCGGCCATGACGGTCTGCCCTGCCTCGGCTGCCGGTGGTGTGGTGACCTAGAAACTGCGAGAAGCCCAGTAACGCCCTCCCATCGGCTGGTCGGGAGGGGCATCGAGTCAGGCCGCGAGTGATCTTCCCGCTCGAGGAGCTTGCCGGTCCAGCTGTGCATGCGGGACGAGTAGCCGGTCGCCGATCCGGATCGGGGGACGTTCGCCGCCGGGCTGCGGCTGCGGTACGCTGAGGTCGCGGCCGATGCGAGAGTGCTGACCGCCGCGCGCGTCGAGGCCGTCCCTGACCACGGTGCGACTGGGGCTCGTGAGCCGGTAGGGTCGGTGTTAGCAGATCGTTAGCACGGGCGGCATTCGCGAGCGGCGCTCGGCTCTCGGGCGCAGGGCGTTGACCAGTACGAATCGTGGTGGGGCGTGTCGGGCTTGAACCGACGACCGACGGATTATGAGTCCGCTGCTCTGACCGACTGAGCTA
Organism: uncultured Actinomycetota bacterium; assembly: GCA_963811475.1. Classification (GTDB taxonomy): domain Bacteria; phylum Actinomycetota; class Actinomycetes; order Actinomycetales; family Dermatophilaceae; genus Fodinibacter. Next base: position 42,037 of record CAWERJ010000022.1, read on the forward strand.
ACGCCCCGCGTGCCCTGGCCACGACGGCTCCGGGCGCCGCGAGCCTACCGGCCCGTCGAGGACGCCACCGGCTGCGACGAGCCGTCCACCGGCAGTCTCGTCGACATGGTCTGATGGCCCCGTGGCAGAGCTCGTGTGGTCCGACGACCTCCTCGCCGAGGCCCGCCGCACCCGGGACGACGTGGCAGTCCGACCTCGCCGCAGCCGGCGTGCGGGGTGAGCTGGTCCTCACCGGTGGCCTGAGCATCCCGGGCGCGCTGACCAAGGGTGACGTCGACCTGCACCTGCGGGTGGAGCCGGCCGCGCTTCGCCGACACCGTCGCTCGGCTCCAGCGTCGGTACCCCGTCGCCAGTCCGCACGCCTGGGCGCCCACCCTCGCCGTGTTCGACGTGCCGGCGGCCCTTCCCACCGGCCTCGCGGTCACGCCCAGAGGGCTCCGAGCACGACGACCGCTTCACGAGCACCTGGCGGGCGCTGCGCGACAGCCCGGACCTGCTGGCGCGCTACAACGACCTGAAGGCGACGAGCGCCGGCACGCCCGGGCTACGAGCGCCTCAAGTCCGACTTCTTCACCGCCCTGAGCCACGGGCCAGGCGCAGGGTTGATCGACGAGCGAGTGAGCGCGACACCCGTGAGATCACTTGGTGCGCATGTGGTCGGTGAGGCATGATGTGACGCACACAACGGCACCGCAGCGTGCCCACAGAGCGAGCCGCACGGCATCCGGTCGGAGACGAACCCGACCACGAGACCGACAGCAGCCACCACCACGTGCACCGGCGTTGGGGAAGACGTCCCTCGCACGTGAAGGAGGCCAGGATGTCTGTCTCGATGCCGCGTACCGTCACGCGGGGAGTGGTCTACGTCCACTCGACCCCGAAGGCGCTGTGCCCGCACATCGTCTGGGCCGTCGAGGGAGTGCTCGGCGGCCGCGTCGGCGTGGACTGGACCGACCAGCCGGCGGCTCCGGGACTCGTGCGCACCGAGCTCAGCTGGGCCGGCGAGCCCGGGACCGGTGCCCGCCTCGCCTCCGCCCTGCGCGGCTGGGAGAACCTGCGCTACGAGGTGACCGAGGAGCCGAGCGCCGGCTGCGACGGCTCGCGCTGGTCGCACACCCCACGCCTGGGCATCCACCACACGTGGACCTCGGCGAACGGTGACGCCGTCGTCAACGAGGACCGCCTGCGCGAGGTCGTCATGCTCGCCCAGGGCAGCCCCGACGCGATGCAGGAGATGCTCGAGGAGCTGCTCGGCACCGACTGGGACGACGAGCTCGAGGCCTTCCGGTACGCCGGTGACGGCGCGCCGGTGCGCTGGCTGCACAAGGTCGGCTGACGGGCGCTGCACCCGGCCCGACGGCCCCACGACACGACGACGCCCCCGGGAGGAAGCGGGGGCGTCGTCGTGTCGCGCGGGTCGCGCGCGAGGCGGTGGGGCGGCGGCTCAGACGCTCTTGACGACGAGGGCGACGTTGTGGCCGCCGAAGCCGAAGGAGTTGTTGAGCACCGCGATGTCGCCGTCGGGCAGCGTGCGGTGCTCGCCCCGGACGACGTCGAGGTCGATCTTCGGGTCGAAGTCGTCGATGTTGATGGCGGCGGGCGCGACCCGGTGGTGCACGGAGAGCACCGACGAGCAGGCCCTCGAGCGCACCGGCCGCACCGAGCAGGTGACCGGTCATCGACTTCGTGGCGCTGACGCACATGTCGTCGGCACCCGCGCCGAAGGCTCGGCGGATGGCGTTGGCCTCGGCGACGTCGCCGACGGGGGTCGACGTCGCGTGGGCGTTGATGTGGACGATGTCCTTGTCGGTCAGCCCGGCCCGCTCGACCGCCTCGCGCATCGCCCGTGACGCGCCGGCGCCCTCGGGCTCGGGCGCGGTGATGTGGTGCGCGTCGGCCGACATGCCGATCGACGCGAACTCGGCGTAGATCCGCGCGCCCGCGGGCGACCGCGTGCTCGTACTCCTCGAGCACCATGACCGCAGCACCCTCGCCCATGACGAACCCGTCACGGCCGGTGTCGTACGGGCGCGACGCCGCCTCGATGTCGTCGTTGCGCGTCGAGAGCGCCTGCATCTGCGCGAATCCGGCGAAGGGCAGCGGGTGGATCGCGGCTTCGGTGCCGCCGGCGACGACGATGTCGGCGCGGCCGCCACGGATCATGTCGTAGCCGGTGCCCATCGACTCGGCGCCGGAGGCGCACGCGGAGACGGTCGTGTGGGCTCCGGCGCGGGCGCCGAGCTGCAGCGAGACGTTGCCCGCCGACGTGTTCGGCATGAGCATCGGGACCGACAGCGGGAAGACGCGGCGAACGCCCTTCTCCTTGAGGATGTCCCACTGGTCGAGCAGGGTCCAGACCCCGCCGATGCCGGTGCCGATCGCGACACCGAGGCGCAGCGGGTCGATCTCGGGCGACCCGGCATCCTCCATCGCCGCGCGCGCGGCGATGACCGCGTACTGCGCGCTGGGGTCCATCCGCCGGACCTCGACCTTGGTGAGCACCTCCTCCGGCTTCTGGGCCAGGGTGCACGCGAAGTGCACCGGCAGCTCGTACCGGTCGAGCCACTCCTGGGGCAGGGGCTTGGCCCCGGACCGCCCCTCGAGGATGCCGTCCCACGTCTCGGCGATGGTCCCGCCGAGGGGGGTGGTGGCTCCGAGTCCGGTCACGACGACGCGTCGCTCGCTCATGTGTCCTGGTGCTCCTTGTGGGAAGGGACGTGGGGGATGCCGTGCCACCAGTGTCCGCCTCCGCCCGCCTGTTGCGCAGGGCGGAGGCGGAACGACGTGGTCAGCCCTGGTTCTTGGCGATGAAGCCGACGGCGTCACCGACGGTGCTGAGGTTCTTGACCTCGTCGTCGGGGATGCGCACGCCGAACTTCTCCTCGGCGTTGACGACGATCGTCATCATCGACAGGGAGTCGATGTCGAGGTCGTCGGTGAATGACTTGTCCGACTGGACCTCGGCGGGGTCGAGACCCGGTCTCCTCGTTGACGATCTCGGCCAGTCCGGCGAGGATCTCCTGCTCACTGCGTGCCATGTGCTCTGCTCCTTCGATCTCTTCTCGGGTGTGCTCTTGCGGGTGGCCCGGGTGACCCGTGGGCCCACGGGAGCTGTGCGTCAGGGGATGACGACGACCTGCGCGGCGTACGTCAACCCGGCGCCGAAGCCGATCTGCAGGGCCAGTCCGCCGCGGGGCACCTCACCGCGACGCACCATCCGCTCCATCGCCAGCGGCACGGAGGCCGCCGACGTGTTGCCGGTGTACGCGATGTCGCGGGCGACGGCCACGTCGGCAGGGATCTTCAGCTGCTTGGCCATGGCGTCGACGATGCGCACGTTGGCCTGGTGCGGGATGAACGCGTCGAGCTGGTCGACGGTGACGCCGGCGGCGTCGAGCGCCTGCTGGGCGACCGGCGCCATGCCCCACACGGCCCAGCGGAAGACCGTCTGGCCCTGCATGCCGATGTGCGGCCAGCTGAGGCCCTGCTCGTGGACGTCGATCCAGCTCTCGGTCTGCGAGATCGCGTCCCACTTCTCGCCGTCGGAGCCCCAGATCGTCGGCCCGATGCCGGGGGTCTCGGAGCGGCTGATCACAGCCGCCCCGGCGCCGTCGCCGAAGATGAACGCGGTGCCGCGGTCGTCGCGGCTGGTGAAGTCGGAGAGCCGCTCGACACCGATCACGAGGACGTGCTCGGCCGTTCCGCCACGCACCATGTCGTTGGCGAGCGCGATGCCGTGGCAGTAGCCGGCACAGGCGGCCGAGATGTCGAGCGCCATCGCCGTGCTGCCGAACGCCTTCGCGACGAGCGGGGCCGCGCCCGGGGTCTGGTAGGGCCAGCTGACCGTCGCGACGAGGATCGCGTCGAGGTCGGAGCCCTCGATGCCCGCCATCTCCAGGGCCGGCCGGGCGGCGAACAGCGACATGTCGATGACCGACTCGCCGTCGCCGGCCCAGCGCCGCTCGATGATGCCGGAGCGCTCGCGGATCCACTCGTCGGAGGAGTCGATCCGCTCGACGATCTCGGAGTTCGGCACGATCCGGCGTGGCCGGTAGCCGCCGATGCCGGTCATCCGGGCGTGGGGCGTGGGGGTGGCGGAGCGCAGCGCCCCCGCGAAGCCCTTGGAGGTGACGGTCATGCCGAGTGCTCCTTGATGAGGGTGCGGGCGGCGTCGAGGTCGTCAGGGGTTCGCAGCGCGAGCAGCTCGACGCCCTTGAGCGCGCGCTTGGCGAGCCCGACGAGGGTTCCGGCCGGTGGCAGCTCGAGGATCGCGGTGGCGCCGAGGGCGGCGAACCGCTCCATGCACAGGTCCCACCGCACCGGGTTGGACACCTGGGCGACGAGCCGCTGCACGACCTCGCGCCCGTCGGCGACGACGGCCCCGTCGCGGTTGGAGACCAGCGTGACACCCGGGTCGGACACGTCGTGGTCGGTCCACTCGGCCAGGGCCGCGACCGCGGGCTGCATGTACGAGGTGTGGAAGGCCCCGGCCACCTTGAGCGGGATGACGCGGGCGCGGGCCGGTGGGTCCGCGGCCAGCGAGGCGAGCGCGTCGAGGGCACCGGCCGCGACGACCTGCCCCGCGCCGTTGACGTTGGCGGCGGTCAGGCCGACCCGGTCGATCGTCGCGAGCACCTCGTCGGGGTCGCCGCCCAGCACCGCGCTCATCCCGGTGGGGGTCGCGGCACTGGCCTGCGCCATCGCGCGCCCGCGCTGCGCCACGAAGCGCATCGCGTCGGTCTCGGAGAGCACGCCGGCGCCGGCAGCGGCGGTGACCTCGCCGACCGAGTGCCCGGCGAGCGCTCCGGTGCCGACCGGTGCCACGGCATCCGCGCCGTCGCCCGCGGACCCCGAGAGCGCCCGAAGCGCGAGCAGGCCGGCGCCGACGAGCAGGGGCTGCGCGACGGCGGTGTCCTTGATGGTGTCCTCGTCGGACGTCGTGCCGTGGGCGACGAGGTCGACCTCGGCCGCGTCGGAGAGCACGCCGAGCCGGTCACGCAGGCCGGGGAGCTCGAGCCACGGGCTGAGGAAGCCGGGGGTCTGGGAGCCCTGGCCGGGGCAGACGAGAACGATCACGGGTCCAGCCTGCCCCGGGCGGCGTGACCTTCTCGTGACAGGGACGGACCAATCTCGCAGGGCGCTTTTGGAGGGTTCCCCCAAGTCGCGCACGGCTCAGGCGCGGGCTGTGGTGCGCGTCACCGGACCGAGGCGGTGGAAGGCCAGCGCGGTGCGAACGGTCTGGGCGTCGTGGGCGTCGGTGAGGTCGTAGCCGATCGCCTTGGTGATGCCGGCCAGCCGGTAGCGCACCGTGTTGGGGTGGACGATGAGGGTGCGGGCGGTGCCCTCGACGCCCTGGGCGCCGTCGAGGAAGGCCGCCGCGGTCTCGAGCAACGTTCCTCCCGGGCTCTCGGCCAGCGGACGGACGATGCGCGCGATGAGCGCGCCGCGGGCGGGGAGGTCGCCGAGGAGCGCCCGCTCGGCCAGCAGGTCGTCGGCCCGCACCGGGCGCGGGGCGGCGGGCCAGGCCGGCGCGGCGCTGTGGCCGGAGATCGCCGCTCGGGCGCTGCGGCCGGCCGCGAAGAGGTGGGGGACCGTCGGGCCGACGACGAGGGGGCCGTCACCGAGGTGGCGGTCGAGGGCGTCGGCCAGCGCCAGCGGGTCGACGACGCTGCCGCCGATGCAGATGACCCGTGGGCCGTGCACGGCGACGAGCAGCTGGACGTCGATCCGGCGGGCGGCCCGGTGCAGGTCGGAGAGCACCGGGTCGGACGAGCCGGGCGGGGTGGAGCCGACGACGACGGCGACGCTGGGTCACCGCCCCCCACCCGAGCGCTGCCGCCCGCGACTGCATCGAGTCGTCGGCCTCGCCGCGGATGACGGCGTCGACGACGAGCGACTCCAGGCGCGCGTCCCAGGCCCCGCGCGCCTCGGCGGCCTGCGCGTAGACCTCGGCGGCGGAGAAGGCGACCTCGCGGCTGTAGCGCAGGACCGCCTCGCGGGCGAGGTCCTCCTCGCCGGGGGCTGCGAGGTCGGCGATCTCGCGCTCGACGACGGCGATGACCGTGCGGATCAGGTCGAGGGTCTGGGCCAGCGAGATCGACCGGGTCAGCTCGCGCGGTGCGGTGCCGAAGACGTCGGCCGTCACGGCCGGCTGGGCCTGGTCGCCGCCGAACCAGTCGAGGAACGACGTGATGCCGGCCTGGGCGACCAGGCCCACCCACGAGCGGTTCTCGGCGGAGAGCGACCGGTACCACTCGTGGTCGGCCTCCATCTGCTGCACGGCCGCCGCTCCGAGGTCCCCCGCGGCACGGGCGACCCGGCTGCGGGTGGCGGCCGAGGGGCGCGGGCGGGCGGGCGGCATACGGGGAGTGTATTTGTCCGGCTCGCACAAGCCGGCGGTGCGGCTGGCGGTCAGTCGGTGCCGGACTCCATCGCGGCGCGGTCGAGGGCGTCCTCGTCGCCGCCCTGCACGAGGGGGTTGTCGGTGATCTGGTCGTAGCCGCCAGCGGGGAGCTCGCCGAAGAGGGTGCCGTTCTCGACGAGCAGCTGTCCCTGCTCGACCGGCTGGCCGGCGTAGACCTCGAGCTTCGCGCGGCTGTCGGCGATGTCGAGGTTGCGCATGGTCAGCTGGCCGATCCGGTCGACGGGCCCGAAGGCGGCGTTCTCGACCCGCTCCATCGACAGCTTGTCGGGGTGGTAGCTGAAGTTCTCGCCCCGGGTGTCGACCACCGAGTAGTCGTCGCCGCGGCGCAGCCGCAGGGTGACCTGGCCGGTGACCAGCGAGGCGATCCAGCGCTGGATGGCCTCGCGCATCATCAGGCTCTGCGGGTCGAGCCAGCGGCCCTCGTAGAGCAGGCGGCCGAGCCGGCGGCCCTCGGCGTCGTAGTTGGCGAGGGTGTCCTCGTTGTGGACGGCGTTGAGCAGCCGCTCGTAGACGATGTGCAGCAGGGCCATGCCCGGAGCCTCGTAGATGCCGCGGGACTTGGCCTCGATGATCCGGTTCTCGATCTGGTCGGACATCCCGAGGCCGTGCCGGCCGCCGATGCGGTTGGCCTCGTCGACGAGCGAGACCGGGTCGAGGGTGCGGCCGTTGATGGCGACGGGGCGGCCCTGGACGAAGGTGACCGTGACGTCCTCGGTGTCGATCGCGACCGCGGGGTCCCAGAACTTGCACGCCCATGATCGGCTCGACGACCTCCATCGACTCGTCGAGGTGCTCGAGGGTCTTGGCCTCGTGGGTCGCCCCCCAGATGTTCGCGTCGGTCGAGTACGCCTTCTCCTGGCTGGAGCGGTAGGGCAGCCCGCGCTCGGTGAGCCAGGCGCTCATCTCGTGGCGGCCACCGAGCTCCGCGACGAACTCGGCATCCAGCCATGGCTTGTAGATGCGCAGGTTGGGGTTCGCGAGCAGGCCGTAGCGGTAGAACCGCTCGATGTCGTTGCCCTTGAAGGTCGAGCCGTCGCCCCAGATCTCGACCGAGTCGGCGTGCATGGCGCGCACGAGCAGGGTGCCGGTGACGGCGCGGCCCAGCGGGGTCGTGTTGAAGTAGGTGCGGCCGCCGCTGCGGATGTGGAACGCGCCGCAGGCGAGCGCGGACAGGCCCTCCTCGACGAGGGCGTGCCGGCAGTCGACGAGCCGGGCGATCTCGGCGCCGTACTGGCCGGCGCGCTCGGGGACGGTGTCGATCTCGGGCTCGTCGTACTGGCCGAGGTCCGCGGTGTACGTGCAGGGGACCGCCCCCCTCTCGCGCATCCACGCGACCGCGACGGAGGTGTCGAGGCCCCCCGAGAAGGCGATGCCGACGCGCTCGCCGACGGGCAGGGACGTGAGGACCTTGGACACGATGCAAGACTATACAGAGGTCCTGCATATGCACAAACCCGCCCGAGCCGCTCGAGAGTAGAGAACACGCCGCGCGGCGCGAGGCCGGCGGCGTGTTCTCTACTTCGAGGGGCAGAGTCAGCTGTCGCCGCCCTCGTTGCCCGAGGAGCCCGCGGTGACGTCGGAGAGCCGGTAGCGGCGCGCCGCCTCGAGCGGGACGGACCGGTCGACCTCCCCGCGCTCGGCGAGCGAGTGCAGGGCCCGCACGGCCATCGACGGCCCGTCGATGTGGAAGAAGCGCCGCGCGGCCGGGCGGGTGTCGGAGAACCCGAACCCGTCGGCGCCGAGCGACGCGAAGTCGCCGGGCACCCACTGCCGGATCTGGTCCTGGACGGCCCGCATGTAGTCGGACACCGCGACGACCGGGCCCGGCCGGCCGGACAGCTGCCGGGTCACCCACGGCACCGGCGCCTCGGTCTCGGGGTGCAGGAAGGCGGCCTCGTCGCACCGCAGCCCGTCACGGCGCAGCTCGTTCCACGAGGTCACCGACCACACGTCGGCGACGACGTTCCAGTCGTTGCGCAGGAGCTCCTGGGCCTCGAGCGCCCACGGCATCCCGACGCCCGAGGCGAGCAGCTGCACGCGCGGCGCGTCGTCGGGCAGCCCCTCGGTCGAGCCCTCGGCGTAGAGGTACATCCCGCGCAGGATCCCCTCGCGGTCGACGTTCTCGGGCTCGGCCGGCTGCGCCATCGGCTCGTTGTAGACGGTGAGGTAGTAGATGACGTTGCGGTCGGTGTCGGTGAGCGAGTCGTCGGTGCCGTACATCCGGTGCAGGCCGTCCTGCATGATGTGGGCGATCTCGAAGCCGAAGGCCGGGTCGTAGTGCACGACGGCCGGGTTCGTCGACGCGAGCAGCGGCGAGTGCCCGTCGGCGTGCTGCAGCCCCTCGCCGGTCAGCGTCGTGCGCCCGGCCGTGGCCCCGATGAGGAAGCCCCGCGTCATCTGGTCGGCCGCGGCCCAGATCGAGTCGCCCGTGCGCTGGAACCCGAACATCGAGTAGAAGACGTAGACGGGGATCATCGGCTCGCCGTGGGTCGCGTAGCTCGACCCGACGGCGGTGAACGCCGCCACCGACCCGGCCTCGTTGATCCCGAGGTGGAGGATCTGGCCGTCCTTGGCCTCGCGGTAGGCGAGCATGAGCTCGGCGTCGACGGGCGTGTAGTTCTGCCCGTGCGGGTTGTAGATCTTGATCGTCGAGAAGAAGCTGTCCATCCCGAAGGTGCGCGCCTCGTCGGGGATGATCGGCACGATCCGCCGGCCGAACTCCTTGTCGCGCATGAGGTCCTTGAGCAGCCGGACGAACGCCATCGTCGTCGCCACCTGCTGCTTGCCGGAGCCCTTCTTGACCTGGGCGTAGGCCGAGTCGTCGGGCAGGTGCACCGGCGCGTGCCTCGACGCGGCGCTCCGGCACACCGCCGCCGAGCTTGGCCCGGCGCTCGAGGGCGTACTGGATGACCTCGTCGTCGGCGCCCGGGTGGTAGTACGGCGCGTTGTACGGGTCCTTCTCGAGGTGCTCGTCGCTGATCGGCAGCTGGAGGCTGTCGCGGAAGTACTTGAGGTCCTCGAGGGTGAACTTCTTCATCTGGTGGGTCGCGTTGCGCCCGGCGAAGGTCGTGCCGAGGCCGTAGCCCTTGATCGTCTTGGCGAGGATGACGGTCGGCTGGCCGGTGTGCCCGAGCGCGGCCTTGTAGGCGGCGTAGACCTTGCGGTAGTCGTGGCCGCCGCGCTTGAGGTTCCACCAGATGTCGTCGTCGGACCAGTCGGCCACCATCTTGCGGGTGCGGGGGTCGCGGTCGAAGAACTTCTCGCGCACGTGCTTGCCGTCGTTGGCGCGGAAGGTCTGGTAGTCGCCGTCGGACGTGGAGTTCATCAGGTGCACGAGCGCGCCGTCGCCGTCGGCGGCGAGCAGCGGGTCCCAGCCGCGGCCCCAGATGACCTTGATGACGTTCCAGCCGGCGCCGCGGAAGAACGCCTCGAGCTCCTGGATGATCTTGCCGTTGCCGCGCACGGGGCCGTCGAGGCGCTGGAGGTTGCAGTTGACGACGAAGGTGAGGTTGTCGAGCTCCTCGCCGGCCGCGAGCTGCAGCAGGCCGCGCGACTCGGGCTCGTCCATCTCGCCGTCGCCGAGGAACGCCCACACGTGCTGGTCGCTGGTGTCCTTGATGCCCGCGGTTGTGCAGGTACTTGTTGAACTGCGCCTGGTAGATGGCGTTCATCGGGCCGATGCCCATCGACACCGTCGGGAACTCCCAGAAGTCGGGCATCAGCCGCGGGTGCGGGTACGAGGGCACCGCAGCGGCGAGCCGTCGACGAGGTGCGACTTCTCCTGGCGGAAGCCGTCGAGCCGGTCCTCGGACAGCCGGCCCTCGAGGAACGCGCGGGCGTACATGCCGGGCGACGCGTGACCCTGGAAGAAGACCTGGTCGCCGCCGCCGGGGTGGTCCTTGCCGCGGAAGAAGTGGTTGAAGCCGACCTCGTAGAGAGTCGCCGCGGAGGCGTAGGTCGAGATGTGGCCGCCGACCCCGATGCCCGGTCGCTGCGCGCGGTGGACGATCATCGCGGCGTTCCAGCGCAGGTACGCGCGGAACCGGCGCTCGACCTCCTCGTCGCCGGGGAACCACGGCTCCTGCTCGGGGCTGATCGTGTTGACGTAGTCGGTCGTCGTCAGCGACGGGCACGCCGACCTGCTCCGCGCGCGCCCGCTCGAGCATCCGCAGCATGAGGTAGCGGGCCCGCATCCGACCGGGGCCGTCGATGACCGCGTCGAGGCTGTCGAGCCACTCCTGGGTCTCGGCCGGGTCGATGTCCGGCAGGTGCGTCGGGATGCCGTTGAGGATGGGGCCGACGTCTTCGCGGGAGGCCACGCGCTCGTCCTTTCGCCGATCACGGATCGCGCCCTGGAGGGACGCGTCCTCCCATCTTTCACCCGATCCGCGCCGGTGTCCCAATCGCGTTCACGCTACTGGTCGGTATGCCTCGGGCGGGCCGCTGATCAGGTCGTCAACCGGTCGCCGCGGCTGTACACCGACAGGTGCGGCGGGCGGGCGAACGCGACGAGGGTGATGCCGGCCTCGGCCGCGAGCGCGACGGCCAGCGAGCTCGGCGCACCGACCGCGACGACGACCGGGATGCCGGCCACGCTCGCCTTCTGCACGATCTCGAAGCTCGCCCGGGCGCTGACGACGAGCAGGGTGCCGGCGAGCGGCAGCTCCCGGCTCCGCGCCAGGGCACCCACGACCTTGTCGACGGCGTTGTGCCGCCCGACGTCCTCGCGGACCTCGAGCAGCTCGCCCTCGGGGGTCGCGATCGCCGCGGCGTGCACGCCGCCGGTCCGGTCGAACACCGGCTGGCGGGCGCGCAGCGCCTCGGGCAGGGCGACGACGACGGCGGGGGAGACGGCCACGGGGTCGTCGGCGACCGCAAACCGGCTGCTCGTGCGGACGGCCTCGATGGACGCGGACCCGCAGATGCCGCACGCGCTCGACATCGTCTCCGTGCGCTCGCGTGCCGGGCGGTGCAGCGCCACGCCCGGCGCCAGGGTCACCTCGACGACGTTGAACGTGGGGGAGCCCGTCTCGTCGACGTCGGTGCAGTGCATGAGGGTGGCCACCTCACCGGCCGCGTGGAGCAGGCCCTCGGTGAGGAGGTGGCCGATGGCGAGGTCGAAGTCGTCACCGGGCGTGCGCATCGTCGTCGTCAGGGGGGTGGCACCGACCCGGATCTCGAGCGGCTCCTCGACGGCGACCGTGTCGGTGCGCTCGACCCGGTCACCGCTCGCGACGTCGAGCCGCGTGCGACGCACCCGTGTCGTGACCCGGCCCATGCCGTCATCCAAACACACCCGGCCGATCGGTCACCGGCGTTGCAGGGAGCGGAACGCGGCAGGCGCGGCGGCCCGTTCCCGGCATACCGCCCGGCCATGAGCGCCAACCCGGAGATCGGCCTGGCCGTCGACGTCGACGGCATCGCGACGACCTACCACCGGGCCGGGTCCGGACCCGTCGTGATCCTCGTGCACGGCTCCGGCCCCGGGGTGTCGGCGTTCGCGGCCACTGGACCCAGATCGAGCACGCCGACGAGTTCAACCGGCTGGTCGGCGACTTCCTCGCCTGAGGCAGACTGGGGTCATGGCCGACCCCGCACCCGTGACCTCGCGCCCCACGGCGGACGTCACCCTGCGGGGTGGCGACCTGCCCTGGCAGCCCGTCTCACCGATGCTCGCCCGCGTCCGGCTCATCAGCCTGGGGGCGGTCGTCCTCGTGCTGCTCCTCGTGACCGGTCTCGTCGGCCTGCTCGTGACCCGGTGGGCCCTCCTGGGTGCACTGGCCGTGGTGCTCGGCGGGCTGTGGGCCGCGTGGCTCGTGATGCGGCAGGTCAGCGCGATCTCGTGGGTCGAGCTCGACGAGGAGATCGTCATCCGCAAGGGCCGGATGTTCCGCTCCCTCGTCAGCGTGCCGTACGGCCGGCTCCAGTACGTCGACATCCAGTCCGGCCCCCTCGCGCGGGCCTTCGGCATCGCCTCCTGCGAGATCCACACGGCCTCGCCGGAGAGCGGTGGCTCGCTGCCCGGCCTGCCCGTCGCCGAGGCGGAGGCCCTGCGCAGCCGGCTCGCCGCCCGGGGCGAGGCCCAGCGGGCCGGCCTGTGACCGATCTCGCTGCACCGCGCCCGGGGGAGTGGCAGCGGCTCCACCCGCTCTCCCCCCTGCTGCGCGGCGGGGTGGTCCTCATCGCTCTCCTCGGGTACGCCGCCTCCCAGCTGTTCGACCGGGTGCTCGGCTCCGTGGGCCTCGGCGAGGTCGTGCCGGGCCCCGGTGAGGTGCCGTTCGACGACGGCGACACCGGGCCCCTGGAGCAGGCCGTGGCCCACCCGCTCCTCGCCCTCGCCCTCCTCGTCGTCTTCCTCGGGCTCGTCGCGCTCGTCAACTGGGTGGCGTGGCGCTTCGCCCGGTTCCGGGTGGGCGGGGGCCAGGTCGAGCTCCGGCAGGGAGTCCTCTTCCGGCAGCACCGCCAGGTGCCGCTCGAGCGGGTGCAGGCGGTCGAGCTGTCGAGACCCCTCACGGCCCGCGCCCTCGGGCTCGCCCGGGTCGTCGTGCAGTCGGCGGGCGGCTCAGACTCCACGCTCACCCTGTCCTTCCTCGAGCTCGCGCGCGCCGAGGCAGTGCGTGAGCACCTCCTCGATCTCGCGGGCCGCTCCGACGAGGAACCGGTCGGCTCGCTCCCGGGTCCGCTCCCCGGTGTCAGCCCACCGACGGATGCCGGGGGGCCCGGACCCGGCGGCTCGCCCCGGGTCCGCGCCCGGCCGGTTCTCGAGGTGCCGAACGGGCGGCTGTTCGTCGCGACGATCCTCCACGGGTCGACCGTCTTCCTCGGCCTCGCCCTGGTCGTGGCTCTTTCGGTGGCTGGGGTGCGCAGCGTCGGCCCGCTCGCGCTCGCCGGGGTGCCGGCCATGCTGCCCGTGGCGATCGGCATCGTCTGGGGTCGGGTCAAGGAGCTGCTCACGCACGGCAACTTCCAGCTCGCCGACGCCGGGACGGGCGTGCGGGTCCACGAGGGCCTCACCGACCTGCGCACGACGACGATCCCGCTGCACCGGATCCAGGCCCTCGAGGTCGTCCAGCCACTGTGGTGGCGGTGGCCGGGGTGGTGGCGGATCCGCGTCAACGTCGCCGGCACGGCGGGCTCCGGATCCGGCGAGGAGCCGCGCGAGTCGACGCTCCTGCCGGTCGGCACCTTCGACGACGTCAGGCGGGTGCTCGCCCTGCTGGCGCCGCGGGTGCCGGCCGAGGCGTGGGCCGCGGCGGCGCTCGGCGACGGGCCGGACCCCCGGTGGCGACCCGTGTCTCGGCGCGCCCGGTTCCTCGACCCGCTCTCGTGGCGCCGCAACGCCTGGTCCGACGGCGCCACGGCAGTACTGCTGCGCTCGGGTCGCCTGACCCGGCGCGCCGTGGCCGTCCCGCACGCGCGCATCCAGTCGCTGACGGTCACCCAGGGCTGGCTCGAGTCGCGGCTCGGCCTCGCCACGGTGCACCTCGTGCCGGCGCCCGGGCCGGTCGCCCCGGTCCTGCCCCACCTCGACGTCGAGCAGGCCGAGCACCTCCTCGCCGAGGTCACCTGGCGGGCCCGCGCCGCCCGCCGCCGGCCAGAACCCGAACCCGCATCTCTTGCACCCGACCCGTCGGGGTTGGTGGACTGGACCCAGCACCCGCTCGACCTGACCGAACCAGAGAGGCAGTGAGACCGTGAACACCCCCGCCCCACCTCCGGTCGACCCCGGCGCGAACGGCTCGGGAGCCGTCGAGCGCCTGGGGTTCGCCCGTGACCAGGTGGTCCAGGAGTTCGGCTACGACTCCGACGTGGCCGACGACTTCCGCTTCGCCGTCGAGGACGCCTGCGGTGGGGAGATCGAGGACGAGGACTACACCGGGGGCGCCGACGCGGTGCTCCTCTGGTGGCGCGACGGCGACGGGGACCTCGGCGACGCGCTCGTCGACATGGTCGGGGTGCTCGACGACGGGGGGTTCGTCGTGCTCCTCACGCCGAAGGCCGCTGGTGACGAGGTGGACCCCAGCGAGATCGACGAGGCCGCGGTGACGGCCGGGCTGCACACGGCCGGCACCTTCAACGCGTCCACCGGGTGGCGCGCCCACCGCCTCGTCGCCCCACGCACCCGGGTCCGCCGCTGAGCGGGCGCACCCCGCGGCGGCATGGTCGCTGCGCGCCCGCAGGGTTGTCGAAGGCCGAGGCGCCCGAGGTCGGGCCATCGGGCTCCGGCTGGCAGGATGGACGCATGGCCTCGTCCACCGTCACGCCGCTCGCCGTCGGCGACGTCGCGCCCGACTTCACCCTGCGCGACCAGAACGGTGTCGAGGTCTCCCTGCGCGAGCTGACAGCCGAGAAGAACGTCGTCATCGTCTTCTACCCCTTCGCCTTCTCCGGCATCTGCACCGGCGAGCTCGACGAGATCCGGGACCACCTCGAGCGGTTCGTCTCCGACGACCTGCAGGTCGTGTGCATCTCGTGCGACCCGGTGTTCGGGCTGCGGGCCTGGGCCGACATCCAGGGCTACTTCTTCCCCCTGCTGTCCGACTACTGGCCGCACGGCGCCGTCACGAGGGCCTACGGGGTGCTCAACGAGCAGACCGGCGCCCCGGTGCGCGGCACCTTCCTCGTGGGCCGTGACGGGCTCGTGCGCTGGACCCTCGTCAACGGGCCGGGGGAACGGCGCGACTTCAGCGAGCTTCCCACCGAGGTCGCGGCTCTGCGCTGAGCCGCCGCGGCGCACCTGCCACAATGTGCGCGGCCGGCCGGCCGCCCACGGGCGCCCGGCGGCCGCGGGCCTGTAGCTCAGCTGGTAGAGCGCCGCGTTTACACCGCGAAGGTCGTCGGTTCGATCCCGGCCGGGCCCACATGAGCGACGCCGACGTCCTGACCCTGCGCGAGGTGCTCGAGGTCGTCGAACACCTCTACCCGCCCGCCACCGCGCAGTCCTGGGACCGCGTCGGGCTCGTCACCGGCGACCCTGACCAGCCGGTCCGGCGGGTGCACCTGGCCGTCGACCCCACCCTCGCCGTGATCGAGGAGGCCCGCGCCCTGGGCGCCGACCTCCTCCTGGCCCACCACCCGCTCCTCCTGCGCGGGGTGCACGGTGTCGCCACGACGAGCGCCAAGGGGGCCGCGGTGACCCACCTCGTCGTGGGCGACGTCGCCCTCTACGTGGCCCACACGAACGCCGACGTCGCGGCCGAGGGGGTGGCAGCGGCGCTCGCCGACGCCTGTGGGCTGGAGGCCACCGAGCCCCTCACCGTCGTCGAGGGCCAACCCCTCGGCCGGGTCGGCGACCTGGCCGACGCGCTCCGGCTGCGAACGTTCGTCGAGCGGCTGGCGAGCCGGCTGCCGGCGGCTGCGGGCGGCATCCGCGTGTCCGGTCCCGCCGACGCGCAGGTGCGGCGCGTCGCCGTGCTCGGTGGAGCGGGTGACGACCTCTTCGACGCGGTGCGGTCGAGCCGGGCGGACGTCTACGTCACCGCCGACCTGCGGCACCACCCGGCGCTGGAGGCGCGCGAGGAGGCCCGCGGCGGCCCGCCGTACCTCGTGGACGCCGGGCACTGGGCGAGCGAGCAGGTGTGGCTGGCGCGGGCCGAGCGGGCGCTGCGCGGCGCCCTGGGGGAGCGCGCGACTAGGGTGGACACCCACATCAGCACAGTGCGCACCGACCCCTGGACCTTCGTCGTCGGTGCCGACCCCGGAGGTACGTCGTGAACGCCGAGTCCGCCCGCCAGCTGCGGCTGCTCGACCTCCAGGCGATCGACACCCGGCTCGACCAGATCGCCCACGCCCGCACCCACCTCCCGGAGCTCGCCGAGCTCGCCGACCTGCAGGGGAAGGCGGGGCTGCATCGACGACCAGCTCATCCGGTCGCGCACCGAGCTGGCCGACGTCCAGCGCGAGGTGGCCAAGGCGGAGGCCGACGTCCAGCTGGTGCGCGACCGCGCCGCCCGCGACCGGGCCCGGCTCGACGCCGGGACGGGCACCGCCAAGGACCTCCAGGCGATCCAGCACGAGCTCGTGTCGCTCGCGCGCCGCCAGGCCGAGCTCGAGGACGTCGAGATCGAGATCATGGAGCGCGCGGAGGCCGCCGAGTCCGACGTCGCCGAGCTCGAGCGCGGCCGGGGCGAGCTGACGACGCGGATCGAGGCCCTCGAGGCCGCCCGCGACGAGGCGCTCGCCCGGCTCGACGGCGAGGCGGCGGAGGTCGGCCGCCCGCGGACCACCGTGGTGGACGAGGTGGGCGCCGACCTCGTCGCGCTCTACGAGAAGATCCGTACCTCCAACGCCGGCACCGGGGCGGCGGCCCTGCGCCAGCGCCGGTGCGGCGGGTGCCAGCTCGAGCTCAACCCGGTCGAGATCCAGCGGATCCGCCTCGCCCCGAGCGACGAGGTGCTGCGCTGCGAGGAGTGCCGGCGCATCCTCGTGCGCACGCCCGAGTCGGGCCTGTGAGCCGTCGGCTCACCGTCGAGGCGGACGGCGGGTCGCGCGGCAACCCGGGAGTGGCCGGGTACGGAGCGCTCGTGCGCGACGGGGACACCGGCGCGCTGCTCGCCGAGCGGGCCGAACCCCTCGGGCGGGTCTCCAACAACGTCGCCGAGTACCGCGGGCTCATCGCCGGCCTCGAGGCGGCCGCGGCCCTGGACCCCGCCGCCGACGTGCTCGTGCGCCTGGACTCCAAGCTCGTCGTCGAGCAGATGTCCGGGCGCTGGAAGATCAAGCACGAGGACATGCGTCGCCTCGCGCTGCAGGCGCGCGACCTGGCGGCGGGCATCGTCGCCGCCGGCGGGTCGGTGCGCTACGAGTGGATCCCCCGAGCCGAGAACACCGACGCCGACGCGCTGTCGAACGTCGCGATGGACGGCCGCACGGTCGACCGGGTCCACGACGGCTCCACCTCGGCGGCGCCGCCGTCACGGCATCCGAGGCACCCGCCTGCGCTCCCGCGCCGCGGCTGCCGGGCACGCCGGTGCGGGTCGTGCTCGTCGCCGAGGCGGGCGACGACGAGCGCCGGCGGGGCGCGGCGGCGGCGGTCTCGGGTGTCCTCGGCGCCGCGCCGCGCTGCCTGCTCACCGCGCCCTCCGACGGCGCCGTCGAGACGGCGGCCGAGGTCGGCTCCGCGCTCGGGGCGGACGCCGTCGTCGACCCGGCCTGGGGTGGCGGAGGCGATGACCTCGTCGACGCGTGGGAGCGGGTCGTCGCGCGTGGAGGCACGACCGTCGTCGTCTGCCCGCCGGATGCCGTGCAGGGGGTGCTCGGCCACGTCCTGGGGGTGCCGGTGGAGCGCCGCGCCCGGCTCGCGGTCGCCGCCGGGTCGCTCGCCGGTGTGGAGGTCTGGGGCGACGACGACGTCTCGGTCGCGTTCACGAACCGCACCTGAGACGGCGGGGCGGGCTCCGGCGGGTCCGGCCTACGCTCGGTCCATGAGCTATGCAGGTGACGTGACGCCGGCCGAGGCGTACGCGGCTGCCAACGGCGACGAGGACGCGCTCCTCGTCGACGTGCGCACCCGCGCCGAGTGGACCTACGTCGGTGTGCCGGTGCTCGAGAACCCGGCCCGCGAGGTCGTCTTCGTCGAGTGGTCGACCTACCCGGACGGCCGGCTCAACGAGCGCTTCGTCGACGAGGTCCGCGCGGCGGGGGTGCGCCCGGGGCGCCCCGTCTACCTCCTGTGCCGCTCCGGCATGCGGTCGCGGTCGGCGGCGGAGGCCTTGACGGATGCCGGCCTCGGCCCCGCCTTCAACGTCGCCCAGGGGTTCGAGGGAGGCCACGACCCGGTGGGTCACCGTGCGGCGACCGGCTGGAAGAACGCCGGCCTCCCGTGGCACCAGGGGTAGGCGTGGACCCGCAGGACTGGCACCCGCGCACCCAGGCCGTCCGGGGCGGCCTCGCGCGCAGCCAGTTCGACGAGACGGCCGAGGCGCTCTACCTCACCTCGGGGTTCGTCTACGAGTCCGCCGAGCAGGCGGAGGCGGCGTTCAAGGACGAGGTGGAGCACTACATCTACAGCCGGTACGGCAACCCGACGGTGTCGACGTTCGAGGAGCGCATGCGCCTGCATCGAGGGCGCGGAGGCGTGCTTCGCGACGGCATCCGGCATGGCGGCGGTGTTCACGGCGATGGCGGCGCTGTGCGGCGCGGGCGACCGCGTCGTGTCGTCGCGGGCACTGTTCGGCTCGTGCTTCGTCATCCTCGACGAGATCCTGCCGCGTTGGGGGGTCGAGACCGTCTTCGTGGACGGCGCCGACCTCGACCAGTGGCGTGACGCCCTCTCGGTGCCGACGACCGCGGTCTTCTTCGAGACGCCGAGCAACCCCATGCAGGAGCTCGTCGACATCGCCGCGGTGTCCGAGCTCGCGCACACGGCGGGGGCCACCGTCGTCGTCGACAACGTGTTCGGCACCCCGGTGTTCTCGCACCCCCTCGCGCACGGGGCCGACGTCGTCGTGTACTCGGCGACGAAGCACATCGACGGGCAGGGCCGGGCCCTCGGCGGGGCCGTCCTCGGGCCGCGGGAGTTCGTCGACGGGCCGGTCAAGAACCTCATGAGGCACACCGGGCCGTCCCTGTCGCCGTTCAACGCCTGGGTGCTGACCAAGGGGCTGGAGACCCTCGACCTGCGGGTGCACCGGATGGCGGAGTCGGCCGTCACCGTCGCGCGCACGCTCGAGGCGTGGCAGCAGGCGGGGCGGGGCGTGCGGCGGGTGCTCTACCCGCACCTGCCGAGCCACCCGCAGCACGATCTCGCCCTCCGCCAGCTCGAGGGCGGGGCCGGCACCGTGGTCACCCTCGAGGTCGCGGGCGGTCGCGAGGGCGCCTTCGCGTTCATGAACGCCCTGGAGCTCGTCGACATCTCCAACAACCTCGGTGACGCCAAGTCGATGACCACCCATCCCGCGACGACGACGCACCGCCGGCTCGAGCCCGAGGCCCGGGCCGCCGTCGGCATCACCGACGGCACGGTCCGCCTGTCGGTGGGGCTCGAGGACGTCCGGGACCTGGTCGCCGACCTCGACACGGCCCTGGCCCGGGCCGACGCGCTGCCCGGCTGACCCGGCTGTTAGCGTCGCCGGCATGAGCGACGTCCTCTCCGTGCAGCGCCTGGTCCCCAGCGGTCCGGAGCCGATCTTCGACCTGCTCGTCGACCCGGCGGGCCACGTCGACATCGACGGTGGGGAGAGCGTCAAGCACGCCCGCAGTGGCGGGCGACGGCTCTCGCTCGGCGACCGCTTCGGCATGGACATGCACCTGGGCGTCGCCTACTCGACCCGCAACACGGTGATCGAGCTCGAGGAGAACCGGCGGATCGCCTGGCAGACGACCGCCGGCGGGCCGGCCGGCGCGGTCCTCGGGGGCCGCATCTGGCGCTACCTCCTCGAGCCGGTCGAGGGCGGCACCCTCGTCACCGAGGAGTGGGACCTCTCCCGCGAGAGGTGGACGAGCAGGCCCGTCGTCAAGGTGACGATGACGGCATCCACGCGACGCAACATGGAGCGCACCCTCGCCCGCATCGAGCAGCTCGTGACGGGTGGGCCTGGGCCTCAGGCGTCCTCGGACACCCGCTGACGTTCGTCCGCGACCCCCGCCATCGCCCACCGGACGGCGCCCGTGCCGAGGTGGCCCGCTCCGCTCGCGAGCGTCGCGAGCGGCCCCTCGACGGGCAGGCGCAGTGCCCGTCGGGCCCACCCCGGCAGCAGCGCGACCCCGCCGCCGGCGATCAGCCCGTAGCCCGGGCGGGCGACCCACGGCAGCGGCGGGTCGAGCAGCAGGAAGCGCGCGGCATCCCGCGCGGCAGGAGTCGCCTCGAGCTCGGGACGGAAGCCGGTCAACGCGGCGTCGAGCTCGGCCGTCGTCGTCGGCAGGTCGGTGGCGCCCAGCCGCTCGGCCACGAGGGCCGACTGCGTGACGTACGTGTCGGCCTCGGCCGGGGTCAGCGGCTCGACGGCGTAGCGCTGGTACGCGGCGAGGAAGCTGTGGGCCTCGGCGACGTGGACCCAGCCCAGGAGGTGCGGGTCGGCGGCGCGGTAGGGCCGACCGCGGTGGTCGCGACCCCGCACCCGCTCGTGGATCGCGCGGACCCGGGCGATGGCCGCCTCGGCGTCCTCGACCGTCCCGAACGTCGTCGTCGCGAGGAAGTGGGACGTCCGCTGGAGGCGCCCCCACGGGTCCCCCCGGTAGCCGCTGTGGCCGGCGACGCCCGCCATGGCGAGGGGGTGGAGCGACTGCAGGAGCAGGGCGGCCATCCCGCCCGGGAACATCGCGGCGTCGGCGTGCACGCGCCACACCGGGTCCTCGGGGGAGAACCACCGCTTCCCGGGGCGCCCCCAGATGACCTTCGCCCGCTCGGTGGCGTCGTCACCGGCCACCCGGGACCGCAGGGCGGCCCCGAGCCGGCGTTGCGCCGTGTGGCCGAGGTCGGTGAGGGGACGCATCGTGCTCCGATCCGAGGTGGGGTGCCGAAGCGCACAACGTCGACGGCGCCCTCGGTCACGCTCGCGTGTCGAAGGTGGGCCGACGTGACCTGCCTCACGCCGTCACGGTGCGGTGACGTCGAGGACCCACGGCCCGCGTGCGCTCGTCGGCGCGTGGAGGCGGACGTCGAACCGGTCGGCCACGACCGCGGCGAGCGCGGGCACGGACGCGGGTGGCGACCCCGGCCTCGCACAGGTGCCGGGCGACGAGCCCGCGGATGTGCTTGGCCTGGTGGCTCGCCCCGGGCGCCCGAACCTGCACCCAGCGGGGGGCGAGGTCGGCACCGGGTCGCCACGCGGCGGCATACGCCGCCGAGCGGCAGTCGACGACGAGGCCGCGTCCGGCCAGCCCCGGGAGAACGGTGTCGAGGGCCGGGCGCCACGCCTGCGCCAGCGGCCCGAGACCGGGGAGCGTGGCTCCCATCGACAGGCGGTAGGCGGTGATCCGGTCGGTCGGTCGGACCGCGCCGTGGAGGGCGGAGACGACCACCAGCCACCGGTTCGCCCGGCGGCGGGCGGCGGTCCCCAGCGTGGCGAGGTCGAGCGCGTCGTAGAGCACGCCGGTGTACACCTCCGCGGCCGGGGTCGCGGGAGCGGAGTCGAGGACGAGGTTGGCCGCCACCTCGTCGAGGAGCCCCGCGGAGACGCCGAGCAGCGCCGCGGCGTCCGGGGAGCGGCTCGCCTCGACGAGTGCTGCCGCCACCGTGGCCCGGGTGGCCGCGAGCTGCGGGAACGACCAGGTGGTCGGGTCGGCGGGCCTGCCGCGGCGGCGGTTCCACTTGGACTCCGACGGCGGGAGCAGGATCAGCACGCAGGCAGCCTACGGAGGTTAGGTTGGCGCCATGCCGCACCCCCGCGTCCGCCTGGCCCCGACCGACGCCGACATCCCCGACGGGGTGCTGCGGGCCCTGCGCGACCGGTTCGCGGCGGTGCGCACCGAGCTCGGCCTCTCCCTCGACTACCCGAGCGCCGGCGCTCGAGGAGGCGGAGCGCGTGGCGGGGTCGCCGCCGGACCTGCCGACGCAGGACGAGACGGACCTGCCGTTCTTCACCCTCGACCCGCCGGGCTCGATGGACCTCGACCAGGCGATGCACCTCGAGCGCGACGGGACGGGGCACCGCATCCGGTACGCCATCGCCGACGTCCCGGCCTTCGTCCGCCTCGGGGGAGACCTCGACCGGGTCACCCGCGAGCGCGGCCAGACGGTGTACTGCCCCGACGTGCGGGTGCCGCTGCATCCGGAGGTGCTCTCCGAGGGAGCGGCGAGCCTGCTCCCGGATGCCGTGCGGCCGGCCTACGTGTGGGACCTGCGGCTCGACGCCTCGGGCGCCCTCGCGTCGGCGGAGGTGCACCGCGCCATGGTGCGCAGCGTGGCGCGGCTGGACTACGCCGGGGTGCAGGCGGCGGTCGACGCCGGGACCGACGACGAGCGCTTCCTCCTCCTGCGGGAGATCGGGGAACGGCGGATCGACCAGGAGCGTGCGCGGGGCGGGGCGAGCCTGCCGATGCCCGAGCAGCAGGTGCGCGAACGCGAGGACGGGGGCTTCACCCTCGAGTTCCGGCCGCCGGTGCCGGCGGAGGAGTGGAACGCGCAGGTGTCCCTCGTCACCGGGATGGCGGCCGCCGAGCTCATGCTCGGGGCGGGGGTCGGCGTGCTGCGCACGATGCCGCCACCAGCGCCCGAGGCGGTGGACCGCTTCCGGCGGGCGGCGAAGGGCCTGGGCGCCGACTGGCCGAACGGGATGCCGTACGGCGAGTTCGTCAGGGGCCTGGACCGGACGAACCCTCGGCACCTCGCCCTCATCCACGAGGCCACGGCCCTCTTCCGCGGCGCCGGCTACACCGCGTTCGACGGCGAGCCGCCCGAGGAGCGCGAGCACGCGGCCGTCGCTGCTCCGTACGCCCACGTCACCGCTCCGCTGCGGCGGCTCGTCGACCGCTTCGGCCTCGTCGTCTGCGAGGCCGCCTGCCGCGGCGCCGACGTGCCGGATGCCGTGCGCGCCGCGCTCCCCGACCTCGCGGCGCACATGCGCGAGTCCGACCGGCGGGCCCGCACAGCCGAGCGGGCCTGCTCCGACGCCACCGAGGCGGCGGTGCTGCAGGGGCGGGAGGGGGACAGCTTCGGCGCCGTGGTCCTCGACCACACCGAGAAGGGCATGGAGGTGCAGCTGGTCGACCTCCCGGTGCTGGCCCGGCTCACCGGCGACCGCTCGCCGCTGGGGTCACGCGTCACGGCCCGGCTCGACCTGGCCGACGTGCGCGCCGGGCAGGTGCGGTTCAGCGTGGGCTGAGCCGACCGGCATCCCGTCGTGAGCGCGGAACCGGCTGCCCAGGCGACCACGTCCGCACTCGCCGCGGGACGGCGGTCGTCAGCACTACAGTGGATGTGGACGAGTCGGGCGGACGGTCGCGTCGGTGGGCAACCACCGCCGAGGAAGGTCCGGGCTCCGAAGGGCAGGATGGTGGCCAACAGCCACCCGGGGTGACCCGCGGGACAGTGCCACAGAGAACAGACCGCCCCCTCACCGGTTCGCCGGCGGGGGAGCAAGGGTGAAACGGTGGTGTAAGAGACCACCAGCGGCCTGGGTGACCAGGTCGGCTCGGTAAACCCCATCCGGAGCAAGCCCAGACAGCGTGCGATCGAGGGCGGCCCGCCCGAGCACGCGGGTAGGGCGCTGGAGGTGGTCGGCAACGGCCACCCGAGATGGATGACCGTCACCGCGTCGCCGGCAACGGCGGGGCGGGACAGAACCCGGCCTACAGCCCGACTCGTCCCCTACAAGCCGTTGACCTGCGCTTATGTGCTCAGTGAACCCCTCGAGTCCCAGAGAGCCCCAACTCTGAAAGATGTCCCGCCGAGCTGCGAGTCGACCGCCTGGTGCGTGCGGTCATCCGAGTCCGCTATAGGTGGCCGTAAGTGTCCAGCGTCTCCGCCGCGGTGGCGTGCCCGAGCCGCACCTGGACTGTCTTGACGCTCTCCCCGCAACGGATGAGCAGCGATGCGTAGTAGTGCCGCGGCAGATGCAGTCCAGTGCGGTCGACCTCGACAGGTTCGTCCGGTCGGCACGCCTTCCTGGACTTCGACGACCCGGACAGCATCCCTGATGAGCCGTGGAAACGGGGACTGGATCTGAGCGCCCCGCCTCAAGGCCGATTCGGTTCGGGTTCGTGGATGGTTGCGCCCGACTGGCGAGTCCTGAGCCTTGTCGGTCAGAAGAACGGAGGGTGTGGCCCGGTGGTTCGTGTCCAAGAGTCAGAGTGCACGCGCCTTGAGCGCCCTTGGTAGGGCTCACGGGCTGCGCGTCGCATGACGTGGTGGGAGCCGAGCGACGTCGCCCTTGAGCGGGCTGAGGGCGGCGTAATGCCGCCATGGGGTCGCGATGCGCTGCCAGAGTGAGGATCTTCTGACTGCGCTGTCTTCGAAAAGGGCTGGGCTGCAAGTCAAGAGATAGTCATCTTGGGCTATGGGCACGGCCCGCCCCAGCGTGGAGGATCGGCTGGCAGTGGACCGCCTCCACGGCCTCCCCTCTCGGAGGCTCCACCGACCAGGAAAGGACGCGCTTCGACGCGCTCCACCGGACGCGCATCCGCGTCCGGCCACCAGCTGGCCCGGCTTACGGCTCACGCGTGCTGGACCGGGATGTTCAGAGAGAAGACTCATGAGTTATCACCTGTCGCTGTTTTCACGCAAACCGAAGTCACCACCTGGGGATGGCCGGTCGCCGGCCAGAAGGGGTGCGATCGTCGCCCTTGTCGCCGCACTCGCCGTTCCGGTCGCCGTGCTCGTCGCGCCGAGCGCCTTCGCCGCCGACGGGCCGTACAGCATCGACGGGGACATCCCGGATGGTGGCACCACCGAACTGCCCGACCTCTATGGGAGCGTCAAGGAGCTCGGGCCGCTGAACTCGAACTCAACCAAGATCGGGGTCATCCACACAGACGGTCTGCCGACGCTGGGACTGACGAACCCCAACGCCAACGTCGACCTGCGTCGCGCCTGGCTCGACACCCAGCGCGACACGACCACGAACCACGACTGGCTCTACTTCGCGTGGGAGCGCGACTCCAACAACGGCAGCGGTTTCATCGCCTACGAGTTCATGAAGAACCCGGCCCCGGCCGCCTGTGCCTATGACACGGCCACTGACGCCCAGCTGATCGCCAACTGCAACCCGTGGGCGAACCGCAGCGGCGACGACTTCATGATTCTGTGGGACCAGCAGGGCGGCAGTCGTGACCTGTACCTGCGTGAGTGGTCCGGGACCGCGCCGAACCTGACGCTTGGGGCCCCACAGCTGCTGAACGCCGCGGTCTCCCAGGCCGAGTACGGCAACGATGGGTTCCGAGGAGAGGCCGCAGTCGACCTGACCGCGACCATCTTCGGCGGCAGCACCGCCTGTCAGACGTTCGCGAACACCATCCCCAGCACGGTGACCGGGAACTCGGACAGTGCCGACTACAAGGACACCATCCTCAAGACGGCCCCGCCGATCACCAACTGTGAGTCGACGACGGAAACGACCCCGAAGGTCGTGACCGACACCTCGACGACGCCTGACACCACGGCCAACGTGCCGGCCGGCGGAGCATCGATCGGCTCCGGCGTCCTGGCCGTCGCCGACTCTGCCAAGGTCGACCTCCAGGGCGGCACGGCGACGCCGACCGGCACCGTCGCGTTCTCGCTCTGCAAGGTGGACGCACCCGGACTGTGCCCCACCGGCGGCACAACCGTCGGCTCGACACCCCTGACCGGCGCTGCCTATCCCGTCACCGTCCAGTCCCCGACCGCCTATGTCACGTCGGCGGGCCGCTACTGCTGGCGCGCCACGTGGAGTGGTGACGCGGCGAACGGCATCCCGGGCTCGAGCGACTCGAAGGTGAACGAGTGCTTCACGGTCAACCCCGTTGACCCGACCCTGTCGACGTCGGCAGGTGCAGATGTCCAACTCGGCAGCCCCGTGACCGACTCCGCCGTGCTCGGTGGAACGGCCACGCAACCAGCCGACCCGGTGATCAACCTCACCGGCACGGCAGGCGCGGCAGCCGGCGGCACGATCACCTTCACGCTGTACGGCCCGAACAACTGCACCACGGTGGCGTACACCTCGGCCGCCGTGCCGGTCTCCGGCAACGGGACCTACAACGCCCAGTTCACGCCCACGGCGCCCGGTGACTACCACTGGGTGGCTGCATACAGCGGCGACTCGCCGAACACCAACGGCGTGACGCACAACGCTGGTTGCACCGAGACGGCTGAGGACGTCACCGTCACCACCGTGGCCACGTCCCTGACCAGTGCGCAGAGGTGGGTGCCGAACGACTCGGTGACCGTCACTGCCCCCGCCGGCAGCGGCAACCTGGCCGGTACGGTGTCGTTCGCGCTGTACGCATCGAGTGACTGCGCGGTCGGTGGAGACGCCGCCATCTACAGCACCACGGCCACCGTGGCCGGAGCCTCCCCGCAGACTGTGTCGACGTCGAACACGACGGCCCAGCTCGCATCCGGCTCCTACTCATGGTCGGTGAGCTACACCAGCACCAACGGCGCCCAGCGGCCCATCCCGGCCACCTGCCACGAGACGTCGGACCTCACGGTCGTCAACGGCGGGACGGTGAGCAGCCCCTGAGCAACGGCAAGACGCTGGACTCCGCACAACGTGGCGGGTCTGACGAGAATCAAAGGGCAGGGCCGGTACCCATACGGGTACCGGCCCTGCCGTCACTCGGCCTCCCGTCAGAAGCCCTGCGTAGCCTCAGTGGGCACGGACGGCTCGCAGCACTCGACGCGCGACTACGAGCCGGCCACGGACGGCACCGAGGAGGCGTGGGCCGAGCTGTAGGCCTCCAGGGTTGGCGCACCTGGCACCCGTCGGGCGTCTGGGTCACGGTCGGCAGACGGCGCGTGCGACGTTGGGCCCTGCGCCGGTCGTGCACGCGCCCTGGTCCGCTCACGACCACGGGGCTGTGTGTAGAGATGGCGCTACGGCGCGTTGCGGTCCAGGTCTGCGAAGGCGGCCCACATGACGAAGAAGTCGAGCGCGAGCACGACGCAGGCCGCAACCGGGTTGTACGGGATCCACAGGAAGTTGCCGAACATGCTGAGCGCCGCGACGGCGACCGCTACCCCCCGCGCCCAGTCGGCCCGGCGGCGCAGCGCGATGCCGGCGGCGATGGCTGCGACACCGAGCGCCAGGTGGGCCCACCCCCACTTCGAGCCGTCGGAACCGAGGAAGTACCCCTTGGCGGTGGTGAAGTCGTCGTCGCTGAACAGCGCCCCGAATCCCTGCACCAGGTGGAGGACGCCCACGATGATGAGGAGCACGGCAGCGAACGAGGTCGACGCGACGCGCCGGTGGCTGTCGTATGTGCGCAAGGGGAGGCCCCGCGAGTCAACCTTCTTGGCCATGGGCTCGTCCTTCCTGGCGCGTTGGCGCCCGGGGTGTCCCGGCGTCGAGGAACGACTGTCCTCCTCGCTGCATCCACCACGCCTCACCCGTACCGGATGACAACCGTTGCCGTGGCCGCGCAGTCGCCGAGACGAATACGGATGCCTCCCGGTCGCGAGGGGGCAACCCCCTTATCCCCTGTCGATTGCGAGGGGAGTCAGTTCACGATCACCACGCAGCAGCCGTCGGCGGCGGGAAGGCGATTCGCCCCGCGCCCTCATCGGCCTGGGCTGGCTGGTCGTCAAGTTCCTGATTCCGATGGCCCCCCGGCGTTCCTGATTGTCCTCCTGACCCTGTACCCGTCCTTGCGGAGATGAAGGCGTGAAGCGCCCTCGGGCGTGCTCACCGACCGGGGCGGGCGAGGATGATCGTCGTGACCGGGCCGCCCGGGGCGGGCAAGTCCACTGTTGCCGAGCACCTGGCGCAGCTTCTTCACCTGAGTGCGGTGCTGGCGGGTGATGACTTCTTCGGCTTCTGAGGAACGGGGCGCTCGACCCGTGGCGGCCGGAAGCCCGCGAGCAGAACACCGTGGTGCTGGTGGCCGCAGCCGTGGCAACGGGGCGGTTCGCGGCTCATTGCGTCGTGGTCGACGACGGGGTCCTCCGGCCCTGGTTCCTGGAGGCTTTCATGGCGGAAGCAGGGGTGCAGCGGCTCCACTACGCCGTGCTCTTGCCACCATTGGAGGGGTGCCTTCGGCGGGTCGATGTGCGTCAGGGGCACGGCCTTACTGACGGTGACGTCGCCCGCACACATGTGGCAGGAGTCCGCCGAGCACAGCTCGATCCGCGACACGTCCTCACCGATCACGGCCATGGACCGGCGGATGTCGCCCCGCCCTGTCCGAACAGCTCGGAGGTAGAGCGATCCGCTACCGGTGAGACGCATCACTCTCGCCGCCTGCCTGGCCGCGGTGGCTGCGGGCGGCGTGCGGGTGCATGGCAGGTCGCGGCATGAGGTGAGGTGGCCTGCGAGACGCACCAAGCGACCCCAACTGGTCAGCCAATCCCCGGCTGCTGTGGTTCGACCCCGGCGGTTGCGGCGAGCACCTTGGCGGCGCACTTGCCCATGTGTTCGGACCGCGCCTGTGGAGTCATGCCCATGAAGTGCAGGGCATGTGGGTTCGGGACTGTGGGCCGGGTGGCGTAGGACTGCGGGGTGGAGTTGTAGCAGCTGTCGACGGTGCGCCCCTCCAGGTATGGCTGGTTCCAGCCCGGTGGCAGCCAGCTCGTGCCAGTCAGGAAGGCGGTACCGGTCCCGGGCCGGGCCCAACGGTACTGCGCATCTCCTCGGTTCCAGCCCAGGGCGGCCAGGACGGCGCCTTGGTCGGCCCACGGCCCGGGTTGTTGTCCGGCGGCTTCGACCGCGTCGAGGAACGCGAAGGCTTGCGGGCAGGAGCGCATCAGCCAGACTCCGGTATTCGGGTTGATCCTGTGCTCGAACGGCACCTGTTCGAGCGCCAGGGCCTGAAAGTGGTCGGGGTGGAGGTGCGCTGCGATGTCCTCGTCTGTGCGCAGAAGGAGGACGTCTGCGTCCAGCCACAGCGCGAGTGGGAACTCCGACAAGGCCTGGCGCATCAGGTCGACCTTGGCCCACTTGGCGTGTTGGGCGCCAGCGTCGGCTGCGGTCCCGTCGTGAGTGAGGTCGACGGCTCGGACCTGGTACCCCCACCGGTTCGCGAAGATCGCGAAGGTGGGGACGGCGAACCGGTGCAGCAGGGGGCGCATGTTCGGGCCGGCCGCTGTCACCACCACACCACCAGCACCGCGCTCACTACTCATGGGATCGTGCGAATTCACGGGGTGCGCCGTCATGATGTCCTTCCGGGCCGGCCGCGCAGTCGACATGCGGCATGCGGCATGCGTTGGCTCATGGTGCACCCCGGGACGTGTTCAGCGGAGAGAAGGAAGCGAACGGCGGGCGGCAGGCGACCATCCACAATCCGTTCGGGCACCGGTCGGTGCTCAACCAGCCGCTGAATCGACGTCGCGTAGGAGCACGGCCTGGCCAGACCGTGACCCTGCGCTCGGCAGACGGGTAGCGCACCGGGTTCGGCGCAGCACGCAACGGTTTGTTGCTCGCGCCCCCGGGTACGCCGTGCAGTATTCCGCCTTCCGCAGAGGCCTGACCCACTGGAGCCCACATGTCCGAAACACCCACGACCCCTCCGCCCGCCCGCGCGCCCGACGCAGTGACCGGGGAAACCGGCGAGGGGGCCGCCCCGGCACCGGACGCCACCGAGACGGTCGCTTCGGCACCGGACCCCACCGAAGCGGCCGCCCTGGAAGGGGACGCGACCGAGACCCCCGCCCTTGCACCCGCCGCCCGGGCGAGTGGCGAGCCGGCGTCGGATCTGCCCCCTACGGATGTGCCCACGAGCAGGCAGCCCACTGAGGAGCCGGGCCCCCCGGCCGCAGCGCCCGCGGGCGGGGACGACGGGGGGCAGACCAGCTTGGCCGCCCCGTCTGCGCCAGTACGTTCACTGAGCTATGCGGTCGACATCGTCTTCTGCATCGACGTCACCGGGAGCATGACTCCGATCCTCGACGCCGTGAAGGCGAACGCCCTGCGCTTCTATGCGGACGTGCAGAACAACCTGGTCAACAAGGGCAAGAACGTCGACGAGCTGAGGGTGCGCGTGGTGGCCTTCCGCGACTTCGCGGCGGATGGCGACGCCGCCATGCAGGAGTCCCCGTTCTTTGCCCTGCCCGCAGACCAGGAGGACTTCAGCGCCTTCGTCAACGGTCTCGTGGCTGAGGGCGGCGGGGACGCTCCGGAGTCGGGCCTCGAGGCCGTCTCGCTCGCGATGAGCTCGCCGTGGACGACCCGCGGGGACCGGCGGCGTCAGGTCATTGTCGTGTGGACCGACCAGCCGGCGCAGCCGCTCAACCCGGCAGCGCTGCCCGAGACGTACCGCGGACGCGTGCCCGCCGACTTCAGCGCGCTCACCGACGCATGGGAGGACGCCCAGGGGACATTGGGATCAAGCAGCAAGCGGCTCATCCTCTTCGCCCCGGACGGGCCGGGGTGGAGCGACATCTCCTCGGTGTGGGAGAACGTCGTGCACCACCCGTCGCAGGCCGGTGGCGGGCTCTCCGACGTGGACTACGGCACGATCATCGACTCCATCGGGAACTCCGTGTGAGCGAGGCGGACAAGTCCGGGGCCGGATCCGCGAGAGACTTCGCGCCGGTCGACGGCGCGGGGCCAGTGGCGTCCACGGGCACCGCTGAGCCGGACGCGGCACCTGACGTGCCCGCCAGCTCGGCGGACGCGTCCGGGACCGCCGCCGGCCCAGAGGCGGCGGACGAAGGACCGCTGGAGGATGTCCCCACCGGCGCCCACGCTGGTGAACAGGATGCGCGGGCGCGGGCGCGGTCCGGGGAAGACCTATGGAACCCGGAGCATGAGGAGGAGGAGGACGCTGTGGCGCCCTCGCCAGCGGGGCCCCGCGTCGCACTCGGGTTCAACCTCGCCAAGATCCCTGACCACGGGGAGGACTCCGACCCGATCGTCCGCCACGGCCGGCACCTGGGCCTGGTCGCCGTCTTCGACGGGATGGGCGGCGCCGGTGGCACCGTCTACGAGACACCCGAAGGGCCGCGCACCGGTGCATACCTGGCCTCCCGGGTGGCCAGGGACGTGGTCGAGCCGCGCATGCTTCGCCTCCTCGACCCGGAGTGGAACCTGGACGGACCCGCCGCAGCCCGCGACCTGCAGCGAGCGGTCAAGCAGGCGCTGGTCGAGACGCTCGGGGAGCTCAACGCCCCGGCCAGCGGTCTGCGCTCGCGGCTCATCCGCGCGCTGCCGACGACCATGGCGATGATGGCGTTGCAGCGGCGGGACTCCGAGGGTGACCGCTGGACCGGCCACCTGCTGTGGAGCGGTGACTCGCGGGTCTACGTCCTTCACCCGGGAACGGGGGCGCACCAGCTCACCACCGACGACATCCGCGATGCCGGGGACGCCATGGTGAACCTGCGCCAGGACTCGGTCCTGAGCAACGTGATGTCAGCGGATACCGACTTCGTCGTGCGGAACCGGGAAGTCGAGCTCGAGGCGCCGTTCGTGGCGATCGCCGCCACCGACGGCTGCTTCGGCTACCTGCCAAGCCCGATGCACTTCGAGTACCTGGTCCTCGCGGCGTTGCGGGACAGCCGCGACGCCGATGACTGGTCGGCGGCGATGCAGTCCGCGATCAGCGCCGTGACCGGCGACGACGCGGCCATGGGACTGCTCTCGGTGGGCGCCAACCACGCTGAGCTGCAGGAGCTGTTCGCCCCCCGGACCACCGAGCTGGACCGTCGGTGGATCCAGCCGCTGGACGAGCTGGGGGCTGAAGTGCGTCGGGCGGAGCAGGCGCTGGAGCAGGCTCGTCGCCGCCAGGTGACCGGACAGGCGCAGCTGTGGGGGGCCTACAAGGGCGAATACGAACGCTACTTCGGCGAGTCCGACGAGGGGGCGTGATGGCGGGAACAGACGTGCTGCGGGCCGGTGACATGTTGCGCGGTTACCGGCTCCTCGAGGACTTCCGCGTGGTCGGCGCCGGGCTCAGCGAGTGGACCTTCGCCGAGCAGGGCGGGCGGATCTACTTCGTGAAGCGCTTCCTCAGCCCCACGTACCCGGACGACGCGGCCCCCGGGAGCCCCAAGACGAAGGCCAGAAAGCGCGAGCGGTGCGCCGCCTTCGAAGCGCACCACCGGGGCATCCAGGTGGCCATGGCGCCGCTGACGACGTACGGCGGCAACCTCATCGCCACCCTCGACTTCTTCCGCGAGGGTGCGAAGTACTACAAGGTCACGGAGAAGGTCGACCTGGCGGGCTTGGCAGCCGGGGACGTGGCCCGGCTGAACTTTCCTGCCCAGCTGGTACTCCTCAAAACGGTGGCGCACAGCCTGAAGATCCTGCACGACCTGAGGATCGTCCACAGCGACCTCAAGCCCAGCAACGTGCTCATCAAACGCACCGAGCTGGGCTACACGACCAAGCTCATCGACTTCGACAGCTCCTACATCGTCGGGACGCCGCCGCCCCCGGAGGACATTGTGGGGACGATGACGCACTACTCACCGGAGCTCGTCCGCTACATCCAAGGTGCGGCTGACCCGGCTGAGCTGACCCAGGCATCCGACATCTTCGCGCTCGGGTTGATCTACACCGAGTACCTCACCGGGTCCCTACCGGCGTTCGACCCGGCCTACCCCCAGGCCGCAATCGCAGCGCTGCACGGCCAGCGGCTACGGGTGACCACCGACAGGGCCCCTGCTGACGTGCGCGACCTGGTGGAGCGGATGATGCTGCTCGACCGGGCCGCCCGGCCCACGGTCGCCGAGGTGCACGGGACCCTGATGGGCATCCGCAGCACCCGCAGCACCCGCGGCCGCCTTCCACCCCCGCCTCGGCCGCCGATCCCCGTGCGCAGCCCCACGACACCCGGGCCTGCACCCGCTACCTCCACGGCGACCGTACCCTCGGCGATGCCCGCAGACCCGACCAAGCGCTCGGGGCTGCGTGGGAAGGGATTGAACATCGCCGCACGGGGCAGCGGGACCGCGGTCGCGGCGACACCGACCGCGCGCCCAACGAACCCACCGGCGGAACGCGGCACTGGCCTGCTCGGCCGGTTGGCCTCGCGGATCGAATCCCGGCGCTCCCGGTGACCACTTCGACGCCGGTGTGGCGCTGCGCCGTCTGCGAGACCGTGAACGCGGGAGGCACTAGTTGCGGCGCGTGCGGCGCCGTGATGACTCACCGCTCACGGGCCGTTAACACCGCCCGCGCCCGGGTCATGCCGTTGCCGCCCCCGCCACCGCCTCCGCCGGAGTTGCCGGACCCAGTCCAACGGGCGATCAACCGGGAGCCGGTCGACGAGGAGGAGTGGGGCTACGAGGACCAGAAGCTCCGGATGATCCCGGTGCCGGGCGGCTGCATCATGGTCAGCACTCCTCGTCGCCGTGACCACGGCGGCTGGTGACGTCCAGAGAACAGGCGTTCCGGCTCGTTGATACAAGCAGCCGCGGTAGCTCGCACCACCTGTGGCGGACGGCCACTAGGAGAGGGGAGTTGTGAACAATATCCGGGCTAGGGGCCGTGAAAGCGTTCCCAACAAACGCAGCTGAGTGACCACCTGCCATGGTGGCGGACTTCTACTGGCGAACATGGAAACCTTACCGACGTCGCCGAGAGTCAACGCGTGGTGAATACCCTCTGTCGTCCGCAAGCAACTCTCAGGCACCGGTGAGCTCGCTCAGCAGCATCGCACAGGCGAAGCCGACGGCAGTCGCCAAGGCGACTCGTGGGCCGCCATGCTCGAGCGCCTCTGGGAACATGGTGTCGGCGAGCATGGCAAGGATCCCACCGGCCGCCAGCGCAAGGATCGCGCTGGCGAGCTGGGGAGAGAGGCCTGACAGAAGTGCGTAGCCCGCAACGGTGGCAGCGACGCAGATGAGGCCGACCACTGCCCACACTCCGATGATGTACACGCGGGAGCGGCCTTCCTCCTGCATGGCTGCCGCGCTGGCGAGGCTCTCCGGGACGTTGCCCATGAAGACCGCGGCAAGGAGCACGAGCCCGAGGCTGGGTCCTTCGGCATGCAGGCTGAGCCCGATCGCGATGCTTTCGGGGATGCCGTCGAGCACGGCTCCGACGAGCAGGGCAGTGCCGGCGACTGCTGCGACCTTCGGGGTCTCATCCTTCGACTCCGCGTCGGGAACCACGTCAGTGGCGTCCCGTCCGGTGCGCTTTGGCGACTTGGCGGCCATCCGCTCCAGGCCGACATCCGCGACAACGTAGATGACGGCCCCCAGGAGGAAACCCCCGATCGCGTACCAGGCGCCGCCGGTGTCGAACGCATCCCGCATCAGGTCGAATGTCAGCGCCGACACCAGGACACCGGCACCGAAGGCGATCACTCCCGCCACCACCCGTTTTGAGGGAGACGTGAACAAGCCCAGCAGAACGCCCAACACAAAGCTCGAACTCGCCAGCGATCCGTACACCAGCGCAGTCACCATGGCAATTCCCCCTCCCTCGGTCGCCAGAACTGCGCTACGCACATACCCCTCGACTGCACCCCATGAACACGTGCCCACCAGTGGACCAGCACAGCTCATGCACGCGCCAACGGTGTCCGGCTAAACGGCGCTTCTCTGTCAGCACGCTGTGTGTGCATCGCTCTACACCTGTTGTCCGCGATGTGAGCGCGCTGGACCGAGCCCTGCGTTGACCTTCGCCGCGGCACGGTCGACGGCGCCGTGCACGTTTCGGACCGCCGACTCGATCTCCTAACGGCAGGCGAGGATCGCCTGGAAGGCCCGCAGCAGGGACTCCTGCTCCTCTCCGAGGGGTCCGGGCCTGAGCTGGTCGGCGCATGAGCGGTCGCGCCGTGATGTCATCGCCGGGGTGATGGCTCTCCGGTCGGCGCCGAACATGGGGGCAACGTCTCGGGCCGGCGAGGCGCCCCCGCGGACCAGGGGACTTCCTGCGGGGGCGCCGTCCATCCTTGGCACCCGGTTGTGCGGAACTCGTGTCCACACAACGGCCACGACACCGGGGAAATCGCGGTACGGTCGCCGATGGCCGGTTCCGATGACTCAGCAAGCTCTCGGGCCGGCTAGGCGCCCCCACGCTTCTCTCCCCCGGGATCCGTCGGGGGCGCTGCGCTGTCAGTGGTGCGTCTGAACGTGCCCTGGAAGGAGTGCGCGCCGAGGCCCGGGCAAGCTCTCGGGCTGGCAAGGCTTCCGCGGCCCCAGGACGCGCGGCGCGGCGCCTTCATCTGCTGAGGCCATCTCCGGCGGGCGGGACTGCCCTCAGCTCTCGACCCGGGGTGGCTCGACGCCGCCCTCCGGCGCGGGCGGGACTCCTCCCGGGGGTGACGGGTCCGAAGTCTCCAGATGCAGAGCGCCACAACGTTGACAAACCCAGCAGACCATGTCGGGCAAGGCGGCACTGACGTCTCGGGGACGCCACACGTGCTCATCGCACGTACCCCGCTTGCCCTTGCCGTCGGCCGAGCGGTTCGCGCGCCACCTGCGAAGCATCTGTCGTCCTTCATCGCCCACACGAACGCCGATGCTGCGCTCATACCCGCCGCGGTACGACGCAACACGGCTGGCCATGAGGTGGGCTGCCACCAGTCCGAGGACCTCTCCCTGCCGGAGCCAGGTCTCATCGTGGTTGGTGCGGGGGGATGTGGGGGCATACTGGCAGCAGTGGATCGCGCTCTCGCCTCCAGCTTCTGCCGAGGATCGGATGGAGGGCCCGATGTCACACACCGAGAATGCTGTGGAAGGACGACTTGCCCCTGCCGGCCTGGGAGCCGGGATGTACGACCTCGTCCAGGTCGCGGACGCCATGCGGTCCCTGGCGGACCGCCTGGGCCAGGAGCACGACTCCGGCGAGCCGCTCGAGGCCTTGGTCGCTGTCGCCGTGGAGCAGGTGCCCAATGCCCGGTGGGCCAGTGTGAGCGTGTTGCGCCATGACCAGTTCACCACCGCAGCCTCGACCGCCGAGCAAGCCGTTCGCGCCGATGCGTTGCAGTACGAGCTGAACCTCGGCCCGTGCGTGGATGCTGTGCTCGAAGACGGGGTGTACGTCACAGGTCAGGTGGACGCAGACCCCCGCTGGGCCGAGTGGGGACACCGTGCCAGCGCCGAGGTGGGCGTCAACAGCGTGCTCTCCCAGCGGCTCCACCTCCACTCCGTGAACGGTGTCGTCGCGGGTCTGAACATCTACTCCGACGCCCACGAGGCGTTCGACCGAGAAGCCGTCGGCCTGGGCCTGATCCTGGCAACCCATGGGGCGACCGTGGTCTCCGAGGGACTGGCGACGAACCGCGCCAACAACCTGATGAAGGCACTGCAGAGCAATCGGGAGATCGGCGTCGCCATGGGAATCCTCATGCAGCAGCACCGGTTCACCCGGGATGAGGCGTTCGACGTGCTCCGGGTCGCGAGCCAGAACTCCAATCGCCGGCTTGCAGAGCTGGCGGGGGAGGTCGTCGACACCGGCGTCCTGATCATCGACACACAGCGCCCCTAGCCTGCCGCCCGCCCCGGCGCCAAGAGGACAGCGCAACGGCCCCCCAGCGCGGGGGCCGATGCGTGCCGCGACCCGCTCGCGTGGAATGTCAGGGCCCGAGAGGGGGACCCGGTGGAGCCTTCGCGAATCGGACGGCATCCATCGGGTACGCCCCAGACGGTCGCCCGGATTCACAATGCGTGTCCGGGCGGCAAGGCGTCCCCGTCAGCGGGCCCTGATCACCCCGCTGGCGGGGACGCTGCTCTCACGCGCGCAGCGGCGCGGCCGACCATACGTGAGCATGCCCCCGCCCCGGGTCCGGTCGACAAGGAACGCACGCCACCGACGACGTCGCGTGCGGTGTCTGCCGTGCTGCGCCGAAATCCCGGTCGGGGGCGAGCGTCACGTAGCGTCGACCCGTGGCCCTTCCGGCCCGGAGAGGACCTCGATGACCACGAAGACCCGCGTCGACCCCGACGCCGCCAGGGTGGCCGTCCTGGCCGCGGTCCGTCGACCTCGACGGCGCCACGGTCCGCGACGTGCTCCTCCAGTCCCTCCACGCCTCCGGGGTCGACGAGACCGTGGCCCGGGTCATCATCCCGGTGCTGCGAGAGGTCGGCGACGGCTGGGAGAGTGGGGAGCTCGGGGTGCTGCACGAGCACTTCGTGTCCAGCTCCTTCCGTGGCGTGCTGGGAGACCTGCGGATGCCGGTCTCGGGCGAGCAGGTGCGCACCGTCGTCCTCGCGTGCCCGCCGCACGAGCTGCACGACCTGCCGCTCGAGCTCTTCGGGGCGATGCTGCACGCGCGGGGCTGGCGCGTCGTGAGCCTGGGTGCCAACACCCCCATGACCGCCGTCGGCGAGGCCATCCGGTTCCTGCGGGCCGACGCGTGCGTCCTCGCCGGCGTGCGCCGCGCGGCCTTCGAGTCGCGGACCAGGTCGCTGAGCCGGCTCGGCAAGCGCGTGCCGCTCTTCCTCGCCGGTGAGGGCGCGCTGCGCCTGGCCACGGCGCCGCCCTCGACGACGGTGCTCCCCGCGGACCTCCGCGTCGGGGCGGACCTCGTCGACACCGTCGCCCCGCAGCAGGTCGCCGACGACAACGGCCGCGTCGCGGGCTGACCGGCATACGGTGTCGGCATGCGGATCACCCACCTCGGACACGCCTGCCTCCTCGTCGAGATGGCCGACACGAGGGTGCTCGTCGACCCGGGTACCTTCGCCGACGACCTGAGCGGCGTCCGGGACCTCGATGCGGTCCTCGTCACCCACCAGCACCCCGACCACCTCGACCTCGACCGGGTGCCGGGCGTGCTGTCGGCGAACCCCCGGGCGGTCGTCCTGTGCGACCCGGGCAGCGTCGAGCCGCTCGCCGGGGCCGGGGTCGAGGCACGAGCCCACCGCGGTGCGCCGACGACGGTGGGCCGCGTGACGGTGACGCCGTTCGGCGAGCAGCACGCGCTCATCCACGACGACATCCCGCGGATCAGCAACGTGGGGGTGCGCCTCGACGCCGAGGGGGAGCCGTCGTTCTTCCACCCCGGCGACGCCCTCGACGCGGACCCGGGCCGGGTCGACGTGCTCGCCTTCCCCCTCCAGGCGCCGTGGCAGCGCAGCCGCGACATGACCGCCTTCCTGCGCCGCCTGGCGGCCCCCCACGCGGTCCCCGTGCACGACGGGCTGCTGCTGGCTCGTGGGCGCGACCTCTACCTCGGCCAGGCCGGCCGGCTGGGGTCGCCCGACACCCGGATCCACGACCTCGCCGGAGCAGGCCCCACCGACTTCACCGCGCCGTGACCCAGCTCAGTCGAGGTGCCGGCCGCGCTCCGACTGGGTGTGCGTCGCGAGCACCGCGGCACCGATGATGCCGGCCGCGTTCTCCAGGGTCGCCGGCACGATCGGCGTGCGCAGGTCGAGCAGCGGCAGGAACTTCTCCGACTTGCGTGAGACCCCTCCGCCGACGAGGAACAGGTCGGGCCACATGAGGTCCTCGAGGTGGCGGTAGTAGCGCTGCAGCCGGAGCGCCCACTCCGGGTAGCTGAGCCCCTCGCGCGTCCTGGCCGAGCTGGCCGTCACCGTCTCGGCGTCCACCCCGTCGATCTCGAGGTGACCCAGCTCCGAGTTCGGGCACGAGGACACCCCGGTTGATGACGGCGGTCCCGATGCCGGTGCCCAGGGTCGTGAGGATGACGAGCCCGTCCTGCCCCTTCGCGGCGCCGTAGTGGAGCTCCGCGACGCCGGCGGCGTCCGCGTCGTTGACGACGACGACGTCGTGCTGGAGGCGGTCCTCGAGCAGCTTCTCGATCTCGCAGTCGATCCACGACTTGTCGATGTTCGCGGCCGTCTTGACCACCCCGTGCTGCACGACGCCGGGGATCGTCACCCCGATCGGTGAGCCGTCGTGCACCTCGTCGAACCGGTCGACGATCTCGGCGATGACCGCGCACACCGCCTCGGGTGTCGACACCTGGGGCGTCTCGATCTTGAAGCGCTCCTGGGCGAACTCGCCCTTGTCCAGGTCGACCGGCGCACCCTTGATGCCGCTGCCTCCGACGTCGATGCCGAGTGGCCTGGCTGTGGTCATGCTGCGTCTCCCTGGGTGAGGATCTCGGGACCGGAGTCGGTGACGAGGATCGTGTGCTCGAACTGTGCGGACCGTCGGCGGTCGCGCGTGACGACGGTCCAGCCGTCGTCCCACATCTCCCACTCGTGGGTACCCGAGGTTGAGCATCGGCTCGACCGTGAACGTCATCCCCGCCTCGATGACCGTGCCGTACGCCGGGGCCGCGTCGTAGTGGGGGATGACCAGCCCGCTGTGGAAGGCCGTTCCGATGCCGTGCCCGGTGAAGTCACGGACGACGCCGTAGCCGAACCGGCGGGCGAACGACTCGATGACCCGGCCGATGACGTTGACCTCGCGGCCCGGCACGGCCGCCCGGATGCCGCGCATCATCGCCTCGTGCGTGCGCTCGACGAGCAGCCGTGACTCCTCGTCGACGTTCCCGACGAGGTACGTCGCGTCGGTGTCGCCGTGGACCCCGTCGACGAACGCCGTGATGTCGATGTTGACGATGTCGCCGTCCTCGAGGGGGCGGCTGTCGGGGATGCCGTGGCACACGACCTCGTTGACCGACGTGCACAGCGACTTCGGAAAACCCTTGTAGCCCAACGTCGACGGGTAGGCGCCGTGGTCGAGGAGGTACTCGTGGCCGACCCGGTCGATCTCGTCGGTGGTCACCCCGGGAGCGATGACGGCGGCCGCCGCGGCCATGGCGTCGGCGGCGATCCGCCCGGCGACGCGCATGCGCTCGATCGTCTCGGCGTCCTTGACCTCGGGGCCGGTGTACCGGGCGGGCGCCGGCCGGTCGACGTACTCGGGCCGGGGGATGCTCGCCGGCACCGGTCGGCGCGGGGAGAGCGCACCGGGGGCGACGGTTGCGGACGTCAACGGCATACGGTGGAGTCTAGGCACCCACCGGCGACCGAGGAGGACCCCGATGCCCTACTGGTTCAACGTCGACACCGGACAGGTCGAGACCGACGACGACCGCAGCCAGGACGCCACGGTCATGGGCCCGTACGACACCCACGACGCCGCGGCGCGCGCGCTCGAGACGGCGCGGTCGAACACCGAGCGGTGGGACGCCGAGGACCGCGAGTGGGACGAGGGGGGCGCCTCGGGGCGCGAGTCCCTGGAGGACTGACTCCCGGCAGGTCAGCCGCCGACCAGGCGGTGCACGGTGACGGCGTAGGAGCCGCCGGGAACGAACGGCTGCCCGTCCCACGTCGAGTACCGCGCGATGTACGAGAGCCCGGCCGCCTGCGCCAGGCGGTCGTAGGTGCGCAGGTCGACCGGTGCGGCCTCGGGTGGCAGGGACCCGGGCAGTCCGAATCCCGACACCAGGTAGCCGCCCGGGGCGAGGTGCGCGGCGAGGCGCTCGAGCACCCTGGGCAGCGTCCCGTCGGCCAGGTACGGCACGACGTTGCCGGCCATGACGACGCAGTGGAACTCCTGCTCGGTGCGCAGGTCGAGGGTCGAGAGGTCCTCGACGAAGAAGCGCGTGTCGGGGTCCTCGGAGGCCAGCGCCACGAGGTGCTCGTCGGCGTCGACGCCGATGACGGTGTGCCCCAGGCGGGTCAGCTTGCTCGCGACGCGGCCGAAGCCGCACCCGGCATCCAGCACGCGCGACGGCGGCGGGACCAGCCGGGTGATGAAGCGTGCCTCGCCGTGGACGTCCTCGCCGGCCGCCTCGAG
The DNA here is from genome assembly GCA_963811475.1 of uncultured Actinomycetota bacterium. Lineage (GTDB taxonomy): Bacteria > Actinomycetota > Actinomycetes > Actinomycetales > Dermatophilaceae > Fodinibacter. The sequence continues at coordinate 82,645 of CAWERJ010000022.1, forward strand.
GTCGAGGAACCGGCGGCGGTACGCCGCCGCCGCCTCGGGGCCGCTCTGCAGGGCCGACCAGCGCGTCGGGGACGGCGCGTTCGGGGTGTCCATCGGCCACATGTCGGGTCGCTCGCCTCCGCTCGGTCTCAGGCCTCGAAGGAGTGCTCGGTGGCCGGGAACGAGCCGGCGGCGACCTCGGCCGCGTAGGCGCTGGCGGCATCCCGCAGGTCACCACGCAGGTCGGCGTACTTCTTGACGAACCGCGGCGCGCGGCCTCCGCGCAGGCCGGCCATGTCCTGCCACACGAGCACCTGCGCGTCGCAGTGCGGGCCCGCGCCGATGCCGATGGTCGGGATGCGCAGCGCCTCGGTGACCTTCGCCGCCGCCGGCGCCGGGACCATCTCCATGACGACCGCGAAGCAGCCCGCGGCCTCGAGCGCGAGCGCGTCGTCGAGCAGCTTGTCGGCGCCCGAGCCCCGGCCCTGCACCTTGTACCCACCGAGCACGTGCTCGCTCTGGGGGGTGAAGCCGATGTGCCCCATGACCGGGATGCCGGCGCGCACGAGCAGCTCGACCTCCGGCACCATCGGGGCGCCGCCCTCGAGCTTGACGGCGTGCGCCATCCCCTCCTTCATGAACCGAGTGGCGGTCGCGAGCGCCTGCTGCGGACTGGCCTGGTAGGACCCGAACGGCAGGTCGGCGACGACCATGGCGTGCTTGGCCGAGCTCGTCACGGCACGCACGAGCGGGACGAGGTGGTCGACGGTGACCGGCACCGTGGTCTCGAAGCCGTAGACGTTGTTGCCGGCGCTGTCGCCCGACGAGCAGCACGGGGATGCCGGCCTCGTCGAAGATCTCGGCGGTGTACATGTCGTAGGCCGTGAGCATCGCCCACTTCTCGCCACGTTCCTTCATCTGCAGGAGGTGGGGGATGCGCACCCGGCGCTGGGGGGCGGCCTGGGCTCCGGTGCCGTACGGAGCGGTGCTCTCGGGGGCCGGGCGGTGCTCGCTCATGCCCGGATCGTAACCCCCGCGCGCGATCCTTACCCTTTCTTGACCTCCGCTTGGGCCGCTCTTGAAGAATCGGCTGTCATGCCCCGAATCTTGCGGAAGATTTACCGAATCTGGACGTCGAAACCGGCCGCTTCGCGTGTTTTGATGTCGCGGGCTCCGACCGAGCCTGCCCAGGAAACCACCACGGAGGACCAGTGACCCCACGGATCATCGCGGCCATGACCGGTGCCGCAGCGGTCGCGTGCACGCTCGCCATCACGGCGCCGGCGCACGCGCAACCGTCGAACGACGCGCCCAGCACCAAGGGCGTCAGCCGGCCGGACAACCGTCCCGGCCCCAAGACGGCCGACCAGACGCGCAAGCGCGCCAAGGCCCTCGAGCTCCTCAAGAGCGGCAAGGCGCAGCTCAAGAGCGCAGGCCGGCGGTGGCGCCACGGTCGCCCTCTCCGACGCCGCCAGGGCGACGTCGTCGAGTTCCCCGTCGACAAGACGCGACAAGATCTTCACGGTGCTCGTCGAGTTCGGCACCACGGGCTCCGGCCGCCTCGGACCGGACCCGGGCCCCTGCACAACCAGATCCCCCAGCCGGACCGCGACGCGTGGACAACTCGACCTACTGGGTCGGCCGACTTCAACCAGGCCCACTACGAGCAGATGTTCAACGGGTCCGGCGAGTCGTTCGCCGACTTCTACATCAAGCTGTCCACCGGCAAGTACACGGCGATCAACACCGTCTCCGACTGGGTCAAGGTGCCCGGCAACGCCTCGACGCTACGGCGACAACGCGTCGAGGACGTCGGCGGCTCCTGGGCGTTCGTCGGACGACTCCGTCGACGCCTGGTACGCCAAGGAGCTCGCCTCGGGCAAGACCGCGGCCGACATCGACGCCTACCTCTCGCAGTTCGACGTCTGGGACCGCTACGACTTCGACGGCGACGGGAACTTCAACGAGCCCGACGGCTACCTCGACCACTTCCAGGCGGTCCACGCCGGAGGCGGCGAGGAGGCGGCGGCGCCGGCGACGACGCCATCTGGTCGCACCGCTGGTACGCCTACGGCACGAGCTACGGGACGACCGGGCCGACCGTCAGCGGTTCAGCAGAACCTCTCGGTGGCGCCCAGGTCGGCGGCTCCGAAGTACTTCGTCGGTGACTACACCGTCGAGCCGGAGAACGGCGGTCTCGGCGTCTTCGCCCACGAGTTCGGCCACGACCTCGGTCTGCCCGACTACTACGACACCGCCGGTGGTGAGAACGGCACCGCGTTCTGGACGCTCATGAGCGCGGGCTCGTGGCTCAACCGCGGCGGCGACAGCATCGGGACGACGCCCGGCCTCATGGGTCCCGAGGAGAAGCTCTACCTCGGCTGGCTCGACTACCGCGACCGTAGCTGCGGGCAGTCCGGGACCTACAGCCTCTCGCCGTCGCAGGACGGGCGGCCAAGCGGCTACCAGGCCGTCAAGGTCAACCTGCCGAACTCGTCGCGGACCGACACCTACGTGACCCCGCCCGAGGGCGAGCACGCCTGGTGGTCGGGCCGCGGTGACGACCTCGAGCAACACGCTCACGCGCACGGTGCCCGCCGGCTCGACCGTCACGGTGTCGGCCAGACCTCTGGTACGACATCGAGGCGAACTACGACTACCTCTACGCGCGAGTACTCGACCAACGGCGGAGCCAACTGGACGCAGGTCGGCCAGCCGATCACCGGGTCCGGCACGAAGTGGGCGTCCAAGAAGTGGAGCTACCGCACCGACGGGACCGACGCCCGACGCTGTTCCGCTTCCGGTACGCCACGGACGGCGGCGTCAACGAGGCGGGTGCGTTCCTCGACGACATCTCCATCACGAGCGGTCAGACGGACGTCCTCACCGACGGCGCCGAGAACGGCGACAACGGCTGGACCGTCAAGGGCTGGAAGGCCTCGACGGGGACCGAGGTCATCGACGCGGAGCGCTACTACCTCCTGGAGAACCGGCAGTACGTCGGCTACGACGCGACCCTTCCAGGCGGGGCCGTACCAGTTCAGCTACCCGTACACGCGGCCTGACTGGGTCCAGCGCTTCCCGTTCCAGAACGGCATGCTCGTCTGGTTCGTCGACCAGGGGTACACCGACAACAACGTCGCGACCCACCCGGGTGCGGGCTACGCCATGGTGGTCGACGCCAGGCCCAACACCCTGACGTACCCCGACGGCACCAGCCCGACCAACCGTCGGGAGCCGTTCGACGCGGTGTTCGGGCTGGAGACGATCGACCCGGTCTGCCTCACCAAGGAGGTCGCCACGACCACCAAGGGCAGCACGACCCTGTCGACGCTCAGCGCCTGCAACAGCGCGGCGGACCGGGTGGCGAAGCCGACCTTCGACGACACGAACCCGCTCGCCTACTACGACGCCGCGGCGCCGCAGAACTCGGTCAAGGTCGCCGGGGTGGGCGTCAAGGCCACGGTGACGGCCGGCACCACGGGTGCCCTCACCGTGTCGGTCACCAACCCGGCCGCCAAGTGACCCGTCACTGAGCGGCTGACGCATCACACGGAGGGGCCCCGGCATCCGCCGGGGCCCCTCCCGCGCGCTCGAGGACGGGCACGGCATCCGGTCGCCGACCAGTGCGCGGTCGGGGTAACGCCCACGAAACACCGGTGCGGCAGGATCGACACATGGATCGTCAGCAGGAGTTCGTCCTCCGCACCATCGAAGAGCGCGACATCCGGTTCGTCCGGCTGTGGTTCACCGACGTGCTCGGCACCCTGAAGTCCGTCGCGATCGCCCCGGCCGAGCTCGAGGGGGCCTTCGCGGAGGGGATCGGCTTCGACGGGTCGGTCATCGAGGGGTTCGCGCGCGTCTACGAGGCCGACATGCTCGCCAAGCCCGACCCGGGCACCTTCCAGGTCCTCCCGTGGCGCGGCGAGAGCCCCGGCACCGCCCGGATGTTCTGCGACCTCACCCACCCCGACGGCACGCCCAGCATGGCCGACCCGCGCCACGTGCTGCAGCGCGCCCTGACCAAGGCGTCCGACGCGGGGTTCACCTTCTACACCCACCCCGAGATCGAGTTCTTCCTCTTCGAGCAGGGGTGGGCACCCGGTCGGCGACCGGAGCCGATCGACCAGTCCGGCTACTTCGACCACGTGCCGCACGGCAACAGCCACGACTTCCGCCGCGCCGCCATCTCGATGCTCGAGACCATGGGCATCTCGGTCGAGTTCAGCCACCACGAGGGCGCCCCGGGCCAGAACGAGATCGACCTGCGCTACGCCGACGCGCTCTCGACCGCCGACAACATCATGACCTTCCGGGCGGTCATCAAGGAGGTCGCCCTGGAGCAGGGCATCTTCGCCTCGTTCATGCCCAAGCCGTTCGCCGAGCACCCCGGCTCGGGCATGCACACCCACCTCTCGCTCTTCGAGGGCGACACCAACGCCTTCCACGAGCCCGGGGCGCCCTACCAGCTCTCGCGGACCGGCCGGCAGTTCATCGCCGGCCTCCTGCACCACGGCGCCGAGTTCACCGCGGTGACCAACCAGTGGGTCAACTCCTACAAGCGGCTCTGGGGCGGGGGAGAGGCGCCGGCCCACCTCACGTGGGGGCACAACAACCGCTCCGCCATGGTCCGGGTGCCGATGTACAAGCCCACCAAGGGCAACAGCAGCCGCGTCGAGGTGCGCAGCCTCGACAGCGCGTGCAACCCCTACCTCAGCTTCGCCGTGCTGCTCGCCGCCGGCCTCAAGGGGGTGGAGGAGGGCTACGAGCTGCCGCCCGAGACGGAGGACGACGTCTGGAGCCTCACCGACGCCGAGCGCCGGGCGATGGGCATCCAGCCGCTGCCGGCGAGCCTCAGCGAGGCGATCGCCGTCATGGAGTCCAGCGAGCTCGTCGCCGAGACCCTCGGTGAGCACACCTTCGAGTTCTTCCTGCGCAACAAGCGGGCGGAGTGGGACGAGTACCGCAACCAGGTCACCGCCTTCGAGCTCGAGCGCTACCTGCCGCGACTGTGAGGGGCCGGTCCCGGTGAGCAAGCGCGCCCCCGGCTCGATCCCGGCCGCCATCGCCCGGCTCGGCTTCGCCGAGCCCGCACGGGCGGTCTCGCTGCTCGACGACCCCGCCCTCGCCGAGCTCATCCGGTCCCGCGAGCACATCGAGGACGACGGCCTGGCGGCCGCTCTCTCGGAGGTACCCGACCCCGACGGGGCGCTGCTCGGTCTCGTCCGGTTCATGGAGTCGGTCGCCCGCGAGCCGGAGCTCCGCGCCCCGGTGACGGCCGCGCTCGGCGCGCCCAGCACTGCTCGCACGCGGCTGCTCGCCGTCCTCGGCAGCTCGGCGGCCCTCGGGGACCACCTGTGCGCGCACCCTCGACACTGGACCGCGGTGACGGAGGCGACCCGGCTCCGCCCGGAGGAGCGCGTCGCGCCGCCTCGTCGCGGCCGTGAGCGACCCGGGCGACGTGCCCGCCGCCGACGTCCTGCGCACGGCGTACCGCGAGCAGCTGCTCGGCATCGCGGCGCTCGACCTCACGTCCCCCGACCCGCTCGTCACGCTTCCCGACACCGCCGCCGCGCTCGCCGACCTCGCGCAGGCCGCGCTCGAGGCCGCGCTCGTCGTCGCCCGGGCCGAGGTGGGGCCCGCGGCCGACCGCACGAGGCTGGCGGTCATCGCCATGGGCAAGACGGGGGGCTGCGAGCTCAACTACATCTCCGACGTCGACGTCATCTTCGTGGCCGAGCCGGCCGACGGCGTGCCCGAGGAGGAGTCGACCGCGGTCGCGACCGACCTCGCGACGCGCCTCATGCGGATCTGCTCGGCGTCGACCCCGGCGGGGTCGCTGTGGCAGGTCGACCCGGCGCTGCGGCCCGAGGGCAAGAACGGCCCGCTGGTCCGCACCGTCGCGAGCCACCGCACGTACTACGAGCGGTGGGCCAAGACCTGGGAGTTCCAGGCGCTGCTCAAGGCGCGCCCCGTCGCCGGGGACGGCGAGGTCGGGCGGGCGTACTGCGAGGCGGTCCAGCCCCTGGTGTGGCAGGCGTCGTCGCGCGAGAACTTCGTCGACGACGTCCAGGCGATGCGCCGCCGCGTCGAGCAGCACATCCGGCCCGCGGAGGCCGACCGCCAGCTCAAGCTCGGGGCCGGCGGGCTGCGCGACGTCGAGTTCTCCGTCCAGCTGCTGCAGCTCGTGCACGGCCGGGCCGACGAGTCGCTGCGCACGGGCACGACGCTCGACGGGCTCGCGGCGCTGTCGGCCGGCGGGTACGTCGGGCGCGACGACGCCGCGACGCTGGCGACCGCCTACCGGCTGCTGCGGACCCTCGAGCACCGCATCCAGCTGTTCCGGCTCCGGCGGACGCACCTCATGCCGACGGCCGAGAGCGACCTGCGCCGGCTGGGTCGGGCGCTGGGGCACCGGTCCTCGCCCGCCGAGGCCGTGGTGGCGCAGTGGCGCGCCCAGCAGCGCGAGGTGCGGCGGCTGCACGAGCGGATCTTCTACCGCCCGCTGCTCTCGGCCGTGGCGCGGCTGTCCGACTCCGACGTGCGGCTCACCCCCGAGGCGGCGCGGGAGCGGCTCTCGGCGCTGGGCTTCCGGGACACCGGTGGTGCGCTGCGCCACCTCGAGGCCCTCACCGGTGGCCTGAGCCGACGCGCGTCCATCCAGCGCCAGCTGCTGCCGGTGATGCTGGGCTGGTTCGCGGACGAGGCGGACCCGGATGCCGGGCTGCTCGCCTTCCGCAAGATCTCCGACGAGCTGGGGTCGACGCACTGGTACCTGCGGCTGCTGCGGGACGAGGGGTCGGCCGCCGAGCGGCTCGCCCACACGCTCGCGCGCAGCCGGTTCGCCGCCGACCTGCTCGAGCAGGCACCCGAGTGCGTCCAGTTCCTCGGCGACGCCTCGGGGCTGCGGCCGCGCCACCGCGAGGACGTGCTGCGCCGGATGCGGTCGGCCGCCGGCCGCAAGGACGACGCCCGGTCGGCGGTGCTCGCCGCCCGCACCATCCGTCGCTCGGAGCTGTTCCGGGTCGCCGTCGCCGACCTCACCGGGAGCCTCACCCTCGACGCCCTCGGCACGGCGATGACCGACCTCACCGCCGCGCTCCTCGAGGTGACCCTCGAGGTGTGCCTGCGCGACCTCGAGGACCGCACCGGCGCGCCTCCGCTGACGCGCCTCCTCGTCGTGGGGATGGGCCGGCTCGGAGGCGGCGAGCAGGGCTACGGGTCGGACGCCGACGTCGTCTTCGTCCACGACCCGGTCGAGGGGGCCGACGAGGCGGCGGCACAGACCCAGGCGCTCGAGGTGGTCAAGGAGCTCATCCGGCTCCTCGGGCTGCGCGGCCCCGACCCCAACCTCGACGTCGACGCCTCGCTGCGCCCCGAGGGCAAGAGCGGCCCCCTCGTCCGGTCGCTCGCGTCGTACCGCGAGTACTACGCGCGCTGGTCGCTCGTGTGGGAGGCCCAGGCGCTGCTGCGGGCCACCCCGGTGGCCGGCGACCCCGGGCTCGCCGAGCGCTACCTCGAGCTCGTCGCGCCGATCCGGTGGCCCGAAGGGGGCCTCACGGCGGGACCAGGTCCGCGAGATCCGCACCCTCAAGGCGCGGATGGAGTCCGAGCGGCTGCCCCGAGGTGCCGACCGCAAGACCCACTTCAAGCTCGGTCACGGCGGCCTCTCGGACGTCGAGTGGGTCGTCCAGCTCGTCCAGCTGACGCACGCCTTCGAGCACGCCGGTCTCCGGACGACGTCGACGATGGGTGCGCTCGGGGCGGCCGAGCAGCTGGGGCTGGTCTCCGCCGAGCACGCCGCGGACCTCGCCGCCGCATGGCGCCTCGCGTCGTCGATGCGCAACGCGGGGGTCCTGTTCCGGGCGAAGGCGCTGGATGCCGTGCCGACCGACCCGCGGGACGCCGACGGCATCGCGCGCATCCTCGGGCTGCCCGGCGGCTCGGGGCAGGACCTCGCCGAGCGCTACCGGCGGGTCGCCCGGCGGGCCCGCGCCGCCTACGAGGCCGAGTTCTTCGACGGCTGACCGGTCGGCCGCGGGCGTCGATCGCGGAGCACCCCGATGGCGCAGGGCTGTCGGCGGTCGACCGAGCCGTGTACGCGTTCGCCGTGAAGGTGGCCGCCGACGCGTCCTCCGTCGAGCAGGCCGACGTCGACGCCCTGCGGGCGGCCGGCCTCAGCGACGCCGACGTCGCCGACGTCGTGTTCGCCGTGGCGGCGCGCTGCTTCTTCACGGCCGTGCTCGACGGTCTGGGGGCACAGCTGGACGTCCAGACGGCCCAGACCTTCGCGCCCGCCGTCCTGGAGTCGATGGTCGTCGGCCGGCCCGTCGCCGGGACCTGAGCGCCGTTCGACGGGTGGCCGGTCAGCCCGCGAGGCGGCGGGTCAGCCGGAGGAACCCGTGCGGGGACGCGCAGGCGGCCGAGGACGAACGCCGTGACACCGTGCGCTGCCGACCGGGCGATCTCCTGGTCGACGAACTCCGGCTGGCTGCACGCGTACTCGTGTCCACGCCACCGGACGGTGCAACCGCCCGCCGCGCGGACGTTTCGGACCCAGTCGGTCCTCCGCCCCCACGGCAGGGCGATGAGGAAGGACGTGTCGGTCGGGATCACGGCGATCGGAACGACGTACTGCCTGACCGCTCCGGCGGCCCCGGTGGCCGAGCGCTGCCCACACCGGGACGAACCGACGCCCGGCCAGCAGCAGGGCAACCCGGTTGAAGTGCTTCGCCCCTGCGGGTGGTCCCGTCATGGATCCCATCGTGCCTCCCCGTCACCCCACGTGGTGGGTGCGGACCGGTGGGCCGGCGCCGTGGCCGGCATCCGGGCGGTTCCCGGGCCGAACCTAGACTGGGCCGCATGGCTCCCGGCACTCCCGACCGCGTCGGCATCGGCGTCATCCCGCGCGTGGACCTGCGCGGGCGGCACCTGACCCTGCGCGAGCTGCGGGCCGCCGCTGCCGCGCGCCGACTTCGACGTCGAGACCGCCCTCGGTGCCGTGCGCCCGATCGTCGACGACGTGCGTGAGCGCGGGGCCGCCGCCCTCTACGACGCCGCCGAGCGGTTCGACGGCATCCGGCCACCGCGCCTGCGCGTGCCCGCCGACGTCATCGCCGACGCGCTGGATCGGCTCGACCCGGCGGTGCGCGCGGCGCTCGAGGAGTCGATCCGCCGGGCGCGGGTCGTGCACGCCGACCAGCGCCGCACCGACACGACGACGACAGGTGGCCGACGGGGGCACGGTCACCGAGCGGTGGGTGCCCGTCGACCGGGTCGGCCTCTACGTGCCCGGCGGCCTGGCCGTCTACCCGAGCAGCGTCGTCATGAACGTCGTGCCCGCCCAGCTGGCCGAGGTGCCGAGCCTGGCGGTCGCCAGCCCGCCGCAGGCCGACTCCGGCGGCTGGCCGCACCCCACCATCCTCGCCGCGTGCGCCCTGCTCGGCGTCGACGAGGTGTGGGCGATGGGCGGGGCACAGGCCGTCGCGGCGTTCGCGTACGGGGTCGAGGACGGCGCCGACGTGTGCGAGCCGGTCAGCCTCGTCACCGGGCCGGGCAACATCTACGTCGCGGCGGCCAAGCGGATGCTCAAGGGCGTCATCGGCATCGACGCCGAGGCCGGCCCCACCGAGATCGCGGTGCTCGCCGACGACAGCGCGGATGCCGAGCACGTCGCGTCCGACCTCGTGTCCCAGGCCGAGCACGACCCGCTCGCTGCCGCGGTGCTCGTGACCGACTCACCCGATCTCGCGGATGCCGTGGAGGACGCCCTGGCGCGCCGGGTCGCGGCCACCAAGCACACCGAGCGGGTCGGCACGGCGCTGGCCGGCACCCAGTCCGCCATCGTGCTGGTCGAGGACCTCGACGCCGGGCTCGACCTCGTCAACGCCTACGCGGCCGAGCACCTCGAGATCCAGACCCGGGACGCCGCCGCGGTCGCCGCGCGGGTGCGCAACGCCGGGGCGGTGTTCGTCGGCCCCTGGTCGCCGGTCAGCCTCGGCGACTACGCCGCCGGGTCCAACCACGTGCTGCCGACCGGCGGGTGTGCGTGCCACAGCAGCGGGCTGTCGGTGCAGTCGTTCCTGCGCGGCATCCACGTCGTCACGTACTCGGCGCAGGCGCTGCGCGAGGTGGGGGCGCACGTCGTCACCCTGGCGCGCGCCGAGGACCTCCCCGCCCACGGGGAGGCGGTGCTCGCGCGCCACCCCGAGATCGACCCGACGTCGTGACGGCGCCGGGACCCGAGCGCCCCGACCCCGGACCCCCGCTCGGCCGTCGAGGCGATGCTGCGCCCGGACCTGCGGGGACGCACGCCGTACGGCGCGCCGCAGCTCGACGTCCCGGTCGCGCTCAACACCAACGAGAACTCCTACGCCGTCCCGCCCGTCGTCGTCGCGGCCATGACCGACGCCGTGGCCGACGTCGCGGCCGGCCTCAACCGCTACCCCGACCGCGAGTTCACCGCCCTCCGGGAGGCCCTGGCCGCGTACCTCTCGCGCAGCGGTACGGAGGTCACCGCGCCCGAGGTGTGGGCGGGCAACGGGTCCAACGAGGTCCTCCTGCACCTGCTCCAGGCCTTCGGTGGGTCGGGGCGCACGGCGCTGGGCTTCACCCCGGCCTACTCCATGCACCCGGTCATCACGACGACGACGGGCACGACGTGGGTCGACGGGATGCGCGGGGTGCCGGGCGGGGGAGCGTTCGACCTCGACCCGGCATCCGCCGTCGTGCAGGTGGGCCGAGCACCGCCCCGACGTCGTCTTCCTCTGCTCGCCGAACAACCCGACCGGCACGGCACTGGACCTCGACGTCGTCGTGGCGGTGCACGACGCGGCGGAGGGGGCGCTGGTCGTCGTCGACGAGGCGTACGCCGAGTTCGCGCGGCCGGGCACGCCGAGCGCCCTCACCCTGCTCGCGGGGCGGCCGCGGCTCGTCGTGACCCGGACGATGAGCAAGGCGTTCGCGATGGCCGGTGGCCGGCTCGGCTATCTCGCCGCCGACCCCGCGCTCGTCGACGCGCTGCGCCTGGTCCGGATGCCGTACCACCTCTCGACCCAGACCCAGGCCGTCGCGCTCGCCGCGCTGGCGCACGCCGACCTCATGCTCGAGACGGTCGCCGCGATCAAGGAGCAGCGCGACCGCGTCGTCGAGGGCCTGTTGGGGATGGGCCTCGAGCCGGTGCCGAGCGACGCGAACTTCGTGCTGTTCGGCGGCCTCGCGGACGCGCGCGCCACGTGGTCGGCGCTGCTCGAGCGGGGCGTCCTCGTCCGCGACGTGGGCATTCCCCACTATCTTCGTGTCACGGCCGGAACTCCGAAGGAGACCAGCCGGTTCCTCGAGGCCCTCGCCGACCTCGCCCCGACCCACCGCGCAGGAGCCGTCCCGTGAGCAGCGCCGCAGCGCCCCGCACCGCCACGGTGCGGCGGGCGACGTCCGAGAGCACCGTCGAGGTGACCGTCGACCTCGACGGCACCGGGCGTGGCGAGGTGAGCACCGGCGTGCCGTTCTACGACCACATGCTGCTCTCGCTGGCCAAGCACTCGCTGCTCGACCTCACCGTGCGGGCCGAGGGCGACACGCACGTCGACGCCCACCACACCGTCGAGGACGTCGCGATCGTGCTCGGCCAGGCGGTGCGCGAGGCGCTGGGTGACAAGAGCGGCATCTCGCGCTTCGGCGACGCGACGGTGCCGCTCGACGAGGCGCTCGTCCTGGCGGTCGTCGACGTCGCCGGCCGCCCGTACGTCGTGCACGAGGGTGAGCCACCCGGGCAGGAGTACGTCGTCATCGGCGGCAGCTACGTCGGCTCGCTGACGCGGCACGTCCTCGAGTCGTTCGCGTTCCACGCGCAGGTCGCGCTGCACGTGCGGGTGCTCGCGGGCCGCGACCCCACCACGTCGTCGAGGCCCAGTTCAAGGCGCTGGCCCGTGCGCTGCGGGCCGCCGTCGCCCGGGACCCGCGGGTCGAGGGGATCCCGAGCGCGAAGGGCGCGCTCTAGGCCGTGGCCGCTCAGGGGTGGTCGGGAGCCGGGCACGGCCTCGTGCTCGTGCGCCGCTCGCCGGCGGCCGTGACCCGCTGGCTGCGGCGCGGGCTGGTGCCCGTGACCGTGGCACCGCTCGGACCGTGGACCGGCATCACGCTCGCCGACGAGCGGGCGCGGAGCGCGGCTCCGTACGACGTCGGGCTCGAGGTGCTCGCCGCCCGCCGGGTGCCGTTGCGGGCCCGCCCGGCCATCGGCCTGTTCGACGTCCACGGCCGGGCCGCGGTCGGCGTCCAGCCGGCCGGCCTCCGCTCGCGCGCCCACTGGCTGGTCTGGGAGCCGCGCCGGGGGCTGGTGCCGACGCCCCAGCTCGAGCGGCTGCCGCTCGGGATGCTGCTGACCGCCGCCGGTGCCCGGGGGCGGGTGCGCGAGGAGGCGCTGGCGGAGGTGCTGCGCTCGGGCGAGGGCGCCCCCGTCGACCTGCTCGTCACCGTGCTCGGCCTGCTCGGCCTCCCGGGTCGCGACCTGCTCGTGCGCGGCGACGCCCGAGGGCGCGAGTGACGTCGAGCCCTCGGTGCGGGGTGTCGTCGCGTTCGACCGGCTCATGGCCGAGGAGGCCGCGCACCGGTCCGAGACGGCCGACCCGCCGGCGCGGCCCGACCGTGGAGGTCGTGCGTGAGCGCGTCGGTGGTCGTCCTCGACTACGGCAGTGGCAACCTGCGCAGCGCGGTCCGGGCCCTCGAGCACGTCGGCGCCGAGGTGACGCTGACGGCCGACCCGGCCGCCGCCCTCGCCGCCGACGGCCTCTTCGTCCCGGGTGTCGGCAACTTCCACGCCTGCATGGCCGGGCTCGCGGCCGCCGACGGACCGCGGCTCATCGACCAGCGGGTCGCCGGGGGGCGGCCGGTGCTCGGGGTGTGCGTCGGGATGCAGGTGCTCTTCGAGGGGTCGACGGAGCCGAGCGAGGCCCCCGTCGTGGGCGTCGGGGAGTGGCCGGGCACGGTGTCCCGGCTCGTCGCGCCCGTCGTGCCGCACATGGGCTGGTCGACGGTCGACGCACCCGGGGACAGCGTCCTGTTCGACGGGATCCACGAGGAGCGGTTCTACTTCGTGCACTCGTACGCGGCGCACAGCTGGTCGCTGGAGCCCTCGGACGGGCCGTTCGCCGCCGTGCGACCGAGGGTCACCTGGGCCACCCACGGCGAGCGGTTCGTCGCGGCGGTCGAGAACGGCCCGCTGTCGGCGACGCAGTTCCACCCCGAGAAGTCGGGAGAGGCCGGCCTCGCCCTCCTGCGCAACTGGGTCGCCTCGCTCTGACGCCCGGCCCCTGCCCCGGTCACCCCGTGGCGGTGGCGGTGACCTGCCATCGACCAATAGGTCACTCGGCGGTACGGCCCCGGTGACCTGCAGCGACCAATAGGTCACTCGGGGTACGGCCCGGTGTACCTGCAGCGACCAAAGGTCACTCTGGGCACGGCCCCGGTGTACCTGCGGTGACCCATTGGCCGATCTCGGCACGGGTGGACCGGGTGACCTGACCGTTCCGGCGCCCGGCAGACTGGTCCCCGACCCGAGTCGGGTGCTGAGGTGGCTGCCCTGGCGACCAGCTGAGCACCCAACTCCTGACGACCCGACCTGAGGACCGAACCCGTGAGCGACCGCGCGACCGAGCCGCCCCGGCTGGAGCTCCTGCCCGCCGTCGACGTCGTCGATGGCCGCGCCGTGCAGCTCGTCCAGGGCGTCGCCGGCACCGGGGGCGAGTTCGGCGACCCGCTCGAGGCCGCCCTCGCGTGGCAGGAGCAGGGCGCCGAGTGGCTGCATCTCGTCGACCTCGACGCCGCCTTCGGCCGGGGATCGAACGCCGAGCTCCTCTCCGGCATCGTCGGGCGCCTCGACATCCGCGTCGAGATGAGTGGCGGCATCCGCGACGCCGAGACGCTGGAGCGGGCGCTGGCCACGGGGTGCCGGCGGGTCAACCTCGGCACGGCGGCGCTGGAGGACCCGGAGTGGACGGCGCGGGCCATCGCCGAGCACGGCGACCGGGTGGCCGTCGGGCTCGACGTGCGGGGCACGACGCTCGCCGCCCGCGGCTGGACCCGCGAGGGCGGCGACCTGTGGCAGACGCTGGCCCGCCTCGACGCCGAGGGCTGCGCGCGGTACGTCGTCACCGACGTCGCCAAGGACGGCATGCTCCAGGGGCCGAACCTCGGGCTGCTGCGCGAGGTGTGCGCGCGCACCGACCGGCCGGTGGTGGCGTCCGGCGGCGTCTCCACCCTCGACGACGTGGCCGCGATCAGGGGCCTCGTCGAGGAGGGTGTGGAGGGCGCGATCATCGGCTCGGCGCTGTACCGCGGCGCCTTCACCCTGCCCGAGGCGCTCGACGTGGCGGGGCGGCCGTGAGCGGCACCGCCGGCTCGCCGACCGTGCCACCCGGCGACGACCGGCACCGGCCGGGCGGCGCCACCGACTCCGCGGACGTCCCGTGGGCGGGGCGGCAGCTGTCGCCGACCGGCTTCGAGGGCGACACCGGCGAGGCCGACCGGGCCCTGCTCGACGCCCTCGCCACGCCGGGAGAGGACGTGGCGCTGATGCGGGCGGTCGAGGCGGCGCGCTTCGTCGTCCCCATCGTCACCGAGCCGACCGAGGTCGACACCTCCGGCGAGCACGCCGTCGACAAGCAGGTCGACCTCTCGGCGGTCACTCATCGTCGCACCCGACGGGCGCCGGGCCCTGCCGGTGTTCTCCGGGATCGAGGCGCTCGCCGCGTGGGACCCCGCGGCCCGACCCGTCCCCGTCACTCCGGCGAGGGTGGGCCAGGCCGCCGTCGTCGAGGGCTGTGACGTCGTCGTCGTCGACGTCGCCGGCCCGGCGACGCGGGTCCTGCGCTCGTCCATGGTCTGGGCGCTCGCGCAGCAGCGGCCGTGGGAGCCCGCCGCACACCGACGCCTTCGTCGCCCGCAGCGTGGCCACCGCCGTCCGGGAGGGAGGGCGACGTGCTCGGCCACGAGCTCGAGGAGGGCAGCCCCACCGGCGAGGGGGTGCTCGGCGTCGTCCTCGACCTGCGGCCGGGCCTCGGCGCCGAGGAGGTCCGCGAGCTCGTGACCCGGCTCGGCGAACGGCTGGCCACCGACGGCGAGCTGCGCGCCCGGATCGACGGGTTGGCCTTCCGGCTGCGCTGAGGGCCGGCCCCTGCTCCGCACCGGAACCTTCACCATCGCAAGCCAACGGTTCCGGTGCGATGGTGAAGGTTGCCGCATCGGGCGAGAAAGTTGTGACGATTTTCGGTGGATGCCGTCGCGCTGGTAGCCTTGAGCGTTGACCGACCGCCCTTCCGGGGGCGGTGTGCAAGAGAAGCCCAGCTTCCACCCGCGACGACCGTCAGGTCGCCGGGTCCGAAACGGTCCGCGACGCGGTGTCGCGCCGACCCCGGCAGGGGTGGCGACGGCATCCGGCAGCGGCTCGGTGCGGACGGAAGACTCAAGGCTCCTCGTGCACGCGGCACGGGGAGCCTTTCCCGTGCCCGCGGGTCACCCGACGTGACGAACGGAGAAGCACATCAGCGAGCCACGCATCAACGACCGCATCCGGGTTCCCGAGGTGCGGTTGGTCGGCCCGAACGGCGAGCAGGTCGGGATCGTCCGCGTCGAGGACGCCCTGCGCCTCGCCGCCGAGGCGGACCTCGACCTCGTCGAGGTGGCACCGATGGCCAAGCCGCCGGTCGCCAAGCTCATGGACTTCGGCAAGTACAAGTACGAGGCCGCCATGAAGGCACGCGAAGCACGCAAGAACCAGGTCAACACGGTCATCAAGGAGATCAAGCTCCGCCCGAAGATCGACCCGCACGACTACGGCACGAAGAAGGGCCACGTCGAGCGCTTCCTCAAGGGTGGCGACAAGGTCAAGGTGACGATCATGTTCCGCGGCCGGGAGCAGTCCCGCCCCGAGCTCGGGTTCCGCCTGCTCCAGCGCCTCGCCGAGGACGTCCTCGAGCTCGGCACCGTCGAGTCGGCCCCCAAGCAGGACGGCCGCAACATGGTCATGGTCCTCGCGCCGACGAAGAAGAAGGCCCAGGCCATGGCCGAGCAGCGCCGCCGACGCGACGAGGCCGGCCACGCCGGTGCCGGCACGCCCGACGTGACGGCGCCGGAGCCGCAGACGCCCGAGGTCGCCCCCGAGGTCGAGGTGGCCGAGGTCGCCGACGCCCCTGCGGCGCAGGCCCCCGCCTGACCGAAGCCCCCGAACGCCAGCACCACCGAGACACACACAAGGAGATCGGCACCATGCCGAAGAACAAGACGCACAGCGGCGCGAAGAAGCGATTCCGGGTCACCGGGTCGGGCAAGGTCATGCGCGAGCAGGCCGGCCACGTCCACAAGTTCCACGAGAAGACCCCGCAGAAGGCCCGCGCCCTCAGCATGGACATCCCCGTCGCCAAGAACGACCTCAAGAAGATCAAGAAGCTTCTCGGCCGCTGACGCCGATCCACCCCCCAGATTTCGCTACACAGCAAGGAGTACTCACGTGGCACGCGTGAAGCGGGCGGTCAACGCCCAGAAGAAGCGTCGGGTCGTCCTCGAGCGGGCCAGCGGTTACCGCGGGCAGCGCTCGCGGCTGTACCGCAAGGCCAAGGAGCAGGTGCAGCACAGCCTCGGCTACGCGTACCGCGACCGCCGGGCCCGCAAGGGTGACTTCCGTCGCCTGTGGATCCAGCGGATCAACGCCGCGGCCCGCGCGAACGGCATGACCTACAACCGGTTCATCCAGGGCCTGAAGGCCGCGGAGATCGAGGTCGACCGTCGCATGCTCGCCGAGCTCGCGGTCAACGACGAGGCCGCGTTCACCGCGCTCGTCGAGATCTCGAAGGCCAACCAGCCGGCCCGCGAGCCCGCCAAGGCCTCGGCCTGAGCCACGAGCCCGATGCTGACCAACCCCCGGGCCGACCGGGTGCGGTCGGTCCGAGCCCTCTCGAAGCGGC
Source organism: uncultured Actinomycetota bacterium (assembly GCA_963811475.1). Lineage (GTDB taxonomy): Bacteria > Actinomycetota > Actinomycetes > Actinomycetales > Dermatophilaceae > Fodinibacter. Next base: position 99,579 of record CAWERJ010000022.1, read on the forward strand.
CGGTGCGAGATCGCACCGGCCGCTTCGCCGTCGAAGGGCCCCAGGGGGTCCGCGAGGCGGTGCGGTACGCGGCGGCCCGGGTGCGCGACGTCTACCTCACCCCCGAGGCCGCCGACCGCTACGCCGACGACATCGTCGAGCCCGCCCGCGTGGCGGGCCTCTGGGTGCACGAGGTGACCCCCGAGGTCCTCGCCGCGATGGCAGGCACCGACGCCCCGCAGGGCGTGCTCGCCGTCGTCGACACCGCGGCCGACGACCTCGACTCCGTGCTGGATGCCGGCCCGCGCCTCCTCGTGCTGCTCGCGCACGTGCGCGACCCCGGCAACGCCGGCACGGTGATCCGTGGGGCAGACGCCGCCGGCGCCGACGCGGTCCTCGTCAGCGGGGCGTCCGTCGACGTGCACTCGCCGAAGGTCGTGCGATCCACCGCCGGGTCGCTGTTCCACCTGCCCGTCGTCACCGGGCTCGACGTCGTGGCGACCATCCAGCGGCTGCGGGCGCACGGCATCCGCACCCTCGCCGCGGACGGGAGGGGCAGGCACGCTCCTGCCGGACGCCGACCTCTCGGGGCCGCACTGCTGGGTCATGGGCAACGAGGCGTGGGGCCTCGACACCGAGGTGAGCGACGCCTGCGACGACGTCGTGCGGGTGCCGATCCACGGACGGGCGGAGTCGCTGAACCTCGCGATGGCGGCCACCGTCTGCCTCTACGCGTCGGCGGGCCGGCACGACGCCCCCCCGCTCGCGAGGTAGCGTGCGCGCCATGTCGCAGCCGTTCCCGGTCCGTGACGACCTGGCCGCCCAGGGCATCGAGCTCATGCCCGACGGCCTCGTCGCGGCCGTCGGTGCCGACGGCGTCGTCGCCCTCATGAACGCGCCGGCCGAGCGGATCACCGGCCTGCCAGCGGCCGACGTCGTGGGCCGCGACATCCGCGAGGCCCTGCCCCTGCAGGACCTCGACGGAGCCTCCTGGTGGGAGCTCACCGACCCCTGGCACGGGCTCGTGACGCGCACCGGGCACCGCGAGCGACTGCTCGTCCTGCCCTGGGGTCGCGAGGTGCTCGTCACGGCCAGGTACGTCCGCGACGGGCGCGGGGAGCCGGTGCGCGCGGTCGTGCTCGGCCTGCGCGACGCCGACGCCCGGCGCCGGGCCGAGAACGAGGGGGCCGCGATGCTCACCACCGTGGCCCACGAGCTGCGGTCCCCGCTGACCGGGGTCAAGGGCTTCTCCTCGACCCTCCTGCGGAACTGGGACCGGTTCACCGACGACCAGAAGCGCCTCATGCTCGAGGCGATCGAGGCCGACGCAGACCGCCTCACCCGGCTCATCACCGAGCTGCTCGACGCCTCGCGGATCGACGTCGGCCGGCTGACCGTCCACGCCCAGCCGCTCGACCTCGGCCCCCTCCTGCGGGCGCACGTCGAGCGGCGCGTGGTCGCGGGACTGGACCCCGAGCGGCTCGTCGTCGACGTCCCGGACGACCTCGGCCCGCTGTGGGCCGACCCGGACCGGCTCGAGCAGGTGGTCGACAACCTCGTCGAGAACGCCCTGCGCCACGGTGACGGCACGGTCCGCGTGGCGGCGCGGCGCTCGGAGCTCCATGGCCGGCCCGCGGTCGACCTCCTCGTCAGCGACGACGGCCAGGGCATCGCCCCACAGCACCGCGAGCTCGTCTTCTCGCGGTTCTGGCAGGGAGGGTCCAAGTACGGCACGGGGCTGGGCCTCTACCTCGTGCGGGGCCTCGTCGAGGCGCACGGCGGGGTCGTCCGCGTCGACGACGCCCCGGGTGGGGGTGCCCTGATGCGGGCCACCTTTCCGGACGCCGGCTAGGGACGAGCGGGACGACCGATGCGGTGTCACCGCGGCGCGTCATCGCACCTGGAAGAGGATCTGGCCCGCCGCGGTCGCCACCCGGGTCCCCCGTTCCACCAGCCAGGACGGGATCCGTCGCGACGCCGGCCACACCACCCACCCCACCCGATAGCGGTCGACCAACGCGGCGCGAGTGCCTGGGGGTGTGTCGCGGCCGAGAATCGCCACCTGGGCGTCCATCCGCTCGACGGCGTCGTCGACCCCCGGGCTCGGCCACTGCGGCGAGACGGTGAGCAACCCACTCGCGGGGAGCTGGCGCCGGACTGACGCCTGCGGCGCGAGGACCACGGCGCCCTCGGGCACCCTCGCCAGCAGGCTCCCGACGTCAGGGTAGGGAGCGATGATGTGCGTACCGTCGTGGTGGTCGCGGCGGGACTGCGCGTCGGGGGTCACGCGACTCCACGCGTCGGCCTGCACGGACGCGCCGAGCCCGACCGCGATGACCCAGCACACGACGGTGACGTACCACCATGCCTTGGTGGTGCGCTCAGATGGTGCACCCTCCGGTCCGGGCCGTTGGAGGGTCTCCGCGGCGGAGACGCCGAGAGCGATGGTGGCGGAGGTCGTGGCCAGGGGGAGGACCCTCGCGAGGGACTGGACGTCCAGCACCCCACCGGCGATCCAGAGGCCGACGCCGGCGACGACGCACCAGCCGAGGGGGTCACGGCGGTCTCGCACCAGGCGCAGCACCACCGCAGGGACGGTCAGCAGCAGCAGACCCAGCTTCGGCAGGACGTCGAGGTAGAAGTACTCGTGGAAGTCGTCGAAACCCCGCGGGTTGTCGAGGAGGTCGACGAGCGAGGTCCACGGCCACAGCGCCGCCAGCGCCACGGAGCTCAGGCACAGGGCGGACGCGCTCAGCCACCGGCGCGGCTTCCACCGGACCAGCGCGGTCAGTGCGCACGACACCGCGGCGCAGATGAAGGTGAACGGGTGGATGAGGATCAGCACCGCGGGGAGCACCAGCAACAGGGCGGCGAACCCTCGCGTCATCTCGGTGCTCGACCAGACCGCTGCCCACAGAAGGAACCAGAGGGCGGTGGCGAGAACACTTGGCCAGGCGGGTCCGACGACGAGCGTGTCCAGGCTCAGGAAGCCGCTCCAGAAGAACGACCGCGTTCCCCACACGGTGATGAACGCGGCGAGCGCCAGGACGGGAGCCCACGCCGCGGCCGAGATGGTTCGCACCAGTCGATGAAAGGCAACGACCAGGAGGAACGGGGACAGGACGCCGAACGCGCCGACGGCCTGCGCGGGCGAGACCGAGGTCAGCCGCACGGCGAGCGCGGCGACCAGGGTCCACGGGGAGTAGTAGGGGAAGGGGACGTCCTCGCCCACGAGGGGTTCAGCGGGAGACCACAGGTTCTGCGACATCGCCCGCACCGACCCGAGGTGGATCCAGGAGTCGCTCACCCACTCACCGTGGGCGGTCGCGACTGCCGCGAACACGACGACCACTCCCGCGAGGACGACGTACGCGAGGCCTGCCGCTCTCCTGGTGCGCGCCTCCACGGTCGCAGGGTAGGGGACGACCCGGGTTGGCCGTTCAGGAGTCCGCTCGACGCGTCGGCGGCCTCGCTCCAACCGGACAGGGCCCCGTCGAATGGCGAGGTCAGGGCGCCGCTGCGAGAGTGAAGGGATGTCCACCGTGTCCCTGGGGCCCTACCGGCGCGCACTCGCGAGCCGCCCCCTGCGCACTGCCCTCGTCCTGGGGACGCTCGTGCGGCTCCCGGTCTTCGCGAGCGGCATCCTGCTCACCCTGCACGTCGTCAGCACCCTCGGCAGGTCGTACGCCGCGGCCGGCGCCCTCACGGCCGTCGCCACCGTCGCCATCGCCGTGAGCGGCCCGTGGCGCGGGCGCCTGCTGGACCGCCTCGGCCTGCGTCGGGTGCTCGTCCCGTCGATCGGCGTCGCGGTGGTGTGCTGGAGCATCGCGCCCTTCGTGGGGTACGAGCTGCTGCTCGTCCTGGCGCTCGTGGCCGGCCTGTTCGTCATCCCCATCTTCTCGATCACCCGGCAGGCCGTCATCGCCGCCGTCCCCGAGACCGAGCGGCGCACCGCCATCTCGCTCGACGCCGCTGCCGTCGAGGTGTCCTTCATGCTGGCCCCGGCTCTCGCCGTCTGGGCGGCCTCCCACTGGTCGACCTCGTGGGTGCTCTTCGCCACCCAGATGCTCGCCGCGGTGGCGGGGATGGCCATGTGGGTCGTCAACCCCCCGCTGCGCGGCGAGGGCGAGGCCCGGATCGGGACCGTGGGCGCCGGCCGGCGGTCCTGGTTCCGGCTCCGCTTCCTCGCCGTCTGCCTGGCGGCGATGGCGTCGACGCTCGTGCTGTCCGGCTCGGACATCGGCATCGTCGCGGTGATGCGCGACCTCGGGGCGACGGCCCAGATCGGCCTCGTGCTCGCGGTGTGGGGCCTCGGCTCCCTCGTCGGCGGCCTGCTCTACGGCGCCCTGGCCCGGTCGGTCTCGGTGTTCTGGCTGCTCGCCGGCCTGGCGCTGATGACGCTGCCGATGGCCCTGGCATCGTCGACGTGGGGCCTTGCGGTGTTCGCGTTCGTGGCCGGCCTGCTGTGCGCCCCGACGATCACCGCGTCGGTCGACACGGCGAGCCGGCTCGTCCCGGCGGAGGCCCGCGGTGAGGCCATGGGGTGGCACGGGTCGTTCCTCACGAGCGGCGGCGCGCTCGGCGCCCCGATCGCCGGCATCGCCATCGACCGCCTCGGTGCGGATGCCGGGTTCGTCGTCGTCGCGCTCATCGGGCTCCTCGTCGCCGGGGCCGGCCTGGTCGCCATCCGGGCGCGGGCGAAGGTGCGCGCGGCCCCGCAGCCTGCACGTCGGTGACGGACGGGCCGACCGCGGGCGCCCGCCACCGTGTCGGCGCCACCGATACCGGGATGATCGACCGGGCCGGCGACGCTACGCTGGCCGGGTGAGCGTCGCACCGCGCCGATTTACCGGGCCCTCGGGCCCGGTCCGCCGCGCGCGCTGAGCGCCGGCGACGGCACGGCATCTCGCGCCGTCCCACCCGCCGCCCGGGGGCCCGACCTCGTCCGTCCCCGGCGCGCCACCCACCTAGACTCGGGCGCGCCCCACCCCCGCCCGAAGTGGACACCATGTCTGGACCCAACACCAGCTACGACCCCGTCGAGGTCGCCGCACTCGACCCCCGGGCCATCGAGGATGCCGTCGCCGAAGCCCTCGCGTCCGCCGCCGCAGCGACCTCGCTCGACGAGCTCAAGGCCGCGCGGAGCGCTCACCAGGGTGACAAGAGCGCCTTGGCGATGGCCAACCGCGAGATCGGCGCGCTGCCGCCGAGCGCCAAGGCCGAGGCCGGCAAGCGCGTGGGTTCGGCCAGAGCCCGGGTCGCGCAGGCGTTCTCGGCCCGCCAGGCCGAGCTCGAGGCCGAGCGCGACGAGCGCATCCTCACCGACGAGGCCGTCGACGTCACCCTGCCCACCGGCCGTCGGCCGCTCGGCCGACGCCACCCCATCGAGCTGATGAGCCAGCGCATCGCCGACCTCTTCGTCGGCATGGGCTGGGAGATCGCCGAGGGGCCGGAGATCGAGGCGGAGTGGTTCAACTTCGACGCGCTGAACTTCGACGTCGACCACCCCGCGCGCCAGATGCAGGACACGTTCTACGTCGACCCTCCGGACGCGGGGCTCGTGCTGCGCACGCACACCTCGCCGGTGCAGGCACGCACCCTGCTCGAGCGCGGGGTGCCGGTGTACGTCGCGGCGATCGGCCGGGTCTTCCGCACCGACGAGCTCGACGCCACCCACATGCCGGCGTTCCACCAGGTCGAGGGACTGGCCGTCGACGAGGGCATCACCATGGCGCACCTGCGGGGCACCCTCGACCGGCTCGCCGCGGAGCTGTTCGGCGACGGCATCACCACTCGGCTGCGCCCGTCGTTCTTCCCGTTCACCGAGCCCAGCGCCGAGATGGACCTGCGCTGCTTCGTCTGCCGCGGAGCCGACCCCGACTGCCGCACCTGCAAGGGCACCGGCTGGATCGAGTGGGGTGGCTGCGGCATGGTCAACCGCAACGTGCTGACCGCCTGCGGGGTCGACCCCGACCGCTACACCGGGTTCGCCTTCGGCATGGGCATCGACCGGGCGCTGATGTTCCGCACCGGCGTCAGCGACATGCGCGACATGATCGAGGGCGACGTGCGCTTCGACGCGCAGTTCGGGATGGAGATCTGATGCGGGTTCCCGTCGACTGGCTGCGCGAGTACGTGGCCGTGCCCGAGGACGCCACCGGCGAGCAGGTCGCCGCCGCCCTCGTCGCCGTCGGCCTCGAGGAGGAGGGCCTGCACACCGGCGGCGTCACCGGCCCGCTCGTCGTGGGTCGGGTGCTCACCAAGGACCCCGAGCCGCAGAAGAACGGCAAGACCATCAACTGGTGCACCGTCGACGTCGGCGACGCCAACGGCACCGGCGAGCCGCAGGGCGTCGTCTGCGGTGCGCACAACTTCGACGTCGGCGACCTCGTCGTCGTCATCCTTCCCGGCGGCGTGCTCACCACGCCGCAGGGCCCGCTCACGGTCAGTGCTCGCAAGACCTACGGGCACGTCTCGGCCGGCATGATCTGCTCCGAGCGCGAGCTGGGCATCGGCGACGACCACACCGGCATCCTCGTCCTCACCCGCAGGTTCGGGGACGACGCGGCGACACTCGCGCCGGCTCGTGCCCGGAGTCGACGCGCTGCCGTTGCTCGGCCTCGACCGCGAGACGGTCGAGGTCAACGTCACGCCAGACCGCGGCTACTGCTTCTCGTTGCGCGGCATCGCGCGCGAGTACTCCCACTCCACCGGTGCCGCCTACACGGACCCGGCGCTCGCCCTGGCCGCAGCGCGCCCCGGCACCGACGGAGCGACTGGTTTCACGGTCGAGCTGCGCGACGACGCCCCCATCCGGGGCCGCGAGGGCTGCGACCGCTACGTGGCCCGTGTCGTCCGCGGCATCGACGTCACGGCGCCCACGCCGCTCTGGATGGCGGTGCGCCTCACCGAGGCCGGGATGCGCCCGATCTCGCTGCCGGTCGACGTGACGAACTACGTCATGCTCGGCCTCGGCCAGCCGCTGCACGCGTTCGACCTGTCCACCCTCGAGGCGCCGATCGTCGTCCGCCGCGCCCGCGCGGGCGAGCGGCTCACGACGCTCGACGACGTCGACCGGGCGCTCGAGCCCGCAGACCTGCTCATCACCGACCGCGCGGGCGAGCGCGCCGTCGCCATGGCGGGGGTGATGGGAGGCGCCGAGACCGAGGTCGGTCCGGCGACCCGCGACCTGCTGGTCGAGGCGGCGCACTTCGACCCGGTGACCGTCGCGCGCAGCGCCCGCCGGCACAAGCTCCCCTCGGAGGCGTCCCGCCGCTTCGAGCGGGGAGTCGACCCGGCGCTCGCCGCCGCGGCGGCACAGCTCGCCGTCGACCTCCTCGTCGAGCACGGTGGGGGTGTCGCCGACCCGGCGGTCACCGACGTGGGCCACCCGGCGCCGCCGGTGCCGGTGACGATGCACGTCGGCTTCCCCGGGCGGATCGTCGGCGTCGAGTACGCCGAGTCCGAGGTCGTCGGCATCCTGGAGTCGATCGGCTGTGACGTCGCCCGCGAGGGCGACCTGCTGACCGTGACGCCGCCCACGTGGCGCCCCGACCTCACCACGGGTGAGGACCTCGTCGAGGAGGTCGCACGCATCTCCGGCTACGACGGCATCCCGTCGATCGTGCCGGCCGCACCTGGTGGAGGGGGCCTCACCCACGCCCAGCAGGTGCGGCGCACCGTCGCCGACGTGCTCGCCGGGCAGGGGCTCTTCGAGGTGTGGGGCGCACCCTTCGTCGGCGCCGACCGCTACGCCGCACTGGGCCTCGACGTCGACGCAGAGGTGGGCCGGACCGTCCGCCTCGCCAACCCGCTGTCCGACGAGCAGCCCCTCATGCGCACGCGGCTGCTCGCCACGATGGTCGACGCCCTGCGCCGCAACGTCGCCCGCGGCACCCGCGACGTCGCGCTCTTCGAGCTCGGCCTCGTCACCGCCCTCGACGGGCCACGTGGGAGCGCCCCGACCGAGGAGGTCGGCGTGCGGCCGTCCGACGAGACCCTCGCCGCCATCCGGGATGCCGTGCCGCCCCAGCCGCGCCACGTCGCCTTCCTCCTCGCGGGGGAGCGCGACCGGTCCGGCTGGTGGGGTGCCGGGCGCGCGGCCGACGTCACCGACGTCGTCGAGCTGGCCCGGGTCGTCGGGGAGGCCCTCGCGGTGCCGGTGGAGGTCGTGGCCGATGCCGTCGCCCCGTACCACCCGGGTCGGTGCGCCCGAGTCGTCGCCGCGTGGCCGCGTCGTCGGCCACGTCGGGGAGCTGCACCCGAAGGTCGTGGCCGCCCTGGGCCTGCCCGACCGCACCGTCGGCGGCGAGCTCGACCTCGACGCGCTCACCGTGGCGGCCGAGGTGACGGTCCAGGCACGCACCCTGCACACGTTCCCGATGGCGCAGAGCGACGTCGCGGTCGTCGTGGACGAGTCGGTGCCGGCGGATGCCGTCCGGCGCTCCCTCCACGACGGGGCCGGTGAGTACCTCGAGTCCCTCACCCTCTTCGACGTCTACCGGGGCGACCAGGTGGGGGAGGGGCGCAAGTCCCTCGCCTACCGGCTCACCTTCCGGGCCCCCGACCGCACGCTGACGACCGAGGAGGTCAGCGCGCTGCGCGACGAGGCGCTGGCGGCTGCCCGGGCCGCGGTGGGGGCGGAGCAGCGGGCGTGAGCACACCCTCCGAGGTCCCCCTCGACGACGAGGGCGAGGTCGTGCCCGAGACGGTCGCGGCCGAGGGCAGGGGCGGCCACCTCGTCGCCGTCGTCACGGGGGCGTCGCGCGGCATCGGTCGCCACGTCGCCGACGCCCTCGAGGACGCCGGGTACGCCGTCGAGCGCGGGTCCAGCTCGGTGGCTCCGGTGACCGACCGCGAGGCGCTCACCGCGTGGGTCGACGAGGTCGTCGAGCGGCACGGGCGGGTCGACGTCCTCGTCAACAGCGCCGGGGTCATCGACGACGAGGTGGACCTCTTCGCCTCGGACCCCGAGCAGTGGTGGCACGTGCAGGAGGTCAACGTCCTCGGCGCCTACCTCATGACCTGGCTCGTCGCCCCGCACATGCTGGCCGCGGGCGGAGGTCGCGTCGTCAACCTCAACAGCGGCGCCGCCCGCCGTGCCGGAGGTGACGCGAGCGCGTACAACGTCAGCAAGGCCGCCCTCGCCCGGCTCACCGGCTCGACGCACCTCGCGGGGTGGGCACGCGGCATCCGGGCCTTCGACCTCATGCCGGGGGTGGTGCGCACGGACATGACGCTCGGGATGGACGCGCACGTGGGCCGGACGACGTGGACCGAGCCGTCGCAGGTCACCGACATGGTGCTCGCCCTGGTCTCCGGCGAGCTCGACGCGTGGTCGGGGCGGTTCGTGCGGGCCGGCATCGACACGGTGGTGTCACTGCGGGCACGGGCCGAGGCCGGCCTCGGCGACGACGAACGAACCTTGGCCCTCGTCCTGGGCCCTTCCGACCCCCTGGCCTGAGCCCGGTCACAACTTTCCCGCCCCATCCCGGAACCTTGACGTCGACACCGGAACCGAGGTGGTGCCAAGGTGAAGCTTCCGGCACCGGGCGGGAAAGTCGCTCCTTGGCCAGAGCGACTGTGTGCATAGAGGTACGTCACTCTGTATACTCATGCAGATGAGACGGGTCGCAGTCGCCGGGGCGAGCGGGTACGCGGGTGGTGAGGTCGTGCGCCTCCTCCTCCAGCACCCCGAGCTCGAGGTCGGCGCACTGACCGCGTCGTCGAACGCCGGTCAGCCCCTGGGAGCGATCCACCCCCACCTCACCCCCCTGGCCGACCGGTTGCTCGAGGACACCACCGCCGAGGTGCTCGCCGGCCACGACGCCGTCGTCCTGGCCCTCCCGCACGGGCACTCCGCCGCCCTCGTCACGTCGCTGCCGGACGACCTCGTCGTCGTCGACTGCGCCGCCGACTTCCGGCTCACCGCCGCCGAGGACTGGACCACCTTCTACGACACCCCCTACGCCGGGTCGTGGCCCTACGGCCTGCCCGAGCTGCCGACCGCCGACGGCCCGCAGCGCGCCGCCCTCGACCGGGCGTCGAGGATCGCCGTGCCCGGCTGCTACCCGACCGCCGTGTCGCTCGCCCTCGCCCCCGGCCTCGTCGGCGGCGTGCTCGAGCCCGACGACATCACCGTCGTCGCGGCCTCCGGCACCTCGGGAGCCGGCAGGTCGCTCAAGCCGCACCTGCTCGGCTCAGAGGTCATGGGGGCCATGTCGCCCTACGGTGTCGGCGGCGTGCACCGGCACATCCCGGAGATCGAGCAGAACCTCACCGCCGCGGGTGCCGGACCCGTCACCCTCTCGTTCACCCCGACCCTCGCGCCGATGCCGCGCGGCATCCTCGCGACGTGCACCGCGCGGGTGCGCCCCGCCACGCGACCGGATGCCGTGCGCGCCGCCTGGGCGGACGCCTACGCGGACGAGCCCTTCGTGCACCTCCTGGCCGAGGGGCGGTGGCCGAGCACCGGCAGCGTGCTCGGCAGCAACGCCGTGCACCTCCAGGTCGTGCTCGACGAGCGGGTCGGCCGGGTCGTCGTCGTCGCCGCCGTCGACAACCTCACCAAGGGCACGGCCGGTGCCGCGGTGCAGTGCCTCAACCTCGCCCTCGGCCTGCCCGAGACCACCGGCCTGCCCGTCGCGGGGGTCGCGCCGTGAGCCGCCTGCCGCGCCACCTCATGGAGCACCCCGAGCACGTCTCGATCGTGCGCCTGCCCGGCGGTGAGCAGCCGTCGTTCGACTGGGCGGCCGGGCCGTTCGCCTCGCTGACCCGCACCCCGGACGAGACGTCCGTCGTCTGCCCCACCGCGGTCGTCCCGGACGGCGCGACGGCCGAGGGCCCGTTCCGGGTCGTCGAGGTGGCGGGGCCGCTGTCGTTCGGAGCCGTCGGCGTCTTCGCCGAGATCCTCCAACCGCTCGCGGCGGCCGGGATCTCGGTGCTCGGCTTCTCGACGTTCGACACCGACTGGGTGCTCGTCCCGGTGGAGCAGGGCACGGCCGCTGCGGAGGCCTGGCGCCGGGCCGGCCTGGTGGTCACCCCGAGCTCGCTGACGGGAGGGTCCGCCTGATGTCCGTCACCGTCCCTCGGGGCTTCCGGGCCGCCGGGGTCACCGCTGGTCTCAAGGCCTCCGGCCGCCCCGACCTCGCCCTGGTCGTCAACGACGGGCCCGACCACCACGCCGCCGCCGTCTTCACGGGCAACCGGGTGGAGGCGGCCCCCGTCACGTGGTCACGCACCGTCGTCGCCGACGGCCGGGCGGATGCCGTGGTGCTCAACAGCGGGGGCGCCAACGCCTGCACCGGAGCCCCCGGCTTCCAGGACACGCACGCCACCGCCGAGCACGTCGGAGCCGTACTCCGGGTCGCCCCGGGTGACGTCGTCGTCTGCTCGACCGGCCTCATCGGCGAACGGCTCCCGATGCACCTGCTGCTGCCCGGCGTCGAGGCCGCTGCCGACGCACTGGCCGCAGACGGTGGCTGGCCCGCCGCCGAGGCGATCCTCACCACCGACACCGTCGCGAAGACCGCGGTCGCCGAGCGCGAGGGCTGGTCGGTCGGCGGCATGGCCAAGGGGGCGGGCATGCTGGCGCCCGCGCTGGCGACGATGCTCGTCGCCGTCACCACGGATGCCGTCACGACCCCGGGCGACCTCGACGCCGCCCTGCGCGCGGCGACCACCGTGACCTTCGACCGGGTCGACTCCGACGGCTGCATGTCGACCAACGACACCGTCGTGCTGCTCGCCTCGGGCGCCTCGGGTGCCACGGTGTCCGCCACCGAGCTCACGGATGCCGTGACCCAGGTCTGTGCCGACCTCGCCCGCCAGCTCGTCGCCGACGCCGAGGGCGCGCACCACGACATCGCGGTCGAGGTGCGCTCCGCGGCATCCGTCGACGACGCGCTCGAGGTGGCCCGCGCCGTGGCGCGCAACAACCTCTTCAAGTGCGCGGTCTTCGGCAACGACCCGAACTGGGGCCGTGTGCTCGCGGCGGTGGGGACGACGGCGGCAGCCTTCGACCCGGCATCCCTGGACGTCGGCATGAACGGCGTGCAGGTGTGCCGGGCCGGTGGCGTCGGGGAGGACCGCTCGCTCGTCGACCTCACGGGCCGCGAGGTGTCCGTCGTCGTCGACCTGCACGCGGGCGACGCCACCGCCACCGTCTGGACCAACGACCTCACGCACGACTACGTCCACGAGAACTCCGCCTACTCCACCTGACCCCGACGAGGACCCGACCGATGACACCTCCCGAGCAGGCCCTGCGCGGCGCGATCGACGCTGCGGCGCTGCGGGTCGCCCAGTCGAAGGCGACGACGCTCGTCGAGGCGCTGCCCTGGCTCGAGCGCTTCCGCGGCGCGCTGGTCGTCGTCAAGTACGGCGGGAACGCCATGGTCGACGACGGGCTCAAGGCCGCGTTCGCGCAGGACGTCGTGTTCCTGCGGCTGGCGGGGCTGCGCCCCGTCGTCGTCCACGGCGGCGGCCCGCAGATCAAGACGATGCTGGACAGGCTCGGGCTCCACAGCGAGTTCAAGGGAGGCCTGCGGGTCACCACCCCCGAGGTCATGGACGTCGTGCGGATGGTGCTGACCGGCCAGGTCGGGCGCGAGCTCGTCGGGCTGCTCAACCAGCACGGGCCGATGGCCGTCGGCCTCTCCGGTGAGGACGCCGGGCTGTTCGGCGCCCGCCGGCGCGGTGTGGTCGTCGACGGCGAGGATCAGGACCTCGGCCTCGTCGGCGACGTCGTCGAGGTCGACCCGACCGCGGTGCTGGACCTCCTCGAGGCCGGCCGGATCCCCGTGGTGTCGACCATCGCCCCCGACCTCGACGTCGAGGGCCAGGTGCTCAACGTCAACGCCGACAGCGCGGCCGCCGCGCTGGCCGCCGCCCTCGGCGCGCGCAAGCTCGTCGTGCTCACCGACGTCGACGGCGTCTACGCCAGCTGGCCCAGCCGCGACTCGTTGCTCTCGGAGCTGACGGTGTCGGCCGCACGCACGCTCCTCGAGACGGTGGATGCCGGGATGATCCCCAAGCTCGAGGCGTGCGTCCGCGCCGTCGAGGCGGGGGTCCCCCAGGCGCACGTCGTCGACGGCCGCCAGCCGCACAGCCTGCTCCTCGAGGTGTTCACCTCCGAGGGCATCGGCACGATGGTCGTGCCCGACGAGGGGGCCGGCCGTGGCTGACCCCGTGGGTCAGGGCCCCGCCACGGCCGCCTGGCTGGACCGCTACGAGGCCTCCCTCATGGGGGTCTTCGGGCGCCCCCAGCTCGTCCTCGAGCACGGCGACGGCGCCTGGGTCTGGGACGTCGACGGCCGGCGCTACCTCGACCTCGTCGGCGGCATCGCCGTCAACGCCCTCGGCCACAACCACCCCGCGCTCGTCTCGGCGGTGTCGAAGCAGGCCGGGCAGCTCGTGCACGTGTCGAACTTCTTCACCTCGGTGCCCCAGGTCGAGCTCGCCGAGCGCCTGCTCTTCCTCGCCGGCGCCCCCGAGGGCTCGGCGGTCTTCTTCTGCAACAGCGGAACCGAGGCGCTCGAGGCCGCGATCAAGCTGGCCCGCCGGACGGGTCGCACCGGCATCGTCGCCGCCGAGGGCGCCTTCCACGGCCGCACGACCGGTGCGCTGGCCCTCACCCACAAGCCCGCCTACCGGGAGCCGTTCGAGCCGCTCATCCCCGGCGTGACCCACGTGCCGTGGGGCGACGTCGACGCCCTGCGCGCCGCGGTGACCGACGAGACCTCGGCGGTCGTGCTCGAGCCGATCCAGGGCGAGGCCGGCGTCCGCCCGGGCGACCCCGGCTACCTGCGCGCCGCGCGCGAGGTCACCCGCGAGGCCGGCGCGCTGCTCGTGCTCGACGAGGTGCAGACCGGCGTCGGGCGCACCGGCACGTGGTTCGCGTTCTCGCAGGCCGGCGTCGTGCCCGATGCCGTCACCCTCGCCAAGGGCCTCGGTGGCGGCGTGCCGATCGGCGCACTGCTGACCTTCGGCCCGGACGTCAGCACGATGCTCACGCCCGGCATGCACGGCTCCACCTTCGGCGGCAACCCGCTCGCCTGCGCCGCCGGACTGGCCGTGCTGGACACCATCGCCTCCGAAGGGCTGCTCGACCACGCTCGCGAGGCTGGCCAGCACCTCGAGCGGCGCATCGGCGCCCTCGAGCACCCCCTCGTCACCGGCATCCGGGGTGCGGGCCTGCTCCGCGCCATCACCCTTGCCGGAGACCACGCGGCGGCCGTCGCCGCGCTCTCCCGCGACGCCGGGTTCATCGTCAACCCGGTGGCGCCCGACGCCCTCCGGCTCGCCCCACCCCTCGTCGTCACGACCGACGAGCTCGACCTGTTCGTCGACGCCCTGCCCGGTCTGCTCGACGCCGCCACCGCCCCTGCCACGCCCGAGGACGCCCGATGACCTTGCGCCACTTCCTCGCCGACGACGACCTCACCGCCGCCGAGCAGCGCGCCGTGCTCGACCGCGCGCTGGCGCTCAAGGCCGAGCCGTTCGCCGACCGGTGCCTCGAGGGCCCGCGCACCGTCTCGGTCCTCTTCGACAAGCCGACGCTGCGCACCCAGGTGTCGTTCGCCGGTGCCGTCACCGGGCTCGGGGGCTTCCCGATGGTCGTCGACGGCCGCCTCGCCGGGGTGGGGGTGCGCGAGTCGGTGGCCGACGTCGCGCGCGTCCTCGGCCCGCAGTCGGCCGCCGTCGTCTGGCGCACGTTCGCCCAGTCGAGCCTCGAGGACATGGCGGCGCACGCGGGTGTCCCGGTCGTCAACGCCCTCACCGACGACTACCACCCCTGCCAGGTGCTCGCCGACCTCCTCACCATCGTCGAGGCGAGGGGCAGCACCGCGGGGCTGACCCTCGCCTACGTGGGCGACGGCGCCAACAACATGGCCCACTCGTACCTCCTCGGTGGGGCGCTCGCCGGCCTGCACGTCCGGGTCGGCACCCCGGCATCCCACCCGCCGCAGGACGGCATCCTGGCCCGGGCGGGGTCGATCGCCGCGGGGGAGGGCGGGTCGGTGACCGTCACGGACGACGCGCGGGCGGCGGTCGCCGGGGCCGACGTCGTCGTCACCGACACCTGGGTGTCGATGGGCCTGGAGTCCGAGGCGGAGGCCCGCAAGGGGGCCGGCAGCCCCTTCGCGCCGTTCCGCGTCACCCCGGCGCTGATGGCGGAGGCCGCCGCGGATGCCGTGTTCCTCCACTGCCTGCCCGCCTACCGGGGCGTCGAGGTCGACGCGGAGGTCATCGACGGCCCGGCGTCGCTGGTGTGGCAGCAGGCCGAGAACCGCCTGCACGCGCAGAAGGCCCTGCTCTCGTGGCTCGTGGAGCAGCACCGGTCGGGGGAGGCGCGATGACCGTCTCCACCTCGCGCGCCGCGCGCCAGCAGCGGATCGTCGAGATCCTCGCGTCGACCCCCGTGCGCTCGCAGACCGAGCTGCTCGACCACCTCGCGACGGACGGCATCGAGGTCACCCAGGCCACGCTGTCGCGCGACCTCGTCGACGTCGGCGCGGAGCGGGTGCGGGTCGGGAAGAGCCTCGTGTACGCCGTGCCGGGTGAGGGCGGTGACCGCACGGTCCGGCCCGCGGCCGTCGGCGCCGAGCGCGTCACCCGGCTCCAGGCGCGCTGCCACGAGCTGCTCGTCTCGGCCGACCGCTCCGCCAACCTCGTCGTCCTGCGCACGCCCCCCGGGGCGGCGAGCTTCCTCGCGTCGGCGCTCGACCACGCCGGGCTCGACGGCGTCCTCGGCACCATCGCCGGCGACGACACGATCGTCGTCGTGACGTCGGGGACGACGGGCAGCCGTGACCTCGTCGAGCGCCTGCTCGGCTACACCCGGAGGGACCCCTCGTGAGCGACCCGACCCAACCCGCCGAGGGCGGCACGACCTCGCTGTGGGGTGGGCGCTTCGCGGGCGGCCCTGCCGACGCCCTCGCCGCCCTGTCGAGGTCGACCCACTTCGACTGGCGGCTCGCCCCGTACGACCTCGCGGGCTCGCGCGCCCATGCGCGCGTGCTGCACGCGGCCGGGCTGCTCGACGACGACGCCCTCGCCGCGATGCTCGACGCCCTCGACCGGCTGCTGGCCGACGTCGAGTCGGGTGCCTTCACGCCGGACGACGCGGACGAGGACGTGCACACCGCCCTCGAGCGCGGGCTCATGCAGCGCGCCGGTGCCGACGTGGGGGGCCGGCTGCGGGCGGGGCGCTCGCGCAACGACCAGGTGGCGACGCTGTTCCGCATGTACCTCCGGGAGCACGCGCGGGTCGTCGCCGGCCTCGTGCTCGACGTCGTCGACGCGCTCGTCGAGCAGTCGACCCGCCACCTCGGGCGTCGCGATGCCGGGCCGCACCCACCTCCAGCACGCCCAGCCGGTGCTGCTGTCGCACCACCTGCTCGCCCACGCGTGGGCGCTGCTGCGTGACGTCGACCGGCTGCGCGACTGGGACCGGCGGGCGGCCGTCTCGCCCTACGGCTCGGGTGCCCTCGCCGGCTCCTCGCTGGGGCTCGACCCGGAGGCGGTGGCCGCCGACCTGGGCTTCGACGGCTCGGTCGAGAACTCGATCGACGGCACCGCGAGCCGTGACGTCGTCGCCGAGGTCTCGTTCGTCGCAGCGATGACGGCCGTCGACATCTCGCGGCTGGCCGAGGAGGTCGTCATCTGGGCGACCAAGGAGTTCTCGTTCGTCACCCTCGACGACGCGTACTCCACGGGGTCGAGCATCATGCCGCAGAAGAAGAACCCGGACGTCGCCGAGCTGGCGCGGGGCAAGGCGGGCCGGCTCGTCGGCGACCTCGCCGGCCTGCTGACGACGCTGAAGTCGCTCCCGCTCGCCTACAACCGCGACCTGCAGGAGGACAAGGAGCCGGTGTTCGACGCGGTCGACACCCTGGAGGTGCTGCTGCCGGCCTTCGCCGGCATGGTCGGCGACCATGGTGTTCGACACCGCGCGCCTGGAGTCGTTGGCCCCGCAGGGGTTCTCGCTGGCGACGGACGTCGCCGAGTGGCTGGTCCGCGAGGGCGTGGCCTTCCGGGTGGCCCACGAGGTCGCCGGCGCCTGCGTCCGAGAGTGCGAGGCACGCGGCATCGAGCTGTGGGACCTCACGGACGACGACCTCGCGGGCCTCAGCCCCCACCTCACCGCCGCGGTGCGCGGCGTGCTGTCGGTCGAGGGGTCGCTCGCCTCCCGGTCGGCCAAGGGCGGGACGGCGCCCCAGCGGGTGCGCGAGCAGCTCGGCCGCGTCGTCGCCGTGGCGGGCGACCACCGGAGGTGGGCCGCCCGGCTGCCCGAGGTGCGCTGAGCGGCGGACCGGCCGGGTCGGCGGCCAGACTGGACCCGTGCCTTCTCCCGTGACGCCGACCCGTGAGCTGCTCGAGCGCGACGTGCTCGAGGTCGCGCCCGCCCTGCTGGGCGCCGTCGTCACCCACGGCGGCGTGAGCGTGCGGCTGACCGAGGTGGAGGCCTACGCCGGGGTCGCGGACCCTGGGTCGCACGCCTTCCGCGGCCGCACGCCGCGCACGGAGGTGATGTTCGGCCCCCCGGCCGGCTGTACGTCTACTTCACCTACGGCATGCACTACTGCGCCAACGTCGTGACGGGGCCCGACGGCACGGCCTCCGCCGTCCTGCTGCGCGCGGGGGAGGTCGTCGCCGGCCACGAGCTGGCCGCGGCCCGCAGACCCCGGTCCAGCGAGCGCGACCGGGCCCGGGGTCCGGCCCGCCTCGCGGTCACGCTCGGCCTGGGCCGCGAGCAGAACGGCCTCGACCTCGTCGACCCGCTCACCGACGGGCGCCTGGAACCGCCCCTGGTCCCCGTCGACCCTCGACGCGTCCGGACCGGCCCCCGGGTCGGCGTCAGCGGCGCAGGAGGTGACGGGACCGCCTACCCGTGGCGGTTCTGGCTCGACGGCGAGCCGACGGTCAGCCCCTACCGGCCCGGGCGCCCCCGAGGCACGGCCCGCACCTGAGCCGCCCGGGCGCCGGGACCCGGGCACCGTGGTCACGTCGTGCGCGCCGCGTACGCGCCGATCTCGGCGCGCAGCCGCTGCCGCACGTCGTCGGGCGCGAAGGAGGCGTCGACGGCGGCCAGGGCCAGGTCCACGACCCCGTGCTCGTCGAGGTCGAGCAGCGTCGCGGCGATCTCGTACTCCCGGTTCAGGGTGGTGCCGAACATCGGCGGGTCGTCGCTGTTCACCGTGACGACGACGCCGGCATCCCGCATGGCGCGCACGGGGTGGTCCTCGATCCGCTCGACGACGCGGGTCGCGACGTTGCTCGTCGGGCACACCTCGAGCGGGATGCCGTGCTCCGCCAGGTGGGCGAGGAGCGCGGGGTCCCGGACCGAGGAGGTTCCGTGCCCGATCCGCTCGGCGCCGAGCAGCGTGACGGCGTCCCACACGGACTGCGGTCCGGTCGACTCGCCCGCGTGCGGTACCGAGTGCAGCCCCGCGGCCCGGGCGGTCGTGAAGTGCGGCTCGAACTGGGATCGGGGCACGCCGATCTCGGGCCCGCCGAGGCCGAAGCCGACGAGCGCCTCCGGCCGGTGCTCGAGGGCGTAGGACAGGGTGGCGTCCGCCGACTCCAGCCCGGACTCGCCGGGGACGTCGTAGATCCACCTCAGCACCACGCCGTGGTCGCGCTCGGCCGCCACGCGCGCGTCCTCGATCGCCTCGGTGTACGCCTCGATCGGGATGCCGCGCACGACCGACGTGTAGGGCGTCATCGTCAGCTCGGCGTAGCGCACCTGCTGGGCGGCGAGGTCGCGGGCGACCTCGTAGGTCAGCATCCGCACGTCCTCCGCCGTGCGCAGCAGGCCGACCGTCGCGAGGTACACGTCGATGAAGTGGCCGAAGTCGGTGAAGGTGAAGAAGCGGGCCAGCGCCTCGGGGTCCCGCGGGCACCGGGCTGTCCGGGTGCCGACCGGCGAGCTCCGCGACGATCCGCGGTGACGCCGACCCGACGTGGTGCACGTGCAGCTCGGCCTTGGGCAGGCCGGCGACGAAGGTCGCGAGGTCGGGTCGAGGTGCGGCATCGGGGGTCACGGCGGTCAGTGTGCCGGATGCCGGGTCGCGGCGCGGTCCGAAACGCGGTGGCGGGAAGGCGCCGTTCCCCGGTAGGCAGGACCCATGACCCGTCCCGAGCTGTGGCCGCGCCGCACCGAGCGCCTCGAGCTGCGCCCGCCGACGGAGGCCGACCTCGACGGCGTGCTCGCCTGGCGCAACTCCCCGGAGGTCACCCGCTGGCTGCTGCGCACCGGGGTCGACCCGGTGGCGTACCGGGAGTCCTGGCGCTCGGGCGCCGACGACCCCCTCGACCACGCGGCCGTCGCGGTCAGCCGGCGACGGCTCCGTCGTCGGCACGCTCTCGCTCGAGGTGCGCGACGGGATGGGGCAGGGACCGGACTCTCCCGCGGTCAGCGAGCGAGGGACTGCTCGGCTACCTGCTCGACCCGGCGCACCACGGTCGTGGCTACGCGACGGAGATGGTGCGCGCGGCCCTCGAGCTGGCCTTCGGTGACCTCGGGCTGCGTCGCGTCACCGCTGGGTGCTTCGCCGACAACGTCGCGTCCTGGCGGGTTCTGGAGAAGGTGGGGATGCGACGCGAGCAGCACGGCATCCGCGACTCGTGGCACGCCGAGCTCGGGTGGGTCGACGGGTACACCTACGCCGTGCTCACCGACGAGTGGGGCTGAGCCGGCGGACGCCGGTGTCCGTCGGCGAACCGGGGCCCGCGCCCCGCGACGGTGCGTGGCAGGCTGTGGCGGGCGCGCGGCATCCGGCCGCAGCGCGCGACGGCCGAAGGGAACGACCAGTGGGCGACATCCTCGACGAGCTGCAGTGGCGGGGACTGGTGGCGCAGACCACCGACGAGTCCGCGCTGCGCACGGCACTCGCCGACGGGCCGATCACGGCGTACTGCGGGTTCGACCCCACGGCTCCCTCGCTGCACTTCGGCAACCTCGTGCAGCTCGTCGTGCTGCGCCACCTCCAACGGGCGGGGCACCGCGTCATCTGCCTCGTCGGGGGCTCGACCGGGCTCATCGGCGACCCGCGGCCGACCGCCGAGCGGGTGCTGAAGACCAAGGAGCAGACGGCGCAGTGGGTCGCGAACATCCGCCGGCAGGTCGAGCCCTTCCTCGCCTCTGACGGGGGCAACCCGGCGGTGTTCGTCGAACAACCTCGACTGGACGGCGCCGCTGTCGGCGCTCGACTTCCTGCGCGACGTCGGCAAGCACTTCCGCGTCAACCAGATGGTGAAGAAGGAGGCCATCGCGGCGCGGCTGAACAGCGACGAGGGCATCTCGTACACCGAGTTCAGCTACCAGCTGCTCCAGGGGCTGGACTACCTGCAGCTCTACCGGGACTTCGGCTGCACGCTGCAGACCGGCGGCAACGACCAGTGGGGCAACCTCACCGCCGGCTCCGACCTCATCCACCGGGTCGAGGGCGCCTCGGTCCACCTGCTCACGACACCGCTCCTGACCGACAGCTCGGGCGAGAAGTTCGGCAAGAGCGCCGGCAACGCCATCTGGCTCTCGGCCGAGATGACGAGCCCGTACGCCTTCTACCAGTACTGGCTCAACGTCGAGGACGCGTCCGTGGTCACCCTGCTCAAGGTCTTCACGGACCGGTCCCGCGAGGAGATCGCCGAGCTCGAGCAGCAGGTGGCGGAGGAGCCGTTCCGGCGGGCGGCGCAGCGCACCCTGGCCGCGGACGTCACCACGCTGGTCCACGGCGCCGCCGCGACGGCGGCCGTCCGGGCGGCGAGCGAGGCGCTGTTCGGCAAGGGGGACCTCCGGGCGCTCGACGCCGGCACCCTGGCCGACGCCACCGCGGAGCTGCCCGGGGGCGAGGTGCACGTCGGGATGAGCGTCGTCGACGCGCTGGTCGCGGTCGGCCTCGTCGAGTCGCGCAACGCCGCGCGCCGCGCCATCGGCGAGGGCGGCGCCTCGGTCAACGGCGACAAGGTCACCGACGTCGAGCGCGTGCTGGAGCCGGACGACCTGCTGCACGGCCGGGTGGTCGTGCTGCGGCGCGGCCGCAAGGCCCTCGCGGCGGGCGGGTCGAGCGGCGGCCGCTGACGCTCGGGGAGGCCCTGTCGGGGAGCCGATTTGGATTCCGCCGCGGGCGTCATCTACTGTTCTCGACGTCAGCCCGAGAGGGAGGAACGGACGCCAAGCGGATGGGTGCGAACCCAGCCCCAAGCAGGCCGGTCCCGCGAGCTGAACCCCTACCTCACCGGCAGGCGGGACCACGCCCGTGGGCCCTCCGGCCGAGGTGGAGCCGGCAGCCGCGAGGGTGCTAGCATGGGACACCCGCTGAGATCCACGTGCGATCACGGTCCGGCCGCTCTGCGAGCGGATCGCGGATTTGACGCCGACGGATGACGCGGGTAAGTTTGAACAGTTGCCTCACCGCAAGGGGAGTGCGACACACGGAACCAGCCCCGACGACGTGCTCACTGAGCGTGCTGTCGGTGCGCGTCCGAACCTTGAGAACTCAACAGCGTGTCAAAAATCGATGCCAATTAACCTCGTCCCGTCAGGACGCGGACCGGCCACCAGGCCGGCGAGCTGACGACGGACGAAATTTCCTTTGGTTGACAACGAACAACAGCGAGAGCTGGTTGTTCGTGCTCAGCCAGTGAAACAACCCTCCAAGGGTAACGATTTACCGGTTCGCCGGTAGTCACACATCAACGGAGAGTTTGATCCTGGCTCAGGACGAACGCTGGCGGCGTGCTTAACACATGCAAGTCGAACGGTGACCTCGAGAGCTTGCTCTCGGGTGATCAGTGGCGAACGGGTGAGTAACACGTGAGTAACCTGCCCCAGACTCTGGAATAACCCCGGGAAACCGGAGCTAATACCGGATACGAGACGGAGAGGCATCTCTACCGTCTGGAAAGTTTTTCGGTCTGGGATGGACTCGCGGCCTATCAGCTAGTTGGTGAGGTAACGGCTCACCAAGGCGACGACGGGTAGCCGGCCTGAGAGGGCGACCGGCCACACTGGGACTGAGACACGGCCCAGACTCCTACGGGAGGCAGCAGTGGGGAATATTGCACAATGGGCGAAAGCCTGATGCAGCGACGCCGCGTGAGGGATGAAGGCCTTCGGGTTGTAAACCTCTTTCAGCAGGGAAGAAGCGAAAGTGACGGTACCTGCAGAAGAAGCACCGGCTAACTACGTGCCAGCAGCCGCGGTAATACGTAGGGTGCGAGCGTTGTCCGGAATTATTGGGCGTAAAGAGCTTGTAGGCGGTTTGTCGCGTCTGCCGTGAAAATCCGGGGCTCAACCCCGGACTTGCGGTGGGTACGGGCAGACTAGAGTGTGGTAGGGGAGACTGGAATTCCTGGTGTAGCGGTGAAATGCGCAGATATCAGGAGGAACACCGATGGCGAAGGCAGGTCTCTGGGCCACTACTGACGCTGAGAAGCGAAAGCGTGGGGAGCGAACAGGATTAGATACCCTGGTAGTCCACGCCGTAAACGTTGGGAACTAGGTGTGGGTCTCATTCCACGAGATCCGTGCCGCAGCTAACGCATTAAGTTCCCCGCCTGGGGAGTACGGCCGCAAGGCTAAAACTCAAAGGAATTGACGGGGGCCCGCACAAGCGGCGGAGCATGTGGATTAATTCGATGCAACGCGAAGAACCTTACCAAGGCTTGACATACACCGGAAACACCCAGAGATGGGTGCCCCGCAAGGTCGGTGTACAGGTGGTGCATGGTTGTCGTCAGCTCGTGTCGTGAGATGTTGGGTTAAGTCCCGCAACGAGCGCAACCCTCGTTCTATGTTGCCAGCGCGTTATGGCGGGGACTCATAGGAGACTGCCGGGGTCAACTCGGAGGAAGGTGGGGATGACGTCAAATCATCATGCCCCTTATGTCTTGGGCTTCACACATGCTACAATGGCCGGTACAAAGGGCTGCGAAATCGCAAGATGGAGCGAATCCCAAAAAACCGGTCTCAGTTCGGATTGGGGTCTGCAACTCGACCCCATGAAGTCGGAGTCGCTAGTAATCGCAGATCAGCAACGCTGCGGTGAATACGTTCCCGGGCCTTGTACACACCGCCCGTCAAGTCACGAAAGTCGGTAACACCCGAAGCCGGTGGCCCAACCCTTGTGGAGGGAGCCGTCGAAGGTGGGACTGGCGATTGGGACTAAGTCGTAACAAGGT
>CAWERJ010000023.1:0-16954 GCA_963811475.1 uncultured Actinomycetota bacterium
GACGAGCGAACGCGGGGCGGGTCGCCGTCGGTGACCGGCTCCTGACGGATGCCGGGGCGCCCCGTCGTTGGTCGGGGCGGCCGCTCGTCGCTGGTAGACTGGACGACCCACCGAGGTGCTCGGGCGCATGGCCGCGTCCGCCGGTGTCGCAGAGCGCGACCCGCCCCTCCCCGCCCGGTGCGCCGGTGACACCCCCGTGGTCGAACCGGCCCGCGGACCACTGCGTCCGAGGCTCGTCTCGCTCCGCCGTTCTCGCCACCGGCTCGAAGACGTGTCTGTCTTCAGTCGATCGAGAACGAAACAGGTGAACACCCCCATGCCCCACAAGGCATCCGGGCCGAAGAAGGCCCGCTGGACCGCTGCCCAGAAGTCCGAGGCGCGCAAGGCACCCAAGAAGCCGCACCACCGCGGCCAGCCCGACGGACCGAAGTCGTCGCCCAAGCGCGCCGCCCGGTCCGACTCCCGCGACGGCGAGTACACCAAGCGGCCCCGGGCCGAGCGGTCGCCCCGCTGGGACCGCGAGGACCCTCGGCGCCAGAGCGGCCCCTCCGGCGCCTCCGGGCCTGCGCGGGAGCCCTCCCGCGGGTCGCGCGACGGCGCAGCCCGCCCCGACCGCTCAGCACCCCGGCGCGGCGACGACCGCGGCCGGCCCACGAACCGCGACGACCGGAGCGACCGGCCCAAGCGCTGGGTGTCCGACAGTCGCGAGGAGCGGCACGTGCACCGCCCGCACGACGAGCGTCCCCGCCGCGAGCGCGGCGAGCGACCCGTGCGTGACACGACCCCCCGGGTCGCCGACCCGGCTCGCCGTGACCGCCACGAGGGACGGCACGCCGACCGGCCCGGTGACGGCGGCTACCAGCGCCGTGACGACCGCGAGGGCTACCAGCGCCGCGACGACCGGGCCGGCGACCCGCGGCGCGGTGACCGTGGCGGCTACCAGCGCCGTGACGACCGTGCCGGCGCGCGCCCCGACGACCGGGGCGGCTACCGCGGCGGCAGCGCGCGCAGGGCCGGCGGCGGCTTCCGTCGCGACGACCGCTCGACCGACCGCGGGCGGCCGGCAGACCGCGCCTCGCAGTACTCCTTCGAGGACGCGGAGGCGCAGCGCGCCGAGGCCGACACCTGGACCCGCTACTCGTCCGCCGCGGGCGCCGCCAAGGAGGTCACCGGCGACAACGGCTTCGCGGCCCTCGGGGTGCTCCCCGTCCTCGTCGAGCGCCTGGCGCGCGACGGCATCGCCGACCCGTTCCCGATCCAGCAGGAGACCATCCCCGACGCCATCGCCGGGAGAGACGTCCTCGGCCGTGCCCGCACGGGGTCCGGCAAGACCCTCGCCTTCGGCCTGTCGATGATCACCCGGCTCGCCGACGGCACACGCCCCGAGAGCCGGCGCCCGCGCGCCCTCATCCTCGTGCCGACCCGCGAGCTGGCGATGCAGGTGAGCGACGCGCTCGAGCCGTTCGTCCACGTCACGGGCCTGCGCCACAAGCTCGTGGCCGGCGGCCTGTCCTACGAGCCGCAGATCAAGGCGCTCAACAAGGGGATCGACATCCTCGTCGCGACGCCGGGCCGGCTCGCCGACCTCATGGAGCGCGGAGCCGTGGAGCTCGGCGGCGTCCGGATCGCCGTCCTCGACGAGGCCGACCACATGGCCGACATGGGCTTCCTGCCCGAGGTCACGGCGATCCTCGACGAGATCCCGCCGGGCGGTCAGCGGCTGCTCTTCTCCGCGACCCTCGACAAGGGCATCGACACCCTCGTCGAGCGCTACCTCGTCGACCCGGTCGAGCACTCCACCGACGAGGCCCAGGCGTCGGTGACGACGATGAGCCACCACGTGCTGCTCATCGACCCGCAGGACAAGAAGGCGCTCACGGCCGAGCTCGCCGGCCGCGGTGGGCGGGTCATCGTCTTCGCCCGCACCCAGCTCGGCGCCGACCGCATCGCCGGCGAGCTGCGCGACCGCGGGGTCCTCGCGGCGTCGCTGCACGGCGGCCTGTCCCAGGCGGTGCGCAACCGGGTGCTCGGTGCCTTCCGGGACGGCACGATGAACGTCCTCGTCGCGACCGACGTCGCGGCGCGCGGCATCCACGTCGACGACGTCGGCATGGTCGTCCAGGTCGACCCGCCGACCGACCACAAGGACTACCTCCACCGCGCCGGGCGCACGGCCCGCGCCGGGGAGGAGGGCGCGGTCGTCATGATCGCGCTGCCCCACCAGCGCAAGATGGTGACGCGCATCGTCGAGGGGGCGGGCGCGGCAGGCGCAGACCGCGCGGGTCTCGCCCGGCGACGCCACGGTCCAGGCCCTCGGTGGACGCCCGCCGAGCGGCATGCCGGTGCCGGATGCCGTGTGGCGCCCCATCCTCGAGGGCGGGCGCAACGCCGGTCGCCGAGGTGGCCGGCCCGGTGGCCGGCCGGCGGGCCGGCCGGGGCGGGCACCGACGGGTGGAGGTCCTCGGCAGCGGTCCGGCCGGTCCGGCGGTGGCCGGGGCAGAATGGACGGGTGAGCACGACCCACACCACCGGTCAGCTCCTCGTCGCCACCCCGCAGATCGAGGAGGGCGTCTTCCGGCGCAGCGTGGTGCTCGTGCTGCACCACGACGAGGACGGCGCCCAGGGCATCGTCCTCAACCGTCCGATCGACGCCGACGTGGACGCCGTGCTCCCGGGCTGGGAGGAGCACGCCACCTGGCCGGCCAAGGTCTTCCAGGGCGGCCCGGTGCAGCTCGACTCCGCCCTCGGGCTCGTCGCCGTGCCGGGTGACACCCCGGACCCGACCGGCGTGCGTCGGCTGTTCGGGGCGGTCGCCCTCGTCGACCTCGACACCCCGCCGCCGCTCGTCGCCCCGGACGTGTCGGGGCTGCGGATCTTCGCGGGCTACGCCGGGTGGTCA
Source organism: uncultured Actinomycetota bacterium (assembly GCA_963811475.1). Taxonomy (GTDB): domain Bacteria; phylum Actinomycetota; class Actinomycetes; order Actinomycetales; family Dermatophilaceae; genus Fodinibacter. The sequence continues at coordinate 2,900 of CAWERJ010000023.1, forward strand.
CCCGGCCAGCTCGAGGTCGAGATCGCCACCGGGTCGTGGTACGTCGTCGGCAGCGAGAGCGACGACGTGTTCACCGGGGAGCCCGACGAGCTGTGGCGGCGGGTCCTGCGGCGCCAGCCGGTGCCGCTGCGCTGGGTGGCGTGGTTCCCGAGTGACCCGCTGCTCAACTGAGGCCGGGACAGTGCGGCATACACTGCCGGGATGAGCGAGCCCACGCCTGCGCTGGACGACCCGAACGCTCCAGGCCTGCAGCCCCAGACCCGGACGGCGGTGCTGGAGCGCACCGACACCACGCCCGAGGTGGCCGAACCTGGCGACCACGAGCGCTTCTCGCACTACGTCCGCAAGGAGAAGATCCTCGAGAGCGCGCTCTCGGGTGAGCCCGTCACGGCGCTGTGCGGCAAGGTGTGGGTGCCGGGCCGGGATCCCGACAGGTTCCCGGTGTGCCCCACCTGCAGGGAGATCTACGAGGGGCTGCGCGCCCCTGAGGACGGCGGCGAGTGAGGATGCCGTCGAGGCGCTGACGGCGGAGCCATAGCACGTCCCGAGGGCTGACCCGTCCCCACATCGACCGAAAGGTCACGGTGGGTACGCCGCCGATGCGTACGCGAGGTGACCTATTGGTCGATTCCGGTACGTGTCATCCTGGGCACGCGCGTGGAGGGGAGGTTCAAGCGCTCCTCGGTGCCTCCCCGGCTGGCGGCGGCCTCGACGAGGGGGCCCGTGCGGTGGTCGAGGTGGGTCACGAGGCAGATGGCGGTGTTGGCGCGCAGCACATGGGTGTCGTCGATGATCTCGTCGATGACCCGGCCGAGGTCGGCGTTGTCGCGGGCGACGATGCGCACGACGAGGTCGCCGACGCCGGTGATCGAGTGGATCTCGAGGACCTCCGGGATGGCGGCGAGGTGGGCGACGACCGGGGCGTGACCCTGGCGCTGGCTGATCTCGAGGGTGCAGAAGGCCGTCACCGGGTAGCCGAGCGCCTCGGGGTCGACCTGGGGCGCGAAGGACTTGACGACCCCGCGCTCCTGCAGCCGGTCGAGCCGGGCCTGCACGGTGCCCCGCGCCACCCCCAGGGTCCGCGAGGCGCCGAGGACGCCGACGTGCGGGTCCTGCGTGAACAGGGCGATGAGGCGGGCGTCGAGGGCGTCGACACCGATCTGTCTGGGCATGGTCACATTGTCCGGGTCGACCCCCCGGGCAGGCAACACCGTGCGCACCCTGACCACCGCAGCCGCCCACCGTTGCACAGCGTGACCGGAAGGCCCCACAGTGACCGGATGACCGACACGACCGTGACGTCCGCCAGCCACCTCGACCTCACCGAGCAGGAGCGCCAGGCCGGCCTGGACCTCCAGCAGCTCAAGCAGCTCGTGGGGCTCGTCGAGTACGACGAGAAGCAGGACCCTTCCCGGTCACCGGCTGGGACGCCCTGGTGTTCGTCGTCGGCAACGCGACGCAGGCCGCGCACTACTACCAGAGCGCCTGGGGCATGGAGCTCGTCGCGTACACCGGCCCGGAGCACGGGGTGCGCGACCACAAGGCGTTCGTGCTGAAGTCCGGCTCGATCCGGTTCGTGCTCAAGGGCGCGGTCAGCCCCGACAGCCCGCTCATCGCCCACCACGCCCGTCACGGCGACGGGGTCGTCGACATCTCGCTCGAGGTGCCCGACGTCGACCGCTGCGTCGAGCAGGCCCGCCGCGCCGGCGCCACGGTGCTCCAGGAACCCGAGACCGTCAGCGACGAGCACGGCTCGGTGCGCATCGCCGCCATCGCGACGTACGGCGAGACCCGTCACTCGCTCGTCCAGCGCGTCGTCGAGGGCGTGACGTACGCCGGCCCGTACCTTCCCGGGTACGTCCCCGCGTCGTCGACGTTCGTCAAGCGCGACGGCGCTCCCAAGCGGCTCTTCCAGGCCCTCGACCACGTCGTCGGCAACGTCGAGCTCGGCAAGATGGACGAGTGGGTCGGGTTCTACAACAAGGTCATGGGCTTCGTGAACATGGCCGAGTTCATCGGTGACGACATCGCGACCGACTACTCGGCGCTGATGAGCAAGGTCGTCGCCAGCGGCAACCACCGAGTCAAGTTCCCGCTCAACGAGCCGGCCATCGCCGCCCGCAAGAGCCAGATCGACGAGTACCTCGAGTTCTACGCCGGCCCCGGCGCGCAGCACCTCGCGCTGGCGACGAACGACATCCTGCGCACCGTCGACGAGCTGCGCAAGGAGGGCGTCGAGTTCCTCGACACCCCCGACGCCTACTACGACGACCCCGAGCTCCGCGCCCGCATCGGCGAGGTGCGGGTGCCGGTCGAGGAGCTCAAGGCGCGCAAGATCCTCGTCGACAGAGACGAGGACGGCTACCTGCTGCAGATCTTCACCAAGCCGCTCGGCGACCGCCCGACCGTGTTCTTCGAGATCATCGAGCGGCACGGCTCCCTCGGCTTCGGCAAGGGCAACTTCAAGGCGCTCTTCGAGTCGATCGAGCGCGAGCAGGACAAGCGCGGCAACCTCTGAGCAGGATGGGCGCGTGACCCGCGTCCTCCTCCTGCCGAGCCCACTGCTGCCGCGGCTCATCGCGGTGCCGTTCCTCGACGCCCTCGGGGCGCGGCTGTGGGACGCGCAGCAGCGGGACGTCGTGGTCGGCGTCGCCGCGGTCCCGGCCGCCGCGACCGATGCAGGGGCGGTGCTGGACGCGTTCCGGCGATCGGTGGAGCTCGAACGGCCAGACCTGGTGCTCACCCACAGCAACGGGGGACGGTATGCCGCGCTCGCGGCACCCGGCATCCCGGTCGTGCACGTCGACGCCGCGCTGCCCCCGGAACACGGGGACGCGACGATGGCCCCGGAGGGCCTGCTCGACCACCTCGACCGCATGGCCGATGACGACGGTCTGCTGCCCCCGTGGACCCGGTGGTGGCCCGACGAGGACGTGGCCGCCGTCGTGCCCGACGCGGAGGTGCTGGCCGGCATCCGCGCCCAGGAGCAGCGGATGCCGTTGTCCTACTTCCACTCCCGGCTCGGCGCCCCCGAGGGCTGGGTCGGGCGCCCGCAGGCGTACCTTGCGTTCGGCGACACCTACGCGGAGGAGACCGCGTTCGCGCTCGAGCACGGGTGGCCCACGACGGTGCTCGACGGCGCACTGCACCTGCACCACCTCGTGGAGCCGGATGCCGTGGCCGCCGCGGTGCTCGACCTCGCCGCGCAGCGCTCGGCGGGCCCGATCAGGAGCGCTCCTGGTCCCGGGGCGACGACCACGGGGTGACCGGGCGGGGGACCGCGACGCCGTCGAGCTCGAGGTCGGTGCGCTCGGAGTAGAAGCACACCATCCCCTTGATCGCCGCCACCTCGGGGAGCGGGTGCGTGTAGGTCCAGGCGATGTCCTCGCCCTCGGAGCCGAGGCCCACGATCGTGTCCGGGGCGATCGAGACGTAGATGGCGTGGCCCTTGTAGGCGCACGTCGTGGTCGACGGGCTGCCGACGAGGATGTCGGTGACGACGTCGTCGTGGGGGATGTACCAGCGCACCGGGATGTGGGTCTCGTGCAGCGCGATCGCGCTGCGGGTGTCGGCCAGGGTGACCCCGCCGAGGCGGACCACGACGTGTCGCTCGCTGGGGAGCAGGTCGATCCGCTTGAAGGGGTCGTGCGGGTGGCCGACGACCGGCTGGGCCTCCTCGACCCAGTCGAAGGGTGCCCACTCGACGACGACCCGGCCGCCCAGATCGGGGTCGTCCGGGGCGAAGCCCGCCGCCGGCACGACCCGCCCACCGACGACGACGTCGAAGGAACGGCCGGGGGTGTGGTGCCAGCCGAAGTGGACCGGCCCGAGGACCGGGGGCAGCCGGTCGGGCACCTCGGGTGCGGCGCACGGCACGAGGGAGGCCGCGACGTCGGCGACCGGCACGGCGTACTGCGGGCACCACCCGACGCGGCTCCCACACGAGCACGGCGTCCGTGGTGTCGAGCACGGGCACGCCGTCGAGCGAGGCGCGCACCCGCCTGGTCACCGGCTCGTACCTCAGCTGCCCGACCAGGCTCATCAGGTGCTCACCCATACGCATCGCCATCTCCCGATGCTGCGCCACTCGACCCGCCGAGGTCAACGCCGGTGTGCAGGGCGGGGTGGCCAGCCGGGCATGAGACCCTGTCGACATGACCGAGACCCCCCAGACCCCGAGCGGCCCCGGGTGGTACGACGACCCCCACGACCCCCTCCTCCTGCGGTACTTCGACGGCGTGCTGTGGACGGCGAACACGACCCCTCGGGAGTCGCCGACCGCCGGCGCCTCCGTCATCGGCGGCGCCACCCCGGGCACGTTCCCGGGCGACCCGGGCTCGGCGGGCGGCTGGCGCCACCCCGGCCGGCCGGCTCAGCCCGGGCCCCCCACCCAGTCCGGCCCACCGGCGCCGTGGCAGCAGCCGGGCCAGTGGCAGGGCGGTCAGATGCCTCCCTCCTCCCAGTACGGCGGCGCGTACGGGCAGGGCTGGGCACCGCAGCGCAAGGACGTCCTGCCCGACGGTGCGGTGCTGGCCGAGTGGTGGCGCCGCCTGCTGGGCCGGATCATCGACATCGTCATCACCTCGATCATCACGCTGATCGTCGCGGCCCCGTGGCTGGGTGACCTGTTCGGCACCGTGTCGGACTACATCTCGGCGTCCGTGCGGGCCGCGGAGTCCGGGGGGGCACAGCCCGACCAGGGGGCGTTCGCCTCCCAGATCGCGACGCTGACCCTTCCGGTGACGATCGCGGGCATCGTCGTGTCCCTCGTCTACGAGGTCGCGTTCCTCACGACGAAGGGGGCGACGCCCGGCAAGATGCTGCTCGGCACGGTCGTCCGCCGCGTCGGCGGCCCCGGACGGCTCACCGTCCTCGACGCGCTGAAGCGCCAGGCCATCGCGGTGGCGACCTCGGTCATGGGGCTGCTCAACCCCATCGTGTCGCTCTTCGGCACGATGCTGAACATCCTCGACCCCGCCTGGCTGCTGTGGGACCCCAAGCGGCAGTGCCTGCACGACAAGCTGGCCGACACGGTGGTCGTCCTGCGCGTGCGTTCGCGCTGACCCTGGACCGCGTCGGGCGCGGTCAGCGAGCGGGTAGCGACCGTGCCCACGCACTCGCCCAGCCCCACGACCGTCCCCGCCGGGCCGGGCGCGGTCGCGCGCAGCGTGACGGTGTCGCCGTCCTCGAGGAAGGTCCGCTCGCTCCCGTCGTCGAGGGTGACCGGCTCGGTCCCGCTCCACGTCAGCTCGAGGAAGCACCCGCGGGTCCCCTTCTCGGGCCCGGAGATCGTGCCCGAGCCGAAGAGGTCACCGTCGCGCACCGTCGCCCCGTTGACCGTCATGTGGGCGACCATCTGCGCGGGGGACCAGTACATGTCGCGGAACTCCGGCCGCGAGACGACCGTGCCGTTCCAGTCGACCTCGACGTGGACGTCGAGCCCGTAAGCCGTCCCGGCGCCGTCGTCGGTCGGCTCGCCCCGCAGGTAGGGGAGCGGCTCGGGGTCCTGCCCGGGCAGCGGCACCCGGGCCGAGCGCAGCGCGTCGGTGGTGACGACCCACGGCGAGATCGACGTCGCGAACGACTTGCCGAGGAACGGCCCGAGCGGCACGTACTCCCAGGCCTGCAGGTCGCGTGCCGACCAGTCGTTGAGGAGGACGACCCCGAAGAGGTGGTCGTCGGCGTCCGCGAGGCGCACCGGCTCGCCCAGCCGGGTGGCGCCGCCGACGACGAAGCCGAGCTCGGCCTCGATGTCGAGCCGGGCGGAGGGCCCGAAGACCGGCGCCGGCTCGGTGGGCGGCTTGCGCTGGCCGCACGGCCGCACGACGTCCGTGCCCGACACGACGACCGTGCCGGAGCGGCCGTGGTAGCCGATCGGCAGGTGCTTCCAGTTGGGGGTGAGCGGCTCGGAGTCGGGCCGGAAGATGCGGCCGACGTTGGTGGCGTGGTGCTCGCTCGCGTAGAAGTCGACGTAGTCGGCGACTCGACGGGCAGGTGCATCGTCACGCGCTCGAGGGGCACGAGGTGCGCCTCGACCGTCGTGCGGTGTGCCTCGTTCGTCAGCTGCTCGGTGAGCCACTCGCGCGCCGCGGTCCACGCCCGGCGCCCCTCCGCGAGGAAGGGGTTGAGCGACGGCGCGAGCCAGACGGCACCGGACTCCATCCCGGCCCGCTCCGCGCAGGCACCGACGTCGAGCACCGCGTCGCCCACGCGGACGCCGACGCGCGGGCCGGCATCCGGGGTGGAGAAGACGCCGTACGGCAGGTTGTGGACGCCGTACGGGTGGTCGGCGGGCAGGTCGAGCCAGGTCATGGCGGTTCCTCCGGTCGTCGGGGCTGGTCGTCGGGCGGTCGGTCAGGGCCGGTCGAGGAGGCCGAGGTCGGCGAGCTCGCCCACCGGGTCGGTCACCGTGCAGCAGCCGTAGGACGTGAACGCCCGTCGCACGCGAGCCGCGGTGGCGTCGGGCCACGCCCGCACGAGCTCGGCGAGCGCCTCGCCGTCGCGAAGCGCCAGCAGGGCCGCGACCTCCTCGTCGCCGGCACCGTCGCCGGCGGCCGCCGTGGCGAGCAGCACGTTGAGGATGCCGTGGTGCTCCTCGGGTGCCCCGTCGACGGGGTAGGTGCCGCGTACGGCGTGGTGCAGGCCCCCGGTCAGCTTGAAGGGCGCGTCGGCCGAGGCGGCGAGGCGGAGGAAGTCGGCGAGCTCGGCCTCGTCCGGCCACGGCCAGGTGGGCGTGGGCCCGGTGCGGAACTTCGCGACGACCGGCCGACCCTCGTCGAGCCCGGCCCTGACGTCGCCCACGGCGGTGCCCTGTTCGTCACCGCGCGGCACCTCGAGGGCGAGGGCCAGGTCGTCGAGGCCGAGGTCGCGCCAGCCGGGCTCCCAGGCGAGCTCGGCGCCGACGACGGTCAGCGACGCCTCGGCCCGCGCCGCGTCGAGGGCGGCCGTCAGGGTGGCGGGGTCGGCACCCGGGCGGGAGACGAGGACCACCCCGAGGGCGTCGGCCGGTGGCGACGCGCCGGGTTCGGGCCGGCGCAGCTCGAGCAGGTCGGCCACCGCCGAGGCCGGCACCAGCAGGGGGCCGACGCACCCGGCGTACCAGGCGCCGCGGTGCACCGCGTGGGCGCGGACGGCCTCGGGCAGCGGGGTCCGGGCCGGCGGGAAGACCGCCGCGTCGTCCACGAGCCCGCGGAGGAGGACCGGTGTCGTCGACGACATGGCCCCAACCTATCGCGCGGGGACGGCGCCCCCGTCAGTCAGCCGAGGTCCATGGTCCAGCAGGCGGCGGTGCCCTCGGTCGGGCGAACCGCCCCGTTCCCAAGGTCCGGTTGAGGGTGATGGTGACTGATCGTCCGGGCAGGGAACGATGCAGCGGACCGGCACCGCGGCATACGCTGCTCGGGAGCGGCACGCGATCCCGACGACCACAGCGAGGTGGACAGAGCCAGTGGCGCACTACCAGGCGATGGGCAGCATCCCCCCGAAGCGGCACACCCAGCACCGCCGGCCGGCCAGGCGCGGGAAGGTCGGTGAGCTGTACTACGAGGAGCTCATGGGGGAGGAGGGCTTCAGCTCGGACTCGTCGCTGCTCTACCACCGCAACATCCCGTCGACGGTGGCCGAGTACCGCGAGTGGTCCGTCGGTGACCTCGGCACCACGGCCAACCACCCGTTGCTGCCGCGCCACCTCAAGCCCCACGACCTGTTCCCGCCCAAGGTCGTCAAGGACACCGACGTCGTCACGGGGCGGCGCCTCCTGCTCGGCAACGGCGACGTGCGCCTGTCCTACGCCGTGAGCGGCGCCCCGAGCCCGTGGTACCGCAACGGCATCGGTGACGAGTGCGTCTACGTCGAGCGCGGGAGCGCGCGGGTCGAGACGGTGTTCGGCGCGTTCGAGGTCGGAGAGGGCGACTACGTCGTCATCCCGAGGGCCACGACCCACCGCTGGCTGCCGAGGCGCTCGACCCGGGAGCCGTTGCGGACGATCTGCATCGAGGCGAGCAGCCACATCTCCCCGCCGAAGCGCTACCTCAGCAAGTACGGCCAGCTCCTCGAGCACAGCCCCTACTGCGAGCGCGACCTGCGGCTGCCCCAGGGCCCGCTGCTCGCCGAGGACGTGGGGGAGAAGGCCGACGCCGAGACCGAGGTGCTCATCAAGCACCGCGGTGGCGGGCCGGCGAGCAGTGGCGGCGTCGTCGGCACGGTGCACGTGCTGCCCTTCCACCCGCTCGACGTCGTCGGCTGGGACGGCTGCCTCTACCCGTACGTCTTCAACGTGCGCGACTACGAGCCGATCACCGGCCGCATCCACCAGCCGCCGCCGGCCCACCAGGTCTTCGAGGGCTGGAACTTCGTCGTGTGCAACTTCGTCCCGCGCAAGGTCGACTACCACCCGCTCGCCATCCCGGTGCCGTACTACCACTCCAACGTCGACTCGGACGAGGTGATGTTCTACGTCGACGGCGACTACGAGGCGCGCAAGGGCTCGGGCATCGGCAAGGGCTCGATCTCCCTGCACCCGGGTGGCCACGCGCACGGCCCGCAGCCGGGAGCGGCCGAGGCCTCGCTCGGCAAGCACTACTTCGACGAGCTCGCCGTCATGGTCGACACCTTCCGCCCGCTCGAGCTCGGCGAGGCGGGCCGGGCCTGCGACGACGGGCTCTACGCCGGGACCTGGAACCGGGGCCGCGGCTGATCCCGACCCGCCGCGAGTGTGCACGGCGGCGCGCCCCGGTCACCGAGGTCCGCACCCGAGGACGGAGTGACGAGACCGGATGCCGGTGCCGCCTATCCTTGCTCCGTGTCCCTCGCGCCCGTCCAGGAAGAGGTCACCGCGACGAGCGGCGACGTCGCGCCCGACACGCCGTGGATCACCATCGTCTGGAACGACCCGGTCAACCTCATGTCGTACGTGACGTTCGTCCTGCAGAGCCACTTCGGGTACTCCCGGGCCAAGGCCGAGAAGCTCATGATGGACGTCCACACGCAGGGACGCGCGGTCGTCGCCAACGGGTCCCGCGAGGCGATGGAGGCCGACACCGAGGCCCTGCAGGGCTACGGCCTCTGGGCGACGTTCCAGAAGGACGACTGATGGCGCGGGGCTTCCGCCGCAAGGGGTCCGGGCGGCACGCCCGGTACGTCGCCCAGCTCGACCCGCTGGAGCGCGCGACGGTCGCGGGGCTCATGGACCAGGTGCGCGACCTCCTGGAGCCCCAGCCGCTGCCCGAGGGCGACGACGCCTTCAGCTCGATCGTCGCCGGGCTGGGGATGGGCGTCACCGTGGCCGCGGAGGACCAGGTCGGGCTGGACGCCGGTGGCGCCGACCGCGACCCGGCCCTCGAGCGGCTGCTGCCGACCGCGAACCGGCAGGACGACGAGGCGGCCGCCGAGTTCCGCCGGCTCACCGAGACGGGCCTGCGCCAACGCAAGGCCACGGCGCTCGAGGCGGCGGCGGAGGCACTGCGCCACGACGACGACCGGCTGCGCCTCGACGAGGAGGAGGCGCGGGCGTTCCTCACCGCGCTCACCGACGTGCGCCTCGTTCTCGGCGAGCGGATGGGGCTGCGCACCGACGGTGACGTCGAGGAGCTGGAGGCCACGGCATCCGAGCTCGACGACGACGACCCGCTGGGCTACGCCCTCGCGGTCTACGACTTCCTCACCTGGCTCCAGGAGACGCTCGCGTCCGCCATGCTCTCGGGCCTCGGCCGCTAGGGCCGTCGTCCGCCGGCCCGGGTCGGGCGCGTCGGTCGGAACGTGCAGGTGGTCGACGGAGGCTACGCGGCTCCCCGGTGGGAGCGGTGCCGCCCGGCGCGATGTGACGATGGCGACCACGTGGCGCGACCCGCACGCCGGGCGCGCCCCCTACCCTTGCGGGGTGGCTGATCTCCCGATCGGGGTCTTCGACTCCGGCTACGGCGGGCTCACCGTCATGCGGGCGGTCCTCGACCAGCTCCCGCACGAGTCGGTGGCCTACTTCGGCGACACCGCCCGGGCCCCGTACGGGCCGCGGCCCATCGCGGAGACCCGCGAGCTCGCGCTCGAGTGCCTCGACCGCCTCGTCGACCACGGCGTGAAGATCCTCGTCATCGCGTGCAACACGGCCAGCGCCGCGGTGCTGCACGACGCGCGGGAGCGCTACGACGTGCCCGTCGTCGAGGTGATCCGCCCGGCGGTGCGCCGCGCCGCGGCCGCCACCCGCAGCGGCCGCATCGGCGTCATCTCCACGCTGGGCACCCACCAGTCCGGCGCCTACCTCGACGCCTTCGCGGCCGCCCCGCACCTCGACGTCGTCAGCACGCCCTGCCCCCGCTTCGTCGAGTTCGTCGAGCGCGGCGTCACGGGCGGGCCCGAGCTCGTCGGGGTGGCGCACGAGTACCTCGACCCGCTGCGCGAGCGAGGGGTCGACACCCTCGTCCTCGGCTGCACGCACTACCCGCTCCTCACCGCGGTGATCTCCTACGTCATGGGTGACGAGGTCACCCTCGTCTCGTCGGCCGAGGAGACCGCGAAGGACGTCTACCGGGTGCTCTCCGACGCCGACCTCCTGCGGCCGGACGACCTGCCCGAGCCCGACCACGGCTTCACGACGACGGGTGACCCCGAGGAGTTCCGGCGCCTCGCGAGCCGCTTCCTCGGCATCGGCTCCCGGCTGGGGCCGGTCTTCACGGCATCCCCGACGGTCGTCCCGGCGGGCACGCGATGAGGCTCACCGTCATCGGCTGCTCGGGCTCGTTCGCCGGGCCGACGTCGCCGTCCTCGTCCTACCTCGTCCAGGCCGAGGCCGACGGGCGCACGTGGAACGTGCTCCTCGACCTCGGCAGCGGGGCCCTCGGCCCGCTCCAGCAGCACCTGTCGCCCTACGAGCTCGACGCGGTGCTCCTGACCCACCTGCACCCCGACCACTGCGTCGACCTGTGCGGCCTGTACGTCATGCGCCGCTACAACCCGTCGGGACGGCTACCCGGGCGGCTCCCGGTGCACGGCCCGGAGGGAACCGCCGAACGCGTGTCGAGGATGTACCACGGACTCCAGCCGGGGGACATGGACGAGGAGTTCGACGTCCGGGTCGTCACGGATGCCGTGCCGATCCGGGTCGGGCCGTTCACCATCACGCCCCGCAGCGTCCACCACCCCGTCGAGGCGTTCGGCTACCGCGTCGAGGCGGGTGGGGCCGTGCTCGCCTTCACCGGCGACACCGACGACTGCCCCAACCTCACCCCCCTCCTTCGCGATGCCGACCTCGCGCTCGTCGACTGCGCCTTCGTCGACGGGCGGGACGACGTCCCCGGCATCCATCTCTCGGGCTCGCGGGCCGGCCGCGCGGCCGTGCGGGCGGGCGGGGTGGGGCGGCTCGTCCTCACCCACATGCCGCCGTGGAACGACCCGGAGGTCTGCCGCGCCCAGGCGGCGGCCGAGTGGTCGGGCCCGCTCGAGGTCGCCCGGGCCGGGGCCGTCTACGACCTCTGAGGAGCCGGTCGAGGGCTGGCGTCGCCCACGGCTAGCCTTGCGGCCATGACCGACCAGTCCCCCCGTCACGACGGGCGCGCCCCCGACCAGCTCCGCGAGGTGCGCCTCACGCGCAACTGGCTCGACCATGCCGAGGGCAGCGTCCTCGTCGAGTTCGGGCGCACCCGGGTGCTCTGCGCGGCATCCTTCACCGCCGGCGTCCCCCGGTGGCTCAAGGGGCGGGGGACCGGCTGGGTGACCGCCGAGTACGAGATGCTCCCGCGCTCGACGAACACCCGCAGCGACCGGGAGTCGCGCCGGGGCAAGGTCGGGGGCCGCACCCACGAGATCTCGCGCCTCGTCGGCCGCAGCCTGCGCGCGGTCATCGACACCACGGCGCTGGGCGAGAACACCATCGTGCTCGACTGCGACGTGCTGCAGGCCGACGGCGGCACCCGCACGGCGGCCATCACCGGTGCCTGGGTGGCGCTCGCCGACGCCGTGGCCGACGCTCGGGACAAGGGGCTCGTCGCCGCCGCTGCCGAGCCCCTGACCGGGTCGATCTCGGCGGTGAGCGTGGGGCTCGTCGGCGGTCGGCCGGTGCTCGACCTCGACTACCCCGAGGACTCCACGGCGCAGACCGACATGAACGTCGTCATGACCGGCGACGGACGCTTCGTCGAGGTGCAGGGCACTGCCGAGGGGGCCGGCGCCGCGTTCGACCGGGCGGTGCTCGGCGACCTGCTCGACCTCGCGACGACCGGGTGCGCACGAGCTGAGCCGGCTGCAGCGGGAGGCGCTCGCCGGCCCGGCTCGCGAGCGGCTGGCGTGACCCGCCGGCTCGTGCTCGCCACCCGCAACGAGCACAAGGTGCACGAGCTGCGGCAGATCCTGTCCGGGCTGGTCGACGAGCTGGGGCTCGAGGTGGTCGGCGCGGGCGAGGTCGAGGGCGCCCCGGACGTCGCCGAGACCGAGGTGACCTTCCTCGGCAACGCCCGGCTCAAGGCCGTCGCGCTCGCCTCCGCGACCGGGCTGCCGGCCGTCGCGGACGACTCCGGCCTCGCCGTCGACGTGCTCGGCGGGGCGCCCGGCGTGTTCTCGGCGCGCTGGTCGGGCACGACCGCGGGTGCCGACGCGTCGCGCGCGGTCCGCGACCGCGCCAACCTCGACCTGCTCCTCGAGCAGGTGCACGACGTCCCCGACGAGCACCGGGGCGCGGCGTTCGTCTGCGCCGCCGTCGTCGCGCTGCCGGACGGCCGCGTCCAGGGCGCGGAGGGCCGCGTCGAGGGCCGGCTGGAGCGACGGCCCCGCGGCACGAACGGCTTCGGCTACGACCCGGTCTTCGTCCCCGCTGGTGACACCCGCACGCTCGCGGAGTACACCGACGAGGAGAAGAACGCGATCTCGCACCGCGGCGAGGCCTTCCGCGCCCTGGAGCCGGTGCTGCGCGGCCTGCTCTCGTCGTGAGGGCGAGCGGGCCGGCGCACTAGGCTCGGTGCCGCGCGCGAGTGGCGGAACTGGTAGACGCGCCAGATTTAGGTTCTGGTGCCCGAGGGCGTGCGGGTTCGAGTCCCGCCTCGCGCACCCTCCCGGACGGCCTGGTGGCGGCCGCTCGACGGCGGCGTCCGGCGGGGTAGGTTGGGCCCAGCAGCGACCACACGACGAGGAGGAACCCGTGGGTGACCGGCTCGAACCCGGCGACACCGCTCCCGACTTCACGCTGCCCGACGACACCGGCTCCCCGGTGACGCTGGGCGACCTGCGCGGCGGCAAGGTCATCGTCTACTTCTACCCGGCGGCGATGACCCCCGGGTGCACGACGCAGGCGTGCGACTTCAGCGACTCCCTCGAGTCGCTGAAGACCGACGGGTACACCGTCCTCGGCATCTCCCCGGACACCCCGGCGAAGCTCGCGAGGTTCCGCGAGAAGGAGGGGCTGACGATCACCCTGCTCTCCGACTCCGACCGGGCCGTGATGAACGCCTGGGGCGCCTTCGGCGAGAAGAAGCTCTACGGCAAGACCGTCGAGGGTGTCATCCGCAGCACCGTCGTCGTCGACGAGGCCGGAAAGGTCTCGAACGCCTGGTACAACGTCAAGGCGACCGGCCACGTCGCGAAGCTCCGCCGCGACCTCGGACTCGAGTGAGGACCCCATGAGCGCCACCCAGCCCCTCGCCGACGGCCCCACCGCGACCGGTGGCGGCACGACGGCCGACGCGGTCACGCCCCCGCCGTCCATCCCGGCACTCGAGGCCGAGATCGCCGCGCGGCGCGACCGGCTGGCGAAGACCATCGACGAGCTGACCTACCGCGTCCAGCCGAGGACGATCCTCCACCGCCAGACCGAGGCCGCCAAGGCCCGCTTCGCCGACGTCGCGACGACGCCCGAGGGCGACCTGCGCGTCGAGCGCATCGCCGCGGTGGTCGCCGTCGTCGCCGTGCTCGGCGGCTGGTTCGTCTACCGGCGCCTGCGCCAGGGCTGAGGCGACAGCTCGCGCACGTCGGCGAGCGCCGCCCACAGCACGAGAAGAGGCCGGCGGTCCCTGGGGACCGCCGGCCTCTCGATGGTGGTGCGCCATCAGGGACTCGAACCCCGAACCCGCTGAT
>CAWERJ010000024.1:0-135857 GCA_963811475.1 uncultured Actinomycetota bacterium
GAGTGGTTCGCCACCCGCGGCCGGCCGCTGCACGGCCAGCTCGACCGGGCGCCACACTCCCGCGGCGCCCACACCGGCGTCGCCCTGCTCGACGTGCCCTCATCGGCCTCGAGCGCCGCACGACCGACGTGCACCCCGCCGGCGACCATTCGGTCGTCGTCGCCGAGGTGCTCTCGATCGACCTGCCCGACACGGTGGGCCCCGCCCTCGTGCACTACCGAGGACGCTACGGGAGCATCACATCACCCTCGACACCCGGCCCGACGAGGTCGACCGCCAGGAGCTCGCCTCCTTCCCCCGGCGGTGCTGCGCCTCGGCGGCGCCGTCTCGCCGGGCTGCCTTGCGTACGTCGCCGCGGCGGTCGCCCTCGGTGGACGGGTGCCGCGCGGAACCACCGTCTCGGGGGTCGACTCGGCGGTCACGGGCGCCGCGACGGCCCGGGCCACCCTCACCACCCGGTTCGGGCCGGCCACCGCCGACAGCCCGTGGTGCTCACCTCGAGCGCCGGCAAGGTCGAGCTCGCGCCGCGCGACCTCGGCCTCGCGCTCGACGTCGACGCCTCGGTCGACCGGCTCGTGGGGTTCTCGCTGTCTCCGGCCGCCCGGTGGCGAACCTCGCCGGTGGCGGCGACCAGCCGGCCGTCGTCACGACCGACGAGAAGGCGTTCGCCGCCGTGCTCGAGGGAGCCCGCGACGAGCTCGACGCGGAGCCGGTCGAGGGCTCGCTGTCGCTCAAGGGCGGCAAGGTCACCGTCAACGAGCCGGTCACGGGCACCCGCACCGACGCGGACGGCACGGTCGACGCCGTGCGCCGCAGCTGGCCGGGACGGCGCACCGTCGCGGTCGTCGCCGAGAAGGTGCCCCCCGCCGTGACGGCCGAGGAGCTGGCGCGCGTGCGCACGGAGTTCGCCGACCTCGCCATGTGGGCCCCGTGACCGTCCGGGTCGGGGAGAAGTCCTTCTCCGTCGCGCCGAAGACCTTCGCGCCCGCCATCGTCCTGAAGGCCGACGAGTCCGGCGGATCACCCCTCGCGCCGACGAGAAGAAGCTGTCGGCGATCGTCCACGCCGCAGCGGAGAAGGCCCGGGTCGAGGTGGAGCCGAAGGACGCCGTCGTGACGTTCTCCGGCCGCCGGCCCACCGTCCGTCCGCACGTCACCGGCCAGGTCCTCGACGACGCCTCCGTCCGCCGCGAGGTGTGGACGGCCATCTCGACGCCGAACCGCACCGCGACGATCGCCACGAAGGCGGTGGAGCCGAAGTTGACGACGGAGGTCGCCCGTCGCACGCTGCCCCGGGAGAAGATCTCGTCCTTCACGACCTACTACCAGGCGGGGCAGCCGCGGGTGCACAACATCAGGCTCGCCGCGAAGCGCATCAACGGCACCTACGTGGCGCCCGGGGAGCAGTTCAGCATGAACGCCGTCCTCGGGGAGCGGACCGCTGCCAAGGGCTACATCGAGGCGGGGATCATCCGGGGCGGACGCGCGGCGACCTCGTACGGCGGAGGCATCTCGCAGGTGTCGACGACGATCTTCAACGCCTCGTTCTTCGCCGGCGTCAAGCTCGACGCCTGGACGCCGCACTACTACTACATCTCGCGGTACCCCGAGGGGCGCGAGGCGACGATCTCGTGGCCGGACCTGCACAACAAGTTCACGAACACGACCGACGGCGGCATCCTCATGCAGGTCAGGACCACCGACACGTCGATCACCGTCACCTACTGGGGGACGAAGAAGTACGACGTCACGGCCACCAAGAGCGCCCGGTACGACATCGTCCAGCCCAAGAAGTACGAGGACGACGGGGAGGAGTGCATCGACCAGAACCCCGTCGTCGGCTTCAAGGTCGACGTCGGGCGGATCCTCAAGCAGGGCGGGAAGGTCGTCAGGACCGAGAAGTACACGACGAACTACCGGCCCGAGGACGACGTGACGTGCACCAACCCGAAGGCCGGGACCTGAGCGAACGGCTCACAGCCGTCGCAGGTTGACGTACGCGTGGTGGCGCTCGAAGCCGTGCCGCTCGTACAGCCCGAGCGCCGCGACGTTGTCGCTGTCGACCTGCAGGTGCAGTGACCCGGCTCCCGCCCGGTCGGCCGCCCGTGCCAGTGCCGCGAGCACCGCGGTGGCGAGGCCGCTCCGCCGGGCGTCGGGCGCCACCCACATCGCCGCCAGCCCGCCCCACGCCGCCGCCAGCCCGAGGCGCCCGATGCCGACGACCGCATCGTTGGCGTCGCGCACGATGGCGAACGCCTGCGCGGGTGAGCCGGTGAGGATGGCGCGGGCGGCGACGTCGTCGACCTCGCGGTAGCTGCGGTACGCCGAGAACCACGCATCCGTCAGCTCCGGCCCCACCTCGACTTCTTGCGGATCACCCACCTGCGACCCGGGGCCACCGGCCCCCGCGGGTGGCGGATCCGCAAGAAGTCGGGTGGGGGCGGTCAGGGTGAGCGTGGGGACGCGGGCCCGGTAGCCCCGCCGCAACGCCTCCGCCCCCACGGGGTCACCGGCCGGGTCGAACCCGACCGGGCCGGCCACCGTGAGGTTGGGCGGCAGGCCACGCGCCGCGTACCAGTGCTCGACGGCATCCAGCGCAGCGGGCACCGGGAGGCCCGGGCTCCCGGCGGTGACGACCGAGTTCGCCCGCTGGGTGAAGCCGCGCGAGGCGCGCAGCACCCACTCGCCGACGCGGGCGGTCTCCATCGCCGGCCAGGCGCCGACCATGACCCGCTGGAGGTCCTCGACGGACAGCGCCCGGTGGGGTGCGCCGCGCCGCGAGGGCGCCGGCGGAACCTCCTTGAGCGCGGTCACCCGGGCCCGGTCCACCCGCACCTCCCCGCGCCGCGTCCGCACGACGAACACCCTCCCGTCGACGGCCACGAGGTCGCCGACGGAGTCGGTCGACGTGGCCCCGGTGAGGGGGTCCGGGACCTCCAGCCGGTGCCGGACGACGACCCGAGAGCCCACCCGCGGATCGCGGCCCGGGCCGATCTCCGGAGCGTCCATGGCCCGCATAGTATGTCCGGCATGACGTACGTGATCGCGCAGCCCTGCGTGGACCTCAAGGACAAGGCCTGCATCGACGAGTGCCCTGTCGACTGCATCTACGAGGGCGAGCGCAGCCTCTACATCCACCCCGACGAGTGCGTCGACTGCGGCGCCTGCGAGCCGGTCTGCCCCGTGGAGGCGATCTACTACGAGGACGACGTCCCCGAGCAGTGGGCCGAGTACTACAAGGCCAACGTCGAGTTCTTCGACGACC
Organism: uncultured Actinomycetota bacterium; assembly: GCA_963811475.1. Classification (GTDB taxonomy): domain Bacteria; phylum Actinomycetota; class Actinomycetes; order Actinomycetales; family Dermatophilaceae; genus Fodinibacter. The sequence continues at coordinate 3,265 of CAWERJ010000024.1, forward strand.
TCGGAAGCCCCGGCGGCGCGGCCAAGCTCGGCATGATCGCCAAGGACCACCCGATCATCGCCGACCTGCCCCCGCAGGAGCACGACGAGTAGAGGTGCTCCGGCTCCCCGACTTCCCCTGGGACTCGCTCGCTCCGACCAAGGAGCGGGCGAGCGCCTTTTCGGACCCCTCCCTCGGGGATGCCGGTGCCGGCCTCGTCGACCTGTCCGTCGGCACCCCCGTCGACCCGACGCCGCAGGTCGTGCGTGACGCCCTCACCGCGGCGTCCGACGCCCACGGCTACCCCCTGACGTGGGGGACGCCGGACCTGCGCGAGGCGGTCTCGCAGTGGTTCGCCGCGCGGCGCGGGGTGCCCGACGTCGACCCCGCCGGGGTGCTGCCGACGATCGGCTCGAAGGAGCTCGTCGCGTGGCTCCCGCTGCTCATGGGCCTCGGCCCGGGTGACGTCGTCGCCTTCCCGCGGGTCGCCTACCCCACGTACGACGTGGGGGCCCGGCTCGCGGGAGCCACCCCCGTCGCGGTCGACGCGCTCACCGCCCTCGGTCCGCTCACGGCATCCACCGCGCCGAAGCTGTTGTGGCTCAACACTCCCGGCAACCCCACGGGCAAGGTCCTGGGCGTCGAGCACCTCGCCAAGGTCGTCGCGTGGGCCCGCCGCCACGGTGTCGTCGTCGCCTCCGACGAGTGCTACGCCGAGCTCGACTGGCGGCCCCGCGCACCCGGCTGCGGCGAGCCGCCGACGACGCCCTCGATCCTCGACCCGCGGGTCAGCGACGGCTCGCACGAGGGCCTGCTGTGCGTGTACTCCCTCTCGAAGCAGTCGAACCTCGCGGGCTACCGGGGGGCCTTCGTCGCCGGCGACCCGGTCCTCGTCGCCCGGCTGCTCGAGGTGCGCAAGCACGCCGGGATGATGGTGCCGTGGCCGGTGCAGCGCGCCGTGCTGGCGGCGCTGTCCGACGCGCGCCACGTCGAGGAGCAGAAGGCCCGGTACGCCGCCCGGCGCGCGGCCCTGCTGCCGGCCGTCGAGGCCTTCGGGCTCCGGGTCGACGACTCCGATGCCGGCCTGTACCTGTGGGCCACCGCCGGGGAGGACGGGCGGGCGACCCTCGAGCGGCTGGCCGCGCACGGCATCCTCGCCGCTCCAGGCGACTTCTACGGACCCTCCGGCCGAGAGCACGTGCGGATCGCGCTCACCGCGACCGACGAGCGTGTCGCGGCGGCCGTCCGGCGCCTCCGGCGGGCCGCGGAGGCGTAGCTCCCCGCGTCCTGTGTTTCCGTGCCGGAGCGCTGGCGGTAGGGTCGAAAAACGACTCCGTGCCCGACGACAAGGACTCCCTGACATGACCGACGGTGCCACCCTGTCCGCTGCTGGCAAGCAGCTCGACCTGTCCCTCGTCCCGGCCACCGAGGGCAACAACGGCTACGACATCTCCGCCCTGCTCAAGGAGACCGGCAACGTCACCCTCGACGGCGGGTTCACGAACACCGCCAGCTGCACGAGCGCCATCACGTACATCGACGGCGACGAGGGCATCCTGCGCTACCGGGGCTACCCCATCGAGCAGCTCGCCGAGCACTCGACCTTCCTCGAGACGTCGTACCTCCTCATCTACGGGGAGCTGCCGTCCGAGAGCGAGCTCGCCGACTTCGAGGGCCGCATCCGCCAGCACACGATGCTCCACGAGGACCTCAAGGGCTTCTTCCAGGGCTTCCCCCGCGACGCGCACCCGATGCCGGTGCTCTCGTCGGCCGTGTCGGCGCTGTCGACGTTCTACCAGGACAGCCTCGACCCCTTCGACCAGCAGCAGGTCGAGATCTCGACGATCCGCCTGCTCGCCAAGCTGCCGACGATCGCCGCATACGCCTACAAGAAGTCGATCGGACAGCCGTTCCTCTACCCCGACAACAACCTCACGCTCGTCGAGAACTTCCTGCGGATGACGTTCGGGGTACCCGCCACCGACTACGAGATCGACCCCGACCTCGTGCGTGCGGTCGACCTCCTCCTCGTCCTGCACGCCGACCACGAGCAGAACTGCTCGACGTCGACCGTGCGGCTCGTCGGGTCCTCGCAGGCCAACCTCTTCGCGTCGGTGTCGGCCGGCATCAACGCGCTCTTCGGGCCGCTCCACGGCGGCGCGAACCAGGCGGTGCTCGAGATGCTCGAGCGGATCCAGTCGGCGCAGTACTCGACCGAGGAGTTCATGACCAAGGTCAAGAACAAGGAGGACGGCGTCCGGCTCATGGGCTTCGGGCACCGGGTGTACAAGAACTACGACCCGCGCGCCGCGATCGTCAAGAACACCGCCCACGAGATCCTCGCGAAGACGGCCGGCGGGGACCAGCTGCTCGAGATCGCCCTGGGGCTCGAGGAGATCGCCCTGGCCGACGACTACTTCATCGAGCGCAAGCTCTATCCCAACGTCGACTTCTACACGGGCCTGATCTACAAGTCGATGGGCTTCCCCACGCGCATGTTCACCGTGCTGTTCGCGCTGGGCCGCCTCCCCGGGTGGATCGCGCAGTGGCGCGAGATGATCCAGGACCCCACGACGAAGATCGGCCGCCCGCGCCAGGTCTACGTCGGTGAGCCCGAGCGCCGGTACCTCCCCGTCGCCGAGCGCTGACCGCCGGGCCCGGACCTCAGGCCAGGTGGATCGTCACGGTCCCGGGCTCCGCCGCGCCCTCGCCGTCGACGGTGCCCCACTCCAGCGACGAGTCCTCCATGCCCCGCTGCCACTCGCGGTCGCCGACGACGACGCGCACCGCCCCGGTGTCGGACGCGCGGGCGACGGCCCACGACCCCACCGCCCAGGCGAGGTCCTCCGAGCCGGCCCGCACGGTGACCGAGGTGTCGTCGGCCTCGCCCTCGACGCCGAAGTCCTTCTTCAGCAGGGCGGCGACGTCGGACGGGTCGCCCGCCGACCGCGGGTCCTGGAGCGCGCAGCCGATGCCCGCCGACGTCTGACCCGACAGCACGGATGCCGTGACCCGGGCCTGTGACTCGTGCTGGGCGTACGCCGCACCGGCCGCCGACCGCTGCACCTTCTGGGCGGCCTGCGCGATGTCCATGTCGGCGTAGCCGTCGACCTTGACGAGCGCGTCGTAGAACTTGTTCGTCGAGTACTCGGGGTCGAGGATCTGCTCCGCCGTGCCCCAGCCCTGCGACGGGCGCTGCTGGAACAGGCCGAGCGAGTCGCGGTCGCCGAAGCGCACGTTGCGCACCTTGGACTCCTGCATGGCGGTCGCGATGGCGATCGTCGCCGCTCGCGGGGGCAGGTCGCGCCGGAGCGCGATCGCGGTGATCGCGGCGGCGTTGCTCGCCTGGTCCGGCGCCCAGCCGAAGGTCGTACCGGATGCCGTGACGAGGCACTGCTCGCGCGACACGAGCGAGCGCAGGTGCCGGACGCCGAGGTAGGCGGCGGTGCCGACGACACCGACGAGGACGAGCACCATGACGGCGGCGGCGCGGCGGCGCCGTGGCGACCGGGGGGCCTCCTCGGCGAGCGTCACGGCTCCACTCGCGGTGCGGGGCATCTGCTGGTTCCTCCGGTCAGTCGTTGGCGTGCAGCGCCGAGTTGAGCACGATGCCGTGCCCGTCGCGCGGACGTGCCTCGACCGCTCCGGTGACGGAGTTGCGCCGGTAGAGCAGGTTGCCCTGCCCGGACAGCTCGCGCGCCTTGGTGACCGTGCCGTCGGGCAGGGTCAGCTTCGTCCCGGCCGTCAGGTACAGCCCGGCCTCGACGACGCAGTCGTCACCGAGCGAGATCCCGAGACCCGACTCGGCTCCGAGGAGGCAACGCCTGCCGATGCTCACGCGTTCCGTCCCCCCACCGCTGAGGGTGCCCATCGTCGACGCGCCGCCGCCGATGTCGGAGCCGTCCCCGACGACGACCCCCTGGCTGATCCGACCCTCGACCATCGAGGTGCCGAGGGTCCCGGCGTTGAAGTTGACGAAGCCCTCGTGCATGACGGTGGTGCCGATGGCCAGGTGGGCCCCGAGGCGCACGCGGTCGGCGTCGGCGATGCGCACTCCCGACGGCACGACGTAGTCGGTCATCCGCGGGAACTTGTCGACCCCGAACACCTGCACCGGCCCGCGGGCCAGCATCCGGATCCGGGTCAGCTCGAACCCCTCGACCGTGCACGGCCCCTGCGAGGTCCACACGACGTTGGTGAGCAGGCCGAAGAGGCCGTCGAGGTCGACCGAGTTCGGCGGGCAGAGCCGGTGCGAGAGGAGGTGCAGGCGCAGCCAGCCGTCGGCCGCGTCGGCCGGCGGTGCATCGAGGTCGGCGGTGACGAGCCGCAGCTCGCGCCGCACGCCGCGCACCTCGTCGGGGGCGACCAGCGCCTCGAGGCCGGCGGGCGCCTCGAGCTCGCCCGCACCCCCCGGCTCGCCGAGCGCCGGCACCGGGAACCACGCGTCGAGCACGGTCCCGTCGCCGGTGAGGGTGAGCAGGCCGTGGCCCCAGGCGGTGCGCGTCATGCCGCCCACCTTAAAGGGGTCCGCGGCTCACTACGCTGGCCGGTATGCCGCCCTCCACCCCTGTCCTCGACCTCGCCGCTGACGTCACCACGCTGACCGCGGCGCTGTGCGACGTCGAGTCGGTGAGCCTGCGCGAGGAGCCCATCGCGGATGCCGTGGAGGCGGCCCTGCGCGGCATCCCGCACCTCGAGGTGACCCGCCTCGGCAACACCGTCGTCGCCCGCACCGCCCTCGGCCGAGCGGAGCGCGTCGTGCTCGCCGGGCACCTCGACACCGTCCCGCTGACCGCCGACCCGGTCAACCTGCCGACCCGACGCGTGGACTCCGCCGGGGGAGAGGTGCTCTGGGGCCGCGGCACGGTCGACATGAAGGGCGGGGTCGCCGTCATGCTCCGGGTCGCGCACGAGCTCCGCGCGCCGAACCGCGACGTGACCTTCGTGTTCTACGAGGCGGAGGAGATCGACTCCCGGTACAACGGCCTGCTGCACGTCGAGCAGCAGCGCCCCGAGCTCGTCGCCGACGCCGACTTCGCCGTGCTCCTCGAGCCGACGGGCGCCCGCGTCGAGGGGGGCTGCAAGGGGACGCTGCGGGCCGAGGTGTCCACCAAGGGCATCGCCGCCCACTCCGCGCGGCCGTGGAAGGGCCACAACGCGATCCACGACGCGGCCGGCATCCTGGAGCGGCTCGTCGCCTACGAGCCGGTGACGCGGCGCGTCGACGAGCTCGAGTTCCGGGAGGCGCTCAACGCGGTGCTGGTGTCGGGGGGCGTGGCGACCAACGTCATCCCGGACCGGTGCGTGGTCACCGTCAACTACCGCTACGCCCCCGACCGCAGTGAGGTGGATGCCGAGGCGCACGTGCGCGAGGTGTTCGCGGGCTTCGACCTCGACGTCGTCGACAACGCCGGCGGCGCCCGCCCCGGGCTGCACCTCCCCGCGGCCCGGGCGTTCGTCGAGGCGCTCGGCCTGACGGTCGAGGCGAAGCAGGGCTGGACCGACGTCGCCCGCTTCTCGGCGATGGGCGTACCGGCCGTGAACTTCGGGCCGGGGGACCCCAACCTCGCCCACATGGACGACGAGCAGTGCCCCGTCGAGCAGTACGCCGAGTGCGAGGCGGCGCTGCTGCGCTGGCTGGCCTGACGCCGGCCGGGCCGGCGCGCCTGCCGCATACAGTGGCGCCGTGGACCCCAGCCCGAACCCCTCGGCCGACCGCGACTACCACCAGGGATCGGTCGTCATGCGCCGCTCCCGGGTGCCGGGATCGACGACCGACCAGCGGCTGCTCGACAGCCGTGGGTCCGCGGACTGGCTGCACACCGACCCCTGGCGGGTCATGCGGATCCAGTCGGAGTTCGTCACCGGGTTCGGCGCCCTGGCCGAGGTGGGGCCGGCCGTCAGCGTCTTCGGGTCCGCCCGGACCCGGCCGCACGACCCCGTCTACGAGCTCGCCCGGCAGGTCGGGCGGGCCCTCGTCGAGGCCGGCTACGCCGTCATCACCGGGGGCGGGCCGGGGGCGATGGAGGCCGCCAACCGCGGGGCCCTCGACGCCGGGGGCACGTCGGTGGGGCTCGGCATCGAGCTGCCCTTCGAGGCCGGGCTCAACGAGTACGTCGACCTCGGGGTCAACTTCCGCTACTTCTTCGCGCGCAAGACGATGTTCGTCAAGTACGCGCAGGGCTTCGTCGTGCTCCCCGGAGGCTTCGGCACGCTCGACGAGCTCTTCGAGGCGGTGACCCTCGTGCAGACCGAGAAGGTCACGAGCTTCCCCATCGTCCTGCTCGGCTCGGGCTACTGGGGCGGCCTGCTGCACTGGCTGCGCGAGACGGCCGGGGCGGCTGGCACGATCGCGCGCGAGCGACCTCGACCTGCTCACGGTCACCGACGACGTCGACGAGGCGGTCGCGACGGTCGTCGCCGCGGACACCCCCGAGCCGCGGCCGCAGCGGGACGCCGTCGGGGACGTACCCGGAGTAGGGCCGAGGCGCCACCGTAGGATCGGCCCGTGGTCCCGCTCGTCCTCCTCGCGCTCAGCGCCGTCGCCCTCGTCGCGGTGGTGCTCGGCGTCGCGAGCGGGCGGCTGCCCGCCGAGCCCCTCGCCGAGCCGGTCCGCTCGACCCCCGACCCCGGGCTGCCCGAGCAACCGGCGGCGGCGGACGTGGATGCCGTGCGCTTCGACACCGCGCTGCAGGGGTACCGGATGGACGAGGTCGACGGCCGGCTCGAGGAGCTGCGGGTCCAGCTCGCCGAGCGCGAGCAGGTGCTCGACGCGCTCGGGGGCCGGCGACCGGAGCGAGAGGGCGGCTGACCGGCATGGCGTTCACCGTCCGCAGGCGCACCTCCCTGTCGCCCGCCAGCGCCTGGGCGGCGCTGACCGACCTCGCGGAGCACACGCGGCACGTCCCCCTCACCGACGTCTCGGTGCCCGACACCGGGCTCGTCCTCGGCGCCGAGGTCGTCGCGTGGACCCGCCTCGGCCCGCTCGCCGCGGGCGACCGGATGCTCGTCACCGCCCTCGAGCCCGGCCGGCGGCTGCGCCTCGTGAAGACCGGGCGGTTCCTGCGCGGGTGGGCCGAGATCACCGTGGACGCCGACCCGCAGGCCCCGGAGGGCGCCCTCGTCGCGTGGACCGAGGAGCTCTGGCTGCCCGGTGCGGCCCGGCTGACCCGCCCGGCCGGTGACCGCCTCGGCGCCGTGCTGTTCGCCCGGGTCGTCGACGGCGTGCTCGCCCGGGCGGCGTCGCGCGAGGTGGCGCCGTGACGCTGGTCGGTGGGCCTGGCGGTCGTCGGGGTCGTGGTCGTCGCGGCGGTCGCGTGGCTGCTGGCCCGTCCCCGCGGGCAGGTCGGCCCTGCGGTGGAGGGGTTCGCCCCCCAGTTCCGGGGCTACCGGATGGACCAGGTCGACACGGTGCTCGACGCGCTCGAGGCGCGGGTCCACGAGCACGACGCCACGATCGCCCGCCTGCGCGGTGAGCCGCCGCTCGCGGACCGGCTGCCTTCGGCGTCATCGGGGGACGACCCGACCAGGGCCGTGGACGACGGGACGGGTGCGGCCGGCATCCCCGACGTGGAGGACGAGCCGCCCCCCCGACCCGGTCCGGCAGCCGGCCGTGACGACGACCCGGCTGCCGGACGGCCCCTCCCCCTTCGCCGTTCCGACCTGCTCGCGCCGGTCGCGTACCTCCTGCTCGGGCTGTGGGTGCTCTCCGGGCTCGTCGCCGACGTGCGCACCGGCTACCTGTCGCAGGGCGTGCAGGACCAGCAGGCGTTCGAGTGGTACTTCGGCGCGACGGCCCACAACCTCGCGACGCTGTCCAACCCCCTCTTCAGCGACCTGCAGAACTTCCCGACCGGCGTCAACCTCATGGCGAACGCCACCGTGCTCGGGCTCGGGCTGCCCCTCGCACCGCTGACCCTGCTCGCCGGGCCCTCGGTGACCTTCCTCGTCGTCGAGCTGCTGGGGCTCGCGCTCACGGCATCCGCCTGGTACTGGCTGTTCCGGCGGCGGCTGGCGGTGCACCCCCTCGCGGCGGCCATCGGTGCCGGCTTCGCCGGCTTCGCGCCGGGGATGGTGTCGCACGCCAACGGCCACCCCAACTTCATCGCCCAGTTCCTCGTGCCGGTCATCGTCGACCGGGTGCTGCGGATCAGCGAGAGCCGCCGGCCGGTGCGCGAGGGGGTGGTGCTCGGGCTGCTCGTCGCCTGGCAGCTTCTCATCGGCGAGGAGGTGCTGCTCCTGACCGCGGTCGGCCTCGCCGTCGGCGGAGGCGTGCTGGTGGCCCACGGGTGGGGAGACCCGTCGCGGCTGGTCCGCGGCCTCGCCGCCGGCGCGGGGGTCTGCCTGGCGGTGGTGGCGCTGCCGCTGTGGTGGCAGTTCGCCGGGCCGCAGAGCTACACCTCCATCTGGCACCCACCGGCCGGCAACGACCTGGCCCAGCTGTGGGGGCGGGCCAGCCGCAGCGTCGGGGCCGACCCGTGGGCGGCGGCGGCGCTGTCGATGAACCGCACCGAGGAGAACTCCTTCTTCGGCATCCCGCTGCTGCTCGCCGCGGCGGCCGTCGTCGTCCTGCTCTGGCGCCGACCCCTCGTCCGGGCCCTCGGGGCGGTCGTCGTCGCCGGGTGCTGGCTCTCGCTGGGGGAGGAGGTCACCCTGAACGGTCGGGCGACCGGCATCCCGGGACCCTGGGTGCTCTTCGAGCAGGTGCCGGTGCTCGAGAACGTGCTGCCGACCCGGTTCGCGCTCGTCGCGGTGCCGGCGCTCGGCGCGCTGCTCGCCATCGGCACCGAGGAGCTGCGCCGGGCCGCGAGCCGCTATGCCGGGCACGCCGGTGCGGGGCTCGCCGTGGCGGGCGTCGCGGCGGGCCTCGTGCTCCTGCCCGTGGTCCCCACGCCGCTCGTCGTCGACACGCGCGCGCCGATGCCGGCCTTCTTCACCGACGGCACGTGGCGCGACTGGGTCGACGAGGGCGGCTCGGTCCTCGCCGCCCCGCCCCCGAACGTCGCTGACATGCGGGCCCTGGAGTGGCAGGCGCAGGCCCGGTGGGGGTTCCCCGTGGTGGCCGGGTACTTCGTCGGCCCCGGGCCGGAGCCGGAGCGCACGGGGCAGTACGGGGCGACGCCGACCGGCCTCACCCAGTGGCTCGCGGGCATCGCCGAGGCGGGGGAGCCAGCGACCGCGGACGACGCGAAGGTCGCCGAGTTCACCGAGAACCTGCGCCAGGGCAGGGTCGACGCGATCGTCCTGCCCGACGCCCGTCCCGAGGCCCCGGCCCTGCTGGCCTCGCTGACGTCGGCCTTCGGCGCTCCGGAGCACCTCGGGGGCGTGTACGTCTGGGACGTCAGGAGCCGCACCGATGGCGCTCGCTGAGGCCGCGACCCGCCCGGCACCCCGGCCGACCCCGTTCACGTCGGCCGGGCGCCACGCCCTCGGGGCGCGCGCCCTGCACCACCCGGTGCTCACGTTGCTGCTCGTCTACCTCCTCTCGAGGGTCGTCGCCCTGCTCGCCCTGTGGGTCGCGGCGACCTGGTTCCAGAACCCCGCGGGGGTGGGCCACGCCGACCCCGGGCTCGGCGACATGTTCGGCCTCTGGGACGGCATCTGGTACGAGCGGATCGTCCGGGACGGCTACCCCGTGCCGCTGCCCGTGGACGCGGACACGGGAGCGGTGACGTACAGCGCCTGGGCCTTCTACCCGCTCTACCCGTACCTCGTGAAGGCGGTCATGGTCACCGGCCTGCCCTTCGCCTGGGCGGGGGGCCTGCTCAACGTCGTGCTGGGCGGGCTCGCGGCCGTGCTCATCTGGGCGGTGCTGCGCTCGGGGGTGCACGCCGACCGGCAGCCGCAGCGCGACCGCCTCGCGCTCGTCGCGGCGTGCCTGTGGTGCTTCTACCCGACGACGGCCGTCATGCTCAAGCCGTACACCGAGGCCCTCGCCGTCGCCATCGTCGCGGGAGCGCTGCTCCTCCTCGTGCGCCGCCGGTACCTCCTCGTCGCCGTCGTGGCGGCGCCCCTCGGGCTCACCCGGGGCATCGCGCCGGCGCTCGGTGCCGCCGCCCTCATCCACCTCGGGGTGCGGTGGCGCGAGGACCGCGCGGCCGGCATCCGGCCCCTCCACGGCCAGCGCCTCACCGCGGCCGTCATGATCGGCGCGCTCGCGGCCAGCGCGGTCGCCTGGCCGGTCATCGCCGGTGTGGTGACCGGTGTCCCGAGCGCCTTCTTCGACGTGCAGGCGGCCTGGGGCCAGCGGCCGGACAAGGGGCCGTTCGTCCTGTGGGTCGAATGGGCCTGGGAGGACAAGGGCACGGCGGGGGTCGTCGTGCTGCTGGCCCTCCTCGCCACCTACGTCGCGCTGGTGCTCGGCCGCCACGGCCGGTGGATCTGCATCGAGGCGCGGGCCTGGGCGCTGGCGTACCCGCTGTACCTCTTCGCCGTCGTGCGGCCGATCACGAGCATGTGGCGCTTCCTGCTGCTGGACTTCCCCCTCGCGGCCCTGCTCGCGTCGGTGGCGATGCGGACGGCGAACGGGCAGGGCGTCGTCCCGCACTGGCGCCGCCGGGTCGCCGTCGTGCTGGCGGTCGTCATCGCCGGGCTCGTCTGGTGGACCTGCGCCCTGCTGGTCTACACGCCGTGGGGATCCTTCCCGCCCTGACCTGCACGAGCGCCCGTGACACTGATTTCGCGCTGTCGCACGGCTACGGGATAATGGGTGCACGACACCCGGCGGTCCGGCGCCGACACCACGCGGCGCGATCACCCGCAACCGCGGCGAGGAAGGGATTTCAGCCATGGCGGCAATGAAGCCGAGGACGGGCGACGGTCCGCTCGAGGTCACCAAGGAAGGCCGCGGCATCGTCCTGCGGATGCCCCTCGAGGGCGGGGGCCGGCTCGTCGTCGAGATGACCCCTGACGAGGTTCGCGCGCTGGGCGAGGCGATCGACAACTGCGAGGGGCTGTCCTGACCCGCACCTGACGGCGTCGAACGGGGCCTCCACCTGCGGGTGGGGGCCCCGTCGCACGTCCCGGCGCACGGCGCAGTCGGTAGGGTCGCCGCGTGCCGAACGACGACGCGGTCCTCTCGCCCCGGTCCTCCGACTGGAGCGTCCGCCCGGACCCCAACGAGGCGCTCCACGGGGCGGAGCGCGGCGACCGGGACCGGTCGGTGCTCGTGGCCCCCGTCGGCGAGGGCCCGGACGGCCGGGCCGACGCCGAGGCGGCCGTGGCCACGCTCGGAGTCGACGGCGCCGCGCTGCTCGCCACGCACGAGCCCGGCGCCACGGCCGGCACGGTCACCACGGCGCCCCTCGCGCCCGGGTCCGCGAGCGTGCGGCGGGTCCTGCTCGTGGGCGTCGGCGACGGGTCGCCGGCGTCGTGGCGGACGGCCGGCGCCGCCGTGGGACGCGCGACGCGCGAGCACGCGCTGGTGGTCCACGCCGTCGGTGCCGCCGCCGGCGACGCGCTGCCGGCCTACGTCGAGGGGGCGGTCCTCGGGTCGTGGGCCTCCCCGCGCTGGACCCGTGAGGGTGCCGTCCCCGGCGCCGCCGCCGCGGGAGCCGCCGTCGTGACCGGGGCGTCGTCCGCCGAGCTCGTCGGGCGGGCGGTGGCCCGCGCCCGCGCGCAGCTGCTCGCGCGTGGGCTGGCGGCCACCCCCTCCAACACGAAGAGCCCCGCCTGGCTGGCAGCGTGCGCCCGCACCGTCGCCTCGCGGACCGGGCTGCGCGCCGAGGTGTGGGACGAGCGGCGGCTGCGTCGCGAGGGGATGGGCGGCATCCTCGCCGTCGGGCAGGGGTCGGCCACCCCGCCGCGGTTCGTGCGCCTCGACCACGACCCCGTCGGGGCCACGGCATCCACACCGCGGGTCGTGCTGGTCGGCAAGGGCATCACCTTCGACACCGGTGGTCTGCAGGTCAAGCCGGCCGACGGGATGCTCGGCATGAAGACCGACATGTCGGGGGCGGCGATCGTGCTCGCCGTGCTGTCGGCGTGCCGCGAGCTCGGCATCCGCGTGCGCGTCACCGGGCTGCTGCCGCTGGCCGAGAACGCGGTCGGTGGGGGCTCCTACCGCCCGGGGGACGTCGTCACCCAGTACGGCGGGCGCACCGTCGAGATCGGCAACACCGACGCCGAGGGCCGGATCGTCCTCGCCGACGCGCTCGCCTGGGCCGACGCCCACCTCGACCCCGACTGGCTCGTCGACGTCGCGACCCTCACGGGTGCGGCCCGGGTGGCCCTGGGCCGTGCCGCCGCCCCGGTGTTCTCGACCGACGACGCCCTGCGCGACGACCTTCTCGCAGCCGGGGCGACGACTGGTGAGACGCTGTGGCCGATGCCGCTCGCCGAGACCTACCGTCGAGCCCTCGACTCCGACGTCGCCGACCTCACCCACATCGCCCAGGACGTGGGGGGCGGGGCCGTGACCGCCGCCCTGTTCCTCCGCGAGTTCGTGGGGGAGCGCCGGTGGGCGCACCTCGACATCGCGGGCACCGGCCGCTCGGACGTCGACGCCGGCACCTCCGCCAAGGGGGCGACCGGGTTCGGGACACGACTGCTGCTGCGGTGGCTGGAGGAGATGGCATGAACGCCGGGTACGGGCTGACGGTGCGCTGGTCGCTGGAGGACGCCCCCGAGGACGCCGCGGACCAGCTGCGCGAGTACGTCGTCGGCACGTCGATCGCGCGGTTCATGTTCCTCGACGGCCTGGCCTTCAAGGTCTGGCGGATGCGCGAGGGGGAATGGTTCGAGGGGACCTACGTCTTCGACAGCGAGCAGGACCGCGCCCTCTTCCGGGAGGGATTCGAGCCGGATGCCGCGTCGGCGCCGGGCAGCGCCATCATCGGGTCCGCGCCCCTCGCCATCGAGGACTGGGAGGTCGTCGCGATCGCCGAGGGACCCGCCGGCTTCCGGCGCGGGGCGGGGCCGGACGTCAGCTGACCCGCCGCTCGGCTCAGCGCCGGACGGCGACGAACAAGCCGTCGCTGACGGGAAGCAGTGCGGGGACGAGGTCGTCGTGGTCGCGCAGCGACTTGCCGAGGTCGCGCAGGGTGCTCGTCGTGGCGTCGCGGGCCGCCGGGTCTGCCACCTGGTCGTGCCACAGCATGTTGTCCATGACGAGGACCCCGCCGGGGCGCAGCAGGCGCACGGCGTGCTGGACGTACGTCGGGTAGCCCTGCTTGTCGGCGTCGACGACGACGAGGTCGTACGCCGCGTCGGCCATGCGGGGGAGCACGTCGGCCGCCGGCCCGGTGATGACGCGGGTGCGCTGGTGCGCGTACCCCGCCGCGACGTAGGCGTCGCGAGCGGCACGCTGGTGCTCGGCGGAGGAGTCGATGGTCGTCAGCACGCCGTCATCCGGCATCCCGGCGAGGAGCCAGAGGCCCGAGGTGCCGGCACCGGTGCCGATCTCGAGCACGTGGCGCGCCTGCACGGCGGCCGCGAGGAACCGCAGCGCGGCCCCGGCGCCGGTGCCCACCGGGCTCGCGTCCCCGAACTCCACCCCACGCCTCCGGGCGGCCTCGACGACCTCCGGCTCGGGGACGAACTCCTCGGCATAGGACCAGCTGGCCGGCTTGAGTGCGCTCATGCGACTCACCCTACGGCGCGGCAGGCGCGGCCTCCCGCCGATCGCGTTCCCAGCGGACGTTCAGGATGGCCGGGAACAATTCGTGCTCCGGACGCGTATCGATGGGTGACGGAACAGCAGCCCGGTGAGGAATGGACCGATGACGACGACGTATGCCACCCCGGGTGGCGAGACGCCGGCTGCCGGGTGGGTTCCCCCCACGTGGGAGGAGGTCGTCGAACAGCACTCCGCGCGGGTCTACCGCCTGGCCTACCGCCTCACCGGCAACGTCCACGACGCCGAGGACCTCACCCAGGACGTCTTCGTGCGGGTGTTCCGGTCCCTGCACACCTACCAGCCCGGCACGTTCGAGGGCTGGCTGCACCGCATCACGACCAACGTCTTCCTCGACAAGATGCGCCGCAAGCAGCGGATCCGCTTCGACGCGCTGTCCGACGAGTCCGCGGCGCGGCTGCCGAGCCGCGGCCCCGGACCGGAGCAGACCTACCACGACGCCCACTTCGACGCCGACGTCCAGCGGGCCCTCGACGCCCTCTCTCCCGACTTCCGTGCCGCCGTCGTGCTGTGCGACATCGAGGGCCTGTCCTACGAGGAGGTCGCCGCGACGCTGGGCATCAAGCTCGGCACCGTCCGCTCGCGGATCCACCGTGGCCGGGCCCAGCTGCGCGAGTCGCTCGCCCACCGCGCCCCCCAGCCCGCCACCACCCCCGCCCCCACGACCCGGGGCCGCATCGTCCGCCGACCCGCCGCGGGGACCGTATGACCGACGCTCTGCGGGTGCGGTGCCTCGGCGACGAGATGTCGGACTACGCCGCGGGCCGGCTCCCGCTGGACCGGCAGCGGGCCTGGGACCGCCACCTCGTGGCCTGCCGGGTCTGCGCGCACGCCGTCGACGCGGAGCGCCGCCTGCGCAGCGCGCTCGCCGGGGCACCGTCGATGCCCGGTGACCTGCGCTCCGCACTCCTCGCCCTCGGCACCGCGATGGCGGCGGATGCCGGGCCGCGCCCGGTCCCGGCCGCCATGCAGGACCCGTTGCGGCTGCTCGCGCCGAGCGCACCGGCGTGCCACCGCAGCCCGCTGCGGGCGACCGTCGTCGCCGCCGCAGCGGCCGGGGTCTCGGCGGCCGCGGCCTGGACCCTCGGGGTCGCTCCCGGGCCGGGCACGGCCCGCCCCGCACCGTCGACCGCCACGACTCCCGCGGTCGCCCCGGCCGCCGCCCCGTCGCGCACCGTGTCCGTGCTACGTCGGGGATCTCACCGGTCGAGCTCACGCAGTCCGTCGTCCTCGCCCGCCTCGGCCGGCAGGCAGAATCGACCCCATGACCAGCGAGCACGACCCCGGGCGCGAGGACTGGCGCCCCTGGGACCGGCCGGACCCGTCGGCGACCTCGGAGGTCACCCAAGCGGTCGCGCAGGGGATGCCGGAGCCGCCCGGTGACGTGCGCGGCGCCGCCCCCGAGGCCGCGCCGCCCCCTGCCCCGGTGTGGGCGGCACCGCCGGCGGTGCCTCCTCCCGCCGCCGCACCCTCCGGCGGCACTGCTCCCGTACGACCCGCGCTTCGCATCACCGCCACCTCCCCCGGAGGAGGCTCCCCGCCGTCGGGGACCCGGGTGGGGGGCGCTGGTGGGCGTGTCCGTCGCCGTCGCCCTGCTCGCCGGCCTCGTCGGCGGCCTGCTCGGGGGAGTGCTCGCCGACCGCACGGTCGTCGAGGGCACGACCGGCCCGGCCCCGAGCCCCGGTGTCGGTGCGACGACCCGCCCGAACGGCTCCGTCGCGAACATCGCGGCACGGGCGACCCCGAGCGTCGTCACCCTGCGCGTCGAGGGCGCCGACGGCGAGGGGACCGGCTCGGGCTGGGTCTACGACCGCAGCCGGCCACATCGTCACGAACAACCACGTCGTCGCCGGCGCTGCCGACGATGGCGAGATCACGGTCGTGCTCGCGAACGGCCAGCAGCTGAGCGGCAAGGTCGTCGGGCGCGACGCGTCCTACGACCTCGCGGTCGTCAAGGTCGGCCGCAGCGACCTCGAGCCGCTGGCCCTCGGCCGGTCCGCCGACGTCGTCGTCGGTGACCAGGTCATCGCCGTGGGGGCGCCGCTCGGGCTCGACTCCACGGTGACGACCGGCATCGTCAGCGCCTTGGACCGGCCGGTGACACCCGGCGGTGGCACGGCGGACGACCAGTCCTTCATCAACGCCATCCAGACCGACGCCGCCATCAACCCGGGCAACTCGGGTGGGCCGCTGCTCGACATGCGGGGCCAGGTCATCGGGGTCAACTCCGCCATCGCGCGGGCACCCGGGTCGGACCTCAGCGGCCAGAGCGGCAACATCGGCGTCGGCTTCGCGATCCCCAGCGACCAGGTGTCGACGACGGCACAGCAGCTCATCACCACCGGCAAGGCCGAGCACCCGGTCATCGGGGTCTTCCTCGACACCGCGTACTCGGGCGAGGGCGTCCGGATCGCCGACGAGGGGCCCGACGGCGAGCCTGCGGTCAACCCGGACGGGCCCGCCGACAAGGCCGGCCTGAAGCCCGGTGACGTCGTCATCGCGTTCGAGGGCAAGCCGGTCTCGGAGGGTGACGAGCTCGTCGTCGCCATCCGTGCTCGCGCGGTCGGTGAGAAGGTCACCCTGACGATCCGTCGTGGGGGGACCGAGCGGGATGTCACGATGGTGCTCAAGGGTTCGGGAGACTGACCGCGCGCCATCCGGCGCAGGCGACGCAAGGGCGGTGACGGCACGGTGTTCGGCGTGAACGGCTTGGAGTTCGTGCTGCTCGCGCTCATCGCGGTGTTCGTGCTCGGGCCCGACCGCCTGCCCGAGTACGCCGCCAAGCTCGCCCGCGGCATCCGGCGGCTGCGGGTCATGGCCGAGGGCGCCAAGGGCCAGCTGCGCGACCAGCTCGGCCCCGAGTACGAGGACATCAACTGGCGGCAGTACGACCCCCGGCAGTACGACCCTCGGCGGATCGTGCGCGAGGCGCTCCTCGACCCGCTCGACGACGCCATCGCGCCGATCCGCGGCGAGATCGACTCGGTGCGGGGTGCGGCGTCCGTCGCGGGGAGGCGCCGCGGCAGCGGCCGGGGGAGCGGTCGCGGCGGGGGCGGCGGCTGAGCAGGCGTCCGTCCCGACGTACAGCACGACGGCTCGACGACGACGAGGTCGGGCGCGCCCGAGCCGACGGCCGACCGCCGCAGCTGGGACCCGGCCCGTCCCGTCCCCTGGGACGTCGACGCGACCTGACGCCGTCGCGTCCGGTGCGTCAGCGACCGGCGGGCGTGAGGCCGAGGGAGCGACCGGCGAGGCCGCGGGAGCGGGTCGCCAGACCCTTGGCGATGCCGCGCAGGGCCACGGCGGCGGGGGAGTCGGGCTCACCGAGCACGACCGGCATCCCCGTGTCGGCGCCGATCCGCAGGCGGGTGTCGAGCGGGATCTGGCCGAGCAGCGGCACGTCGGTGCCGATCGCCCGGGTGAGGGACTCGGCGACGTCGCGACCGCCGCCGGACCCGAAGATCTCCTGGCGGGTGCCGTCGGGCAGCTCGAGCCAGCTCATGTTCTCGATGACCCCGGCGACCCGCTGGTGGGTCTGGAGCGCGATCGCGCCGGCGCGCTCGGCGACCTCGGCGGCGGCCTGCTGGGGGGTCGTGACGACGAGGATCTCCGCGCCGGGGACCAGCTGGGCCGTCGAGATCGCGATGTCGCCGGTGCCGGGGGGCAGGTCGAGGAGCAGGACGTCGAGGTCGCCCCAGAACACGTCGGCGAGGAACTGCTGGAGGGCCCGGTGGAGCATCGGGCCGCGCCACACGACCGGCTGGTTGCCCGGCACGAACATCCCGATCGAGATGACCTTCACGTCGTGGCTGAGCGGGGGCAGGATCATGTCGTCGACCTGCGTGGGGCGGCCCTCGACGCCCAGCATCCGGGGGATCGAGAAGCCGTAGACGTCGGCGTCGACGACGCCCACGCGCAGCCCCTGCTGGGCGAGCGACGCCGCGAGGTTCGCGGTGACCGACGACTTGCCCACGCCGCCCTTGCCGGACGCGACGGCGTAGACGCGGGTCAGGGACCCGGCCCGCGCGAACGGCACCTCGCGCTCGGCGACGCCGCCCCGGAGCATCGTCTTCAGCTCGGCGCGCTGCTCGTCGCTCATGACGCCGAGCGTCACCGTGACCCCGGTGACGCCCTCGACGGCAGCGAGCGCGTTCGTCGTGTCCCTGGTCAGGGTGTCCTTGAGCGGGCACGCGGCGACGGTGAGCAGGATGGTGACGGCGACGTGACCGGCCTCGTCGGCGAGCGACGCTCTCGACCATGCCGAGCTCGGTGACGGGCTTGCGGATCTCGGGGTCGATGACCGTCGCGAGCGCAGCGTGCAGTGCATCGGAGCTGACCTGGGGCATGGGCTCCAGTCTAGGTCGGCGAGCGAGTGCCCTCGACCGCGCCAGCGGATGCCCCCGCGCGGGCGGCCTCTCGTGGCGGCCTCGGGCGCCCCGCGCCGCACGACGAGCCCGCGCTCCTCCATCTCGTCGAGCAGGTCCCGCAGCTCGCTGCGCACGAAGTCGCGCGTGGCGTGGTCGCGCATGCGATGCGCAGGGCGGCGACCTCGCGGGTGAGGAACTCGGTGTCGGCGAGGTTGCGCTCGTCGCGCGAACGGTCCTGCTCGAGGGCGAACCGGTCACGGTCGGCCTGCCGGTTCTGCGCGAGGAGGATCAGCGGCGCGGCGTAGGAGGCCTGCAGGCTGAGCATGAGCGTGAGGAAGATGAAGGCGTACGGGTCGAAGCGCAGGTCACTGCGGGGCCAGCGTGTTCCAGCAGCAGCCACGCCAGCGACGAACACCGTCATCCCGATGAGGAAGTACGGCGTGCCCATGTAGCGCGCGAACTTCTCCGAGAGCACCCCGAAGGTCTCCTCGGTGAACACCGCGGGTGCGCTCCAGCGCCGCCCGCCCTCGCGGGGCTGGTCGATGCGGGCCCGGCGCTCGCGCTCAGCCATGGCGCACCTCCGCCGGGGCGACGACGTCGTGCCGGTCCTCGCGCCAGTCCTCCGGGAGGATGTGGTCGAGGACGTCGTCGACGGTGACGGCCCCGAGGAGGTGGCCCTCGGCGTCGACGACCGGCAGGCCCACGAGGTCGTAGGTCGCGAGCATCCGGGTGACCTGGCCGAGCGTGGCCTCGGGCGGCAGCGGCTCGACGTCCTTGTCGAGGATGCCGCCGATCGGCGCATGAGGCGGCTCGCGCAGCAGCCGCTGGATGTGGACCATGCCGAGGTAGCGGCCGGTCGGCGTCTCGAGCGGCGAGCGGCACACGAACACGGTGCATGGCGAGGCCGTCGACAGCTCGGCCCGGCGCACGACGGCCAGCGCCTCGGCGATGGAGGCCTCGGGGCCGAGGACGACCGGCTCGGTCGTCATCAGCCCACCGGCGGTGTTCTCGTCGTAGGTCAGCAGGCGGCGCAAGTCGGCCGCCTCGTCGGGCTCCATCTTCTGGAGCAGCTCCTCCTGGCGCTCCTTGGGCAGCTCGGCGAGCAGGTCGGCGGCGTCGTCGGGTTCCATCGCCTCGAGCACGTCGGCGGCCCGGTCGACCTGGAGGCCCGCGAGGATCTCGACCTGGTCGTCCTCGGGCAGCTCCTCGATGACGTCGGCGAGCCGGTCGTCGTCGAGCGCCGCCGCGACCTCGGCCCGCCGGCGGGGGTGAGGTCGTGGATGACCTCGGCGAGGTCGGCCGGCTTGAGGTCCTCGTATGCCTCGAGGAGGCGGAGCGGCGCTCTGCCCTCGGCGGGCTCGCGCAGGCCGACGGACGTCCTCGATGGGGACGAGGAGGGTCTCGCCGCGGCGCCGGCCGAGCCGGCCGAGACCGCTGCGCGTTGGCGCCGGTGCGGACGAACGCCCGGGCCACGGCTCCAGCCGCGGGTGCCGAGCTGCTCGATGCCGACGTCCTCGACCGTCGCGCTCGACGACCTCGCCCTCGTCGGTGCGCACGGCACCGGACGCTCGAAGAGCTCGGCGACGACGAGCGTCTCGTTGCCGCGCTGCTCGAAGCGGCGCATGTTGACCAGGCCGGTCGTGATGACCTGGCCGCCCTTCGACCGAGGTCACGCGGGTCATCGGCACGAAGACCCGCCGGCGCCCCGGCACCTCGACGACGAGGCCGATGACGCGCGGCCGGCTGCGGGTGAGGCTGAAGGTGACGACGACGTCGCGGACCCGGCCGACCTGGTCACCGAGCGGGTCGAAGACGCTGAGCTCGGTCAGGCGGCCGACGAAGGCGCGGGTCGGCGTGCTCACCGGGACAGGCTATCGGGGCGGGTGCTGTGCGTCGGGGAGCGCGCGGCCCGCTCAGGCGGGGGCGGGTGTTGCGGCGGGCTCCGGCCCGACCGCGCCAGTGCCAGGGCCGCCAGCGGCTGGTGGCCGGCGCGGCGGGCCGCACCCGCGCGGCGCCCGACTCCTCGCCGTACGACGCCGGGGCCCTCGACGAGCCGGCCGTGTGGCGTCAGCACGTAGATCGTGCACGACTCCCGCCACCGCTGCGCGACGTCGCCGACGGCGTTGAGCCGCCCGGGCCGCAGCACCTCGACCGCGGCGTCCCACCCGGCATCCTCGGGGGTGACCTCGCGGGCGGTCGCCCGGACGGCGATGAGCCGACCCCCGGTGTCCTTGCTGCGCAGGACGAGCTCGACCTCGTCGGGGAGCCAGGGCAGCGACCTGCTCCCCGGGCCCGGAGACGACGTAGGCAGCGGGACCGGTGCCCCGCTCGTCGCCGTCGTCGTGCCACACGTGCCAGACCGGGTAGGCGTCGCCGTCGGGCAGGCGGACCCAGATCAGGCCCGACTTGCTCGCCGCCTCCGAGATGAGGCGGGTGACGTGGACGGCTGCCGGTGCGGGCACCTGCGCGGTGGCCGCTTCCACGGGCGTGGCCGTGCCGGGCGGGTCCACCACCGGCCGCTCCTCGCTCACCCGGGAACTCTCCCACACCTCGATCCCGCGCCCACGCAGGACGTCGGCGTGCACGCAGCACCTGCTGCGCGGCGTCCGGACCTCGGCGTGGCGTCGCTGACGCCACCAGCGCGGGCGTCGTCGGTCACACCGTGACGCGGCTCATGCGACGCGGCCCGACGGCGCTGCTAGCGTCCCTGCGCAGGACCGCCATCGCCGACGAGAGGCCTCCCATGCGCAGCGCCAAGGACTTCTTCCGCCCGCTCGCGGTGGGGGCTCCGGCCCCGCTGCGGGAGGTACCCGCGCGGCCGAGCCGGATGATCCACTTCGTCGACCCGAGCAACCCGAGGATGGCCGCCAAGGTGCCGGCGTCTCGTCGGCACCGTCGACGTGCTGCTCGGCAACCTCGAGGATGCCGTCAGGGCCGAGAACAAGGAGGCCGCCCGCGCGGGGCTGGTCGAGATCGCCCGCTCCACCGACTTCGGCGAGCACACCCAGCTCTGGACGCGGGTCAACTCGCTCGACTCCCCCTGGGCGCTCGACGACCTCACCACCCTCGTCACCGAGGTCGGCGACCGGCTCGACGTCGTCATGGTGCCCAAGGTGCAGGGCCCCGAGGACATCCACTACGTCGACCGCCTGCTCGCCCAGCTCGAGGCGCGGGCGGGCCTCACCCGGCCGGTCCTCGTGCACGCGATCCTCGAGACCGCCCGCGGTGTGGCGAACGTCGAGGAGATCGCCGGCGCCAGCCCGAGGATGCAGGGCATCAGCCTCGGCCCCGCCGACCTCGCCGCCGACCGCCGGATGAAGACCACGCGCGTCGGCGGAGGCCACCCGGGCTACCTCGTGCGCCAGGACCCCGTCGGCGGCGACATCGACGGGGAGCGCGCGACCTACCAGCAGGACCTCTGGCACTACACGATCGCCCGGATGGTCGACGCCTGCGCGATGCACGGGATCTTCCCGTACTACGGGCCGTTCGGCGACATCGCCGACGTCGTCGCCTGCGAGGACCAGTTCCGCAACGCCTTCCTCCTCGGCTGCGTCGGTACCTGGACCCTGCACCCCGCCCAGATCGCCATCGCGAAGAAGGTGTTCAGCCCGAGCGCCGACGACGTGGCGCACGCCCGCCGGGTCAGGGACGCCATGGGCGACGGCACCGGTGCGGTGATGCTCGACGGGAGGATGGAGGACGACGCCAGCCTCAAGCAGTGCCTCGTCATCCTCGAGCTCGCCGAGCGGCTCGCGGCCAACGACCCCGAGCTGGCGGCGCTGTACGCCGGCGAGCCCGCCACCGCGGCTGGGGAGGCGGGCGCGTGAGCGACGGCACGGCATACCGACCGCGGCGCTCGGTGCTCTACATGCCGGGCAACAACGAGCGGGCGCTGGAGAAGGCCAAGAGCCTGCCCGTCGACGGTCTCATCCTCGACCTCGAGGATGCCGTGGGTCCCGACCACAAAGCGCGCTGCGCGTGAAGAACGCCTGTGCAGCAGCGGCATCCGGAGCATACGGATCCCGGGAGGTGACGATCCGGGTCAACGGCAGCAGCACCGAGTGGCACGACGACGACCTGGCGGCGGCGTGCGCCGCCGGGCCCGACGGCATCGTCGTGCCCAAGGTGGACAGCGCCGACGAGGTGCGCTCCCTCGTCGAGGCGATGGAGACGCCACGGTGCTCCGGAGCACACGCGGCTCTGGGCGATGGTCGAGACGCCGGAGGCGGTGCTCGCGGTCGGCGAGATCGCCTCGGCCGCGGCGCGCTTGGCCGTCCTCGTCATGGGCACCAACGACCTCGTCAAGGAGCTCGGGGCGCGGCACGTGCCCGGCCGAGAGCCGCTGCTGACCGCCCTGTCGCTGTCCCTCCTCGCGGCCCGGCGCTCGGGCGTCGCGATCCTCGACGGCGTGTACAACGACGTGACCGACGCCGACGGCTTCGAGGCCGAGTGCCGCCAGGGCCGCGACCTGGGGTTCGACGGCAAGACCCTCATCCATCCGGGCCAGGTCGACCCGTGCAACCGGGTGTTCGCGCCGTCGGAGGAGGAGGTGGCCGACGCCCGCGAGCTGCTCGCCGCCTGGGATGCCGGGTCGGGCGCCGGAGTCGTGACGCACCGCGGTCGGATGGTCGAGAACCTCCACGTCGAGACGGCGCGCCGGCTGATCGCGACCGACGAGGCGATCCGGGCCCGCGGCTGACGTCCCCGTGACGGGCCGGCGGCCGTCTCTCCAGGCAACGACTTGGTCACGACCGGCGCGCCGACTGGCGTGCGCCGCACCGGCATCCCGTCTCCTGTGGTCGGTGCCGACGCGGACGAGGGCAGGAGCGCGGATGGGGAACGGTCCGAGGGCGCGGGTGGCGGTGGCGGGCGTCGTGACGGCCGCTGCGGTCGTGCTGAGCGGCTGCGGCGCGACGGTGGGGCGCTGGACCCCCGCCGGCTCGAGCGCCACGGCCGCGGGCGGAGGGACGTCCTCGGTCGCCGCCGGGTCGGCGACGTGGACGCCGCCGGTGACCGCCTCGCCGTCGTCGCTCCCGGTCGAGGAGCACTCGCCGACCACCACCGCCACCCGAGCCCGCCGGCCCGACGCCCACGGTGAGCACGGCGCCCACGCCCTCGGCGAGCCCCTCCGAGGACACCGTCGGAGCGGAGCCGGCCCTCGACCCGGAAGGCGACGCCGAAGCCGCCTCCACCGGCGAAGCCTCCCTCGAACCTGTCCCGGGGCGACACCGGGCGCCGGGTCCTCGAGCTCCAGGACCGGCTCACCGCCCTCGGCTACTGGCTCGGCGAGCCCGACGGGGCGTTCGGCTCGCTGACCCAGCAGGCGGTCTTCGCGCTGCAGAAGGCCGCCGGCATCCGTCGTGACGGGGTCGTCGGCCCGCGCACCCGCGCGGCGCTCGCGGACGGCATCCGGCCTCGGCCCACGCTCTCCGGGAACGGGGTGGAGATCGACCTCGAGCGCCAGCTCCTCCTCGTCGTGCGGGGCGGGAAGGTGCGCACCGTCCTCAACACGTCGACGGGCAACGGCGAGGAGTACACCTCGACCTCGGGGCACCAGGCGTGGGCGACGACCCCCAAGGGCAGGTTCACGGTGTACCGGGCGGTCGACGGCCCCCTGACGAACTCCCTCGGCGAGCTCTGGCGCCCGCGGTTCTTCCACCGCGGCATCGCGGTGCACGGTTCGGGGAGCATCCCGCCGTGGCCGGCGTCCCACGGCTGCGCGCGCCTCAGCAACGCCGCGATCGACATGATCTGGGCTCGCGACCTCATGCCCGTCGGGAGCCGAGTCGTCGTTCGGTGACCCTGTAGGTCATCATGGACGGGCGCACGACGCGCGACACGCGCCCCGAGGCGCGGGTGAATCCGATTTTTTGACGCTCAATGGTGTAGGGGGCCGGCCCATCCGTCACACTCGTCCCATGACGGCAGGAGAACCTGACGCCGAGAACGGTCGTGCCACCGGTGGGTCGCACGGGCGCCATCGTCGCGAACCCATTCGATCAGCCACGCCGCAGCACGCCGATCATCGTCGCGGCGGCACTGGCCCTCGTGGCCACGGTCGCCGTCGTCGGGCTCGTCGTGAACCGCGACGGCGCCGAGGCGGCGTCCGGTGCGTGCTCGGGCGACACCGACCTGCGGATCACCGCGTCGGCCCCGGTCGCCGGGGTCCTCAAGGGTTACGCCGACGACTTCGACGACTGGGTCGACGGGCGCTCCGGTCTGCCCTGCACGACCACCCGGATCACGAGCGCCTCCCCGCAGGAGTTCTCCGCGAGCCTGACCAAGGCGCTCGACGGCGACACCAAGACCGCCCCCACGACGTGGGTTCCCGACTCGTCGCAGTGGAGCGCGGTGCTCTCGCGCGACCCCCGGCTGGCCCAGGTACTGCCCCGCACCTACCCGGTCGTCGCCGCCACGCCCGTCGTCTTCGCCGCGCCCCGGCCGATGGCCGAGGCCCTCGGGTGGCCGAAGACCCAGCCGTCCTGGGCGCAGCTGAGCGCCATGGCGGCCGACCCGGCCGGCTGGGCCAGCGTCAAGCACCCCGAGTGGGGACGGATGCGGCTCGAGTGGCCCAACCCGCTCACGTCGACGGCCGGGCTCGGCTCCACCGTCGCCGTGTACCGCGACCTCGCCGCCGGGGCCGAGGCCACCGACGACCTGCGCCGCCGCCTCGTCACGGCCCACAACGCCGTCGGGGGCGCGACGAGCGACCTCTCCGGCGCCCTGGCCGCGCTGCGCAAGCCGGCGGCCAAGGAACCGGCGCGGCCTGAAGGACATCCCGATCGTGCCCGCGACCGAGCAGGAGGTCGTGGCGTTCAACGCGGCCAAGCCGGCCGTCGAGGTCGCGGCCATCTACCCGCCGGAGGGCTGGATCGTCAACGAGGTCCCCGTGCTGGGACTCCAGGCCGAGTGGGTCAGCCCCGAGCAGCGGCGGGCCTCCGAGGCCTTCGCCGACTTCGTCGTGCGCGGCAAGGCGCAGGCCGCCCTCCACGCCGCGGGCTGGCGCGCCGCACGGCTCGACTCCAAGGTCGTCGGCGGTGCCGGCGTCGTCGCCACCGAGCCCGCAGTACACCCCCGCCCAGCCGAGCCAGGACGTCCTCGCCCGGACGCTGCAGAACTGGACCGCCCTGGACCGCCGCGGGTCGCTGCTCGTCGTCCTCGACACCTCCGGTTCGATGAAGGAGCAGGTCGGCACCACCGGCAAGAGCCGCCTCGACCTCGCCAAGGAGTCGGTGCTCGCCTCGCTCCCGTTCTTCGCCGACGAGGCGTCGGTCGGCCTGTGGACGTTCTCCCGGGCCGCGCGGGGTGCGGACTGGAGACAGGTCGTCCCCCTCGGCCGGCTCGAACCGGCCGCTGGCGGGTGCCACCGCCCGGGACAGCATCTCGACCGCGGTGCCGCGGATCCGGGCCAAGGGCGACACCGGCCTCTACGAGACGACCCTGGCCGCCGTCGCCGCGGTGCGCTCGTCCTGGCAGCCCGGCCCGAACACGGTCGTGCTCATCAGTGACGGCAAGAACGAGGACCCGGGCAGCCCGAGCCTCGAGAAGACCATCTCGCGGCTCGTCGACGAGGCCGACCCGGCCCGTCCGGTCGAGGTCGTGACGATCGCCCTCGGCAGCGGTGCGGACGCGAAGGCGCTGCGCAACATCTCGGGCGCGACGCGCGGCAAGTCCTACACGGCGGCCCGGCCCGAGGACCTGCAGTCGGTGTTCCTCGCCGCCCTCACCGGCTGACGCCGCGCTCGTCGCACGGCGGCGTCACCTCGACCGAGAGCAGGGCGAGCTGGTCGTCCACGAGGCCCAGCGAGCGCTCCATGGCGACGGGCTGCAGACCTCCGATGCCCTTGTCGTGCGGGCTGTCGAAGAAGACGAGCAGCAGCATGAGCAGGGTGAGCACGAAGGTGACGCTGCCCATGAGCATCGCCTGGGTGGCCGCCCGCTCCGTGCTGTCCGCGAAGAACAGCAGGAAGACGACGATGACCACGCAGATGAGGCCGAGGGCGATCCACAGGGGGACGGGGATCACCCCGTCGGCCGGGTGCAGCCGCTCGTTGCGCGCCTCCTGCCGGTCGGCGGTCTGCTCCATCCACCGGTCGTAGGCCGACTGCTCGGTGGCCGTGCGCGGCTCGACCGTGGCGATGGTCCGGAACATCGCGACCCCCCACGGGTTGACCGAGTTCTGACCCGACCCCGACGCCATGGCGTCCCACTCCGTGCCCGCCACGGACCGCCCGTAGCAGATGAGCTGCCCGGTGAGCTGCGCCGAGACGTCGGGGGGCAGGAACTGGGCCGTCTGCACCATCTGGGCGACGGTCGTGGCCTCGTCCTCCGCGCCCGCGCGGGAGTCGTCATAGGCGGAGAAGGCGAGGAAGATGATGAAGCCGAGCAGCACCGAGAACCCGGTGGCCAGCACCCCGAAGACCCCGGCGGCACGGTCGCCGTCGGCGAAGTAGCTGCCCGCAGGGGCGCGGCGCCGCACGAGCAGCATCGCCGTCACGCTGGCCGCCGTCGCCACGACGAGCACGACGACGCCGACGAGCAGGTTCATGCTCGTCCACCCCCCGTCGCGGGATGCCGCACACCACCTGTCATGGCGTCACCGTAACCACCTCCCGGCGCCGGCCAGCGGTGAACGCTCATTCGCCGGGGTAGACGACCCCCACCTGCCGACGCACCTCGTCCATGACGCCGAGGACGCGACGCGTCGCCGCCCACGGCATCGACCACGTCTCGGTGCTGCCCTCGGCGAGGGCGCGGGCGAACTCCGCCGCCTCGAACCGGAACCCGTGGGTCGACGACCTCGGGCACGAGCTCGTCGACCACCTCATCGTCCGGCGCGACGAGCCGGACCCGGCTGCGCACGTCGTAGAACCGGCCCTCGACCTCGATCCTGGCCGCGGCTGCCCACCACCCGGGCCGGGCAGGCGCTCGCCGCGGCCATGGAGCACCAGAGCTGCGCGACGGCCCCGCTCGTCCTGCTCGTCCCGCTCGCCGCGTACGCCGCGATCGTCGTCGTCGCGTCGACGCCGAGGTCGGTCAGGGTGCCGGAGGCGCTCACCGACTCGAGCCCACCGAGCACGTGGTCGGCGAACGACACCGGGTAGACGCCGAGGTCGAGCAGCGCGCCACCCGCGAGCTCCGGCTGCGACAGCCGCGCGGGTCCGTCGGGCCAGAGCAGCTGCCCGTGGTCGGCGTCGACGACCACGACGTCACCGAGCGTGCCGGCCTGGACCGTGCGCCGGACGACGTCGTACTGCGGGAGGTAGCGGCTCCACATCGCCTCGGCGGCGAGCAGGCCGGCGGCCTGCCGCGGCCGCCAGCACCTCGTCGGCCTCGCGGAGGTTGCGGGTGAACGCCTTCTCGACGAGCACCGGCTTGCCCGCGCGCAGGGCGAGGAGGGCGTGCTCGTGGTGCTCGCTGTGGGGGCTGGCGACGTACACGGCATCGACGTCGGGGTCGGCGACGAGGTCCGCGTACGACCCGTGCGACCGCTCCACACCGTGCCGCTCGGCGAACTGCTGGGCCCGCTCCGCCGACCTGCGAGCCGACCGCCACGACGCGGGAGGTGGTGCCCGCGTGCACGGCGTCCGCGAAGGTGTTGGCGATGCCGCCCGGCGCGAGAACTCCCCAGCGGATCGCCGGGCGCCTCCATCGGGTCGGGCACGGTGGACGGGGCGAGCGCGAGGGGTGCGGGCGGCATACGTCGCAGCGTAGGCCGTCCGCCGCCCTCAGAACCGGCTGGTCGCCTCCGCCACGAGGTCGCCGACGAGCTCGCCCGCGTCGACGTCGAGCCCCTTGCGGACGAACCACGTCGCCATGGTCGTGGCGTCGCGCTCGAGGAAGTCGAACCCCTGCGGGTTGCCGATGATGTCGACGACCTGCGGCCAGTCGATGAGGACGATCCGCTCCTCGTGCAGCAGCACGTTGTAGGGGGACAGGTCGCCGTGCGCCCAGCCGTGGTGCGCCAGGGTGAGCATCGCCGACCGCAGCTGCTCGAAGAGCTCGGCGAGCAGGTCGGGCTCCGGCCGCGTCGACACCAGCCGCGGTGCGGCCACCGGGGTGTCGCCGGAGAGGTCGCCGACGAAGGACATGAGCATCTCGCTCTGGTCGAGCTGGACCGGGTACGGCACCGGCAGGTCGAGCTCCCAGAGCCGGCCCAGGGCCGCGAACTCGGCAGCGGCCCACTGCCCGGCGATCACCTCCTTGCCGAAGTCGGTGCGCCGGGCCATCGCGCGCATCTCGCGGCTCTTGCGGACCCGGCGTCCCTCGAGGTAGCCGGCGTCGCGGTGGAAGAGCCGGTGGTCGCCGGTGCGGTAGCGCTTGGCGGCCATCGTGCTGACCCGGTCGGTGCCCGGCACCCAGCGCCGCAGCACGTGGACGTCGGCCTCCTTGCCGGTCTTGAGCACGCCGAGGTCGCTCTCGACCGCGCCGAGCGCGGTGATGACCCAGTCGGGGCGGGGCTTGGGGCCGTGCGTCGCACCGTCCCAGGACGACCAGCGGTCGCCCTCCGGGGGTGCGTCAGGTGAGGTGTCGATCGAGAAGAGGGCCTGCTTCTCGGGCAGGTGGAACGGCTGGTGTGCCACGGGGGTGCTCCTGGTGGACGAAGGAAGGGGAGGGCTCGGTGAGGGCCCGGACAGTCGTGGACATGTCGGCCTCCTTCTCTCTCGTCTCCGGTCACGGCGTGGCACGACGGCGGATGCCGTGCGCTCGCCTCCCAGCGTGGCGCACCGGTGCGTCCCGGCGCCACCGGATTTCCGGCGGTGCGGCGGCGCCGCCGCGGTCGAGGTGATGGCGCTCGCGGATCCGAGCGGTCAGGGGTCGACCCGGCGGCCGGCACCGGCATCCGGGTGGGGGGACTCACACCGCGCGGCCGTAGGGCGTGAGGTGACCCGGCGGCATACTCGGGAGCCAGACCCCGACCCCCACCGAAGGCGGCGATCACCCGTGTCCCGACTCCAGACCACGGACGGCCTCACCGAGGAGCAGCACGAGCTCGTCGCGCTGGTGCGCGAGTTCGTCGAGGAGCAGATCCTCCCGGTGGCCACGGAGCTCGAGCACCGCGACGAGTACCCGACCGAGATCGTCGAGGGCATGAAGGAGATGGGGATCTTCGGGCTGATGATCCCCGAGGAGTACGGGGGGCTGGGGGAGTCGCTGCTCACCTACGCGCTCGTCGTCGAGGAGATCGCCCGCGGCTGGATGTCGGTGAGCGGCATCATCAACACGCACTTCATCGTCGCGTACCTCATCCTCCAGCACGGCACCGAGGAGCAGAAGCAGCGCTACCTGCCGCGGATGGCGACCGGCGAGGTGCGGGGGGCGTTCTCGATGTCCGAGCCCGGGCTGGGCTCCGACGTCGCGGCCATCCGCAGCAAGGCGGTGCGCGAGGGCGAGGAGTGGGTCGTCACGGGCCAGAAGATGTGGCTGACCAACGGCGGCTCGGCCAACCTCGTCGCCGTGCTCGTGCGCACCGACCTCGGCGAGAGCGACAGCCCGTACCGCAACATGACGACCTTCCTCGTCGACAAGGAGCCCGGGTTCGGCGAGACGGCCCAGGGCATCACGGTGCCGGGCAAGATCGAGAAGATGGGCTACAAGGGTGTCGACACCACCGAGCTCATCCTCGAGGGGCACCGCACGACCGACGCCCAGGTGCTCGGCGGGGTGCCCGGCAAGGGCTTCTACCAGATGATGGACGGGGTCGAGGTGGGCCGCGTCAACGTCGCGGCGCGCGCCTGCGGGCTGTCGATGCGCGCCTTCGAGCTCGGCATCGCCTACAGCCAGCAGCGGGAGACGTTCGGCAAGAAGATCGCCGAGCACCAGGGCATCCTCTTCCGCCTCGCCGACATGGCGACCAAGGTCGAGGCGAGCCACCAGATGATGGTCAAGGCGGCCCGGCTCAAGGACGCCGGCCAGCGCAACGACCTCGAGGCCGGCATGGCCAAGTACCTCGCCTCGGAGAACTGCGCCGACGTCGTGGAGCAGAGCTTCCGCATCCACGGCGGGTACGGGTACTCCAAGGAGTACGAGATCGAGCGCCTCTACCGCGAGGCGCCGATGCTCCTCATCGGCGAGGGCACGGCCGAGATCCAGAAGATGATCATCGGCCGACGGCTCCTGGAGGACTACAAGGCCCCCTGACAGTGCCCCGCCTGCGGCGTCCTCGGTCACGCCGTCGCCGCAGGTGGTCAGCCGGCGTCGAGCCAGTCGACGGCAGCGGCGCGCTCGGCGGCGGGGAAGGCGCGGACCTGCGCCGGGCACTGCCCAGGCGAACAGCCTGAGGCCGTCGCGCATCCAGGCGTGATCGGTCACCAGGGCGATGCGCTCCCAGGCACTCCACTCCCGCACGCCCATCGTCAGGTCCTGCCAGGCGGCGCCTGCCTCCATGCCGTCGAACTCGCCGGCGAAGTCGAGCAGCACCCTGAGCTTGCGGCCGTCGCCGCTCGCGGCAGCCAGTGCCGGCTCGAGCACCTGCGTGTAGTCGTCCGCAGTCAGCCTGCCGCTGGCTTCGAAGCCGAGCACACCCTCCGGCATCCCTGTCAGAACCTTGATCATGTGGCCCCCGTTCGCTCGCTCGTGGCCTGCCTGCTGTCCTGCCTCCTGCAGCCGCTGGGGCACCCGACAACGCTACTGCGAGCACATGTCCTGCGCGATGGGGGCAGCCGCACGCACGCCCCCAGCCGGTGCACGTCGGCCCGCGGGGCTGCGGGGATAATGGAGCGCATGAGCACGCAGCCGATGCGCCCCGGCCTCCGGGCCGCCCTCTCGCTCGAGTACCCCATGTCCCTCGGGGTCCACGACTCGTACGAGGAGGCCCAGCGCGCCGTCGACTACCTGTCGGACCACGAGTTCCCCGTCCAGGACGTCCTCATCGTCGGGACCGACCTCAAGCAGCTCGAGCGCGTCACCGGCCGGCTGACCCGTGGCCGGGTCATCGGCGCCGGCGCGCTGTCGGGGGCATGGCTCGGCCTCTTCGTCGGGACGATCTTCGCGCTGTTCGACCCCAGCGGCTTCAACATCGTCAGCGTCGTGGCGACCGTCGCCTTCGGGGCCGTCTTCGGCGTCATCTGGTCGGCGGTGGGCTACCGGCTCACCCGCGGGGAGCGGGACTTCACGTCGGTGAGCCGCGTCGTCGCCGCGAAGTACGAGGTCCTCTGCGAGCACAAGCACGCCCAGCGCGGTCGCGAGCTGCTCGCCGAGATGGACCCCATGCGTGCCGCCCAGGACGAGGTCCGCCGGGCCCGTGAGGCGGAGCAGGCCCGGGCGGCCTCGCAGCAGCAGCAGCCGCCGCCGCCGCCGCCCCCACCCGTGGTCTGAGGGGTATCCCGCGCAGGTCGGCTCGGCATACCCTCGGCCCATGACCGAGGCCACCACCCCCCAGCTCGAACCGCTCGACGACACCTTCTCCTCCGTGCTCTGCGTCGTCGCTCACCCCGACGACATCGAGTACGGCACCTCCGCCGCCGTCCACCGCTGGGTGGGCGAGGGCGCGACCGTGTCGTACTACCTGCTCACCCGCGGCGAGGCGGGCATCGACACGATGTCCCCCGACGAGGCGGCCCGCGTCCGCGAGGAGGAGGAGCGCGAGAGCGCCCGCCGGGTCGGGGTCGACACCGTCGACTTCGGCGACCACCGCGACGGCGCCATCGAGTACGGCGTGGCGCTGCGGCGCGACATCGCCGCGGCCATCCGCCGGACCCGCCCCGAGCTCGTCGTCGCACAGACGTGGGGCGAGCGGTTCGGCGGTGGCATGGTCAACCAGGCCGACCACCGCGCGGTCGGGCTCGCCACGCTGGATGCCGTCGCCGACGCCGGCAACCGCTGGCTCCACACCGACCTCGCCGACGAGGGGCTCGAGCCGTGGGGCGGGGTGCGGGCGCTCGCCGTGGCGGGCAGCGCCACCCCCACCCACTTCGTCGACGTGTCCGGCGAGCACTTCGAGGCGTCGGTGCACTCGCTCGAGGCGCACTCGGCCTACAACGCGGCCCTGCCGCCGGAGTTCCCGCAGCCGCGCGAGCTGCTCGCCATGATCCTCGGCGGCGGCGGACAGGCCGCAGGCGTCGAGCACGCCGCGCTCTTCGACGTCATCCGCCGCGGCTGACCACGTCGTGCGGTTCACCCACGTCCTTCTGAGGCAGGACGCTGGGAGAGCGTGCGTCCGTCGCAACAGGTCCGCGTTGACGGCGTCAGCCGTGTCTGGACGCGGCGATCCAGGCCTCGACGTCGGCGGAGCTGCGCGGCATCGCGGCCGAGAGGTTCTCGCAGCCGTCCTCGGTGACGACGACATCGTCCTCGATGCGCACCCCGATGCCGCGGAACCGCTCCGGGGCCAGCAGGTCGTCGGCCTTGAAGTAGAGCCCGGGCTCGACGGTGAGGACCATGCCCGGCTCGAGGACGGCATCCATGTACTCCTCGCGGGTGGCGAGCGCGCAGTCGTGGACGTCGAGGCCGAGGTGGTGCGAGGTGCCGTGCACCATCCAGCGCCGGTGGTACTGGCCGTGCTCCTTGTCGAGGGTGTCCTCGACCGACACGCCGTCGGGCAGCAGGCCCCAGGCGAACAGGTGCTCGGCGATGACCCGGATGGCCGCCGCGTGCACGTCGGAGAACTTCGCCCCGGGCCTCACGGCGGCCAGACCGGCCTCCTGCGCCGCGAACACGGCGTCGTAGACCTCGCGCTGGGCGTCGGTGAAGGTGCCGGAGACCGGCAGGGTCCTCGTGATGTCGGCGGTGTAGAGGGAGTCGACCTCGACGCCGGCGTCGATGAGCACGAGGTCACCCTCGCGCACCTCACCCGTGTTCTTGATCCAGTGCAGGGTGTTGGCGTGGTCGCCGGCCGCGCAGATCGAGTCGTAGCCGACGCCGTTGCCGCGGTGCCGGGCGTGCCGCGCGAAGGTGCCCTCGAGCCACCGCTCACCGCGGCCCTCCTCGACCGCACGGCGCAGCTCGGCGATCATCGCCTCGAACCCGTGGTGGGTGGCGGCGACGGCGGCCCGCATCTGCTCGACCTCGTGCTCGTCCTTGCGCATCCGCAGGTGCGAGATGTCGTGGGCCAGGGCGTCGTCGGCCTCCTGCAGCCCCTCCTCGTCGGCGCCGTTCTCGACGCGGGCGGCGTCGAGGCGCGCCGTGAGCGCGGCGTCGGCGTCGCGCACGAGGCGCACGGTGACCTCACCGGCATCCTTCGCGGCGGCAGCCTCGAGCTCGTCGATGTGCCGCGCGGTGAGGCCCAGCTCGAGCTCGACGTCGGCGATCGTCGGTCGGGCACCGACCCAGAACTCGCCGTACCGGCTGTCGGCGAAGAACTCGTCGCTGTCGCGGTCGGCGAGCGGCCGGAAGTACAGGACGGCCTCGTGCCCGCCGTCGTCGCCGTCGGGGCCGGTGACGGGCTCGAGGACGAGCACGGCATCCGGCTCGCGGTCCGCGCCGAGGCCGGTCAGCCAGGCGAACGCCGTGTGGGGGCGGAAGACGTAGTCGGTGTCGTTGCTGCGCACCTTGAGCCCACCGGCGGGGACGATGAGCCGCTGCCGGGGATAGGCCGCACTGAGCACCGACCGGCGGGCCGCCGCGGGACCGGCCGCGGGGGAGGGAGCGGTGACGGTGGCGGCTCGCGGAGCCCACCCGTCACGCACGAAGGCGCGGAACTCGTCGGTCGTCGCCCGGGCGCGGTTGTCTGCCTGCTTCTGCTGCTCACTCACCGGCCCCATGCTGCCACGATGCGGTGACGCAGCGGCCCTGTGGGAGACTGGACCGATGGGTCGGCACCGCGCTCCGCGCCGTCACGCGCCCGTCGCGGTCCTCGTCGCGGCGGGCGTCGTCGGGTCGGCGGGCATCGCCTGGGCGGTGGGTTCGGGTCCCGATCCCGAGCCCGACCGGACCGTCGGACACTGCGGTCTCGCCGTCCGCGACGTCGGTGTCCCCGTTCGTCACCGCCCCCACGCCCAGGGACACGGCATCCCCCACCCCGGTCGTCTCCGTCGTGCCGAGCCCGACGGCGAGCCGACGACGCCCACGGCGGGTCCGGCGACGGCCACGACGGCCGACCCGGGGCCGACGACCGCCGGAGCCCACCGCCACGCCGCAGTCGAGCCCCAACGCCGAAGCCCGCCCAAGGTGCGCCCGACGAGGACCGTCTCCCCGACGCCGAAGCCGACGAAGTCCCCGAGGTAGCCGGGTGGGAGCGTTCGACGGGGCGACGCTGGCCGAGCGGTTCCGCAACCACTTCGGCCACACCGACCACCTCTACGGTGCCCTTCTCGCGGAGATGGCCGACGACTGGGAGGCCGGAGGGGTCACGTGCGAGCTGTTCGAGGGGTGGGAGGACGCCGACGCGCGCCAGTTCCCGCAGCTCCGCCTGCTCGCCGGGCTCTTCCGGATCGTCCTGCGCGGTGACGCCCCGCAGCTCGAAGGGTTCTACCCCGCGCTCGGCGGCGACCTCGACCACCACGAGGCGTGGGGCTTCGTGCGGCCCGTGCTCGCGGCCCACGTCGACGAGCTGCGGCGGGCGCTGGACGAGGCACCGCAGACCAACGAACCGGCCCGGGGCGTCGCCCTGCTCGTCGGGCTGGGTGAGGCGCTGCGCCGCACGGGGCTGCGCCGGGTGAGGCTGCTCGAGCCGGGCGCCTCCGGAGGCCTGGGCCTGCTCGTCGACCACTACCGCTTCGTCGGCGACGGGTGGTCGGCGGGCCCGGCCGGCTCGCCGCTCGTCGTCGAGGGGTGCGCGGCCGAGGGCTTCGAGCCGCCGTCCATCGAGGTCGTCTCACGGCGCGGGTGCGACGTCGCGCCGGTCGACGCCTCGACCGACGAGGGGGCCACCTACCTGCGGTCCTTCGTCTGGCCGTGGCAGCTCGACCGCCACGACCGGCTCGCGGCCGCCCTCCAGGTGGCTCGCGCGCACCCGGTCGTCGTCGACCGGGCCCCCGCCTCGGACTGGGTCGCGCGGCAGCTGGCGGGGCCGGTCGACGACGACGTGCTGACCGTCGTGTGGCACTCGGTGACGAGGTTGTACTGGCCCGTCGACGAGACCGCCGCGATGGACGCCGCCGTCGAGGAGGCACGCCAGCGGATGCCGCTCGCGCACGTCGCGATGGAGCACCGGTGGGAGTCGGTGGGCCGCGCCGAGGACCCGGGCCTGCCGCTCCTCGAGCTCGACGGCGAGGTGCTCGCGACGTGCGACCACCACGGTCCGCCGGTGCGCCTGTGGTGAGTGCCCGTTCCATCCCGCCGGTCCGTACAGTGGCCCGGTGATCCCGCCCTCGATCGACCGTCGCAGGGTGCTGGCCGCGGGCGCCGCCGTCGGCCTGGGCGTGCTGGCGGGTTGTGAGGAGGAGCGGAACAGCGCGACGGGCGCCACGGCATCCCCTGACCGGACCCGCACGTCGCCGACCGCGTCCGCGAGCAGCACGCCGTCGCCCTCGCCCACCCCCAGCGTCAGCCCGTCGACGGCGGCCGTGGCGCGGGTCAAGGCGCCGGAGCTGGCCGAGCGCCTCGAGGACTACCTCGACGGCCGCCGCGGCGACCTGGGCCTCGAGCTCGTCGACCTGCGCCGCGGCCAGAGCGTTCCGCCACGACGCCGAGAAGGGCTACTGCTACAGCACGATCAAGGTGCTCGTCCTCACCACGCTGCTGCACCAGCTGCAGGCGGACGACAAGCAGCTGAGCACCCGCCAGCGCCGGCTCGCCGAGCGGATGATCACCCGCAGCGACAACGCGGCCACCGAGTCGCTGCTCGCCGAGGTGGGTCGCGACGAGGTCCGTCGGGTCGCCGACCTCGTCGGCATGACCCACACGACGATGGACGACGGCTGGTGGGGTCTGTGGCGCACCACCCCCGGGGACCTGAACCTCATGGTCGGCGCGGTGCTCTCCTCGGATGCCGTGCTCGACGGCTCGCGTCGCGCCGTCGTCCGCTCCCTCATGGCCGACGTCGTCGCCGAGCAGCGCTGGGGGGTGTTCGCCCCCGAGTCGAGCCGCGTGCACGTTGCCGCCAAGAACGGGTGGGGCCCACTGCCCGACGGCTACCGGCTCAACTCGGCCGGCTGGGTGTCGGCCGACGACCGCGAGTACCAGCTCGCGATCCTGTCGAACAGCCCGGCCGGCTTCCGGTACGGCCGCCGCACGATCTCCGAGGTGGCCCGGATCTGCCACAAGGCCGTCGGCGCCGGCCTGGCCTGACGCCTACTCGACGTCGACCCAGCCCAGGGTGCGCTCCACGGCCTTGCGCCAGCCGGCGTAGCCGTCGCGGCGCTGGTCGTCGCTCCACTGCGGCTCCCAGCGCTCGTCCTCGGCCCAGTTGGCGCGCAGCTCGTCGGTGTCGGCCCAGAACCCGGTGGCCAGGCCGGCGGCGTAGGCGGCGCCGAGGGCGGTGGTCTCGGGCACGACCGGCTTGCTCACGGGGACACCGAGCACGTCGGCCTGCAGCTGCATGCACAGCCGGTTGGCGGTGATCCCGCCGTCGACCTTGAGGCAGCTGAGCGTGACGCCGGAGTCGACCGCCATGGCGTCGACGACGTCGCGCGACTGGTAGCAGATCGCCTCGAGCGTGGCCCGCGCCAGGTGGGCGTTCGTGTTGAACCGCGACAAGCCCGACGATCGCGCCGCGGGCGTCGCTGCGCCAGTAGGGCGCGAACAGCCCGCTGAACGCGGGCACGAAGTACACCCCGCCGGTGTCGTCGACGGATGCCGCGAGCGTCTCGACCTCCGAGGCGCCGGAGATGATCCCGAGCTGGTCGCGCAGCCACTGCACGGCGCTGCCGGTGACGGCGATGGACCCCTCGAGGGCGTAGACCGGCTTCGCGTCCCCGAACCGGTAGGCCACCGTGGTGAGCAGGCCGTTCCTGCTGCGCACCAGCTCCTCGCCGGTGTTGAGCAGGAGGAAGTTGCCGGTGCCGTAGGTGTTCTTGGCCTCGCCCGGCTCGAAGCAGACCTGGCCGACGGTGGCCGCCTGCTGGTCACCGAGCACGCCGGTGACCGGTACCGGGGCGCCACCGCGCGGGGCGGTCGTCGTGCCGAACGCGGTCGCGTCGCTGCTCGCGCTGATCGTCGGCAGCATGGCGCGCGGGATGCCGAAGAACCCGAGCAGCTCGTCGTCCCAGTCGAGGGTCGTGAGGTCCATGAGCATCGTGCGGCTGGCGTTCGTCACGTCGGTGGTGTGCACCCCGCCGTCGGGCCCGCCGGTGAGGTTCCACACCACCCAGCTGTCGGGGGTGCCGAAGAGCGCGTCGCCGCGCTCGGCCGCCGTCGCGGAGGCCGTCGACGTGCTCGAGCATCCACTGGACCTTGCCGGCGGAGAAGTAGGTGGCGGGCGGCAGCCCGGCCTTGTGCCGGATGACGTCGCCGCGCCCGTCGGCGTCGAGCGCCTTGGCGATCGAGTCGGTGCGGGTGTCCTGCCAGACGATCGCGTTGTGGAACGGCCGGCCGGTGTGCCGGTCCCAGACGATCGCCGTCTCGCGCTGGTTCGTGACGCCGATGGCGTCGAGGTCGGATGCCGCGATGCCCGCCTGGCCGAGGGCGCTGCCGATGACGGTCTGGGTGCGGTCCCAGATCTCGACCGGGTTGTGCTCGACCCAGCCGGCGCGGGGCAGCACCTGCTCGTGCTCGAGCTGGTGCTTCGCGACCGGCCGCCCGTCGTGGTCGAAGACGATGAACCGCGTGCTCGTCGTGCCCTGGTCGACCGCGCCGATGAAGTCACCCATGGCGCCGATCCTAGGGCGCGCTGAAACCGGGACCCCGGGGGATGAAACCGCGATGAAGGTGGGCTGAAACCGCCGGCCACCAGTCGTGGTGCGCATGACCACCACATCCCCGTCCCCCGCGCCCGAGCTGGCGGTGCACGCCCGGGGGCTCGTCAAGACCTTCGGCGACGTGCGCGCCGTCGACGGCATCGACCTCGACGTGCACCGCGGCGAGGTGTTCGGCGTGCTCGGGCCCAACGGCGCCGGGAAGACGACGATGCTCCAGGTGCTCGCCACCCTGCTGCCGATGGACGGCGGAAGCGCCGAGCTCTTCGGCGTCGACGTGCGCCGGCACCCCCACGTCATCCGCCAGCTGCTCGGCGTGACCGGGCAGTACGCATCGGTCGACGAGAACCTCACCGGCCGCGAGAACCTCTGGCTGTTCGGCCGGCTGCTCGGGCTGTCGTCGCGCCAGGCACGGATCACTGCCGAGGACCTGCTGGGCCGGTTCGGCCTGGAGGACGCCGGGGACCGCACGATCGCGAAGTTCTCCGGCGGCATGCGCCGACGGCTCGACCTCGCGGCGAGCCTGATCAGCCGGCCGCCGCTGATCTTCCTCGACGAGCCGACCACCGGCCTCGACCCGCGCACCCGCGGCCAGATGTGGGACACCATCCGCGAGCTCGTCGCCGAGGGCTGCACCGTGTTGCTGACGACCCAGTACCTCGACGAGGCCGACCAGCTGGCCCACCGGGTGGCGGTCATCGACCGCGGCCGCAAGGTGGCCGAGGGAACGCCGGACGAGCTCAAGGGGCAGGTCGGCAGCTCGACCCTGCAGCTGCGGATGCTCGACCCGGGAACCACCGGTGCCGCTGCCGAGGTGGTCCGCCGCGTCGATCGGCGAGGAGCCCGTGCTGACGCCGGAGGCCGGGCGGCATCAACGTCGCCCTCACCGACGCCAACCGCGCGGCCGACGTGCTGATCGGTCTGCGCGAGCACGAGCTGCTCGATCAGCTCGGCCACCGTGCAGAAGCCCACCCTCGACGAGGTGTTCATGGCCCTGACCGGTCACGCCGCCGAGGACCACGCCCCCCAGCCGGAGATGGAGCCCGTCCGATGACCACCACCCTGACCTCCGCGCCCGAGGAGACCGTCACCGCCGTCACCGCACGTCGGTGCGCTCGACCTCGCCGACGCGACCGAGCGTGCGCGGAGACCGTGACCCAGAGCCTGACGATGGCCTGGCGCGCGACGAAGAAGATGCGTCGAAACCCGGAGCAGTGGTTCGACGTCACCATCCAACCGCTGCTGTTCACGGCGATGTTCGCCTACATCTTCGGCGGTGCGATCTCGGGCAGCGTCGCCGACTACCTGCCCATCCTGATCCCCGGCATCCTGGCGCAGACGGCGCTGACCGCGTGCATGGCCACCGGCATCCAGCTGCGCGAGGACATGGACAAGGGTGTCTTCGACCGCTTCAAGTCGCTGCCGATCGCGCGGATCGCACCGCTCGTCGGCCCGGCGGTCGCCGACCTGCTGCGCTACGGCACGGCGGCGTCGCTGACAATCCTCACCGGGTTCCTCATGGGGTACCGCCCCGGCGGCGGCGTCGCGGGCGTGCTCGGCGGGTGGCTGATGACCGTCGTGGCCGGCTGGTCGATGGCCTGGATCTTCACGTGGTTCGGCACCGTCGCGCGCAGCGCCCAGGCCGTGCAGGGCATCTCGATGATGGTGATGTTCCCGCTGACCTTCCTCTCCAACGCGTTCGTGCCGGCCGACACGCTGCCCGAGCTGGCTCGCAGACCTTCGTGCGGCTGAACCCGGTGAGCCACGTCGTCACCGCGGTGCGCACGATGATGGCCGGCGGCGGCGGTGACCACCGAGGTCGCCTGGGCGCTGGGCGGGTGCATGGCGGTCGTGGCGGTCTTCATGCCGCTGGCGGTGCGCTCTTACTCGCGCAAGATGTAGCGGATGCCGGGGCGTCCGGGGTCGGTCAGGAGCCGGCCCCGGGCACCGGCGCGACCAGGGCTTCGCGCACGGCCGTGCGCGCCTCGGGCAGCAGGCTCGCGGCCGTGCCTCCGGCGAACTCGGAGCGCAGCCGCGCGGCCAGGCCGGGGACGCTGTCCTCGGCCCGGGCCTCGGTGCGCGCGGGGCTCATCGTCGGGGTGAAGCGCGGGTAGCCGAAGCGCTCGGCGAGCACGAGCAGCCGCACGGCCACGTCGGCAGGCATCGCGTCGCGCAGCAGCCCCCAGGCGCCGAGCCCGTGCAGCACCAGCCCGGCCACCGGGTAGTCCATCCGGGGCCGGTCGGGGTCGAGCACGCGGGGTGCCCCGGCCAGCAGCGACGCGTAGAGACCCCCGCCCTCGACCAGGTGCTCCTCCCGGTCGCCGTGCACGGCGAACGCCGTGACCGCGGCGCTCTGCCCGTACAGGGCCCACGGCTCGAGCCCGGTGGGGGGGCCCATCCCCGGGAAGCGTCAGCGCCGAGAGCTCCGCGGCGGCGACCCGGTAGAGCCCGAGACCGTCGTCAGCCGCGGCCCCGGGCCAGGGCCAGCTCGGCCCGGGCGGTGAGGAGCACGAACGCGCCGCCGAAGTCGGCGCGGTGCCGCTCCGTGGCGTCGATCTGCGCGATCCAGCCCTCGGCGTCCTCGAGGCGGCCGGCCGCCAGGGCGTGCACGGCCAGCAGCGCGCGGGTCTGGATCGAGTCGTCCGTCGCCTCCAAGCGGTCGAGCACCGGGAGGGCGGTCAGGGCGTGGTGCTCGACCTCCCGGGGGTCGCCGATCTGCGCCTTCAGGGTCGCGATGACGGTGTGCAGCATGGCGCCGAGCCACGGCCCGTCGGACTCCCTGACCAGCGCCAGGCCGCGCTCCGCCTCCTCGATGGCTCCGACCGGGTCACCGGAGTTCTCGCGGTGGTGGGACGCCCACATCCGCGCGGCCATGGCGGCCTGCCGGTCGGAGCCGGCGGCGAGGGCGCCGAGC
Source organism: uncultured Actinomycetota bacterium (assembly GCA_963811475.1). Classification (GTDB taxonomy): domain Bacteria; phylum Actinomycetota; class Actinomycetes; order Actinomycetales; family Dermatophilaceae; genus Fodinibacter. The sequence goes on from CAWERJ010000024.1 coordinate 43,894, forward strand.
CGGTCGGCGATGTCGTCGGACCCGCGCGCCTCGATCTGGCACCGCAGCACGTCGACCATGCCGCGCACGCGCGGCAGAGGTGGCACGGGCGCCGTAGGTGTCGAGCAGGGCGACGCAGGACGGCACGTCGGTGATCTCGCCGACGACGGTGTTGAGCGTCACCATCGCGGCCGCGGAGACCGCCACGTCGACCTGGTCGGCGGCCGGGACCCAGCCCGCCAGGGCGGCGTCCGCGGCGCCGGCGAGCGAGATGACCCGGGTGTTCTCACCGCGCACCGTCCAGAACGAGCAGAGCGCCGAGAGCAGCCGGGCGACCGACCAGGGGTCCGGGAGCGCGACGGCCTCGCGGAGGGAGTCGGCCAGGTTGTTCTCCTCGACCGCGATCGCGCGCACCGCCTCCACCTGGTGGGCCGACCAGACCTCCTCGCCGACACGCACGGCCAGGTCGCACGCCCACCCGAGCTGCGCGGTGCGGGCGGCGCGCTCGTCACCCGACGCGACGAGCTGCATCCGGCCGAACTCGCGCACCGTCTCGAGCATCCGGTAGCGCACGGCCCGCCCGGTGTCGAGCACGGTCAGCAGCGACTGGTCGACCAGCGAACGCACCTCGTCGAGCGCGTCGTGACCGAGCACGGCATCCGCGCCGTCGAGCGAGAAGCCGTCGTGGAAGGTCGACAACCAGCGCAGCGCACGCTGCTCCCGCTCGGCCAGCAGGTTCCACGACCAGTCGATGACCGCCAGCAGGGTGCGGTGCCGGTCGGGGGCGGTGCGGTCGCCACCGCGCAGCAGGGCGAACCGGTCGTCGAGGCGCCGGTCGATGTCCTCGACGGACATCGCCCGCACCCGGGCAGCGGCCAGCTCGATCGCCAGGGGGAGCCCGTCGAGCCGGCGCACGACGCTGAGCACCGTGGCGGGGTCGAGCGTCACGCCGGGGCGCGCGGCGCGAGCCCGCTGCCGGAACAGGTCGGATGCCGCGGCGTCGTCGAGCTGGGAGAGCGCGAAGACCCGCTCGGCGGCGATCGCCAGCGGCGCCCTCGTCGTGGTGACCACCCGAAGGCGGGGGCAGGCCGCGACGAGGTAGGCCACGAGGTCGGCGACGGCATCCACGACGTGCTCGCAGTTGTCGAGGATGAGGAGGGCCGGCGTGCGCTCGAGGGCCTGGGCCGCCCGCGCCCGGACGTCGTGGCGCTGCTCGGGCGTGAGGATGCGTCGCCCGCTGACCGAGTCGCGCACGCCGAGGGCCGAGCCCACCTCGCCGACGACGTCGTCCGGGGAGGCGACACCGACGAGCTCGACGAAGTGGACGACGGGTTCCTCGGCCTCGAGGCCGAGCAGGCGGGCGAGCCGGGTCTTGCCGAGCCCTCCCGGCCCGAGGATCGACACCACCCGGAACTCGCGGACGAGGGCCCGCAGCGCCCGGACGTCCTCGTCACGTCCGACGAGACTGGTCGACTCGTGGCGCAGTCCGGAGCGGACCGGGTTGTCCGCGGCGAGCAGCTCGGCGTGGACGGCGCCGAGCGTCGGTCCGGGGTCGACGCCGAGGCGGTCGGCCAGGTCCCGGCGCACCCGGGCGTAGCGGTCGAGGGCGGCCGGGCTGCCGTGGACGGCAGCCAGCGAGCGCAGCAGCGCGGCAGCGGTGGCCTCGTCACCGAGCCCGGCCGCCTCGAGCAGGGGGAGCGCCTCGCGGTGGTCACCGAGGGCCGACAAGGAGCGGCCCAGGACAGCCCCTGCCATGGCACGCGACCGGCGCGCGTCGTCGCGCAGGGCGGCCAGGGGACCGTCACCGCCGGATGCCGGGTGCGCGCCGGCAAGCGCCCGGCGCGCCAGGTCGCGGGCCAGGAGCGCGTCACCGCTCTCCTCGGCGGAGGTCGCGGCCGCGACGTCATGGCGGAGGGCGAGGACGTCGACCGAAGCGGACGCGAGCCCGAGGCGATACCCACCACCCACGCGCTGGAGCACGCCCGGCGCGGTCTGCGAGCGGGTGCGCGACACCACGACCTGCAACGCTTTGGACGGGTTCGCGGGTGCCTCGTCGAGCCCCCAAACCCGGTCGACGAGCTCGTGCTCGCCGAGGGGACGGCCGTGGGCGTCGGCCAGGGCGGCCAGGAGCGCGTGCGAGCGACCACCGTGCACCGGTGTGCCGTTCCAGGTCACGTCCGCCAGGAGGTGCAGCTCGCCGACCCGCGGGTCCCGTGCCTCCGGGTGGGGCTGCGACATCCCCCCAGCCTAGGCGCGGCTGCTGACCGGGCCTCGGGCGGAGGTGCGAGCGGTGTGGGCAAGGGCACGCGGCACCCCCCTGCCGGATGCCGGGTGCTCGCGCGAGGATGGACCCCCTCACGTCGAGCGAAGGAGACAGCGGTGCAGTTCGGGCGCAGCTACGAGGAGTTCGAGGTCGGGGCGACCTACAAGCACTGGCCCGGCAAGACGGTGACGGAGTACGACGACCACCTGTTCTGCCTGCTGACGATGAACCACCACCCGCTCCACCTCGACGCGCACTACGCGGGGGAGACCACCCAGTTCGCCCGCAACGTCGTCGTCGGCAACTACGTGTACTCGCTCCTCCTCGGCATGTCGGTGCCGGACGTCTCCGGCAAGGCCATCGCGAACCTCGAGGTCGAGAGCCTGCGGCACGTCGCGCCGACGTTCCACGGCGACACGCTCTACGGCGAGACGACGGTGCTGGACAAGTGGGAGAGCACGAGCAAGGACGACCGCGGGGTCGTGCACGTCGAGACGATCGGCTACACCCAGGACGGCACGGTCGTGTGCATCTTCCGCCGCAAGGTCATGGTGCCCAAGGAGAACTACCTCAGCGCGCGTGGCGGGGAGCAGCCCGGGCGCCCGACGCCGGTTGCCGACCGCAACTGGCCCGGCCCGGCATCCCCTTCGGCCTGACGGGAGCCGCCCGCGGCGCCACTACGCTGACCGCGTGGCGATCGACCTGCACACGCACTCCACGGCGAGCGACGGCACCGAGGCCCCCGCGGTGGTCGTCGCGCAGGCGGCTCGTGCGGGCCTGACGACGGTCGCGCTGACCGACCACGACACGACGCTGGGCTGGGAGGAGGGGGCGGAGGCGGCCCGCCGGCACGGCATCACGCTCGTGCCCGGCATCGAGGTGTCGTGCTCGCGGCGCTGGCAGAGCATCCACCTGCTGGCCTACCTCCCCGACCCCGGCGACCCCGACCTGGTCGCCGAGCTCGGGCGGGCGCGGGAGAGCCGTGACACGCGGCTCGACCGGATGGTCGCGAAGATGGCGGCGGACGGCATCCCCGTGACGGCGGAGTCGGTGCGCGTCCACGTCGAGGACGGGGCCACGGCCGGGCGACCGCACATCGCCGACGCCCTCGTCGCGGCCGGCGTCGTGGCCCACCGCGACGAGGCGTTCGCGCGGTGGCTCGGCAACGACAGCCCCTACTACGTCGCCCACTACGCGCCCGACCCGGTGCGGGCGGTCGAGCTCGTCCGGGCTGCCGGGGGAGTGCCCGTCGTCGCGCACCCCTGGTCGGGGACGCGAGGCAGGGTGGTCTCGGACCGCCTCGTCGAGGAGCTCGCCGACGCCGGGCTGGCCGGCCTCGAGGTGCACCACCGCGACCACGACGAGGATGCCGTGCGGCACCTCACCGACCTCGCGCGCGCGCTGGGACTCCTCGTCACCGGTGCCAGCGACTACCACGGGGAGGGCAAGCTCAACCGCCTCGGCGAGAACACGACGACCCCGGAGACGCTGGAGGCCATCGAGGGACTGGCGACCGGCTCCGCGGTGGTGCGTCCGTGAGCTGGTTCGACGTCTCCCTCTTCACGTCGACGTTCGTGACCCTCATCGTCATCCTCGACCCGCCGGGTGCCATCCCGATCTTCCTCGCGCTCACCGGTCCGCTGACGGCCCGGCAGAAGGCGGCCGCGGCCCGGCGCGCCTCGCTCGTGGCGCTCGGGGTCATCGCCTCGTTCGCGGTCTTCGGCCAGCGAATCCTCGACTACCTCCACATCTCGCTGCCGGCGCTGCAGGGGGCCGGTGGGCTGCTGCTGCTCATCGTGGCGCTCGCAGCTGCTGACCGGGTCGGAGTCCGAGCAGATGGCGGATGCCGGGGTGAACGTCGCGCTCGTGCCGCTCGGGACGCCCCTGCTCGCCGGGCCCGGTGCGATCGTCGCGACGATGCTGGCGGTGCAGGGGGCGGAGGGACCGGGCGGCTACCTCGCCGTGGCGGCCGCGCTGGTCGACCGCGCTGCTCGTGGTGTACCTGGTGTTCCGGTTCGCGGCGCCGCTGGCTCGGGTGCTCAAGGACAGCGGCATCGTCCTGCTGACCCGGATCGCGGGTCTGCTGCTCTCCGCGATCGCGGTGCAGATGATCGCCGACTCGGTCATCGCGTTCGCGAGCGGGGCCGGCGCGACCGGAGGGTGAGGGTCGAAGGACCGTCTCTTCCGAATCTCGTTGTCGCACAACCGATTGAAGAGGCAAGTGTTCCTGAGGCGGAGGGCTGTCGGTGGTCGATCATAGGGTTCGATGGAGGTGATCGGTGGGGGTGAGGAGCCGTGGTGGAGGGTCCGCAGCGGGTGGAGGCGGCGTGCGAGGGTGCGCTGGCAGCCCTGGCCGCCGCGTTCGAGCGGAGTCCGGTCAGCGGGTCGCGCGCGGAGTGGGCCGCGGTCGTCGGGGCGGCGCAGCGGGTGTGGCACTGGCCGCAGACGGCACCGTGACGTGGACCGACCCCACCGGCCGGGTGCGCACCACCGCTCGCGGTCGACGCACTGCACACCGTACGGTGCTGCGCGACACCGATGATCGACGCGGACACGTCCGGGCGCACCGCGCTGAGCGGCACGTCTCCACCGGTCGTCGGCCGCCTGACTGATGACACGACCTCCGGCGCGCCGCCACGGGAAGCGTCCCTGTCGGAGCGCTGCCCGACGGCCCGCACAGCTTCGTGGAGTACCGCCTCGAGCACCTCGCCGCCACGGCGCCGCCGACGTCCACGATCGCGTGGCGCGACGAACAGGGCCCGCACCGCGTCGAGGTCACCCCGGCGCGCCACGACGTCCGGGTTCGCCGCCGACGACCGGTGCCCGGCCACCAGGTGCCGACCTCCCGTCCGGGACAACGACCAGGACCACGGACGCGGACGAGGGCAGGCCGCGTTCCGACCACGACCCGCCACCGTTCTGACGTCGAGGACACCTGCTGGCGCGCGTGCGACAGCAGCCCGGGCGGACGGCATCCATCGCGTGTCTCGCCGGCCGGGGGCAGTGGAGGGCCGCGACGGCGCCCACGTACGGTGACGGGGTGCCCGACCCCACCAGCACCCCCACGGAGAACGTGCTCATCCTGTCCTGCCCCGACCAGCGGGGCATCGTCGCGACGGTGACGGCGCTGCTCTTCGAGCACGGGGCGAACATCGAGGAGAGCCAGCAGTTCCTCGACGGGCGCACCGACCAGTTCTTCATGCGGATCCGGTTCTCCGTCGAGATCGGCGGCCCCGCGCCGGCGCGGTGGCGTGCGCTGTTCGCGCCCGTGGCGGCGTCGTACGGCATGGACTGGTCGATCCGGGACGCGGCGACGCCGTACCGCGCGATCGTCATGGTGAGCCGGTTCGGACACTGCCTCAACGACCTGCTCTTCCGGTGGAAGTCGGGCGCCCTCAACCTCGAGATCCCGGCCGTCGTGTCCAACCACCGCGACCTCGAGCCGCTGGTGAGGAGCTACGGCATCCCGTTCCACCACGTCCCGGTGACGCCCGGGACCAAGCCCGAGGCCGAGGAGGCGCTGCGGCGGCTGGTCGGTGAGCACGACGTCGACCTCGTCGTCCTCGCCCGCTACATGCAGGTGCTGTCCGACGACCTCACCCGTGACCTGTCCGGGCGCGTCGTCAACATCCACCACTCGTTCCTGCCCTCGTTCAAGGGTGCCAAGCCCTACCACCAGGCCTTCGCCCGCGGCGTCAAGCGCATCGGCGCCACCGCGCACTACGTGACCGCGGACCTCGACGAGGGGCCGATCATCGAGCAGGACGTCGTGCGCGTCGACCACCGGATGACGCCCGAGGACCTCGTGCGCGCCGGTGAGGAGGTCGAGTCCCGCGTGCTCGCCCGGGCGGTGCGCTGGCACTGCGAGTCACGCGTGCTGCTCAACGGCGACCGGACGGTCGTCTTCAGCTGAGCCCGCGAGGCGCCGCGACGTCGCACCGACGTCAGGGTGCGTCGGTGCGGCGGTCCTCGTCCGTGCGGTCGAGGGGACGGTCGGAGGTGTCCGGACGCACGTCGGTGCGGTCGTCCCGGAGGGCGTCGACGTCGTCGCGCCGGTCGGCCGAGGTCTCGTGGCGTGCGTCGAACCCGGTCCCGTCGGAGCTGCGCAGGCCACCGTCGTCGAGACGGCCGCCCGCCTGGTCGAGGCGGTTGCCCTGCTCGTCGACGCGGTAGCCGTCCTTGTCGGTCATGACGTCGGGGTCCCGCAGGTCGGCCAGGCGGAGCTGCTCGTCACGCTCGCGGCGGACGGCGGACGCACCCTCCGACCGGTTCGCGGCCTCGGTGGCGAGGCGCTCGGCCTCGAGCTCACGCTTCTGCGCCTCGACCCGCGCCATCTCGGAACGGGCGTTGGCCTCCGCGGCGCTCGCCTCGCTCTCGCGCAGCCGGCGGTCGTGCTCCTGCGCCTTCTCGCGGATCTCGGCGGCCTTGGCGCGCGACGCCTCCTCCCGACGGGTGCCGGAGCGCGAGACGAGGAAGGCGATGATGGCGCCGATGACGACGACCGCCACGACGATCCAGATGATGGTGCTCGTGTCCATGGTGTTCTCCTGACAGGCGTGAGGCATCGACGCCGGAGCGCGCCACCGCTCCCTCTACCCCGCGCCGCGGCAGGGCAAACCGGCTCAGGACGAGGCGCTGTCCTCCGGCGTCGCCGCGTGGCCCGGCCGCCCCGGCGTGCGCCGGTCCTGCTTCATCTCCGCCTCGTAGACGTGCCGTCGCCCACCCATGAGCTCCTCGCGCACCCGTCGTTCGTGGTCGCGGAAGGCCGCGTAGTAGCCGTCCTCGAACTCCTCGACGATCTGGAAGGTCCACCGCCCCGCGAGGATGTTGCGGCCGACGAGGTCGGTCTCGACGCGGTCGGCGAGCGTCGTCGTGGCCGGCTGCGCGCAACAGCTCGACGGCCTCGCCGAGCGCGAGGTCGGCCATGCCGATCTTGCGGTGGAAGCCGAAGAGCTGGCCGCGGGCATCCTCGAGGACCTCGAAGGCCTCGGAGACCTTCCCGACGGCCTCCACCGTGGCGTCAGTGGTGCCGGGGGGCCGGGTGTGGGCGTCGTCGACGGACATGGGGCAACGCTAGGTCGCGGATGCCGTGCCACGGCATCCGCGTGACGGGCGGGTCCGCGCCCAGGCGACTCCCGACTCCGAGACCGGACCCGTCGCCACCCGACCCTGTGGAGAACTCCGCGGCCTCCTGGGAGCCTCTCGGCAGGCTGGCCCCATGAGCCTCGACGCCCTCCCCGACAACTGGTCCGACCTCCCTCTCGACACCCCGGGCCTGGCCGCCGACGTGGCGGACCTCGTCGTCGGGCACGGCGACCGGCTGGGTGGCTGCGTGGGGCTCGTCCTCACGACCCGCGAGCGCACGATGGGCCAGCCCTGCGTCGTCCACGACGTCGACGACACGGTGGACCCGGAGGAGTTCCGCCCCTTCCTCGTCCAGCTCGCGGGGAAGATGGCCGAGGATGCCGGTGGGCTGATCGTCGTGCGGGGGCGCGCCGGGTCGGTCCTGCTCACCGAGGCCGACCGGCAGCTGGCACCGGGTCGCCGCCGAGGCGTGCCGGGAGGGCGGGGTGACCCTCCTCGGGTCCTTCCTCGCGACACCGGCGGCGGTCCGCGCCTTTCCGGAGCACCTGCCGACGGCCTCGCCGTCGGCCGAGGCCGGGTGAGCGTGGGGCCCGGGCCGGCGCCCCCAGCCCTCGGGGAGAAGCGGTCAGCACTCGATGACGTTGACGGCGAGCCCGCCGCGCGAGGTCTCCTTGTACTTGACCTTCATGTCCCGACCGGTGTCGCGCATCGTCTTGATCGCCTTGTCGAGCGAGACGACCTGCTTGCCGTCGCCGCGCAGCGAGAGCCGCGCCGCCGTGATGGCCTTGACCGCGCCGACGGCGTTGCGCTCGATGCAGGGGATCTGCACGAGGCCGCCGACCGGGTCGCAGGTCAGGCCGAGGTTGTGCTCGATGCCGATCTCGGCCGCGTTCTCGACCTGGTCGGGCGTGCCTCCGAGCACCTCGGCGAGGGCACCGGCGGCCATCGAGCACGCGGAGCCGACCTCGCCCTGGCACCCGACCTCCGCCCCGGAGATCGAGGCGTTCTCCTTGTAGAGGCTGCCGATCGCCGCCGCGGTGAGGAGGAACCGGACGACACCGTCGTCGTCGGCACCCGGCACGAACCGGGTGTAGTAGTGCAGCACCGCCGGGATGATGCCCGCGGCGCCGTTCGTGGGGGCGGTGACGATGCGGCCGCCCGAGGCGTTCTCCTCGTTGACGGCGAGGGCGTAGAGGGTCACCCAGTCCATCGCGGCCAGGGGGTCACCGGCGTGCTCGGTGCGCAGCTGCCGCGCGAGGCGGGGCGCGCGGCGGGGCACCTTGAGGCCGCCCGGCAGCACGCCCTCGGACCGGCATCCGTTGTCGACGCACTCCTGCATGACCCGCCAGAGCTCGAGGAGCCCCGACCGGACCTCCTCCTCGGTGCGCCAGGCCTGCTCGTTCGCGAGCATGACGCCGCTGACCGGCAGCCCGGACTCGGCGCACCGGGCGAGCAGCTGCTCGCCGGTCGTGAAGGGGTACGGCACGTCGGTGTGGTCAGGGACGATGCTGTCGCGCCCCACCTCGTCCTGGTCGAGCACGAAGCCCCCGCCGACGGAGTAGTACTCGCGGCGGCGCAGGGGTTCCTCGTCCTCGGTGGGCTCGGCCGAGGCGAACGCCGTGAACCGCATCCCGTTGGCGTGGAAGGGCAGGCTGGTGCGGCGGTGCAGGACGACGTCGTCGTCGACGTCGCAGCGGATCTCGTGCGTCCCACCGAGGCGCAGGCGACCGGCGGCGCGGACCTCGGCCAGGCGGGGGTCCGCGAGGCGGGGGTCGGTGGTCTCCGGGGCCTCGCCCTCGAGGCCGATGACGACGGCCTTGACCGAGCCGTGGCCGTGACCGGTGGCGCCGAGCGACCCGAACAGCTCGGCGCGGACTCGGGCGACGCGGTCGAGCAGGCCGTCGGCTCGCAGGCCCTCGGCGAAGGTGTGCGCCGCCCGCATCGGACCCACGGTGTGCGAGCTGGACGGGCCGATGCCCACGGAGAAGAGGTCGAACGCGCTGATGGCCATCGCCGCACAGTGTGTCAGGTCGCACCTCCTGCGGACGACGTCGCAGCGGGCGGGATCCGACGGGGCCGCGTGGCGCCGCGGGTCGGCTCCCGGTCGGTGTCCTGGCCAACCGGTACCGTCGGCCGCGTGAGCGTGCAGCCGGCCCAGGGGGAGCTGCCCGGCATGCCCGAACCGCTCTACGCCGCGAGCCCGAGCAAGCTCCTGGCGTTCCTCGACTGCCCCCGCCGCTACCGGCTCCAGTACCTCGACCGGCCCTCACCCGAGAGGCGGCGCCAGCGGGCGCACACCTCGCTCGGGAACGCGGTGCACAACGCGCTGCGCGACTGGTGGGACCTGCCCGAGCGCACACCTGACGCCGGGGCCGGGCTCGTCGACCGCTCCTGGATCGACGTCGGGTTCCGTGACGCCGAGCAGTCGCGGCAGTGGCGGGAGCGGATGCGCGGGGCGGTGGGCGAGTACCTGGGTGGTGTCGACCCGGCATCCCAGCCGGCCGGCATCGAGCGCACGGTCGCGTTCGTCAGCGGCGACCTCAGGGTCACCGGCCGGGTCGACCGGCTCGACGACCGCGACGGCGAGCTCGTCGTCGTCGACTACAAGACCTCGCGCGTTGCCCCGACCGACGACGACGCCCGCACGTCACTTCCCCTCGCGCTGTACGCCGCGGCGGTCTGGAAGATGTTCCGCCGGCGCACCCTGCGGGTCGAGCTGCACCACGTGCCGAGCGGCACGCGCGCCGTCCACGAGCACACCCCCGAGTCGCTCACCCGGAAGGTGGAGCAGGCGCGCTCGATCGCGCGCGACGCCCGCCGGGCCGACCTCGACTTCGCGGAGCAGGGAGCCGGCTCCGAGCTGTTCCCACCGCGGCCCGGGCCGCTGTGCGCGTGGTGCGACCTGCGGGCCCATTGCGCCGAGGGCCAGGCGGCCGGCCCCGAGAAGTCCGACTGGGCGGCGCTCGAGGAACCGGCCCCGGTCGGGGGCCGGGCCACCCGCGCCGACGCCTGATCGCGTCCGGTGTACGCGTGTCACCGCCCTCTGGCAGGCTGGAGGCGTGGACCAGCGCATCTCGTTCGTGACCCTCGCCGTCGGCGACCTCGACCGGTCGCGCACGTTCTACGTCGAGGGGCTGCGCTGGGTGCCCGAGCTCGACGTGCCCGGTGAGGTGCTGATGTTCGCGGCCGGCCCGCACCTCGTGCTGTCGCTGTGGGACCGCGCGGCCTTCGAGGCCGAGGTGGGCTCGCCCGTGCGCGCCGGCGACGGCGTCGCACCGCTCACCCTCGCGCACAACGTCGCGACCCCCGACGACGTGCGGGCGGTGCTCGAGCTGGCCCGCGGTGCCGGGGCCCCGGTGTGGGGGCCGGTGACCCGCGACTGGGGCGGGTTCACGGGCTACTTCGCCGACCCCGACGGCTTCCGCTGGGAGGTCGCGTGGAACCCCGGTCCCGTCGGTCTGCGGGTCCTCCCCGAGACCGACGTCGACGCCCGCGCCTGAGGTCAGGCGCCGATGGCCCGCCGCGCGTGGTAGCCGCGCAGGTTGTTCATGAGGATGCCGCGGATCATCTCGGCCTCGGTCGAGTCCTCGCGGTCGACGGCCGCGAGGAGGTCGTCGATCTCGGTGGGCGTGCGGTAGTGGGCGAGGTCGGCCTCGAGGCGGCGCAGGGCCGCACGGGCGTCGCGGCGCTCCTTGAGCTCGTCCTTGACGGTGGTCCACAGGGTTGAGGTGGTCATGGCTCCAGTGTTGTGACTCGGAGTCCATGCGTCCAATGAAATCCGCACATGTCACGCATGCACTATCGTCATACCATGGACACGACGGCGCTGCGGTGGTTCCAGCTCGTCGCCGACGGCTACACGGTGACCGAGGTGAGCGACGTCTTCGGCGTGAGCCAGCCGGGGGTCTCGCGGGCCCTCGCCCGGCTCGAGCAGGAAGTCGGCACCCCGCTGCTGCGTCGCTCCGGTCGGGTGCTGCGGATGACGCACGCCGGGGCAGCCTTCAAGCGCCACGTCGACAGCCTCGTCAACGACCTGGATGACGGACTGGCGGCGGTCGACGAGATCGTCGACCCCGAGGGCGGGGTGGCCGCCCTCGCCTTCCCGCTGAGCCTCGGCTCCTGGCTCGTGCCGGAGATGGTCCGCGCCTTCCGGCAGGCGCACCCCCGGGTGCGCGTCGTCCTCCAGCGCACCGCCGTGGGGGAGAGCGGCCGGGTGTCGCAGGCCCTCGCCACCCGGCGGGCGGACGTCGAGCTGACGGCGCACCGCGTCGTCGGCCAGGGCGTCGAGTGGCGCCGCATCCTCGTCGAACCGCTCGTGCTCGCGGTCGCCGTCGGGCACCCCTTCGCCGGCCGGGATGCCGTCGCCCTCGCCGAGGTCGCGGGCGAGCCCTTCGTCGTGCGCCGGGCACCGTCGGGCATGCGCACCCAGACCCTGGCCCTGTGCGCGGCCGCCGGCTTCGAGCCGCAGGTCTCCTTCGAGGCCGACGACCTGCCGACGGTCCGCGGCCTCGTCGCGGCGGGCCTCGGGGTGGCCGTCGTGCCCGCGACGGGCCTGCCGGCTCCCACGACGTTCGCCCGCACGCGCCTCCTGCCGCTCACCGACCGCGACGCCGAGCGCGAGGTCGGTGTCGCGTGGCTCGCCGGGCGACCGTTGCTGCCGTCTGCGGAGGCCTTCCGCCGCTTCCTCGTCACCGGGGACGCCGCCGCGGCCGTGCCGCGAGCGCGGGTGAGACAATCGTGGCCCCCTGCCGAGGACCCCGAAAGGTCACCCGATGGCGCCCAAGCGCAAGGCCACGATCGTCGCCCTGGCCAACCAGAAGGGCGGCGTCGCCAAGACCACCTCCGTCGCGTCGCTGGGCGCGGCCTTCGCGGAGGAGGGGCGCAGGGTGCTGCTCGTCGACCTCGACCCGCAGGCCTGCCTGACCTTCAGCCTGGGCGTCGACCCGGACACGGTCGAGTCCTCGGTCCACGACGTGCTCGTCGGCGGTACCGACCTGGCCGACGTCGTCCTCACGTGCGACGAGGGCATCGACCTCGTGCCCAGCACCATCGACCTCGCCGGTGCCGAGGCGGTGCTCCTCTCCCGACCGGCCCGCGAGTACGTGCTCAAGGGAGCGCTCGACGGCGTGCGTGCGCGACTACGACGTCATCCTGCTCGACTGCTCCCCGAGCCTCGGGGTCCTCACCCTCAACGCCCTCACGGCGGCCCACGGCGTGGTCATCCCGATGCCGTGCGAGATGCTCGGCCACCGGGGCGTGGGCCAGCTGCTCGACACCGTGCGCGACGTCAAGCGGATCCTCAACAAGAAGCTGCGCGTCCTCGGCATCCTGCCGACGCTCTACGACGGTCGCAGCACCCACTCGCGCGAGGTCCTCGCCGACGTCGGCGAGCGGTACGGCCTGCCCGTGCTCAGCCCGCCGATCCCGAAGACGGTGCGCTTCGCCGAGGCGCCGGCCGTCGGCCGCTCGATCCTCTCGACGGCCCGCACGCTCCAAGGGGGCCGCGGCCTACCGCGAGGTGGCGGCCTCGCTGCTGCCCCAGCTCTGAGCGACGTAGGGTTGCGGGATGCCGACCACGACACCTGCACTCATCGCCGACTCCGCGACCTCCGGGTTCCGGCAGGGCACGATCGAGCGCCGCGACCTCCGCCCGGACGACGTCCGCATCGCCATCGCCTTCGCCGGCATCTGCCACTCCGACATCCACACGGTCCGTGAGGAGTGGGGGCCGGCGCACTTCCCGTTGACCGTCGGCCACGAGATCGCCGGCACGGTGCTCGAGGTCGGTGACGAGGTCACCCGGCACGCCGTCGGTGACCGCGTGGGCGTGGGCTGCCTCGTCGACTCGTGCGGTGAGTGCGAGCCGTGCAAGGACGGCATGGAGATGTTCTGCACGAAGCCCTCGGTCGGCACGTACAACTCCCAGGGCTACGACGGCGAGTGGACGATGGGCGGCTACTCCCAGCAGGTCGTCGTCAGCGAGCGCTTCGTGCTGCGCATCCCCGACGCGATGGAGCTCGACGTCGCCGCGCCGCTGCTGTGCGCCGGCATCACGACGTACTCGCCGCTGCGCCGGTGGGGAGCCGGCACCGGCCGCTCGGTCGCCGTCGTCGGCGTCGGAGGGCTGGGCCACATGGGGGTCAAGATCGCTGCCGCCATGGGCGCCACCGTCACCACCATCTCGCGCTCCACGGCCAAGGCCGAGGATGCCGTCGCGCTCGGGGCGACGACGCCACCTCGCCTCAACGGACGCGGCGGCGATGAAGGCGGCGCGCGGCACCTTCGACATCGTCCTCAACACCGTCAGCGCCGACATCCCGATCGCCGACTACGTGCGCCTGCTCAAGCCCACGGGTGTCGTCGTCAACGTCGGCCTCCCGCCCGCGCCGTACTCCATCCCGCCCGGCTCGCTCATCGGTGGCAACAAGGCCGTCGCCGGCTCGCAGATCGGGGGCATCGCCGAGACCCAGGAGATGCTCGACTTCTGCGCCGAGCACGGGATCGCGGCGACCGTCGAGGTGGTCGACGCCTCCGACACCGATGCCGTCTGGGACCGGGTCGTCGACGGGGACGTGCGCTACCGCGCGGTCATCGACACGGCGACCATCAGCCCCGCCGGACTGAGGTCCGCCCACCCGGTTCCCCGGCCGCCGAGCCGACCGCCGCGGCCGTCAGCTCGACGCGTCGCCCGAGGTCTGCTGGCCGCCACGCGTCCGGCGCCGGCTGCGGTTGCGACGCGGCCGGGCCGCCTCGCCCTCGGCCGGTGCGGACTCCCCGGACGAGGACCCACCTCGCCCCGCGCCGCTGCGACCACTGGTGCCGCGCGAGTCCTCGAGCGGCCGCGCGGGCCGGACCCGGATGCGGGCGCGCGGCGGCCGGCGCCCTTGCCGGTCTCGCCGAGGTCCTCGAGCACCTCGGCGTCGAGGCCCTCACGGGTCCGCTGGCCCCGCGGGAGCCGGCCCTTGCTGCCCTCGGGGATGTCGAGGTCGGTGTAGAGGTGCGGCGAGGAGGAGTAGGTCTCCTGCGGCTCGGGCATCCCGAGGTCGAGCACCTTGTTGATCATGGCCCAGCGGTGCAGGTCGTCCCAGTCCACGAAGGTCACCGCGATGCCGGTGTTGCCCGCGCGGGCGGTGCGCCCGATGCGGTGCAGGTAGGTCTTCTCGTCCTCGGGGCACTGGTAGTTGATGACGTGGGTGACGTGCTCGACGTCGATGCCGCGAGCGGCGACGTCGGTGGCGACGAGGATGTCGACCTTGCCGTTGCGGAAGGCCCGCAGTGCCTGCTCACGGGCGCCCTGGCCGAGGTCGCCGTGGATCGCCGCGGCGGCGAAGCCGCGCTCCACGAGGTCGTCGGCCACCTTGGCGGCGGTGCGCTTCGTGCGGCTGAAGATGATCGTCAGCCCTCGCTCACGGGCCTGGAGCATGCGCGCGAGCATCTCGACCTTGTCCATGGCGTGGGCCCGGTAGACGAACTGCTCGACCGCCTTGACGGTGTGCGCGTTCTCCTGGTCGTCGCCCATCGCCCGGATGTGGGTGGGCTGGCTCATGTAGCGCCGAGCCAGCGCGACGACGGCGCCGGGCATCGTCGCCGAGAACAGCATCGTCTGGCGGGCTGCGGGAGTCAGGGACAGCAGCTTCTCGACGTCCGGGAGGAAGCCGAGGTCCAGCATCTCGTCGGCCTCGTCGAGGACGACGATGCGGGCGTGGCCCAGGTCGAGGTGGCCCTGCTTGGCGAGGTCGATGAGGCGTCCCGGGGTGCCGACGACGACCTCGACACCACGCTGCAGTGCCTCGATCTGCGGCTCGTAGGCGCGGCCACCGTAGACGGTGAGCACCCGGATGCCGCGCTTCCTCCCGGCCCGCTCGAGGTCGCCGGCCACCTGCACGGCGAGCTCGCGGGTGGGTGCGACGGCCAGCGCCTGCGGCTTGCCGGCAGCCGGCATCGAGGAGAACGCCTCGTCGCGGGGCGACACGACGCGGTTGAGGATCGGGATGCCGAAGCCCAGCGTCTTGCCGGTTCCCGTCTTGGCCTGCCCGATGATGTCGTGCCCGGAGAGGGCGACGGGCAGGGTCATCGCCTGGATCGGGAACGGGCTGGTGATGTCGTGCTCGGCCAGGGCGTCGACGATGTCGGCGTGGATCGGGTAGTCGGAGAACGACGGGGCCGGCGGCGCGGTGGCGGGGGCGGCGTCGTCGGCCGTGGGGGTGTCGGGGTGTCGGTGACGTCGGTCATGCGATCTCTTCCGGTCGGCGGGCGCGGCTGCGCCGGCACAGGGCTGCGGGCCGATCGGAGGTCTTCGGGGGACGTGCCGCCTCGGGACACCGGGCGCTCACCACGTCAAGGAACAGTCTTCGTGCCGACCGGGCACCGTGGACACCCGTCACTCTACCGTTAGGCTCCGAAGCCATGGAGCGCAGCTCGACCGAGGACCCGACCTACCGCGCGGCCGTCGTCGACCTCCTGGGCGTCCTCGCCTACGGTGAGCTGACGGCGTTCGTCCGGGCCGCGGTCGACTCCGACCTCGCCCCGACGCTGTCCCTGAAGTCCGCCATGGCGGGCCTGGCGAACACCGAGTACGTCCAGTACTCCCAGCTCGTCGAGCACATGCGTGGCCACGGGATCGACCCCGAGGTGGCGATGTCGCCGTTCGTCGTGCCGTTCGCGGCGTACCACGAGCGCACGAAGCCCAAGGGCTGGCTCGAGGGGCTGGTCAAGGCCTTCGTCGGCGACGGGATCGCCAAGGACTTCTACCGCGAGATGAGCGCGTTCGTCGACGACGACACCCGCGAGGTCATGGCCCGCGCGCTCGACGACGCGGGCGAGTCGGACTTCGTCGTCACCGTGGTGCGCGACGCCCTGAAGACCGACCGCACGGCGGCGGGTCGGCTGGCCCTCTGGGGGCGGCGGCTGCTCGGGGAGGCGCTCTCGCAGGCCCAGGCGGTCGCCGTGGAGCGCGACGCGATGTCGGCGCTCCTCGTGGGCGGCGGGGTCGACCTCGCCGAGGTGGGGCAGATGTTCACCCGGCTCACCGAGAACCACCAGCGACGGATGGCCCTCCTGGGATTGGCGGCCTGAGCAGCCGGTCGGGACGCGGGCCGCCGGGCCGCGTCCAGCGAACAGCGAACGGCCCCCGTCCGGTGGACGGGGGCCGTTCGCTGCTCGAGCGAGGCTCAGACGCGGGTGGTGGAACGACCCGCGATGACGCGCTCGTAGATGACGATGAGCACGGCGGCGACGATGACGCCCATGATCAGGGCGATCCAGTCGATGCCGGAGGTGTCGCCCTTGTTGAAGACACCGGTCCACAGCCAGCTGCCGATGAGGGCGCCGAGGATGCCGAGGATCACGGTGACCAACGTCGAGATGTTCTGCTTGCCCGGAAGCACGAGCCGTGCCAGGGCGCCGATGATCGCACCGAGGATCACGGTCACGATGATGGTGGACAGCATGGGTGTTCACTCCTCTCGGGGTCAGACGACCCACGATTTCCACGTTCCACGGGATGGGGAACCATCTCGTGAGGTACCCAGGAAGGGCCCGCTCGAATCTAGTGCAGCGCGACCGTCCGGTGGCCGGAGTGCGCACGACATCTGAGGAGGTCCTGAGGTCAGCCGGTGAAGCCGAAGCGACCCTTCTCGGCGTCGCCGATCTGGACCCAGCCGATCGCCGCGCCGGGGACGAAGACGGCCCGGCCGCGGCTGTCCGTCAGGCGGAGCACGCTGCCGTCGCGCATGGCCGCGTCGACGGCGGCGGTGACCTCCGCGCGGTCGGAGTCGGTCTCGACCGTCAGCTCGCGGGCGACGTTCTGGACGCCGATGGTGACCTCCACGGGTGCACACCTTTCGTCAGGGGCGTACGGGCCGGCCCGCACGCGCTCGGCTCAGGCTAACCCGCCCTCGACGGGCGGCATTCCGGCATCCGCCACGAGCGAACACGCGGCGGGCGGCGTGCGGTCAGGAACCGACCTTCGGGAACGACCCCAGGCCGCGCCAGGCCAGCGTGCTGATCATCGCCGCGGCCTCGGGCTCCGGCACGTCGCCATCCTGGGCGAGCCAGTGCCGGGCCGCCACCTGCGCCATGCCGGCGAGCGCCGAACCGAGCAGGAGCGCCCGCTCGTCGTCGACGCCGGTGTCCTCGGCGATGACCTCGGCGATGGCCTCGGCGCAGTTCATCTCCAGCGTGTCCAGGCGCGAGCGCACCTGCGGCACGCTCGTGAGGTCCGACTCGAAGACCATCCGGAAGGCGGCGCCCTCGCTCGTGACGAACTCGAAGTAGGCCGCCACGGTCCGGTCGACGCGCACCTCGTTGTCACCGCCCACCTCCAGCGCCGCCCGCACCAGCGACTCGAGCGTGTCGCAGTGCTTGTCGAGCAGCGCGAGGTAGAGGTCGAGCTTGCCCGGGAAGTGCTGGTAGAGCACCGGCTTCGAGACCCCCGCACGGTCGGCGATCTCGTCCATGGCCGCGGCGTGGTACCCGGACTGGACGAAGACCGCCTGCGCGGCGTCGAGCAGCTGCGCCCGGCGCTCGCTGCGCGGCATGCGCTGGCCGCGAGGGGTGGTGTGGGTGCTCGTCATGCCTGTCCTTCTGCCGGGGTCAGGCAGCATCCTACGGACGAGTAGGTCGGTGGCCGGGGAAGGCCCGCGACCCGGTTGTTAGGGTCGCGGCATGGCACGACCCCCCCTGGTGCCACCAGCGCCCGAGCTGTCGGCGCGGGACCGCACGCGGTACGCGCGCCACCTGCTCCTCCCCGGGCTGGGGGAGGACGGCCAGCGCCGGCTGCGCGCGGCGCGGGTGCTCGTCGTCGGGGCCGGTGGCCTCGGGTCGCCCGCGCTCCTGTACCTCGCGGCCGCCGGGGTGGGCACCATCGGCGTCGTCGACGACGACGTCGTCGACGAGACGAACCTCCAGCGCCAGGTGGTCCACGGCGTCGCCGACGTCGGGCGGGCGAAGACCGCGTCGGCCGCCGACGCCGTGCACGGCATCAGCCCGTCGACGCGCGTCGTCGAGCACCGCGAGCGCCTCGACGCGACCAACGCCCTGGACGTCGTCGCCGACTACGACCTCGTGATCGACGGCGCCGACAACTTCCCGACCCGCTACCTCGTCGGCGATGCCTGCGCCCGGCTCGGCGTGCCGCACGTCTGGGGGTCGGTCTACCGGTTCGACGGGCAGGTCTCGGTGTGGTGGGCGGGCGAGGGTCCCTGCTACGCCTGCGTCTTCCCGGACCAGCCGCCGCCGGATGCCGTGCCCTCCTGCGCGGTCGGCGGCGTCCTCGGCGCGGTGTGCGCCAGCATCGGGTCGGTGATGGCGACCGAGGCGGTCAAGCTCGTCACCGGGCTCGGCGACCCCCTCGTCGGCCGGCTCCTCGTGCACGACGCGCTCCGCCAGTCGTGGGACACCCTGCCGGTACGCGCCGATCCCGGATGCCGGGTGTGCGGCTCGGGCGCGGACGCGACCCGCCCGCTCGGGTGGGCGACCGGCATCCCGGCCGAGGCCGCCGGCGACGAGGACCGGCCCACCGTCGGGGTCGGCGAGCTGAGCGCGCTGCTCGCCGGCGGAGCCCTCGACGGGCGACGGGGGCTGCTCCTCGACGTCCGCGAGGAGGGCGAGCGCGCCATCGTCACGCTGCCCGGCGACGTGTGGCTGCCGGTGGCGGAGGTGCGCGCCGGCGCCGAGCCGCCCGGGCTGGCTCCCGGTGCCCGGGTGTACGTCTACTGCCGGACCGGCGTGCGCTCGGGCGAGGCGGTGGACCTCCTGCGGGCCCGGGGGATCGACGCCGTGAACGTCGAGGGCGGCGTCCTCGCCTGGGTCGCCGAGGTCGAGCCGCACCTCCCGACCTACTGATCCACGTACCCACATCGCCCAATAGGTCACTCGGGGTACGAGCCGTGGCTGTACCGAGATCGACCAATTGGTCGATCGGGTACAGCCAGGCCGTCGGGTGTACCTGCTGACCAATTGGTCGATCTTGTCCGGGCCGGCGTCGGGTGTACCTTCGACCTATTGGTCGATCTCGGTACGGGCGGGGTGGCCGGTCGCCGATGTCGGGGCCGCGTGGTGGAATCCCGGGGTGCTCGTCCTCCGTCGGCCCGACCCCGTCGCCCGTCCCACGCCTGTGCTCGACCCGGGCCAGCGGGCCGTCGCGGAGCTTCCGGGGGCCGGTGCTCCGGGTGCTCGGTGCGCCGGGAACGGGCACGTCGACGGTGGCCGTCGAGCTCGTGGCCGAGCGGGTGGCACGCGGTGAGGCGGCGGCCGACCGCTGCCTCCTGCTCGCGCCGACCCGGCTGGCCGCGGCCCGCCTGCGCGACGCGGTGACGAGCCGGCTGGGCGGCACGACGACCACCCCGCTGGCGCGCACCCACCAGTCGCTCGGCTTCGGGGTGCTGCGCGAGGCGGCGGCGCTCGCCGGTGACCCCGCGCCGCGTCTGTTGAGCGGGCCGGAGCAGGACGTCGTCCTCGGCGAGCTCCTCGCGGGGCACGCCGCGGGGGCCACTGCCGCCCCCGACTGGCCGGCCGACCTGCACCTCGCGCTGCCGACCCGAACCTTCCGTGGCGAGCTCCGCGACCTGCTGATGCGGGCCGTCGAGCTGGGGCTCGACCCCGACGACCTCGCCGCTCGCGGCCGCCACCAGGGCCGGCCCGAGTGGGTCGCCGCCGCCGAGCGTGCTGCGCGAGTACGACGAGGTCACGGCCCTCTCGGCGCCCGGGGCGTTCGACCCGGCGTGGATCCTCGGCGCCGCTGCCGACTCCCTCGAGGCCGACCCGGCGGCCCTCGACCGACTGCGGGCCACCCTCGGCCTCGTCGTCGTCGACGACGCGCAGGAGCTCACGCCGGCGGCGCTGCGCCTGCTGCAGGTCGTCGTGGGGTCGGGGAACGTCGACCTCGTCCTCCTCGGCGACCCGGACTCCGCGACGCAGACCTTCCGCGGTGCCGACCCGCGGCTCTTCGTCACGGCCTGGCCCGACGCCCCGACGCTGCGGCTCACCACCTCGCACCGGTGCGGCACCGCGGTCCTGGGGGCCGCCGCGCGCGTCGTCGGGCACGTCGGGGTCGTGGGTGGGGCGGCGCACCGCGACCTCGTCCCTCCCGACCACGCGGGGCAGGTCGAGGTGCACCTCCTGCGCACCGCCGCCCAGGAGGCGAGCTACGTGGCCGGCCGCCTGCGGACCGCGCACCTGCTCGACGGGATGCCGTGGTCGCGCATGGCCGTCGTCGTGCGCGGGGGCAGCCGCACCGCGACGCTGCGCCGCGTGCTGCGCAGTGCCGGCGTGCCCGTCGACAGCGCGACGGCCGACCTGCCCGTGCGTGACGAGCCGGCCGTGCGGCCCTTCCTCACGCTGCTGCGGTGCGCCCTCGAGGTGGTGGGCGGGGCAGAGCGCCTCGACCCCGCCGACGTCGTCGACGTCCTCGGGTCCCCGGTCGGCGGTGCGGATGCCGTGCTGCTGCGCCGCCTGCGTCGGTCGTTGCGGCGCCTCGAGCTCGACGAGGGCGGGGGCCGGCCCAGCGACGTGCTCCTCGCCGAGGCGGTGCTCGAGCCCTTCCCCCTCGGCCGGCTCGGGCCCGAGGCGGCGCCGGCGCGGCGGGTGAACCGGGTCCTCGCCGCGGCCCTCGGCGCCCTGCGCGACGGGGAGGGGGTCGAGGAGGTGCTGTGGCGGATGTGGAGCGCGAGCGGCCTCGCGGGTCCGTGGCGCGACACCGCGCTCGCCGGTGGTCCGGCGGGTGGCCGCGCCGACCGCGACCTCGATGCCGTGCTCGGCCTCTTCGACGCCGCCGCCCGCTTCGTCGACCGGCTGCCGGGAGCCTCGGCGGCCGACTTCGTCGACTCCGTCCTCGGCCAGGAGGTCGCGGGCGACACGCTGGTCCCGCGGGCGCCCGCGGGCGAGTCGGTCGCCCTCGTGACGCCCGCCGCCTCCGCCGGGCTCGAGTGGGACCTCGTCGTCGTCGCGGGGGTGCAGGAGGGCGTGTGGCCCGACCTGCGGCTGCGCGGCTCGCTGCTCGGCTCCGCCGACCTCGTCGACGCGGTGACCGGCCGGGGCGGCGACTCGCGCGCGGCGCGTGCGCAGGTGCGGCACGACGAGACCCGGCTGTTCCACGTCGCGGTGACCCGGGCCAGGGAGCGGCTCGTCGTCACGGCGGTGCGCAGCGAGGACGAGCAGCCCTCGCCGTTCCTCGACGTCGTCGACCCGCTGCCGCACGCCCGGCCGTTCACCGACGTCCCGCGGCCGATGACACTCGGCGGCCTCGTCGCCGACCTGCGGCGCTCGCTGGTGTCCGACGACCCCGGGGTGCGCGGTACGGCGGTCACCACGCTCGCCCGGCTCGCCCGCGAGGGGGTGCCCGGCGCCGACCCCGCGCAGTGGTGGGCGCTGCGCGACCTCACCGACGACCGGCCGCGCCGCGGCCCGGAGGACCCCGTGAGGGTCTCGCCGTCGGCGATCGACGGCTTCTGGCGGTGCGGCCTGCAGTGGGTGCTTCGGGCGAGCGGGGGTGAGGGGCCGTCGATGGGGGCCCAGGACGTCGGCGTCCTCGTGCACGAGATCGCCCACGACCTCGGTGACACCACGGCGGCCGCCTACGCCGCCGAGGTCGAACGGCGGTGGGGCCGCCTCGGGTTGCCGCCCGGCTGGCTGTCGCGCCGCCGGCTCGCCGAGGCGACGCGGATGACCGACCGCCTGGCCCGGTACGTCGACGAGACGACCGCCGAGGGATGGCGGCGGGCCGCCTCCGAGCAGAAGCTGCGCCTCGCCCTCGGACGGGCGGTGGTGTCAGGGACCGTCGACCGGGTGGAGGTCGACCCCTCCGGCCGGGTGCGCGTCGTCGACCTCAAGACCGGGTCGTCCAAGCCCACGAGGGACGAGGTGCGTCGGCACGGCCAGCTCGGCGCCTACCAGCTCGCCGTCGCCGAGGGCGCCTTCGCCGAGCACGGCACCGGGTCCGGGGGCGCCGCCCTGCTCCAGCTGGGGAAGGCGGCCAACGTCGCGACGACGGTCCAGGCGCAGGTGCCGCTCGACGACGACGAGGAGCCCGGGTGGGCCAGGGCCCTGCTCGACCGGACCGCCGGCGCGATGTCTGGTGCCGTCTTCGCCGCCACGCCCGGGTCGCACTGCGGGCCGTGCCAGCTCAAGGAGTCCTGTCCCGCGCAGTCCGAGGGGCGGGTCCTGTGACGGCACTGACCGGGGTGCGGTGGGGCGCGGTCGACCTGGCCCGGGCGCTGGGTCGGTCCTCCGTTCCGACGCCCGAGCAGGTGGCCGTCATCGAGGCCCCGCTGCGCCCGCTGCTCGTCGTCGCCGGGGCCGGGTCGGGCAAGACCGAGACGATGGCCGCACGAGTCGTCTGGCTCGTCGCCAACGACCTCGTTCGACCCGACGAGGTGCTCGGCCTCACCTTCACCCGAAAGGCCGCCGGTGAGCTCTCGGAGCGGGTCGTCGCCCGGCTCGGTGCCCTGCGGGATGCCGGCCTGTGGGCGCCGTCCTCGGACGACGGCGCCGCGGTCCTCGACGACGTCCCCACGGTCTCCACGTACCACGCGTACGCGGGCCGGATCGTCCGTGAGCACGGGGCGCGGCTGGGCATCGAGGCCGAGAGCCGGCTGCTCACCGAGGCCGCCGCCTGGCAGGTGGCGCACGAGGCCGTCGCGTCCTGGGACGGGCCGATGGAGGGGGTCGAGAAGGCCGAGTCCACCGTGACCACCGCGGTCGTGGACCTCGCCGGCGAGATGGCCGAGCACCTCGTGGGAGCCGGCGAGCTGGGGGAGCACCTCGACGGAGGTCGTCGCCACGCTGGAGCTCGTCGCGAGGGGCGAAACCTCGCGCAGGAAGGCGTACCCGGCCGCGGTTCGTGGCGCGCTGACCGTGCTGCGCGAGCGGCGGGCGATCGTGCCGCTGCTCGAGCGGTACACCGAGCTCAAGCGGTCGCGCGACGCCATGGACTTCGCCGACCAGATGGCGCTGGCCGCTCGGCTCGCACTGTCGGTGTCGGAGGTGGGCAGGGCAGAGCGCAGCCGCTTCCGTGCCGTCCTCCTGGACGAGTTCCAGGACACCTCCGAGGCGCAGCTCCAGCTGCTGCGGGCGCTGTTCGTCGCCGACGGCGACCCGGTCCCCGTCACGGCGGTCGGTGACCCCCACCAGTCGATCTACGGCTGGCGCGGGGCGTCGTCCACGACCCTCGACCGGTTCCGCTCCGACTTCGCCGACCCGGAGCCCGCCACGGTCCTGCACCTGTCGACGAGCTGGCGCAACGACCGGGTCGTGCTGGATGCCGCCAACGTCGTCGCTGCGCCCCTCGCCGCCACGACGCGGGTCGAGG
Source organism: uncultured Actinomycetota bacterium (assembly GCA_963811475.1). GTDB lineage: Bacteria > Actinomycetota > Actinomycetes > Actinomycetales > Dermatophilaceae > Fodinibacter. The sequence continues at coordinate 67,527 of CAWERJ010000024.1, forward strand.
TGAGGTCGCTCGCCGCCCGGCCCGACGCCGGGCCCGGCCACGTCGCGGTCGCCCGCCTCAGCACCCTCGAGGACGAGGCGGAGCACGTCGTCGGCTGGCTCGGCGAGCGGTTGCGCCGTCCGGGGCGGCGTACCGCGGCGGTCCTGTGCCGCAAGCGTTCGCAGTTCGACCCGGTCGTCGAGGCCCTGGACCGGGCCGGTCTGGCCTACGAGGTCGTCGGCCTGGGGGGGCTGCTGCACACCCCGGAGGTCGCCGACCTCGTCGCGCTCCTCCACGTCGTCCAGGACCCCACGCGCGGCGACCGGCTGATGCGGCTGCTCACGGGGCCCTCGTGCCGCCTCGGCGCCGCGGACCTCGACGGCCTCGGCGCCTGGGCCCGGCAGCGGCAGCGCACCGCTCGCGCCGAGGGTGACCGCCGCGCCGACCTCTCCCCGGACAGCAGCGAGGAGGCCAGCCTCGTCGAGGCCCTCGACGACCTGCCGTCGGCTGCGTGGGTCGGGGAGGAGGGCCAGCGGATCGGCGCCGTCGCGCCGCTCCCGGCTGCACGGGCTCGGCCGACGCCGTGCGGCGGCTGCGCTCGCTCATCGGGCTCGGGCTCCCCGAGCTCACGACCGAGGCGGAGGTCGCCCTCGGCCTCGACCTCGAGGTCCTCTCGCGCCCCGAGTACACCCCGGGTGCGGCGCGGGCACACCTCGACGCCTTCGCCGACGTCGCCTCGACGTTCGCCGCCAGCGCCGAGCGGGCGACGCTCGGAGGTTTCCTCGCCTGGTTGGAAGCCGCCGTCGCCGAGGAGCGGGGTCTCGACCTCGGCTGGGTCGAGTCACGGCCGGATGCCGTGCAGGTCATGACGGTGCATGCGGCAAAGGGGCTGGAATGGGACGTCGTCGCGGTGCCCGGTCTGGTGGAGTCGTCCTTCCCCGCGCACTCCGGCAACCAGGGCAAGCTCGTCGACGGCACGTGGGGGCACACCGACCCCACCGACAAGGGGTGGCTCGCCGGTCTCGCGACCCTGCCGTACGACCTGCGCGGGGACGAGGCCGGCCTGCCCCGGTTCGGGTGGGGCGACCCGCACGACTGGGACTCCCTCGACGCCGCGTTCTCCCGCTTCACCGCGGCCGTGGCCTCGCACGGCATCGCCGAGGAGCGCCGGCTGGCGTACGTGGCCCTCACCCGGGCCCGTCGCGACCTGCTCCTCACGGCCCACGTCTGGGGCAGCGCCTCGACGCCACGGATCACCTCCCGGTTCCTCGAGGAGGTGCGCGGCAGCGGCCTCACGGTCGCCCCCGGGCCCTGGGTCGACCTGCCACCCGTCGACGACCCGCGCCCGCAGAACCCCCGCACCGCCGAGGCGGTGAGCATCTCGTGGCCCACCACCGACCACGTCGAGCGGCGACAGCGGCTGCTCGGCCCGGCCCGCGAGGTGACGGCGTCGATGGCCGACCCGGCCGCGGGCGGGGCGCCGGTGCCCTCGGCGTGGGACTCCGAGCTGCGGATGCTCCTGCGCGAGCGGGCGCGCCGCCGCTCGGGGGCCGACGTCGACGTCGTGCTGCCGCCGCACCTGTCGACCTCGGCCCTCGTGGCGCTCGCCGACGACGCCGAGCGCTTCACGCTCGACCTGCGCCGCCCCATGCCGGCACCGCCGACGCCGGCGACGCGGCGTGGGACCGCCTTCCACGCGTGGGTCGAGGAGCACTACTCCCGCGCGGCGTTCGTCGACGTCGACGAGCTGCCCGGGTCCGCCGACGACGACGCCACCGACACCGACCTCACGACCCTGCGGGCGGCCTTCCTCGCGAGCGAGTGGGCAGACCGGAGCCCGGTCGAGGTCGAGAGCAGCGTCGAGACGGTCATCGACGGCATCGCGGTGCGCGGGCGGATCGACGCCGTCTTCGAGGAGGTCGCCGACGACGGGCAGCCGGGCTGGGTGGTCGTCGACTGGAAGACCGGCACGCCGCCGTCCGGCCCGCAGGCCGCGGCGCGAGCCCTCCAGCTCGCGGCCTACCGGCTGGCGTGGGCCCGGGTCCGCGGCGTCCCCGAGCACCGGGTGCGCGGGGCCTTCTTCCACGCGGCGACCGGCGAGACGGTCTGGCCGGAGCTACCCGACGCCGCCGAGGTCAGTCGGGTGCTGGGCGCTGCGCGTCCGCGGTGAAGCCGGGGCCTGCGGTGCAGGGTCGTCGTCCGGGTCCTCGGCGTGCTCGAGCTCGAGCCAGGCCGGCACCTCGCGCACGACGACCACCGGGTCGCGCTGGGCCCGCACGACCGCCGTGCCGTCGTCCTCGACACGGTCCGGCGTGTCGTCCTCCCCGGCAGGGTCCGCCGGGTCGTCGGCCTCGGCAGGGTCGACCTGGTCGTGGTCCTCGGCCGCTGCCTCCTCCTCGCGGTCCTCGGCGACGACCTCGGGCAGCTCCTCCTCGTCCTCGTCGTCGACGACGAGCGCCGGGGGCGCGGCCGTGCGGGGGCGGATGCCGACCGGCGCCAACGACGTGCGTCGGTAGTCGTCGGGCTCCTCTCCCGGGTGCACCGCGTCGTCGAGCCGGCGTAGCTGCGTCGTCAGCACCTCGACGGCGCCGGGATCCCGGCGTCCGAGGGCGGCCATGAGATCCGCGAGCAGGCGGAGCTCCGCCACGAGCCGCGCCCGCACGACGAGGTTGGGGTCGGGCCTCTCGAACCGGGTGTGGGCGTAGGCCTCGAGCACGGTCTCCAGCGCGCGGGGCGGGGCGTCGGCGACGAGCGCCGCGAAGTCGTCGGCCGGGTCCGCCACCTTGGCGTCCTCCCACCCGGTCAACCCCCGGATGCGGCCGGTCGAGGCGTCGGAGTCGTCCGTGAACACGGCCAGCACCTGGTCGCCGGTGAGGTCGCCGTGCGTCGGCGTGGGCGCGAAGCGCCACAGGCTGACGTCCTCGAGCGCGGTCTCCCACCGGGTGAGCAGCGAGGTCGGCACCCGGCCCGTCTCGGCCGCCAGGTCGAGGTCGGCGAGGCGGCGGGTGCGGTAGGCGTCGGCGTCGTAGCTCGGCAGCCCGGCCTCCTCGAAGACCGCCGGGTCGGTGTTGTGCAACGCGGCGATCGCGCGCCCCAGCTCGGCGGCGACGCCGGGCCCCGGGGGCAGCTCGGCGAAGTCGAGGTTCTGGCCGGGCAGGTACGGGTAGACGGCGGCGCGGCCGCCCTCGGCGAGCGCCACGAAGCCCCGTGGCGCCGGCACGGCGAAGGGCAGGCGACGTCCGAGCAGCGCGAGCAGCGAGACCGTCCGGTCCATCTCGGCGCCCGCGACGTCGGTGCGGGGCGCCCGCACCACCCAGGTGCGGTGCTCGGCATCCCGGACGAAGGCGACGTCGAAGGACTGGTCCGGGGTGCTCGGCAGGGCCTCGACGCTCACCGGGTCGAGCCCGGGGACCGCCGAGCTCGCGAGCGCGGCGAGGAAGGCGGGGCTGCGGTCCACGGGCCCACGGTATGCCGTGGGCCCCGCCTACGCTGGGACGCGTGCCCCGTGCCGACGCGATCCTGCGCGACCTCTCGCTGAGCCGGTCGGTCCTCGACCGACGCGGTGAGCTGCGCACCGACCCCCAGCTCCTGCCCCGCCTGCTCGCCGACCCGGCATCGCGCGTCGTGCGGCTCGTCGGTGACCGGGTGGCCGTCGAGGTGTCCGGCGGACGGCGGGACCCGGCTCGCCCTGGGCCCCCCGGAGGATGCCGACGCCGCCCGCCTGGCGGTCTACCTCGGCGAGGCCGAGGGACGGTCCCACGTGGGCGTCGTCGCGGACGACCTGTCGGCCGCCGAGATCGACGAATCCGGCGAGACCGACGAGACGGTGTGGCGCACCCTGCGACAGGTCGGCGCGGACCTCGACGACCTCGGGGCGGCGGCCTTCGCGACCACCCTCGCCCTGGCGAACTGGCACCGCACCCACGGGCACTGCCCGCGGTGCGGCGCGGAGACCGCCCCGGCGCTGGCCGGCTGGATTCGGCGCTGCCCCGCCGACGCGAGCGAGCACTACCCCCGCACCGACATGGCCGTCATCATGGCCGTCGTCGACGCCGACGACCGCCTCCTGCTGGCCCGGGGGAGGGGCTTTCGCGGCAACGGCATGTCGGTGCTCGCGGGGTTCGTCGAGCCGGGCGAGACGCTCGCCGCGGCCGTCGCCCGGGAGGTGCGCGAGGAGGTCGGCATCGAGGTCACGGACGTCACGTACCTCGGCGACCAGCCCTGGCCCTTCCCGTCCTCGCTCATGCTGGGGTTCACCTCGCGTGCCCTCGGCACCGAGCTCACGCTCCAGCCCGAGGAGATCGAGGCCGCCCGGTGGTTCACCCGGGACGAGCTGGCGGCGGCGCTCGCCGACGGCTCGGTCGTCGTCTCGGGCCGGCTCTCGATCTCGAGGCGGATCATCGAGCGCTGGTACGGGGGTCCGGTCGCGTCACCCGAGCTCGTGCTGCGCTGACCGCTTCGTCGCGATGGGTGCGCAGGTGGTGGCCACGGCAACCGTGTGTGCACTCGGCGCGGGGTGCCGGCGCTCAGCCCGAGGCGGTCGCGCACCTCGGCGATCGTCGGGTTGGTGGCCGCGGACCCGTCGGGGAAGAGCAGGGTCGGCACGGTCCGGTTGCCCCCGTTGACCGACATGACGAACTCCGCGGTGCCCGGCTCCTGCTCGATGTCGACCTCGGTGAAGCCGATGCCCTCACGCTGCATCTGGGACTTCAGGCGCCGGCAGTAGCCGCACCACGTCGTCGTGAACATCGTCACGGTGCCGGCGGCGGGCACGTCCTGGCCGGGCGTCGTCTGGGCGGGCATCGGGCTCCTCGGGACACGGTCTGGTGGGGCTGGGTCCGGGAGAACACGCCCGCCCCGTCGATCCTTCCCGCCGCGCGTCCACAGGCCCGAGCCGAGGCCGCGGCGGCGTCACCGCGCCCACCTAGGATCGACGCGATGACGACCCTGCCCGTGCACCCCGGAGCCGATGCCGTCCTCGAGGCGCTCGACCCCGAGCAGCGCGAGGTGGCGGCGCACCCCGGCGGGCCGATGTGCGTCCTTGCGGGGGCGGGCACCGGCAAGACCCGCGCCATCACCCACCGCATCGCCTACGGAGTGCTCTCCGGGGTCCACCAGCCACAGCGCGTGCTGGCGGTGACCTTCACCGCGCGCGCGGCCGGCGAGATGCGCACCCGGCTGCGCGACCTCGGTGTGGGCGGCGTGCAGGCGCGCACGTTCCACGCGGCGTCGCTGCGGCAGCTGCACTACTTCTGGCCGCAGGCGATCGGTGGCGCCGCTCCCGAGGTCATGCCGCACAAGGCGAGCGCGGTGGCCGAGGCCGCCGGCCGCCTCCGCCTCCGGTTCGACAGCGCGGCCGTCCGCGACGTCGCCTCCGAGGTCGAGTGGTCGAAGGTGTCGCTGCTGACCCCCGAGACGTACGCCGCAGCCGCCGCGGCCCGGCGCCGCGAGCCACCCGCCGGGCTCGACCCCACGGCCATGGCGCGCCTCGTCGCCGCGTACGAGGAGGTCAAGACCGAGCGCGGCGTCATCGACTTCGAGGACGTCCTCCTGCTCATGGTCGGCATCCTGCGGGAGCACGACGAGGTCGCCCGTGCCGTGCGCAGCCAGTACCGGCACTTCGTCGTCGACGAGTACCAGGACGTCAACCGGCTCCAGCAGACCCTCCTCGACCTCTGGCTGGGGGAGCGCGACGACGTCTGCGTCGTCGGCGACCCGGCCCAGACGATCTACTCGTTCACCGGGGCCTCGCCCGAGCACCTCCTCGGGTTCCGCGCCCGCCACCCGCAGGCCCGCACCGTCGAGCTCGTCCGCAACTACCGCTCGACCCCCCAGGTCGTGTCGCTCGCCAACCTCGTCCTGCGCGGTCCCGGCGGGCAGCGGCGCTCGGGCGCCGTCGAGCTGCGGGCCCAGCGGCCGGAGGGGCCGGCGCCCGAGCTCGTCGTGGCCGACAACGACCCCGACGAGGCGGCCCAGGTCGCGACCCGCATCGCCGCGCTCGTCGCCGACGGGCACCCACCCTCGGAGGTGGCCGTGCTGTTCCGCACGAACGGCCAGAGCGAGTCCTTCGAGACCGCCCTGGCCGAGCGCGGCATCCCCTACCTCGTCCGCGGCGGGGAGCGCTTCTTCTCCCGCAAGGAGGTCCGCGACGCCATCGTCCTCATGCGCGGCGCCGCCCGGTCCGACGACGGGTCGGTGCCCGCTGCCCGACCTGGTGCGCGACGTGCTCCTCGGCGCCGGCTGGACGCGCGAGGCGCCGACGAGCGGCGGCGCCTCCCGCGACCGCTGGCAGTCGCTCGACGCGCTGGCGGAGCTGGCCGACCAGACGGCGGCCCGAGACCCAGAGGCTCGGATGCCGGTGTTCGTCGCCGAGCTCGAGCAGCGCGCCGCCGAGCAGAACGCCCCCACGGTGCAGGGCGTCACGCTCGCGTCGCTGCACGCGGCGAAGGGCCTGGAGTGGGATGCCGTGTTCCTCGTCGGCTGCTCCGACGGCCTGCTGCCCATCTCCATGGCCGACACGCCCGAGGCGGTCGAGGAGGAGCGCCGGTTGCTCTACGTCGGGGTGACCCGCGCCCGCGAGCGGCTCACCCTGTCGTACGCCGCCGCCCGGACCCCGGGCGCCAAGGCGACCCGGCGGCCGTCGCGGTTCCTCGACGGCACGGCGGCTCTCCTCGGCGAGGCCGCCCGGTCCCAGCCGCGCCGCCGCGCCGCCGGGGCGTCCGGGAAGGCCAGGGCCACGCGCGTGCGCTCGACCTGCCGCGCGTGCGGCGCCGCGCTGGGCACCGCCCGCGAGCGGACGATCGGGCGCTGCTCGACCTGCCCGGCCACCGTGGACGAGCGGCTGTTCGAGGCGCTGCGCGAGTGGCGGCTCGAGACGGCGCGCGAGGCCGACGTGCCGGCCTTCGTCGTCTTCACCGACGCCACGCTCATCGCCATCGCCGAGACGGCACCAGCCGACGTGGCGGGCCTGGCCCGCATCAACGGCGTGGGTCCGGCCAAGCTCGAGCGATACGGGGCCGAGGTCCTCGGCCTCCTGTCGAGATTTTCCGATTCCGAGAACAGCTGAGCGCCAACCCTTCTCGGCCGGTTCTGGGAGTCGTTGGGAAATCAACCGATTAATTGCGTTGCCTGCCCCGCCGAGGCTCCCCTAACCTGTTCCGAGTACCTCGCGTGGCCCGCCCGGGCGCGCGGACGTGATCGATGAGTGGTGAGGAGGGTTGGCCCGAATGGAGACGACGACGATGACGAAGGACATGACGATGACTGCTGTCCGCGAGATCTGCACGCGTCCCTGGCGCGGCGCCGACACCGCTCACGCAGGCGCCATCCGCTCCGTCCAGGGGCGAGCTGTGTCCTTCGCCGCCGGGTTCGACGGTCGTGACCTCCTCGTCACGGATCTGCGCACCGCCGGCGTCGTCGCCACCGCCCCGATCACGGGAGTCGTGTGTCCACGCCTCGAGGACCCACCTGTCTAGACGAACGACAGGTCACCTCGAGGCCGCGGATCCCGACACCGGGATCCGCGGCCTTTGTCGTACCCGCCACCACCGCACCCACCACACGACCACCCGAGGTACCGAGATGACCACCACCACACCGGGGCCCGACACCGACCGCCCCCCGAGTACCCCGCGCCCCACCCGGCGCACCGAGATGACCCAGCGCCCGACCGGGCGTGCCGAGCAAGGAGGTGACAACCCGATGCAGCTGACCGAGCTCCTCGACCTGCACGAGGCGTCCGTGACGACCGGTGAGGGGATTCCCTGCCGCGAGAACGACGCCGAGCTGTGGTTCGCCGACACCCCCGACGGGGTCGAGTTCGCCAAGGCCCTCTGCGGCACGTGCCCCGCACGTCTCGCATGCCTCTCGGGTGCCCTCCACCGGCGCGAGCCGTGGGGCGTCTGGGGTGGCGAGCTGTTCGTCTCGGGCGAGATCGTCGCCCGCAAGCGCCCCCGTGGCCGGCCCCGCAAGTCCGAGGTCGCCGCGTAGGCACCAGCACCACCCACCGATCGACCACCACCCCTTCAGGAGACCGTGATGTACACGAAGCGGATGCACGAGATCCGCCGAACCCTGCACCAGCGACGCGTCCACGAGACGCAGCGCCAGGTGCAGGCGGAGGCGCAGCGCGAGCAGATGCGGGCGCAGGTCCACGCCATCGTGCGATGAGACCCGCGCTCGACGACCGCACCGCCCCCGACGCACCGTCGGGGGCGGTGCCGCTCCCCTCGACCGACGCGGCCGCCGCACCGCCGCTGCGCGAGCGCGACTTCTGGCGCGCGGTCGGCGCCAGCCTGCTGGCTACCCTGAGGCCATGGCCACGCTGACGATCGCCCAGGACCCCACGGCCGACCGCGTCCTGTCGCAGGACCCGTTCGCCCTCCTCACCGGGATGCTGCTCGACCAGCAGTTCCCCATGGAGCGGGCCTTCGCCGGCCCGGCGAAGGTGCTCGAGCGCTTCGGCACCCTCGACCCCGGGGCGATCGCCACCGCCGATCCCGAGGCCTTCGCCGACCTGTGCGCGACACCGCCGGCGATCCACCGCTACGGACGCTCGATGGCGGCGCGCATCCAGGCGCTGGCCGTCGTCGTGCGCGACTCCTACGGCGGCGACGCCTCGGCCCTGTGGCGCGACGCGGCCACCGGCGCCGAGCTGGTGGCCCGCCTGAAGGCGCTGCCCGGCTTCGGCGAGCAGAAGGCGCGCATCTTCGCCGCCCTGCTCGGCAAGCAGCTCGGCGTGCGACCCGACGGCTGGGAGGAGGCGTGCGGTGCCTACGCCGAGGCGGGGTCCTTCCGCTCGGTCGCCGACGTCGTCGACGCCGAGTCGCTGCAGAAGGTGCGCGACTTCAAGAAGGCCGCCAAGGCGGCGGCCCGCTCGGGCGACTGAGCCGTGGCGGCGAGCCGGGCAGCGGATGCCGTGCCACCGGCATCCGGGGCACGTCCGGGCTGCGCGACGTGCGGCGCGGTTCCCGCGGACGACGCGGCAGCGGCCCTCGCGCGGGTGACGTGGACGCGCGGGGTCGAGAACGGCCGCGACACGTGGACCTGCGACGCGTGCAGCCGCACCCACCTGCGCGGCATCGAGGGCAAGCTCGACTCCGCCTGGTGGTGACCGGACCCGTGCTGGTCAGTCCGGCGGCGGCGGCAGCCGGGACTCGTCGAGGCCCGGCAGGTAGGCGCACACCATCTCGCGCAGCGGCACCGTGCCCCCGAGCTGGCTGAGCACGCCGATGCCGCCGAGCCAGACCCGGTGGATGAGCAGGTACTCCGGGGGCAGGTTGAGCTTGAGGCCGATGAGGAACTGCGGGCGCCGCGGGTCCTGCAGCGTCGCGGCGGCGCCGCGCAGCCACTGCCTCGTCGGCGTGAACTCCTCGTGGAGCAGCGGCTCGACGAGCGGCGTGAGGTAGGCGAGCAGGGCGTCGGGGTCGACGTCGATGCCCTTGCGGATGAACCCCTCCTGCGCGCAGCACGGCCTCCAGCGCCGGGGCGTCACCCGCGAGCGCCTCGGTGAGCACCCGACCGAGCGACGACGGCAGCCCGTGGGGGAGCCGGTTGACCGCCCCGAAGTCGAGCACCCCGAGGCGGCCGTCCTCGGTGACCCGGAAGTTGCCGGGGTGCGGGTCGGCGTGCAGGAGGTGGGCGCGCCCCGGGCCCCGCAGGAGGAACTCGAAGTACAGGGCCGCCGCCTCGTCGCGCTCCTCCTGGGACCCCGAGGCGATGATGCGGGAGAGCGGCGTGCCGTCGACCCACTCGGTGACGAGGACGTGCGTGGACTCGACGAGGACGTCGGGGACGAGCACGTCGTCGTCGTCGCGGAACGCGCTCGCGAAGTGTCGCTGGTTGCGGGCCTCGAGGTGGTAGTCGAGCTCCTCGCTCATCCGCGCCTTGAGCTCCTGCATGATCGGCTTGACGTCGACCCCCGGGACCCACGAGCCGGCGACGCGGGCGAACCGCGACAGCTGGTTGAGGTCGGACATCAGCGCCTCGGCAGCACCCGGGTACTGGATCTTGACGGCCACCTCGCGCCCGTCGCGCCACACGCCGCGGTGCACCTGGCCGATGGACGCCGACGCCGCCGGGACGTCGTCGAACTCGACGAGCTTGGTGCTCGCCCAGCGCGGCCCGAGCTCTCGGGCGAGGATCTCGTGCACCCGGTCGGCGCCCATCGGGGGGCCGGACTCCTGCAGCTTGGTCAGGGTGGCGCGGTACGGGCCGGCCATCTCCTCGGGCATCGCGGCCTCCATGACCGACAGCGCCTGACCGAACTTCATCGCCCCGCCCTTGAGCTGCCCCAGCACGCTGAAGAGCTGTTCGGCGGTGCGGGCCTGCAGCTCGGCCGCGACCACCTCGGCGGGCCGCCCCCCGACCCGCTTCCCGACCCCGAGGGCGGCGCGGCCGGCATGCCCGAGGGGCAGGCCGACGAGCTTGGCGGTGCGGGCGATGGACCCCCGCGGGATGTCGGTCACCCGGCCATTCTCGCCGACGCGCAGGAACAGCCCGGTCGCACGTTCCACAGGCGGTGTGTCACGGCCACCTCGTCGAGGCCGATCTCGGTCGAGATCCCGCCCATCGAGGCGTCACCCCGCAACGTCGCGAGCACCGTCACCGTGGCCACCGCCGAGGCGAGGACGACCGCGCCGGCGGGCACCCGGGCACCGGTGACGCGCGACGCCGGCCAGGCGGACCGTGCGCACCGCAGGCACGCCGTGAGGCCGGGCAGGACGAGGGGGCCGACGACGACGGCCCGGTCCCCGGCGACGACCGGTAGGTGCGGGATGCCGCGGGCGTGCCACGGCGCTCCCGCCCAGGTCGGCGCGCGCCCCTCCGCGACGACGACGACCGCCCCCGGCGGCTCGGCGGAGCGTGGCGAGGGCCAGCTCGGCGCCGTCGGCGGCGTGCCGGCCGCCGTGGACGGTGACCCGCCACCGGCGCAGCTGCGCGAGCAGCTCGTCGGCGATCGGCCCCCACCCGTCGACGACGACGTGCGGTTCGTGCGGGTGGCGGGGCACGGCATCCCGCACCGGTGGCGCGGGCTCGGTACGCGCCCCCATCGACCCTCCTCCGTCGGTCCGTCCCGACATCCTGCCCGCGCGGGTGGCCCGTCGCGAGGGTCGTCCACAGGGCGCAGCGCGAGCGGCCCCGGTCCCCGAGGGGGACCGGGGCCGCTCGCGCTCGAGACGGGAGGGCTCAGGCCTTGCCGAGGATGCGGTTCAGGTTGGTGCCGCAGACCGGGCAGACGCCCTTGGCCATCCGGCGGCCGTTCTCGGAGACGACGACCTTGCCCTCCGCCTCCCGCTTCTCCTTGCACTTCACGCAGTAGAACTCGCCCTTGTAGGTCTCGTCAGCCATGACAGCTTCTCCTTGTCGTCGACACCCGGCCCGTGGCCGCGCCGATCCGGTGTTGCCGCGAGGCGGCGTGGACGTGCCAACCCTAGCCACGGCTGCCCGCGAACGTCCGCTGCCGCGCGGGGGTGCTGCCTCGTCCGGCGCACCGCCGGCCACAGCGGCACCATCCGTCCCGTCCGCCGCGGCCCGGGCCTACGCTCGGGCCGTGGACGGCGAGCAGGTCGAGGTCCGGCGCAGCCGCCGCCGGCACCGCACCGTGAGCGCGTATCGCGACGGCGAGCGCACCGTCGTGCTCATCCCCGCCTCCTTCACCGCCGCCGAGGAGGAGCACTGGGTCGAGCGGATGCTCGCCGGGCTCGGGCGAGCGCGAGCGGCGCCGCGCCCCGGACGACGAGGCCCTGGCCGCCCGCGCTGCCCGGCTCTCGACGCGCTACCTCGGCGGGCACGCGCGCCCGGCCAGTGTCCGCTGGGTGTCGACGATGGGTCGGCGCTGGGCCTCGTGCACGCCCTCGGACCGGACGATCCGGGTGTCGGACCGCCTGCGCGACGTGCCCGACGACGTGCTCGACTACGTGCTGCTCCACGAGCTGGCGCACCTCCTGGTCACCGGCCACGGGGCGTCCTTCTGGAGGCTGCTCGCGTCGTACCCGAGGCTCGAGCGCTCGCGCGGCTTCCTCGAGGGGCTCGACCACGCCGAGGGCCGTGGCCGGTCAGCAGAGGTCGACGGCGGCCCGAGCGAGTGAGACGAGCGGCGCGAGCTCGCCGCGGGTGCCCGGGGGCAGGGCGTCGACGGGCCACCACCGCACGTCGTCGGACTCCGCGCTGACCCGCGGTCTCGCGCCCGCCGGGGCCACGGCGGCGTAGCGGACGTCGAGGTGCTCGCGACAGCGGCCGAACGCACCCGCGAGCACGTGGCGGTCGAGCTGTACCGGGTCGGCCCTGGGCTCGAGGTCGCCGATTCCCGACTCCTCGCGCGCCTCGCGGCGCGCGGCCGCCCACAGCGTGGGGTCACCGACCTCGAGGTGCCCGCCGAACTGGAACCAGGCGCCGGCCCTGCGGTGCAGGGTGAGCAGCACCTGCGTGCCGCTCGGGTCGAGCACGACGCAGGATGCCGTGAGGTGCGCCGGCGGACCGGCCCTCGCGACGGCGTCCGGGCGGGCGCGCAGGTGGTCCAGGTAGGTGCGCCGCAGGCGGTCCTGACCGGCATCCGGAGCGTGCCAGGCCTCGAGCACCGCCTCCGCGTCGACCCGCAGGTGCGCGGTAGGCGATGACCACCGAGGGGTCGGGAGGACGCGTCGCCGCACCGTCGGCGCCCGCAGCGGCAGCGCTCACGCAGGGTCCTCGCCGCGCAGCAGCCGGTCGAGCTCGGCATCCACGTCGTCGGTGTCCGGTCGGGACGCGCGCTCGACGTAGCCGAGCGGGTCGTCGAGGTCGGCGGTGCCGGGGGCCAGGTCCGGATGCCGCCAGGCGGCGTCGCGCGCCTCTGCACCGCCGGAGTCCGCGAGGGCGGCGAAGAGGTTGGCGGCGTCGCGCAGGCGCCGCGGCCGCAGCTCGAGCCCGACGAGCGCCTCGAAGGCCTTCTCGGCCGGCCCGCCGGTCGCCCGTCGGCGGCGCACGGCCTCGCCGAGCGCGTCGGCCTGGGGCAGGTGGTCGCGGGTGGCGCGCTCGGTCACGACGTCGACCCAGCCCTCGACGAGGGCGAGCAGCGTCTCGAGCCGGCCGAGGGCCGCGCGCTGGGCGGGCGACTGCTGGGGGGCGAACATCCGGCCCTGGAGGGCCTGCTGCACCGCCTCGGCGTCGGAGGGGTCGATGGAGCGCACGGCCTCCTCGATGGCGTCGGTGTCGATGCGGATGTCGGCGGCGTAGTCGCGCACCGCGGCGAGCAGGGCCGGGGCGAGCCACGGCACGGCGCCGAACAGGCGCACCCGGGCGACCTCGCGGACGGCGAGGTACAGGCGGGCCTGCGGCTCGTCGACCTCGAGGCCCTCGGCGAACGCCCGCAGCGCCGCGGGCAGGAGGACGACGGTCGGCGCGGCGACGAGCGGCAGCGACACCTCGCAGCCGGTGAGCACCTCCCCGGCGAGCGTCCCGGTGCCCTGTCCCAGCTGCATCGAGAACATCGAGCCGTGCATCCGGCGCAGCATCGGGCCGGCCTGGTCGAGCATCCCGGCCGGCAGGCCGGCGTCACCGAGCTCGCCCAGCTCACCGAGCTGCCCGAGCTGGGCCGTGAGGGCCGTGCCCACCGCGTCGCTGACGCCCTGGGCGACCGGCTCGACGAGGTCGGTCCACACCGGCATCGTCGCCTCGACCCACTCGGCGCGGCTCCACGCGGTGCCCTGCAGCCCCGGCGTCGTCAGGTCGGTCACGGCGTCGAGCCACATGCCGGCCACCTGCACCGCCTCGGCGGCGGCCCGCCGGTCGGACGCACTGGCCAGCTCGTCGCCCTCGGCGGCCACGGTCTTGCGGGCGATGTCGGTCGCGAGCACCGCGTTGACCGCCGAGTCGCTCTCGGGCGCGGCGAACATCGCCTGCACCTGGCCCATGACCATGGAGAGCACCTGGGGGTCGACCTTGTCCAGGCCCATGCCCTGCATCATCGAGGCGAGCTGCGGGTCGACGTCGCCGCCGGTGAGCTCGCGCATCAGCCGCTCGAGGTCCGGGGGGATGCCCGGCGTCTCGTCGTCGTCGTGGGGGTCGTTCACGCGGGGCTCCTCGCGGGGGGTGAGAGGATGTCGTCTCGTCACAGCCAACCACTTTCCGGCCCGGATGGTTCCGCCGGAGGTCGCCGAGGAGCCCCATTGCCGCCCGACCACGACGCCGTCGCGCTCGTCGCCCTGAGCGACGCGCCGCTGTCCGTCGACGAGGTGCTCGACGCCGTCCGGCACCCCGCCTGCGGGGGCGTCGCCGTCTTCCTCGGGGTGGTGCGCGACCACGACCACGGTGACGTCGTCACGGCACTCGACTACGAGGCGCACCCGAGCGCCCTCGACGCCATGCGGGCGACGTGCGCCGCCGTCGCCGCGGGCTCCGGCGCCGTGCGCCTGGCCGCCGTGCACCGCACCGGCGCCCTGCGGGTCGGCGACCTCGCCGTCGTCGTCGCCGCGGCGGCGCCGCACCGCGGGCAGGCCTTCGACGCGTGCCGCGAGCTCATCGACACGCTCAAGGCGCGGACCCCGATCTGGAAGCACCAGAGCCTCGGCGACGGCTCGACGGAGTGGGTGGGGATGCCGTGACGCAGCGCTCCCACGACGTGCTGTCCGGCGACGACGCCTCCGGGCCGCCCGGCGGCCCGGCCGGGGGCGACCCGGGTCGCACGCCCCGCGACCCGATGCGCCCGGGCCGCGCCTCCGGCATCCTGCTCACGGCGACGTTCGTCGCCATCGGGCTCGCCGCCGCGCTGACCTTCGTCGGCCTGCCCTACGTCGTCATGTCCCCGGGGCCGGCGACGAACATCCTCGGCAAGGTCGACGGCAAGCCGCTGCTCTCGGTCGAGGGCGCGACGACGTACCCCACGAGCGGCACCCTCGACTTCACGACGGTGAGCGTCGACGGCGGGCCGGGGGTCCGCGTGACGGTCTTCGACCTCGCCAAGGCGTGGCTGTCCGGGTCGGAGGAGGTGCTGCCGGTCGAGCAGGTGTTCCCCCCCGACTCCAGCCCGGAGCAGGTCGAGGAGGAGGGAGCCGCCGAGATGGCCGGGTCCCAGAGCGTCGCCACCGCGACCGCCCTGCGAGCGCTCGGGCGGACGGTCGACCAGACCGTCGTCGTCGCCGGCGTGCCGGACGGCAGCCCCTCCGCGGGCGTCCTCGAGGCCGACGACGTGCTCGTCTCGGTCGACGGTGACCCCGCGACGTCGGCGGATGCCGTGCGCGCCGCGGTCCAGCGGCACGAGCCGGGCGACACCATCCCCGTCGTCGTGCGCCGCGACGGGGCCGAGCGCACCGTCACCGCCCGCACCGCGCGAGTCCGACGGCCGCACCGTCCTGGGGATCTCGCTTCGGCTCGACTACGACCTGCCGGTCGACGTGACGCTGCGCACGGGCGGGGTCGGCGGGCCGTCGGCCGGGCTGATGTTCAGCCTCGCGATCTACGACGTCCTCACCCCGGGTGAGCTCACCGGCGGCGAGAACATCGCCGGCACCGGGACGATGGACGACGACGGCACCGTCGGGCCGATCGGCGGCATCCGGCAGAAGCTCGTGGGGGCGCGCAGGGCCGGCGCCGACTTCTTCCTCGCACCCGCCGACAACTGCTCGGAGGTGGTGGGCAACGTGCCCGACGGCCTTCGGGTCGTGCGGGTCGCCACCTTCGACGAGGGCCGCGCCGCCGTCGAGGACATCGCGTCCGGCGACCTGGAGTCACTGCCCGCCTGCGGCTGAGCCCGCGGCGCCGGCCCGTGTCGCGCCGGTCCGGGTGGGAACCGGCCCTCAGTCCGGGCCGAACGTGGCCCGCAGCGCGTGCACGAGCCCCGGCGCGATGTCGTCGCCCAGGGCGACCCGGTCGTCGCTGTCGTGCTCGCGCTGGCGCAGCAGGCACCGTGCCGACCCGTCCCTGGTCACCGCCACGAGCAGCCGCACGTCGGCCCGGCCCGGGTGCTCGGCGACGGCCCGCAGGGCGGCCTCGTCGTCCGTCGGGGAGGGCGCGCTCGGCATCCGGTGGGACGACGATGCGCTCCACGGCGACCGCGCACCCCGCGACCTGCTCCGGCCAGGCGATCCGGGCCAGCAGCTCCTCGAGGCCGCCGGCCTGCGGCAGGTCCTCCTGCTCGACGGCGCTCAGCGCGCCCTCGACGGCGTCGTGGGTCGCCAGGCCCTCGGCGAGCTGCGGCTCGTGGACGAGCAGGTCGGCGGTCGGCACGAGGGCGAACAGCCGGACCGGCTGGTCCCACCCCGCGCGGGCGACGTGGCGCTCGGTGTCGAGTGCCGCGAGGGTCAGCGGGTCGGTCACGGGGCGGGGTGTCCGGGTCACCGCCCCATGGTGCCCGACGGGCGTCCAGAAAGCCGGGGTAGGTTGTCCGTCCCACGGTCGACACGGGGACACCCCCCGCCGGCGGGACGAGGAGAGCAGTGAGTCGCTCGGAGTGGTTCGACGGGCCAGCGGGTCCGGATGACGGTTCGGCACGCCCCGAGGGGTCCGACGAGGGTCCCCGCGGGCCGGCGGCGCCCCGGGTCCGCAGGCGACGGGGCCCGCTGGGCACGACGCTCGTCGTGCTGCTCGTCATCGTCGTCGTGGGCGGCATCCTCGCCGACGTCCTCACCGACGTGTGGTGGTTCGAGTCGGTCGGGTTCCGCGACGTCTTCGTCAAGGAGCTGACGACCAAGCTCGGGATCTTCGTGGCGGCCGCCCTCCTCACCGGAGGCGCCGTCGCAGCGAGCCTCGTCGTGGCGTACCGCACGCGACCCCTCTACATCCCGGTGACCCCTGCCCAGCAGGTGCTCGAGCAGTACCGCCAGGCCATCGAGCCGCTGCGCCGGGTCGCCGTCTTCGCGATCCCCGTCGTCCTCGGGCTGCTCGCCGGGTCCGGGTCGATGGGCGCGTGGCGCACCGTCCTCCTGTGGGTCTACCGCGAGCCGTTCGGGGTCACCGACCCGCAGTTCGGGCTCGACGTCGGCTTCTTCGTCTTCACCCTGCCGTGGCTGCGGTTCGTCGTGAGCTTCGTGACGGTCGTCCTCGTCCTCGCCTTCGTCGCGGGCGCCTTCACCCACTACGTCTACGGGGGCCTCCAGCTGCCCGGCCGCGGACCGACCACGCGGGCCGCCTACGTCCACCTCGGCATCCTCGGTGCCCTCATCGCCCTGACCCGAGCGGCGTCGTACTGGCTCGACCGGTACTCGCTGTCGACCCAGAAGGGCGAGCTGCTCACCGGCATCACGTACACCGACGACAAGGCCGTGCTGCCGACCAAGGCCATCCTCGCCGTCGCCGCGCTGATGTGCGCCGCGTTCTTCCTCGCGGCGATCTGGAGCCGCAGCTGGCGGCTGCCGGTCACCGGCGTCGTGCTGCTCGTCGTCACCGCCGTCGTCGTCGGGGGCGCGTACCCGGCCCTCATCCAGGCGATCAAGGTCAACCCGTCGCAGAAGTCCCTCGAGGGGCCGTACATCCAGCGCAACATCAACGCCACGCGAGCGGCCTTCGGGCTCGACCGGGTCAAGCGCATCCAGAACCCCGCCCCGGCCGAGACCGAGAACAAGGCCGTCCTGCGCGCCGCGGCCAACGACATCCCGGGCGTGCGGATCATCGACCCCAACGTCATCGCCCCCACGTTCCGCCAGCTGCAGGCCCAGCGCGACTACTACGCGTTCCCCGACACCCTCGACGTCGACCGCTACTCCATCGACAGGCAGACCCGCGACGCCGTCGTGGCGGTGCGCGAGATCAACCTCGACGGCCTGCCCGACGGGCAGCGCAACTGGCTCAACGACCACACCGTCTACACCCACGGCTACGGCTTCTATGCCGCCTACGGCAACCAGCGCACCACCGAGGGAGACCCGGTGTTCTTCGAGGGCGGCGGGCTCAGCGCGATCGGGAAGTACGAGCCGCGCGCCTACTTCGCCGAGCTGTCACCCACCTACTCCGTGGTGGGCGCCGAGCAGGGTGCCGCGCCGCGCGAGTTCGACTACCCCGCCGGTGGTGAGGGAGACGTGGCCGTGCAGAACACGTACTCCGGAAAGGGGGGCGTACCGATCGGCTCGACGCTGCGTCGGCTCGCCTACGCCGTCAAGTACCGCGAGGCCAACTTCCTGCTCTCGGATGCCGTGAACGGCGCCTCCCGCATCCTCGACCACCGCAGCCCGACCGAGCGCGTGGAGCGGGTCGCCCCGTGGCTGCGGCTCGACGGCAACGTCTACCCGGCGGTCGTCGAGGGCCGGGTCCAGTGGATCGTCGACGGGTTCACGACGTCGGCCAACTACCCCAACAGCCGGCTCATCGAGCTGGCCGAGGCCACGTCCGACTCGGTGGCCCAGCGCTCCAACGTCGTCACCGTCGGCGCCGGCCAGGTCAACTACGTGCGCAACGCCGTCAAGGCCACCGTCGACGCCTACACCGGCGAGGTGAAGCTCTACGGCTGGGACACCACCGACCCGATGCTCAAGGCGTGGAGCAACGCCTTTCCCGGGTCCGTACGGAAGCTCTCCGAGATCTCCGGCGACCTGATGGCCCACATCCGCTACCCGCAGGACTTCCTGAAGGTGCAGCGCGAGCTGCTCACCGAGTACCACGTCACCAACCCTGGCGACTTCTTCTCCGGCTCGGACAAGTGGCGCGTGCCGCGCGACCCGTCGGTGGCCGCCCAGGACCAGCCGCCGGTGTTCCAGTCGATCGCGATGCCGGGGGAGGACGAGGCCGCGTTCTCGATCACCTCGCCGTTCGTCCCGGCGACGACCAACGGCGAGGGCGGGCGCGAGATCCTGCGTGGCCTGCTGGCCGTCGACGCCGACGCCGGCAACCAGGCCGGCAAGCCCGCGGCCGACTACGGCCTGCTGCGCCTGCTCGAGTACGGCTCCGCGACACCGGCCGGGCCGGGGCAGGTGCTCAACCAGATCAAGAACTCCCCGGAGCGCTCCCAGAACGAGTCCGAGCAGCTGTCGCTGGCGCAGTACATCACCCAGAACTCCAGTGGCGGCAAGACGCTGACCTACGGGAACCTGCTGTCCTTCCCCCTCGAGGGCCGGATGTTCTACGTGCAGCCGCTCTACGTGCAGGCGGCGTCGGGGTCGGGGTCGTTCCCGCAGAACAAGGCCGTCGTGACGGTCTACGGCAACACGGTGGCCTGGGGTGACACCCTCGGGCAGGCCGTGAGCGGCCTGTTCGGGGAGGGCGACGCGGCCGACGAACCCGACCGAGCCCAACGGCCCCACGACGCCCGGGGGCACCGCGGCGGCCCAGCTGACCGAGGCGCTCACCGAGATCCAGGCGGCCTACCAGGCCGGCCAGGACGCCCTCAAGGCCGGCGACTTCGCCGCCTACGGCGACGCGCAGAAGCGGCTCGACACGGCGATCAAGCGGGCCCAGGCGCTGGCTCCGCAGCTCGCGGTCGCCGGGCCCACGCCGAGCCCGTCGCCGAGCGGCTCGGCGAGCCCGTCGCCGAGCCCGTCGGCCACGGCGTCGCCCACGGGCTGACGCCGCGGTCGGGGTCGCGCCGGACGGCCGACCCCGATTTGGCGCCCGGCCGCGGGGTCACGTACTCTCGGAGGTACCGAGTGCGGCTTCTTCGGAGCCGTGCACTTCCTCGACGCGGGGTGGAGCAGCTCGGTAGCTCGCCGGGCTCATAACCCGGAGGTCGCAGGTTCAAATCCTGCCCCCGCTACCAGGTGGACACCAGAGCCCCCGACCCCTCCAGGGTCGGGGGCTCTGGTGCTGTGACCGGACGATGCTCCTACGGACTGGTGACCACTCCGGCGGCGACGAGGAAGCCGGCCATGGTGAACCGCCCGTCGCCGGCGCGAGGTGGCTGCCGCGTGAAGCCCTCGCCGCGACCACGTCGGCACGCAAAGGCTCCGTCGAACGGCCTGGGCGGTCGCGATCAGCTCAGGGGAGGACCGGCGTGAAGGGGTGCACCTCGTCGTCCCCGCCGTGCACGACGACGTAGGACGACTCGGGCACCTCGTGCCACGCACCCTGCAGGTCGCCCAGCGGCTCGGAGACGACGAGCCGGGTGTCGTCCGACAGCTCGTGCAGCACCGGGTTGTCGGGGTACTGGTGGCGCAGGGTCGACACGTCGGCGCTCTGGAACAGCGAGCGTGACCTGCCCTCGCTGGAGTAGCGGAACGCCCACGTCGTGTCCCCGTCGGTGGTCGCCACCGTCATCTGCACGGGGAAGTCGATGCCGTGTCGGCGGCCGACGTCCTCGACGAGGGCCACCGCCCGGGCGACGCCGGCCGGCGGGTCGTCGCGCAGGCCGAAGGTCAGCGCGAGGAAGAAGAACATCTCGGAGTCGGTCGACCCCTCGATGTCGGCGAAGAGGTCGGCGTCCACCGCCATGGCGAGGTCACGCTTCATCTCGCGGAAGCCCACGAGCGCGCCGTTGTGCATCCACAGCCACCGGTCGTGGCGGAAGGGGTGGCAGTTGGTCTGCTGGACGGCGGAGCCGGTCGAGGCGCGGATGTGGGCGAAGACGCGAGCGGCCTGGGCGTGGGCGCACAGCTCACGCAGGTTGCGGTCGTTCCACACCGGCTCGGTGCTGCGGAACAGCCCCGGCGTGTCGTAGGCGCCGTACCAGCCGACGCCGAACCCGTCACCGTTCGTCGTCGTCGCCCCGAGGTGCGAGTGCTGCCCCTGGACGACCAGGGAGTTCTGCGGCTTGTAGAGCAGGTCCTCGAGGAGCACCGGGGAACCGGAGTAGGCGAGCCAACGACACATGGGGCACTTCCCGTCGCATCAGGGTGACCACCGGTCACCGCGCGGACCCGGTCGTGGGTCCGTGACCAGCACACCGCGCCCCGGGCCGGGCCGCATCATCCGCCCCGGGCGATCCCACCGGTCCCCGCACCACGACCGCCTCACCCGTGCCGTCCGCGCCGCGCAGCACCGCGCGAGGGAGCGCGGGACGTGACCTCGACCACGTCGTCCCCACCCGGCATACGACGTCACGGGCCCGCGTTGGACCCGACGTGAGCACCCCCCACAGAGTCGTCGTCATCGGTTCCGGCTTCGGAGGTCTCTTCGGGACGCAGGCGCTCAAGCGCCGCGGGGACGTCGAGATCACCCTCATCGCCCGGACCGCCCACCACCTGTTCCAGCCGCTGCTCTACCAGGTCGCGACCGGCATCCTCTCCGAGGGGGAGATCGCCCCGAGCACCCGCGAGGTGCTGGCCCGCCAGAAGAACGCCCGGGTCGTGCTCGGCACCGTGACCCACATCGACCTCGAGGCCCGCACGGTCACCTCCGAGGTCCTCGGGCGCGAGGACGTCACCCCCTACGACACGCTGCTCGTCGCCGCCGGCGCAGGGCAGTCGTGGTTCGGCAACGACGAGTTCGCCACCCACGCGCCCGGGATGAAGTCGATCGACGACGCCCTCGAGCTGCGCGGTCGCATCTTCGGCGCCTTCGAGCTGGCCGAGCTGGCCCGGACCCCGGCCGAGGAGCAGCGGGCCCTGACCTTCGTCGTCGTCGGAGCCGGCCCGACCGGCGTCGAGATGGCCGGCCAGATCGCCGAGCTGGCGCACCGCACGCTGCGCAACGACTTCCGCCGGATCGACCCGACCAAGGCCCGCATCATCCTCGTCGACGCGGTCGACACCGTCCTCCCCTCGTTCGGGGAGCGCCTGGGTGGGGCGGCCCGGCGACGGCTCCTCGACATGGGGGTCGACGTCCGCCTCGGCTGGATGGTCACGGACGTCGACCCGACCGGCATCACCGTGCGCGAGCACGACGGCTCCTCGGTGCGGATCGAGGCCCTCACCAAGGTGTGGGCGGCCGGGAGTGCAGGCGAGCCCCCTCGGGGCCCAGCTCGCCGAGCAGTCGGGTGCCGAGGTCGACCGCGCCGGACGGGTCAAGGTGCTGCCCGACCTCACCCTGCCCGGGCACCCCGAGGTCTTCGTCGTCGGCGACATGATCGCCCTCGACGACCTCCCCGGTGTCGCGCAGGTCGCGATCCAGGGGTCGCGCTTCGCGGCGCGGCAGATCACCCGGCGGCTCGACGGCAAGGAGCCCGAGACCCGGTTCGAGTACTTCGACAAGGGGTCCATGGCGACGATCTCGCGGTTCAGCGCGGTCGCGTCCATCGGGCGGCTGCGCTTCTCGGGCTTCTTCGCCTGGGTCCTGTGGCTCGCCATCCACCTCGTCTACATCATCGGCTTCAAGCACCGCGTCACGACGTTGCTGCACTGGTTCGTCAGCTTCCTCGGCCGCGGCCGGGCCGAGCGGGTCGCCACCGAGCAGCAGGTGTTCGGCCGGATGGCCATCGACTCGCTGCCCGCGCACGAGCGTGCCGACCCTGCCCGGTGACCCGGCCGACGGCCACGTCGACGGCGTCGCCGAGCTCGAGGACCGGCGGCGCACGACGGCCTGACCGCCGACGGGGGCGGCACGTAGGGTGACGGCCATGCCGCTGGACTACCCGATCCACCGCCTGACCCTGCCCAACGGGATGCGCGTCGTCGTGAGCCCGGACCACACCGTCCCCAACGTCACCGTCAACATCTGGGTCGGCGTCGGGTCGCGCCACGAGGCCCCCGGCCGCACCGGCTTCGCGCACCTCTTCGAGCACCTGATGTTCCAGGGGTCGCGCGGGGTGCGCAGCGGGGAGCACTTCGAGGCGCTCATGGCCGAGGGCGGCCGGCTCAACGCGACGACGTGGTTCGACCGCACCAACTACTTCGAGACCGTCCCGACCGGTGCCGTCGAGCTGGCGCTCTGGCTCGAGGCCGACCGGCACGGTCACCTGCTCGACGCCGTCACCCAGGAGAACCTCGACAACCAGCGCGACGTCGTCAAGGAGGAGAAGCGCCAGCGCTACGACAACCAGCCCTACGGCACGGCCCTCATCGACGTCTACGCCACGGTCTTCCCGGAGGGCCACCCCTACCACCACCCGACGATCGGCTCGATGGCCGACCTCGACGCCGCGAGCCTCGACGACGTCCACGCGTTCTTCCGCGCCCACTACGGCCCCGACAACACCGTGCTCACCCTGTGCGGCGACCTCACCCCGGAGCACGGGTTCGCCCTCGCGCAGCGGTACTTCGGCGACCTGCCGCCGAGCGCCGACCCGCGCCGCCCCGACCACCCCCAGCTCGGGCCCCTCGACCGGCCGGTGCGGCTGGACCGCCGCGAGGTCGTGCCCAACGACCGGCTGCACATCGCCTTCCGTCTCCCGGTCGACGAGACCGACGAGTTCACCGCCGCGTCGGTGGCGATGGACTGCATCGGCGGCCTCGCCACCTCGCGGCTCGTCCGCCGGCTCGTGCGCCACGAGCAGACCGCGCTCGGCGCGCACGCGACCGCGTGGGGGTTCGTCGACGGCGCGTCGCTCGGCTTCGTCGTCCTCGACGTCGCGCCGGGCACGGATGCCGGTGCCGTCGAGTCGGCCTTCGTCGAGGAGCTCACCGCCTTCCTCGACGGCGGGCCGACCGCCGTCGAGCTCGAGTCCTCGCTCGCGCAGTCCGAGCGCTCGTGGCTGTCGGCGCTGGCGAGCCAGGAGGAGCGCGCCGACCTCCTCAGCCACCACCTGCTCCTGCACGACGACCCCGACGTCGTCAACACCCACCTCGACCGGCTGCGGGCCGTCACGGCCGACGACGTCGTCGAGGCGGCCCGTCGATGGCTGCGCCCGGAGAGCCGGGCCGTCGTCGCCTACCTGTCGGCGCCGGACACCGCCGACGATGCCGGCGGCACCGCGCCGGTCGAGGCCGTCGCGTGAGCGCCCCCCGACCGGTCGTCACGCCGCCCCGGCCGTGGGCCTTCCCCGAGCCCGCCGAGCACCTGCTCGGCAACGGCGTGCGCGTCCTCGCCCACGACCTGCCCGGGCAGTACGTCCTGTCGCTGCGGGTCGTCGTCCCCACACCCCTGTCCGCGGAGCCCTCCGGCAAGGACGGCGTCGCCGCCATGACCGCGCGACTGCTCGACGAGGGCACCGCCGCCCACGGGTCGGAGGAGTTCGCCGAGCTCATGGAGCGCCACGGGATGGTGCTCGGCGCGGGCGTGTCCGACGGCGGCATCCTCGTCGACGTCGACGTGCCCCAGCGCCACCTCGCGACCGCCGCGGCGCTCGTCACCGAGGCGCTGTCCGACGCCGTCTTCCCCGACGACGAGGTGCGGCGCATCCTGCGCAACCGGCTCGCCGAGATCGAGCAGGAGCGGGCCTCGTCGGCGCACCGGGCGGCCCGCGAGCTCGCGCGGACGTTGTGGGACCCCGCGGACCGCGCGAGCCGCCCGACCGGCGGCAGCCCGGCAGACGGTCGGCGCGCTGACGCGCGACGACCTCGTCGACTTCCACGCCACGGCCGTGGGACCGCAGGGGGCCACGCTCGTCGTCGCGGGTGACCTCACGGGCGTCGACGTCGTCGGCGTGCTCGAGGCCACCGTGGGCACCTGGTCGGCACCGCGGCACACCCCCCGCCCGGCGCCGGCGGCACCGGTGCCGGCCGCGGACGCGTCACGGGTCGTCGTCGTCGACCGACCCGGCTCGGTGCAGACCGAGATCGCGGTCGGACGCCCCGGCCCCGACCGCTCGACGCCACACGGCTGGGCACCCCACCCCGTGCTCTCCTTCGTGCTCGGTGGGTCCCCGAGCGCACGCATCGACGCGGTGCTGCGCGAGGAGAAGGGGTACACGTACGGCATCCGGTCCTCGTTCCGCCCGCGGGTCGCCGGCGGGTCGTTCGTCACCTCGGGGTCGGTGCGCTCGGAGGTGACCGGCGAGGCGGTCGAGATCCTCCTCGGCATCCTCGACAGCGCGCGCGAGGGCTTCACCGAGGCCGAGCTGCGCGCCGGGGTCGACTACGTCGCCAAGACCGCGCCGGGACGCTACGCCACGGCGGATGCCGTCGCCGACGAGACCGCGGCGCTGGCGCTGGAGCGGCTGCCGCTCGACTTCACCACCCGCAACCTCCGCGCGGTGGCGGCGCTGCGCCGCGAGGACCTCGACGACGCCTACCGCCGGGTCGCGACGGGGGAGTGGACCGTCGTCCTCGTCGGCGACGCCGAGACGGTGGTGCCGGCGCTCGAGGGCCGGGTCGCCGGGCCGGTGGACACGGTTGGCCTCTGACGCGGGGGCCGTCCGCTCGGTCGTCATGGGCTCGCCCATCGGCCGCCTCGAGCTCGTCGAGGCCGGCGGTGCGCTCGTCGCCGTCCGGTTCGACGCCCCGGCCGACGGCTCACCCGACGACGAGCGGGGCGGGTCCGCGGTGCTCGCCGAGGCGCGCCGTCAGCTCACCGAGTACTTCGCCGGCGACCCGCCGGGTCTTCGACCTGCCCCTGCGCCCCGAGGGCACGCCGTTCCAGCGCCGGGTGTGGGAGGTGCTCGGCCACCGTGCCATGGGGCACGACGACGACCTACGGCGCGCTCGCGGCCCGGCTCGGCCTGCCGCCGGGAGCGTCACGCGCCGTCGGCGCGGCGAACGGCGCCAACCCCCTGCCCGTCGTGCTGCCGTGCCACCGGGTCGTCGGGGCCGACGGGACGCTGACCGGGTACGCGCGGCGGGCTGCACCGCAAGGCGCTGCTGCTGCGGCTCGAGGGGGTCGGCACCGAGGCCGACCAGGGCGCCCTCTTCTGAGCCGACTCCTTGCGGATTCCCCACGTCAACCGCGCCCGAACCCGGCCTGCGATGTGGGTGATCCGCAAGAAGTCGGGTCAGGACAGGCCGATGCGGGCGAGCACCTCGTCGTGCAGGATGCCGTTGGTCGCGACCGCGTTGCCGCCGTGCGGTCCGTCGACCCCGGCCAGCGAGGTGAACCGCCCGCCCGCCTCGGTGACGACGGGGACCAGGGCCGCCATGTCGTGGAGCCCGAGCTCGGGCTCGGCGGCGATGTCGACGGCCCCCTCCGCGAGGAGCATGTACGACCAGAAGTCGCCGTAGGCGCGCTCGCGCCAGCACGACCGGGCGAGGTCGAGCACCTGCTCCTCGCGGCCGACCGCGGCCCACGAGGTGAAGCTCGAGAACGAGAGCGAGGCGTCGGAGAGGCGCGACACCTGGGAGACGTGGATCTGCCGGGCCGAGGTCAGGCTGCGACCGGCCCAGGCGCCGGACCCGAGGGCCGCCCACCAGCGTCGCCCCAGCGCCGGTGCGGCGACGAGACCGAGGACGGGTGTGCCCTCGTCGACGAGCGCGATGAGCGTGGCCCAGACCGGCACCCCGCGCACGAAGCTGTGCGTGCCGTCGATGGGGTCGACGACCCACTGGCGCGGGCTGGACCCGGTGGGCGCGAACTCCTCGCCGATGACGGCGTCGCGCGGACGGGTGCGCTTGAGCTGGTGCCGGATGAGCTCCTCGGCCTCGCGGTCCGCGTCGCTGACGAGCGTGAGGTCGGGCTTGGTGTCGACGTGCAGGTCGGCGGCCCGGAAGCGCGCGGTCGTGACCCGCTCGACGGCATCCGCGAGCACGTGGGCGAGGCGCAGGTCGTCGTCGTAGCCGGACACGAGGCTCAACCTAGCGGGCATTTCCCGCAGAATCTTCGGCCTGGAGACGATCCGGTAGCGCTTCGGTCACAATCCCATCTCGGCCGTACCTAAGACTTCCGTTGGGTGTTGCCATGGTCTTTCATTGACCACGCACGCCGGAGGGCGCTGCACCTTCCGAGATGCACCCGACCGGGAGCACCTCAAGGACACGACCACCCGACCAACGGGTGGTGACACCACTTCACGTAGGAGGACATCCATGCGAGGAACCACTCGCACGGTCGCGGTTGCGGCTCTGTCCGCCGTCGCACTGCTCGCCGCAGGTTGCGGCAGCGGCGATGGCGACGACACGGCGACCTCGGCAGCTGGCGGCCAGACGGGCGGCGAGATCACCGTCCGGGGTTGCAACCCGGAGAACCCGCTCGTCCCGGCGAACACGGGTGAGACCTGTGGTGGTGACATCATCGACGCCACGACGGCCAAGCTCGTTCACTACGACCCCGACACGGCGGCCCCGAAGAACGACATCGCCGAGTCGATCGAGACGACCGACAACCAGAACTTCACGGTGAAGCTCAAGCAGGGCTACAAGTTCCAGGACGGCACCGAGGTCAAGGCGAAGAACTTCGTCGACGCGTGGAACGACGCCGCGTACGGCCCGAACGCCATCTACAACAGCTACTTCTTCGAGCCGATCGAGGGCTTCGCCGACCTGCAGTGCGCCGGCACCGCCAACCCGGACGACCCGTGTGAGGGCTACACCCCCAAGGCCAAGGAGATCACCGGCCTCAAGGTCGTCGACGACTACACCTTCACGATCAAGACCAGCGAGAAGGTCTCGAACCTTCCGGTCCGCCTCGGCTACTCGGCCTTCGCGCCGCTGCCGGACGCCTACTTCAAGGACCCCAAGGCCTTCGGCGACAAGCCGATCGGCGCCGGGCCCTTCAAGGTCGACTCCTGGACCAAGGACCAGTCGATCGTCCTGTCGAAGTTCGCGGACTACTCGGGTGAGAACAAGCCCAAGCTCGACAAGGTGACCTTCAAGATCTACCAGGACTCCGACGCCGCCTACAACGACGTCCTCGCCAACAACCTCGACGTCACCGACGAGATCCCGGCGAGCGCCCTGATCGACGACAAGTACAAGTCGGACCTGCCTGACCGCAACGCGCAGAAGGCGACCGGCGTCATCCAGAACGTCGCGTTCGCGCCGGCCAAGGTCGACCCGCTGTACGCCGACCCGAAGCTCCGCCAGGCGATCTCGATGGCGATCGACCGCGAGACGATCATCAAGCAGATCTTCAACGGCACCCGCGAGCCCGCGACCGGCTGGGTCTCCCCGGTGGTCGACGGCTACAAGGCCGACCAGTGCGGCGAGTTCTGCAAGTTCGACCCGGCGAAGGCCAAGGCGCTCTACGAGGAGGCCGGCGGCTTCAAGGGTGACAAGATGACCCTCGCCTACAACGCGGACGCAGCGCACAAGGACTGGACCGAGGCCACCTGCAACAGCATCAAGCAGACCCTCGGCGTCGAGTGCCAGGCCGTCGGCGTCGTCGACTTCGCGACGTTCCGCCAGCAGGTCGGCGACCGGAAGATGAAGGGCATGTTCCGCAACGGCTGGGTCATGGACTACCCGTCCATCGAGAACTTCATGACTCCGCTCTACGGCACCAATGCCGCGTCGAACGACAACGACTACTCCAACCCGGAGTTCGACAAGCTCCTCGCCGAGGGTGCTGCCGCGACCGACCCGGCCGCTGCCAACGCCAAGTACCAGGAGGCCGAGGCGCTGCTCGCGAAGGACATGCCGACCATCCCGATGTGGTACGGCAAGGACACCTTCGGGTGGTCCGAGAACGTCACGGGCGTCAAGATCACGCCCTTCGGTCAGATCGACTGGTCGTCGATCTCCCGGAAGTGACCTGCTGAGCCACCAACCCGGCTGAGCACCACACGCGTCGTCGGCCTGTCAGCGCCCTGCTGGCAGGCCGACGGCCGTGTCGGGACCCGACCGACCGGACGACCGGATGCCGTGTCGTCGGGGTTGGGTCCCTCCGTCCCGTGGGCTAGGTTCGTCCCGGGAGATCCCAGACACCGCCGTCGCCACCCCAGCGCCGGCCCGAGACGCAGGGAGGTGACGTGGGCACTTACGTCATCCGACGGTTGTTGCAGATGATCCCGGTGATCCTGGGCGCGACATTCCTCATCTTCGCCATGGTCTTCGCCCTGCCGGGCGACCCACTCGCGGGCAAGTGCGGCGAGCGCCCGTGCCCGCCGGCGTACGCCGCAGCGTTCCGCGAGAAGTACAACCTCAACGACCCGCTGCCGGTGCAGTACGGCAAGTACCTGGGCAACCTCGTCCAAGGTGACCTCGGCGAGACGTACAACGGCGTCAAGGTCACCGAGCAGCTCAAGCTCCGCTACCCGGTGACCGCCAAGCTCGCCATCATGGCGATCCTCTTCGAGTCCATCCTGGGCATCTTCGCGGGCGTCCTCACCGGGATCAGCAAGGGCGGCTTCCTCGACAACCTCGTGCTGATCTCGACCATCGCCATCATCTCGATCCCGGTCTTCGTCATCGGCGGCCTGTCGCAGTACTTCTTCGGGGTCAAGCTCGGCATCTTCCCGGTCACGGTGACCTCGGCGAACCCCTCCGTCTACGAGCTGCTGCTTCCGGCCATGGTGCTGGGCTCCGTCTCCCTGGCGTACGTCACCCGCCTGACCCGCACCAACCTCACCGAGAACCTGCGGGCCGACTACGTGCGCACCGCCGTGTCCAAGGGCCTCACCCGGCGCCGGGCCATCGGCCTTCACGCCATGCGGAACTCGCTGATCCCGGTCGTCACGTTCATCGGCTTCGACTTCGGCGCCCTCCTCTCGGGTGCGATCATCACCGAGCGCATCTTCAACATCCCGGGAATCGGTGGCTACATCTACCGCTCGATCCGCTCGCGTGACGGCGCCTCGGTCGTCGGCGCGGTCACGGTTCTCGTCATCGTCTACCTGTTCGTCAACCTGCTCGTGGACCTGCTCTACGGCCTGCTCGACCCGAGGATCAGCCATGACTGAAGCCGCCATCGCCGAGGTCTCCGCCGCCGACCCGCGTGACGCGGGCGACGTCAACGAGGAGCGCTCGCTCGCCTCCGACGCCTGGCGCGCGATGCGCCGCAACCCGCTGTTCTGGGTGGCGGCGACGCTCATCGCCGATCTTCACCCTCATGGCGGTCTTCCCGAGCCTGTTCACCAACACCGACCCCACGGAGGCCGTCCTCGCCGAGGCGCGTGAACGGCCCGAACGCCGACGCGTGGTTCGGTCGCGACGTCCAGGGCTACGACATCTACGCCCGATGCATCTACGGCGCGCGCGCGTCCATCCTCGTCGGCGTCCTGTGTACCGTCGGTACGGTCCTCATCGGTGGCTTCATCGGAGTCATCTCCGGCTACCGGGGCGGCTGCGGTCGACTCCTTCATGTCGCGCGTCGGCGACGTCTTCTTCGCGATCCCCCTTCTGCTCGGGGCGATCATCTTCCTCGTCTCGCTGCCGGAGTTCTTCAACGACAACTACTTCCTCATCGTCATGAAGGTCGTGCTCGCCCTGGTGATCCTCGGCTGGCCCAGCCTGGCGCGCCTCATGCGCAGCAGCGTCATCCAGGTCAAGCCGAACGACTACGTCCAGGCGGCGCGAGCGCTCGGCGCGAGCCCGAACCGGATCATCCGCTCGCACGTGCTACCGAACTCGCTGGCCCCCATGATCGTCGTCGCGACGATCAACCTCGGCGCCTTCATCGCCGCCGAGGCCAGCCTGTCCTTCCTCGGGATCGGCCTGCAGCCGCCCGCCATCTCGTGGGGCATCGAGATCAGCGAGGCCCTGGTCGGGCTGCGCACCACGCCGCACATGCTGTTCTTCCCGAGCGTCTTCCTGTCCCTCGCGGTGCTGGCGTTCATCATGCTCGGTGACGTGGTGCGCGACGCCCTCGACCCGAAGAACCGCTGAGCCGACGGAGAGACCATGACCACCACCCAGGACACCACCGCCGGCCGCAAGACCTCGGGCGACACCATCACCTACACCCCGCAGGACGGCCTGCTGCTCGAGGTCGAGGACCTCTACGTCGAGTTCCACACCCGCGACGGCATCGCGACGGCGATCAACGGCGTGTCGTTCGACGTGCACCAGGGTGAGTCGCTGGCCATCCTCGGCGAGTCGGGGTCCGGCAAGTCCGTGACGGCGCAGGCCATCATGGGCATCCTCGACATGCCGCCGGCCGTCATCCCCAACGGGCACATCCGCTACTGCGGCCACGACCTCCTGTCGATGCCGGAGGAGCAGCGCCGCAAGACCCGCGGCCCCGAGGTGTCGATGATCTTCCAGGACGCCCTGTCCTCGCTGAACCCCGTCTTCCCCGTGGGCTGGCAGATCGCCGAGATGTTCCGCACCCACCGGGGCATGAACAAGTCCGACGCCCTGGAGCAGGCGGTCCGCCTCATGGAGCGGGTCTCCATCCCCGCCGCGCGCGAGCGGGTCCGTGCCTATCCCCACCAGTTCTCGGGCGGCATGCGCCAGCGCATCATGATCGCGATGGCCATCGCCCTCGACCCCGCGGTCCTCATCGCCGACGAGCCCACCACGGCCCTCGACGTCACGGTGCAGGCCCAGATCATGGCGCTGCTCCAGGAGCTGCAGGAGGAGCGCCAGATGGGGCTCATCCTCATCACCCACGACCTCGGAGTCGTCGCCGACGTCGCCGACCGGATCGCGGTGATGTACGCCGGCCGCCTCGTCGAGACCGGCGACGTGCACGAGCTGTACAGCTCACCGGCGCACCCCTACACCCGGGGCCTGCTCGAGTCGATCCCGCGCCTGGACCAGAAGGGCCAGACGCTGGCGGCCATCGGCGGGCTGCCGCCCAACCTCATGCGCATCCCCCCGGGGTGCCCGTTCAACCCTCGCTGCCGGATGGCGCAGGAGGTCTGCGTCACCGACCGCCCGCCGCTGCGCGAGGTCGTCCCCGGCCGCTTCTCGGCCTGCCACTTCGCCGAGGAGGTCATCAATGCCTGAGGTCATTCTCAGCGCCCAGGACCTGGTCAAGCACTACCCGATCCGCCGGGGTGTCCTGCGCCGCGTCGCCGGGCAGGTCAGGGCCGTCGACGGGGTGAGCTTCGACCTGCACAAGGGCGAGACCCTCGGCATCGTCGGCGAGTCGGGCTGCGGCAAGTCCACGCTCGGCCGGTTGCTCATGCGGCTCGAGGAGCCGACGGCCGGCAAGGTGATCTTCGAGGGCGCCGACTGGAGCGGGGCGTCGGGCCGCGACATGCGCCGGATGCGTCGCGACATCCAGATCGTCTTCCAGGACCCGTACACCTCGCTCAACCCGAGGATGACGGTCGGCGACATCGTCGGCGAGCCGTTCGAGATCCACAAGGACGTCGTGCCCAAGGGTGGGCGCCGCGCGCGCGTCCAGGAGCTCCTCGACCTCGTCGGGCTCAACCCCGAGCACATCAACCGGTACCCGCACCAGTTCTCGGGCGGCCAGCGCCAGCGCATCGGCATCGCCCGTGGCATCGCGCTCAACCCCAAGGTGCTGGTCTGTGACGAGCCGGTGTCGGCCCTCGACGTGTCGGTGCAGGCCCAGGTCGTCAACCTCATGGAGAAGCTGCAGGACGAGCTGGGGCTGGCGTACGTCTTCATCGCCCACGACCTGTCCGTCGTGCGGCACATCTCGGACCGCGTCGGGGTCATGTACCTCGGCCGGATGGCCGAGCTGGGCACCGAGGACGAGGTGTACACCCGCCCGACCCACCCCTACACCCAGGCGCTGCTGTCGGCCGTGCCCGTGCCCGACCCCACGCTGCGGGGCAGGCGCGAGCAGATCGTCCTCCAGGGCGACGTGCCGTCGCCCGCCAACCCGCCGTCGGGATGCCGGTTCCACACCCGCTGCTTCAAGGCGCAGGAGATCTGCTCGGTCGAGGAGCCGCAGCTGGAGCCCCGTGGCGACGGCGCGGGCGCCCACGCGTCGGCCTGCCACTTCGCCGAGCCGCGCACCATCGTCGAGACCGTCGACGTGTCCGACGTCGAGCCCGACACGCGCTTCACGGTGACGGACCTGCGCGACGACGTCCTCGCGGCCGAGGAGCCGGCGGACTACGAGGATGGCATCGAGCGCTCTCGCACCCAACATGAGCGCTCCGCGCACGCGCCCCAGGAGGTCACCCGCCTCATCGACGAGCAGCCGGACGACCACCGGTCCTGACCGGCGGGCGGCCTCGCGCGACGACCGGCGGTCAGTCGCCGCCGTCGGTACGGGCGCGCAACAGGCGACGCAGCGAGTCCAGGCGCGCCGGCCCCGAGGGGCCGGCCGCGCCGCTCGCGACCCACGCGTCGAGGCCGCACTCCTCCTCGTCGTGGGTGCAGCCGCGCGGGCAGGCGGCCGTGCCCGGCTCGAGGTCGGCGAAGTGGTGCACGATCCGTGAGAGGTCGACGTGGGCGAGCCCGAAGGAGCGCACGCCGGGGGTGTCGATGACCCAGCCGTCGTCGCCGGGGAGCGCCAGGGCCACCGCGGAGGAGGACGTGTGCCGCCCGCGGCCGGTGACGTCGTTGACGACGCCGGTCGCGCGCAGGGCGTCCGGGACCAGGGCGTTGACGAGCGTGGACTTCCCCACGCCGGAGTGCCCGACGAGCACGCTGACCCGGCCGGACAGGGCCTCGCGCAGCGCGGCGAGGCCGTCGGTCGTGCCGTCGCGCCGCGCCGTGACGACGTGCCGCACCGACAGCGGCGTGTACTGCTCGAGGAACGGTGCGGGGTCGGTGAGGTCGGCCTTCGTGAGGACGAGCAGCGGCTCCATCCCCGCGTCGTAGGCAGCGACGAGGCAGCGGTCGATGAGCCGCGGTCGCGGCTCGGGGTTGGTCAGCGCCGACACGACGACGAGCTGGTCGGCGTTGGCGACGAGGACGCGCTCGACGGGGTCGGTGTCGTCGGCGGTTCGTCGGAGGACGGTCTCCCGGGGTGAGACCCGCACGATGCGGGACAGGCTGCCCTCGGACCCCGTGGTGTCACCGACGACGTGCACCTCGTCACCGACGACGATGCCCTTGCGGCCGAGCTCGCGCGCTCGCATGGCACTGACCACCCGCCGGTCGGGGCCCGTCCCGACGAGGAGCCGGTAGCGCCCTCGGTCGACCGCGGTGACGCGCGCCGGGACGGCATCGGTGTGGGCCGGCCGGTCCTTGCTGCGCGGACGAGTTCCCCTGCGGTTGGGCCGGATTCGCACATCCGACTCGTCGTAGTCCCGCGGCGACCGCGCCATCAGGCCCCTGCCACGACCCGGTCGTCGAGCATCTCGGACCACAGGTCCGTGAACTGGGGCATCGTCTTCGCGACGGTGCCGACGTCCTCGACGACCAGCCCCGGCACGACGAGGCCGAGGACGGCCGCGGCCATGACCATGCGGTGGTCGCCGTAGGTGTGGAAGGCGCGGCCGCGCAGCGGCCGGGGGGTGATGCGCAGCCCGTCGTCGGTCTCCTCGACCTCGGCCCCGAGCCCGGACAGCTCGGTGCGCAGGGCCGCGAGCCGGTCGGTCTCGTGGCCGCGGACGTGGGCGACGCCCCGGA
The DNA here is from genome assembly GCA_963811475.1 of uncultured Actinomycetota bacterium. Taxonomy (GTDB): domain Bacteria; phylum Actinomycetota; class Actinomycetes; order Actinomycetales; family Dermatophilaceae; genus Fodinibacter. The sequence goes on from CAWERJ010000024.1 coordinate 101,522, forward strand.
CGACGCTCGGCGACGCGGCGAGCGCGCACAGGGCCGCGACGACGGGGGTGAGCTCGCTGGAGTCGTGCAGGTCGACGTCGACGCCCGAGATGCCGTCCCCGCCGCTCACGGTGAGCCCGTCGCGGTCGAGGACGACCTCGGCCCCCATCATGTCGAGGACGTCGCGGATGTGGTCCCCACCCTGCGTCGTGTACTGCGGCCAGCCCGGGACGTGCACGCGGCCCCCCGTGACCAGCGCGGCGGCGAGGAACTGCGCGGCGTTGGAGAGGTCGGGCTCGACCTGGACGTCGAGGGCGTTGACCTCGCTCGGCTCGACCCGCCAGGTGTGCACCTCACCGTCGTCGACGACGACCCCCGCGTCGCGCAGCGTCTCGACGGTCATCTCGATGTGCGGCAGGCTCGGCAGCGCCGGTCCCTCGTGGTGCACGGTGACCCCCTCCTCGAACCGCGCGCCGGACAGCAGCAGGCCCGAGACGAACTGCGAGGACGCCGAGGCGTCGAGCGTCACCGACCCACCGCGGACGGAGCCACGCCCCCGGACCGTGAACGGCAGCCCGCCGCGACCCTCGTCGTCGACGTCGACGCCGAGGACGCGCAACGCCTCGAGCACCGGCGCCATGGGCCGCAGGCGGGCGGAGTCGTCACCGTCGAACCGCACCGGTCCGTCGGCGAGGCCCGCCACCGGCGGGACGAAGCGCATGACGTTGCCGGCCAGCCCGCAGTCGACCTCGCCACCGCCGACGAGGCGGCCCGGGGTGACGAGCCAGTCGCCGTCGTCGACGTCCTCGACGTCGGCGCCGAGGGTGCGCAGCGCCCCGGCCATGAGCAGGGTGTCACGCGAGCGCAGCGGCGCCCGGAGGCGAGAGACGTCGTTGGCGAGGGCGGCGAGGACGAGGTAGCGGTTGGTGAGCGACTTGCTGCCCGGGAGGACGACGCGGGCGTCGACCGGCCCGGTGGCGGTGGGCGCCGCCCAGTCAGCCGATGGCATGCTGCGCCTGGACCGCCTTCAGCTTGGCCTCGCGAGCCGCCGCGTGCGCCACGTGGCGGGCCTCGCGGCGCGTGGTGCGGGCAGCCCGCGAGGCGCTGTCGCCGACGAGCTTGGCCCGGTAGGCGAGCCCGGGGCGGCCCTCGGTGTCGACGGCCGCGAGCAGCAGCCCGCCGAGCAGGCCGAGGTTCTTGAGGAACTGCACCCGCTGCTGCGCCCGCACCTCGGGGTCCTGCTCCTGCCAGAAGGCGTGCGCCGCGAGGGTGGTCGGGACGACCGTGGCGGCGAGCACCGTCGACGCGATCCGCGGGAGGCGACCGAGGGCGAGCAGCGACCCGGCCCCGACCATGGCGGCGCCGTTGGCCCGCACGAGCAGCTCGGGGTCGTCGGGCAGGCCGAGGGTGGGTCCGACCTGCTCGACGAGCGAGCGCGCCGTGTCGACCTTGCGCCCCGGGTGCTTGAGCTGGTCGAGGCCCCCGGCGACGAACATGGCGGCGAGCATGGGGCGGGCGACGCGTCGGACCAAGGTCATCAGGGGTTCCCTCCGGGTCGGTCCTGCCGGTCAGGACCTTCCGGACCTACGGTAGTTGCTCGGCGGGGAGGTGCGTAGCCTGAGGCACATGTGTGGTCGGTATGCCGCGACGGCCAACCCCGACGAGCTCGTCGACGAGTTCGAGGTCGAGGAGGACCGCACCGGTGAGCCGGGGCGCAGCGTCCTCGCCGCTCCGCAGGACCCCCCGCCCGGTCGGCCGGACCACAACATGGCCCCGACCAAGCAGGCCCCGGTCGTGCTCGCGCGGCCACCCCGCGAGGACCGCGAGGCCCCCGCCCGCCGCCAGCTGCGCCTGCTCACGTGGGGCCTGGTCCCCAGCTGGTCGAAGGACGCGCGCTCCGGTGCCCGCATGATCAACGCGCGGGTGGAGTCGGTCGCCGAGAAGCCCGCCTTCGCCCGGGCCCTCGCGGCCCGGCGCTGCCTCGTGCCCGCGCGGGGCTGGTACGAGTGGCAGGCCTCACCCACCGCGGTGGACCAGAAGGGGCGACCACGCAAGCAGCCGTTCTTCACGGCACGGGCCGACGGCTCCAGCGTCGCGATGGCGGGCCTCTACGAGTTCTGGCGCGACCCCGCCGTCACCGACGCCGACGACCCCCTCGCCTGGCTGACGACCTTCGCCGTCATCACCGGCCCCGCCGAGCCCGGCCTGGACCGGATCCACGACCGCCAGCCGCTCGTCCTCGAGCCCGAGGAGTGGGCCACCTGGCTCGACCCCGGCACGGGGGCGGCCGACGTCGTGGGGCTGCTCGAGCGGCGCCCGCCCGGGCGCTTCACGGCCCACCCGGTCTCGACCGCCGTGAGCAGCAGCCGCTCGAACGGGCCGCACCTGCTCGACCCCGTGCCGCCCGAGGAGCTGGTGGGTGTCGTCGACCCGATGACGGGCGAGGTGCTCGGCGGCGCCGGGTGAGCGGGCCGGGGGAGGAGCGGCTCGTCGACACCCCGCTGGGGCCGGCTCGGGCGACGCTGACCCGGCCGGACGGCATCCCCGCCGGTGCGCTCGTGCTCGGGCACGGTGCCGGTGGCCTCCGGTGGACCCTCGACGTCCTCGCGACGCGCGACGCCGTGGTCGCCGCCGGCTGGGTCGTCGTGCTCGTCGACCAGCCGTGGCGCGTCGCCGGGGCGCGGCTGGGACCGGCCCCCCCGTCGCTCGACCGCGCCTGGCTCCCCGTGCTCGAGGCGCTGACGCCCGACCTCGGCCCCGGCCCGCTCGTCACGGGCGGCCGCAGCGCGGGTGCCCGCGTGGCGTGCCGCACCGCCGCCGAGGTGGGGGCTCGCGCGGTCGTGGCGCTCTCGTTCCCCCTGCACCCGCCGGGCCGTCCGGACCGGTCGCGGGCCGCGGAGCTGGCGGCCCCGTCGGCCCACGGCATCCCCGTGCACGTCGTGCAGGGGCGCACCGACCCCTTCGGCACGCCGGACGAGGTGCTCGACGCGCTGCCCGACGGTGCCACGCTCGACGTCGTCACCGGCGCCCACTCGATCGGCGGGTCGGCCGGTGCCGTGGCCGCGGCGGTGCTCGCCCGGCTGGCGGCCGGGTGAGGCGACCGGCCGGCATCCGGGGGGAATGCGGCCGACAGGGTGGGCGTTGACCGACCTGTCCGCGCCGCGCCAGGAAAGGTGCCCTCCCTCGTGTTCGTTCTCGACACCTCAGCCCCCAGCCGGGCCCGGATAGGCTGGGACGCGATGACCACTCCACCGACACCCGTCGACAGCCAGGACGTCGAGGTCGACGTCGCGACCGAGACGACCGCCGAGCGCCAGGCCCGTTTCGAGCGCGAGGCACTCCCCCTCCTCGACCAGCTGTACGCCGCCGCGATGCGCACGACGCGCAACCCGGCCGATGCCGAGGACCTCCTCCAGGAGACCTACGCCAAGGCGTACGCCGCGTTCCACCAGTACCAGCCGGGCACCAACCTCAAGGCGTGGATGTACCGCATCCTCACCAACACGTACATCAACACCTACCGCAAGCGGCAGCGCGAGCCACTGCAGTCCGACGCCGCGGAGGTCGAGGACTACCAGCTCGCCCGCGCCGAGTCGCACACCTCCGTGGGGTTGAAGTCGGCCGAGGTCCAGGCGCTCGAGCACCTGCCCGACTCCGAGGTCAAGCGCGCTCTCCAGGAGCTCCCGGAGGACTTCCGGATGGCGGTCTACCTCGCCGACGTCGAGGGCTTCGCCTACAAGGAGATCGCCGAGATCATGGGCACCCCCATCGGCACGGTGATGTCCCGGCTGCACCGCGGGCGGCGTCAGCTCCGCGGGCTGCTCACGGAGTACGCCCGCGAGCGCGGGTTCGGCTCGGAGGAGGTCTCATGACCGGGGACGCGCACGCCGGCCACGGCGACTGCTCGGAGGTCCTGCACCGCATCTACGAGTACCTCGACGGCGAGATGAGCACCGACGACGTGCGCCGGGTCGCCGCGCACCTCTCCGAGTGCCAGCCCTGCCTCGCCGAGCACGACCTCGACGTCGCGCTCAAGCAGGTGGTGCGCCGCTCGTGCTCCGGTGAGGCGGCGCCCGCGGCGGTGCGCATGCAGATCATGCAGCGGATCACCAGAGTCCAGCTGGACACCGAGACCTGACCACCGTGGGCCGGACGCGGCGCACCCGGTGGGCCGGAACGGCCCACCGGGTGCTCGTATGCTCAGGCGTTGGGCTTGCGACCGTGGTTGGCCTTGTTGCCCTTGCGCGAGCGGCGCTTGCGGGCGCGCTTGCTCATGGGATGCCTTTCTCGGGGTCCGTGACCCGTGCGGCCACGAAGGCGCACGACGGTCCTCGATTGTTGCACACCCGTCCACATGCGAGACTCGAGACATCCGGTTCCAGCCCTGGGGGACCGGACCCCACCGAAAGGACACCCCATGAGCAGGATGCGCACGCTCCTCGTGGCGGCCGCCGTCGCCGCGGTCGCCCTCGTCATGCCAGCCGTCGCCTCCGCCGCGCCCGGTGGCGAACGGCGCCCGGCCATCGAGATGACGTGGTACTGGGCTGGCTGATCCCCTGACCGGTGTCTGACACCACCACCGGGACGGGCGCGGCCCCTCGCCGATCAGGTGTCGCCACGTCCCTGTACATCACGCTCGTCCTCTGCGTCGGCGTCGGCCTGACCGTCGCCGCCGTCGCGGTCGACGGCCTGCGCCTCGACACGACCCTTGCGGTGATGTGCCTCCTCGCCGTCGCCACCTGGTGGTCGGGGCCGACGATGGTCGGCGGGCGTGTGCTCCTCAGCTTCTCGAGCATCGTCATGCTCGCCGCGATCGCCCTCCTCGGTCCCGCCGGCGCGGGCGTCGTGGGGCTCGTCATGGGGCCGCTCCAACGCGGGTCCTGGCCGTTGCGAGCGCGGCTGTTCAACACGGGGATGTCGGCGACGCTGGGGGTCCTCGGATCGGTCGCCTACCTGTCGGCCGGTGGCCTGCGCGACAGCAGCGAGTTGCGCGGGGCCACCGCGATCCTGCGGCACGTGGGGTGGCCCATCCTCGTCGCGGACCTCGTCCACCTCGTCCTCAACCTCGCGCTGCTCGCCGGCGTCGTGCGCATCGCGCAGGGCGTTCCGATCCGCTCGCAGGTGGCCAGCCTGCTGCCGACGACGGGTCCGGCCTACCTCGGGTACGGCGCCATCGCCTTCCTCATGGTCGTCCTGTGGGAGCCGGCCGACCTGGGCCCGGCGTCGGTGCTGCTCGTGCTGCCACCGCTGCTCGTCGCCCGCTGGGCCTACGCCCAGTACGCCGAGGAGGCCAAGGGCCACGAGCGCGCCCTGCAGGTGCTCGTCGCGGCCGTCGAGACCAAGGCCCCCCACCTCGTCGGCCACAGCGCCCGCGTCGCCGAGCTGAGCGGGCACATGGCCGAGCGGCTCGGGCTGCGTGGGCAGGTCGTCGCCGACACCCGGGTCGCGGGGATGCTGCACGACCTCGGCCTGACGACCCTGCCGACGGCCCTCGTGCGCGGCTCGGGCCCGGGGGACGGTGTGGGGCTCGGCTCGTACCCGGCCCGCGGCGGCGAGCTGCTGCAGGGGCTGAGCTTCCTCGCCGGCTCGCTCGACGCCATCTCCCACCACCGGGATGCCGTCGCGCTCCCTCCGCTGCCCGGGGCCGACGATCTCGCGCTCCCGTCCCGCATCGTCGGCCTGGCCGACGAGTACGACCTGCTCACCGCGGTGGGGACCCCGGACGGGGTGGTCCTCGACGCGGAGGAGGCCCTGGCCCGGCTCCGGACGACGCCGGCCGGGCGCGGTGACGTCCTCGCCGCCCTCGAGCACGCGGTGTCCCGGCGGGCTGCAGGGGCGTCGGCGTGAGCGGGGTGGCGGCGGGCACGGACCGGCTGCGGTCGCGGTCGGTGGTCGCGCTCGGCCTCCTCGTCCTCGCCCTCGGGGTGCTCGCGGGTGGGCGCAGCCTCGCGGAGGAGCTCCTCGTGCACCGGGCAACGATCCTCGCGTTCGTGCTCGCCATCGCGAGCGGTGAGCTCTTCCGGCTGCGGATGCCCAACGGCCGGGATGCCGCGCCGCTGGCCTCGGCGTCCGCCCTCGCCGTGGTCTTCGTGGGCCGCATCGACGGGGAGCCCGACTTCGACGTCACCGCCGGCTTCGTCGTGCTCGTCGTGGCCAGCGGCATGCTCCTCGCCGGCGTCGTCCGGCGGGCCCAGGGCCGTCGGGCCGGCACGGAGCGCGTCGCCCCCCGGCTCGTCGGCGTCGCCGTGGCCGCCGTGCTGGCCCGCGAGGTGCGCGTGCAGGGCCGCTCGCTGTGGGACCTCGCTCTCGACCGCGACGTGCCGCGCTCGGCAATCGCCGTCGCCATGGTGGCGGTGGCCGCCGCCGGGGTGGTCGTCGACGTCGTCCTCACCTCGGCCGTGCGCTCCGAGCGGCAGCGGACTCCCTGGCTCACCGCCCTGCGGGGCGAGCTCGGCGAGGTGGCCCCGCTGACCTACGCCGTCGTCACGTCGGGGCCCCTGGTCGCGCTCATGGCTCCCGTCTTCGGGCTGGCCTCCCTCCCCGCGGCGCTGTTCCCCCTGGCGATCACCTACGTGGCCGTCGACCGCTACGCCCACAACCGGGTCACGTACCGGCAGACGATCGCCACGCTCTCGCACCTCACCGAGAAGGGTGGGTACACCCCGCGCGGCCACGCGGAGCGGGTCGCCGAGCTCAGCGTGAGGATGGGCCGCGTGCTCGGGATGCCGGACCGCGAGCTGCGCGACGTCGAGTACGCGGCGCTCCTGCACGACCTCGGGCAGATCTCCCTGCGGGAGCCGATCCCCGGCGGAGCGACCGTGCTCGCCGCGCCCGAGCGACCAGCGCGACATCGCCGCCGAGGGGGCGAGGATCGTCCGTCACGCCGAGGGCCTCGACACCGTCGCCGACTACGTCGAGGCGCAGACGACGCCGTACCGCCAGGTGCGCGAGCTGGGGGAGCCGGTCCCGTTCGCCAGCCGGGTCATCAAGGTGGCGAACGCCTTCGACGACCTCACCGGCGGCCGCAGCGACCCGGCGGAGCGGCGGGCGGCCATGGAGCGCATCCACCTCGGCCTGGGCTACGAGTACGACCCGCAGGTGGTGCAGGCTCTCGCCGTGGCGACGTCCGACCCGGTGGTGCGGCTGGACGAGCGCGAGCCCGCCGGGCGCTAGCATCGGGTGCCCCGAGCCCAGCCCAGCTTCCCCGAGAGGTCCCGTGGATCGCCTGACACCGGTCGTCTTCACCGACGCCTGGGGATCGCACGTCGCCATCGCGAGCCTGCAGGGCCGCGACATCCCGAGCCCGGAACCGGAGTCGGAGCTGTGGATGGGCGCCCACGAGGAGGGCCCGGCCACCACCGACCGCCCGGGGGCGCCCGACCTGTCGGCCGTCATCGCCGCCGACCCCGTGGGTGAGCTCGGCGCAGGGTGCGTGGAGCGCTTCGGGCCGCGGCTGCCCTTCCTCCTCAAGGTCCTCGCCCCGGGGGCCGCGATCTCGATCCAGGCCCACCCGAGCGCCGAGCAGGCGGCGCACGCCCGGGCGAGCACCGGCAACGCGGTCTACGGGGACGACTGGGCCAAGCCCGAGCTGCTCCTCGCCATCTCGCCGTTCGAGGTCTTCGTCGGGATGCGCAGCCACGCGGAGGTCGCCGAGCTCGCCGCCCGCCTCCGGGTGCCGCGCCTCACGGCGGTCGCGGAGCGGGCGGCCTGCGCCCCGGACCCGGCGCACGCCCTGCTCGCCGGGGTGCTCGCGACCCCGGACGAGGAGGTGGCCGACCTCGCCCGCGAGGTGGTCGCCGCGTGCGTGCGGCTCGAGGCGTCCGATGATGAGCTCGGCGCGGCCAGCGCGGCGCTCGTCGGCGTGGCCGAGGACCACCCCGACGACATCGGGCTCGTCGTGCTCCTCCTCATGCACCACCGCCTCCTCCAGCCGGGCGAGTACATCGACGTCGCGGCAGGGGTGCTGCACTCCTACGTGCGCGGCCTCGGTATCGAGGTGCTCGCGAACTCCGACAACGTCGTGCGCGCCGGCCTGACCCGCAAGGAGGTCAACGTGCCCGAGCTGCTGCGCATCGTCGACCCCCGGGCGGACGGGGTGGCGGGGCGGGGGCGGTGAGGTGGAGCCGGGCGTCGAGGTCTTCGACAGCGCCTCGGACCGCTTCCTCCTGCACCGGGTCGTCCCCGGGCGCGCGCTTCCCGGCGAGCCGGGCCCACGGATCGTCTTCTGCCTGCGCGGCCGGGTGACCCTGACGTCGACGTCACGCACCCTCGACCTCGGCGACGCCGGGTCCGCCTTCGTGCCCGCCGGCGAGGGCGAGGTCGTCCTCGGAGGGCGACGGCGAGGTCTACGTCGTCAGCGTGCCAGGCGCGTAGCCGCACAGCCCGCTGGTGGACGCTCCCTGACGCGGCGAGGGCGGAGGTGGTCGCCGGGGCGACCACCTCCGCCCTCGGGGCGGGACCGACCGGGGTCAGGCCGCCTTGGTCTCGGCGAAGATGCGCGCGATCTCGTCGATCTTCGCGAGCAGCTCGTCGGCCTTCGCGGCGTCGAACTCACCCTTGGTGCCGGACGCGCCGGCCAGCTTGGTGGCCTCGTTGAACAGGGTGTGCAGCTGGGGGTACTTCTCGAAGTGCGGGGCCTTGAAGTAGTCGGTCCAGAGCACCCAGAGGTGGTGCTTGACCAGCTCGGAGCGCTGCTCCTTGATGACGACGGCGCGCATGCGGAAGTCGGGGTCGTCGTTGTCCGCGACCTTGGCGATGATCGCCTTGATCGACTCGGCCTCGATGCGGGCCTGGGCCGGGTCGTAGACGCCGCACGGCAGGTCGCAGTGCGCCGAGACGTCGGTGATGCCGAACAGGGACAGCATGGGTCTCTCTCTCCTCCGGTGGGGACGTGCGGTCCCGTTCAACCTACCCCAGCGGTCGCCACACCCGGCCGACGACGACGGCCAGGACGTCGTCGTCCGCGAGCGACCCGACGTCGAAGGAGGTGACCCCCTCGGCGGCGTTGTCCGAGTCGACCCACCACCGCGCCGGGTCGTCCGGATCACGGCCGGTCACCCGCTTGACCGACAGCGGGCGGGTCGAGCCGTTCCGGTCCGGGGGGAGGCGCACGACGGCCGCCCGTCCGGCCCGCGGCCGGACGCCGCCGGACGACGAGCAGGACGTCGCCCTCGCGGTACGTCGGCAGCATCGAGCGGCCACGCACGCGCACGAGGGCGGGCCACGGCATCCGCGGGATGCCGGTGCGCGACGCCGTCATCAGCGCTGCTGCGTGGCGTCCTCGGCGTCCGCGATGGCGGCGAGGGCCTCGGCGTTGTGCGTGACGGTGGCGACGATCGCGTCGGCGTGGGCCGCCTCCTCCCGGCGCATGCGCGACAGGAAGGCGCGCGTGCGGTGGTGCTGCGGGTTGCTGATGACCTGGGCCGGGGGACCCTCCTCGACGACCACGCCGGCATCCATGAACACGACGCGGTCGGCGACCTCGCGCGCGAAGCTCATCTCGTGGGTGACGACGATCATCGTCATGCCGCCGCGGGCGAGGTCGCGCATGACCTTGAGGACCTCGCCGACCAGCTCGGGGTCGAGGGCGCTCGTCGGCTCGTCGAAGAGCATGAGCTTCGGGTCCATCGCGAGGGCGCGCGCGATGGCGACCCGCTGCTGCTGACCGCCGGAGAGCTGGGCGGGGTAGGCGGACGGCTTGTCCTCGAGGCCCACCTGGGCGAGCAGCTCGAGCGCCTTGGCCTCGGCCTCCTTCCGCGACATGCCCTTGACCTGCATCGGGGCCTCGACGACGTTGGCGAGCACCGTCTTGTGCGGGAAGAGGTTGAAGCGCTGGAAGCACATGCCGATGTCACGGCGCTGGGCGGCGATCCGCTTGTCGGGGAGGCGGTGCAGCGTGCCGTTCCGGTCCTCGTAGCCCATGAGGTCGCCGTCGACCCAGATCCGGCCGCCGTCGATCGTCTCGAGCTGGTTGATGCAGCGCAGGAAGGTCGTCTTGCCGGAGCCGGAGGGCCCGAGCAGCACGACGACCTCGCCGCGCCGCACGTCCATGTCGATGCCCTTGAGCACCTCGGTGTGGTGGAACGCCTTCGTGACGTTGACGGCGTGGACGAGCGGGGCATCCGCCTCAGGCGTCGCGGTGGGGGTCGTCATCAGTGGTCCGCCTCGATCTTCGCGAGCTTCTGCTGGGTGCGCTGCGGCACGGCCCCGAAACCACGGCCGAAGTACCGCTCGAGCCGCGCCTGGCCGACCATGAGGATCGAGCAGACGATGAGGTACCACAGGGTCGCCGCGACGATGCCCGGCATGATCTGGAAGGTGCGCTGGCCGAACTGGTAGGACTGGTAGAACAGCTCGACGATCACCGGGACGGCGATGAGCAGTGACGTGTCCTTGACCATGGCGATCGTCTCGTTCCCCGTCGGGGGGACGATCACCCGCATCGCCTGCGGGAGGACGATGCGCCGCATGGTGCGGCCCGGCGGCATCCCGAGCGCCTGCGCGGCCTCGGTCTGGCCGCGGTCCACCGACAGGATGCCGGCGCGCGCGATCTCGGCCATGTAGGCCGCCTCGGAGAGGCCGAGCCCGATGATCCCGACCCAGATGGTGCTCGACAGCGAGCGGTAGTCGAACTGGGCGAAGGTGAGGTCGCCGTCGAGGCCGAGCGCGCCGGCGATCTGCTGGCCGAACGGCACGCCGATGTCGAAGACGGGGTAGAGGAACACCAGGCCGGTGCCGAGCAGGACGAGCAGCACGTAGCGCGGGATCGCCCGGAAGAACCACGTGTAGACGAACGCGACACCACGCAGCACCGGGTTCGCCGACAGCCGCATCACGGCGATGAGGATGCCGAGCCCGATGCCGAGCACCATCGCGCCGAGCGTGCCGAAGATCGTGCCCTTCCACAGGCCCTCGATGACGGGCGTCTGCTGCATGATCTCGAACGCGAAGGGGAAGTTCCACTTGTCGTTCGTGACGAACGAGCTGATGACCATCGCGACGAGGACCGCGATGCCGACCATGGCGACCCAGCGCCAGGGGTGCCGGACCGGGCGTGCGTGGATCGGCCCGGGGCGGTCCTGCGTCGTCGACGTCATCGCGTCACGAGACCGTGGGGTTCACGGCGAAGTCGGTGATGGCCCCGCCCTCGGTCTTCCACTTCGCGAGGATCGCGTCGTAGGTGCCGTCGGCCTTGAGCGCCTTGAGCGCGTCGGCGATGGCCTGCCCGAACTCGGTCTGGTCCTTGGCGAGCACGTAGCCGTAGGGCGCCGAGTCGTACTGCTCGCCGAGCAGCTCGAGCGTGCCGCCGGTGCCCTCGACCGCCGCGATGGCCGGCGGCAGGTCGACGAGCATGGCGTCGGCCTTGCCGGACTGGACGGTCGCGGTGACCTTGGCCTGGTCGGCGTCGACGAGGACCTTGATCTCGGGCTTGCCCGCGTCGGTGCACGCCTTGTTGCGCGCCGGGAGGTCCTCGTCGGCCTGGACCGTGCCCTTCTGCACGGCGACCGTCTTGCCGCAGGCGTTGTCGGGGTCGATCTGCTTCGGGTTGCCCTTCTGCGTCACCCACTGCGTGCCGGCCGTGAAGTAGCTGACCATCGTGGCCTGCTGGAGCCGCTCGGTGTTGATCGAGAAGCTCGAGACGCCGACGTCGTACTTGCCGCTCTGGACCCCGAGGATGATCGAGTCGAACGCGGAGGGCACCCATTCGGTCTTGACCCCGAACTTCGCCATGACCGCGTCGAACAGCTCGACGTCCATGCCGATGACGGTCTTGCCGTCGGTGTCGAGGTACTCGTTGGGCTGGTACGTGGCGTCGGTGCCGATGACGATCTTGCCGGCGCTCTTGATCTTCTCGGGGAGCTTGGCGGCGAGCGCCTCGTCGACGGTCGCGGCGCTCGCCGAGGTGGCCGGTGCGGAGCTCGAGCTCGACTCGGACAGCGAGTCGGAGCCGCAGGCGGTCAGGGTGAGCGCGGTGCTGGCGGCGAGCGCCAGCGTCAGGGCACGGGTGCGGTGCATGGTCGTCCTTCGTGGGCTGGCTGCTGGGAGTCCGGATGCCGTGGCGGCCCCGGCTGCTGGGGAATTCTGCCACCGTAGCGGAGCGATGCGCGTCACACTCCCGTCTCGATCGTCGTGTGGGATGATGCACATCCCAGCGGCGACCCCGCGCGGCGCACATCCCGAGACGTACCCCCTCTCGAGCGCGCACCCGGCCCCTCGCTCCTCGGCGCGGGGTTCCGTGTCCCCCGAGGAGGGTCCCCGTGTCCGCGTCACCGCACGCCCCCGATGTCGACCCCCGCAGCGCCGTCTTCCGGGCCCACGAGGGCGGCAAGCTCGGGATGCACGCGACCAAGCCGTTGCGCGACCGCGACGACCTGTCGCTGCTCTACACCCCCGGGGTGGCCGAGGTGTCGCTCGCCATCGCCGCGGACCCCACCCTGTCGACGCGCTACACCGCCCGGGGCAACACCGTCGCGGTCATCAGCGACGGCACCGCGGTCCTCGGCCTCGGCGACATCGGCCCGCTCGCGGCGATGCCGGTCATGGAGGGCAAGGCGGTGCTCTTCAAGCACTTCGCCGGCATCGACGCGGTGCCCGTGGTCATGGAGTCCGGCACGGTCGAGGAGCTGGTCGGCGCCATCGCGCGCATCGCCCCGTCGTTCGGCGGGATCAACCTCGAGGACATCTCGGCCCCGCGCTGCTTCGAGATCGAGGAACAGCTCGTGGAGCGCCTCGACATCCCCGTCTTCCACGACGACCAGCACGGGACGGCGGTCGTCGTGCTCGCCGGCCTGCTCAACGCCGTGACGGTGCTCGGTCGGACCCTGGCGGACCTGCGGGTCGTCGTGTCCGGCGCGGGCGCGGCCGGGGTGGCGGTGACCCGCCTCCTGCAGCGTGCGGGCGTGCGCGACGTCGTCGTCTGCGACTCGCGGGGCATCGTCTCTGCCGAGCGCACCGACCTCCTCGACCACAAGAGCCGGCTCGCCGCCTCGACGAACCCGCGCGGCCTCTCGGGCCGGGTGGCGACGGCCCTGCGGGGAGCCGACGTGTTCGTCGGGGTGTCCGGCGGCACCGTGCCGGAGGAGGAGGTCGCCGCGATGGCGCCCGGCGCCGTCGTGTTCGCGCTCGCCAACCCCACCCCCGAGGTGCACCCCGACGTCGCCCGCCGGCACGCCGCCATCGTCGCCACCGGGCGGTCGGACTTCCCCAACCAGATCAACAACGTCCTCGCCTTCCCCGGCATCTTCCGCGGCGCACTGGACTCCGGGGCGACGCGGATCACCGAGGCGATGAAGCTGGCGGCCGCGCGGGCGATCGCCGACCAGGTCGCCGAGCCGACGGCGGAGTGCATCGTGCCCTCGGTGTTCCAGGACGGCGTCGCGGATGCCGTCGCCGCGGCCGTGCGCGCGCACGCCCCGGCTCCGACGGTCCGGTGACCCGAGGACTCAGGTCGAGCGCTGGGCCAGCTCGTGCGCCCAGCGCCGTGCACCCGGCATCCGTCGGCAGGATGCCGTTCGCTCTGCGCCTCGCGCAGGCCGGGGGCGGCGTCGTCCTTGGGCGAGAGCAGGGGCTCCACGCCGGGCGGCAGGACGAGGCCGACGTCGGGGTCGAGGGGGTGGATGCCGTGCTCGGCGGCCGGGTCGTACGTCGACGTGCACAGGTACATGGCGGTCGTGCCGTCCTCGAGCGCACAGAACGCGTGGCCGAGCCCCTCGGAGAGGTAGACCGCGCGCCGGTCGACGGTGTCGAGGGTGACGGCCTCCCAGCGCCCGAAGGTCGGGGAGCCGACGCGGATGTCGACGACGTAGTCGACGAGGGACCCGGCTGAGGGCCGTGACGTACTTGCCCTGCCCCGGGGGGACGTCGGCGAAGTGGATTCCCCGGACGGTGCCTCGCGACGACACCGAGACGTTGGTCTGGACGATGTCCGGGCGGTGGCCGAGGTGCTCGGCCAGGCGGTCGCCGCGGAAGGACTCGAGGAACACGCCCCGGTCGTCGGGGAACTGCCGGGGCGTGACGACGAAGGCGCCCGCGAGGGAGAGGGGCTCGATCTCCATCAGCGCTCGGACCTGCCCCGGGCCAGGCAGCTGTGGATGTACGCCCCGTAGCCCGACTTCACGAGCTCGTCGCCGAGGCGGCGGAAGGTGTCGTCGTCGATCCACCCGGCGCGCCAGGCGATCTCCTCGACGCACCCGATCTTGTAGCCCTGCCGGGCCTCGACGACGTGGACGAACTGGCTGGCGTCCATGAGGCCCTCGAAGGTGCCGGTGTCGAACCAGGCGGTGCCGCGGGGGAGGACGGTCACCGCGAGGTCGCCGCGCTGGAGGTAGGTCTCGTTGACCGCGGTGATCTCGAGCTCGCCGCGCGCGCTGGGCGTGAGGGTGCGGGCGATCTCGACGACGTCGTTGTCGTAGAAGTACAGGCCGGGCACCGCGTACTCCGAGCGCGGGTGCTCGGGCTTCTCCTCGATCGACAGCACCCGGCCGGCGTCGTCGAACTCGACCACGCCGTAGGCGGTCGGCTCGCTCACGTGGTGGGCGAAGATGTGGCCGCCGCGCACGTCGGTCAGCGAGCGCAGCGACCGCCCGAGCCCCGTGCCGTAGAAGATGTTGTCGCCGAGCACGAGCGCCACCGCGTCGTCGCCGATGAAGTCGGCACCGATGACGAACGCCTGGGCGAGCCCGTCGGGGCTGGGCTGCACGGCGTACGAGATGTCGATGCCCCACTGCCGGCCGTCGCCGAGGAGCCGCTCGAACTGCTCGGCGTCCTGCGGGGTCGTGATGACGAGCACCTCGCTGATCCCGGCCATCATCAGCGTCGAGAGCGGGTAGTAGACCATCGGCTTGTCGTAGACCGGCATGAGCTGCTTCGAGATGCCCCGCGTGATCGGGTGCAGCCGCGTGCCCGAGCCACCGGCCAGGATGATGCCCTTCATGGTCCGCGAGCCTATCGGCGTCCGCGCTGGGTCAGGCCCGCGACCCCCGCTGGGGAGAGCGGGGTGCGGGGGCGACGTCGGACGTGCACCGGGCCGCCGTCGGCCCAGCGCACGAGTGATGCCGCATGATCCCTCACGGTGGGCTGCCGGGGGCCGGGTGAGCCTTGGCCCGGCCAAGGATGTGGATGCGCCGCTCGCGGGAAGAGGGCGAGGTGGGGTGCCGAGGCGTCGCGGGTGGTGGAAACCTGCGGGGGAGGAGACTAAACCGGGCGGCGGTGTCGATGCGTCGTTGATGTAGGAGACCTCGACGCGCCACCCGTGCGTGGGGTCGAGGTCGTGGTCGTGGTCGTGGTCAGGAGGCTCGATGCGCACCTGCGAGGAGGAGCGGTGGGTGAAGGTCTACAGGCCGTGGTCGCGGGTGCGCCGGGCGGACCGGCCGGCGGCGTATGTGCACCGGATGCTGGCCAACGAGGTGGTCTCGATTGCGATCCGGGCGATCGATGCGGCGCCGGGTGGCGCTTGGGATGCTCTGCGGGCGGCGGCGAGCGCGGACGACGAGCCGTTCGACGGTCGGGCCTGACCGGTGACCATCAACCCCGATGTCGATCTCACGCTGCAGGATGCGGGCCAAGTTGATCCAGCGGTCCCCGCCTGACTGATCATGTTGATCCGAAGCGCCCAGTCGGCGACGTCTTCTCGCCCACTGCGGGCAGCGTCACACCGCCCACGAAGACCGTTGCACGAGCGTGGGGCCGCTCCGCGGCGCTCTGCGACGAAAGACCACACGTCGTGTTCGCAACCCCCTCGGCGAGTACTCGAGGGCGGCTCCGTGGATGTCGTTCCACGTCTGGGCCGCCGAGGCGCGAACCGCTTCAGTGGTGCCAGGTCCCCCCGACCAAAGGGGCCAAGCTCGTCGATCAGGCCGGCGAACTGAGGATCGGCTGCTTGAGGTCGAAGAACTCAGGTTCCCCGATGGCCAGCGTGTTCATCTCATCCATCTGGGCACGCAAGTCGGGCGGAGGCTCCTTGCGCTCGCCCTCGCGGGCGTCGACCTCGGACGTGAAGTACATGACCATCGTGTAAGCGCCCTCGTCATGGCCGATGGTGACGCTGCCGATCACGTCGGGTCGGAACTCCGCCCATCTGTCAGCATCCTGGGCCATCAACTGCTTGGCGCGCTCGGGGTCACTGCCGCGGCCCTGCATGACCTGGACGAAGCCAGCCTGATCGGGGTCCCCGTGCACATCGATGTCGACGTCGGTGCTGTTCCGGAAGGTGGGCTCGCCGTCGAGCAGCTTCGCGGTCTCGGCCCACCACGCGTCCTGCTCAGGGCGTGCACTGTTGGCCATCGCCGCCTGCTCGGACTCGAAGCGAGCTACGGCGATGAACGTGCCGTCCTCGGTGACCCCGCCGGTTGAGCCGAGCCAGCCGGTGGCATCGGGTGACAGGTTCGCCTGCCAGCGGTCGAACGCCTCGGCGAGAGCCTCCGGCTGCGAGGTCCTGCCCTGGATGACCTGGACAAACATGGCGTGCCTCCCTTGGTGGTGAAGGGACTGAGCGTCTCCTCCAACGAGGCTAGCCAGGCGCACGGTCAGCGGAACCTGCCGCTCGACCGTTCTGGACCCGGGCTTGGTGAGCAAACCGCGTGGTGATCCGCATCTAGTCATGCGCGAAGCGATCGCCCAGAGGCGCTCAACGTTCGGGTGCCCAACAGTGACGGACGACCAGAGGAGGGCCTAGCTCTCGGCCTCCGCGGTGCGCTGAGCGTTCAGCCGGGCCGGGCCGGAGGCGGCGCGGCTACCGCGGCCTGGGCGCGCGGGGCGCGTCCACGGTGCGCGACAGCTGCGGGTAGGTCCCTCGGTACCCCAAGGGTCCGGCGACCAGGCTTAGCAGGGCGAACAGGACCCGCTGGACCGCGGGCGGGGGGCTGCGGAACTGGACCAGGTCCGCGAACTCCCGGCCGAACACCGCCAGCTGGAGTGGATCGGGCATGCCCTTGGCGTTGGTGTGCCCGAGCTGCGCGAGCCCAAACAGGGTCTCGACCCCGTGCAAGAACCGCTCGCCCGGCTCTGCTTCGACCCGGACGAGCGCGTCGACGTCGGCGGCGTTCCACCAGTCGTGCCACTGACCGTGCTGCACCTCGCTGGTCTGCCCCTCGGCCAGGACGGACGTGGACCCGTCGAGCCTAACGGTCAGCTCTCCCTGGAGGACGGAGAAGCGCTCCAGCATGCTCGGGTGCCGGTGCTCGCCTACCACTCGTGAGCCCACCATGGCCGTGAGCTCCGCGACGACTCGCCCCTCCGGGTTTTGCCAGGGCAACTCGATGAGTTTCGCCCGCTCGCCGGTGACCGGGTTCTCCCAGAATTCGCCGAGCCGGATCGGCGGGAGGTCCGGGACCGGGTCAGACGCCGGATGTGACACGCCCTTCAGAGTAGGTAGACCCCAGATCCTCAGGCAAGGGGCTGGCGGGCGAGGACCGGGGAGTCAGACCCTCCCCAGCTCGCCCTCAGAACACATACTGCGCTCCGACGCAGAGATTTGCGGAGAAACTGTTGCCGCGCCCTCCGCCCGGTGGGACGGTGTTGTGTGATCAGCACATCGCAAGGCTCATCGAGGTGTGTCATGAGACAGCCGCATTTCATGTTTGTCGCTGTTGCTGCTGCTGTGGCGCTCGTCGTGGCCACACCGTCCCAGGCCTCGCCCGCTGGGGGGCCTGTGGATCGGGGCCAGATCGATGCCTACACCGCGACCGTGACGCCCGAGCAACGTTCGCAGCTCGCCCGTCTCGGCCACGACCTCAGCGAGCAGGGGCGCACGAAGGACGAAGGTCCAGCTCTACCTGACGCCAAGTCAGGCGGACGAGGTGCGCAAGCTCGGGATCAACCCGCAGCTCACCAGGGTGAAGGGCGGCAAGACGGTTCGCGAGTTCGCCGCCGAACAGGCCCTGAACGGGTTCAACGTCTGGCGTTCCTATGACGAGGTCGGCGGCATCCGCGACCAGATGTATGCCGCCGCTGCGGCCAACTCCTCCATCGCCAAGCTCGTCAAGCTCGGCAACACCGTCCAGGGCCGCGAGATCCTGGCCGTCAAGTTGACCCAGGGCGCACCCGGCCAGGTCGACGGCAGCCGCCCGGCGGTGCTCTACAGCTCGACCCAGCACGCCCGCGAGTGGATCTCGACCGAGGTCAACCGCCGGCTGATGAACTGGTACATCGACAAGTGGAGGGCCAACGATCCCGGCGTCAAGGCGCTGCTCCAGAGCACCGAGCTGTGGTTCGTCCTCGTGGCGAACCCGGATGGTTACCAGTACACGTTCGATCACGAACGCCTGTGGCGAAAGACGTTGCGGGACAACAACAACGACGGCGAGATCACCGTCGGTGACGGCGTCGACCCGAACCGCAACTGGCCGAACCACTGGGGCTACGACAACGAGGGCTCCTCGGACGTCACGTCGAGCGAGACCTACCGCGGCGTGGCCCCCGCGTCGGAGCCTGAGACCCTCGCCCTCAAGGGCCTGCTCGACAAGGTCGGCTTCGCCTTCCAGGTGAACTGGCACTCCGCGGGGCAGTGGTTGCTCTACGCCGAGGGCTGGCAGATCGCCACGCCGACTGCGGACGACCCGATCTACTACGCCATGTCCGGCAACCTGGACAAGCCGGCGATCGAGGGCTTCCACCCAGGTCTCAGCTCGGACGTTCTGTACGTCACCAACGGCGAGACGACCGACTACGCCCACGCGGCTACCGGTGCTTTGGCGTGGACCCCGGAGCTGTCCGAAGGCTGCGTGGGGTGCGGTTTCGTCTTCCCGGACGACGACGCGCTGGTGCAGGAGGAGTTCCTCCGCAACCTGCCGTTCGCCGACTCGGTGGCGCGCTCCGCCGTCGACCCTGACGACCCGGTTTCCGCGGTCGGCCTCGACAACGAGGCGTTGTACGTCGACAGCGCCGACCCCTACAAGCGCGGCGTCCCGGGCACGCAGCTGAGCTTCGCGTACTCCTACGGCGACCCACAGCCGGTCGCGGTCAACGCCAAACGGAGCCTGGGCGCCGTGTCGGTGAAGTACCGCATCAACGGCGGGCCCGTGCAGACCGCGCCGACCTCGCAGTGGGCGGGCGGGGAGAGCTACACGCCTGCCTCGGTGTACTACCACCAGATGCGCGGGCAGGTGACCGGCACCAAGCCCGGCGACTCCGTGCAGGTGTGGTTCGAAGGCGGCGGGGAGACCAGCCAGCCGTTCACCTACCAAGCCGTGTCCGAGACCGGTCGGCGCGTGCTCGTGGTGGCGGCCGAGGACTACACGGGTGCCTCGCCGGTGCAGAAGCCGAACGGTCCGCACTACGCGAGCTACTACACGGCAGCGCTCACGGCGAACAACATCGCCTCCGACCTCTACGACATCGACGCCCGTGGTCGCACCGCACCCGATGCCCTTGGTGTGCTGAGCCACTATGACGCCGTCGTCATCGAGGGCGGCGACGACATCGTCACCCGCCGCGCGGGCTGGGGCGTGGGCAACGCCGATCGGCTCGCGCTCGACGAGCTGCTCGAGCTGCGCGCCTACCTCAACGAGGGTGGCAAGGTGCTCTACGGCGGCGACTTCGCCGGCGAGCAGTACACCGTCACCGTCGGCGACCAGCTCTACGACCCCAAGGGCGAGATCGCCTGCGACCCGCTGCCTCCCAACGTCGACCCGCGTCGTTGCCTCCTGCTCCGCGGGTCCGGCGACGGGACGAACGACGTGCTCCAGTACTCCTTCGGTGCGCTACCTCGCCGATTCCCGACGACGGTCTCGACGCCCACGGCAAGGCCTTCGACTCGGCCGGCACCGAGCGAACCGCTCCTGGGCCTGACGTGGGGTCTCAACGGTGGCCAGAGCGCGAAGAACCAGGACGACACGTCCTCGTTCCTCGCAACCAGCGGGATCCTCCCGACGTCGACCTTCCCGCAGTTCGAGAGCTGGGCTTCGTCGCGGTGGATCAAGCCAGGCGGTCCGTTCGAGCCGCACACCGGCACGCAGTACGTGTACTCGCAGATCGCCGACGTGACGTACAAGCGACTAACGCGGCAGGTGCAGGTGCCCGCCGGCGGTGGAACCTTGTCGTTCTGGACGTCCTACGACACCGAGGCCGCATGGGATCACCTGTTCGTCGAAGCCCGCACCCCAGGCGGAGACGACTGGACCACCCTGCCTGACCTCAACGGTCACACGTCGACGTCGACCGGGGACAGCTGCCCCGAGGGCTGGGTGGAGCTGCATCCGCAACTCGCCCACTACCAGACGCTGGTGCCACCACCAACCCCGGATGACGACCCGACGTGCACGTCAACGGGTACGACCGGGACGTGGAACGCCGCGTCAGGCTTCTCCGGCGGCTGGCAGCAGTGGAGCGTCGACCTGTCGGCGTGGACCGGCCAGGCGGTCGAGGTCTCCATCGCGTACGCCAGCGACTGGTCAGTGCAGGGCGTCGGCGCCTTCATCGACGACATCACCTACCCCGGCGGCGCGACCGAGTCGTTTGAGAGCAACCTCGGTGGCTGGGCGGTGGCGCCCGCTCCACCGGGCAGCGCTGCCAACGCCAATACGTGGACACGCACCGACCCGAGCAGCTTCCCGGTCGGAAACTCGATCACCACGCCCGACACGGTCATCCTCGGCTTCGGCATCGAGGGTGTGACCACCGCGGACAAGCGCACAGCAATCATGGGCGCCTTGATGGGTCATCTGCTCAACTGACGGCCCGGCCCGTCGGCAACCGGGCAGGAGCACGGCTCAACGGCCGTGCTCCTGCCCATCCTCGGCCGCAGCCAGCGCCACCAGTCGATCTCGCAGGCAGCGTGTCGCCCCGTACCATCGACGATCCCGAACGCCTCAAGCGCGAACCACCGTTCGGCGGACAGTCCCCCAGCCGGTCGGCCTCGGCTATCACCGCCCCCAGCTCCACCGACCCCGCCCGCCACAGCTCCGCCCCGAGCCCGTCCACGGCCTCGCACGCCGCCACCATCTGGTGCCGCCGCTCCACCAACCCCAGGTCCCCGCTCAAGCCCTAATCGTACAAGCGTCCGACGACACCCGACCCGGTCGTCCACAGGCGCCGGCCGGCGGACGCCGGGCCCGGCGCTGTCGAAGACGGGGGCCCGCGGGCCGGCCGATACCCTTGCGCGCATGAAGGTTCTCGTCACCGGTGGGGCCGGTTTCATCGGCAGCAACTTCGTCCACCTCACCCTCGCGACCCGTCCGGACGTCGAGGTCACGGTCCTCGACGCGCTCACCTACGCCGGGTCGACGGCATCCCTCGACGGCGCCATGGGTCGCATCGCGTTCGTCGAGGGCGACGTCGCGGATGCCGCGCTCGTCGACCGCCTCGTGGCCGACGCCGACGCCGTGGTGCACTTCGCCGCCGAGTCGCACAACGACAACTCGCTCGACGACCCGAGCCCCTTCGTGCGCACCAACCTCATCGGCACCTTCAGCCTGCTCGAGGCGGCCCGCCGGCACGACGTGCGCTACCACCACATCTCGACCGACGAGGTGTACGGCGACCTCGAGCTCGACGACCCGAAGAAGTTCACCGAGGACACCCCGTACAACCCGAGCTCGCCCTACTCGTCGACGAAGGCGGGCTCCGACCTCCTCGTGCGGGCCTGGGTGCGGTCGTTCGGCCTGCGGGCGACGATCTCGAACTGCTCGAACAACTACGGGCCCCGCCAGCACGTCGAGAAGTTCATCCCCCGCCAGATCACCAACGTCCTCGACGGCATCCGGCCCAAGCTCTACGGCGCCGGGCTCAACGTGCGTGACTGGATCCACGTCGACGACCACAACGAGGCGGTCTGGACCATCCTCGACAAGGGGGTCATCGGCGAGACCTACCTCATCGGGGCCGACGGCGAGGTCAACAACCGCGACGTCGTGCGGCTCGTCCTCGAGCTCATGGGGCAGGACCCCGACGCCTACGACCACGTCACCGACCGCGCCGGCCACGACCTGCGCTACGCCATCGAGGCCGGCCGGCTGCGCACCGAGCTCGGGTGGGCGCCGCGCTACGGCAGCTTCCGCGACGGGCTCGCGGCGACGATCGAGTGGTACCGCGACAACGAGGCCTGGTGGCGCCCGATGAAGGACGCCACCGAGGCGAAGTACGCCCGCACCCAGCAGGTCGTGGCCCGCTGATGGCGCGATGGTTCGTGGCCGGTGCCGCCGGCATGCTGGGCCAGGACCTCTGCGAGGTGGTGGAGCGCGCTGGCCACGCGGTGACCAGGGCCGACCTGCCCGGGCTCGACGTCCTCGACCCGGCCCAGTGCGTCGACCAGGTGGCCGGCCACGACGTCGTCGTCAACAGCGCCGCCTACACCGCCGTCGACGCGGCCGAGACCGACGAGGGGCGGGCCTTCGCCGTCAACGCCGTCGGGGCGGCCAACCTCGCGCGGGCGGCATCCGCCACCGGCGCGGCGCATGGTGCAGCTGTCGACGGACTACGTCGTCGCCGGCGAGGGGCGGATGCCGTATGCCGCCGACGCCCCGGTCGCGCCCGCCTCCGCCTACGGGCGGACCAAGGCCGCCGGGGAGTGGGCGGTGCGCGCGGAGTGCCCGAGGTCATGGGTGGTGCGCACGGCGTGGCTCTACGGCGCCGGCGGCAAGAACTTCCCCGCGACGATGCAGCGCCTCGCGGGTGAGCGTGACCGGCTGACGGTGGTGGCCGACCAGGTGGGGCAGCCGACCTGGACCGTCGACCTCGCCGAGGGGATCCTGCGGATCGTGGAGGCAGGGGCCCCGTTCGGCATCTGGCACGCCACCGGCGTCGGGCGAGTGCTCGTGGTTCGAGCTCGCGCAGGCCGTGTTCGAGGAGCTCGGGCTGGACCCCGAGCGGGTCTCGCCGATCACGACCGAGGAGTTCCCGCTGCCGGCGCCGAGGCCGGCGTACAGCGTCCTCTCGCACGACATGTGGGCCGCCGCGGGGCTCGAGCCCCTGCCGCACTGGCGCGACGCGCTGCGCCGGGCCGCGCCCAGCGTTCTCGCCGTCCGCCCTCGGTAGGGTCGAGGGATGCTCGCCGTCACCTGCGTCCGCCAGTCCGCGTCGGACCCCCTCTCCGGCCTCGAGGTCGGGGAGCGGCCGGAGCCGCAGGCCCCCGAGGGCTGGACGACGGTGCGGCTGCGCACCGCCGCGCTCAACCACCACGACGTCTGGTCCCTGCGCGGGGTGGGCCTGCCGGCCGACCGCCTGCCGATGGTGCTGGGGTGCGACGGCGCCGGTGTCGACGCCGAGGGGAACGAGGTGCTCGTGCACGCCGTCGTGGCCTCCCCCGGGTGGGCGGGCGACGAGACCCTCGACCCGCGCCGCAGCCTGCTCTCCGAGGTGCACGACGGCACGCTGGCCGAGGTGGTGGCGGTGCCGCGCCACAACGTCGTCCCCAAGCCCGCCGAGCTGTCGTGGGAGCACGCGGCCTGCCTGCCCACCGCCTGGCTCACGGCCTACCGGATGCTGTTCACCAACGCCGGCGTGCAGCCGGGCGGGACGGTGCTCGTCCAGGGCGCCGCCGGGGGAGTCGCGACGGCACTCGTGCAGCTCGGCTCGGCGGCCGGGCTGCGGATGTGGGTCACCAGTCGTGACCCGGCCAAGGGCGAGCAGGCGGTGACGCTGGGCGCGGACCGGGCATTCGAGAGCGGTGCCCGCCTCCCCGAACGGGTCGACGCCGTCATGGAGACCGTCGGTGCGGCGACCTGGTCGCACTCCGTCAACTGCCTGCGCCCCGGCGGCACGCTGGTCATCTCCGGCGCGACCTCGGGCGACGCCCCGCCGAAGGCCGAGCTGACGAAGATCTACTTCCGGCAGCTGCGGGTCGTCGGCTCGACGATGGGCACGCGCGACGAGCTGGAGCGGCTCGCGCGGTTCGTCGTCGACGCCGGCATCGAGCCCCTCGTCGACTCCGTGCTGCCCCTGGCGAGCGCCCGCGAGGGGTTCGAGCGGATGGTCCGCGGCGAGGTGGCCGGCAAGGTGGTCTTCACCACCTGAACCGGTGTGGGGCTCACCACCCGCCGACCGGTCCGGCACTACCCGGCGGTAGCGTCGGCAGCGGAACCGTCCGCCCACCCGAGGAGCCCACCGTGAGCGCGACGTCGGCCGAGCGCACGGTGACCCTGCACGGCCACTCCTTCTCGTACACCGACAGCGGCTCCGGGCCGGTGCTGCTCTTCATCCACGGGCTGCTCGGGTCGCAGCGCCAGTGGGCCCACCTCGTCGACCGCCTCGACGACGGCCACCGCGTGGTCGTCCCCGACCTGTTCGGCCACGGCGAGTCGGCGAAGCCGATGGGCGACTACTCGCTCGGCGGGCACGCCGCGACCCTGCGCGACCTCCTCGACCGCCTCGGCATCGAGCGGGTGACGCTCGTCGGCCACTCCCTCGGCGGGGGCATCGCCATGGTGTTCTCGTACCTGTTCCCCGAGCGCGTCGAGCGCCTCGTCCTCGTCGCGAGCGGCGGCCTGGGCCGCGAGGTGAGCCCGCTGCTGCGGTCGGCGACGCTGCCGGGCGCCGAGTACGTGCTCCCGGTCCTCGCCTCGGGCTGGATGCGCGAGCGCATCGCGTCGGCGGGCCGGCTCCTCGGGTCCGTCGGCCTGCGGCCCGGTTCCGACCTCACCCAGGTCTGGCAGGGGTTCACCTCGCTCGGCGACGCCGACACCCGCCGGGCGTTCCTCGCCACCACCCGGGCGGTCATCGACCCGGGCGGGCAGAGCGTCACCGCGCACGACTACCTGCCCGAGGCCACGCCGATCCCGACCCTCGTCGTCTGGGGGACGCGCGACCGGATGATCCCGGCCTGGCACGCGGCGGCGGCGACGGCATCCATCGAGGGATGCCGGGTGGAGCTGTTCGCGGGCGCCGGGCACTTCCCCCACCTCGACGACCCGGACCGCTTCGCCGACCTCGTGCGCGACTTCGTGGCGCACGGACGCTGAGGCCGCCGCGCCGCCGGCATCCCGCCCGCCGGCGTCCGCTCAGGAGACCTGGAGCCACTCCGCCCAGCCGTTGTGCAGCACGAGCCAGGCGATGAGGCCGTAGCCGGCCTGTCCGGGGTGGTGCGGCACACGGCTCGCGGCGAGGTCGGTGCGCCACTGGTCGTGGCCCAGCAGCGGGGCGAAGCAGTCGACGAAGGGGATGCCGCGCCTCGCGCAGACGTCGCCCTGGGCCTCGACGAGCACCTCGAGGCGGGCGTTGAGCTCGTCGTCGTCCGTCGGGGGCGGGCTCACGACGAACGCCCCGACCCCCGAGGTCGCGGCGTCGTCGAGCAGGTTGGCGAGGTTGAGCCGGTGCCGCGCGAGCGTCACGCCCTGGAGCACGTCGTTCGTGCCGACCGACACGACGACGCGGCGCTCGGTGCGCCCGACCCAGCGCACCGGGACCTCGGTCGCCCAGCGGCGCAGGACGTCGGCGGAGGTGTCGCCGCGCACCCCGAGGTTGTAGGCGGTGAGCTCGAGCTCGGGATGCTGCGTGCGGCCGATGACGCGCGTCACCCAGCCCTGCCCCTTGGGGTCGCCGACGCCGGCGACGAGCGACGCGCCGAGGAAGACGAGGGCGAGGTCACGCGGACCCTCCGGGACCACCTGGGCGTCGGCGCTCGGGCGGAACTCGATGGGGGAGGGGCCGTCGCCGGCCTGCTCGTCGGGCATCTGCTCGCTCACTCGTCCTCGTCGTCCAGGCGCGCCAGCCACGTCGCGAGCCGCTCCACCGGGACCTCGAAGTCGGGGAAGAGGTCGACGAACGTGCGCAGCTGCTCGGCCAGCCAGTCGAACGTGACCTCCTCGTCACCCCGGCGGGCCTGCAGCTCCTCGATGCCGCGGTCCGTGAAGTACACGCTGCGAGGCTACCCGGCCGCCCCTGAGGAGGAACGGCGACCCGCGGTCACCGGTCGAAGGCCTGCGCCACGAGCGCGGCCTGCTCGGCCTGGTGCTTCTTCGTCGAGCCGGTGGCCGGCGAGGCCGACGCGGCCCGCGAGATGACGCGCAGCGGACGGTGCTCGCCCTCGTCGGCCAGGGCCTCGGGCAGGTTCAGGGCGAGGAACGGCCAGGCGCCCTGGTTGCGCGGCTCGTCCTGGACGAGCACGACCTCTGCCCCGGGGTACCGGCCGAGCGCCGCCGCGAGGTCCGCGGCGGGGAGCGGGTAGTACTGCTCGAGGCGCAGCACCGCCGTCGCGGTGTCGCCGCGCTTCTCGCGCTCGGCGAGCAGGTCGTAGACGACCTTCCCGGCCGCGATGAGCACCCGGGTGACCTCGCCGCTCGTGGCGCCCTGGCGGTCGGGCATGACGGGCAGGAACGTGCCGTTGGTGAACTCCTCGGGCGACGAGCTCGCGGCCTTGAGGCGCAGCATCGACTTCGGGGTGAAGACGACGAGCGGGCGGCGCGGCCGGGCGTAGGCCTGGCGGCGGAGCAGGTGGAAGTACGACGCCGGCGTCGAGGGGTAGGCGACGGTCATGTTGCCCTCGGCGCACATCGTGAGGAAGCGCTCGATCCGCGCGGAGGAGTGGTCGGGCCCCTGGCCCTCGTAGCCGTGGGGCAGCAGGAGGACGACCGAGGAGCGCTGGCCCCACTTCTGCTCCGAGCTCGAGATGAACTCGTCGACGATGGTCTGCGCCCCGTTGAAGAAGTCGCCGAACTGGGCCTCCCACAGGACGAGCGCGTCGGGGCGCTCGACGGAGTAGCCGTACTCGAAGCCCATCGCCGCGAACTCGGAGAGCAGGCTGTCGTAGACCCAGAACTTGCCCTGCCCCTCGCCGAGGTAGAGCAGCGGGGTCCACTCCGCGGCGTTCTGCTTGTCGATGAGCACGGCGTGGCGCTGCACGAAGGTGCCCCGCCGGCTGTCCTGGCCGGCGAGCCGCACGGGGGTGCCCTCGATGAGCATCGACCCGAAGGCGATGAGCTCGCCGGTGCCCCAGTCGATGCCGCCCTCGCGCGTGCTGGCGGCGCGCTTCTCGAGCATCTGGCGCAGCTTGGGGTGCACCGTGAAGCCGTCGGGGACGTCGACGAAGGCGTCGCCGATGCGGGCGAGCACCTCGGGACTGATCGCCGTCTCGGTCGAGGAGTGGCGGGTGGCGTCGGCGTTGCGGGCCTGCGCCGCCGGGGGCTCGAGGCCGGTGTGCCCCTCGACGTCGGTGCCGGAGTAGCTCGCGTCGGCGGCCTCCCGCTCGGCCTCCTTGAGCGCCGCCTTCGTCTCGACGAACACCCGCTCGAGCTGCTGCTGGTAGTCGCGCAGCGCGGCCTCGGCGTCCTCGACGGTGATGTCGCCGCGGCCGATGAGGGACTCGGTGTACAGCTTGCGGACGCTGCGCTTGGCCTCGATGAGGTTGTACATCAGCGGCTGGGTCATCGACGGGTCGTCGCCCTCGTTGTGCCCGCGCCGCCGGTAGCAGACCATGTCGACGACGACGTCCTTGTGGAACTCCTTGCGGAACTCGTAGGCGAGCTCGGCGACCCGCACGCAGGCCTCCGGGTCGTCGCCGTTGACGTGGAAGATCGGCGCCTGGATCATCCGGGCGACGTCGGTGGAGTACGTCGAGGAGCGCGACGCGCTCGGCGAGGTCGTGAAGCCGACCTGGTTGTTGATGACGACGTGCATGGTGCCGCCGGTGCGGTAGCCGCGCAGCTGCGAGAGGTTGAGCGTCTCGGCGACGACGCCCTGGCCGGCGAACGCGGCGTCGCCGTGCATGAGCACGGGCAGGACGGTGAAGTCCTCGCCGGCGAGGTTGAGCCGGTCCTGCTTGGCCCGCACGATCCCCTCGAGCACCGGGTTGACGGCCTCGAGGTGGGAGGGGTTGGCGGCGAGGTAGACCTTGGTCGTCGACCCGTTCTCGCCGGTGAAGGTGCCCTCGGTGCCGAGGTGGTACTTGACGTCGCCCGACCCCTGCACCGAGCGCGGGTCCTGCTTGCCCTCGAACTCGCGGAAGATCTGGCCGTAGGACTTGCCGGCGATGTTGGCGAGGACGTTGAGGCGGCCGCGGTGCGGCATCCCGATGCAGACCTCGTCGAGGTCGTCCTCGGCGGCCCGCGACAGGATGCGGTCGAGCAGGGCGATGACCGACTCGCCGCCCTCGAGCGAGAAGCGCTTCTGACCGACGAACTTGGTCTGCAGGAAGGTCTCGAAGGCCTCGGCCGCGTTGAGCCGGCGGACGATGCGCAGCTGCTCCTCGCGCGTCGTCTTCGCGTAGCCGACCTCGATCTTCGACTGGATCCACTCGCGCTGCTCGGGGTCCTGGATGTGCATGTACTCGACCCCGATGGTGCGGCAGTACGAGTCGCGCAGGATGCCGAGGATCTTGCGGAGCTTGAGGAACGGCTGGCCGCCGAAGCCACCCGTGGCGAAGGTGCGGTCGAGGTCCCACAGGGTCAGCCCGTGCGTCGTGACGTCGAGGTCCTGGTGGCGCCGCTGCTTGTACTCGAGCGGGTCGGTGTCGGCCATGAGGTGGCCGCGCACGCGGTAGGCGTGGATGAGCTCCTGCACGCGCGCGACCTTGTTGATGTCGTCGTCGTGCGAGGTGTCGACGTCCTGGACCCACCGGATCGGCTCGTACGGGATGCGCAGGCTCTCGAAGATCTCGTCGTAGAACCCGTGCTCACCGAGCAGCAGCGCGTGCACCTGCCGGAGGAAGTCGCCGGACTGCGCGCCCTGGATGATGCGGTGGTCGTAGGTGCTCGTCAGCGTGAGGATCTTGCTCACGGCGTTGCGGTTGAGGGTCTCCTGGCTGGCCCCCTGCCACTCGGCGGGGTAGTCCATCGCGCCGACGCCGATGATCGTGCCCTGGCCCTGCATGAGCCGCGGCACGGAGTGCACGGTGCCGATGGTCCCCGGGTTGGTCAGCGAGATCGAGGTGCCCTGGAAGTCCTCGACGGTGAGCTTGCCGCCGCGGGCCTTCTTGACCATCTCCTCGTAGGCGGTCCAGAAGTGGGCGAAGTCCATCGTCTCGGCGGCCTTGATCGACGGCACGAGCAGCTGGCGGGTGCCGTCGGGCTTGGCGAGGTCGATGGCCAGGCCGAGGTTGACGTGTGCCGGGCTGACGAGCACCGGCTTGCCGTTCTCGTCGTGGCCGAAGCCGTTGTTCATCTCGGGCATGACGCCGAGGGCCTTGACGAGGGCGAAGCCGATGATGTGGGTGAAGCTCACCTTGCCGCCGCGGCTGCGGGCGAGGTGGTTGTTGATGACGATCCGGTTGTCGATGAGCAGCTTCGCCGGGACCGACCGCACCGACGTGGCGGTGGGGACCTCGAGCGAGGCCTCCATGTTCGTCACGACGCGGGCGCTCGCCCCCCGGATCGGGGTGCTGGAGGCGTCGCCGAGGGGGCCGGACGCCCGCGGCGCCTCGGGCTCGCGCGGCTTCGGCGTGGTGGCGGCGGCGGGCTCCGGACGGGCCGGCGGTGCCTCCTTGCTCTCCGGGGATGCCGTGGACGGCGGCGGCGTCGTGGTCGGCGTCGTGGCGGCCGGGCCGGCCGGGGCAGGTCGCGGAGCCGGCGCGGCAGCCGGTGCCGGAGCGGGGGCCGAGGTCGGGGCCTTTGCCGGGGCGGGAGCCGGAGCCGCCGCGCGGGTCGGTGCCTTCGCGCTCGCGGCGAGACCCGTTGGTCGCCCGGGCGCGCCGCACCGTCACCGGCGCGGTGGGCGGCGGCCGCCGCGTCGCGGCCCAGGGCGCCCTCACCGGGGGTGTAGTCCTTGAAGAAGTCCCACCAGGCCCGGTCGACGCTGTTCCGGTCCTTCTGGTACTGCTCGTACAGCTCGTCGACCAGCCACTCGTTCGGTCCGAAGGAGGTCAGGGGGTCGCTGGACGGGGACTGCTCGGCCACGGAGGATGCGCCTCTTTCTCGGCTCGTCGGCGTGCAGGGGTGGGTACCCGTGCAAGCCTATCCCCGCTGCTCGGGCGGCACGCCGTCCGACGGCGAGCGGTGCCGAGGCTGCGACGGCCGGTGCACCGGCCCCGGCGCACCGGCCGTTCCGCCCGACGAGCGAGCCGCGCCGGCCTCAGGTGATGTCGGCGCGCGTCGTGCGCCAGATGCCGAAGCCGGCGAGCAGCGCGGCGTAGGCCGCGAGGACGAGCGCCGCGGCCCACCACACGAGCCGGACGTCGTCGGGGCTGTTCTGCACCGCGTCGATGACGGCGTTCGTCGCCGAGGAGGGCAGGAACTGCGCGATGTGCTCGCGGCCGAACTCCCAGAAGGTCATCGCGAAGCCGAGCAGCGGCTCGACGATCCACGCGACCCCGACGCCGATGAGCAGCGCCGCGACCTGGTTGGGGATGAGGATGCCGATGCCGAGCCCGATGAGGGCCCACAGGCCGAGCACGAGGAGGCTGAGCGCCAGCGTCCGCAGGACCGACGTCTCGGGGAACGCGTCCTGGTCGCGCAGGGTGAGGACCACCGCGCCGACGCTCACCGAGCCGACCAGGCTGATGAGGCCGTAGATCGCCCCGATGCCGAGGAGGGCGACGACCTTGGCGAGCATCGCCTGCAGCCGCTTGGGGGTGGCGAGGAACGTGCCGCTGATCGTCTTGTGCCGGTACTCCGACCCGATCTGGAGCACGCCGATGGTCAGCAGGAGCAGGTAGCCCACGGAGAGGCCCGCCGGTGTAGACGCTGTTGGCGATCTGCGTCGCGTCGCCGGTGGGAACGCCCCCGGGCCCGCCCGTGCCCGCGAGGTCGCCGGTGAGGAGGAACCCGAAGAGGGCGGCGAAGGCGGCCCCGGCGAGGAAGATGCCGATCGCCATGCCCCACCACAGGCGGGTGCGAGAAGAACTTGCGGAACTCGCTGCGGATGGCGGGGATCACTGGTTCGCCCCTTCCTGCCCCTGGACGGCGTCCCGCTCGGCGGGGGCACCACCCCCGGGGGTCTCGTTGCGGTTGGTGCCCTCGGTGAGCTCGAAGAACAGCGCCTCGAGGTCGGCCCGCTGGCGCTCCAGCCCGTAGATCGGCAGTCCCGCGCGCAGCGCGACGTCACCGACGAGCCGGAGGTCGACGGTGTCGGCCACGAGGGCGCCGTCCTCGCCGGGGCTGCTCGTGACGTCGGCGACGCGCAGCGCGCCCGCGAGCCGGGCCGGGTCCGACGTGCGCACGAGGGCCCCGGGAGAGCCCTGCAGCTCGGCCATCGTGCCGGCCCGCACGAGGCGGCCGTTGGCGATGATGACGACCTCGTCGACGGTCTGCTCGACCTCCTGGAGCAGGTGGCTCGACACGAGGATCGTCTTGCCCTCGGAGCTGAGGTGGCGCAGGAAGCCGCGCAGCCAGCGGATGCCCTCGGGGTCCAGGCCGTTGGAGGGCTCGTCGAGCACGAGCACCTCGGGGTCGCCGAGCAGGGCGGCGGCCAGGCCGAGGCGCTGCCGCATGCCCATGCTGTACTCGCCGGCCCGCTTGCGCGCGGCGGCCGGGATGCCGGTCAGCTCGAGCAGCTCGTCGACGCGCCGCAGCGGCACCGACCCGGCATCCGCGAGGACGCGCAGGTGGTCGCGGCCGCTGCGACCGGGGTGGAAGTTCGTCGCCTCGAGCGCGGCGCCGACCGTCCCCATCGGGTCGGGGAGGTCGACGTAGCGACGACCGTCGATGGTCGCGGTGCCGCTGGTCTGGTGGACCAGCCCCAGGAGCATCCGGAGCGTGGTGGTCTTGCCGGCGCCGTTGGGGCCGAGGAAGCCGGTGATGCGGCCGGGCTCGACGTCGAAGCTCAGGTCGTCGACGGCGACGAAGCTGCCGAAGCGCTTGGTCAGCCCCCGGATCTCGATGCGCGCCCCTGTCGGAGCCGTGGCGGTCATGCCGGAACTCGTGGACTCATGCCCCGATCCTTGCAGCCCTCACGCGACGTCAGGGTCAACACCCCGGTGGAACGCCCGGTCTCGCCGTGCGCGACCCGTGGGGGACCGGGAGCCGGGCGGAGCCGGTCGCGGTGCCGCACCTTACGATGACCCGACGATGACCCCATGGTTGCTCCTGCTCCTCGGCGTGCTCCTCACGGTCGGCACGGCGCTCTTCGTCGCCGCCGAGTTCTCGCTCGTGGCGCTCGACCGCCCCGCCGTCCTGCGCGCCGTCGACGCGGGGGAGAAGGGGGCCAGGTCGGTCCTCACCTCGCACCGGCGCCTGTCGACCCAGCTCTCCGCCTGCCAGCTCGGCATCACGCT
The DNA here is from genome assembly GCA_963811475.1 of uncultured Actinomycetota bacterium. GTDB lineage: Bacteria > Actinomycetota > Actinomycetes > Actinomycetales > Dermatophilaceae > Fodinibacter. Next base: position 133,572 of record CAWERJ010000024.1, read on the forward strand.
GACCACACTCGTCCTCGGCTTCATCGCCAGCCCGTCGATCGGCGCGCTGCTCCGCGGCCCCCTCGAGGACCTCGGCCTCTCGCCGTCCGCCGCCGCGTCGGTGTCGTCGGTGCTCGCGATGCTCGTCGCCACGGTCTTCTCGATGATCGTCGGCGAGATGGTGCCGAAGACCCTCGCGGTGTCACTCCCGCTCGCGACCGCGAAGGTGGCGGCCACGCCGGTGCGATGGTTCGGGAACGCCGCCAAGCCGATGATCCTCCTGCTCAACGGCGTCGCGAACCGCACGCTCCTCGCCCTCGGCATCGAGCCCCAGGAGGAGCTGTCCGCCGCCCGCAGCCCGGCCGAGCTCGCCTCGCTCGTGCGCACGTCGGCCGAGGCCGGGACCCTGGACCGGAGCACGGCGCGGCTCGTCACGGCATCCCTCGGGTTCGCCGACCAGACCGCGGCCGACGTCATGACGCCGCGCTCGCGCGCGACGGCGATCGAGCGCACGGCGACCGCCGCCGACGTCGTCGCCCTCGCCCGGCGCACCGGCCACTCGCGCTTTCCGGTCGTCGGGGCCGACTGGGACGACATCGACGGCATCGTCCACGTCAAGAAGGCGATCGCCGTGCCGTTCGACCGCCGGTGCGACGTGCCGGTGTCGGCGCTGATGACGCAGGCCGTGCTCGTACCCGAGACGCTGCGCCTCGACCCGCTGCTCCTCCAGCTGCGCCAGGGCGGGATGCAGCTCGCGGTGGTCGTCGACGAGTACGGCGGCACCTCGGGCGTGGTCACGCTCGAGGACCTCGTCGAGGAGATCGTCGGTGAGGTGAGCGACGAGCACGACCGGTCGCAGACGACGGGGCGCCAGCTGCGCGACGGCAGCTGGACGGTGCCCGGCCTGTGGCGGCCCGACGAGGTGCGCGCCCGGGTCGGCGCCGGCATCCCCGACGGGCCGGCGTACGAGACGGTGGGTGGCTGGGTCATGGCGACGCTGGGGCGGGTGCCGGCCGTCGGTGACACGGTCAGCCTCGACGGGTGGACCGCCCGGGTCGTCGACATGGACGGGCACCGCGTCGACCGGGTGCGCCTGCGGGCGGCGACGGCGGGCTCCGGGGGAGCCGGCGACGACGGGGACGGCACGGCATCCGACCGCGGCGACACGGGGACGACACGGCATCCGACCGCGGCGACGACGGAGCCGACGACGAGGCCGACGACGGTCCGCCCGAGGCAACGGGCACCGCCGGGGGTTCGTCATGAGCCTGTGGCTCGTCCTCGTCGTCACCGTCGTGCTGCTCGCCGCGAACGCCTTCTTCGTCGGCGCCGAGTTCGCCGCGATGTCGGCGCGCCGCAGCCAGCTCGAGCCGCTCGCCGACCAGGGCAGCCGTCGGGCCGGCCTGGCCCTCGACGCCCTCCAGCGCACCGGCCTCCTCCTCGCCACCGCCCAGCTCGGCATCACCGTGTGCTCGGTGCTGCTCGGAGCGGTGTCCGAGGCCGCGCTGCACCACGCCCTGGTGCCGGTCGCCGAGCGGCTCGGCCTCTCGGAGGTCGTCGCCGACGTCGTCGCGCTCGCCCTCGCCCTGGCGTTGATCGTCTTCCTCCACGTCGTCTACGGCGAGATGATCCCGAAGAACATCTCGATCGCGCGGCCGGAGCGGTCGGCCGTCGCGCTCGTCCCGGCCCTCGTCATGGTCTCGCGGGTCGTCGCCCCGGTGATCCGGGCGATGGACTGGCTCTCGAAGTCGATGATCCGGCTCTTCGGCGTCGAGCCCAAGGACGAGGTCGCGTCGGCCTTCACCGCGGAGGAGGTCGCGCACATCCTCGACGAGTCGCGGCACGAGGGGCTCGTCGAGGACGAGCACTACGAGCGGCTCGGGGCGGCCCTGGAGTTCAGCGACAAGGACGCCGCCGACGTCGGCGTGCCGCTCGCCGGGCTGGTGACGGTCACCGGTGCCGCCACCCCGGTCGACATCGAGCGGCTCGTCGCCAAGCACGGCTTCTCGCGCTACCCCGTCGTCGACGACCTCGGCGACCTGGGCGGCTACCTCCACCTCAAGGACGTGTTCTACGCCGACGAGGTCGAGCGCCTGCAGCCGGTGCCGGCCAAGCGGGTGCGCCGGATGGCCAACGTCCGCCGCGACGACGAGGTGGAGTCGGTGCTGCAGACGATGCAGGCGACGGGCTCGCACCTCGCCCGCGTCGTGGCGGAGGACGGCACCGTCGCGGGGGTCGTGTTCCTCGAGGACGTCATCGAGGAGCTCGTCGGCGAGGTGTCCGACGCGTCGCAGCGCTGAGGCGGTC
>CAWERJ010000025.1:0-59084 GCA_963811475.1 uncultured Actinomycetota bacterium
TGGCGCACCGCGAGGGCGACGCCTTCTCGCTCGATGACTTCCACCGGCGCACCCTCGACCTGGGCTCGCTCGGCCTCGACGTGTTGCGCGAGGCCGTGCTCGGCCAGCACTAGACGTAGCGGCGGCGAGTGCGGACGTGGTGGCCCGGGCAACCACCTGCGCGTCGTGGCGGAAGCGCAGGGCGGGGGAGGCGAGCCGGATGCCGTGGTGCGCGTCCGGCATCCGGCATACTTTCCGGGTCCGTGGAATTTCCCGCCAGGAGGAGGGTCCGTGCCCGGCAGCCGAGGCCGCCGGCCCGCCGGCAGCGGGACCCGTGAGGCGATCCTCGCCGCCGCTCCCGGGCGTTCGCCGAGCAGGGGTACCCGCGCACGACGATGCGGGGGGTCGCGCGCGACGCCGGCGTCGACACCCGCCTCGTCACCCACTACTTCGGCAGCAAGCAGGACCTCTTCATCGCCGTGGTCGAGCTGCCCTTCGACCCGGACGTCGTCATGGCCGCCGTGCTCGAGCCCGGCCCCGGGGGGTCGGCGACCGCCTCGCGACCTTCGCCGTGGGCATGCTCGAGACGCCCGCCGCCCGGCGGACGATGACCGGGCTGCTGCGGGCCGCCGCCTCGGAGGAGGAGGCCGCCGTGCGGGTCCGCGACCTCCTCGTCGCGCGCCTGCTCACCCCGCTGGCGCGCCACATCGGCGGTGACCGGCCCGAGCGCGCGCCTCCCTGGCCGGTGCGCAGATGGCCGGTCTCGTCGTCGCGCGCACATCGTCGGCCTCCCCCGGCTCGCCGAGGCCCCCCCGAGGAGCTCGTCGCGGCCGTCGGCCCGGTGCTCCAGCACTACCTGGTGGGCGACCTCTCGCCCCGCGGGGGCTGACCGGCGACAATCACCGGGTGGAGCTCGCCGCACTCGTCGTCGCCATCGTCCTCGTCGTCATCCTCGTCCGGAGGGTGACGGCGCCGTTCGGTGTGCCGACACCCATCGCCCTGCTCGTCGTGGGGGCCGTGCTGTCCTTCGTGCCGGGCGTTCCCGAGGTGCGCCTGTCGAGCGAGCTGGTGCTCTACGGCCTGCTCCCCCGCTGCTCTACGCCGCCGCGCTGTCGACCTCCCTGCTCGACGTCAGGGCGCACCGGGGCGCCATCCTCAGCCTCTCCGTCGGGCTCGTGCTCTTCACGGCCCTCGGGGTCGGCGTCGTCGCCTGGCTGCTGCTGCCCATCCCGTTCGCCCTCGCGCTCGCCCTCGGAGCCATCGTCGCCCCGCCGGATGCCGTCGCGGCCACCTCCGTGGCCCGCCGGATCGGCCTGCCACGCCGCATCACGACGATCCTCGAGGGCGAGTCCCTCCTCAACGACGCGACCGCCCTCGTGACGCTGCGCACCGCCCTCGCGGCGGCCGGTCTGGTCGCCCACGGCGTCAGCGGGGCCGGCGGCGAGGCCCCGGAGGTCACCGTCTCGTCGGTGGGCATCGACCTCGTCGTGGCGTCGGTCGGGGGCGTGGTCATCGGCATCGTCGCCTTCCTCGTCATCGGCACGCTGCGGCGCCACCTCACCGAGGTGCCGGCCGACACGGCCCTGTCGTTCGTCGCGCCGTACCTCGCCTACGTCCCCGCCGAGCGGGTCGGCGCCTCCGGGGTGCTCAGCGTCGTCACCGCCGGGCTGCTCCTCGCCCACCGGGCGCCGGTCATCCAGTCGGCCCCGTCGCGGCTGTCCGAGAAGGTCAACTGGTCGAGCATCACCTTCGTCCTCGAGAACGCCGTCTTCCTCCTCATCGGGATGCAGGTCGCCACCCTCCTCGACGACGTCCGGGACGACGAGCTCTCGCTGGGCCGCACCCTCGCTCGTGGGTGTGCTCGTCCTCCTCACCTGCCTCGTGCTGCGCCCGGTGTGGATGATCCCGTTCACCCTGCTCGGCGCGCGCAAGGACCCCGGCGACCGCAGCGACCGGCTGCGCGGTGCCGTCGTCGGCTCGTGGGCGGGCATGCGTGGCGTGGTGACGCTCGCGGCGGCGCTGACCCTGCCGGAGAAGACGCCGCTGCGGGCCGAGCTCGTCGTCATCGCCCTCGTCGTCACCGTCGGCACGCTGCTGCTCCAGGGCACGACCCTGCCGGCGCTCGCCCGGGCGCTCGACGTGCGCGGCCCGGACCCGCGGGAGGACGCGCTCCAGGAGGCCACCGTCCTCGGGGCGACGACCGGGGCCGGGCTCCGGCTCATCGAGTCCGACCCCGAGGCCGACGAGGCGATCGTCCACGCCATCCGCGACCAGGCCGCGGCGCGGGTCAACCGCAGCTGGGAGCGGCTCGGCACCCTCGGCCTCGGCGACGACGAGACCCCGAGCGAGACCCAGGCCCGCCTGCGCACCGCCATGATCCGCGAGGAGCGCGCCGAGCTGCTGCGCATCCGCGACGTGGGCGGGGTCGACCACGAGGTGCTCACCGCGGTCCTCGGGCAGCTCGACGCCGAGGAGTCGGCGCTCCTGTGGAGCGCCACCCGGTCGGACTCCGTGCGGGACTCCCCTTGCGCCCGCCGGACCGGATCGCCGGGGCGTGCGACCACCTGTCGGCCGCGGAGACACCCCGCCCGCCGACCACGGCCGAGGGCTGCCCCACCTGCCTGGCGGAGGGCCTGCGGTGGGTGCACCTGCGGGCCTGTGCGGAGTGCGGGCAGGTGGGCTGTTGCAACTCCTCGGTCGGCCAGCACGCCGAGGCGCACTTCCCCGAGACGGGCCACCCCGTCATGCGCAGCATCGAGCCGGGCGAGGCCTGGCGGTGGTGCTACGTCGACGAGGTGCTCGGCTGAGGCGCGTGCTACCCGAGCGACCCATGGTCGATTCGCCGCCGACGGGGGGTGTGCCGCGTCACGCGGACTAGGTTGTGCCGTATGCCGTTCGCCCGCCCCGCGCTCGTCCTCGCCTCGGCGTCCCCGGCCCGGCTCAGCGCCCTGCTGGCGGCGGGCTGGAGCCGCTGGTGCGGGTCTCGTCGGTCGACGAGGATGCCGTCGTCGCGGCGGCCGCAGGCGGATGCCGGGAGTGCGCTCGAGGCGGGCGACGTCGCCCTGCTGCTGGCCCGGGCCAAGGCCGAGGACGTCGTGTCGTCGTTGGAGGTGGACGACGCCTTCGGTGACCTGGAGGCCGACTGGCGAACGGCACCTCGTGCTCGGGTGCGACTCGGTGCTCGAGCTCGACGGCGAGGTGCACGGCAGGCCGGGCAATGCGACCGAGGCCGCGGCCCGGTGGCGGCGGATGCGCGGGAGCACCGGGGTGCTGCACACCGGTCACTGGCTGGTGGACCTGCGCGAGCCCGACGACGGCGGGACGGGCGGAATGGTGGGCGGCACGGCATCCACGACGGTGCACTTCGCCGACCTCGACGACGCGGAGGTCGACGCCTACGTCGCCACCGGCGAGCCGCTGCGGGTGGCCGGGGCGTTCACCCTGGACGGCCTGGGCGGGCCGTACGTCGCCGGGATCGAGGGCGACCCGAGCAACGTCATCGGCGTCTCGCTCCCGCTGCTGCGTGAACTGGTCCGCGAGCTGGGCGTCCAGTGGCACGACCTGCGCAGCGCCGGCCCGGGCCCCGTAGCCGCACGAGAGTAGAGAACACTCCGCGTCGGGCCACCTCGGCGCGGAGTGTTCTCTACGTTCGACCGGTCAGACCGGGGGGACGTCGCGGCGCTTGTCGGCGAAGTGCCGGTCCCGGGATGCCGCGTAGCGCAGCCGGTGCAGCAGCTCGCCACGGAGCTCGTCGGCCTCGACCACCTGGTCGATGACGAGGTCGGCCGCGAGCCGCTCGAGGTCGACGTCGGCCTCGTACTCGGCCCTCCGGGCGGCCACGAAGGCGTCGCGCGCCTCGACCCCCTCCGCGGCCTCGACCTCGGCGATCCGGTTGGCGTACACCGCGTTGACCGCCGCCTCCGGCCCCATGACGGCGATCCGGGCGGTGGGCAGCGCGATCGTCGCGTCGGGGCCGAAGCCCGGGGCCACCCATCGCGTACAGCCCGGCGCCGTAGGCCTTGCGCACGACCACGCAGAACTGCGGCACGGTGGCCGACGCCACCGCCGACACCATCTTCGCGCCGTGGCGGATGATGCCGCCCCGCTCGACCTCGGACCCGATCATGAAGCCCGGCACGTCGGCCAGGTAGACGAGCGGCACCGAGAACGCGTCGCAGAGCCAGATGAAGCGCGTCGCCTTGTCGGCCGAGTCGCTGAACAGCACGCCGCCCTTGACGGCTGAGTTGTTGGCCACGATGCCGACCGTCTCGCCCTGCATCCGGGCGAACCCGACGACGATCTCCGCGGCGAACAGCGGCTTGACCTCGAAGAAGCTCCCGTCGTCGACGAGCCCGTCGATGAGGTCGTGGACATCGAAGGGCTGGCTCTCGCGCTCGGGCACGGAGGCCCGGTTCAGCGGCGCCGCCGGCTCCTCCGCGTGGTAGGTCGGGAGCGGCAGGCGCCAGCTTCCCGGCAGGTAGGAGAAGTAGAGCCGCGCCAGCTCGATCGCCTCGGCGTCGTCGTGCGCCAGCAGGTCGCCCACGCCGGAGACGGTGCAGTGCATCCGCGCGCCGCCCATCTCCTCGAGCGACACCTTCTCGCCGACCACCATCTCGGCCATCCGCGGCGAGCCGAGGTACATCGAGGCGTTGCCCTCGACCATGATGATGAGTCGCAGAAGCTCGGGATGTAGGCCCCGCCCGCCGCCGACGGCCCGAACAGGCAGCAGATCTGCGGCACCTTGCCCGACAGCGCGACCTGGTTGTGGAAGATGCGGCCGGCCCCGCGCCGCCCGGGGAACATCTCGACCTGGTCGGTGATCCGCGCGCCCGCGCTGTCGACCAGCCAGAAGACCGGCAGCTCCTCGCGCAGCGCCGTCTCGGTGGCCCGCACGATCTTCTCGACGGTGCGCGCCCCCCACGAGCCGGCCTTGACGGTGGGGTCGTTCGCGATGACGACGACCGCCCGTCCGTCGACGGTCCCCCGCCCGGTGACGACGCCGTCGGCCGGCAGGCCGGCCGCCCTCGAGTTCGCGTAGCGGCCGTCCTCGACGAAGCTGCCCTCGTCGACGAGCAGCGCGATCCGGTCGCGCACGTAGAGCTTGTTCTGGCTGGCCAGCTTGGCGGCCGCCTTCTCCGTCGGACGATCGGATGCCGTGTGCGCGGCTCCCAGCCGGGCCCGGACGTCCGCGACCCTCGGGTCACCGACCCAGCCGGCGGGGTGGGGCAGGTCCCCGGCAACCGGCTCCCCGGCATCCGACGTCGGCGCCGTGGCGTCGCCCGTGGGGGTGGACTGATCGGGGTCCGATGTCACCGGCACACCTCTCGTGTTGGTCCGGGTTCGGTGCTCAGGTGGTTGCCGGGGCAGCCATCCGAGCACCCAGCCCGAGGATGTCAGGCGGTGGGGAGACCGAGGCCCTTGGCGATGACCATGCGCTGCACCTCGGACGTGCCCTCGCCGATCTCGAGGATCTTCGCGTCACGGTAGAAGCGCGCGACGGGGTACTCCTCCATGAAGCCGTTGCCGCCGAACACCTGGGTGGCGATGCGGGTGGCCGACACCGCCGCCTCGGAGGTGTAGAGCTTGGCGACGGCCGCCGCCTGCTTGACCTCGGCGGCCGAGCGCCGGCCGGCCTCCTGCTCGTCCTTGAGCCACGCGGCGCGGTAGGTGAGGAGGCGCGAGTTCTCCTCCATCACGGCGAGGTCGGCGATGGGGAACGCGACGCCCTGGTTGACCCCGATCGGCCGGCCGAACGCCGTGCGCGTCGACGCGTACGCGGTGGCCTCCTCGCGCATCCGGGTGATGAGCCCCAGCGCCAGTGCGCTGATCGCGATGCGCCCGTCGTCGAGGGTCTTGAGGAACTGCCGCAAGCCGTGGCCCCGCTGCCCGAGCAGGTGGTCCTCGGGCACCCGGCAGCCGCTGAACGACAGGCCGTGGGTGTCGGAGATGTTCCAGCCGAGCTTGTCGTACGGCGCCTCGACGGTGAATCCCGGTGTGCCGGAGGGGATCATGATCGCCGACACCTCGGGGCGACCGTCGTCTCCGGTGCCGGTGCGCGCGGTGACCGTGACGACCGAGGTGATCGACGTCCCCGAGTTGGTGATGAACGCCTTCGCGCCGTCGACGACCCACTCACCGTTCTCGAGCACCGCCCTGGTGCGGGTGGCGCCCGCGTCGCTGCCGGCATCCGGCTCGGTGAGACCGAACCCGGCCAGCGCGCGACCGGCGACGAGGTCGGGAAGGAAGCGCTCCTTCTGCTCCGGCGTGCCGTACGTGAGGATCGGGTTGATGCCGAGCCCGACGCCGGCCGAGAGCGTGATGCCGACCGACTGGTCGACCCGGCCGAGCTCCTCGATCGCGATGCACAGGCTCGTGAAGGCACCGCCGTCGCTCGCCTCGAGCGAGCCGCCGAACTCGTCGGGCACCACGAGCCCGAACAGGCCGAGGTCGCCCATCGTCGGCACGAGGTCGGCCGGGAAGTGGTGCTCGCGGTCCCACTGCGCCACGTGCGGCTCGACGGCCTCGGTGGCGAACTCGCGCACCACCTTGCGGAAGTCCTCGTGGTCCTTGCTCAGCTCGTACATCGGCGTTCCTTCGCGCAGGCGCCCCGGCCCCGGGTCGCGGGGCCGACGGGCGGATCGTTCTTGACGTTGACGTCAACGTAAAGCAATACTCCCCGGTATGCCAACCCCCATGACGGATGCCGTTCGCGCACCGACCGCGGCGACGACCGCCGGGGGCGCGGGCGGCGACCGCGACCGCACCTGGACGATCGCGCAGGTGGCGGAGGAGTTCGGGGTCACCCACCGCACGGTGCGGCACTACGAGGAGCTCGGGCTGATCACCCCCGAGCGGCGGGGCACGGCTCGGCTCTACCACCGGCGCGACCGCACCCGACTGGGACTCATCCTGCGCGGCAAGCGCCTGGGGTTCCCCCTCGAGGAGATCCGCACGATCATCGACCTCTACGACGTCCCGCGAGGGCGCCGCAGCCAGCTCGAGTACGTGCTCGGCCAGATCGACGAGCGCCGCGCCGACCTCGAGCAGCGCCGTCGGGACCTGGACGCAGCCCTGTCGGAGCTGACCGAGTTCGAGCGCCGCTGCCGCGAGGACCTCGACCAGCTCCGCTGACCGCCGGCCCCATGGTTCGACCGGCAAATGCTCGGATTGGCAAGCCCTATCACCTCGACCCATGTTGGGGAGCCGGGCCCGGGCTGGACAGGTGGCCTGCCTGCTCGACGGCCCGGGCACGGTGGCGCGCCCGGCAGCCGAGGTGGCCGGGCCCGACCCCGGATCCTCGGGAGTCATCCGGGGCCCGCGAGTTGCCCTCCGTTCCGGATCAAGAGTCGAAGCGATCCAGGAACTCGTCGATCTCCACCCTCGTGGGCGCCGTGTCGGGACCGCGACGGGTGACCTTGATGGCGCCCGCCGCGTTCGCGCGCGCCGCCGCGTCCGGCCACGACGAGCCGGCCGCTCGTTCGGCCAGAAGGACGCCGGTGTGGGTGTCCCCGGCACCGTTGGTGTCGACCGGCCGCTGGGGGTGGCCGGGCACGTGGACCGTCGTTCCGGCCTCGCGCACCGCGCATCCCCGCGGCCCGTCACGAACGATCGCCACTGCACCCGGGCGCAGGAGCGTCTCGATGACGCGGGCGCTCTCGTCCAGCCCGGCCACACCCGAGGTGGCGGCGGCCTCCTCGGCGTTGCCGGTCCAGACGGTCGTGCGGGCGAGGACGGCATCCCGGGTGCCGGGGTCGAGCTCGGCGATGGTCGCCCCCGGGTCGAGGACGACGACGACCTCGTCGGGAAGCGTTCCGAGCCAGGCGAGCAGCGGGTCGCGGGTGCGCCCCACGAGCGAGTAGCCGCTGACGCACACGAGGTCCCCGCCGACTGGACGAGACGCCTGCAGCGACTCGACGGTGATGTGCCGCTCAGCCCCTTGGGTGGTGACGAACGAACGCTCGCCCGTGGGCTCGACGAGCACGACGCAGACCCCGGTGTCGAGGTCCCGCACCGGTGGCGACGCGACCTCGATGCCCTCGGCCGCGAGCGCCGCCCGGACGAGGTCGGCGTTCGGCCCGGTTCCAACGGCACCGGCGTGCACGCAGCGGGCTCCGGAGCGCGCGGCGGCAAGAAGGATGGTCACGGCACCGCCCGCGTATCGACGGTAGGACGTTGCCATGACGTTCCCGCCGCGGGCCGGGAGGGCGGGCACCTCCAGCACGGCGTCGACCAGGGCCTGAGCGGTGTGGATGACCCGGGGCATGCGCCGAGTATCCCGGGTCACTCGACGTGCACCCGCACGGCATACAGCTCGGGGAAGAACGTGAGGTCCAGCGCCCGTCGCAGGAAGTCGACGCCGCTCGAGCCCCCAGTCCCCTGCTTGTGGCCGATGGTGCGCGACACCACCTGAAGGTGACGGAACCGCCACTGCTGGAAGAGGTCCTCGATGTCGACCAGCTCTTCACACGTCTCGTACACGCCCCAGTGCTCGGCCGGCGCCGTGTAGACGGCGGCGAACACCTCGACCAGGCCCTCGTCGAGGCGGTAGGGGAGCGTGACGTCCCGGGCCAGCACCGCCGCGGGCACCGCGAAGCCCCGCCGGGCGAGGTAGCGGAGGAACTCGTCGTACAGCGTGGGCTCACCGAGCAGGCGCTGGAGCTCGTCGTGCTCGCGCGGCGAGTGCTCGAAGACCCGGACCATGTCGGCGTTCTTGTTGCCGAGCACGAACTCGACGGCGCGGTACTGCGAGCTCTGGAAGCCCGAGCTCGTCGCGAGGAACGGGCGGATCCGGGCGTACTCGCTGGGGGTGAGCGTGGCGAGGACGTCCCACTGCTCGACGAGCTGCTTCTGCACGTGCTTGACGCGAGCCAGCCGCTTGAGCGCGGGGCCGAGCTCGTCGGTGGCGAGCAGGGCGCGGGCGGAGTGCAGCTCGTGGAGCAGAAGCTTGAGCCAGAGCTCGGCGACCTGGTGCTGGATGATGAAGAGCAGCTCGTCGTGCTGCACCGGCTCGCTGCGGGGGTGCTGGGCCGACAGCAGGGTGTCGAGGTCGAGGTAGGCGCCGTACGACATCGCCCGGCTGAAGTCGGTCGAGATGCCCTCCTCGAGCACTCGCTGGGCCCGGTCCACGGCATCCTCGGTCATGGAGGCATTGTGCCCGCCTGTCGAGGGACCTCGAGGCGGGACGGATGAACCGCCCGAGGCGTCGAGAGCAGCCCGACCTGCCGGTCCACGCCCCGGCCCGTTCGCGGGATCAGCTCGGTTGCACGCCGAGAAGTGCCGCGTGCCCGCTGCCGTCGACCCTGACGGTCGCGACCGCCGTGCCCGCGCGCACCGCGGCCTCGAGACCGGCCGCCTCGTCCTGGGGGAGGAACAGGCTCTCGATGCCGCACCGCAGCCGCCAGTCCGAGTCGTCGCACGTGAGGTAGAGCCCCTCGGCCGGCCGGGCCCGGAGTACGTCGCCACCCACCCAGACGTCCCCCTGGCGGGTCAGGGACACGTATGCCGTGCCGCGTGCGGCCTCGCCGGCCTCCTGCTGCTCCTCGTCGAACGGCTCGGTGGCCGACCCCGCTTGGTCGGGCAGGTCGGGGTAGTCGAGGTCGACGTAGGCGCCGCGGAACGGGTCGACCGGGTCGACCGGCTGGACCCGGAGGACGACCTCCTCCCCGGTGACCCGAGCGGAGAGCTGTGGCCACACCGCCACCCCGACGAGGGCGAGCTGGGCGAGGACGACGGCACCGACGCGGACGGCACGGGAGGCGGCGGTCGGCGTGCTCATGCGAGTGACTCCTTCGCCTCGGTGACGAGCCGCCTGCGCCCGCGGTCCGCGAGGACCCCCGTCCCGAGCAGGACGACGCCGACGAGCAGGAACAGGGCGGCGCCGGAGAGGATGGGGGCGAAGACGGCGAACGCCTGCACCGTGACGAAGACGACCAGCGCCGCCGTCGCGAGCAGTGTGAGGCGCCCGGTGTCACGCATGCCGCCGAGCACGGCGTACCCGCTCGCGACGACGAGGTACGCGGCGACGGCGAGCACCGCGCGCACCAACGCGCCGGCCGGGAGGTCGGCGGTGTCCATGACGTCCTCGTCGAACCTCCACAACGAGAGCCCGATGGTGAACGCCAGCGCGAGTGCCGCCAGGCCGACCTCGAGCCGGTCCAGCCGGTCACCCCGCACGGCGGCTGCTGCGGCGAGCACCAGTGCCACGGCCAGCCCGGCCCAGAGGGTCGCGCTGCCCTCGGCGTCGCCCCACGCGTACGGAAGAGCCGCGATGAACAGGGCGACCAGGCCGAGCAGGGCTCCGATCTCGCGCCACGGGACAGCGAAGTCGCGCCATCCGATGACGCCATGACCAACGCCCACGGCCACGCCTGCGAGCGCAGCGGTGCCGAGTGCGGTGGACGACCGCGAACGCGCCGTCCCCCACGCCCAGCACCTGCCAGACGAACCAGAACGCCAGCAGGCCGATGGCGAGCACCAATGGGGCGACGCCGCGCACGGCGTAGGCCCACAGCAGGGCACCGAGCCCCCACACCCCGACGAGGGCCGGCTCGTAGGCCGGGACCTGCAGGCTCTGCGCGGCCTGGAAGACGACGGCGCCGAAGGCGCCCGCGGCCAGGAGGCGCGCGGCGCCGACGACCGGGGAGCCGGCGTCGGCCGCACGGCTGCTCCGCCGAGCCAGGACCTCGGCGGTGACGACGAGCCCGAGCCAGATCGCCACCATGAGCAGGAACCGGACGAGGGGCGACAGCTCGTCGAGGTTCGACGCGACGAGCCAGACCAGGCCCAGGCCGACGAAGCATGCTCCGAGCGTCAGGACGATCCGCGAGAGGGTGAACCGGCGGCTGGCGACGTAGCGGGCCCGGATGGCCTCGGCCGTCCCCCGGTCGACGAGCGCGTCGTCCTGCCAGCCCCGCAGCTCGGTCTCCAACCACTGCAGCTGTGCCGGGCTGGCGGCCCGGACCGACGGGTCGCCACTGCCGGGAGCGGCGGGGGTGGCGGTGGGTGGCGCGGTCATCGCGAGCTCCTCGGTGTGAAGGGTCACCCGGCGGGGTGCCGCTCCATCGTCCTCCCGGCGCCGACGGGCCCACCATGAGCCGCCGTACTCAGCGGCCGCGGAAACCCTCCCCCGGACACGCGCGGGATGGATGCGTTTCGCGCGGCGGGCAGTTGTACCTCATGATGTTCGCCGAATGGGCTCTAGACGTGGGCTCGTCACGGAAGGTACACCGAACGTGAGAAGGGCCCGCAGCACCGTGCTGGTCGTGCTCGCCGCTGCCGTCGCGCTGGTGGTCGGCGGCGCCGGCACGGCGTTCGCCGCGCGGTACCAGGACCGCGCCCTCCCGGGGACCACGGTCGCCGGCAGATCGGTCTCCGGGATGACCCGTACCGAGCTCGCCCAAGAGGTGCGGCGGCGGGCCGCCCACGTCACCGTCACGCTACGCACCGGCCAGGCGACCCGCATCGCACGGCTCGCCGAGCTCGGGTACACCGTCGACGTCGACGCCACCGTCGACGCGGTCCTCGAGGCGAACGACTCCTGGTCCTCCTACGCCACGTCGCTGGTCTCGTCACGCCACCTCCGGCCCGTGCTGCGCACCGACACGGCCGCCGGGGACCGCCTCGCCGCCGAGCTGGTCGCCACAGCCGGCGCGAAGGGCAAGGACGCCGGTGTCGCGCTTGCCGGTGACAAGAAGTCCTTCGTCGTCACGCCGGCCGCAGTCGGCAAGACGGTCGACGTGGCCGGCCTCCGGGATGCCGCGGCGACGGCGGCGAGCACCCTCACCTCCACGACGGCCACCGTGAAGTACGTCGAGGTCGTGCCCACGGTCACCACCGCGGCCGCGCAGAAGGTGGCCGACCGGGCCAACGCCATCGTCGACCGCAAGGTCGTCGTCTCGGACGGCAAGGAGGAACACCGCGCGTCACGCAAGACCAAGGCCTCGTGGGTGACGATCCCACGCACCGACGGGGTGCCCGGGGCTCCGTCGCTCGACACCAAGAAGGTGAGGTCCTGGGTCAGGGGCCTCGCCGCGGACGCGAAGCTCACGACGATCACGGGAGTCCGCAACGTCTCCGCGGCGGGCGTCGTGCTGTCCGTCGCCACCCAGGCGCGCGACGGCGCGGTCGTCACGAACACCTCCGACGTGGCCGATGCGGCCGTCCGCGCGATCGAGGCCGGGCGCAGCTACTCGGGCGCCTTCGAGTTCGACACCATTCCCGCGGCGTGGACCGAGCGGCGGCTGGCCCGCGGCGCCGAGAAGCTCGCCTACCCGGCCACCGACGGCGAGAAGTGGATCGACGTCAACCTCGCCAAGCACACGATGACGGCGCATGTGGGATCCAAGGTCGTCTACGGGCCGATCCGTATGGTCAACGGGTCCGACGAGAAGCCGACCGTCGTCGGCACGTTCCACATCTACCTCAAGAACCCGCTGATGACGATGCGCGGCAGCAACGCCGACGGCACGAACTACGAGACGCCGAACGTCCCGTGGTCCTCCTTCTTCCACCGCGGGTACGCCCTCCACGGCGCACCGTGGCGGACGTCCTTCGGCTACTCCGGGTCACACGGCTGCATCAACCTCCCCGTGCCGGTGGCGAAGTGGATCTACGACTTCGCGCCCCTCGGCACCCCGGTCGTCACGCACTTCTGAGCCGACCACCCGGGGACGCGGCACGGCATCCGGCATCCGGCATCCGGCCGCCGCACCGACTGTCAGCCGAAGCGGTCGGGGTCGGGGCCGGTGCGGAACCCGCGGTCCAGCCGCGGCCAGCTCGGCGAGGTCGTCGGCGCCGAGGGTGAGGTCGGCGGCCGCGAGGTTCTCGACGATGCGTGAGGGCGTCACCGACTTGGGCAGGACGACCAGCCCGAGGGCCAGGTGCCACGCGATGACGACCTGTGCCGGCGTCGCACCGTGCTGCTCGGCGATCCGCCCGATGACCGGGTCGTCGAGCACCCGCTTGCCCGATGCCAGCGGACTCCACGACTCGGTGACGATGCCGTGCTCGGCATGGAACTCCCGCAGCGGGGCCTGCTGGAGGTACGGGTGCAGCTCGACCTGGTTGATGCTGGGCGCCTCCCCCGTCTCGTCGAGGAGCCGCCGGAGGTGCGGGGCGTGGAAGTTGCACACGCCGATGGCGCGCACGCGGCCCTCGTCGCGCAGCTCGCGCAGCGCTCGCCAGGTCTCGACGTAGCGGTCCTGCGCGGGCGCCGGCCAGTGGATGAGGAACAGGTCGAGCACGTCGAGACCGAGCCGCTCGAGCGAGGCGTCGAACGCGGCGAGGGTGGCGTCTCGACCGTGGTCGTCGTTCCAGACCTTCGTCGTGACGAACACGTCCTCGCGCGGCACGTCGCTCGCCGCGAGGGCGCGGCCGACGCCCTCCTCGTTGCCGTAGAGGCGCGCCGTGTCGACGTGCCGGTAACCGGCCTCCAGGGCGGTGGTCACGGCCGCCTCGACCTCGTCGTCGGGCACCTGCCAGACACCGAAGCCGATGCTCGGGATCGGCACGGAGCCGGTTGGGGTGGTCAGGTGCGTGGTGGTCACGGAGGGCACCCGCTCACCGTATGCCGTGCCGGCGCCGGGGAACCACGCGGGGGCCGAGCCGGCGGGCTCGGCGACCGCTCGTCGGGTGCGTCACACCGGTGCCCGGGCGCCCCGACCACCAGCGGGACGGGCGACCCGTACCGATAGAGTCCGAGCCATGGCCATTCGCAAAGTGCTCATCGCGAACCGGGGTGAGATCGCGGTGCGAATCGCCCGCGCCTGCACCGACCACGGCATCGCGTCGGTCGCCGTCTACGCCGAGCCCGACCGCGACGCCCTCCACGTCAAGGTGGCCGACGAGGCCTATGCGCTGGGCGGCTCGACGCCCGGTGACTCCTACCTGCTGCAGGACAAGCTCATCGCGATCGCGCACGAGGCGGGTGCCGATGCCGTGCACCCCGGCTACGGCTTCCTCGCCGAGAACGGGGCCTTCGCGCAGAAGGTTCTCGACGCCGGCCTCGTGTGGATCGGTCCGGGGCCCGAGGCCATCGACTCCCTCGGGGACAAGGTCAAGGCCCGGCACATCGCCCTCGCGGCGAAGGCACCCCTCGTCCCCGGCACGGCCGACCCGGTCAGCGGTCCCGACGAGGTCGTCGCCTTCGCGAAGGAGCACGGCCTGCCCGTCGCCATCAAGGCGGCCTACGGCGGCGGCGGCCGCGGCCTCAAGGTCGCCCGCGAGCTCGAGGAGATCCCCGAGCTCTTCGAGTCGGCGGTCCGCGAGGCGGTCACGGCGTTCGGCCGCGGAGAGTGCTTCGTCGAGCGCTTCCTCGACCACCCGCGCCACGTCGAGACCCAGTGCCTCGCCGACCAGCACGGCAACGTCGTCGTCGTCTCGACCCGTGACTGCTCGCTCCAGCGCCGCAACCAGAAGCTCGTCGAGGAGGCACCGGCGCCGTTCCTCTCCGAGGAGCAGCACACCGAGCTGCTGCGCGCCTCCAAGGAGATCCTGCGGGCCGCCGGGTACGTCGGCGCCGGCACGTGCGAGTTCCTCGTCGGCCCCTCCGGCGACATCTCCTTCCTCGAGGTGAACACCCGCCTCCAGGTCGAGCACCCGGTCTCCGAGGAGGTCACCGGAATCGACCTGGTCCGTGAGCAGTTCCGCATCGCCGACGGCGAGTCGCTCGACTACCCCGACCCCGTGCCGCACGCCCACTCGATCGAGTTCCGGATCAACGGCGAGGATGCCGGCCGCGGCTTCCTCCCCGCCCCCGGCACCGTGGCGACGATGCATGTCCCGCAGGGTCCGGGCGTCCGATGGGACTCCGGCCTGCTCGAGGGCGACACCGTGGCAGGCGCCTTCGACTCGATGATCGCCAAGCTCGTGGTCACCGGCCGCACCCGGCAGCAGGCGCTCGAGCGCTCGCGCCGGGCGTTGGACGAGCTCGTCATCGAGGGCATGCCCACGGTCACCCCCTTCCACCGCAAGGTCGTCTCCGACCCGGCGTTCGCCCCGGCCGACCCGAACGAGAAGTTCACCATCCACACCAGGTGGATCGAGACCGAGTTCGACAACGACATCCCCGCGTACGCAGGGAGCTCGACGGGCGCCGTCGAGGCCGACGAGCGCCAGACGGTGGTCGTCGAGGTGGGCGGCCGGCGGCTCGAGGTCTCTCTGCCCGGTGGCCTGTCCCTCGGGAGCGGCTCCGGTGGCGCCGCCCGGAAGAAGGCGCCCCGGCGCTCCGGGAGCGCGAAGGCGGGCTCAGCGGCATCCGGCGACTCCCTCACCGCCCCGATGCAGGGCACCATCGTCAAGGTCGCCGTCGATGAGGGCGCGACGGTGGCCGTCGGTGACCTCGTCGTCGTGCTCGAGGCGATGAAGATGGAGCAGCCCATCACGGCGCACAAGGCCGGAACGGTCACCGCCATCTCGGCCGAGGTCGGCGCCACGGTGAGCAACGGCGCCGTCCTGTGCGAGATCAAGGACGCCTGACCCGCGGCCGTCGGCCCGCTCGGGTCAGACCCGCTCCCCCGGCACCATCGGCTGCGGGTCCGCCGGGCCACGCCCGGGCTGCGGGTCGTCCGGTGACCCCGGCAGCGGGTTCGGCGCCGGGACGTCCGGGTCGGGGCTGCTCGGCGGGCTCCCGGGGTCGGGGACCGGCGTCGGCGGCACCGGCCCGGCCGGATCGGGGGTCGAGGGCACGTGGTCGGGCGGCGTCGGCGGTCCGCCGGGGGCGGGTGGCTGGGTCATGGCTGCCTCCTCGCCTCTCAGATCGCGGGGTCGAAGCCCTGCGGGCCAGTGCCGCCGGATCCGTCGGCGGACGAGGGCGGGGTGGTCGACGACGGCGTGGACGTCGCGGGCCTCGACACGGTGCCGTGGTCGCCCGAGGAGGACGACGCGGTGCCGCTCAGGCCGAGGCTCGAGCGCAGCGCCTGGCCGCCCTTGCCGACCTTGTCGGCGTACTTCGGGCCGGCCTTGCCGCGGACGAACGACTCGACCTTGTCGATCGACTCGGACGCCTTCGCGGGGTTCTCACGCGCGTAGTCCTTGGCCTTCGAGTAGGCGGCTGCCGCCGCGGCGACGAGGGCGGCGGTACGAATCATCTTCATCTGGTGCTCCAGGTGGTCTCGGTCCTGCGGGCATCCCATCCTGCCCTCCGCCGGCGCCCGGATGGACGGGAGGGTCGAAGTCGTGGGTGGCGCCTCGACCCGGCGGTCAGTTCGTCGCGTGCAACCTGCGGGCCGCCTCGGCGATCGAGCCCGACAAGGAGGGGTAGACCGTGAAGGTCGACGCGACCTGGTCGACGTTGAGGCGGTGCTGCACGGCCAGGGTCACGGGGAAGACCAGCTCGGAGGCGCGCGGCGCCACCACGACCCCGCCGATGACGGCACCCGACCCCTTCTGCGCGAAGAGCTTGACGAAGCCGTCCTCGATGCCGAGCATCTTCGCCCGGGCGTTGCGGGCCAGCGGCAGGGTGAGCACGTCGGCATCCACCCGCTTGTCGTCGAGGTCGCGCTGCGAGACGCCGACGGTCGCGATCTCCGGGTTCGTGAAGATGTTGGCGGAGACGACGCCGAGGTTGAGCGGCGCGACGGCGTCACCGAGGGCGTGGGACATGGCGATCCGGCCCTGCATCGCCGCCACGGAGGCCAGCGGCAGCACCCCGGTGCAGTCGCCGGCGGCATACACGCCGCGGACCGACGTGCGCGACACCCGGTCGACGGCGACGTGGCCGGATGCCGTGAGCTCGACCCCGATCTCCTCCAGGCCGATGCCGCGCGTCTGGGGCACGGACCCGACGGCGAGCAGGGCGTGCGAACCGGTCACCTCACGCCCGTCCTCGAGGCGGACGACGACGCCCTCCGGGGTGCGGTCGACCGCCGCCATCCGTGAGCGCCCGAGCACGTCCATGCCACGGCGGGTGAAGACGTCCTCGATGACCTGGGCCGCGTCGGGGTCCTCCCCGGGCAGCACCCGGTCACGCGACGACACGAGGACCACCTCGGAGCCCAGGCCCAGGTAGGCCTGCGCGAGCTCGGCGCCCGTGACGCCGGAGCCGACGACGACGAGCCGCTCCGGCAGCGCGCCGAGGTCGTAGATCTGCTGCCACGTGAGGATGCGTTCGCCGTCGGGCCGCGCGGTGTCCATGACCCGGGGTGTCGCCCCGGTGGCGAGGAGCACGACGTCCGTGTCGAGCTGCTCCACCCCCTCGGCGGTCTCCGCCCGCACCGTCGTCGGCGAGGTGAGCGCGGCCCGCCCCGCGAGCACCCGCACGCCGACCTCGGCGAGCCGCGTGGAGATGTCCCCGCTCTGCGCCGCCGCGAGGGCGAGCACTCGGCTGTTGACCTCGGCGAGCTCCGCCACGGCATCCGCCACCTCGTCGCCCTCGGCGTCCTCGAGGTGCACGCCGAGGTCCGCCGCGGTCTCGAACTCGCTCATGTAGTCCGCGGTCGAGATGAGGGTCTTGCTCGGCACGCAGTCGGTGAGCACGGCCGCTCCCCCGAGGCCGTCCCGCTCGACGACGGTGACGTCGGCCCCGAGGTGGGCGGCGACGAGGGCGGCCTCGTACCCGCCCGGCCCACCACCGAGGATGACGACCCTGCTCGACCGCGCGCTCACGGCGCCCATCCAACCACCGTGCGGTCGCGGCCGGTCAGCGGCGGGCTGCGGGTGGTCCGATCCGCGGCCGGCGACGACGACGCCCGGCAGGCGCAGGGCCGTGCCGGGCGTCGTTGGTGTGGATGCCGCGGACCGGTCGTCCGTGGCCCCAACCGGGGGTCACTTGGGCATGAGCACCGAGTCGATGACGTGGATGACGCCGTTGCTGGCCTCGACGTCGGTCGCCGTGACGTTCACGGTGTTGCCCGCCGCGTCGGTCAGGGTCACCTTGTCGCCGTCGACACCGACGGTGAGCTCGCCGCCCTGGACGGTCTTGACCTTCTGGCCGTCGAGCTTGACCACGTCCGCGGCCATGACCTTGCCGGGCACGACGTGGTACGTGAGGATCTGGGTGAGGTCGCCCTTGGGGTCCTTGAGCAGCGTGTCGACCGTGCCGGCCGGCAGCTTGGCGAACGCCTCGTCGGTCGGGGCGAAGACGGTGAACGGCCCCTCGCCCTTGAGGGTCTCGACGAGGCCGGCCGCCTCGAGGGCCGCGGCGAGCGTCGTGAAGTCGCCGGCCGCGACGGCGGTGTCGACGATGTCGGCCGAGGCCATCGACTCGCTCGGCGAGGGCGACGGGGTGGCGGAGGCGGAGGTCGTCGCAGGGGCGGAGGCGGCGGCGGTGTCGGCGTCGTCGCTGCCGCACGCGGCGGTGGTGAGGGCGAGGGCCAGCAGGGCGGCCACGGGAAGAATGCGTCGCATCGCGGGAAGTCCTTTCGAGGGGAAGGTCTGACACCCCCTCTTCCGCCCGAGCCTCGCCGACGGATGCGGCTCGTTCGACAAACTTTCGACATCGGATGCCGCCAGGTCCGGCGAGCCGCCCCGCTGCGGTCCGTCTGCCCCGACTGGCGGCGGTCCGCGGGAGGGGCGGGGCGCGTACCGCCTCCAGCCCGCGCAGGTCGACCTGACCCCCGCCGACCGACCGCACGTGGTGACGGAGCACCCGCCACCGCCAGTCAGTGCCGGATGCCGGCCGCCTCCCGCCGCGCTCGGCCGCCGGCGCGGGCAGCCCGCCGGTCGACGACGTCGGCCAGCCACGACCCGGCCGCGACGAGCACCACCGTGCCGAGGAGCACCGCCACGAGGAACGCCAGTGCCCCGCCCGGCCGGTCGACGGCGTACGTGGGGATCATCCGCCCCGGGACCGCCACCGCGGCGACCATCGCCCCGACGGCGCCGAGCCAGCTGCCCACCATGTTGCCGCGGTGGGCAGCGATGTTCCCCCGGCGGACCTGCACGACACCGAGCGTCACCGTCACGAGGGTGACGACCGAGAGCACGTGCAGCCAGCTGAAGGCACCCTCGTTGATGTCCCGGATCCAGAACGACGAGATGGCCGTCCAGAGCATGAGGGCGACCCACACCCGTCCGAGCACCCGGTGGCGGCGGTCGCCCCGAGGTCGACGCCAGACCTGGTACCCGCCGAGCGCGACGCTCGTGAGGGCGCCGACGACGTGCGCCACGACGAGGACGGTCCACGCGTGCACGTCACACCTCCTGCAGGGCCGCGACGACCGTGCGGACCGACGTGGCGAAGGCGTCGGGGTCGGTGCCCGTGCCCTTGACGAGGCGGTCGAAGCCGTCCCCGAGCACCTCCCCGGCGGCGGTGAGCGCCCTGCCGCCGCTCGCGGTGAGGGAGAGCAGGCGGCGGTTGCCCACTCCTCGCGCGACGTCGACGTACCCGTCGCGCGCCAGGCCGGCGACCATGCGGGACACCGCCGCCTCGCTGATGCCCAGCCGGCCGGACAGCTCGCGCTGGGTCATCCCGTCACCCTCGGAGACGTGCAGCAGCACGAGGAAGCGCACGTAGGTGAGCTCGCAGCCCCAGCGCGAGAGCAGCGCGTCGGCGCGGCGGTCCATGAGGGCGACGAGGAGGTGGAGCTCGTGGGCGAGTGACGGCATCCACCAAGACTTGCAGGTGCAACTTGCAGAGTCAAGACTTCTTCGGACATCGACCTCGTGCGACGTGGCCACGGTTTCCGCGCCCGGAGTCCGGAAGAACCGCACTCACGTCGCACGAAGTCGGGGTGCGACCGCGGGGTCCGACCGCGAGGTGGGTCACCGGGCGTGTCCGCGTGACGCGCACCTCGCTACGCTGCGCTGCGTGAACGACAGCCCCGCCCTCGACCTGTCCGACCCCGCCACGGACCCTTTCGCCGTCGCCGACGCGGCCGCTGCGGTGATCCGCGAGCGCACCGGCGTCGAGCGCCACGACGTCGCGCTCGTGCTCGGCTCCGGGTGGGGCCACACCGCGGACCTGCTCGGCGAGACCCTGACGACGATCGACAACACCGACGTCCCGGGCTTCGGCGAGGCCGCCGTCGCCGGCCACTCGGGCGTCATGCGCTCGGTCGCCATCGGCGACACCGGTCGTCGCGCCCTCGTCTACGGCACCCGCACCCACCACTACGAGGGGCGCGGCGTGCGGGCGGTCGTGCACGGCATCCGGACCGCTGCCGCGGCCGGGTGCCGGGCGGTCGTCATCACGAACGGCTGCGGCGGGCTGCGCGAGTCGTGGGCACCGGGCACCCCCGTGCTCATCTCGGACCACATCAACCTCACCGCCACCTCGCCCATCGAGGGACCGACCTTCGTCGACCTCACCGACGCCTACTCCCCGCGGCTGCGCGCCCTGGCGCGGGAGGTCGACCCCGACCTCGACGAGGGCGTGTACGTGCAGTTCACCGGGCCGCACTACGAGACGCCCGCGGAGGTGCGGATGGCCGGCATCCTCGGCGGTGACCTCGTCGGGATGTCGACCGCCCTCGAGACGATCGCCGCGCGGCAGTGCGGCCTCGAGGTGCTCGGCATCTCGCTCGTCACCAACGCGGCCGCCGGCATCTCGGACTCCCCGCTCGACCACGGCGAGGTGCTGGAGGCCGGCCGCGACGCGGCCGAGCGCTCGGGTCGCCTGCTCGCCGCCGTCGTCGCCCGGATCTGAGGCCGCCGTGCCGGATGCCGTCGCCGCACCGCCCGCCGACCTCCTCGCCGCCGCGCGGGCCTGGGCCGCCGACGACCCGGATGCCGTGACCCGCGCCGAGCTGGAGGGTCTGGCGGCCGCCGCGGAGTCGGGTGACGCGGCTGCGGCAGCCGAGCTGGCCGACGCGATGAGCGGGATGCTCGAGTTCGGCACCGCCGGGCTGCGGGGTCGCCTCGGCGGGGGTCCGAACCGGATGAACCGCGCCGTGGTGATCCGGGCCGCGGCCGGCCTCACCGCACACCTCGAGACGCTCGGCCCCGAGCCGTTCGTCGTCGTCGGGTTCGACGCCCGCACCAACTCCGACGTCTTCGCGCACGACACCTGCGCCGTGGTGGTGGGGATGGGTGGCCGGGCGGTCGTGCTCCCCCATCCGCTGCCGACGCCGGTGCTGGCGTACGCGGTCCGGTACCTCGGGGCGGACGCCGGCGTCATGGTCACCGCCTCGCACAACCCGCCCGAGGACAACGGCTACAAGGTCTACGTCGGCGACGGCTCGCAGATCGTGTCGCCGGTCGACGGGCTGATCGCGGCCGAGATCGCGAAGGTCACCTCGGTGGCGTCGGTGCCGATGGCCGACGACGGCTGGGAGACGCTCGACGACTCGGTGCTCGAGGCGTACCTCGCCGACGTGCGCACCGTCGTCGCCGCCGACAGCCCGCGCGAGGTGACCGTGGTGCACACGGCGCTGCACGGGGTCGGCACCGAGACGGTGCGACGCGCGTTCGTGGCGGCCGGGTACCCCGCCCCCATCCCCGTGACCTCGCAGGCCGAGCCGGACCCGATGTTCCCCACGGTCTCGTTCCCCAACCCCGAGGAGCCGGGCGCGATGGATGCCGCCCTCGAGCTCGCCGAGCAGACCTCACCCGACGTCGTCATCGCCAACGACCCCGACGCCGACCGCTGCGCCGTCGCGGTGCCCGGGCCGGGCGGGTGGCGGATGCTGCGCGGCGACGAGGTCGGCGCCCTGCTGGGATCGCACGTGCTGTCGCGCGGCGCCGCCGGCGGGGTGCTGCCCGACTCGCCCGACTGCGTCTTCGCGAACTCGATCGTGTCGTCGCGGCTGCTCGCGGCGATCTGCCGGGCGGCCGGGGTGCGCCACGAGGAGACGCTCACCGGCTTCAAGTGGATCGGCCGGGTGCCGGGGCTGCGCTACGGCTACGAGGAGGCCCTCGGGTACTGCGTCGACCCGGGCCGGGTGCGCGACAAGGACGGGGTGTCGGCCGCGCTGCTCGTCGCCGAGCTCGTCGCGACGCTGCGGGCCGAGGGCCGGTCGCTCACCGACCGGCTCGACGACCTGGCCCGCGAGCACGGGGTGTACGCGACCGACGCCTTCTCGGTGCGGGTCGAGGACCTCTCCGTCATCGCCGCGATCATGGACCGGCTGCGCGCCACCCCGCTCACCTCGGTGGCCGGGGTCGACGTGGTGCGGGTCGACGACCTCGCCCGGGGCGACGGTGGGCTGCCGCCGACCGAGGGGCTGCGCTACTTCCTGGCCGACGACTCCCGGGTCATCGTCCGGCCGTCCGGCACCGAGCCGAAGCTCAAGGTCTACCTCGAGGTCGTCGAGCCGGTGGGCGCCGGTAGGGCGGGCGGCTCGGACGCCGAGGTCCTGCGGGCCGCGAGGGAGCGGGCGGCGACCCGGCTGGCCGGCATCCGCACCGACCTCGAGGCGGCCACCCTCCCCTGACGCGTCCCCCGATCGACCAATAGGTCACACCAGGTACGTCCCGCACGTCCCAGACCGGTGGAGCAACTATGACCAATCGAGGTACGGATGGCCTGTACCCGAGTGACCTATTGGTCGACTGTGGGTGACACCGCTCGGGTGGGTGTGCGGACGGACGGGCGGGCGGCATCCACCTGGTGGTCGGAAGGTCCATCCATCGACGCTGGTGGAGGTGCGCCATCCGACGCCGGTGACCGGGCACCACCCCGCCCGTAGACTCGTCCGGTGAGCACCGCCACCGCCGTCGACCCCACCGAGCGCGCCCGGGACCTGCTCGGCGTGAGCCGCCTGACCAACCGGGCCCTCACGAGCTGGCTGCACGGCCTGCCGGGCGTCGACCAGGTCGGCTGCGAGGCCCGGGCCGCCGCCCTGGGCACCCGCTCGATCAAGACGACGAGCAAGGCCTGGGCGATCGACACGGCCATCTCGATGATCGACCTCACGACGCTCGAGGGCGCCGACACCCCGGGCAAGGTGCGCGGCCTGGCCGCCAAGGCACTCGTGCCGGACCCGAGCGACCCCACGACCCCGCGGCCGGCGGCGGTCTGCGTCTACGGCGACATGGTGGCGACGGCCAAGGAGGCCCTGGGCAGCAGCGGCGTCAAGGTCGCCGCCGTCGCCACCGCCTTCCCGAGCGGCCGCGCGAGCCTGCCGGTCAAGCTCGCCGACACCGCGGATGCCGTCAAGGCCGGCGCCGACGAGATCGACATGGTCATCGACCGGGGCGCGTTCCTCGCCGGCGACTACCTCACCGTGTTCTCCCAGATCGCCGAGGTCAAGGCGATCTGCGGCAGCGCCCGGCTCAAGGTCATCATGGAGACCGGCGAGCTCGTCACCTACGACAACGTGCGCCGCGCCTCGTGGCTGTCGATGCTCGGCGGGGGCGACTTCATCAAGACCTCCACCGGCAAGGTCTCGCCCGCGGCGACCCTGCCGGTGACCCTCGTCCTGCTCGAGGCCGTGCGCGACTGGCGCGAGAGCACCGGCGAGATGGTCGGCGTGAAGCCCGCGGGCGGCATCCGGACGAGCAAGGACGCCATCAAGTTCCTCGTGTCGGTCAGCGAGGTCGCCGGCGAGGACTGGCTCGACAGCACGTGGTTCCGCTTCGGGGCGTCGAGCCTGCTCAACGACCTCATCCTCCAGCGCCAGCGGATGACGACCGGCGCCTACTCCGGTGGCGACTACGTCGCCGACGACTCCCCCAGCCTCTACTGACCGACCGACCGACCCGCGACCCCAGCACCTCCGGATCGAGGAACGAGAGACATGCCCACCTTCGAGTACGCGCCGGCCCCCGAGTCGCGGGCCGTCGTCGACATCGCGAGCAGCTACGGCCTGTACATCGGCGGGCAGTTCGTCGAGGCCACCGGCGGTGCGCCGTTCAAGACGGTCAACCCGGCCACCGAGGAGGTGCTCGCCGAGGTGTCGGAGGCGAGCGCCGACGACGTGGATGCCGCGGTGCGGGCCGCGCGCACCGCGTACACCCGCGTGTGGTCGCGGATGAGCGGGGCCGACCGCGGCAAGTACCTCTTCCGGATCGCGCGCATCCTGCAGGAGCGGGCCCGGGAGTTCGCCGTGCTCGAGACGCTCGACAACGGCAAGCCGATCAAGGAGTCGCGCGACGTCGACCTCCCCCTGGCCGCGGCGCACTTCTTCTACCACGCGGGCTGGGCCGACAAGCTCGACCACGCCTCGCTCGGCCCCAACCCGCGCCCGCTCGGCGTCGTCGGCCAGATCGTGCCGTGGAACTTCCCGCTGCTCATGCTCGCCTGGAAGATCGCGCCGGCACTCGCCTGCGGCAACACCGTGGTGCTCAAGCCCGCCGAGACCACGCCCTTGACCGCGCTGCTCTTCGCCTCCGTGTGCGAGCAGGCCGAGCTGCCCCCCGGCGTCGTCAACATCGTCACCGGCGCGGGCGCCACCGGGCAGGCGATCGTCGACCACCCCGGCATCGACAAGCTCGCGTTCACCGGCTCGACCGCCGTCGGCAAGATGATCGCCCGCTCGATCGCCGGCACCCGCAAGAAGGCCACCCTCGAGCTCGGCGGCAAGGCGGCGAACATCATCTTCGACGACGCCCCCATCGACCAGGCGGTCGAGGGCGTCGTCAACGGCATCTTCTTCAACCAGGGCCACGTCTGCTGCGCCGGCAGCCGCCTGCTCGTGCAGGAGAGCATCGCCGACGAGCTCGACGCCCGGCTCAAGCGGCGCCTCGCCACCCTGCGCGTCGGCGACCCGATGGACAAGAACACCGACGTCGGCGCGATCAACTCGCGCAAGCAGCTCGACCGCATCGAGGAGATGGTGGCCGTGGGCGAGGCCGAGGGGGCGCAGCGCTGGGACTCCGGGTGCGAGCTGCCGACCAACGGCTTCTGGTTCCGCCCGACGGTCTTCAGCGGCGTGAGCCAGACGCACCGCATCGCCCAGGAGGAGATCTTCGGCCCGGTCGTCTCGGTGCTGACCTTCCGCACCCCGGCGGAGGCGGTGGCCAAGGCGAACAACACCCCCTACGGGCTCTCGGCCGGCATCTGGACCGAGAAGGGCAGCCGCATCCTGTGGATGGCCGACCAGCTGCGGGCCGGCGTCGTGTGGGCCAACACGTTCAACAAGTTCGACCCGACCTCGCCGTTCGGCGGCTACAAGGAGTCGGGCTACGGCCGCGAGGGCGGCCGCCACGGGCTCGAGGCCTACGTCACGACGGGGGGCGCCAGGTGAGCGCGCGGGTCGACGTCCGCAAGACGTACAAGCTCTACATCGGCGGCACGTTCCCGCGCAGCGAGAGCGGTCGCTCCTACGAGGTGTTCGCGGCGCCGTCCGGCGCTGCCGCCCGCCGCGGGTCCGCCTCTCGCGCACCGAGGTTCCTCGCGAACGCCGCGCAGGGGTCCCGCAAGGACGCTCGGGATGCCGTCCTCGCGGCGCGCAAGGCGCAGCCGGGCTGGGCGGGCGCCACGGCCTACAACCGTGGCCAGGTGCTCTACCGGGTGGCCGAGGTCATGGAGTCGCGGCGCGCGCAGCTGGTGCAGGACGTGCGCGACAGCGAGGGCCTGACCGCCGCGCGGGCCGAGGTCGTCGTGTCCGAGGCCATCGACCGCTGGGTCTGGTACGCCGGGTGGTCCGACAAGTTCACCCAGGTGCTCGGCGGGCTCAACCCCGTGGCCGGGCCCGTACTTCGACATCTCCGCCCCCGAGGCGACCGGGGTCGTCGCCGTCCTCGCTCCCCAGTCGTCGAGCCTGCTGGGGCTGGTGTCGGTCGTCGCGCCGGTCATCGTCTCGGGCAACACCGCCGTGGTGCTCACCAGCGAGGACCGGCCGCTGCCCGCCATCACGCTCGCCGAGTGCCTCGCGACCTCCGACGTGCCGGGCGGGGTCGTCAACGTCATCACCGGGCGCACGGCCGAGGTGGCGCCGTGGCTCGCCAGCCACCGCGACGTCAACGCCATCGACCTCACCGGTGCGGCCGGCGCCGACGGCGTCGACTGGGGGGCCCTGGAGGCCGCCGCGGCCGAGAACCTCAAGCGCGTGCTGCGCCCCGGCGGCGCCGGGGTCGAGGCGGTCGAGCCCGACTTCACGGTGACGCCCGACCTCTCGCGCCTCACGGCGTTCCTCGAGACGAAGACGGTCTGGCACCCGAAGGGGCGCTGACCGTCCACCGGACGTCACCACCTCGCAATGCCCTCGTAAGGGCTGCGTCATGGCATTCCCCCCTGCGCGGCAGTTGACTCGGAGCAGTTGACCACCCGGGTCGACAGGAAAGGGAAATCCCATGTCGCGCAACCGAATCGTCTCCGCTCTGGCCCTCGCCCTCACCCCGTTCGGTGTCCTCGCGGTCACCGCCGGCCCCGCGTCGGCCGCCGGCGTCTCCGGCCCGGCGTTCTACGTCGACCACCAGCTCTACCGCACCGTCGGGACGCCGACGGACCTCTCGGGAACCGGCGCCCCGGCATCCTCCTTCGACGCGATCTACGCGTTCGCCGACCAGCGCAGCGTCGCGGAGGCCGCCCCGGGCGACCGTGACTTCAACGGGGGGCGCTGGCAGGTCCACAGCATCGTCGTCGACGACTACGCCGCCGCGCTCGAGGCCGGCGACCTCGACGGCAACGGCGTGCTCGACGCCCTCGACGAGGTGCAGGCCGCGATCGACTCGGGCCACGCCTGGGATGCCGGCATCGTGCGCGAGTTCGTCTGCACCGTGAACAAGCTCCCCGCCGGCCAGCGCTGACCCGGGGCCACCCGACTCATTGCGGATCACCCACCCCCGCGGGCCCTCCGGGCCGGGTCGGGGGTGGCTGATCCGCAATCAGTGCGCGGGCCGGGGGACGTAGACTCCACGCCCGTGGCCGACGACGGAACGAGCGCCCCGGGTGACCCGGCCACCCCTCCGCCACGACGTCACCGGGTCGTCGTCCTCGCCGGCCCGAGCGGCGCCGGCAAGTCGCGGCTCGCGGCCCGGCTGGCCGAACGGCACGGCTGGCCGATCTTCCGCCTCGACGACTTCTACCGCGACGAGGACGACCCCGCGATGCCGCGCAGCGTCGACCTCGGCATCGTCGACTGGGACCACCCGGACAGCTGGGACGCCGACCGCGCCGTCGCCGCCCTGTGCGAGCTCGTCGACACCGGCCGCACGCGGACCCCGCTCTACGACATCTCCACCAGCCGCGCCGTCGGGCACCGGGACCTCACCGCCCGGCCGGACGACCTCGTCGTCGCCGAGGGGATCTTCGCGGCCGAGGTCGTCGACCGGCTGAAGGAACGGGGCGTGCTGCACAGCGCCTGGTGCGTCCACCACCACCGCGCCGTGACCTTCGTGCGACGGCTCGCCCGCGACCTCAAGGAGCGTCGCAAGCCGCCGATCGTCCTCGTGCGGCGAGGGCTCGCGCTCATGCGCGCCGAGCCGGACGTCGTCCGCCGGCAGGAGGCCCTCGGGGCCCGGCCCGCCCGGGCCCGCGAGGTCGAACGGGGTCTCGCGGCGGCGGCGCCGGCCGTCGGTTAGGGTGCTGGCGTGGTCGACCTCGGGGGCAGCGGATGAGCGAGCGACCCTGGGTGGCGCCGGGGTCGCCGCCCCCCGACCCGGGGCAGGGCGGGGCCACGAGGCCCGCCCCCTCCGCCGTCGGCGCAGCACGCGGCCCCGTCGTGGGCGCCTCCTCCTCCGGCCGGCGCCGCGTACCCCGCCGCACCGCCCCCGCAGCTCGGCGCGACCCGAGTTCCGCCCCGGCATCATCCCGCTGCGGCCGCTCACCCTCGGTGACCTCTACGGCGCCGTCGTCAAGGCGATCCGGGGCAACGTCGGCGCGACGATGGGCCTGGCCCTGCTGACCTCCGTCGTCTGCCTCGTGCCCACGACGGCCCTCGGCGCCTGGGTCGCGAGCCAGGAGCCCGCGACGGCCTGGAGACCGACGAGTTCGGCGTCTACGGGCTGGCCGGCACCTACCTCCCCGGCCTGGGCTCGCTCATCTCGACGGTCGCCCTCACCGGCTTCCTCGCGTACGTCATCGGCCAAGCCGTGCTCGGCCGCAAGGTGGGCATCGGCGAGACGTGGGACGGCACCAAGCGTCGGCTCCCGGCCGTGGCGGGGGCGGTGCTCGTCACGGTCGTCGGCGGCATCCTGCTCGTCCTCCTCATGCTGGGGCTCCCGATCCTCCTGCTCATCAGGGAGGGCGCCGGCGTCGCGACCGTCCTGCTGCTCGTCCTCGCCGTCCTTCTGGCCATCGTCGTGTACCTGTGGCTGTGGACCAGGCTGGCCTTCGTCACCGCGGTCATCGTCCTCGAGGGGCGCGGGGTCGCAGCGGCCTTCGCGCGGTCCTGGCGGCTGACGTCCGGCCGCCCCTTCTGGCGCATCCTCGGCATCCGCTTCCTCACCGCGGCCGTCGTCGGCGTCGCCGCCAACGTCATCACGCTGCCCATCACCCTCATCGGCATCGTCGCGGTCATCGCGCTCGGTGGGGAGGACCGGCTCTTCATGTGGCAGGCGATCCTCACCGGGCTCGCGACCCTCGTCAGCGGGGCCATCACCACCCCCTTCTCCGCCGGCATCGACGCGCTCATGACGGTCGACCAGCGGATCCGTCGCGAGGGCCTCGACGTCCAGCTCATCCACGCCGCCCAGTCGGGCGGCCCCGCCCCGTGGCCGAGCGCCGCCAGCGGCGCGCTGAGCCGGTGCACCTCGACCCCCCGCTGGACCCCACCTCGCCCGAGGCGCGGCAGTGGCTCGAGGACGAGCTGCGCAAGGGCGTCTACCGCGAGCAGGAGGGACTGCTCTCGCGACTGTGGGGCTGGCTGCGCGACCTCCTCCTCGGCGCCGGCGGCGGCGGCCTGCCCGCCTGGACCGCCTGGCTGGCCGTCCTCGTCGCCGTGGCGGTCATCGCCCTCGTCGTCCTCCGCTCCCTGCGCGCCGAGCGCCGGATGACGCGTCCCCCCGCCGACGGCGTCCTGGACGGCCCCTCGCGCACCGCCGCCCAGCACCGGTCGGATGCCGGCCGCGCCCTCGCCGTCGGCGACGCCGACACCGCGCTGCTCGAGGCCTACCGGGCCATCGCCCGCTCGGCCGTCGAGCGCACCCTGCTCGACGACCTCCCCGGCCGCACGGCGCACGAGGTCGCCGTCGCGCTGGGCCCGGTGTTCCCGGCATCCACCCGTGCCCTCGCCGACGCCGCCGACGCCTTCGACGCCGTGCGGTACGGCCGCCGGGCGGCGGGGCTCGACACGGCCCGGGCGGTCCTCGACCTCGACGCGACCCTGGCGGCCGCGCGGCCGGTGCTCGCCGGGCCCGCACCGCTGCCGGGCACGGGCCGATGAGCGCGACAGCCGCCCCCACCGCGCCCACCGGGACGGCTCCCCGGGCACGGTGGGACCGGCGACGTGGCACGGCCTACGTCGGGGTCGTCGGCCTCGGCGTGCTGCTGCTCGTGCTGCTCGCCCTCTCGGCGCAGCGGCCGACCTCGCCCCTCGACCCCGACGGCTCCGGCCCCGAAGGTGCGCGGGCGCTCGCGCAGGTGCTGCGCGAGCAGGGGGTCGACGTCGAGGTCGTCCGCTCGGTCGACGCGCTCGAGGCGACCCGGCCGGCGCCCGACACCACGGTCCTCGTCGGCGACCCGACGAACCTCGGCCCGGGAGCAACCGAACGGCTCGCCCTCGCAGCCCGCCCCGCCGGCCGGCTCGTCCTGGTCGGCGTCGACGGTGAGCAGCTCCGCCGGCTGGGGATGCCGGTGCGCGCCTTCCCCGGCAGCGGCGGTGACCTCGTCGCCCGGTGCGCGTCGGAGGTCGCCCGCGACAGCGACGTCGTGACGGCATGGGACACCCGCTACCTCGTCGACGACGGCGCGCCGGCCACGACGTGCTTCGTCCTGCCCGACCCCGACGGCACCACCGGCGAGCCCGCTCCCGGCGGGGGCCTCGGCGCGGCGATGGTCGAGCTGCCGGAGACCCGCGAGCACCCCCCGACCGTCGTCGTGGGCTACGGACCGGCCTGGTCCAACGAGCTGGTCGACCGAGGACAGCCACGCCGGCACCGCCGTGCGCGCCCTGGGGTCCACCCCCCGCCTCGTCTGGTACCAGCCCGGGCCGGGCGACCTCGTCGCACCCGGCCCGGGTGAGGCGGGAGCGAGCGGCGGCGCGGTGTGGCCCGCCGTGGGCCGGCCCGGCATCCGTGCTCGTCGGGGTCGCCGTCGTGCTCCTCGCCGTCGTGCGCGGGCGGCGGCTCGGGCGCCTCGTGCGCGAGCCCCTCCCCGTGGTCGTGCGCGCCATCGAGACGACGGAGAGCCGGGGACGGCTCTACCGGCGGGCCGGTGACCGCGAGCGCGCGGCGGCGGTGCTGCGCACGGGGACCGCGCAGCGCCTCACCGCGCCGGCTCGCCCTGGCCCGTGGAGCCGCCCCCACGGCGCTCGTCGGCGCGGTCTCGGCGGCCGCGGGTCGTCCCGCCGCCGAGGTCGCTGACATCCTGTTCGGACCACCCCCGCCCGACGACGCGTCCCTGATCCAGCTGGCCCAGCAGCTCACCGCCCTCGAGGAGGGGGTCCGCCACCCATGACCGACCACGACACCACCCCGCCCGGCGCTTCCCCGTCGGCCGAAGCCGCCGAACCCGCCGAACCCGCCGACGCCGCCCGCGCCCGCGCCGCCCTGCTCGCGGTGCGCGCGGAGGTGGCCAAGGCCGTCGTCGGGCAGGACGCCGCCGTCGCCGGGCTGCTCGTGGCCCTGCTGTGCCGGGGCCACATCCTCCTCGAGGGCGTGCCCGGCGTCGCCAAGACGCTCCTCGTGCGCAGCCTCGCCGGGGCGCTCGACCTCGGGACCAAGCGGGTGCAGTTCACCCCCGACCTCATGCCCGGCGACCTCACCGGCTCGCTCGTCTTCGACGCCCGGGACAGTGACTTCACCTTCCGCCCCGGGCCGGTCTTCACGAACCTCCTCCTCGCCGACGAGATCAACCGCACGCCGCCCAAGACGCAGTCGGCGCTGCTCGAGGCGATGGAGGAGCGCCAGGTCAGCGTCGACGGCCAGCCGCACCCGCTGCCGTCCCCCTTCATGGTCGCCGCGACGCAGAACCCCGTCGAGTACGAGGGCACCTACCCCCTGCCCGAGGCCCAGCTCGACCGCTTCCTCCTCAAGGTCGTCCTGCCGCTGCCCGAGCGCCGCGACGAGGTGCAGGTGCTGCGACGGCACGCCGACGGGTTCGACCCGCGCGACCTCGGCGCGGCCGGCATCCGACCGGTGGCGACGGTCGCGGACCTCGAGGCGGGCGTGGCAGCGGTGCGGAGCGTGGCCGTCTCCGACGAGGTGGCCGCCTACGTCGTCGACATCGCCCGGGCCACCCGGGTCTCGCCGTCGCTCGCGCTGGGCGTGTCACCCCGCGGGGCCACCGCGCTCATGGCGACGAGCCGGGCCTGGGCGTGGCTCGGCGGTCGCTCCTTCGTCACCCCCGACGACGTCAAGGCGCTGGCCCACGCGACGCTCGCCCACCGCCTCTCGCTGCGCCCGGAGGCCGAGCTCGAGGGCGTCGGCGTGGCCGCCGTCCTCGACAGCGCGCTCGGCTCGGTGCCCGTCCCCCGCTGATGGCGCTCACCTGGCGCACCGTCGTGCTGGCCTCGCTCGGGCTCGCGCCGGTTGCCGTGTGGCCGCACGCCTCGACGGTCCGGTGGTGGCTGCTCGTCGTCGGCCTGCTCGTGGCGCTCGACGTGGTGCTCGCCAGCCGCCCCGGGGTGCTCGGCGTCGTCCGCAGCGAACCCGACGCAGGTGCGCCTCGGCGAGACGACGGCGACGAGCCTCTGGGTCACCAACACCTCGGACCGGGGCGTCCGCGGGCTGCTGCGCGACGCGTGGCCGCCGTCGGCCGGGGCCCGCGACGCCGTGCACGAGCTGGCCGTCCCGCCCCACGAGCGGGTGCGGCTGACGACCCACCTCGCGCCGACGCGGCGCGGCGACCGGCTCGCCGACCGGGTCACGGTGCGGGTGCTGGGCCCGCTGGGGCTCGCGGCCCGGCAGCGCAGCATCGAGGTGCCCGGGTCGGTGCGTGCGCTGCACGCGTTCCCGTCGCGCCGCCACCTGCCGAGCCGGCTCGCCGTGCTCCGCCAGCTCGACGGCCGCGCCGCCGTGCGCACGCGCGGCCAGGGCACCGAGTTCGACAGCCTGCGCGAGTACGTCGAGGGCGACGACGTGCGCTCGATCGACTGGCGGGCCACCGCCCGGCGCCAGCACCTCGTCGTGCGCACGTGGCAGCCGGAGCAGCACCGCCGGGTCGTCATCGTCCTCGACACCTCGCGGACCAGCGCCGGCCGGATCGGCGACGCGCCCCGCCTGGATGCCGCCATGGACGCCGCGCTGCTGCTCACCGCCCTCGCCGGGTACGCGCACGACCGCGTGCAGGTCGTGGCCGGCGACCGCGTCGTCCACGCCCGGGTGACCGGGTCCGACCGCGCCCGCCTGCTGCACGACACGATCAGCACCCTCGCGCCGGTCGAGCCGCGGCTCGTCGAGGCGGACTGGTCGGCCCTGGCGACCGAGGTCGTGCGGCTCGGCACCTCGCGGGCGCTCGTCGTGCTGCTCACCGCGCTCGAGTCCTCCGCCATCGAGGAGGGCCTGCTGCCGGTCCTGCCGGCGCTCGTCGCCCACCACCGGGTCGTCGTGGCGTCGGTGTCCGACCCGGCCCTGGCCACCCTGCAGCAGTCCCGGGCGACGACCGGCGAGGTCTACGACGCGGCGGCCGCGGAGCGCACCGTCGCGCTGCGCCGCCGCACGGCATCCGCGCTGGAGCAGCTGGGCGTCGACGTGCTCGACGCGCCGCCCGCCGACCTGCCGGTGCGCCTCGCCGACCACTACCTCATGCTCAAGCGCGCGGGTCGCCTCTGAGCGGTGGCTCGGTCGACCGGGATGCCGGTCAGGCGGCGGTCGCGGGGGCGACGTCGCCGGCATCCCGGGCGAGGACGTCACCCGTGACGCCGGCCCGGGCAGCCGACCGGCCGACGACGAACACGTACGCGAGGAACAGGGACTCGGCGACGACGCCGACCGCGATCCGGGCCCACGTCGGCAGCCCGGAGGGGGTGACGAAGCCCTCGATGAACCCGCTGACGAACAGGACGACGACGAGGCCGAGGGCCACCGCGACGGCGGTGCGGCCGGCCGAGGCGAACGCCTCCGCGCGCGACCGCGGACCCGGCTCGACCCACGACCAGAACAGCCGCAGCCCCACCCCGCCCGCGACGAAGACGGCGGTCAGCTCGAGGAGGCCGTGCGGGAGGATCAGCCCGAGGAAGAGCGGGAACCGGTCGTACGACAGCATCAGGGCCGCGGCGACGCCGACGTTGACGCTGTTCGTCGCCAGCACGTACAGCACGGGCAGGCCCAGCACGCCGAGCGCGATGCACAGGGCGGCGACCCGCGCGTTGTTGACCCAGACGAGGGTGCCGAACTCGGCGTGCGGGAACTCGGAGTAGTAGTTCTCGAAGTCGGTGCCGACGTAGGCCTGGATCTCGGCGGGCGTCATCCGGCTCGTCCACACCTCGGGGTGGCCCACCCCCCACGCAGCGACGAGCGCCACGAGGGCCACGCTGACCGCCGCCGTCGTGAGCCACCACCAGCGGGTGCGGTACAGGGCCGCCGGGAAGGTGCGGGTGAAGAAGCCGAGCAGGTCCGACCACGTCGACGTGCGCGCACCGGCGGAGGCGACCCTCGCGCGGGCCAGCACCGTCGAGAGGTACGTGACGACCGTGGGGTCGGGGCTGGCCGAGCGGACCACCGAGAGGTGCGTCGAGACCCGCTGGTAGAGGTCGAGCAGCTCGTCGGCCTCCGCCCCCGTGAGCCGCCGCCTGCGCGCGAGGTGGTCGAGCCGCTCCCACTGGTCGCGGTGCACCAGCAGGTAGGCGTCGAGGTCCACGCGCGCAGCCTAACCGGCACGGAGGAGGGTCGGCCGCTCCCGCTAGCATCGCCGGATGAGCGACGCTGGCGGCTACCGCAGCTACGCCGGCGACGACCTCGTGACCGGCGAGGGCGTCGCCGTCGAGGTGCCCGCGGCGAGCGTCGGGGTCCGGATGGTGTCCGGCGGCCATCGACGTCGTCCTCACGGTGTCGGTGCTCGTCGGCGCCGTCCTCGTCGTCGGGGCGGCGACCGACCAGGCGTCGGCGGCCGTGCAGGGGATCGCCGCGATCGTCCTCAGCACGCTGGTCATCGTCGGCCTGCCGACCACCGTCGAGACCGCGAGCCGCGGGCGCTCCCTCGGCAAGCTCGTGCTCGGGCAGCGCGTCGTCCGCGACGACGGGGGGCCGGTGACCTTCCGGCACTCGTTCGTGCGGGCGCTCGTCGGGTACGTCGAGATCTACCTGCTGCTCGGCATCCCGGCCCTCGTCACCGCGATGGTGCACCCGCGGGCCAAGCGGCTCGGCGACATGGCAGCGGGCACCGTCGTCGTGTCGCAGCGGGCGTCGCTGCGCCTCGCGCCACCGCCGGGGATGCCGGTGGCCCTCCACGAGTGGGCCCGCTCGGCCGACGTCGCGACCCTGCCGGCCGGCCTCACCGTGGCCGTGCGCCAGTTCCTCGCCCGCGCGCCCGGGCTGTCACCGCAGTCCCGGGCCACGCTCGGTGCCGAGCTGCTGCGCTCGACCCTGCCGCACGTCAGCCCCCCGCCGCCCGGGGGCGTCCACCCCGAGGTCGTGCTCGCGGCCGTCGTCGCGGAGCGCCGGCACCGTGACCTGGCGCGGCTGTGGCGCGAGGAGCAGCTGCGGTCCCGGCTGCTGCCGGCCGACCCGCTCGCCCCCCGCTGACCGACCATCCCCCGCCCCATCGCCCCGGGGTCAGTGGGCGGCGCCGAGGGCGGCGTACCCGGGCTTGACGACGTGCTCGATGATCTCGATCCGCTCGTCGAACGGCAGGAACGCCGACTTCATCGCGTTGATGGTCGCCCAGCGCAGGTCCTCGAGGGTCCACCCCGCCTCGTCGACGAGCAGCTGCATCTCCCGGCTCATCGACGTGCCGCTCATCAGCCGGTTGTCCGTGTTGACGGTGACCCGGAAGCGCAGCTGCTTGAGCAGGGTGATGGGGTGCGCCGCGACCGAGTCGGCGGCCCCGGTCTGGATGTTCGAGCTCGGGCACATCTCGAGCGGGATGCGGCAGTCGCGCACGTAGGCGGCCAGCCGCCCCAGCGTCGGGATGCCGTCGGCGCCGGTCGCGATGTCGTCGACGATCCGCACGCCGTGCCCGAGCCGGTCGGCGCCGCACCACTGGAGCGCCTCCCAGATGCTCGGCAGGCCGAACCCCTCGCCGGCGTGGATCGTGAAGTGGGCGTTCTCGCGCCGCAGGTACTCGAAGGCGTCGAGGTGCCGCGTGGGCGGGAAGCCCGCCTCCGCCCCGGCGATGTCGAAGCCGCCGACCCCACGGTCGCGGTAGCCCACGGCCAGCTCGGCGATCTCGCGGCTGCGGGCGGCGTGCCGCATCGCCGTGAGCAGGGTCCGCATCCGGATCGGCGTGCCGGCCGCGGCGGCCTCCTGCTCGCCCTCGCGGAACCCGGCGAGCACCGCCTCGACGACCTCGCGCAGGGTCAGCCCGCCGTCGATGTGCAGCTCGGGCGCGAAGCGCGACTCGGCGTAGACGACGCCGTCGGCGGCCAGGTCGAGGGCGCACTCCCGGGCCACCCGGGTCAGCTGCTCGGCCGTCTGCATGACGGCGACGGTGTGCGAGAACGTCTCGAGGTAGCGCTCGAGCGAGCCGGAGTCGGCCGCGTCACGGAACCAGCGACCGAGCTCGTCGGCATCGGTCGTGGGCAGCCCGGCGTACCCGGCGGCGTCGGCCAGCTCGACGACGGTCGCGGGGCGCAGCCCCCCGTCGAGGTGGTCGTGGAGCAGCGCCTTCGGTGCGCGGGAGACGACGGTGGGGGCGACCGCCCCGACGGACGGCATCAGGCGATCCGGTCGAGGACGAGGGGCCTGGCGCTCGACCGCGGTCCCCGCGGGGGCGATGGTCACGGCGCCCTGGAGGGACTGCTGCGCGCGGTCGAAGCGGTCGGGCTCGTCGGTGTGCAGGGTGAGCAGCACCTGCCCCTCGCGCACCACGTCGCCCGGCTTCGCGTGCAGCTCGACGCCCGCGCCGGCCTGCACCGGGTGCTCCTTGCGGGCCCGGCCGGCGCCGAGCCGCCAGGCCGCGACGCCGACGGCGTAGGCGTCGAGCTCGGTGAGCACGCCGGAGGATCCCGGCCCGCACCTCGTGGTGCTCCGCGGCCACGGGGAGCGGAGCGTCGGGGTCGCCCCCCTGCGCCGCGATCATCCGGCGCCACACGTCCATGGCGCGCCCGTCGGCGAGCGCCGCGGCGACGTCGTGGCCGCCGCGGCCCGCCGCCTCGAGCATCTCCTCGGCGAGCCGCACGGTCAGCTCGACGACGTCGGCCGGGCCCCCGCCGGCGAGCACCTCGACCGACTCGCGCACCTCGAGCGCGTTCCCGGCCGTGAGGCCGAGCGGGGTCGACATGTCGGTGACGAGCGCGACGGTGTTCACCCCGGCATCCGTGCCCAGGTCGACCATCGTGCGGGCCAGCTCGGTGGCGTCGTCGTGGGTCTTCATGAAGGCGCCACTGCCGACCTTGACGTCGAGCACGAGGGCCCCGGTGCCCTCGGCGATCTTCTTGCTCATGATCGAGGAGGCGATGAGCGGGATCGCCTCGACGGTGCCGGTGACGTCGCGCAGGGCGTAGAGCTTCTTGTCGGCCGGTGCGAGGCCCGGAGCCCGCCGCACAGATGACGGCGCCGACGTCCTCGAGCTGGCGCATCATCGCGTCGTTGCTGAGCGAGGCCTGCCAGCCGGAGACCGACTCGAGCTTGTCGAGGGTGCCACCGGTGTGGCCGAGCCCCCGGCCCGACAGCTGCGGCACGGCCACGTCGAAGACCGCCACGAGGGGCGCGAGCGGCAGGGTGATCTTGTCGCCGACGCCACCGGTCGAGTGCTTGTCGGCGGTCGGGCGCGACAGCCCGGAGAAGTCCATCCGCTCGCCGCTCGCGATCATCGCGGCGGTCCAGGTGGCGATCTCGCGGCGGGTCATCCCGTTGAGCAGCACGGCCATCGCGAGGGCGCTCATCTGCTCGTCGGCGACGGCCTCGCGGGTGTAGGCGTCGACGACCCAGCGGATCTGGTCGTCGGACAGCTCGTGGCCGTCGCGCTTGGTGGTGATGACGTCGACCGCGTGGAAGGCTTCGCTCATCGGGACATCATGGCAGGGACGCCGCCCCACCTCGGCGGCCCCCGGCTCGCGTCAGTCGACGGGGGCGACGGCCTCGAGGACGTCGCGGCCGAACGCCTGCGGCAGCACCTCGCGCATGGCCAGGATGCCGGCGGGGGTCTGCAGCAGCGTGTCGGGGAAGCCGTTCTCCCAGAGCAGCTGGCGGCACCGGCCGCACGGCATGAGGGTGTCGCCGTTGCGGTCGACGCACCAGACGGCGACGAGCCGCCCGCCGCCCGTGGCGTGCAGCTGCGACACCATGCCGCACTCGGCGCACAGGGTGACCCCGTAGGCGGCGTTCTCGACGTTGCAGCCCGACACCACCCGGCCGTCGTCGACGAGGCCGGCGACGCCCACCGCGAAGCGGCTGTAGGGCGCGTACGCGAGCGTCGTCATCCGCACCGCCTCGACGCGCAGCGCCTCCCAGTCGACGTCGTCGCGGATGCCGTGCGCGCCACCGTCCGCGCCGGTCACGAGGCCTCCAGCGGCGCGGGCCCCTGCGGCGCCACGTCGAGGGGACGGATGACGGCGACGGAGGCGAGCAGCCGGGCACCGAGGGCGATGGCGTCCTCGTCGACGACGAGGTCGCCCTGGTGCAGGTCGAAGGTCGGCCCCCCGGGCGTGCGCGTGCCGAGACGGGCCATCGCCCCGGTCGTCTGCGCGAGGTACCAGGAGAAGTCCTCGCCCCCGAGCGACTGGGCCGTCGGCACCGGGTGCATGCCGCCGGACAGCGCCGCGAGGCGGAACGCGTCGATGCCGTCGGCCGTGTTGACGACCGGCGGAACGCCCTTGACCCGCTCGACCTTGGCCTGCACGCCGTACGGCTGCACGACGCCGTGCACGATCTCCTCGAGCAGCGGCCCGACGGTGAGCCAGGCCTGGGCGTCGAGCATGCGCAGGGTGCCCGTGCACTCGCCCGTCGACGGGATGACGTTGGGCGCCCGCCCGGCGCTCACCGTGCCCCACACCAGCGCCGCACCGGCCCGGGGGTCGAGGCGCCGCGACAGCGCGGCCGGCACGTCGGTGACGACCTTGGCGAGGGCGTACGTGAGGTCCTCGGTGAGCTGCGGGCGCGAGGTGTGGCCGCCCCGGCCGTGCAGCGACACGGTGACCTGGTCGCACGCGG
Source organism: uncultured Actinomycetota bacterium (assembly GCA_963811475.1). Lineage (GTDB taxonomy): Bacteria > Actinomycetota > Actinomycetes > Actinomycetales > Dermatophilaceae > Fodinibacter. Next base: position 38,146 of record CAWERJ010000025.1, read on the forward strand.
CCGTCAGCGGGCCCTCGCGCAGGCCGACCTGCCCGACGTCGAGGCTCGGGTCGCAGTGCATGGCGAAGACGGCGTCGACCCCGTCGAGGGCTCCAGCGACGATCGCCTCGTGCGCCCCGCCGGGGATGACCTCCTCGGCGGCCTGGAAGACGCCCCGGACGGCCAGGCCCCGCTCGACGAGGGCCGGCTCGACGGCCCGCAGGGCGAGCAGGGCGCCGACCAGCGCGACGACGTGGACGTCGTGACCGCAGGCGTGGCACACCCCCGGCGTGCGCGACGCGAAGTCGAGCCCGCTGCGCTCGCGCACCGGGAGGGCGTCCATGTCGGCCCGCAGCGCGACGCGGTGCACCGCGTCGGCCGGGCCGACGTCGGCGACGAGGCCGGTACCCGGGAGCAGGCGGACACGGACGCCCTCGGCGTCCAGTCGGCGGGCCACGCAGTCGGTCGTGCGCGTCTCCTCGCGGGACAGCTCGGGATGGGCATGGAGGTCCCGCCGGATGTCGGTCAGCTCGGCTGCGAGTGAGGAGATGCGCTCGCCGAGGGCGGCGAGGAGTGCATCGTCGTTCATCAGGCGGCCGAGTCTACTCGGCCGCGGCCGGCATCCGGGACGCTTCCCGCCGGCGTCCACCGGTGTGGCGCGGGGGCGCGACGCGGCGGGCCTTGTGCTCGTCCCAGCGCTGCGCGATGCCGTCCATCTCGCGCTGGATGAACTCGAGGAACTCCACCGACAGCTGCATCCGCTCCCCGGCGCGGGTGCCCTCGCCCACGGCCTCGCGGGCGTCGACGAGGGCCCGCAGGATCGGTGCGTAGATCTGGTCCTTCTGCATGAGCACGTCGTGCCAGGCGTCGTCCATGACGACGAAGACGTCGCGACGCGACCCCCGCTCCCGCTCGCGGCGGATCATCCGCACCTGGGTGAGGTACCGCACGGCCCCCGAGACACCGGCCGGGCTCACCCCCAGCAAGGACGCCAGCTGGGATGCCGTGAGCCGCCCGTCCTCCGTCGTCAGCAGCGCCGCGTAGACCCGGGCCGGCAGCCGCGCGATGCCCGCGTCGGCGAGGGCGCCGCCCAGGTGCTCGACGACGTCCGTGAGGGCCGGGTCGTGCGGCACGAGGTCGGGCACAGTCGACGGCATGAGGCCACTTTACAGGATTCACAAACTTCTGAAGCAGGCGTACCGTGGGAGCCATGACCGACGTCATCTCCGTCTCCGGCCTCCACAAGGCCTTCGGCCGCACCATCGCCCTCGACGGCCTCGACCTCACCGTGCACGAGGGTGAGGTGCACGGCTTCCTCGGCCCGAACGGCTCGGGCAAGTCGACGACGATCCGCATCCTCCTCGGGCTGCTCCGCGCCGACCGCGGCTTCGCGTCCGTGCTGGGTCGCGACCCGTGGGCCGACGCCACCGAGCTGCACCGGTCGCTCGCCTACGTGCCCGGCGACGTCGTGCTGTGGCCGACGCTCACCGGCGGCGAGGTCATCGACCTGCTCGGCCGGCTGCGCGGCGGCATCGACGAGGGCCGCCGGCGGCGGCTCGTCGAGCGGTTCGAGCTCGACGAGACCAAGCGGGGCAAGGCCTACTCCAAGGGCAACCGGCAGAAGGTCGCGCTCGTCGCCGCCCTCGCGAGCGACGTGCCGCTGCTCGTGCTCGACGAGCCCACGGCCGGGCTCGACCCCCTCATGGAGGAGGTCTTCCAGAGCGAGCTCAGCGCCCTGAAGGACGAAGGTCGCTCGGTGCTGCTCTCGAGCCACATCCTCAGCGAGGTCGAGCGGGCGTGCGACCGGGTGAGCATCGTGCGGGCCGGCCGCATCGTCGACACCGGCAGCCTCGCCGACCTGCGCCACCTCACCCGCACCCGGGTGCACGCGGTGCTCGACCAGCCCGTGAGCCCTGCCGAGGTCGCCACGTGGCCGGGCCTGCACGACGTCTCGGTCGACGGCACCGAGCTGCGCTGCTCCGTCGACGCCGAGCACCTCGGCCGGCTGGTCGCCACCCTCGGCGCGCGCGGCGTCGCCGGCCTCACCTGCCAGCCGCCCACCCTCGAGGAGCTCTTCCTCGCCCGGTACCAGGAGCAGCCGGATGCCGGGGGGTCGCCAGCGGCACCCCAGGCACCTCGGCCGTCGCAGGAGCAGCCGGTATGACCGCCGCCACCGTCCCCACGGGGCACCTCGCCCCGACGATCTCGCTCGGTTCCCGGCTGGCCGGGTTCTCACACCTGCTCCGCCTCGCCTGGCGTCGCGACCGGATCCTCGTTCCCAGCAGCGTGCTCGGGCCTCGTCCTCCTCGCCGTGGGCTCGGCCCAGGCCACCCTGGCGCTCTACCCCACCGACGAGGCGGCCGCCACCGGCCTGGACAGCGTGCTGGCCAACCCGTCGATCGTCGCCCTGTACGGCCCGATCGCCTCGAACACCGCCGACGCGCTCGCCGTGTTCAAGACCGTGATGATGGGCGCCTTCCTCACCGCGGTGCTCGGCTTCGTCGTGGTGCGGCGGCACACCCGTACCGAGGAGGACGAGGGGCGCCTCGAGCTGCTCGGCGCCGGGGTCGTCGGCCGCTGGGCCGCCCTGGCCGCCGCCGTCACGCTCGCGACGACCGCCGTCGTCGCGGCCAGCGTGCTCTCGGGTGCCGGTCTCGTGGCCCTGGGCATGGACACCGCCGGCAGCGCCGCCTTCGCGGCGGCGTGGCTGGCTGCCGGGCTCGCCATGGTCGGCGTCAGCGCCGTCGCGGTGCAGCTCGCCTCGACCACGCGGGGGGCCGCCGGCCTCGGCTTCGGCTTCCTCGGCGCCATGTTCGCCGTGCGCGCGATGGCCGACTCCGCCGACCCGGGCACCGTCGTGCACGGCCTGGGCTGGCTCTCGCCGCTCGGCTGGGCCGGGCGGGTCGAGGCCTACGGGGCGAACCGCAGCTGGTTGGCTCTCCTCGGCGTGCTCACCCTGGTCGCCGGCGTCCTCGGCGCCGTCGCCGTCCTCGACCGCCGCGACCTGGGCGCCGGCATCATCCCGGCACGCGGCGGCCCGGCCCGGGCCGGCCGCCTGCTCACCGGACCGTTCTCCCTGGTCACCCGGCTCGCCCGGGGCACCATCATCGGCTGGACCGTCGGCATGGTGCTCGGCGGCGCGCTCGTGGGCTCGCTCCTCGGTGCCGTCGCCGACATGACCTCCGACCCCGGCATCCGGGACCTGCTCGAGAAGCTCGGCGGCTCCGTCGGGTCGTTCGCCGAGATCTACGTCGCCACCGAGATCCACTTCGTCAGCGCCGCGGTCGCCGCCGCCGGCATCGCCCTGGTGCTGCGGCTCGTGGGGTCCGAGCGCTCGGGCCTCGGTGAGGTGGTGCTGTCGACTCCGACCAGCCGGCTGAAGTGGTTCGTCGCCCACGTCGCCTTCCCGGTGGTGCTCACAGCAGCACTGATGGCGCTCCTCGGCGCCGTGGTCGGGCTCGTCGGGCCGCAGGTCACCCCGGAGGCACCCGGCCTCGGGGCGGCGGTGGGCGCGACCGTGTCGGCGCTCCCCGTCGTCTGGGTGATGATCGGCGTCGCCGCCGCGCTCGCGGGTGCGGCCCCGCGGTTCGCGCCGTTCTCCTGGGGCGTGCTGCTCGTGACCTTCATGGTCACCGAGATCGGCCCGCTGACCGAGATCCCGTCGTGGGTGCTCGACCTCTCGCCGTTCACCCACCTGTCGTCGCTGCCGGCCGGCTCGTTCAACGGCCAGGCCGCGGTGGTGCTCACCCTGGCGGCCCTGGTGCTGATGGTCGGCGGGCTCCTCGCCTACCGCCGCCGCGACGTCACCTGACGGCATCCCCCCGCGCAGTGGAGGTGATACCGCTCGCGGATCCGCGCGATAACACCTCGACCCAGCGGAGTCCCCTCGCAGTGGAGGTGATACCGCTCGCGGATCCGCGCGATAACACCTCGACCCAGCGATGTCTGTTGACGGGATGCCGGGAGCGGTCAGGTGAGGTCGTCGCGACCCTCGGCCCGCAGGGCGTCGACGACCCGCTTGACGTCCTGCGCCCGGGCGCGGGTGGTGACGAGCACGGCATCCGGGGTGTCGACGACGACGACGTCGTCGAGGCCCACCACCGCGACCCGCCGCCCGCTCGCCGCGACGACGACACCCGACGCGTCGACCGTCGTGACGTCCTGCGCGTCGCCGACCACCCGGACGCTCCGCTCGCCCTCGACGGGGAGGAGGGCCGAGAGGCTGGCGAAGTCGCCCACGTCGTCCCACGCGAAGGGGGCGGGAACGACGACGACGTGACCGGCATCCGCGGCCGGTTCCGCCACCGCGTGGTCGATGGCGATCCGCGTCAGCCCGGGCCACAGCTCCTCGAGCCGCGACGGGTCGGCGGCGACGGCCCTCAGCCCGCGGGCCAGGTCGGGGTGCCACCGCTCGAGAAGGTCGAGCAGGAGGGTCGCCCGCACGACGAACATGCCTGCGTTCCACCGGTACTCACCTGACGCGACGTACGCCTCGGCGCGCTCGAGGTCCGGTTTCTCGACGAACTCGACGGCCTTGAGGGCGGTGGGGGCGCCGGGCAGCGGCGCGCCGGTGCGGATGTACCCGAAGCCGGTCGCCGGCCCGGTCGGCTCGACCCCGATCGTCACGAGGTGACCGTCGCGGGCCACCTCGACCGCCTCGCGGATCACCGCGTGGAACGCCTCCGTGTCGGGCATGACGTGGTCGGCGGCGAAGGAGCCGACGACGGCATCCGGGTCGAGGCGCTCGACGACCGCGGCCGCGAGGCCGATGGCGGCCATCGAGTCGCGCGGCGAGGGCTCGGCGAGCACCCGGTCGGCCGGGAGGAGCGGCAGCTGGGCGCGCACGGCATCCGCGTGGGCGACGCCCGTGACGACGACGACCCGGTCGCCCGTCAGCGGTTCCAGCCGGTCGAGCGTCGCCTGGAGGAGCGAGCGGCCGCTGCCCGTGAGGTCGAGGAGGAACTTGGGCCGGGCGGCGCGGCTCAGCGGCCAGAGCCGCGTGCCGGCGCCACCGGCGGGGACGACGGCCCAGAAGCCGGGGATGCCGGTCACCGCTCAGCCCCCGAGGGGGAAGCTGTCGACAGCCCGCCAGACCCCGTCGACGTCGTGGTGGTACAGCTCGACCGAGGACACCATGAACCCGCAGCGGAAGTCGGCCAGCCCCTCGAAGGCCCGGTCGAGCGAGCTCTCGTCGAGGTGGTGCGCGACGGTGACGTGCGGGTGGTAGGGGAAGTCGAGCCGGCGCTCGACCGGCCCCGAGCGCACGGCCCGCTCGAGCGACTCGCAGTGCGCGATCCCCCGCGACACCTGGACGAACACGACCGGCGAGACCGGCCGGAAGGTCCCCGTGCCGGACAGGACCATCGCGAACGGCTCCGCGGTCGCCGTGACCTCTCGCAGGTGCTCGAGGAAGCCGTCCATGAGCTTCGGGGCGACGACGGTGGGGGGCAGCAGCGTCACGTGCGGCGGGATGGCCGACGCCATCGGGTCGCCGAACTTCTCGCGGGCGCCCTGGAGGGTTGCCGACCAGGGCTCGGGAACGGTGACGGCGACGCCGTGCTGCGGCATGGGCAGGGACCCTACTCCGCCGCCAGCAGGCCCACGGCATCGCGCACCCGGGTCATCGTCGCCTCGGCGACGACACCGGCCCTCTCGGCGCCGCGGGCGAGCACCCGGTCGAGCTCGGCCGGGTCGCCGAGCAGCTCGGCGAGCCGGTCCCGGAAGGGGGTGACCGCCTCGACGACGACCTCGGCGACGGCCTTCTTGAGGTCGCCGTAGCCCCGGCCCGAGAAGTCGGCCTCGACGTCGGCGATGGGCGTCCCCGACAGGACGGAGTGGATGACGAGCAGGTTGGACACGCCGGGCTTGGTCTCGGGGTCGTAGCGGACCTCGGCCTCGGTGTCGGTGACCGCCGAGCGGATCTTCTTGGCGATCCGCCCCGGGTCGTCGCTGAGCAGGACCAGGCCCTTGTCGGACGACATGGACCCGCTCATCTTCGCCGTCGGCTCCTGGAGGTCCATGATCTTCGCGGACTCCTTGAGGATGTACGGCTCGGGCACCCTGAGCACCGGCCCGAAGCGCGCGTTCATCCGCTCGGCGAGGTCGCGGGTGATCTCGAGGTGCTGGCGCTGGTCCTCCCCCACCGGCACGAAGGCCGCGTCGTACATGAGGATGTCGGCCGCCATCAGCACGGGGTACGTGAACAGCCCGACGTTGGCGTTGTGGCCCTTGGCGGTCTTGTCCTTGTACTGCGTCATCCGGTTCATCTCCCCGACCGCGGTCTGGCAGGCGAGGACCCAGGCGAGCTCGGGATGCCGGTGCACGTGGCTCTGCAGGAAGATCGCCGAGGTCTCGGGGTCGACGCCGCCCGCGATGAACTGCGCGGCCGTGACGCGCGTGCGGTGGCGCAGCACCGACGGGTCGGTCGGCACGGTGAGGGCGTGCAGGTCGGCGACGAAGTAGTAGGCGTCGAACTCGTCCTGGAGGCCCACCCAGTTGACGAGGGCGCCGAGGTAGTTGCCGAGGTGCAGGGAGTCGCTCGTCGGCTGCATGCCCGACAGGATGCGCGGACGTGCGGCAGCGACCGGTGGGTGACGTGGGCATGGCGGCCATTGTGTCAGGCGATAAGAGGGCTCTCCTCTCGCCCGGTACGCCGGCGCTCAGCCCTGCGGCCAGTCGGAGACCCGAGTGAAGGTGGCGTCCGGTGAGCTCGCCCGCAGCACCGCGTCACCCGCCACGAGCCACACCTGGTCCCGGGCCAGGGACAGGGCGACCTCTCCGGGAGCCGGGGTGACGCCGCCGACGCACCGGTCGGCAGCGAGCCGACCCCCCGACAGCCGCTGCACCACGACACCCTCACAGTCGGTGTCGACCGCGGCCACGACACCCTGCCCGGTGCCGGAGAGCGCGAGCGCGACCGCACCCGGGCGCTCGGCCGCGGTGCGCCATGACCGGCCACCATCAGCAGTGGTGCGGAGCTCTCCACCGCTGCACAGGACGGCCGCGTTGTACCGGCCGAGTCCCACGAGGTCGAGGACGGACTCCTGCTTCGGACAGGGCGTGACCGGCGCGGCCTCCGGCCGGTGGACCAGACGGGCGTCCGAGGCCGACCGGCCCCAGGCCGACGCCGCGGACTGCGCACCGCTCCACTGCTCGCCACCGTCGCTGGTGCGCCACAACCGCAGCTCACATCCCTTGCCACCGCCCACCCCGAACGCGTCCGAGCGCGTTCGCCGGTCGCAGCCGGGTCAGCGAACCGGGCGTGGGGTTGCTCGACCACGTCCTGCCGCCGTCCTTGCTGACGTGCACGGTGCCCGGCGCTGTCGCACGTCCCGGCATCCGCCGCCCACACCGACTGCCCCCCCAGGCCGACGACGAGGCGGGTCAGCGGCTTCGGCTCGAACAGGGCGGTGGGCTCGTGCTCGCAGGAGGCGCTCACGGAAGGGCTCGCGGAGGGAGAGGCCGATGCCGTGGCCGACCCGGAGTCCGACGGCGAGCCAGCGGTGGCCGCGGTCGTCACAGCATCCGCCCCGGTGGCGTTCGCCGGCAACGACGTCGGCCACAGCGCCCAGACGACGAGCACGAGGTCGACGACGAGAAGGATGCCGAGGCCCAGCATGGGCACCAGCCGTCTCCGGTCCATCGGGGTCACGGGGTCAGCATCGCCGACGCGCACCGCTTCACCGGAGCACGACGCGCAGGGACGGGCCATGGAATTGTCGCCACGCGGCTCACAGGAAAATCGCCGTCGCGACACGGCGCGTCCACGACCGGGGATCCGCGCTTCCCGAGGCTACGATTCTCGCGACCCGGCAGGTGGGAAAGCCCGCGCAGCGCCGTCAGGGATCTCGACCCGAGGAGAGCCGTGGAGCTGCAGGACTACCTGCTCGTGGTTCGGAAGCGGTGGCGCGTCATCGTCACGGCGGTCCTCCTCGGCGTCATGCTCGCGAGCGCCGCCACCCTGCTGGCGCCGAAGGTCTACGAGTCCCGAACCCAGTTCTTCGTGTCGACGACCGGCTCCGACGACAGCGGCGCCCTGCTCCAGGGCAGCACCTTCACCCAGCAGCGGGTGAAGTCGTACGCGCAGCTGCTCACGACGCCCCGGATCCTTGCACCCGTAGCGGCCACGGTCGGCGTCACCGGGGACATCGCCGACCAGGTCACCGCCACGACGCCCGCCGGACACCGTGCTCATCGAGGTGGCCGTCCGCGACACCGACCCCGCCCAGGCCCAGGCCATCGGTGAGGCCATCGCGAAGGAGTTCCCGGCGGCGGTGACCGAGCTCGAGAGCCCCGCCGGCACCGAGGTCAGCCCGGTCAAGGTGACGGTCGTGCGCCCGCCGACGACTCCGACCGATCCCGTGGCGCCGAAGCCGTTGCGCAACATCCTCCTGGGAGCGGTCCTCGGCCTCCTCGTGGGCATGGGTGCGGCCCTGGTGCGGGAGACGCTGGACAAGACGGTGAAGTCCGAGGACGACGTCAAGGCCGTCACCGACGCACCGATCCTCGGCTCCATCGCCCAGGACCCCGAGGCGGCGAAGCGGCCGCTCATCGTGCGGGTCGACCCCAGGTCTCCCCGGGCCGAGGCCTTCCGCTCGCTGCGCACCAACCTCCAGTTCGTGGATGCCGCGAACCACCCCCGCACACTCGTGGTCACGTCCTCCCTGGCCGGCGAGGGCAAGAGCACGATGTCGGCCAACCTTGCCCTGACGATGGCGCAGGCCGGCTCCCGCGTGTGCCTCGTCGAGGCGGACCTGCGGCGACCCAAGGTGCTGGCGTACATGGGCCTCGAGGGTGCAGTCGGCCTCACGGATGCGCTCATCGGACGAGCCGACGTCTTCGACCTCCTCCAGGCCTACGGCTCGACGAAGCTGTGGGTGCTGGGCGCCGGGCCGATCCCGCCCAACCCCTCCGAGCTGCTGGGGTCCAGCGGCATGGTGACGGTGCTCGAGAAGCTCATGTCGAGCTTCGACTACGTCGTCATCGACGCCCCGCCCACGCTCCCGGTGACGGATGCCGTGGTCGTGTCGAATCTCGTCGACGGAGCCATCGTTGTCGTCGCCTCGGGCATGGTGCAGCGCGACCAGCTCAACCGCACTCTCGAGCTCCTCGGCTCGGGCAAGGGCCGGGTCCTCGGGCTGGTGCTCAACCGCGTCCCGGCCAGGGCCGTCCATCACTACGGCGGGTACGGCTACGAGAACGCCTCCGAGCCCGAGACCCACCGGCCTGCCGGGAGCGCGTCGCCGTCCGAGCGGCCGACGCGCAAGCACGTCGACATCGTCTGAGTCGCGGTCCCCCCTGGGCCGGCGGTCCCGCGCAGAGCGGACCGCCTCAGGTCTCAGTGCGTTGCAGGATGCGGCCCCCTCAGCACCGCGACGACGGGCTTCAACGCGGCCTCGACCTCCGTAGCCATTCGCGCGAAGACATCAGGTGAGGCGCCGATGGGATCGGTGATGTCCACCGTCTCCTGACGAGCCGGGACGAGGGGCCGCCGAGCCACGGCGGCCGCGACGACCTGGCGGACCCAGTCTCCCCTGGCGCCCAGCGAGACGACGTCGCCTGGGGTGACACCCTCGAGGAGGTCGGCGAGGTCGCGCAGGGTCTGCACCCGGTTCAGTGCAGCCGGGTGCAGACGAGCCGCGGCGCTCCGGTGCTCCCGCGCGGCGGTGAGGACGAGGTCTGCCGAGTCCACGATCTCGGCGGTGAGCTCCCGAGCGGCAAAGCCTCGGACGTCGGCTCCGGCGCGGTCGAGCAGCTCACGACTGCCGGCATCCATGTCACGGCCCACGAGCCCACGCGTGCCTGCGCTCGTGACCTGGATGGCCGTCCCGGCCAGCTCCTGGCGGAGGCGCCGCTCGATGTAGGGGGACCGGCACACGTTGCCGGTGCACACCACGACGATGCTGCCGGACACGAGCATGAGGACCTCCTGTGGGGGCGTGGTGCGACGAGGGGTACGGGCACAGGTCGGTGACACGCCGGGCGGACTCGCGGGGATAAATCCCTCAAACCCTAGACGGGGTGGGGTATACGCCCCTATGTTGTGACCGCTGTGACAGTTGGGACCAAATGGTCCTGAGGGAACAGTGTGGTTACTGCGAACGATGTGGTTAACCGCGACTGCAGCGACGCAGGTAAACCTGCGTGGTTGAACGAGAGGACGCCATCGTGATCCGCACGGACGCAGCCGTCGTCGTAAAGGGTGACGGAGTGGGCCGCCTTTCCTCCCGGGTGATCTGGACCGGAATCGACGCGGGCGTCGTGGGTCATGGGTCTCCTCCTCGCGGCCTGGTTGCGTCTCGAATTCACTCTTCCCGCGGAGTACTTCGCCCCACTGGTCCTCGCCAGCACCGTCGTGGTCCTTTGTCACGTCACCATCGGCTGGCTTCGAGGGCCCTATGGCATCGGCTATGACCTGGGGTCATTCGAGGAGACCAGTGACCTGGCCCGCACGACCGCCCTCAGTGGTGTCGTGCTCGGCTTCCTCGTCCTGGTCGTCCCGGTCCTCACCCTTCCGCGCAGCGTGCCGTTCACCGGGACGGCCATGGCCATCACCGGGATGTTCGCAGCTCGCTTCCTCATCCGGTCGCGGCGAACGCACCGGGCCATCGCGGCAATCTCCGAGCGGCGGGCGGTCGTCTTCGGAGCAGGCTCGGGCGGACGCATCCTCGTGCAAAGCCTGGTTCGCGACCCAGGCAGCAGCCTGCTCCCCGTGGCACTGCTTGATGACGACCCGCGCAAGGCTCGGTGGTTCATCGAAGGGGTGCGTGTCAGGGGGAACCGCAACGACCTGCCGGCGATCGCGGAACGCTATGGCGCCAACACCCTCGTGATCGCGGTTCCTAGTGCGACGTCAGAGCTGGTTCGCGAGCTCTCGGCGGTCGCGCGGGAGTGCGGGCTGGAAATCCTCGTCCTTCCGCCGGTGCGGGAGATGTTCGGTGGGCTGCCGACTGAGTCGGACCTTCGCAACCTCGATGTCGCCGACCTGCTCGGTCGTCAACCGGTCGACCTCGACATGAGCGCGATCGCCGGCGAGATCTCTGCTCGGCGCGTGCTCGTGACGGGTGCCGGTGGATCCATCGGCTCGGAGCTGTGCCGCCAGATCACGCGCTTCGGGCCGGACAAGCTCTTCATGCTCGACCGCGACGAAAGCGGGCTGCACGGCACCCAGATGTCGCTCGAGGGCCGGGCCCTCCTCGACAGCGACGAGCTGATCCTGTGCGACATCCGAGACGCCGCTGCACTGAACGATGCGTTCGAGGAGGCGCGTCCGGAGGTCGTCTTCCACGCCGCGGCACTCAAGCACCTGACGATGTTGGAACGCCACCCCGGCGAGGCGTACAAGACGAACGTCGTCGGAACCCTCAACGTGCTGCACGCTTCGAGCGCCGTCGGGGTCCGGACCTTCGTCAACATCTCCACCGACAAAGCGGCCCGGCCCACCTGCGTGCTCGGGTGGTCCAAGCGCATCGCGGAGCGGCTCACCGCGGGCTACGACGGCGCGGCCGGCGGTCGCTATGTCAGCGTTCGGTTCGGCAACGTCCTCGGCTCTCGAGGCTCTGTGGTGCCGGCGTTCATGGAACAGATCAGGCGCGGAGGGCCGGTGACGGTCACGCACCCGGACGTCGCACGGTACTTCATGCTCATCCCGGAGGCCTGCCAGCTCGTCCTTCAGGCTGCCGCCATCGGGAAGGGCGGCGGGGTGATGGTGCTCGACATGGGGTCACCGGTGCGCATCGTGGACGTGGCAACGACCATGATCGGCCTGTCGGGGCGCTCGGACGTCGACATCGTCTTCACCGGCCTGCGTCCCGGCGAGAAGGTGACGGAGGAGCTCTTCACCCCGGGTGAGGAGGTCCGCGCATCGTCGCATCCCCTCATCACTCATGTCAGCGTGCCGCCCCTCAACGGTGAGCGGGCTCCCCGACTTCTCCGCGGCGACTGACCAGGGGGCGCTCCGCAGCTGGTTCTCGGCTCACGGCGGGCAGCGATTGTTTGGGGTGGCATCGTGAGCGTTTGGACGCCCTTCTACAGACTCGGCGTAACCGGCGTCGAGGAGCGCCACGTCGCCAAAGAGCGCACTTCTGGCACGCCTGCCCTGCTGTCGCCGAAGGTTCCCGACACTGGACGGCGCCGCGACGACCATAGAGGTCAGGTGCCCGATGCAGCTCTGCGTCGACCTCAGCTCACGTACATTCACCAACACTTCAAGCGCCCCGATGAGGCGGGTGGGTCTCGCCCATACGAGTTCGCCACTAGATTGTCGGGCATGGGCTGGGCCGTCACCGTGATCTGTGCGGGTGCGGGTCAGCGCACCTACGAGATCGGTGGTGTACGTGTGGTGCAGCTGGACGTGCCGTACGCCAATGAGATGACTTTTGGTCGTCGAATCGTGGCTTTCCTAAGTTTCTCTGCCAGGGCAACCGTGAAGGCGGTCACCACCCCGGCTGACGTCCTTTTCGCGAGCAGCACTCCGTTGACAGTCGCCATTCCAGCAATGGCGGCCCACCTCATTCGTACCTTCCCGATGGTTTTCGAAGTACGCGATCTTTGGCCTGAAGTCCCCATCAGCCTCGGGGCACTGAAGAATCCGCTTCTCATAAAGGCGGCACGACTGCTGGCTCGGCTCACCTACCGCCACTCTGCCGCAGTCGTCGGCCTGTCTCCAGCCATGTGCGCCGGCGTACTTCGGGTCACGCCCCAAAGCACAGTGCACCTTATCCCCAATACGGCCCAACCCCAGCGGTTCTTTGTCGCTGACGAGAGGCGTCAAGCCGTGCGCGACGCTCTTGGACTCTGTTGCGATGATGTTCTGATTACCTACGCCGGCTCTCTCGGCCGGAGCTACAACTCGGACTGGCTACTCCGCCTTGGTGCCTCACCTTCCGGCAGAGCGAACGGCATCAAGGTCCTTGTCGTCGGTGGGGGCGCGCAATATGAGGAACTACGGCGCTTAGCCCGAGAACTGGGCCTGGACCCCGACCGCACTGTCCTTGGGCCGCTTCCGAAAACCCGAGTGGCCGAGATCTACGCAGCCTCGGACCTCATCGCTTCGTGTCTAATCGACGAACCGTCTCTCGCCGACAACTCGCTGAACAAGGTCTTCGACGCCTATGCCGCGGGTCGACCCCTGGTCTTCAACCACGGAGGCTGGCTGGCCGAGCTCACCGAACGCGAAGGAGCCGGTTGGCGCCTGTCGGCGGATGCCGGTAGCGCCTCGGATCAACTGTCGCTGCTCTTGGCCTCTGCGCGTCTGCACGCCGCCGGCGCGAGCTCCGCCGCCCTCGGGATCTCTGAATTCAACGTTCACCACGCGGCCGAAGCCCTCGACGACGTGCTCCGCCGGGCTTTGGATGCGAACATCAGACGATGAGGGCAGTGTCCGATCAGCTCTCACGACTGTCGCCACACGGCCACGTCCAAGCGGTCGTCGCGTTGTCGGCATATGCCGCCGCCGGAGCGTTCCTCGCCAACCTCACCATGGCACGGACCGTCGGCCCGTCTGCGCGCGGCAGTCTGGCGTTCCTGCTCCAGGCCGCATACTTCCTTGCACCCGTGATCGCCCTAGGTGCCGACAAGATCATCCTCCGTCGCTCAAGCAACGAGCAAGTTCCGATGGAGCGTGCGACACGCCATCTCATCGTCACCGCGGTCCTCGTGACCGCGATGGCACTGATCCTCACCGGCCCATTGGCCTTGGCGCTCCTCCCACTTGCCTACGGCGCCAGCTGGAACGCCATACGGCGAGCACACGCACTTCGCTACGGCTCGACAAGCGGGTTCGTCCGCGTTGCCGCCTTCAGCACGACCCTCGTGATCGTCGGGTCTGTCGGGCTCTATCTTCTCGACGTGCGCTCATGGCTGGTGTGGCTCGTGCCGTACCTGATCGTCCCCATCGTCCTCATCGCCGTGGCCTTGTTCCAGAACCTGCGCAACGGCATCGCGGGTGGCATCGTCTCCCGAGAGTCGGTCGCCTTCGTCCCGGGGTCCCTGGCCGCCGTGGCCGTCGCTCGCAGCGACCGCCTCATCCTCCCACTCGTGGCAGGGTCGGGTGCGTTGGGCATCTACGTTGTCGTCGCCACCGCGACCGAACCGGTGGCGTGGCTCTCCCAAGCGGTCGCCGACCGCCGGGTGCAACATCTCGGCACCACGGACCGTCGCGCCTATGTGCGCAGGCTGGCCACCCGTGAGCTGCCGCTTCTGTGCGCTCTGGCAAGCGTGACCGGACTGCTTCTGTTCTTCCTCATTGAACCGCTGTTTGGACGGGCCTACGCCCCAGGGAAGGGGCTTGTCGCTCCGCTTTGTCTCGCGGTAGTCGTCTTCGCGGTGTACCGCCTCATGATGGGCTTGGTGCTTGCTGGTCCGACGGCAGCCGTGATGAGCGCCATCGAGGGAAGCCTGGCCGTTCTCGCGATCCCCACATACCTCGGCGCCATCAATCTAATGGGCATGCTCGGGGCCGCGTGGGGATCGGTCGCACTGTACTCAGTGGGTGCCGCTGCGGCATATGTCGTGTGCTCCTCCGACACCGCGACAGAGGGAGTTCATTGTGCGGACAGCAACTGAGAGCATGCCGGGCCCATGGTCGAGCGAGCCATCACAGCACGCACGTCACGACGCGATGCCAGAGGTGCAGCCGAACTTCGCTCAGAGTGGCTGGGTGCCCAGGCCGGCAGTTCTCCTCGAGTCGGTGGCCTGGCTGGCGATGGCGGCGGCCACCTCCATCGCCGTCGGAGTGACCACGACGGCCAGTGGACTGGTCTGGGCCAATGTTGTTCTCAGCCTGCTCGCGCTGCTGTACGGAGTACGTGTTTTCGTCGGCCACGGGTACCGAGTGACCGCCCTCGGGTTGTTCAACTTGTCCGCTGCCATGTTCATCGGCTTTGGAGGGTACAAGGCGGCTACCAACGCCTACTCGGAGGTCGAGCCGCGCTACCTCAACACGGCACTGCTGGGCGCCCTCGCCGTGCAGATCACCGTCAGCGCCATCAGTTGGTCCACGGTGCCCAACCGGCTTGTCGTGCCGCTCGTCTCCGCCCGGGACGGGAGATGGGCCGTACGCCTCGGCGTCGGGGGATTACTAGCGCTTTACCTAGTACCTCGCGCCTTTGACTTCAACGGCGGCGCCTTGGTAGAGGGATCAGCGTTCACATGCGTCATGTTTGTCACCATCGGAGTCATCTTCCGCGAGCGCGGCAGATTGATGCATCCGAGGAATCTGTTGGTACTGGCTGCGCTCGGCGTCTACGCCGAGTTCTTCCACGGTGGCACCGGTCGCTTGCGCCTCGTCGCGGCTGCATGCGGCGTCGTCATCCTCGTCACCGCGCGCTACCCGCTCAAGCGGTTGAAGTGGGGAATGGTGCTCGGCGCACCACTCGCGTTGTACTTCTTGGCACAAGAACGCCTAGCTCTCCAGGAAAGCATTAAGGCGGGGGCGAGCGCAGGACGCACCGGGTTGGAGTCGATGCTCAGCCCGATCTTGCTCTACGCCCAGATCTTCCAGTGGGAGGCGAAGGGCGATCTCGCGCTGGCTTGGGGCAAATCGCTCACGACGTTTCCATTCATTGTTCTTCCAAATTCGATGAATCCGAAGTGGGTGCCTGATGCGATTGGCTACGACTTGGTGCGCTTCGTGGCGCCAGCAAGATACGGCCGCGGTTACTCGGTCGCTCCAACCGTGTTCGGCGAGTGGGTCTACAACTTCGCCATCTGGGGTCTCGTGCTGCTCGTACCCTTGGCGGTGTTCGCATTGCGGATCCTTGACCGCCGCCTCGACGCTGCGCTACTGGGCCTCGCGTCCGGGCGCAACGGCATCGTCAAGTTGGCATTCTGGACCATGCTGTGTGGCAGCATCGCCGACCTCGTCTGGGGTGGACTGCACATCTGGTTTGCCCGCACCCTGGCGCGGAGCCCCGCCCTCATCGTGGCGTGGGCCCTAAAGGGGCCGTCGCCCAGGACCGGCCAAGACACTCGTGCCCAGGACGATTCACGTGACGCCTCGGCCGATCGTCGTCACCCCACGTCTGTCCCGTGACTGCCACGGCGCATCCGGCTGGCCGTCTTCCCACTGACGGACGAGTGGTGCAGCCCACCGCCGACCCTGGGGCGGCCCCATTTCGTTAGCCTGACGAGCAGGACCCCAACCGCCGACATCACCGGAGATGACCCATGGCCACCATCATCTACACGCTCACCGACGAGGCCCCGATGCTGGCCACCTACTCGTTCCTCCCGGTGGTGCAGGCCTTCGCGTCCTCGGCCGGCGTCGACGTCGAGACGCGGGACATCTCCCTCGCGGGCCGCATCCTCGCCCTCTTCCCCGAGCACCTCACCGAGGAGCAGCGCATCAACGACGACCTCGCTGAGCTCGGCGCGCTGGCCACGACGCCGGAGGCGAACATCATCAAGCTCCCGAACGTCTCCGCGTCGATGCCCCAGCTCAAGGCGGCGATCAAGGAGCTGCAGTCGCAGGGCTACGCCCTTCCCGACCACCCGGACGACCCGCAGACCGACGAGGAGCGCGACGTCCGCGCGCGGTACGACAAGGTCAAGGGCAGCGCGGTCAACCCGGTGCTGCGCGAGGGCAACTCCGACCGCCGCGCCCCGGCCGCGGTCAAGAACTACGCCCGCACCCACCCGCACTCGATGGGCGCCTGGAGCCGCGACAGCAGGACGAACGTGGCGACCATGGGCACCAACGACTTCCGCGACAACGAGCAGTCCGTGGTCCTCGGCGGCGACGACACCCTCACCATCCGCCACGTGACGACCGACGGCACCACGACGGTGCTGAAGGACGGCCTGAAGGTCCTCGAGGGGGAGGTCGTCGACGCCACCGCGATGCGCGTCGCCGCACTCGACACCTTCCTTCGCGAGCAGATCGCCCGCGCCAAGGCCGACGACGTGCTGTTCTCCGTGCACCTCAAGGCGACGATGATGAAGGTCAGCGACCCGATCATCTTCGGCCACGTCGTCAAGGCGTTCCTCCCCGAGGTCTTCGAGACCTACGGAGCCGACCTCGCCGCCGCCGGTCTCTCCCCCAACAACGGGCTCGGCGGCATCCTCGACGGGCTGTCCGCGCTCCCCAACGGCGACGACATCAAGGCCGCGATCGACAAGGGACTGGCCGAGGGCCCGCGCCTCGCGATGGTGAACTCCGACAAGGGGATCACCAACCTGCACGTGCCGAGCGACGTCATCGTCGACGCCTCGATGCCGGCGATGATCCGCACCTCCGGCCACATGTGGGGCCCCGACGGCGAGGAGCACGACACCCTCGCGGTCATCCCCGACAGCTCGTACGCCGGTGTCTACCAGGCCGTCGTCGACGACTGCCGCGCCCACGGCGCCTTCGACCCCACCACGATGGGCTCGGTGCCCAACGTCGGCCTCATGGCGCAGAAGGCCGAGGAGTACGGCAGCCACGACAAGACCTTCGAGATCGGCGCGGCGGGCAGGGTCGAGGTCGTCGACGCCGCCGGCGAGGTGCTCATGAGCCACGACGTCGAGCCCGGCGACATCTGGCGCGCCTGCCAGACCAAGGACGCCCCGATCCGGGACTGGGTCAAGCTCGCCGTCACCCGCGCCCGCGCCTCGGCCACTCCCGCCGTCTTCTGGCTCGACGACAGCCGCGCCCACGACCGCAACCTCATCGCCAAGGTCGAGACCTACCTCCAGGACCACGACACCGACGGCCTGGACCTGCGCATCCTCTCCCCCGTCGAGGCGGCCACCTTCTCGGTCGAGCGCATCCGCCGCGGTGAGGACACCATCTCGGTCACCGGCAACGTGCTGCGCGACTACAACACCGACCTCTTCCCGATCCTCGAGCTGGGCACCAGCGCGAAGATGCTCTCGGTCGTCCCGCTGATGAACGGCGGCGGCCTGTTCGAGACGGGCGCGGGCGGCTCCGCCCCCAAGCACGTGCAGCAGCTCGTGCAGGAGAACTACCTGCGCTGGGACAGCCTCGGCGAGTTCCTCGCCCTGGCCGAGAGCTTCCGCCACGAGGCGACGAACGGCAACGCCCGCGCCGGTGTGCTCGGCGAGGCCCTCGACCGCGCCACCGAGCGCCTGCTCAACGAGAACAAGGGCCCCGCCCGCCGGGTCGGGCGAGATCGACAACCGCGGCAGCCACTTCTGGCTGGCTCGCTTCTGGGCCCAGGAGCTCGCCGAGCAGACCGAGGACGCCGAGCTCGCCGCCAAGATGGCACCGGTGGCCCGAGAGCTGACCGAGAGGTCGATCGAGATCGACGCGAGCTCATCGCCGTCCAGGGCTCACCGGCCGACATCGGCGGCTACTACCACCCCGACGGCGAGAAGACCGCCGCCGTGATGCGCCCCTCGGCGACCTTCAACGGCATCCTCGCCTCCCTGGCCTGACGCGCGCGAGCGTGGGCCGAGAGCGGATGCCGGGCGCCCGGCATCCGCTCTCGGCGTCAGTGGTCGTGCTCGGCCGCGTCGGCCTCGGCCTTGGTGAGGTGCACGGTGCCGGGCTCGTGCTCGGCCGGGCCGTAGACGGAGTAGAGCCGCAGCGGGCCGTCGCCGGTGTTGACGAGGTTGTGCCAGGACCCGGCTGGCACGAGGATCACGTCGCCGTCGGCCACCTCACGCTTGAACGACGGGTCGTCGCGGGTCGGACCCATCGCGACCCGCCCGGCGCCCTCCTCGATGCGCAGGAACTGGTCGCGGTCGTGGTGCACCTCGAGGCCGATCTCCTCCTCGGGCTGCAGGCACATGACCGTGAGCTGGAGGTGGCGCCCGGTCCACACCGTGGTGCGGAAGGTGTTGTTGTCACGCGTGGCCGCCTCGATGTCGGTGACGAAGGGTGCGGGTCCGTTGTCGGCCATGCGGGTCTCCTGGTGGTGCGGCTGTCGTGGATGACGGCCCCAACCTATCGAGCGGCCGAGCGCACCACCCGATCGGGCCATGGTCGGCTGCCTACGCGGCAGGGCAGCATGAGCGGATGCACGCGCGCACGGCATCCGATGTCCGTGGTCGTCGCCGTGGCGAGGCCGCGGCGACGGCCGCCGCACTGCTGCTCGCGCTGGCCGCGAGCGCGTGCAGCGCTGCCGAGGAGACCCCGGCGGGGCCGTCGCCGAGCGGGGCGACCCCGACACCGAGCGCGACGAGCACGCCGACGAAGAGCCTGGTGCCCGCCAGCGAGATCACGGCGGCCGGTGGGGTGGCCCTCCCGGTCAAGGACGCCGACTGGGTGCAGGTCGCCGACGGGCACGTCTGGACGACGCTGGGCACGGAGGTGGCGCAACAGCTCGACGCCACCACGGGGGCCGAGCTGACGTCGGTGCCGTCGGCGGGCAGGTGTGCACCGCGATGGACCAGGGCTTCGAGGCCTGTGGATCGCCGTGTGCAGCACGCCGGCGAAGGTGCTCCGGCTCGACCAGGCGAGCGGAAAGGTGCTGGCGCGCATCGCGATCCCGAGGGTCTGGAGATCATGGAAGAGGGGTCGGTCGCGAGTGGCGAGGGCTTCGTGTGGGTGGTGGCCATCGGCGACGAGCGCACCCTGGTCAAGATCGACCCGACGACGAACACGGTCGTGGACCAGGTGCCGGTCGAGGTCGGCGTCACGGCGGCCCGCGTCGGGGAGGGTGCCCTCTGGACGACCAACACGGTGACAGAGGGTGTCGAGCGGCGCGACGCGTCCACCGGTGCGCTCGTGACGAGCGTGCCCACGGGCAAGGGAGCGCGCTTCTTCGCCATCGGTGAGGGCGCGTCTGGGTGCAGAACAACGTCGACGGCACCGTCACCCGCGTCGACCCGGCGACGAACCGGGCCGTGGCCACGATCGCGGTGGACAGCGGCCCGGTGATGGCGGGGACCTGGCCGTGGGTGGTGGGTACGTCTGGGCTCGGGTGACCGACACCCTCGTGGCTAAGATCGACCCGGCGAGCAACAGCGTCGTCGCCCGCTACTCGCCCGCGGCCGGCAGCGGCAGCGTTGCCGCTGACGCGAGCGCCGCCTGGATCAGCGCCCACGACGAGGACCTCGTCTACCGCCTTCCCCGTGAACTGACGGTGACCCACCTTCGAACGTGCCCGGCGCGTCCTGTGCGCGTCGGCGCGCTCCCGAGCAGAATGGCGGCCATGACAACACCCACGATGGTCCAGCGCCTGGGAGCGGAGTTCCTCGGCACCTTCTGGCTCGTGTTCGGCGGCTGTGGCGCGGCGATCTACTCGTCGACCTTCCTCGTGCCGAACGTCGTCGCCGGGCAGAGCGTGCAGGTCGGCATCGGGTTCCTCGGCATCGCCCTCGCCTTCGGGCTCACGGTCGTGACGATGGCCTACGCGGTCGGCCACGTGTCCGGCGCGCACTTCAACCCGGCCGTGACCATCGGCGTCGCCGTCGCGAAGCGTTTCGAGTGGAAGGACGTCCCCCCGTACGTCGTGACCCAGGTCGCGGGCGGCCTTCTGGCGGGCCTGGCGCTGTGGGGCATCGCGCGCGGCCGCCCCGGCTTCACGGCCACCGGCAACATGGCGGCCAACGGCTACGGCGAGCACTCGCCGGGCCGCTACAGCCTCGCTGCGGTCTTCGTCGCGGAAGTGCTGCTCACGGCGGTGTTCGTCTACGTCATCCTCGGCGCCACCGACTCCCGGGCCCCACAGGGATTCGCGCCGTTCGCCATCGGCCTCGCGCTCACCCTCATCCACCTGGTGTCCATCCCGATCTCGAACACCTCCGTCAACCCGGCCCGCTCCACCGGCGTGGCGTTCTTCAACGGCAACGGGGCGCCCCTGCAGCTGTGGGTCTTCTGGCTGGCGCCCATCCTCGGCGGGTTGATCGCGGGAGCCACGTTCCACCTCATCACCGGGGTCGACCGCCGCGACCGTGACATCTCCGGTGAGATCGAGCCCGACGACGTGGGCGTCGCCGACGGGGTCGACCCGGACTCCCCGCGCTGACCGAACCGCACCACGAAGAAGCCGGCTGGATGCCGCTCACCCCCG
>CAWERJ010000026.1:0-30387 GCA_963811475.1 uncultured Actinomycetota bacterium
GAGACGCACCTCCAAGGACGTCGTCGGACGACCGGCATCTCGGGTCGAGCGATCGACGGGTTCAACGCTCCGGGGCGTCTCAGCGCCTGCCGTCACGGCACGAGTTGGGGCCACAGCGCGCCCATCGCCAAGCACACGAACGAACCCACGGCCAATGGTGTTCGCACGCTCTGGCCGAAGTGCCACTGGTCTCTCAGTGCCTCCCAATCATCCGGGGGTGAGGCCGCGTCCCAGGCAGCGGCCAGCTCGTTGACCGGGGCGTTGTACCGAAGGGTCACCACGATCACCGCGATCCACAGCAGCAGCGCAAGAACGGACAGGACGAGCACCGGCCCGCGGCGGGTCGTGGCCACCAGCCCGACCACCAGAGCGATCGACAGTGCCGATCCGATCACGAGCCCCGGCATGACGCCGCCAACTGCTACCTCGAAGCGGTGTTTGACCAAAGTGAAGTCTCGCGCCCCTAGCGCGTTCTGCACCCTGACCTGACCCAACTGTGTGCCAACGAACGAACCGGCCACCACGCCGACCAAGATCAAGCTGAGAAGCTGAGCCCACACCGCGAGTCGGTCCATCGAAGACTCCCTTACTGTCCTCTCGTCCACCCTGACTCGGCAGGAAGCGCTAGTCAACGATGCAGCCACCCGGGTCGTGATGAACAGGACGCCATCGCGCAGACATTGTCGTCGTGCCCGGCGGACGCCGTAGCCCACGCACCTCCCTCAAGCTGAACGTTGCGCATGAAGCGGCCATCCGGGCAGGGCAGAGCGGAAGGGAACAGGCGGCGCAATGACGCACTTGGCCGTCCGCCCTGCCGGGAAGTCAGCGCAGGCAGGGCGGAAGCATCGCCAACGCCTCGTCGATGGTGAGCAGGGCCGCGGCCGAGATGTCTTCGGGGGGAACCCACTCGGGGAACGGCACTGCGATCACTCGGTGAGCCCCCGACGCCGTGTGCACCTCGTCGACGGCCGCGAGCCGCTCAGCGGGGAACCGGCCAGCGAGTCGGACCAGCGCCGGCCACACCCGGCGGTGGACCAGGGTGACCCTTCCGTTGACCAAACGGGTTGCGACCACGTCCCCAGAGGCGAGCAGGTCCTCGAGCACGTTGAAGATCTCATGACCGGATGGGTGCCCCCACCAGCTGCCGCGGATCCGCTCACCGGCGACCTGCTCGGCCAGATTCGGCACGGGGCCGCGCGCGGACTGCAGCACGACGCCCTGCTCACGCAGCCAGTCCATGGCCTCCATCTGGCCATTCAAACACCGGGCTGCGGCCCCGGGTCCAGGCCCGGGACGCCCCTCGAGCAGCGACCAACACGGCACCCGCACGTGCGGCCACCGCCGGCCGTATCCCAACGGCCAACCTCAGGTCCCGCTGGTGGGCAAGTGAAAGTCCCCACCGAACGCCGCGGCGGCAGCAACTGTCAGGCGGGGTCGCCACGCGGCGCAGTGACGCGGGTCAGCGTCCCGGTCACGCTGACGAGCGGCGCTTGTCACCGCGCCCTCCCAAGCCGAGCCATCCTCATGCAGCCGATCCGTTGGCGACGCGGTTCGGTGAGGGTTTGCCCGCGCCCCAGCAGCGCCGAACCATGTGCGTGTGCCGAGCTGAATCTGGACGTACATCCTGCCGGCCGGTCGCGCCAGGAGGTTCGCCGGTGCTGACACGGACTGTGCGTGCGATCGACAACTGTGTGGCTGGCGGAGGTGTCTCGGGCTGGCTGGTGTCAACTTGCGGCGGGTGTCTTTACCGGGGCCATGGTGTTCTCCAGAAGGAGGACAGCCAGATCGTCACCGAGCGCACCGTTGGGCACGTGGGCCCTGGCCCGCAAGAGCAGCGCCTCCAAGGCGTGCTCCAGGTTGCCCGTGGCGAGCATCGGGGCGAGGTCCAGAAGGGGTAGGAACTCAGCGTCGGCGTCTCGGGCTTCGCTGAGACCGTCGGTGTAGAGCAGGAGCCGGTCGCCCGGTGCCCACGGGTAGCTCTCCTCCACGGCGTCGTCGCCGATGCCGAGTGGCAACCCGGCGGGGGTTCCAGGAAGGTCGCGGAGCCGTCGGGTCGAACCAGGATGGCGGGCGGGTGGCCGCAGCTGGTCACGATGATGGTCTCGGGGAAGGTCAGGTCCACCAGCAGGGCCGTGGCGAAGTCCTCTGGACCCAGGAAGGGGGTGAGGTAGGAGTTCATGTCATGGACCGCGTCGGCAAGGGTGGCTTTCGTGGCCGCGGCCTGCCGGAAGGCCCGGATCACGCGGGCGGCCTGCTCGACGGCTTCGAGTCCCTTGCCGCGGACGTCGCCGACGATGAACCGGGTGAAGCCCTGGGTGACGCTGCAGTCGTACAGGTCCCCGCCGATGACCGCGTCCGCTGCGGCGGACAGGTACCGGGACGCCGCACGGACGGTCCCGGTGCTGGCCGGCACGGTCGGCAGGATGACCCGCTGTGCGGCCTCCGCGATGGCGGTGACCCGGGTCAGGTGACGCTCGCGGTGCACCCTGACGATGGCGAGCAGTACAGCGGCAACGCTGACCAGAACCACGTCGAGAAGCCGTATCCACTGTTGTGGACTGTCCCAGGTGTGGTTCCACCACCCCGACCACACCAAGGACAGGATGGCGGCAACACCGAACCCCGCGGTCACCCGCGGTGACAGCACGCTGCAGGCGATCAGCGGGGCAATGGCGAAGAGGGGGTCCGGCACGACGGCGCTAGGCAGTACGAGGTCCAGCACGATCATCCCCAGCAGCCACCCGATCGCCAGCAGTGCCGCGGTCCCGGCGTGGTCACCGGCCAGGCGTGGTGTGCGCATATGCCCTCGGAACTCAGCAACGTGACGACGTGGGGTACCGGTCGCGACCCGGCGACAGCATCGCTGGCCAGAGTACCGATGCGGTGTCCCTAGGCACACGGGTTGACGGGCAGGTCGACCATCAGGGGGGTCGCAGAACCTCCCCATGCGCGGGACACGGGCGCCACAGGCTCCTCGACGCCCGGCGACTCGGCGTCCACGAGGAGAAGGGCCTCACACCAACCGGCCAGCTGCGGAATCAGCGCGGTGTGCGCGCCGATGACGACCCACAAACTCACCCTTGGACCGCCCACACCCTCGCCGAGATCCACCGAGTTCTTTCGCAAGGGCGATGCCGGCATCCCTACGATGGCCTGCGCTGAGGCGGCGCAGAGAAGAGACGCACGTCGAGCTGGCCCTCATGCTGCATTTGAGTCACCCTCGGCGAGGGGTAGAAAGCAGGACTGTTTTGGCAGGGGCAGGTGGGGCGATCAGGCGCACCTGAGGACGGACTTCTCGGGGCTCAGCTGGGAGAGTGCAGGCGTGGCCCAATCGGGCCATGGCCCCCCGCCGTTGTGTGATGCGACGATCCAAGGGTGCGACCCGAGCTTGCCAGGGCACGCGGCGTGCGGCCAGCGAGTGCGCGCGACCGCGCCGGGTTTGGGCGCGCCCCGCCCGCGTCTCAGAAGGCCAGCCCGAACGTGTGGCGCCTCGAAGTCGAGCGCGGGCTACCTCGACACTGGGTGTTCGCGCGTCCCTCGACGGTGACCGTGTATAACTCGGTCTGGCAGATCAGGGGATGAGGCCTCGACCGGGACGCTAGGCCTGCGTGCTCGGGGGGAAGCTGCAGGCCCGTCTAGGAGTGAGATAGTGCAATGAAAAACTTCGAATTCTCTAGCAACTGCGGAGTGCGCTTAAGCCACTTGAGCGCACCGCTTTCGGCCGATCTCGCTTCTTCGGCGTCGCCTAGCAGGGCCTTGAACGAGGAGCGGCATGCCGTTCCCCCCGCGATGAGACCGGTGTACAGGTCGCTATTTGTCAAACTGGGTGTATCAGTCAACAGCGTGTTGGTCTCCCTAGCGCAAGTTTCAAGCGTCTGCGCCCTCTGCATCGACTTGGGAGTAAAGAACTTGACGAACTGGTCGGCCATGGCCTTCGTCGCGAAGTAAGTAGCGCTCGAGGCCTTATCGCGCAGATAGCGAACCTGAGCTGCCCTGTTAGGTCCCCGGTGGTCCCACACACGGACCAACCCGGCGGCACTAGTACACCTGGTCAAGCGGTACACCGGCCGGCATCTCCGGAACGCTGTTGGGGTTCGCGAGGGAGGCAACGGCGTTGAGAGCTTCGATGGAGGCGGCGTCACTGGGGTTGGCGTACGGAGCCGCGGCGAGATAGGTCCTGCCGCTTGTGCGGAAACACTGCAACGGAGAGGCTGCCACTGTTGGTCAGAAGCAGGGTTGTGTTTGTACTGTCGGTAGATAACTTGAGGGCGACGCCCGGGGGGGCGGTCGCGTCCGCCAGAGAAGGTCGGAATCCTCGCAACTGCTCGGAGCCACTAACGGCTGAACGGTTGGCTCAACGGTTGGCTCGACAATTGTTGGCTCGACAATTGTTGGCTCGTCGCTTGTTGGCTCGTCATCGCTGCAGGAGGCGCAGACCGCAATGGCGAGCATTGCTCCTAAGAGCGCGGTTATGCTGCGATGAACTCCCATACAAGACCCCGCCCTTATCGTCCCTGCGTAACGGCCCGTATCGCAGAACGCGAACAGAGCTATGAGTGACTACGTCCCTGGGCTCGATGATTTTCCTGCCGCCGATGGGTGTCAATGGCCCAAAGGGTCGGCACGCGGTGTGTAGGCGTGGCTCGATCTTGTGCTCTGCGCACGGCCACAACTGTGACGTGTGTAAGCACTACTCGGCCTGCCCGGCATGTGCACGATCCATGCCAACAGCGCGCGCGAGGCGGTCACCAAGATGTGCACGCTGCCGCTGCTCGCCGGCGAGAACGTCTCGGCGCGGTTCGTCGTGCCGACGGTCGCGGCATCCATCGACATCGTCGTGCACGCGGCGCTCGAGCGCGACGGCAGCCGCACGGTCCGCGAGATCGCCGCGGTCCCGGGTCGGGTCGAGGGCGACGTCGTCGAGATCGCCGACCTCTTCGTCCGCCGCGGCGGCGAGCTGCGCCGGGCCGACGGCTTCCCCCCTCACGAGGAGCGGTTCGAACGAGCGGGCTACGACCTGTCCGCGCTGTTGGCGCAGGCCTCCGGATGACCGGGCTGCTCCTCGGCCTCGTCCTCGGGGTCGGGCTCTTCCTCGTGTGGTGGAGCTGCTGGGTGCCCGCGGCCGGGTCCGTCGTGCGCCAGCGGCGCCCCGGCCCGCTGCACCGGCTCGCCGACGACATCGTCCAGGCCGGCTTCTCCGGCCTGTCCCTCCGCACGCTGGGTGCCGCGTGCGTCATCGCCTTGTCGCGCCCCCAACGCGGGCTGGTGGCACTCGTGCGCGGGGCTACACGACCAGCGAGCGTTCGCAATTTACGAGTGCTCACCCCCTGGCCCAATGCGGGATGCGTCACAGCGCCCAGATAGACGCGTAGGTAGGCGAGCGCCACGCGTGGCTCGAAATCTTCTAAGCGTCTCAACGCGTGGCGTCCGTCCGTCTCCGCGTTGGGTCAAAGATCCCGGACCTCGCTTACGAGAGGCCCGGCCCGGATGCCCTGCTCGCGGAGACTGATTGGGAGGATTGGTCGGTCCGTACCGACGGTCAGCGCTTGAACCATCTCTAGCCGTGAGATGAGGAGTGCGGTGTAATGATGTGTGAGTGCGTTGCCGACGGTTGCCGCCCTTGCCGCGGCGGATGACGGCGGTGCCGGCGGGCAGGTCGAGGTCGTCCAGGGTCATCGCGACGACCTCGCCGGCGCGGGCGCCGGTCTCGAGCATCAGGCGGACGATGGCCTCGTCGCGGCGGTGCCGCAGCGCCACCTGCGGGGTGGCGCCGGCGGGTGGCTGGCAGGCGGCGATCAGCCGGCGGAGCTGGTCGTCGGTGAGCGGTTCGACGACCTTGACGTCGAGCTTGGGTGAGCGCAGACCCGAGGAACGGGTCGGCGGCGATCTCGCCCTCCTCGGCGAGCCAGGCGGCGAACCGGCGCACCGGGAGCTGGCGGGCGCGGATCGTGGCCGGGGCCATCCCGGTCTCGACGAGCTCGGCGACCCAGGCGCGCAGGCTGTCCCGGGCGAGCGGGTCTCGGCTCGCCCTGCTGGCACCAGTGCAGGTAGAACCGCACCCCGTCGCCGTAGTTCTTCAGGGTCTGCGGGGACTTGCGCTCGGCCCGCAGCGCGAGCATCCAGGACTGCGCGAGCGTGCCGAGGTCGGCGGCGTCGAGGCGGGCGGTGGGCACGTGCCCACCATAGGTGATATCTGGACTAGGAGCGCTGTGCTACGAACGGGCGTCCGAATCGCGCACAGAAAATGGGCTGCTGACCTGCGGAGATGCCCGTTCGACCGGCGTGTCGCTCAGTCCAGATAGTCGCGCAGCGCCTGGCTGCGGCTGGGGTGGCGCAGCTTGCTCATCGTCTTGGACTCGATCTGGCGGATCCGCTCGCGGGTCACGCCGTAGACCTTGCCGATCTCGTCGAGCGTCTTCGGCTGTCCGTCGGTGAGGCCGAACCGCATCGACACGACGCCGGCCTCGCGCTCGGAGAGGGTGTCGAGCACGGAGTGCAGCTGCTCCTGGAGCAGCGTGAAGCTCACGGCGTCGGCGGGCACGACGGCCTCGGAGTCCTCGATGAGGTCACCGAACTCGCTGTCGCCGTCCTCGCCGAGGGGCGTGTGCAGGGAGATCGGCTCGCGGCCGTACTTCTGCACCTCGACGACCTTCTCGGGCGTCATGTCGAGCTCCTTGGCGAGCTCCTCCGGGGTGGGCTCGCGCCCGAGGTCCTGGAGCATCTGGCGCTGCACGCGGGCGAGCTTGTTGATGACCTCGACCATGTGCACCGGGATGCGGATGGTCCGCGCCTGGTCGGCCATCGCGCGGGTGATCGCCTGGCGGATCCACCACGTCGCGTAGGTGGAGAACTTGTAGCCCTTGGTGTAGTCGAACTTCTCGACCGCCCGGATGAGGCCGAGGTTGCCCTCCTGGATGAGGTCGAGGAAGAGCATGCCGCGACCCGTGTAGCGCTTGGCGAGCGACACGACGAGGCGCAGGTTCGCCTCGAGGAGGTGGTTCTTCGCCTTCTTGCCGTCCTGGGCGATCCACCACAGCTCGCGCTTGAGCTTCATGTCGAGCTTGTCACCGGCGTTGAGCTTCTCCTCGGCGAACAGGCCGGCCTCGATGCGCTTGGCGAGCTCGACCTCCTGCTCGGCGTTGAGGAGGGCGACCTTGCCGATCTGCTTGAGGTAGTCCTTGACCGGGTCGGCGGTCGCGCCGGCGGTGACGACCTGCTGCACCGGTGCGTCGTCCTCGTCGTCGTCACGCAGGACGAAGCCGCCCTGCTCCCCCTCGCCCTCGGTGGCCGGCTTGGCCGGCGTCTCGTCGTCGTCGTCGGTGTCGCCGAGGTCGACGGCGACGGCCACGACCTCCTCGATGGCGACGTCGTCGACGACGACGACCTCCTCGAGGTCCACGGGCACGTCCTCGGCGGCGGGGTCGACGTCGGCGGCGGTCGACGCCGTGCGGCCGTCGCGGTGGTCTTGCGGGCGGAGGTCTTCCTCGCCGGGGCAACCGGGTCACCGGCGGCCGCGGCCGCCGCCTTGCGCGTCGTCGCGGCCTTGGCCGGAGCGGCCTTCGCCGCCGACGCGCCCTTCGCCGTCGAGGTGGCGGATGCCGCGGTACCGGATGCCGTCGCGCCGTTCGTGGCGCTGCTGGTGGCGGCGCTCTTGGTCGCCGCCGCCTTGGCCGGGCTGGTCTTCGTCGCCGCGGTCTTGGTCGCGCGCGGTCTTGGTCGCCGCGGTCTTCGTCGCCGCGGTCTTCGTCGCCGCGGTCTTCGTCGCCGTCTTGGCGGCGGGACGGCTCGCGCTCGCCCGGCTGGCGGTCGAGGCCGACGTGCTCGTCTTCTTCGTCGTCCGGGTGGTCGCGGCGGCGACCCCGTTCGCGCCCTGCTCGGCGGCGACGACGATGCCCTGCTCCCCCAGTGCCCGCAGGACGACCCGGCCCCGGGCCGCCGTGACGTCGGCGGCGCGCAGCGCCTCCGCGACCTGCTCACCCGTCACCGACCCGGAGGTCCGCCCGCGACGGACCAGGGACTGAAGTGCCTTGTGGGAGAACTCGGGTGGGAGGGCGCTCGACTCGGAGGGCTTGGTGGACACAGGCGACACCGACTACCTTTCGTCGCGGATGGCCGCGGTCCGCGGGCGCGCGAGGCGAGCCCAAGGAGCGGCGGGGAAGGTCCTGTGCGACACCCTGTCATCCGTCTGCGGTGGTGGCGGGGCGGTTCGTGACCAGGTGCGCACAGACATTATAAATCGACGGACGCCGTTCGGACACATCCCCCCGGTCCGACGGCCTCCGGCGTGGCGCGACGAGCGGCCCGTTCAGCCCTTGACGGCGAGGACCGCGCAGGGCGCGTCGAGCAGGATGCGCTGGGCGTTGGAACCGAGGATGAGCTTGCCGACCGGGGTGCGGCGGCGCAGCCCGATGACGATGAGGTCGGCGTCGGTCTCGTTCGCCACGGAGATGAGGTCCTCGGCGGGCTCGTTGCCGCGCACGAGCTGGCGGACCTCGAGGGCCAGACCGTCGCCCCGGAGCTCGTCGGTGACCCGCTGCAGCTCGGCCTCGGCCGCCTGGCTGGACTCGTCGTCGAAGTCACGGCCCCCGCGGTTGGAGTTGATGACGACGAGCCTCGACCGGCGCGTCCTCGCCTCCTCGACCGCCCGGTTGAGGGCGGCTCGCCCCTCCTTGGTGGGAACGAACCCGACGACGATGGTCACGATCTCCTCCTGGGGCGGACTGGCGGTGTCTCGCTCCCGACCGTACCGCAGTCGGAGGTCGTCAGGCCGCGTGCACGGCTCGCCGGATGACGGTGCCGACCTGTGCCGTCTCGACGAGGAATCCGTCGTGCCCGTGACGGGACTCGATGACCGAGAGGCTGGTGCGGGGGCGCGACGCCGCGATCTGCTCGGACAGCCGCATCGGGTAGAGGCGGTCGGTCGTGACGCCCGCGACGTGGAGCTCGCCGGGGTGTGCCGACAGCGCCCTGCTCAGCCCGCCGCGGCCCCGCGCCACGTCATGGCTGTTCATCGCCTCGGTGAGCACGACGTAGCTGTTCGGGTCGAAACGCCGCGACAGCTTCGCGGCGTGGTGGTCGAGGTAGCTCTCGACGTCGTAGCGCCCTCCCCCGCCGAGCGGGTCCTCCCCCGACCTCGGGCGCCGGCCGAAGCGGTCGTCGAGCTCGGCCTCGTGGCGGTACGTCGTGTGCGCGATGCGCCGGGCGATCCCCATGCCGGTGGTGGGCCACTGCGGCGAGTCGTAGTAGTCGCCGCCCGCGTACGCCGGGTCGGACCGGATGGCCAGCAGCTGCGGCTGGCACCAGGCCAGCTGGTCCGCCGTGGCGTAGGGCGTCGAGGCCAGGACCAGCGCCTGCTCCACCCGGTCGGGCTGCCCGGCCACCCACTCGAGGACCCGCATCCCGCCCATCGACCCTCCGAGGACGGCGTGCCAGCGACCGATGCCGAGGTGGTCGGCGAGCGCCACCTCCGCGGCGACCTGGTCGCGGATCGTGACGAACGGGAACCGGCCTCCCCAGGGACGCCCGGTGGGGTCCGGGGATGCCGGCCCGGTGCTGCCCTGGCAGCCACCGAGGACGTTGCTCGCGACGACGAACAGCTCGTCGGTGTCGAGCGGTGCCCCGGGACCGATCAGCCCGGGCCACCACCCCGGCGAGGCGTGGCCCGGTCCGGAGTCCCCGACGACGTGGCTGTCACCGGTGAGGGCGTGCTCGACGAGGACGGCGTTGTCACCGGACGGGGACAGCGTGCCCCACGTCTCGTAGGCGATCGTGACGTCCGGCAGGACACCGCCGCGCTCCAGCGGCAGGTCGCCGACCGCCGCGAAGCGCCGGTCGCCCTCGGGGTCACCGGGGCGCCAGGCCGCCGCGGTCGACCTCGTCGGGGTGGCCGTCATGACCGGTTCTCCTCGGACTCGCGCTTGCCGCACCGTTCGGTGCGGCCAGGTCATCACCCGGGGCACCCCACCGCGAGGAGGGTTGCCGCCCAGCAAACCGGGGTTTGGCGCTGGGACTCATGACCGGCATCCATGGTACTCGCGGCACCGACGAGGACCACCCCCGTCCGAGGGCCGGGCACCCGCGTGCCGGGCACCGGCGTGCGCGCGAGACGCGGGCCGCCTCAGCCCGGCCCGCTCGACGGCATCGGTGCCGAGGCCACGGTGCCCCGCCGCCGGGAACCGCACACCATGGTCGACGAGGCGTTCGAGGAGCATCGGCGAGGCGGTACCCCGGGTCCAGCCGCAGGGCCCGCTCGAGGGCCACCCGAGCGACCGCCCCGTCGCCGCCGCACCACGCGACGTGCGCCGTGACGGTGCACACCGCCGCGGCCTCCCGCGGGCAGTCGTCGGGGACGCTGCGGCACACCTCGAGCAGCAGCTCCAGGAGCGCCTCACGTTCTGCGGCGGCCTCACGTCGGCGCCGTCGCGACGGCGCCGCCCTCCGGCGGGGCCCGGTGACGCCGCTCGCCCCGAGGCCCATGTCGCCCCACGTCGGCAACGAGCAGCGGAGGGTCGCGACGACCCGGTCGTCGAGCTCGTCGGCAGGCAGCACGCCGGGGGCGAGCCAGGCGATGAGCCCGTCACGCCACGCCACGTCGGCGAGGCCGACGACCAGGTCGGCGACGGACTCGGCCGTCAGCGCGGCCCGCGTCCTCCGGCCCGGCTCGGGCCCCGAGGACGCACCGGCACCGCCGAGGAGCAGCCCCCAGGCCGCGGCGCAGCGGCGCCGTGACCCGGGCCGGCGAGCCCGCCCGGAGACGGCGTCCGAGACCCCGGAGCACCGTGCCGGCTCGGGGGCGACGAGGGCGTGCACCGACTCCCGGGACGGCAGGGGTGACCGTCCCAGGGCGACGAACTCCGCCACCCCCGGGACGTCGGCCGGCGACGGGAGCGCGATCCCCTCGGGTGGGCAGCACGGCTCCGCGCACAACGGCGAGTAGCGCCGCCCGTCCCGGACGACCACGACGTCGACGACGTCGAGCCCCGCGCGTTCGAGCTGCTCGACGAGGGCGAGGAGCAGTGGTTGCGCGGCATCGACGGCATCCTCGTAGCCCACGACGATGACGGAGGTGGCGCCGTCGCGGACGAGCGGGCCGACGAGCGTGGATGCCGTGGCCTCCTCCTCCCCGTCGGCCGGCGAGGTCGCAGCGCACGACGAGACCCAGCCGGCGGTCGAGGAGCGTCACGACGACGACGCTGTCGCGAGGGTGGTAGCCCAGCTGGTAGGGCAGGACCGCGACGACGTCGCCAGGGCCGCGGAGCGTGATGTCTGCTGTCATGCCGACCACGGTGGCCCGGTCGCCCCGCCGGGGCGAACACCGAGCCGCGCCTGTGGACGGCGGCCGGCGCGAGCGCCGGTTGTGGACGAGCGGCGCCCTGGGGCTGGCGACCCACCGCGTGGCGCCGCCGCGGGGCGACCGTCGCGGCTCGACGGCTCCGGCCGCCGGGACGGTCAGGAGACGACGTCCCCCGGGACCGTCTGGTGCGACGCCGCGCCTCCCTGTGCCCGAGGGCCGGCCGAGCCGCCGGTTCCCGCCGGACCGGTCCAGGAGTCCGGGCCGCCGGCCGAGGCACCCGGTGCGGCGGCCGGCATCCCGGCACGCTCCCACTCGAGGAAGCTCTCGGTCTCCTCGACGAGG
Source organism: uncultured Actinomycetota bacterium (assembly GCA_963811475.1). GTDB lineage: Bacteria > Actinomycetota > Actinomycetes > Actinomycetales > Dermatophilaceae > Fodinibacter. The sequence continues at coordinate 11,636 of CAWERJ010000026.1, forward strand.
CGGGTCGCGAGCCAGCTGAGCACGAGCGCGTCGTCGGCGAGGCCGAGGACCGGGATCACGAGCTCGGGGATGAGGTCGACCGGGGCGATGAGGTAGCCGGCGGCGGCCCCCATGAGGAGCAGCCGGCCCACCGTCGACACCCGTGTACTGGCCGCTGGCCGTGGCGCGGATCATCCGGGGCACGGCGCCGGCCCGCTCACCGATGGTCGGACCGCCGGGGCGGATCGCGAGGCGAACCGCGCGGACGACGGCTCCCACCGACGCGAGACGGGCGAACTGTGACATGGGCTCCTCCTCAGCCTGACCGAGCAGATGCGCTCCGGCCCCTTGCTCAACGAACGACGTCTGGCGCCCGATTCCCGTTCCCGGAGGCCGGGCCGACCTCCGCCAGCCGGGGAGGCGCGGGGAGGGCTGCGGCCGTGGCCGGCGGGAACTCCCGCCGCGCGCTCACGGCGACTCGGTGCTGCATCCAGCTGTCGAGGCCGGCGCCGATGACCCCACCGACGATCGGGACGATCTTGCCCAGCCGCACGAACACGTTCTTGCCCGCGGTGGCGAGCAGCCGGAACCCCACGCCCTTCTGGATGACCATCATCGCCGGCCCGGGGAGCCGCTGGGCGGCGAGGTTGCTCAGGGTCCCGCCGGGCGAGGCCATCCCCGCCTTGCGGAGCAGGTCGTCGGCGTCGGCGCCGACGAGGGTGAGCAGCACGGCGGTGCGGATCTCCTCCTGGCGGATGTCGTAGCCACGCACCTTGGCGACGGCGGCCGTCATCCGGGTGGCGATGAGGTAGAAGCCGAGCACGTTGGCCGGCAGGGCGATGCGGCAGGGTGAAGATGCCGCCCGACGCTGGTGACGAAGCCGGATGCCGCGCCGAGACGGACGTGCTGGCGCACGATCGCGTCGACCGCCGCCTCGGGGTCGGGGTGCGCCGCGAGCGCCGCGTCGGCGACCCGGGCGGCGGAGTGGAACCAGCCCTTGCCGTCGATGCCGAGGTCGAGGATGTTCTGCACCAGGCGGGTCGCCTGGTTGCCGAGCACGCCCTCGTCCTTCGGGCCCTGCTCGGCCTGGGCGAGCGCGCTGCGCACGTCCTTGACCGCCTGTCCGGTGCGACCTCCACCGATCCCGGGCACGTCCACGTCGTCCTCCTCGGACCGTCACCGGCGGCCCGTGCGGCCACCTCCTGGTCTCGACATCCTGCCACGCCGCGGGGCTCCGTCGGCCCGGCGACGACAGGCGGTGGGGCGGCGTGACGGACCTCGCACCTACGCTGCTCGACATGATCCCCGGGGACGTCGCGGCGCTGGCCCTGACGCCGCCGGGCCGCGGCGAGCCGTGGGCGGTCCTCGTGCACGACGACGTCGCCCGCACGGGGCCGGTGGACGACGTCGTCGTGCTGGCCGGCGAGCTCGAGCGCACCCGCTCGCCGCGCTGGGTCTGGTGGTCGGCCGAGTCGGCGGCGGCCCCCCTCGTCGACGCCCGCCTGCCCGTGGCCCGGGCCTGGGACGTCCGCGAGGCCCACCGCCTGCTCCACGGGGGGTGGAGCGCGACCGCCGGCCAGTGCTGGGCGGCCGCGCACGGCATCCCCGTCGAGGACGTCCCCGAGCCGCCCACCGGCGACCTCTTCGAGTTCGCGGCCGAGCGCGGCCCGGTCGACCCCGAGCAGCTGCTCGACGACGCCGGCCACCTGCGGGGCGACCACGAGGAGTGGCTCTCCGACCCCCGCCACCTGGAGGCGTGGGCGCGGGCGGCGCTCGAGACGGCGCACCTGCAGCACCGCGCCGCGGAGGCGACCTCGGTGCGGCTGGTGGGCACGGTGTTGTCGGAGTCCGCCGCCGCCCTGCTCTGCCTCGAGCTGCGGCGCGACGGGCTGCCGATCGACCGGGCGCGTACGGAGCAGCTGCTGGCGGACGCCCTCGGCCCGCGCCCGACGACGGATGCCGAGGAGGCCGCCTCGCGCCGGGCGCGCGACGAGCTCGTGCTGCGGCACGTCCCCGGCCGGGAGTCGACCGACCTGCGCAACCCCGCGCAGGTGCGCGAGATGCTCCTCGCGGTGGGGGTCGACGTCCCGAACACGCGCAAGTGGGTGCTCGAGCCGTACCGCACGGTGCACCCGGTCGTCGACGCCCTGCTCGACTGGCGGCGCGACGAGCGGATCGCGACGACCTACGGGTACCGGTGGCTCGACGCCCACGTCGGCCCCGACGACCGGCTGCGCGGGCGGTGGACCGCCTGCGACGGCGCTGCCGGCCGGATGACCGCCGAGAACGGGCTGCACAACCTGCCCACGGTGCTGCGCCCGGGGGTCGCCGCGCACGCAGGGCACGTGCTCGTGCGCGCCGACCTCGGCCAGATCGAGCCACGGGTCCTCGCGGTCGTCTCGGGCGACACCGCGTTCGCGGCCGCGACCCGCGCCGACGACCTGTACGCCCCCGTCGCGTCGCGGCTGGGGGTCGAGCGGCCGGTCGCGAAGGTGGCCGTTCTCGCGGCGATGTACGGGCAGCGCAGCGGCGCGGCCGGCGAGGCGCTCAAGGGCCTCGAGCGCGCGTACCCCGTGGCCATGGCGCTGCTCGACCGGGCCTACGACGCCGGGCGGCGCGGGGAGCCGCTGCGCACGTACGGCGGGCGGCTCGTGCCGACCGGCCGCTTCCTCACCGGCAGCCCCGTGGGTACCGACCCCACCCTGGATGCCGCTCGCGGCCGGTTCGCGCGCAACGCGATCATCCAGGGGGCGGCGGCCGAGCTGTTCAAGGCCTGGGCCGCCACGGTGCGCGCGACGACGCGGGACCTCGGCGCCGAGGTCGTGCTGTGCCTGCACGACGAGCTGCTCGTCCACGCCCCCACGGAGCACGCCGCCGAGGTGGCGGCGCGGGTCGACCGGGCGCTCGAGGACGCCTCCCGGCGCTGGGCCGGCGGCGCTCCGGTGCGGTTCGTCGCGGACACCTCGGTGCTCGCCCGGTGGTCCGACGCGAAGGACTGACCGCCGCACCGCGTCGCGGGGGTGCGGTCAGGTGGTCGAGGCGGTGCGCAGGGCGGCCCGCGCCCGGGTGCGGAACGGCCGGGTGACCAGCCAGGTGATGGCGACGAGGGCGGCCATCGTCATCACCCGGTTGGCGTCGACGGCCGGCCGCCAGGTGACCTGGTCGCCCTTGATGATGAAGGCGCCTGCGGGGCGACCGGCCATCCCGAAGCCGCCGCCCTCACCGTCTCCTCGGGTCTCGTCGTGGCCCGTCCCGCCTCCGCCACCGCCCATGACGTTCGCGGCAGGGATGACGGTGAGCCCGTCCTTCTCGTACGGTTCGCCGAAGACGCGCGTGACGTGCACGGCGTCGCGGGCCTTGGTGAGCAGCTCGTCGACGTTCATGACCTCCTTCCGGCCGGCCTCGCCGGCCTTAACCCCATTGTGGTCTCGACCGCGCGCGGCCGCGGCGGGCGTGTGAGGAGAGCGACGCCGCGCTCAGGCGCCGTCGTCGTCGCTGACCGTGCGCAGGAAGTTCTCGAAGTCGGCGCCGAGCTCGTCGGCCGAGGGGATCTGCGAGGCCTCGGTGGCCAGCAGGCTCGGCCGCTCGCGGCCCTCGAGGTAGGTGTCGTACTGCTGCTCGAGCGCCGTGACCACGGCCCGGGCCTCGTCGCTGTTGTCGACCTCGGCCGCGATGGCCTGCTGGTTGGCGCGCGCCCGGACGACGAGGTCGTCGTTCGGGAGGTTCAGCCCCGTGACGTCGACGACGGCGTTGAGGGCGGCGAGGGCACCCTCGGCCCACTCCGACCCGGCGAGGTAGTGCGGCACGTGGATGGCGAACCCGACGGCCTGGTGGCCGGCCTCGCCGAGGCGCAGCTCGAGGAGCGCGCCGATCGAGCCGGGGACCTGCACGCGCCCGAACGGCGACGCGGCGTCGCCGATGAGCGAGACGTCGGTCGCGTGGGCGGTCATGCCGACCGGGCGGGTGTGCGGGACGCCCATCGGGATGCCGTGCGTGTGGACGACGAGGGTGATCCCGAGCCGCACGACGAGCTCGCGCACGGCCTCGACGACGCGCTCCCACTGGTAGTCCGGCTCGGGGCCGGTCAGCAGGTAGTACGTCTGGCCGTCGCGGTCGGTGAGGCGGTGCAGCAGCATCGACGGGTCGTCGTACTCGACCCACCGGTTGGTGTCGAAGACCATGGCGGGGCGCCGGCCGCGGTAGTCGAGCAGCTGGTCGACGTCGAACGAGGCGACCACCTCGGGGTCACCCGTCTCGAGCAGGTGACCGCCGAGCACCGACTGGATGTGCCCGGCGTCGATGAAGGCGCCGAGGGCCACGACGAGCACGCCGGGCCTGGGCGCACGCAGGTCGGCGTCGGTCTCGAAGCGGTAGAGCGCGGAGGGGTTCTGCACGGCACAGCCTTTCACGGGTGGAGCTCGTACCCCCTGAACGCCCGGCGGCCCCCGAGGGATTCCCGGCACGGCCTCGACTCCGTGCGACTTCACGACGGTATCGGCCGGGCGTGCGGTCCCGGAACCGTCCGTAAGTCGCACGAGGTCGGGACGACGGGCCTGCGCGGGGGCTCGGGCGGGCGGTGGCTCACCGGCCGCCGGTGGTCGCGCCCGCTGCGACGGCGGCGATGGCGGCCCGCACCCGCTTCTCGGAGACTGGACCGGACGTCCCCAGCGCCTGTGCGAACAGGCTGACCCGCAGCTCCTCGACCATCCAGGCGATGTCGGCCACCTCGGCCGAGCCCCGGCGGGCGGCGGGCAGCGACTCGAGCAGGTCGGCGTAGGCGGCCTCCACGGCATCCACCTGCTCCTGGAGCACCGGCTCCCGGGCGTTGGTGGCCGCCCGCTCGAGCCGGTGCTGCGCGGCCCGCAGGTACCGCTGCACGTCACGCAGCCTCGCCACCCCCGTCGCGGCGACGAATCCGGGCCGCACGAGGCTGTCGAGCTGGGCGCGCACGTCGGCGCGCGTCGCGGCGGTCCGGGCCGCCGCCGCGCCGTGCTCGAGGGACTCCAGGGTGCGGCGGACCTGGGCGGCCAGGACGAGCACGGGCTGCACCGCCTCGACGACGGCGAGCACCCGCGTCGCGGCGTGGGTGCGCACTGCGGCGAGCGCCTCGGCGAAGGCCTGCTCCGTGCGCACGTCCCCCGGGACGTGCTCGGCGACGATGGCGTCGACCGCCGCGTCGAGGCAGTCCTGCAGCAGGGCCGGCACCGAGCCGTGCGGGTTGTCGGCGAGCGCGAGCTTCTGGGCGTTGGACAGCCGGGCCAGCACCCGCTTCCAGGGCGCGGTCGTGTTGAGCAGCAGCAGGCGACGGACGCCGAGCCGGTGCGCGGCCTGCGCCGCGCCGCGGTCGGGGAGCACCCGCAGCGCCACCGAGGCGCCCTCGTCGACGAGGGCCGGGTAGCCCTCGACGGTGAGCCCGCCGGCGCGGCCCTCGAAGGTCTCGGGCACGGTGCCGACGCTCCACGTGGTGAGACCGGACCGCTCGATCGAGGCCCCGGCGCGCGCCATCCCGGCGCGGACGGCACCACCGGCGCTCTCGCGCAGCGCCTCGAGGTCCTTGCCCCGCGCCACCACGCGGCCGCCCGGCCCGTCGACGCTGAAGGTGATGCGCAGGTGGTCGGGCACGCGCGCGAGGTCCCACTCCCCCGGCGGGATGCGCACGCCGGTGCGCTCGTGGAGCACGCGGGCGAGCTCCTCGGTGAGCGTGCCGCGGGCCGGGTCGGCCTCGGCCAGCGCGGCCATGGCGGAGTCCGGGGTCGGCACGAAGTGGCGGCGGGTGGCCTTCGGGAGCGACTTGAGCAGCGCCACCGCGAGGTCCTCGCGCAGACCCGGGCACCTGCCAGTCGAAGCCGTCGGACGTCACCCGGTTGAGCACCGCGACCGGCACGTGCACGGTCACGCCGTCGGCGGCATCCCCGGGCGAGAACTGGTAGGTGACGTCGAGCTCGAGGTCACCCTGGCGCCAGGTGCGGGGGTAGTCGGCGGCCGAGACCTCCTCCCCCGCCTCGGAGGTGAGGATCTCCTCGGTGAGGGTGAGCAGGTCGGGGCGCCGGCGCCGCTCGCCGCGCCACCAGCGGTCGAAGTGCCGCTCGGTGAGCACGTCGGGCGGGATCCGGCTGTCGTAGAAGGCGAAGAGCACCTCGTCGTCGACGACGATGTCGCGCCGGCGGGCTCGCTCCTCGAGCTCGGCGACCCGGGCGAGGGTGGCGACGTTGCGCTTCCAGAAGTCGTGCTGCGGCTCCCAGTCGCCCTCCACGAGGGCCGACCGCACGAAGATCTCGCGCGCCGCCTCGGGGTCGACCCGGGAGTACTGGATGGTGCGGTCGGTGACGAGCGGCACGCCGTAGAGCGTCACCCGCTCGGTCGCGACGGCGGCGCCCGCCCTGCGGCTCCAGCGCGGCTCGCTGACGGTCCGGGCCACGACGTGCGCGCCCACCTCCTCGGCCCACTCGGGCTCGATGGCCGCGTTGACCCGCGCCCACAACCGGCTCGTCTCGACGAGCTCGGCGGCCATGACGAGGTCGGGCTGCTTGCGGAACAGGGCCGACCCGGGGCTGATGCCGAACCGGGCGCCGCGCGCCCCGACGTACTCCCGCTTCACCTCGTCCCGGGCACCGACGTGCGACAGCAGGCCGGCGAGCAGCGCCTGGTGGATGGTGTCCCAGTCGGGCTCGGCGTCGCGCGCCGAGGTGGCGACGTCGGGGTCGATGCGCACCGACCGGCAGGCCGCCCGCAGCTGGGCGTGCAGGTCCTGCCACTCACGGATGCGCAGGTAGTGCAGGTACTCGTTCTTGCACATGCGGCGGAAAGCGCTGTGGGACAACGCCTTCTGCTGGTCCTTGAGGTATCGCCACAGCGTGTGCAGGCCGGCGAAGTCGGAGCGCTCGTCCTTGAACCGGGCGTGCGACTGGTCGGCCTGGGCCTCCTTGTCGACGGGCCGCTCGCGGGGGTCCTGGATCGACAGTGCCGCCACGACGACGAGCACCTCGCGGGTGCAGCCGAGCCGCCCGGCCTCGATGACCATCCGCCCCAGCCGCGGGTCGAGCGGCAGCCGGGCGAGCGTCCGGCCGGATGCCGTGAGCCGCCGTCCGCGGCCGCGGTGCCTCCCGCGGCCGCCCTCGCCCGTGGCGAAGGCGCCGAGCTCCTCGAGGAGCCGGACGCCGTCGGCGACCTGCCGTTCGTCCGGGGGGTCGACGAACGGGAACCGGGCGACGTCACCGAGCCCGAGCGAGGTCATCTGGAGGATGACCGAGGCGAGCGAGGTGCGCTGGATCTCGGGCTCGGTGAACTCGGGCCGTGCCTCGAAGTCCTCCTCCGAGTACAGCCGGATGCACACGCCCGGCGCCACGCGGCCGCAGCGCCCCGCACGCTGCGACGGCGCTCGCCCGGCTGACCGGCTCGATCGGCAGGCGCTGCACCTTCGTGCGCTGGCTGTACCGCGAGATCCGGGCGGTGCCGGTGTCGACGACGTAGCCGATGCCCGGCACCGTCAGCGAGGTCTCGGCGACGTTGGTCGCGAGGATGATCCGCCGGCCGCTGCCGCGGTGGAAGACCCGGTGCTGCTCGGCGGCGGACAGCCGCGCGAACAGGGGCAGCACCTCGGTGTGGGGCAGCTTGAGGGCGTTGAGGGCGTCCGCGGCGTCGCGGATCTCGCGCTCGCCGGAGAAGAACACGAGGATGTCCGTCGCGTCCGGGCTCGGCGGGGCCTCGGTCCACAGCTCCTCGACGGCCTCGACGACACCGGTCACCTGGTCGCGCTCGGCGACGACGTGCCGCCCGTCGGGGTGCAGCTCGACGAGCGGCCGGTAGCGGACCTCGACGGGGTAGGTGCGCCCGGACACCTCGATCACCGGCACCTCGCGCACGACCTCGCCGCGCTCGTCGGTCGAGAAGTGCTGCGCGAACCGCGCCGGGTCGATGGTCGCCGAGGTGATGACGACCTTGAGGTCGGGCCGACGGGGCAGCAGCTGCTTGAGGTACCCGAGGATGAAGTCGATGTTGAGCGAGCGCTCGTGCGCCTCGTCGAGAACGATCGTGTCGTAGCGGCGCAGGTCGCGGTCGCGCTGCATCTCGGCGAGCAGGATGCCGTCGGTCATCACCTTGACCCGCGTCGCGTCGCTGCTGTGGTCGGTGAAGCGGACCTGGTAGCCGACGAGGTCGCCGAGCTCGACCTGCATCTCCTCGGCGATCCGCTCCGCGACCGAGCGGGCGGCGATCCGCCGGGGCTGGGTGTGGCCGATCTGCCCGGCGCCGCCGCGCCCCAGCTCGAGGCACATCTTCGGCAGCTGGGTCGTCTTGCCCGAGCCGGTCTCGCCGGCCACGACGACGACCTGGTGGTCGCGCAGCGCCGCGAGGATGTCGTCGCGCCGCTCGACGACCGGGAGGTGCTCGGGGTACCTCAGCCGGGCAGGGTCGACCGCGTCGACGAGCTGGGCACGCATGGCGCCAAGGATAGGTCGGCCCGGCTCGACGGATGGCGGCTCAGCCGGCGGGCCGCGCCTGTTCGGACTCCTGGGCCACCACCCGGTCCGCGACGACCCCGCCCGTGCTGCTCGTCACCTCGAGCGTGGCGCCGGCCGCGTACATCCGCTGCGCCGCAGGCCCGTTGGCCGTCGCGAGGCGCCAGTCGTCGAGGAACGCCCGCTCGACGCGGGCGCGCGCGAGGACGCGGGCGCGCGAGCTCGCCAGGCGGGCTCCAGCGGCGAGGCGAGCGGGTGCCGTGGCCCCGGCCAGGCCGGCGCCACCGGCCGCCGTCGCCGCCCGGGGGGCCGGGCCGCCGAGGAGCGCGCTCGCCGTGCCCCGCTCCGGCGGCACGCGGAAGGACGCCACCAGGGCGTCGCGGCGGGCCCGGGCCGAGCGCACCGCCCCCAGGGCCAGCCGCTGCCGGGTGGTGAGCCGGGCCGTGACGACGACACCTGCCGCCGTGCGCTGCGCCCCCGCGGTGGCGCCGGCCCGGGCGACCCCACCGAGCGCCCCGGCGGCGGCCAGACCGGCCCCCCGGGCCAGCTCGCCCAGGTCACCCTCCCCGTAGGCGAGCAGCAGGGTGGCGTCAGCAGCCACGGCCACGGCGTCGGCGGCCGCCGCGACCGGCCGCAGCTCGGGCACGACCGCCCCGAGGGCGCCGACGGTGGCCAGGTCGTGACCGGCCGAGCCGAGCCCCGCCACCACCCGGTAGGGCAGCGAGTCGGCGATGCCGTCGACCGACAGGGAGCGGAGCACGGCCGCGCACCGGTGGTCGGCCTCGCGGAACCGGTCGGCGGCCGCCGCGTGCCGCGCCCGGGCGTCGCCCTGCACGCGCACCTGCTCGGTCTGGAGGTGACGGACGACGAGCACCTCGGGCGACCCCTCGTCGGCGCCCGCGGCCACGAGCGCCACGACGCGCTCCTCGAGCACGGCGTACGCGTGCTCGGCCTCGTCGACGTCGAGCACCGCCCGTCGAGGTGACGGCCTGCGCCTCCTCCATCGCCTGCGCCAGCGCTCGCAGGGGTGGCCCGGCACCGCCCAGCCGCACGGCGACGGCATCCAGGACCGGCACGACGTCGTGCAGCCGCGCGCCGAACGCGTCACCCGCCGGGCCGTCCCAGGTGGCGCCGTCCCGCAGCCGGGCCAGGGCGCCGGCCAGCGCCGAGAGCCGCCGGGCGGTCGTCGTGAGGCGGTCGGCGAGGAGCCGCACCGCCCCCGGGTGGCCCGGCAGCGGCGGCAGGCCGCTCACCAGGACCCCCCGATCAGCGACCGGGACACCCCGGCCTCCGTGTCGAGGTAGAGCGACCCCGCCTCGACCGCGGACTCCCCCAGGTCGGTGAGCGACCCGCCGAGGGCCAGGCGCACCCGACGCCACCCCCCGAGCAGCTCCTCGACCGCCGGCCCGGTCGCGCCCGGGCCCGAGCGCCCAGCGCTCCGCCGAGGGGTCGCCCATGAGCAGGAGGTCGGCGCCCGTCTCGGCGAGAGCCACCCCCAGCTCGGCCACCTCGGCGGCGTCGACCCGGATCGTCGTCATGGCCCCAACGCTAGGCAGCGCGGGCGCCACGGCCGACGACTTGTCCACAGGCTGCGGCCGGCGAGCACGGGCCGCCGGGCGTCCTCACCGAGCGGCCGGGGCGGGACGCGACCCCCAACCCGCGGAAACGTCTAGATTGGCGGCCGAAACGGGTCGCGACGGTGTGGCCCCCGAGGAGGATGCAGGCGCATGGCTGAGGTCCAGTACAGCTCGACGACGACCGAACACCGGTCGGACTACTGGGACGAGTACTACGCCGCGCGGGCGACGACCCGCCGCCCGTTGCCGTCGCAGTTCGCCACCTTCGTCGCCGGTGAGCTCGACCGCCCCCACCACGTCATCGAGCTCGGGTGCGGCAACGGCCGCGACTCGATCTTCTTCTCCTCCTTCGGGCACGAGGTCATCGGCGTCGACGGGTCCGGGGCCGCCGTCGCGGCCTCGTCACACCTGGCCGAGGCACTGGGCGAGAAGGCCAGCTTCATCCACTCGGCCATTGACGACCCCGACCTGGCGGACCGGCTCAGTGCGAGCGAGGGACCCAAGGCGCTCTACGCACGGTTCTTCATCCACGCGATCACCGATGAGGAGGAGCAGGTGCTGCTGGACCTCGCGGCCGCGGTGACCGACCCCGGTGACCTGCTCGCCGTCGAGTACCGCACCATCCGCGACCGGGTGGGCGCCAAGGAGACCGAGGCGCACTACCGCCGCTTCGTGCTGCCCGCCACCTTCCAGGCCCGCGCGCTCGAGCGTGGTTTCGAGGTGACGTACGCAGTCGAGGGCTTCGGCTTCGCCAAGTACCGGCATGACGACGCCTATGTTGCCCGCACCCTCTTCCGCAGGGTCTGACGTGCCGGAGGCCACCGCCGAGGAGCGGGTCGCACCACTACGCACCCTGGTCGACGACATCTCCCGCCAGTTCCCGGAGCTCGGCTACCTCGGCCCCGGTGGCCTGCTCCGCGTGCCGGTCGACCTCGGCCGGGTCACCCGTGTGCGCTTCGAGCTGTCCAAGCAGTTCCTGCACATGCAGTCGATCGGCCTGGTGACGGCCGACGGTTCGGACGCCTCGGCGGGAGCCGAGGTCACGGCATCCTCGTGGTACGGCCGGTACGGCGAGAAGTTCCAGGCGGCCCGGCTCTTCGACTGGGACCACCCCGACGGCACCACCGTGCACACCGAGAAGGACGACCTGAGCTGGGTCGAGGTTCGCTTCGCCAAGCCCGTGCAGCTGTCCGAGATCCGGCTGCGCAACGTCGACATCGCCACCGCCACCCGGGCCCAGCGGCTCCGCGTCGTGGTGCACACCCGCTGGCGTCGGCACGTGCTCTTCGACGGTGCCGCGCGGCACAAGGAGCTGCGCGCGGCGGTGGCGGCGCACGACCTCGGCGAGGTGGACCCCCAGGTGCAGGCCCTCGTGCCGGTGCTCGTCGACACCTTCCGCGGCGCGTACCCCGCGGCCCGCAAGGCGGTCCAGGACGCCGACCTCGACCCCGAGCTCGTCAAGGCGTTCCGCGGGGTCGTCAACGCCGAGCTGCTCCCCTCGCGGCAGCTGCTGTGGACCATCCACGGCCCCACCCGTTCGTTCCGCTTCTGGACCCCCGCCGAGCAGTCGGCCTACGTGCAGTTCGCGGCCGAGGTCGCCGCGGCGCTGCGCGAGGTCACCCCGCACGTCTGCTTCGGTTTCGGCGCGGTGCTCTCCGTGGTGCGCGACCGGGCGCTCATCCCTCACGACGACGACCTCGACATCATCATCGGCTTCGAGCCCGACGAGGCGGCCACCCTCGCCGACGGCCTGGCCATCGTGACCGCGGCGCTCCGGGAGCGCGGCTTCTCGGTGCGCGGCAACTACTCCGCCCACCGCCAGATCGGCCGCAACAACCGGGGCAAGCACGTCGACGTCTTCGTCGGGCTCTTCGAGGGCGACGCCATCTCCTGGTACCCCGGCACCCGCGGCGCCCTCGACCGCGACACGATGTACCCCACGACCACGGCGCCCCTGCTCGGGGTGGAGTGCCCGATCCCGGCCCGCGCCGAGGACTACCTCGCGGCGCTCTACGGCGAGGGATGGCACACGCCCGACCCGAACTTCACCCACCGGTGGGACCGCTCGTCGTACGCCGACCTGGCCGGCACCCCGGCTGCCAAGACCTGAGCCGCCCCACTCGCGCACCCGCCCGCACCTCCCACGCAGACACCGACGGCCGCCCCCAGCGAGGAGGGCGGCCGTCGGTGCGCTGCTGCGGGGCCCCGGCTCAGCCGAATGTGGCCCCGGCCAGCTCGGGCTCGGACACCTCGTCGGCACCGTCACCGGCGCCGGGCCACCGGCGGCCGCGAACCCGGCATCCAGGTCGGCGAGGATGTCGGCGATCGACTCGATGCCGACCGCGAGGCGCACGAGCCCCGGCGTGACGCCGGCGGAGAGCCGGTCCTCGTCACCACCCTGGCTGTGGGTCGTGGATGCCGGGTGGATCGCCAGCGAGCGCACGTCACCGATGTTGGCGACGTGGCTGTGCAGCGACAGCCCCTCGACGAAGCGCTGGCCGGCCTCGAGCCCGCCGACGATCTCGAAGGCGAGCACCGCACCGGCGCCCTGGGGCGCGTACTTGTCGGCGAGGGCCTTGCTCGGGCTGCTGTCGAGCGACGCCCAGCGCACCGACTCCACCTGGGGGTGCGACTCGAGGAACGACGCGACGATGCGGGCGTTCTCGACGTGCCGCTCCACCCGCAGGCTGAGCGTCTCGACCCCCTGCGCGATGAGGAAGGCGTTGAACGGCGAGATCGCCGACCCGAGGTCGCGCAGCAGCTGCACCCGGGCCTTGAGGATGTAGGCGAGGTTCGCGCCGAGCGCTCCGCCGACGCCGAGGTCACGGGCGAAGACGAGCCCGTGGTAGCTCTCCTCCGGCGTGTTGTAGTTGGGGTAGCGCTCGGGGTCCTTGCCGTAGTCGAAGGTGCCGCCGTCGACGATGACGCCGGCGATCGACGTCCCGTGGCCGCCGAGGTACTTCGTCGCCGAGTGGATGACGACGTCGGCGCCCCACTGCAGCGGGCGGATGAGGTACGGCGTCGCGATGGTGTTGTCGACGACGAGCGGGCACCCCGACCTCGTGGGCGACCCCGGCGACGCCCTCGATGTCGAGGACCTCGGCCTTGGGGTTGGCGATCGTCTCGGCGAAGAACGCCTTCGTGTTCGGCCGGACCGCCGCGCGCCACGCCTCGAGGTCGGCCTGGTCGTCGACGAACGTCACGTCGATGCCGAGCTTCTTGAAGGTGAACTTCAGCAGGTTGACCGTGCCGCCGTAGAGGGCGGCGCTGGACACGATGTGGTCACCCGCCTCGGCGATGTTGAGCAGGCCGATCGTCGTCGCGGCCTGCCCCGACGACACGAGGAGGGCGGCCACGCCACCCTCGAGGGCGGCGATCCGCTGCTCCACGGCATCCTGCGTCGGGTTCATGATCCGGGTGTAGATGTTCCCGAACTCCTTGAGCGCGAACAGGTTCGCCGCGTGCGCGGTGTCGTTGAAGACGTAGGACGTCGTCTGGTAGATCGGCAGCGCCCGGGCGCCGGTGGCGCTGTCGGGCACCTGCCCGGCGTGGATCTGGGTGGTCTCGAAGCCCCACTGCGAGGGGTCGGTCATCGGTGTCTCCTGGGATCAGGTGCGCCGGAGCAACCGCCCGGCGCACGTCATGCGTGGCCTGCGGGGCTACCGGGAGCAGTCCCGCGCTTGCGGACGGCGGATGCCGTACGCCAGGTCCTCACCCGGGGCACCCCACCGCGGTTGGAGGGTTGCCGGCCAGCGAGCCGGGGCTTGTCGCTGACACTCATGACCTGCGGCCGAATATACAGACGCGCCGGGATGCCGGTCACCCCCGCCCGCTCCCGTCTCACCTCGCGAACTCCCGACTGGTTGCGGATCCGCCACGCCCAGCGCGTCGGACAGCGCCCTGCCGGCGTGGGTGATCCGCAATGGGTCGGGAAGGATGGGGGCATGACCTTCCACGCTGACGAGTACCAGGCCGCCGCCGGACGCTACGAGGCCGGGATGCCGTACCGCCGGGTCGGGCGATCGGGCCTGGACCTGCCGGCCATCTCGCTCGGCCTCTGGCACAACTTCGGCGACGACGTGCCGATCGAGCGGATGCAGGCCACCCTGCGCCGGGCATTCGACCGGGGGGTCACCCACTTCGACCTCGCGAACAACTACGGGCCGCCCTACGGCTCGGCCGAGCGCAACTTCGGCAGCATCTTCGCGCGCGACTTCCGGCCCTACCGCGACGAGCTCGTCATCTCGAGCAAGGCGGGCTACGACATGTGGCCCGGCCCCTACGGCCAGGGCGGCGGCTCGCGCAAGTACCTCATGGCCTCGTGCGACCAGTCGCTGCAGCGGATGGGCCTGGACTACGTCGACATCTTCTACAGCCACCGCTTCGACGAGACGACGCCGCTCGAGGAGACCATGGGCGCGCTCGACGCCATCGTCCGCCAGGGCAAGGCGCTCTACGCCGGCATCTCGTCGTACTCGGGCGAGCGCACCCGCGAGGCCGTCGAGATCCTCCGCTCGATGGGCACCCCGGTGCTCATCCACCAGCCGTCGTACTCGATGCTCAACCGCTGGATCGAGGTGGACCTGCTCGACACCGTCGGCGAGCTGGGCGTCGGGGTCATCGCGTTCTCGCCGCTCGCCCAGGGGATGCTGACGAACAAGTACCTCGACGGCATCCCGGAGGGGTCGCGGGCCGCCCAGGGCAAGTCGCTCGACCCGTCGCTGCTCACCGACGCGTCGCTGCGGCACGTGCGGGCGCTCGAACGAGATGGCGTCGGCGCGGGGTCAGTCGCTCGCGCAGATGGCGCTGGCCTGGGCGCTGCGCGACCCGAGGGTCACGTCGGTGCTCATCGGCGCGTCGTCCGTCGGAGCAGCTCGACGACAGCCTGGATGCCGTGCAGCGGCTCGACTTCAGCGCCGAGGAGCTCGCGACGATCGACGAGCACGCGGTCGACGCCGGGATCAACCTGTGGAAGACCTCGAGCGACGCGTGAGTTGAGGCCTGCATGAGCGACTCCGAGTACATCCCGAGCCCGTCCGGCTGGGTGCGCAGGCAGGTCGAGACCATCGAGGCGCACCGGCGACACCCGGTCGGTGCACATCATGAACCGGCCGGTCGTCCTGCTGACGATGCGTGGCGCCAAGACCGGCGGCATCCGCAAGGTGCCGCTGATGCGCGTCGAGCACGACGGCGTCTACGCCGCGGTGGCCAGCCAGGGCGGGGCACCGAAGCACCCGCAGTGGTACGCCAACGTCAAGGCCGACCCGCGCCTCACCGTCCAGGACGGCACCGAGTCGTGGCCGGCGGTCGCCCGTGAGGTCAGCGGCGCCGAGCGTGAGGAGTGGTGGGAGCGGTGCGTGGCGGCCTACCCGCCGTACGCCGACTACCAGACCAAGACCGACCGGCTCATCCCGGTCTTCCTGCTGGAGCCCGTGCAGGCAGCCGACGGCGCGAGCTGACCCCCGTCACCTCGCCGTCAGTTGCGGACGTGGTTGCCCCGGCAGCCACGTCCGAACGCCTCGCGAGGCGGCGGAGCGGATGCCGGTCAGCCGGCGGAACCGGGCTGCACGGCATCCGGCTCGCCACCGGCATCCACCTCAGCGGCACGGGCCTCGCGCTCGACCCGGCGGAACCACCACAGGCCGAGGACGGGGAGGACGAGGGGCACGAAGCCGTAGCCCTGCCCGAAGTGCGACCACACGGTCTTGTCGGGGAAGGCCTCGGGCACGAGGTAGGAGGCCGCCCCCACGACGAGCACGCCGACGAGCTCGACGGTGCACGCGACGATGCCGACGCGCACCCACCGGCCCCCTCGCGCCAGGCACCACGTCGCGAGGACGTAGACGACCGCGGCGACGGCCGACAACGAGTAGGCCAGTGGCGCCTCGTCGAAGCCGGTGGCGATCTGCAGCACGGAGCGCCCGGTGGCGGCGAGGGCGAGCACGCCGTAGACGACGACGAGCACGACGCCCGGCCCCCCGAGCGCGCGCCGCTGGGGGTCAGCCATTGGCGTTCCAGATCTGCAGGAGCCGGGCGGCCATGACCGCCACCGCGAACGCCCCGACCGCGAGCGAGCCCATGGCCCAGCGCGACTTCTCCTTGATGGCGAGGAGCGCCGTGCTGATGGGGATGAGCGGGCAGCGTGACGAGGTAGGCGGCGAAGGTGGCCTTCTCCGTGGAGTCGTCGATCTGCCCGATGCCGACGAGCCCGGTGACGAGCAGGACGAGCAGCCCCAGCTCGAGCAGCGCCATGCCGAAGAGCAGCTTGTCGTCGATGAGGGCGTCGCGCACGGCGTAGTAGACCGCACCCAGGCACACCACCGTCGCGACGGCCACGACCGCGACGGTCAGGGGGGCGAACACGGGGCCACCCTAGCCCGGTGGCCGGGGGTCGCCGGGGAGTGGTGCGGCGGGGGTGCCAGACTCGTCCCATGACCGGTGCGCAGCTCGGAGACGTGACGATCGAGTACGAGCTCGACGGCCCCGAGGACGGTGAGCCGATGCTGCTCGTCATGGGCCTCGGAGCGCAGCTCGTCGCCTGGCCGCGCGACGTCGTGGTGGGCCTGGCGGCGCGCGGGTTCCGCGTCATCCGGATGGACAACCGGGACATCGGGCTGTCGACGAAGACGGCCGGCCCGGCCCCCTCGCGCGCCGCCCTCTTCAAGGCGTTCGCGCACCGGCGGTACGCGCAGTCCGACTACCTGCTCTCGGACATGGCGGCCGATGCCGTGGCGCTGCTCGACCACCTGGGCGTTCCGGCCGCGCACGTCGTCGGTGTCTCCATGGGCGGGATGATCGCCCAGCAGCTGACCATCGACCACCCCGAGCGCGTGCTCAGCCTGTGCTCGATCATGTCGAACACCGGCAACCGTCGCCACGGCACCGTCTCGCCGCGGCTCTTCCCCACCATGGCGATGTCGATGACCACCCCGCGGCCCGCGGACCCCGCCGAGGCCGAGCGGCTCGGCGTGGCCGGGTTCCGGCTCATCGCCGGGCCCCACTTCGACGCCGACGAGGTCGGGGGCATGGTGCGCTCGGCGATCTCCCGGGACGTCAACCCGCTGGGCACGATCCGGCAGCTGCTCGCCATCCAGGCCAGCCCGGACCGCACGCCGGCCCTCGCCGAGGTGCGGGTGCCCACCCTCGTCATCCACGGGCTGCGCGACCGGCTGGTGCTGCCGAGCGGTGGTATCGCCACGGCCCGGGCGGTACCGGGCGCGCGGCTGCTGATGTTCCCCGACATGGGGCACGACCTCCCGGGCCCTCGACGCGCGGAGATCGTCGAGGCGGTCGCGCGCAACGCCGCCCGCGCGCACGAGCGACAGGCCGAGCCGGTCGCCGGGTGGCAGGTCGAGCTCGAGTCGACCGCCACCGCCGAGCTCGACGCCGACCTGCTCGACGCCGACAGCTAGGGCCGGACGAGGGCGTCGTCGACCGCGTCGACGAGCAGGCCGATCTCGTCCTCCGTGACGACGAGAGGCGGCGCGAGCCGGATGGTCGACCCGTGGGTGTCCTTGGCGAGGATGCCGCGCGCCAGGAGCCGCTCGCACAGCTCGCGCCCGCTGGGCCCGCCGGGTTCGATGTCGAGGCCGGCCCACAGGCCCCGGACGCGGACGGCCTCCAGGCCGGGTCGGTCGGTGCGGCCGACGAGCGGGCGGAGCCGCTCGGCGAGGACGGCGCCGAGCTCCGTCGCGCGGCGCTGGAACTCACCCTCGGCGAGCATGGTGACGACCTCGTGACCGACGGCGGCGGCGAGGGGGTTGCCGCCGAAGGTCGACCCGTGCGAGCCGGGGGTGATGACCTCGAGGACGTCGCGGTTGGCCGTGATCGCGGACACCGGGTAGACGCCGCCTCCGAGGGCCTTGCCGAGCACGTAGACGTCGGGCACGACGTCCTCGTGGTCGCACGCGAAGGTGCGCCCGGTGCGAGCCAGGCCCGACTGGATCTCGTCGGCGATCATCAGCACACCGGCGTCGTCGCAGATCGCGCGGACCTCGCGCAGGTAGCCCTCCGGGGGGATGACGACGCCACCCTCCCCCTGCACCGGCTCGAGCAGCACGGCCACCGTCGTGTCGTCGACGGCGTGCCGCAGCGCGTCGGCATCGCCGTAGGTCACCGTGCGGAAGCCCGGGGTGTACGGGCCGTACTCGTCGCGCGCCACCTTGTCGTCGGAGAAGCTGATGATCGTCGTCGTGCGGCCGTGGAAGTTGCCCTCCATGACGACGATGCTCGCGGTGTTCTCCGGGACGCCCTTGACCCGGTACCCCCACTTGCGGGCGACCTTGAGGGCGGTCTCGACCGCCTCGGCGCCGGTGTTCATCGGCAGGACGAGGTCCTTGCCGGTCAGCCCCGCGAGGGCCCGCGCGAACGGGCCGAGCTGGTCGTTGTGGAAGGCCCGGCTGGTCAGGGTCAGCCGGTCGAGCTGCGCGTGGGCGCGGGCGACGAGGCGCGGGTGCCGGTGCCCGAAGTTGAGCGCCGAGTAGCCCGCGAGGCAGTCGAGGTAGCGGCGGCCCTCGACGTCGGTGACCCATGCACCCTCTCCCGAGGCCAGCACGACGGGCAGCGGGTGGTAGTTGTGGGCGGCGTACCGCTCGATGAGGGAGATCTGCTCGGCGGTGCGGGCGCCGCTCCCGTGGCTGTGCTCGGACGTCATCGTCGCCTCCTCGCTGCCGAGCCTAGCGACGGGCCGCGGTGGCGGATGAGCGGGTGGGGCAACGAGCCGGGCCGGTCGGCGAAGGCG
>CAWERJ010000027.1:0-48828 GCA_963811475.1 uncultured Actinomycetota bacterium
TCGCGGTGCTGCTCCGTGTCGTGGCAGGCGTCGCCGTTGAAGCAGCGATGCCTCAACCGGAGGGGGGCACATCCGCCCCTCGCCGCGTTCGGCCGTGCTGCCCACCTGGACGCCCTGCGCTTCGGTTTCGCCCACGGGGCGTGGTGCGTCGGAAGCTGCTGGGCGCTGATGCTCATCCCCTTGGTGGTTCCGGTCTGGCACGTCGGGGTCATGGTCGCGGTGTCGCTGTGGATGTGGAGCGAGCAGCTGGAGCGCCGGACAGCGGGCGGGTGGCGGTTCCACCCGCCACTACGCCCGCTGCGGATCGCTGGTGTGCGCGCGCTCACTGTGGCCGGACGCTGACGACGACGTTGCCGACCTTGTGGCCGCTCTCGACGTAGCGGTAGGCGTCGACGATGTCCTCGAGCGGGAAGGCCCGGTCGAGCACGGGGCGGTAGGCACCGCTCTCGAGTCGGGACCGGAGGTGCTCGAGCACCTCCGGCGTCTCCATGGGAAAGGGGAAGACCACCCGACGCCGGGGCGACTTGCCGACCTTGGGAACGAGGGGCAGTGCCACGTTCTGGGCGAACGGCCCGAGGTCGGACGACACGTAGACGCCCCCCGGCACGAGGATGCGCCGGCAGGCCTGGAAGGTGCTCTTGCCGACCATGTCGAGCACGGCGTCGTAGGTTCGCCCGGTCCGCGTGAAGTCGTACGACTCGTGGTCGATGACCTCCTCGGCGCCGAGGCGCGCGACCAGCTCGAGGTGCGCGGTCGGGGCGGTGGCCGTGACGTGGACCCCGAGGTCTTTGAGCAGCTGCACGCACGCCGACCCGATCGCCCCCGTCCCCCCGTTGACGAGCACGCGCTGACCCGCCCGGATGCCGGCGCGCCGGATCGAGGACAGGGCATAGTGCCCGCCCTCCGTCGCCGCGGCCGCGGTCGGCAGGTCGACGTCGACCGGGACCCGCGCCACGAGGGACGTCACGCTCACAGCGACGTACTCGGCATGCGCCCCGAACCGCCCCTCGGCGTAGCCGAACACCTCGTCACCCGGGGCGAAACGCGTGACCTCGCGACCGACCCGCTCGACGACTCCGGCGTACTCGGTCCCCCAGACGTGGACCCGCGGCCGGCGCACGCCCGAGATGCCACGGATGAAGAACGGTGAGGCTCCCCGGTAGCCGCAGTCGGTGCGGTTGACGGTGGTCGTGTGCACCCGGACCAGCACGTCGTCGGGGCCAACCCACGGCATCGGCATGTCGAGGATCCGCACCACCTCGGGTGGTCCGTACCGCTCGCTCACCGCCGCCCTCACCGCTCGGACGCTACTCCCCTGCTCAGACGTGCGCGGGGGCGGGCAGCGATCGGCCCGACCCGGCATCCGGGTCGGGCCGATCTCGTCCCGTCTGAGGATGCCGTGCCGCGGCAACCGCTCGACGGCATCCGGATCAGACCTCGGGCCCCTTGGCGCGGAGCTTGTCGACCTCGGTCATTGCCTCGCGCAGCTCGGACAGCCAGGCGTCGGCGTGTTCGCCGACGAGCTTGACCGACCAGGCGAGCGCGTCGCTGCGCGAGCGGGCGACGCCGGCGTCGACGAGGGTGTCGAGCACGGCCCGCTCGCGCTGGCGCAGGCGGGTCATCACCGGGACGGCGAGGTGGGTGAACAGCGCCGTGCCGTCACCGACCCGGGCGCCCCAGGAGATGGTGCGCCCGTAGCGGCCTTCGGCCTCTTGCGCGATGGCGATGCGCTGGTCGCGCGTCTCGGCACGGAAGCGGCTGATCCGCCCCTCGGCCTCGGCGGCGTCGGTGCCGGCGTCGACACCCGCCAGGGTGCCGATGACGGTGATCTCCTCACGGTCGACGGTGACGTCCACGGCGTCGAACCAGCCCTCGGGCAGGCGCCCGACGAACCACTTCTGGGCGTCGTCGGCGTTGGGCAGGTCGCCCTGCTGCCAGCCGCCCGCACGGCCGAAGCCGCGTCCGCGACCGCGGCCTTCGGGGCCGCCTCCGGGGCCGGAGCGGCCGGCGCCGCGAGGGCCTCGCCCTGGTCCACCTCCGCCTCGGCCGGCCCCGCTGCGAGGACCGGACTCGTCGTGCAGGTGCTCTGGTGGGAATGCGTGGTGGTGCTTCATGATGCTTCTCCTCTTGCAGTGATTACACAATTACATCACTGCACAACCGGAACGGCAAGCGCCTTTGTTCCCCGGCCTCGCGTGGGTGGTCGGTGCGACGATGGCCCGATGAGCAGCCGCAGCCTCGACCGGGTCCACCGGCGCCGGCTGGCGACCCAACGGCTCTCCGCCGGCGGGTTGCGCCACGGCGCCGACGTGGTCCGGCTGCTCACCTGCGTGCAGGCCCAGGACGCGCCACTCGCTGCCTGGTCGCTCGCGATGCGGATGCCGGCCGGCACGACGTACGCCGGGGTGCTTGCCGAGCAGTCCGCGGGAGGCTGGCTGCGGACCCACGTCCTGCGGCCGACGTGGCACCTCGTCGCGCCGGAGGACCTGCGGTGGATCCAACGGGTCACCGCCACGAAGGTCGAGTCGTCGATGGGGGCGCGGCACCGGGGACTCGGTCTCGACGACACGACGACGACCCGGGCGCTACGTGTGCTGGAGACGATCCTGGCCGGCCCCACACCGCGGGTGCGACGCGAGGTCGCCGCCGCCTTCGGCGCGGCCGGCCTTCCCTCCGGTGGTGAGCACGTCGCCCACCTGCTGCTGCTCGCTGAGCTGCGAGCCGTGGTCTGTTCCGGCCCGGTGCGAGGCACCGAGCACACCTACGTGCTCGTCGACGAGACCGTACCCGGGCACCCCCGGGACCGGCTCGACGCCGAGGACGCGAAACGAGAGCTGGTGAGGCGGTTCATGTCGGGGCACGGGCCGGCATCCGATCGCGACCTCGCCCGGTGGTCCACGCTGACGCTGACCGAGATCCGCGCTGCTCTCGCCGACCTCGCCGGGGGGCTCGAGTGCGTCGAGGTGGGAGGCGAGACGCTGTGGTTCGACCCGGCGACCCCGGCCCGGACGACGAACGAGCAGCCGGCCTACCTGCTGCCGACCTTCGACGAGGTGTCGCTGACGTACGCGACGACGAGCTTCCTGCGTCGGAACGCGACGTCGAGCCGACCGCGCCTGGTGTCGGAGTCCGGCGGCGGCATCGTCGTGGTGGCGGGCGAGGACGCCGGTACCTGGAAGCGCACGGTCGGCCGTTCGGGGGTGCGGGTGGTCGTCATGCCCGACGCCCCGCTCTCGGGCGACGACGTCGCGGCGGTGCAGGGCGCGGCGGAACGGCTCGGCGCCTTCCTCGAGCGGTCGGTCGAGCTGGAGGTGACGGCTACCGGCGCTCCGCGATGAGCACGAGGTTGGCGACCCGGTGTCCGTCCCCGCGAAAGCCGAAGGCGTCGTCGCACGTGAGGATCGCGAGCCGCGGCGAGCGGCTGTTGGGGCCCCAGACGGCCTGATCGGTCGTGACGCGGCTCTTGGGGATGGCCGTCGTGGACTTGACGACGAAGTGGCTGACGGTGCCGTCGGCGTCCGCGACGTCGACGGAGTCTCCGACGCCGACCTCCGAGAGGCGGGCGAAGGCGTCGGGCTTGCCCTCGACGGAGACGTGGGCAGCGATGACGGCCGTCCCCTTGTCACCGGGGGCCACCCGGTCGGAGCCGTCGAACCACATGACGCTGCCCGGGTCGGGGTCGATTCTGCCGTCGCGGCTCAGGCCCTCACCGGACATCGGCCGGTCCAGGCCGATGGCCGGGATCCGCAGGCGCAGCGTCGAGTCGGCATCCCCCACGGGCGCCGGCGGGACGGAGGCGTTCCCGCCGATCCACGACGGAACGGGTAGACCGAGGGAGGTCCCCGCCGCCTCGACGTCGCGCTGCATCCCCTGGAGGAACAGCGCGACGCCGAGGACGGTGAGGATGAAGCCCACCGCCAGCAGTGGGCTACGACGCATCAGCGGTGGTCGCCCTGACGACGACGTGCGAAGAGCATCGCGGCGATACCGGCGGCCACGAGGGCAGCGGCACCGAGGAGCCCGGCCGAGGAGCTGGTGACCGGGCGGTCAGTCTCGACCGGCGGCCCCGTGTTCGTCGGGACGGGCGTGGTGGGCGTCGACACCGGGGTCGTCGACGTCGGGGTCGTGGTGGTGACCGTTGGGGTCGACGTCGTGGTGGTGACCGTGGGCGTCGGCGTGGTCGTGGTGACCGTGGGCGTCGGCGTGGTCGTGGTGACCGTGGGCGTCGGCGTGGTCGTGGTGACCGTCGGCGTCGGCGTGGTGGTGGTCACGCTCGGCGTCGGCGTGGAGGTCTCCTCCTCGATGGTGCAGAGGATCACGTGCGAGATGCCTGCGGTCGCGTGGTTCAGCACGTCGCCCGCCTCGACGTTCCAGTACAGCTCGTTCGCGTCGTCGCCGGAGCCGCCCTTGACGACCGCCAGGATGTAGACCCGGCCCTCGTCGGCCTCAGGGACGGTGTAGGGGTCGTCGGGGTCGTCGTCCTTGGTGCACACGACGTTCTCGTAGCCCAGGGCCTCGAGGTACGCGACCCAGTACGACTCCTTGTTCGTGTCGCTGCCACCGGGGACGGTGCCGCTCGGGGACGGAGTTGCCGCGACCAAGAAGGTCGCGGTTGGAGCAGCAGCGGAGATGGACACCGGGACTGCGATCAACGCAGCCGCCCCCATCACCCCTGCGAGGGATGTGGCCACACGGCCCATTACCCTCACCAACCTTTCACAGTGAGCGACCGCCTGCTGGGCCGCTGGACGAGTTGAAGCATGGACACCACTCGACCGGGTGCTGAGCCCGTCTCTGTTGCGGGCTCCCCGATCGGGTCGAACTGTACCCGACGGCCAGCGCCATTAACGTTCTCCGCCGATGAATTCGTCAGGCGGTCACACTGGCCGCGACCTGCGGAAACATCCGCGAGCAGGGGACCCTCGAGCGGTGCCCGGCACGACCGCGCGGAACGGCTTTCGCACGGCTGGGAGCAGCAGGCGTCAACTGCCCCCGGAAGGGCTGTGACCGGCGCCGCTCAGATGCGGTCGGCGATGATGACGAAGTTGGCGACGCGGTGCCCGTCACTGCGGTAGCCGAAGGCGTCGTCGCACGTGATGATCGCCAGGCGCGAGTGGGAGGTGTTCGTGCCCCAGACGGCCTTGTCGCTCGTGACCTTCGTCTTGTCGATGGCACTCGCGCGGTTGACCCGATACGTCTTCGTCTTGCCGCCGTCGACAATCTGGATGGTGTCGCCGACGTCGACCCGGCTCAGCCGGTAGAAGGTGTCGGGCTCGCCTCCCTTGGTCACGTGCCCCGCGATGACGGCCGTCCCGATCGCCCCCGGGCCGCACCCGGCCGAATCCCTGGAACCAGATGACCTTGCCCTTGGGGGGGTTGATGGTGCCGTTCGACGACACCCCCATGCCCATCATCCGTCGCTCGAGCCCGATCGACGAGATCTTGATCCGGAAGCCGGACACCGTCGACGTCGCGTTGGGCTGCGGCTGCGGCTTCGGCTTCGGCTTCGCGCTCGGGCTTGGGCTTGGGACGGGGTCGGCGTTGGGGTCCGGGGGCGAACTTCTGCCGCGGTTCGGGTAGCGCATCGCTCGTGAGGCTGGGCGGGTCGACGCGCTCGTGGTGATCGGTGCCGACGCGGCCTGCACCGGCTCTGCGCCGCTGCGTAGGGCCCATGTCAGCAGGAGCACGGCGACGAGACCCACGGCCACGCCCAGCGACACCAGCCGCGACGGGGAGTCAGACGAGCGAGCAACCCGACACCACCCTTTCGACGTTGTGGGACATCCCACGCGGCAAGTGCACCACCAGCGCACGGGACCGTGACCGGCGAAACCAGCCCGAGAGGGACGACCCTAACCCCGATCGTTTGCTTCCCGGGAGGTGCATTCAGAGAAGGCCCGGAAGGCCCACCCGTTCGCCACAACGGTTTACCCTGAACCCCAGCAGTCACACCTGGTCTCACGCTGATCACCCGGACCGGAGCTCTGGATGGCTCGGCGAACGCGAAGGGCGTCGCGACCCCGGATGGAGGCGCGACGCCCGACGTGATGAGAGCTGGACCGGCAAGGCCCAGCAGGGGCCTAGGCGCGCTCGGCGATGACGACGAAGTTGGCCTTGCGGTGCCCGTCGCTGCGGAACCCGAACGCGTCGTCACAGGTGATGATCGCCAGTCGCGACCGGGAGCCGTTCGGCCCCCAGACCTCCTGGTCGGTGACCACGGCGTCCTTGTCGATGACGCTGGCGCGGGTCACGCGGTACGCGATGGTCCTGCCGTTCTCGTAGACCTGCACCTTGTCACCGACGTCGACGTCGGCGAGGTTGGCGAAGACGTCGGCCTTCCCGCCACTGACGACGTGCGCGGCGATGACCGAGGTGCCGACCGCGCCGGGCCGGACCCGGTCGAAGCCCTGGAACCACATGACCGTCCCGGGGTCCGGGTCGATCTTGCCCTCCGAGCTCACCCCACCGCCGTGCATCTTCCGGTCAAGGCCGATGGCCGGGATCCGGATGCGCAGGCCGTCCGTGGACGCGGGCGCCTTGGTCGGGCCGGCGGCTTCTTGGTGTTGCTCGGGGACGGGCTCGGGCTCGTCGTGCGAGCCGTCGAGGACGCGTCACCGTGGACGCCGATGACGCCTGAGCCGACTCACCGCCGCGCTGCATCACCCAGGTGAGCAGCGCGACGGTGAGGACGGTCAGTGCCAAGCCCACCGCGAGCAGTGGGCGTCGGCGCATCAGCGGTGAGCGCCCTGACGACGACGACCGGCGACGATGGCACCGGCACCGACGAGCAGTGCAGCGGCAGCGCCGTACAGGCCGAGGTTCGCACCGGAACCGGTGGAGACGCGGTCAGTGTCGACGACCGGCGGGGTGCTGTGCCGGCGGGGTCGTGGTCGGCGGCGGCGTCGTGGTCACGGTCTTCTTCGACGGTGCACCAGATGACGTGCGAGATGTCCTTGCCCTCAACGGCAGTCACGGTGTTGCCCTCGGCGGCCTTCGGGGCCCACCAGACGAGGTTGGCCTTCTCGCCTGAGCCCGCCTTGCTCGTCACGAGGACGTACTCCGTGCCCTCCGGGGGCGCGGGGATCACCCAGGTCTTCGTGTCCTCCGTCGGGCGTCACCTTCGTGCAGGTAGACGCCGGTGAATGCCCTTGTCCGCGAGGTAGTCGACCCAGTAGGCCACCTGGTTGGTCCCGGTCACGCGAGGCTCGTTGCGATGAACGGCACGATGTCGTCGGCGTTGGTCTCGTCCAGCACGATGGCGGCCTGGGCGGAGGCGGCGAGGAGCGCCATGGGAGCAACGACGAGAGCGGCCGCCCCCATCACGGTCGCGAGGGACTTCAGAAAACGACGGTGCATGCGGGCACCAACCTTTCAATGCAAGCGTCCACAGGCGTGGGCGCGGGAGGATGTGACGTGCCGGGTCGCAAGGTCGCAAACATCAGCGTTGGCGCAGTTCACCGGTCCGTGCAGACACTAGCCGCCACTGCTGCTCCGGCCGGGACCATTCCCAGGTACACGCCGCGAGTCTCAACAATCGAGACCATTTCGTGACCTGATGTTCGGTCACCAGGACTGACTTTGTGTGCGGATGCGACTGCTGTGACTGCGCACAGCACGAAGGGCGTCGCTCCCCGATCGGGGGCGACGCCCTTCGGCGTTCTGAGTCGGGTCGAGGGACTCAGGTCACGGGGGCCGACGACGGCACTGAGCAGCGGCGGCCGGTGCGGTCAGGGCCGCGGGATGGTGAGCTGCTGCCCGGCGCTGACCTGGGCAGTGCTCAGCCGGTTGGCGAGCTGGATGGCGACGATGCCGTCACTGATCGAGAGCTCGGGCAGCTCGGCCGCGGCCACCTCGGACAGCGTCTGCCCCGGTGCGACCGTCACCGTCCGGGCCGGCTCGGCGGCACCGGCACCGCGGATGCCCACGCCACCGAGGAGCGCGACGACGACGAGTGCGAGCGCCGCCAGCACCACCCGGCCGCGCCGGGTGAGCCGGAGGCCCCCGCCGTCGGAGAGCTCCTGGCCGGCGCCGCCCGGGAGGAGGACGAGGTGCGGGCGCCCGCCCGCCGGCGAGCCGGCATCCCCGATCTCGGGAAGCCCCCACGGTGCTGCACTCATGCTGCCCTCCATCCCGGCCGCCAGCGCGACCGTCGAACCGGTGTTCGATAGAACGTCTGTACGAGTTGTAGCACGGATGTTCGACTGCTTCAAGACACGCCTCGAAGAAATGTTTGAATTGTGTGTACGAGACTCGTAGGCTGTCCTCATGCGGCACAGCCTGCCGTCGCCCACCGACAGCCCGGCTGACCTGCAGAGACACGACCGTCACGAGCACCGGGTCGCCGGGGCCCGGTCGAGCGGAGAGGACCGAAGGGGTCGACATGGCACGTCCGAGGAACGCCGACATCCACGAGATGCCCGACCGTGGCGACGGCGGGGCGCTCACGCACCGTCAGCGCAAGGTGCTCGAGGTCATCCGCAACTCCATCGACCGGCGCGGGTACCCGCCGAGCATGCGCGAGATCGGTGAGGCGGTGGGCCTGACCTCCCCGAGCTCGGTCGCCCACCAGCTGTCCGCGCTCGAGCGCAAGGGCTTCCTGCGCCGCGACCCGAACCGTCCCCGCGCCCTCGAGGTCATCTCCCCCGACACCCCGAACGAGGCGCCCGGGTACCGCGGCGGACCCAGAGCACGACGACGTCGACGTCACCGGCATCAACGACGAGCGCCCCGAGGCGGCCTACGTCCCGGTGCTCGGCCAGATCGCCGCCGGCGTGCCCATCACCGCCGAGGAGGTCGTCGACGACGTCTTCCCGCTCCCCCGCCAGATCGTCGGCGAGGGGTCACTGTTCCTCCTGCGGGTCGTGGGCGAGTCGATGGTCGACGCCGCGATCTGCGACGGCGACTGGGTCGTCGTGCGCCAGCAGCCCACCGCCGACAACGGCGACATCGTCGCGGCGATGCTCGACAACGAGGCGACCGTCAAGACCTTCAAGCGCAAGGACGGCAAGGTCTGGCTGCTCCCCCACAACCCCGCGTTCTCACCGATCGACGGCGACCACGCGACCATCCTCGGCAAGGTCACGGCGGTCCTTCGCCGCATCTGACCCGCCGGCTCCAGCGGCGTCCGGGCAGTCGGTCAGTCGTCGCGGTCACCGAGCCAGGCGAGGGCGCGTCGACACGACGCCCTCACGTCGTCGGCGAGACCGGCCTCGTCCCACAGCTCCCACCACTCGTTGTCGTGCGCCCGCACCGCTCGGCGCAGCACCTGGCGCGACTTCTCGACGAGCTCCTCGTCGTCGACGGGCAGCGGCTGGCTTCCCAGCCACGGTGGCAGGTACGGCTCACCCGCCGCCGCCCCGGGGTTCACCGACGCCCCCACGGCCGCCGCCCCTGCCACCGCCTCGCACATGTCCGGAGCCTCGACGTAGCCGGTCGCGACGAGGACCGCGTCGAGTGCCTCGAGGACCCGGCCCGAGCGACCCTCGGGCGGCAGGTCGGCGAGGCCGTCGAGGAAGTCGAGCGCGTCGTCGTTCTCGAAAGGCCCTGAGCCGGTTGCTCCCATGGCGGCCCAGCCTAGGCCCGGGCCGAGAGCCCGTCCGGGCGCGGGCCGCAGCCGCTGCCACCATGCCGTGTCGACCCAGCGGTCGAACTTGCGGCCCACCTCGCGCAGCGTGCCCACATGCTCGAACCCCACCGCCGCGTGCAGCGCCTCGCTGGCGGGGTTCGGCAGGGCGATGACCGCCAGGCAGACGTGGATGCCGTCCGCGTCGACGCGGCCGAGCAGCTCGTCGTACAGCGCCCGGCCGAGGCCCCGCCCGCGAGCCTCCGCCGCGACGTAGACCGACGTCTCCCGGGTGCCGTCGTAGGCGGGCCGCGGGCGGTAGGTGGCGGCGTACGCCATGCCGAGCACCCGGCATCCCTCGACCGCGACGACCACGTGGTCACCGGGCCGGCTCGACGCCACCCGCTCGCGGAACCGCTGCGGTGGCTGCGGCTCGACGTCGAAGGTCGCGACACCGTGGAGCACCGCGTCGTTGTAGATCTCCGCCATGCCGGTGAGGTGCTGCTCGCCGGCCGTGCGGATCGTCGTCGCCACCACGGGCCCGGTCACGCCGCGGACGCGAACCGCACGAGCGTGCCCAGGGTGGGCGCCAGCGAGCCGTCGACACGCAGGGTCATGAGGTCGTCGCCGCGCGTCGGCCCCCGGGTGACGGCCATGACCGGGATGCCGCGCCTCGCCGCGTGCCGCACGAACCGCAGCCCCGACATGACCGCGAGCGACGACCCGAGCACGAGCAGGGCCGGAGCCGCGTCGGTGAGCGCGTAGCAGGTGTCGACCCGTTCGCGCGGCACCGAGCCACCGAAGAAGACGACGTCGGGCTTGAGCGTGTCGGCGCCGCAGCCCGAGGCACCCCGGAAGGTGGAACCCGGCGACGAGCTCGTCGGCGAGGACGATGTCGCCGTCGGGCCGGATCTGGCTCGTCGACACGCGAGCCGTCCGTGGCCTCCCCGCGGCGAGGACCTCGAACCCGGGGTTGGCGTCGGCCATCCGGGCCTGGAGCAGGTCGCGGTCGCTGCGGTCGCCGCACGTCAGGCAGACGACCTCCGCGAGGCTGCCGTGCAGCTCGGTGACGTGC
Organism: uncultured Actinomycetota bacterium; assembly: GCA_963811475.1. GTDB lineage: Bacteria > Actinomycetota > Actinomycetes > Actinomycetales > Dermatophilaceae > Fodinibacter. The sequence continues at coordinate 10,638 of CAWERJ010000027.1, forward strand.
GGCGCTGCCCGCGGCCTGGTGCAGGCCGTCGACGTTCTGGGTGATGACCGGGCCGAGGACGCCCCGCCGCTGCAGGTGGGCGACGGCGTGGTGGGCGGAGTTGGGCTCGGCGTGCGAGAAGCGCTGCCAGCCGACGAACGAGCGGGCCCAGTACCGGCGGCGGGCCTCGCTGGACCCGATGAACTCGCCGTGCTGCATCGGTGTGACCCTGCGCGTGCCGTCGGGGCCCGCGGTAGTCGGGGATCCCGCTGTCGGTCGACATCCCGGCGCCCGTGAGCACGAGGGTGCCGGGGTGCTCGCGGAGCAGCGAGGCGAGCGCGACGGCATCCGGCATACCGGCGATTCTCGCACCGGCGAGCCCGCCCGGCCCCTCGTGCGGCGCGGGCTCACCGTCGAGCACGAGCCGGATGCCGGCGCGGATATTCGCCTGTTCCTCCGGCGCGCGAACCGGGCGAAACGTTGTTACCTTCCTCACTCAGGTCGAGCCAGGACGGGTCGGCCGGTCAGTAACCACGCGGCCGGGCCACACCGGCGCCGGCCGTGTCCTCGGGGCCACAACGACGTGGCACAGGAAGGAGCACGACCGTGCACAGACTGATCAGGGGGGCCGTGGCGGGTGCCGCTGCGCTCTGCCTTGCAACTCTCGGCACCACGATGACGGCACAGGCCCACACCGTGGGCGAACCGGGTGACGAGACGATGCTCGTCCACATCAACGACAGCGAGGCCGGTGGCTCCTACCACCAGACCTTCGAGCTGGCCTACTCCAACGTCGAGGGCGACACGCCCGTCTACATCTACGTCCCCGAGGGCGGCATCGGCGACCCCAGCGTGGACAGCCTCAACCCCGAGTTCGACCAGAACCCGAACGACGAGTTCACCCCGTGCGCCGACAACTCCGCGGACGACTTCCTCATCACGCAGGCCCAGATCAACGAGCTCGGTGACGAGCTTGCGGACAACATCGTCGAGGTCGACACCACGCACTTCGGCGACATCGGGACCGCGGTCGGCACCGACGGTACGAGCAGCGATGCGCTCGTCATGCTCGTCTACAACGTGCAGGACGAGTCGTACTACGACTGCTCGGTCGACACCTACACCGCCGGCTACTTCGCTCCCGAGTACATCAGCGAGGCGGGGATGAACGTCATCGTCGTCGACGCGTACGACTGGGCCAACCGGATCGGCGACCAGACCGGCAACGACAACGGACGGTCCGACCTCTACGAGGGCGTCATCGCCCACGAGCTCGAGCACCTGCTGATGAACTACTCCGACCCGGGCGAGGTCTCATGGGTCGACGAGGGTCTCGCTGACATGGCGATCTTCCTCAACTGCTACGACATCGGCGGTTCCCACCTGACCTACCACCAGGTGTTCCACCGCGAAACCTCCCTGACCAGATGGGGTGGAGGGCTGGAGAACTACGGTGCCTCGATGACCTACTTCCTCTACCTGTGGGAACAGGCCGGAGGCAACGGTGACGGTACCTACACCGCGGACTGTCAGTACGACAACGCCGGTGGTGACCTTCTCCTGAAGCTGATCTTCCAGAACCAGGCGGATGGCATGGAGGGCGTCCAGGCCGCCATCGACGAGTTCAACGCGCGCACCGGCGCTGACCTGCGGTCCGCCGAGGAGCTCTTCAAGGACTGGGCGATCGCCGTCAAGCTCGACGACGAGAACTCGGACATCTGGAACTTCATCAACATCGACTTCGGTGACCCGGACTTCACGAGCTACACGGTCGACATCGCAAACGACCTGTTCTGGAAGAACCGCGGTCAGTACGTCGGCCGCGTTCCCGAAGGCCGTTGGGCCAACAGCCCGAAGGTGCCGCCGCAGAGCGCCCTGCCGTTCGGCGTGTCCTATGAGACCTTCCGCAACCTCGGCCGGAACGTCACCCTCGACTTCGAGGGCGACGCCACCGAGCAGGTGGCGCCGCACTCCGGGGACACCCACTGGTGGGGTGGCGCGGAGAGCTTGGACGACAACATCCTCAACGTCGACAGCGCCGTGACTGCGGGTGACGTCGTGGACTTCTGGACCTGGTACTTCATCGAGGACGGCTGGGACTACGGGTACGTCGAGGCGCTCGTCGACGGCGAATGGGTGACCGTTCCGCTGTACGAGTACGGCACCCGACGGTGGTCACCACCAACACGAACCCGCACGACAACAACGAGCGAAGGCAACGGGCTCACCGGGACATCGGGCGGTGCGTACTTCGTCGACGACCCGGAGTACGTCCACCTCCAGACCGGTCCCCTCCCGACCGGCACGACGGACGTTCGGTTCCGGTACTCGACCGACGCGGCGTACCTCGACACGGGCTTCTTCGTCGACGACGTCGCGGTCGACGGGGTCGAGGCCACCCTGTCGTCGGATCCGGGTAACTGGATTCTCACGAACGGGATCCAGAACAACAACTGGGTCGTCCAGATCCTGTCGCCGTGCGACCTGACGCCCGGTTCGGATGACAACGAGATCGTCGACGACGCGGGGAACTACGTGCTCCGGTTGGAGGGCGACGACATCACCCTGACGGGACTCGACACCAGCTGCCTGGACAACAAGGAGGAGTTCACGGTCGTCGTCTCGAACCTCACGAGCGGTGACATCCAGGTCCTCGACGCGGACTACAAGCTGCGCGTGACCGGGAGCAACAAGAAGCAGTAGCACGACCGACCTCGCTCGGTCGTAGGTCTCTCACCGGCGTGGGCCGGGTTGCCGAAGGGCGACCCGGCCCACGTGCGTGCGTCCCGCAGGTGGGTGCTCAGGTGGTGGCCCTGGCGACCGGCTCAGCACCCAACCCCGGCGGCGCACATCACAGGAGGTCCCGGATCGGTGCGAGCTGATAACACGGCGTTATAGGATTCACCCATGATCGACGCAGCCGGCCTCCGGGTCATGAAGGCCATCGCCGACGAGGGCAGCTTCACCGCGGCCGCCGTCTCCCTCGGCTACACCCAGCCGGCCATCTCGCAGATGGTGCGTCGGCTCGAGCAGCGCACCGGCACCGTGCTCGTCGAGCGGATCGGGCGCAACGTCCGGCTCACCGAGGCCGGGCAGGTGCTCGCGCGACACGCGACGCCGGTGCTCGCGGCCCTCGACGCCGCCGAGGAGGAGGTCGCGGCCATCGCCGGGCTGCGCAGCGGCCGCGTGCGTCTCATGGCCTTCCCGTCGGCGTCGGCCACGCTCGTCCCCCGGGCTCTGGCCCTGGTCAAGCAACGCTTTCCGGACGTCGACATCAGCTTCACCGAGGCCGAGCCGCCGGAGAGCCTTGCCGCGCTCAAGGCAGGTGACTGCGACCTGGCCGTCGCCTTCGCGTACGAGGGCACCGACCTCGGCCGCGGCGAGGAGGACCTCGACCAGTTCGTCATCACTCCGCTGCTCGACGACGAGGTCCGCCTCGCGGTGCCGGAGGGCCATGCCGTGGCCCACCAGGAGCACGTCGACCTCGCCGACCTCGCAGGCGAGCCGTGGATCGCCGGCTGCCCCCGCTGCCGCGGCCACCTCCTCCAGCTGACCCACGACGCCGGGTTCCGGCCCGACGTCGCCTACGAGACCGAGGACTACGTCGCCGTCATGGGGCTCGTCGCCGAGGGGCTCGGTGTGGCCCTCATCCCCGACCTCATCCTGCGCACCGTGCACCACGGTGCCGTCGTCGCACTCCCGATCACCCCGGCATCCCGGCGTGCCATCACGGCCGTGACCACGCCGGACCTCCAGCGGGTGCCGGCCGTGCGCGCCACCCTCGACGCGCTCATCGAGAGCGCCCGTGCACAGTCGACCGCGCCGACCGTGCGCGGCCCGGAGCCGGCCTTCTCGATCTAGGGCTGATCGGTCTCAGCGCGAGGTCACCACGGCAACCGAGCCTCCCGGCCGCTCGACGACCGCGACGTCGCCCTGCTGGTCGGTGCGGTGGACGGCGTATCCGTTGTGACGCAACACCTCGAGATGGCGCGGGGCGGGATGGCCGTAGTCGTTGTCCTTGCCGACACTGACCACGCCCACCGGTGCACGGACCGCCGCCATGAGCTCGTCGTCGAGGTTGGCGCTTCCGTGGTGGGGCGTCTTGACGACCTCGAAACCTCTGCGCGGCCGCGGCCATCGCCGGCTCACGTCGCAGCCGCAGCAGGAGGTCGTGAGCCGCCTCGCGCTCGACGTCGCCGAGCAGCAGCGCGTCCACGCCACCGGTACGCAGGGCGAGGACGACGCTGGCGTTGTTGGGCACCGAGCCGTCGGCGATCCGGCGCCACGGGCTCCACACGACGGCGTCGACCTCGCCCACCGTGAGCCGGTCACCGGCGTGGAGGGCGACGACGGGGATGCCGTGCGCCCTCGCCACGCGGTCGACTTCGGCGGCCGTGGGTGCCGGTTCGCGGACCGGCCCGACGAACAGCTGCACGACCCGACGCCCTGAGACAGCACCGCTCAGCCCCTCCACGTGGTCGGCGTGGAAGTGGGTGAGGACGACCGCGTCGAGGGTCGTGACCCCCAGCCGGCGCAGGCAGCCGTCGACGAGCGGGGGGTCCGGACCGGTGTCGACGAGGACGGCGCGGTGCGGGCCGCTCCGCACGACGACGGCGTCGCCCTGCCCCACGTCGCACACGACGACGCGCCACCCCGCCGGGGGCCAGGTGACGGTCCGGGTGGGGACGAGCGCGGCGGCCGCGAGGAGGACGGCGCCGAGAAGGAGCACGGGATGGGTCGCCGCCGTGCGGACGATCGCCCGCCCGGTGAGGACGACGACCAGGCCGAGCGCCGCGAGGAGCAGGGCCCCGGGTGCACCGTCGGGCCACGGCAGCGTGCCACCGGGCACGCGGGCGAACGTCCGGGCGAGCTGCGCGATCGCGGTCGTCGGGACGACGCCGGCCCACGCGACGAGCTCGGCGCCGCGTGGCCACACCACCGAGGTGAGCGATGCGGCCACCCCGGCGACGGTCGCCACCGGGACGAGCGGTGCCGCGAGGAGGTTCGCGAGGACACCGACCACGCTGACCGACCCCTGGAGGAGGACGACGAGGGGCGCGGTCATCAGCTGGGCCGCCACGGGCACCGCGAGCGCGGGTCCGAGCGGGGCCAGGCGACCGCGGCAGGCGAGCGCCGATGGCGTCGCCCCACGGCCGGGTGAAGAGGAGGAGGCCGAGCGTGGCCACCGAGGACAGCGCGAAGCCGAAGGAGCGGGCCAGCCACGGGTCGAGCGCCAGCACGACGACGATCGCCGCGCCCAGCACCGGGAGCCCGGCCGACCGCCGGGAACGGCTCAGGCCGAGGAGCCCGATCGCCCCCATGGCGGCGGCCCGGACGACGCTCGGCTCCGGGCGGGCGAGGACGACGAATCCGGCCAGGGCCACGAGGGCCAGCACGGGTCGCGCACGCCTCGGGACACCGAGCAGCACGCACAGGGCGAGGACGAGCCCGGTGACGACCGCGACGTTGCTGCCGCTCACGGCGGTCAGGTGCGTCATCCCGGTCGCCCGCATCGCCTCGGTGAGGTCGGCCGGCGTGCGGCTCGTGTCACCGATGACGAGACCCGGCAGCAACCCCCGGGCGTCCGCGGGCGCGGAGTCGACCGACGCCCGCAGCCCGGACCGCAACCGCTCCGCACCGGACGCCACGGCCCCGGGCGGCGTGATCACCTCCGGGGTACCGGTGACGGCCAGCGTCGCGACGCGGTCATCGGCCCGCTCGGCGGGGCCCAGGCGGCCGTGCACCCGCACGGTGGAGCGCCACTCCAGGCGCTGCGAGGCTGCTCGTCGCCGGTCAGCAGCACCGGTGCGCCGACCGCCCTCCGCGCCCCTCGGGCGTCGAGGAGCTCGACCGTGCCGTCGCGCAGGACACGCGTGTCGTCGGCCCGACCGGCGAGGACGAACGGGTCGCCGGTGACGAGGACCACCGCGGTGACCGCTGCACGGTCGGCGGCGAGCGCCTCGACCCCGCCTCGTGCGCGCAGGGTCGCGTGCGCTGCCGCGGCGACCTCGAGCAGCAGCACGAGGACGAGGGCGAGCACGAGCGGCCAGCGCAGCGGCCGGGCGCGCAGCGGACACTGGAACAGGCCCAGCAGTCCCGCGAACGACCGCTGCCGCGCCGGCCACCGCCAGGTGGCCCCGGGCCGTCAGCCCCAGGGTCGCCGCCGCCACGACCCAGGCGAGGACGGCCGGTCCGAGGAGCCGCAGGTCGCTGTGCGCGGGCACTCGGGGCGGCCGGCCCGGTGGTTCGTCGGCACCGACCCCGCCGGCCGCGCCGGTGGCGCCGGCGGCCCGGGCGGGCGCGGTCACAGCGTGACGAGCGGGGTCAGCTGCGCGAGGAGCTTCTCGCCGATGCCGCTCACCTCCCCGAGCTCGTCGACCGCCGAGAACCGGCCATGGGCACGTGCGCCACTCGACGATGCGCGAGGCGAGCACCGGCCCGACCCCGGGCAGGGTGTCGAGCGCCGCGAGGTCGGCGGTGTTGAGCGACACGAGCCCACCGGCCGGACCCACCGGCGCCACACCACCCGTGCCCAGCCCCGTGCCCCGTCGCCGTCGACGGGTCGACCGGGTCACCCGGCGCCGGCACCCGCACCTGCTCGCCGTCGACGAGGACGCGCGCGAGGTTGACCCGGCCGAGGTCGGCGGCCTTGGTCGCCCCACCCGCCGCCTCGAGGGCCTCCCCCACCCGGGAGCCCACGGGCAGGCGCAGCACCCCCGGTCGCCGCACCTCGCCGACGACGTGGACGACGACCACCCCGGATGCCGTCCCGGCTCCTGCCGCACCCACGGCCTCCCCCGTGGCCCCGACGGTCGACGACGCCGTGCTGGTCGGCGACTCCGGTCTCCCCGCTGCCCGCGCGGAACCCCGACGGGTGCCGCCCCCGCGCTCAGACCCGGTCGGCCCCGCCCGGGAGCCGCCCCCCGGCGCGAGGACGGTGCCCTCCCCCGCCGAGCGGGCCCACGCCACGCGCAGCCCGAACACGGCGATGGCGAGGGCGGCGACGACGACCACCCCGAGGACCGCCGCGCGACCCGGTTGCCACCGCGCCTCGCGGAACGCCGCCGGCATCCGCACCCAGCCGCGGGCCGGCAGGCAGCCGGCCGTGCCGCCCCTGCTCCCCCGGTTCGCGGCGACCTCCGCCCGACGAGCCCGCACACCTCCACCGCCCGACCTCACCCCGCCACGGCTCCCACCCGGCGCACGCCCGCCGCGGTTGCCACCAGGCGGCACGGCCTCCTGCCGCTCGACCGGCCCCCTCGACAGGTCGAGCTCGGTCGGCACGTAGGCGCGGGGGCTCGCCCGGAGGCGCGCGAGCGCTCGTGGCGAGAGGACCTCGGGGTCGTGACGGCTGGGCATGCGAGCACGCTAGGGACCCCGGCACCGAACCGGCGGCTCTCGCCGGCCGCTGTGGACCGTAGCGGCGGGCGACAGCACCCGCTGTGGACGGGGCCCGACCCCGACGCCGCCCTCTCGGAGGCAGACTCCGGACCGCACGCGGTCTCAGCGCAGCCGCCGCTTCCACCACGCGAGGATGTTGCGCCGGTGACGCGACAGGACGACGAGTGACAGGGCGAGGAGCCACCCACCGACCAGCGGCCCGACGAACGGCACGAGCCCGACGAGGGCGAGCAGCCCGACGAGGCCCAGCCCGAGCGTCGTCACCACCGACGCCTCGCCGACGAACGGCACGACGGCCTTGGTCACCGCCGAACACCACCACCGCCGCGAGGCCGACCACGGGCTCTACCGCGAGCACGGCGCCGAGCGCGCACGCCGCCCCCTTGCCACCCCGCCCGCGCAGGAAGGGGCTGAAGACGTGGCCGAGGACGACGGCGAAACCCGCGACGAGCGCCGGCACGGTCCCCATCGTCCGCAGCACGACGAGCGTGGGCAGGTAGGCCTTGAGCAGGTCGAGGACGAGCACCAGCACGCCCCACCGCCGCCCGAGGACCCGCCCCGCGTTCGTCGCGCCCGGGTTCCCCGATCCCGCGCTGCGCAGGTCACGCCCGAGCGCCCGGGCGACCAGCGACGCCGGGTTGACCGACCCGATGAGGAAGCACACCACCGCGACGACCGCGAGCTCCACGGCCACCTCGACCCCGAGCCGGCTCATCGGTCAGCGCGCCGTCCCCGAGGCCGGCGGGGCGGACCCTCCCGGCCCGATGCGGGGCACGACGGCGACCGCGAGCGTCCCCGGCCCGACGTGGGCGCCGACGACGGCGCCGAGCTCGACGACCCGCACCTCCACGCCCTGGGCGAGGCGCCCGCGCAGGCGCTCGGCCAGCCGCTCGGCACGCTCGGAGGAGTCCAGGTGGTGCACCGCGACGTCGACGCCGTCGGACCCGGCGGGCAGCGCGTTCGCCGCCTCGACCGCGAGGTCCTCGAGCCGGGCGATCGCCCGGGTCGACGTGCGGACCCGCTCCAGCGGGACGATGTGCCCGTCGCGCAGCCCGAGGATCGGCTTGATCGACAGGGCGGACCCCAGCAGCGCCCCCGCCTTGCCGATCCGGCCACCGCGGCGCAGGTACTCCAGGGTGTCGACGTAGAACACGACGGTCGCCGCGGCGCACGTCTCGCGCACGGTGGCGGCGACGACCTCGGCCGACGCGCCGCCGGCGGCCAGGCGCGCGCCGGCGAGCACGGCATACCCCATGGCCATCCCCATCGCGCGCGAGTCGACGACGGTGACCGGCACCGGCGACTCCGCGGCGGCGAGCTCCGCCCCGCCGATCGTGCTCGACATGTCCCCCGAGATGTGCACCGAGACGACGGCGTCGGCCCCCGCGCCGGCCGCCGCCTCGTAGGCCTCGAGGAAGGCCGCCGGCGCCGGCCGCGACGTCGACACGGGCGTGAACGAGCGCAGCGCCGAGGCGACCTGCCGCGCGTCGACGTCGACTCCCTCGGAGTGCTCGCGGCCACCGACGACGACGTGCAGCGCGACGACGCGCACGTCGAGCCCCTCGAGCAGGTCGGCGGGCAGGTAGGCCGTGGAGTCGGTGACGAGGGCGGTGCTCACCCGAGCAGGGTAGTGCCCGGCCTCGCGGGCACCGGGCCCCCGCCGTCGTCAGGCGTTCTGCCGCGCGGCGAGCTTGGCCGCCCGCTGCTCCCGCTTCTCGACGAACCGCGTCGCCTCGGCGTCGAGCGCGGCCACCGCGGAGGCGAGCTCGTCACGCGCCGCCTCGCCGTCGGCATCCAGACCCTCGAGCTCCCACACGCCCCACTGCCGCAGCAGCGGCGCGACGATGTCGTCGTGGTGGATGCGCAGGTCGTAGATGCCGGCCATGGCCATCTGGACGGCCTTGCGGCCGAACCCCGGGATGATCGACCCCGGCATCTGGAAGCTCACGACCTCCTCGGTGATGGCGCGCATCGTCTGGCTCGGCGTGAGGTCGAGCGCCGCCTGGACGATGTTGCGGTAGAAGATCATGTGGAGGTTCTCGTCCTTGGCCACCCGGGTGAGCAGCTTCTCGGCGATCGGCTCGTCGGTGAACTTGCCCGTGTTGCGGTGTGAGACACGGGTGGCCAGCTCCTGGAACGACACGTAGGCGCAGACGTTGAGCAGCGGCTTGTCCCCGGAGTCGTAGCCGGTCTCCATCGTCTCCATCCGCGCCCGCTCCAGCTCGTCGGGGTCGACGCCCCGGGTGACGAGCAGGTAGTCGCGGATGCAGAAGGCGTGCCGGCCCTCCTCGGCGGTCCAGCGGTTGACCCACGCCCCCCACGCGCTGTCGCGGCCGAAGGCCCGCTCGATCTCGCGGTGGTAGCTCGGCAGGTTGTCCTCGGTGAGGAGGTTGACCTCGAGCGCCGTGCGGGCGATCTGCGACAGCTGCGACTGGTCGACCGACCACGGGTCACCGCCGAGCTCCTTGAAGTCGCGGCCGAGCGACCACGGCACGTACTCGTGCGGCATCCACTCCTGCGCGACGTTGAGGTGCCGGTTGAGGTTCTCCTCGGCGACCGGCTCGAGCGCGGCCAGCAGCTGGGTGGTGTCGAGATCGGCCATGGGGGTTCTCCTCGGTGCCGGAGGTGGCGCGGGTCACGTCCTCGGACCCTCAGCCTCGCACCCTCCCGGCCGGGGAACCAGCATCCGTGCCCGAATATCGGATGCCGTCGCGCCGCCGTCGCTGGTGCACCGGGTCGCCGGGCCGCGGTACCAGGGCCCGCGCGTCACCAGGGCAGGGGTGCGTCCAGCTGCCGGGTGTCGTCGACCGGGAGCCAGCCGTGCTCGGGAGTCTGCTCGTACGCCGCGCCCGGGCCGTCGGCGGCGAGGGCGGCCACCGCCGCGAGCAGCCGCTCGACGTGCTCGTCGGTCGTCGCGAGTCCCGCGCTGACCCGCACCGCGGTGTCGTGCTCGTCCGAGCCCTCCCCCAGCAGCGTGTCGACGAGGATGTGCGCGCAGAACTTGCCGGCCCGCACGCCGATGCCGTGCTCCGCCGAGAGCGCCGCGGCGACGAGGTGGCTGTCGAGCCCGTCGACGGTGAAGGTGACGACCGGGCCGCGCTCGACGGCGTCGCCGAAGAGGGAGTAGGTCGTGACCCCGTCGACGCTCCGCAGGCCCTCGACGAGCCGCGCGGTGAGCCGCGCCTCGTGCGCCTCGACGGCGGCCCGGTGCTCGCGCAGCGTGGCGCACGCGGCCGCGAGGGCGACCGCCCCGAGCACGTTGGGGCTGCCGGCCTCGTGCCGCGCGGCGCCGGTGGCCCACCGGGTCTCGTGCTCGGTGACCGCGGCGGTGGCGCCGCCGCCGGCGAGGTAGGGCTGAGCGGCGTCGAGCCAGTCGCGCCGGCCCGCGAGGACCCCGGTGCCGTAGGGGGCGTGCACCTTGTGCCCGGAGAAGGCGACCCAGTCGACGTCGAGCGCCGCGAGGTCGAGCGGCCGGTGGGCCACCGACTGCGCCGCGTCGAGGAGCACCCTCGCCCCGTGCCGCTTCGCGAGCGCGGTGAGGCGCTCGACCGGCCACAGCTCGCCCGTGACGTTCGACGCGGCGGTGAGCACGACGAGCGCCCGGCGGGGATGCCGTGCGGTGCCGGCGGGCAGCGCGGCGAGCGCCGTCTCGAGCAGCACCTCGGCGTCGCGGACGCTGCCCGGCACGGGCAGGCGCACGGTGTCGCGGGCGCGCCACGGGAGCAGCGTCGCGTGGTGCTCGGAGGCGAAGACGAGGACCGTCGTGTCGCGGGGCAGCGCCCGGGCGAGCAGGTTGACCGAGTCCGTGGTGCTGCGGGTGAAGACGACGACGTCGTCCTCGCGCGCCCCGACGAAGCGGGCGACCTCGTCGCGCGCGGCCTCGTAGTGGGCGCTCGTCACCCGCGACAGCCAGCCCGTGCCGCGGTGCACCGAGGAGTAGGTGCGCGTCGCGGTCTCGACGGCACGGGCGACCCGCTCGAACGCCGGCGTGGATGCCGCGTGGTCGAGGTTCGCGTAGTCGACGAGGTCGCCGGAGAGGGTGGGGACGAGGTCGGGCCGCACGACGGCGGGCAGGTTCTGGCCGGTGCCCGGCTGGTGGCGGTGCGCCACGCCCGGGCGGGCCGGGGACGCGACCGGCGCGACGGCATCCGGCACGGCGCGCAGCCGCGGACGGCGGTGGAAGGCGGAGGTGGTGGTGCTGGCGATCGACATCGGTGGCTCCGGTGGTCCGAGGACCTCGGATGGACCGGGATCCCGCGCTTGCCGGCGCCGAAGGGGTCGCCGACCAGGTCGTCACCCGGAGCACCCCACCGCGGAGGAGGGTTGCTGGCCAGCGAGCCGGGGCTTGCCACTGGCACTCATGACCTACGCAGACGAGTCTAGGGAGCGGACCCGGGGGCACGGCATCCCCGGTCCACGACCCGAGACGTGCGGTGGGGCGTGGCCGCCGCGGGACATCTCGCGGCGAGTGGGCCGCTCCACACCGGAACCTTCACCTTCGCGGGGCTTTCGAAGCGGTGCGGAGGTAAAGGTTCCGGGATCGGGCGAGAAAGTGGTGGCTCAGGCGGGGACGACGTTGACGAGCTTGGGGGCGCGGACGATGACGGTGCGGATGCCGTCGGGCACCGCCGCCTGCACCTTGGGGCTCGCGAGGGCCAGCTCGCGCAGGGCGTCCTCGCCGATGTCGGACGGCACCTCGAGCCGGTCGCGCACCTTGCCGCGCACCTGGACGACGCACGTCACCGTCTCGTCGACGAGGAGCGCCGGGTCGGCCACCGGGAACGGGGCGTGGACGAGCGACTCCTCGTGGCCGAGGCGCATCCACAGCTCCTCGGCGATGTGCGGCGCCAGCGGCGCGACCATGAGGACGAGCTGCTCGGCCGCTGCTCGCGGCACTCCCCCGTCGAGGCGGGTCAGGGCGTTGTTGAGCTCGGTGAGCCGCGCGATCGCGGTGTTGAAGCCCAGCTCGGCGTAGTCGGTGCGCACCGCGTCGATCGTGCGGTGCAGCACGCGGGTCGTCGCGTCGTCGAGCGGCGCGTCGACGACGACGACCTCGCCGGTCTCCTCGTCGACGACGTTGCGCCAGAGCCGCTGGAGGAAGCGCTGGGGACCGACGACGGCCCGGGTGTCCCACGGCTTGCTCTGCTCGAGCGGGCCGAGACCCATCTCGTAGAGCCGGAAGGTGTCGGCGCCGAAGGCCGCGTACATCTCGTCGGGGCTGACCATGTTCTTCAGCGACTTGCCGATCTTGCCGTACTCGCGCGTGACCGGCTGGCCGTTCCACGTGAACGCGGGGTGGCCGTCGGCGCCGACGCCCTCGTCGACCTCCTTGGCCTCGACGTACTGGCCGCGGCCGTCGGTGAAGGCCGGCGCCTGGATGTAGCCCTGGCTGAAGTACGTGCGGAACGGCTCCTCGGACGTCAGGTGGCCCAGGTCGTAGAGCACCTTGTGCCAGAAGCGGGCGTAGAGCAGGTGCAGCACGGCGTGCTCGACGCCGCCGACGTACAGGTCGACGCCGCCCGGGTCGCGCGTACCCGCGGGGGCACCGGCGACCGGCTCGTCACGCGGGCCCATCCAGTAGGCCTCGTTCTCGGGGTCGACGAGGGCAGCGCTGTTGGCGGGGTCGAGGTAGCGCAGGTAGTACCAGCACGACCCGGCCCAGTTGGGCATCGTGTTGGTCTCGCGGCGGTAGGGCCGCGTACCCCGGCCGTCGCCGAGGTCGAGGTCGACGTGCACCCACTCGTCGACGCGCGACAGGGGCGGCTCCGGCTCGCTGCTCGCGTCGTCGGGGTCGTACGTCTTCGGGCTGTAGTCCGGCACCTCGGGCAGCTCGACGGGCAGCATCGAGTCGGGGACGCCGTGGGCGGTGCCGTCCTCGTCGAAGACGACGGGGAAGGGCTCGCCCCAGTAGCGCTGCCGGCTGAACAGCCAGTCGCGCAGCTTGTAGCTGATCGTCGCCTCGCCCAGCCCCTTCTCCTGCAGCCAGGCGGTGATGCGCTCCTTGGCCTCGGCGACGCCGAGCCCGTCGAGGCTCACCTCGTCGTTGCTCGAGTTGATCGCCGGTCCCTCGCCGGTGTACGCGGTGTCCGGGTCGTGGTCCTCGGGCGGCTGCACGGTGCGGACGATCGGCAGGTCGAAGGCCGTCGCGAAGTCCCAGTCGCGCTCGTCCTGCGCGGGCACGGCCATGATCGCCCCGGTGCCGTAGCCCATGAGCACGTAGTCGGCGACGAACACCGGCACCCGTGCGCCGGTGACCGGGTTGACCGCCCAGCCGCCGGTGAACACGCCGGTCTTGTCCTTGCCCTCGCTCTGCCGCTCGATCTCGGAGCGGCGCGACGCGGCCAGCCGGTACGCCGTGACGGCCTCGGTCGGTGTCGCCGCCCCGCCGGTCCAGGCCGGCCGGGTGCCCTCGGGCCAGCCGCCCTCGGGGACGAGGTCGTCGACGAGGGGGTGCTCGGGCGCGAGGACCATGAAGGTCGCCCCGAAGAGGGTGTCGGGGCGGGTCGTGAACACCTCGATCCCCGTGCCTGCATCGACCAATAGGTCACTCGGAGGTACGCGCGGCACGCGAGGCACCGGCATCCGATGTCCCTGAATCGACCAATTGGTCACTGGAGGTACGCGCGATGGGGAAGGCGACGCGGGCACCGGAGCTGCGGCCGATCCAGTTGCGCTGCATGACCCGGACCTTCTCGGGCCAGTCGACCCGGTCGAGGTCGTCGGCCAGGCGGTCGGCGTACGCGGTGATGCGCATCATCCACTGGCGCAGGTTGCGCTTGAAGACCGGGAAGTTGCCACGCTCGGAGCGGCCCTCGTTGGTGACCTCCTCGTTGGAGAGCACCGTGCCGAGGCCGGGGCACCAGTTGACCGGCGCCTCCGAGGTGTAGGCGAGGCGCTGGGCGTCGAGGATGTTCGCGCGCTCGAGGTCGCTGAGGTCGTCCCAGTCACGGCCGTCCTCGTTGGGCAGCGCGCGCGCACCGGAGCGGTACTCCTCGACGAGCTCGGCGATCGGGCGGGCCCGGCCGCGGCTGCCGTCGGGGCGCACGGCATCCGCGTCGTACCAGGAGTTGAAGATCTGCAGGAAGATCCACTGGGTCCAGCGGTAGTACTGCGGGTCGATGGTCTGGATGGCGCGGCGGTCGTCGTGGCCCAGGCCCAGGCGGCGCAGCTGGCGCGCCATGATGACGATGTTGTCCTCGGTGGTCTTGCGCGGGTGCTGGCCGGTCTGCACGGCGTACTGCTCGGCCGGCAGGCCGAAGGCGTCGTAGCCCAGGCAGTGCAGGACGTTCTTGCCGAGCATCCGGTTGAAGCGCGCGAAGACGTCGGTGGCGATGTAGCCGAGCGGGTGCCCGACGTGGAGGCCCGCGCCGCTCGGGTAGGGGAACATGTCGAGGACGAGCAGGTGGCCGTTCGGGTGCTCGGCGACCCCCTCGGGGTCGGCCCACGGGCCGGCGGGGTTGGGGGCGTGGAAGGTGCCGCGCTCCTGCCAGCGGTCCTGCCAGGCGACCTCGATCTGCCCGGCCAGCTCGGCGGTGTAGCGGTGCGGGGTGTCGCTCATCTCGTCCTCGTCGTCTCGGTGGTGGGTTCGGGCTGCGGACAGAAAAAAACCCCTCACGCAGGAGGGGTCGCCGCGCGGGCCGGGTGGCCGACGCGGCTAGGGAAGAAGCTCGAACCTCGTCACGTGATCAGGGTAGCGCAGGGGGCGCTCGTGCCGAGGGGTGGCGGATGCCGGCGGCCGGGTCAGTGCATGGCGTGGACCACCGCGTGGCCGCGGCCGCGGGCGATGAGCGCCCGGTTGACGGGGACGGTGACGACGAAGGCGACGGCCAGGGAGAACGCCAGGGAGCCCCAGAAGAGCAGGCTCGCGAGACCGGCCTCCATGGCGCCCGGAATGACGAGGACGACCGCGTTGTCGACGATCTCCATGACGGCGATCGACACGGTGTCGGCGGCGAGGGTGACGGCGATCGCGGCCTCGAGGGCCATCCCCGAGCGCAGCACCGGCGTCAGCGTGAGGGCATAGCCGAAGACGAAGGCCAGCGCGATGGCGAGGACGATCGTGGCGACGGTGGACAGGCCCAGCGCGGTGCCGATGACCAGCCCGAGGATCTCGCCGATGGCGCATCCGGTGAGGCAGTGCAGGGTGGCCCGGGCGGCCTGCGACCAGGAGCTGTCGGAGCGGGGTGGTGCTGTGCGCCGTGGTGCTCGGGCGCCGGGTCCGCGTGACGGTGCGTGGGAGGGTGGTTCGCGTCCATGCCGGCTCAACGCATACCCCCACCGGGTATGTTCCCTCGGGTCTCGAAGGGTTCTCAGGTGGTCGGTCGGTGGCCCCAGCGCTCGGCGGCGGCCAGGGCCTGCCGCGCCGGTGCGACCCCTTGCGACGTGGTCGGGCTGGTGAGGCACGAGGCGGCCGCCGCGACACCGAGCCGGAGGGACTGCTCGACCGGCCAGTCCTCGTGGAGGCCGTGGACGCACGCCGGCGGCGAACGCGTCACCGGCGCCGGTGGCGCTTCGGACGACGTCGGCGGGCACGCGCACGGAGCCCTGCCGCCAGACCCGGCCGTCCGGGGCCGCCGCGACGCAGCCCGCGGGGAAGTGGATGACGGCGAGCCGGGCGACGCCGAGCTCGAGCAGGCCCCGGGCGACCCGCTCGAGCTCGGGCCAGGGCACCGGGTCGTCCGCGCCGGAGACCTCGAGCGGCGAACCCGTCAGGGCGGCGGCCTCGAGGTCGTTGATGACGATGGTGTCGAGGTGCGGCAGGCAGGGACCCGCGACCTCGGCCATCCGGGTGGGCTCGAGGCTCACCAGCTCGAGGTTGGTGCGGATGCCGGCGCGCTGCGCCCGCTCGAGGAGCCGCACCCAGCCGTTGCGGCCGTCCGGGCCGGGGGCGTCGAGCCGCGGGTGGAGGCCGGGTGCTCCGAGGTGCAGGATGCGTGCCGTCGAGCCCTCGACGTCGACGAGGTCGTCGGTGAGGAGGGCGTTGGCCCCGACGTGGTGGAAGAAGGTCCGGCGCCCGCCGCGACGCTCGACCATGGCGTCGGTGAAGGACGTGTCGGCACCGACGACGCGGACCAGCCGCGAGGTGTCGATGCCCGCCTCGGAGCAGGCGGACACGATGTGGTCGCCGTGCGGGTCGTCGCCGACGACCCCGGCGAAGGAGACGGGGAAGGTCGCACCGAGCCGGGTGAGGTCGACGGCAAGGTTGAGCCCCGGGCCGCCGGTGCCGACCGAGAACTCCTCGATGATCGCGATGTGGTCCAGCGGCGGGTAGTGGTCGATGACCTTGCTGACGTCGACGACGACCGTCCCGGCGCACAGCACGCCGCTGCGGGCGCCTGGGTCCGGGCTCGGCGCCGGCTCCCCCGTGGCCGACATCGGGGTGCTCACTCCTCGCGGAGCACGCGCTCGGTGACCTGGAGGTCGGTCTCGAGCGGGCGGTGCGACTCCAGGCCGACGTCGCTGAGCGCGTCGTGGTAGGCGCGCACGCCGTCCTCGGGGGAGAGCTCGCCACCGAGGACCCGGCGCATCGCGGAGAGCAGGTCGAGCTGCGACTCGGCCCGCTGGATCTTGCGCCCGAACAACGCCACCCGGGCACCGGCGCGCTCGGCCCGGTGGAGCAGCTCGAGCGTGTCGCGGGTCGTGCCCGCCGACCCCCCGAGGATGCCGACGACCACGGAGGGGTCGTGCTCGACGAGCTCGGCCACGGCATCCCGGCCGTTGTAGGCCATCTTGAGGAAGACCGGGCGGTGGGCGGCGGTGACGCCGGCGAGCAGCCGGACGATGGAGTCGTTGACGAACGCGGGGAGGTCGTCGGCGGTGAGGCCGACCGGGGCGTTGGGGTTGAAGACCTCGAGGAAGTGGCGCAGGCCGAGGTCCGCCGCCTCGAGCCGGAACTCGCGGTAGGCGGTGAGGGTCGCGAGGTCGTGGTCGACGTCGTTGTTGAGCGTGACGGAGTACAGGACGAGGTCGCAGAACCGCCGCACAGTGGGGAGGTGGGCGGTGCGGAACGGCCGCGAGAGCCGGGAGGGGTAGACCGACCCGCGCGAGGACCAGATGTCGGTGGTGTCGTTGGCGCGCACGGCGAGCGTCACCTCGTCGCCCAGGGCGCCCTCGCCGGCGAGGCGCTCGCCGTTGCTCGCGGAGGTGAGCAGGACGTCGACCGCTCCGGCGGCGACCTCGGCGCGCATGGCGTCGAGGTAGGAGGCTCTGGTGCGGTGCACGCCCGGACGGCTGCCGGCGGCGGGGTCGCGGGCGACCGGGCCACCGGCCATCAGCCCGAACGCCATGTCGGCGTCCTTGGCGTCGGCGACGACGAAGTCGTCCGGCGTGTACTCCCCCGCGAGGATCCGCTGCAGCTTGCGGTCGAGTGCGCGCTCGGCGTCGGGAGCGGGTGGCGCGTCGGGCATGGCCCCACCCTTCCACCTCCGCCGACCGTAGGTGGGCGAACCGCCGGCCGACCGCCCGCCCGACCGCGGAGCGAGAGCTGATGCCGCTCGTCGCCACCCCGCGGAGCTCACCTGAGCTCGAGGTGCCCGTCGTCGATCCGGCCGAGCCGCATGACGGCCAGGTCGTAGAGGTAGCTCTGCACCACGCGCCACGGCCTCTCGCGCCCTTGGCGCGGCAGGATGTCCGCCGCCCGCCGCACGTACCCCGACGTCAGGTCGAGCAGCGGCCGTTCCCCGTCGCCATCAGCGTCCGGCTCGTCGTACCGCGGCGTGGCCACGGCCAGCCCGTGACGGTCGAGGTACCGCACCAGCGAGCAGAACCACCGCGCCGACAGGTCCGCCCGCAGCGTCCAGCTCGCGTTCGTGTACCCCACGGCGAGAGCGAGGTTCGGCACGTCCGAGAGCATCAGCCCCTTGTACACGTGCGCCCTCGACGCGTCGACGACCTCGCCGTCGACGACGACCTCGGCCCCTCCCCCGAGCTCCATCCGCAGGCCGGTCGCCGTGACGACGAGGTCCGCGGGCAGCAGCTCCCCCGACGAGGTCCGGATGCCGTCGCGCTCGAACCGCTCGATGGTGTCGGTGACGACCTCGGCCCGTCCGTCGGCGATGACGTCGAAGAGGTCACCGTCCGAGGCGACGCACAGGCGCTGGTCCCACGGGTCGTAGCGAGGCGCGAAGTGGGTGTCCACCGGGTAGCCCTCGGGCAGCCGTCCCACCGCTCGGCGGCGCAGCATCCGGCGACCCGCCTGCGGGAACCTGCGCAGTGCCCGGTAGCCGATCGTGGAGAGCACGATGTTCTTGCCCCGCACCACCCGGTGCGCGGCGCGCGACGGCAGCACGCGGTGCAGACCGGCGGCCACGGCGTCGCGGCCGGGCAGCGCCGCCACGTAGCTGGGGCTGCGCTGGAGCATCGTCACGTGGGCGGCCCCCTGCTCGACGAGCGCCGGCAGCAGGGTGATGGCCGTCGCCCCGCTGCCGATGACGACCACCCGGCGGTCCGCGACCGGCATCCCCTCCGGCCAGTGCTGCGGGTGCACGACCTCCCCGGCGAAGTCGCCCTGGCCCGGGAACTGCACGACGTGCCCCGACTCGTACGCGAAGTAGCCCGTCGCGAGGTAGACGAACCGGGCGGTGTGGGTCACCGTGCCCCGCGGGGTGCTGGCCGTCACCGACCAGCGCCGGTCCGACGAGGACCACTCGAGCCGCTCGACCCGCTGGTTCAGGTGGATGCGCTCGGTGATCCGGAGCTCGCGGGCGGTCTCTTCGACGTAGGCCCGGATCTCCTCGCCGCCGGCGATGGCGCCGGACCCCGTCCACGGCCGGAACGGGAACCCGAGCGTGAACATGTCCGAGTCCGACCGGATGCCGGGATAGCGGAACAGGTCCCACGTCCCGCCGATGGCCCCGCGCGACTCGAGCACGGCCCACGCGGTGTCCGGACAGTGCTTGGCGAGGCGGCACGCGGCGTCGACACCGGAGATGCCGGCCCCGACCACGAGCACGTCGACGTCGAGTGCCCGCACCGCAGGCACTGGCGACGCGGTCGGTGCCGTCGCGGTCGGTGCCGTCGCGGTCGGTGCCGGCGTGGCCGGTGCCGGCACGCCCGGGCCGGCCGGTCCGGCCGAGGCGGAGGTGGTCCGGGTGGGCACGGCCACAGGCTATGCCGGCGCGATGCGGCGACGGGCCCGCGGTGCGCCGACGCGGCCCTGCCGTGAAACGATGACGCGCATGACCACCCTCTCCGACTTCACCGCCACGACCCTCGCCGGCGAGGAGCGCCGCCTCGCCGAGTACGCCGGCAAGGTCGTCCTCGTCGTCAACACCGCCAGCGCGTGCGGGTTCACGCCCCAGTACGAAGGGCTGGAGGCGCTCTACCAGGAGCTGCGCGACCAGGGCTTCGTCGTGCTCGGCTTCCCCTGCAACCAGTTCGGGCGCCAGGAGTCCGGCACCGAGGCCGAGATCGAGGAGTTCTGCAAGGTCAACTACGGCGTCACCTTCCCGATGTTCGCCAAGGTCGACGTCAACGGCGCCGACGCCCACCCGCTGTTCACGTGGCTCAAGGGCGAGAAGGGCGGCCTGCTCGGCGACCGGATCAAGTGGAACTTCACGAAGTTCCTCGTCGGCCGCGACGGCGGCGTGATCGAGCGGTACGCGCCGAACACGGAGCCGGCCGACCTCGCCGACGACGTGCGCGCTGCACTGACCGCCACCGCCGCCTGAGCCGTGGCCGGCTCGGGCCTCGTCGTCGGCGCCGACGGGCTGGCCCGCCCGTTCTGGGCCTCGGTCGACCCCCTGCTGCGCGAGTACTACGACACCGAGTGGGGGATGCCGGTGCGCGACGAGCGCGGGATGTTCGAGCGGCTCTCCCTCGAGGCGTTCCAGTCGGGGCTGTCGTGGGCGACGATCCTGCGCAAGCGGCCTGCCTTCCGCGCCGCGTTCCACGGGTTCGACCCGGAGGTCGTCGCCGACTACGGGGAGGCCGACGTCGAGCGGCTCCTCGCGGATGCCGGGATCGTCCGCAACCGCGCCAAGGTGGCCGCGACGGTCACCAACGCCCGGGCGACGCTGGCCCTGCGCGAGGACCCGGAGGGTGACCTCGCGTCGTTCGTCTGGTCGTTCCGGCCGGCCGACACCCCCCGCCCCGTGGACGCCACCGAGGTGCCGACCACGTCGGGCGAGTCGGTCGCCCTGTCCCGGGCGCTCAAGCGCAAGGGCTTCGTCTTCGTCGGGCCGACGACGATGTACGCCCTCATGGAAGCCGTCGGCATCGTCGACACGCACGTGCTCGGCAGCCACCGGCGGGGCACCAGCGGCGTCTGGCCGCGCTGACGGGCGAGAAGCGTCCCCGCGCCGCCGCACCGGCTCAGACGACGAGCCCCTGGGAGTCGCGGGGCGGGTCGTGGCGGCGGGGACCGTTCGGCGGCTCGTAGCCCTCCGGCACGCGGAGCCGCACCTCGGCACTTCCGAGGCGCAGCGGCGGCGCGGCGTCGCCATCTTCTTCGCGGGTCAGCTCGAGCCGCTGCTTCTCCTCGCGCACGTGCGAGTACGTGGGCCGGAAGAACGCCACGATGTCGTCGAACACCGCGCCCACGGCACGCGAGTGCACCCAGAACACCAGTCCACCGTACGCCCCGGGCGCCCGCCGCCTCGACGCCGAAGGGCCGGACGGAGACGTCCGGCCCTTCACGATCGGTGGAGCTGAGGGGATTCGAACCCCTGACCCCCTCCATGCCATGGAGGTGCGCTACCAACTGCGCTACAGCCCCGGGTGGGTACCCCCGCAGGGGCGTCGGTGAGTCTACCCATGACCCCCCGGACCCGACCAAATCGCCCTCAGGGCGGCGACGACCCGCCCTGGGAGCCCTCCCCGGACGTGGCGTTCCACGTCTGGAGGCGCCATCCGGCCTCCCCCTCGCGCAGCTCGGCCCAGTGGCAGTTGCCGAGTCCGCCGAGCACCCGCCAGGCGAGCTCGAGGTCGATGCCGAGCAGCCAGCTGACGGCGGCGCGGCCCGACCCACCGTGCGTGGAGACGACGAGGCACCCCTCGGGTGCCAGGGCGGCGAGGGCCTCCTCGAGCCCCTCGGCGACCCGCGCGAACACGTCGGCCATGGACTCGCCGTCGCCACCACGGCGCAGGTCCACCCCTCGCCGCAGCGCCTCCCGCTCGGCCGGCCAGCCGTCGGCCACCTCCTCGGACGTCAGGCCCTGCCATGCTCCGGCGTGGATCTCGCGGAACCGCGGGTCGAGCTCGACCGGGATGCCGCAGGCGCGCCCCACGCTCTCGGCCGTCCGCCGCGCCCGGCTCAGGTCGGAGGAGACCACCCGGTCGGGCGAGAGGGCGGCGATGGCCGGCCCGACGGCATCCGCCTGACGCACCCCCAGCTCGGAGAGCGGCGCGTCGAGCTGGCCCTGCCAGATGCCGTCGGCGTTGTGGGTGGTCTCCCCGTGGCGGAGGACGACGACCCGGCGCCGGCCACCCGTGGGTGGGTGACCGGTCACCGACCGCCCTGCTCGGTGCCGACGACGCCGAGGTCGATGCTCGGGCAGTCCTTCCAGAGCCGCTCGAGCTCGTAGAAGGAGCGCTCCTCGTCGTGCTGCACGTGGACGACGATGTCGACGAAGTCGATGAGGACCCACCGCCCCTCACGCTGGCCCTCGCGGCGCACCGGCTTGACGCCCATGTCGCGCAGGACGTCCTCGACCTCGTCGACGATCGACCCCACCTGCCGCTCGGACTCGGCCGAGACGATGACGAAGACGTCGGTCAGCGCGAGCTGCTCGGAGACGTCGATGCCGGTGATGGTCGTCGCGAGCTTGGCGGCGGCGGCGGTCGCCGCCGCCCTCGCCAGCTCCTGCGCTCGGTCGGTTGCGGTCACGGTGCTCCTCGGGATGGTGCGTGGGCCGCGGCGGGTGCCGGCGCCGCATACAGGTGGTGCTTGGAGATGTACTGGACCACGCCGTCGGGGACGAGGTACCAGATCGGCTCCTGCGCCCGCACCCGGTCGCGGCAGTCGGTGGAGCTGATCGCCATGGCCGGCACCTCCTGGAGGTCGACCCGCTCCGCCGGCAGCCCGGACTCGGAGAGCTCGTAGCCGGGGCGGGTCACGCCGATGAAGTGCGCCAGGCCCCACAGCTCGTCGGCGTCCTTCCACGACAGGATCTGGGCGAGGGCGTCGGCGCCGGTGATGAAGAACAGCTCGGCATCGGGCCGTTGGGCGTGCAGGTCGCGCAGGGTGTCGATGGTGAACGTCGGGCCGCCACGGTCGATGTCGACGCGCGAGACGGTGAAGCGGGGATTGGATGCCGTCGCGACCACCGCCATGAGGTACCGGTGCTCGGCGGGAGCGACCTCACGCCCCTCCTTCTGCCACGGCTCGTTGGTCGGGACGAAGACGACCTCGTCGAGGCACAGGAGCGCCTGGACCTCGGAGGCGGCGACGAGGTGACCGTGGTGGATCGGGTCGAAGGTCCCACCCATCACCCCCAGCCGCATGCGTGGGTCGCTCAGTGGTGCGCGGGGTGCTCGGGCCAGTGCGGGGAGTCCTCGTCGGCGGTCGTGGGGCCGGTGCCGGGGTTCGCCGGCCCGGTCGCGGTGGCGTCGTGGCGCTCGCCCTCGAGGTCGGGGCGGGCGTACTTCTGCGCGGTGCCCCGGAAGGACCACGTGACTGCGAGGAGGAACGCGAAGCCGGCCAGGGCCATGGCGCCGTAGGTCCACGGGGGCAGCGGTAGCTCGCGGAGGGCCTCCTCGGCGGTGGCGAGGGTGACGGTCATCGACATGCGGCCAGCGTAGCGCCTCGGCTGTCCACCGAAGTCGTCCACAGCCCTGTGCACGAACGGGTACGTCGCGCATACGGGCTGTGGACGAGCCGGGCGACTTTTCGCTACCACATCATTTCTCCCGGATGTGCTTGCGCGGCACGGTATTTCAGGTCTAGACATTGACCAAGCCCTCCCGGGATCGACCCGCCGGACAGGCCGGCGGAACGGGCCGAGGGGGCAGGTCGTACGGATAACGGCACACCGCTTCCGAGCCGGCTCGCCGGCCGGGGGTGCTGGCCCTGCGAGGGGCCTGCACGACGCGCGCGACGGCGCGGGGTGCCGCGGCCGACGGCCTGAGTCGGAGCCCGTCCCTCCGGGGGCGGCGCCACCGTCGCGTGGCAGACCTGATGTGGTTCGACCGGCTGGACACGTCGGCCCAGGCCGGCAGCGGAGGGCCCCCGATCTCATGCTCGGGGGCCCTCGGCTGCTGCGGTCTCGTCCGTGGCCGGCGGCTGCCGGGGCCGGGCGATCTACCCTTGGGCCATGTCGCAGCCGCCGGTCGATGCCCCTCGCGGTCTCGACCTCACCGTCGTCGTCCCGGTCTACGACGAGGAGGACGTGCTCCCCCTCCTCGTCGAGCGGCTGCGCCCGGTGGCCGACGGGTGGGGCGTGACCTACGAGGTGCTCTGCGTCGACGACGGCTCGACCGACGGCACGCCGGTGCTGCTCCAGCGGATCCGCCACGCGTGGCCGCAGGTGCGCGTCGTGCGGCTGCGGGCGAACGCCGGGCACCAGGCGGCGATCTCGGCCGGGCTGGCCCGGGCCCGCGGGCGCTGGGTCGCGACCATCGACGCCGACCTGCAGGACCCGCCCGAGGTCATCGGCGAGATGCTGGCCGTCGCGCGCGGCCAGGACGTCGACGTCGTCTACGGCGTGCGGGAGGACCGCACGACCGACACCGCCTTCAAGCGGCTGAGTGCCCGGGTGTTCTACCGCTCGATCCGCGCGCTGTCCGAGGTCGACGCCCACGTCGACGCGGGGGACTTCCGCCTCATGTCGAGGGCGACGGTGGATGCCGTCAACGCCCTGCCGGAGCACAACCGGGTGCTGCGCCTCGTCGTGCCGGCCCTCGGGTTCCCCAGCGCATCGGTGGGCTACGTGCGTGCCTCACGCGCCGCGGGACGCTCGAAGTACCCCCTGGGCAAGATGGTCCGGCTCTCGGTCGACAGCGTCACGGGGTTCTCCATCGCGCCTCTGCGCTTCGCGACGTGGCTCGGGCTGCTCGGCGGAGTGGCCGCCCTCGGCGTGCTCGTCTTCGCGCTCGTGTCGATGCTGCTCGGCAACACCCTGCCCGGGTGGACGTCCACGGTCGTCATCGTCGCGGCGATGGGGGCGGTGCAGCTGCTCGCGCTCGGCATCCTCGGCGAGTACGTCGGTCGCACGTACACCGTGCTGCAGGGGCGGCCCCCGTACTTCGTCGCCCACGACTCGCTCGAGTCCGCGGCCGACGTGCCCGGACAGGGCAGGGAGCCTCAGACGCGGATCTGACCGTCGCCCTCGACGACCCACTTGGTGGTCGTCAGCTCGGGCAGGGCCATCGGCCCGCGGGCGTGGAGCTTCTGGGTCGAGATGCCGATCTCGGCGCCGAAGCCGAACTCGCCACCGTCCGTGAACCGGGTGCTCGCGTTGACCATGACGACGGCGGCGTCGACCTCGGCGGTGAAGCGGCGGGCGGCGGCGCGGTCCTCGGTGACGATGGCCTCGGTGTGGCCGGAGCCGTAGCGCCGGACGTGCTCGAGCGCGGCGTCGAGGTCGTCGACGACGCCGACCGACATCTCGAGGCCGTGGAACTCCGTGGCGAACTGCTCGTCGGTGACGTCATCGTGCGCCACCCCGGCCGCACTCGCCTCGGCTCCGGCAGCGGCGTCGGTGTGGAGGGTGACCCCCTCGCCGGCCAGGGCCGCGAGTGCCTTGGGCAGGAAGCGCGAGGCGACGGCGCGGTGCACGAGGAGGGACTCGGCCGCGTTGCACACGCTCGGCCGCTGGGTCTTGGAGTTCACCGCGATGGCGAGGGCCTTGTCGAGGTCGGCCGCGGCGTCGACGTACACGTGGCAGTTGCCGACACCCGTCTCGATGACGGGAACCGTCGACTCGGTGACGACCGTGCGGATCAGGTCGGCTCCGCCGCGCGGGATGAGCAGGTCGACGAGCCCGCGGGCGGTCATCAGGGCGCGCACGGCGCCGTGTCCGCCCTCGAGGAGCGCGACGGCATCCGGCGGCAGTCCTTGCTCGCCGAGGGAGGTCCGCAGCACGCCGACCGTGGCGCGGTTGGTCTCGGCGGCGGCGCTCCCGCCACGCAGGATGACGGCGTTGCCGGACTTCAGGCCGAGGCCGGCGGCGTCGACGGTGACGTTGGGGCGGGCCTCGTAGATCATCCCGACGACCCCCATGGGGACGCGGACCTGCCGGATCTCGAGGCCGTTGGCGAGGGTGGAGCCACGGACGACCTCGCCGACCGGGTCGGGCAGGGCGGCGATGTCGCGCAGGGCGTCGGCGACGGCGGCGACGCGCGCGGCCGTCGAGGCGGAGGCGGTCCTGGAGGCTCTGCGGCATCCCCGTCTCGCGCCCCCGGGCGAGGTCGCGCTCGTTCGCGGCGACGATCGTGTCGGTCGCGGCGTCGAGGGCGTCGGCGAGCGTGCGCAGGGCGGCGTCCTTCTCGGCGCGCGAGAGCAGGGCGAGCCGTCGTGCGGCGGTGCGCGCCGCCTCGGCGAGCCCGCGCACCCGCTCGACGTCCTGGGGGTCGATCCCGGAGGTGCGGTCAGCCATGCCCACAAGGGTATGCCGGGTGGCGGATTCGGTGGCGGGCCGGCCGCGTCGTGGGCGCGGTGCGGTGCTCGGCGCCGGGCGGGAGCCGGCTCGGGAGATGTCGTGTTCGGCTCCCTATTGGACGCACCTCCCCGGCGAGCAAATGTCAAACTTGCTCGCCGTGGGGAAGCATCCGATAGGGGGCGCGAGGAGGCACCTGCCGGGGCCGGGGCGGCCTGGTCCGGGTGCGAGGATGGGCCGGTGACGACGATCCTGTCCATCCAGTCCTCGGTCGCCTACGGCCACGTCGGCAACTCGGCCGCGGTGTTCCCGCTCCAGCGGCTCGGCGTCGAGGTCTGGCCCGTCCACACCGTCCACTTCTCGAACCACACCGGGTACGGCGCCTGGCGCGGCCCGCTCATGCAGCCCGACGACGTGCGCGAGGTCGTCACCGGCATCGAGGAGCGCGGCGCCCTGCCCGAGGTCGATGCCGTGCTCTCGGGCTACCAGGGCGGCGAGCAGATCGGCGAGGTCATCCTCGACGCCGTCGCCCGCACCAAGGCCGCCAACCCGTCCGCGGTCTATGCCTGCGACCCGGTCATGGGCAACGCGGCATCCGGCTGCTTCGTCCACCCCGCGATCCCGGTGCTGCTGCGCGAGCGCGTCGTCCCGCGGGCCGACCTCATCACCCCCAACCAGTTCGAGCTCGGCTTCCTCACCGAGACCGACCCGGGCGACCTCGACTCCACCCTCGACTCGGTCGAGCTGGCCCGCGCGATGGGTCCGGGCACCGTGCTCGTCACGAGCGTGCTGCGCCCCGACCGTCCCGAGGGCACCATCGAGATGCTCGCCGTACACGGCGACGGTGCGTGGATCGTGCAGACCCCGCAGCTGCCGATGAAGGCCAACGGTTCCGGCGACGTCACCGCCGCGCTCTTCACCGCCCACCTGCTCGACAGCGGGGATGCCGGGGTCGCCCTCGGGCGCACCGTGTCGAGCGTGTTCGACCTCCTCGAGCGCACCCACGCGTCCGGTCGCCGGGAGCTGCAGCTCGTGCAGAGCCAGGAGTCGCTCGCGCACCCCCGGATGCAGTTCGAGGTCGAACGGATCCGCTGACCAGGGCGCCGGCTCCGCCCCGGAACCTTCACCTCGACAGCCCCACCGATGTGGGGTCGAGCTGAAGGTTGCGGGATGGGGCGGGAAAGTTGGGACGCCGGGCGGGGGTCAGAGGACCACGAGGTCGTCGCGGTGGATGACCTCGCGCTCGTAGGCCGGGCCGAGCTCGCGGGCCAGGTCGCGCGTCGAGCGGCCGAGCAGCTGCGGCAGCTCCGTGGCGGCGTAGTTGACCAGGCCGCGGGCGATGACCCGCCCGTCGGGGGCGCACACGTCGACGGGGTCGCCCGCCGCGAAGCCGCCCTCGACCCCGGTGATCCCCGCCGGGAGCAGCGACGTCCGACGCTGGGTCACGGCGGTCACGGCCCCCTCGTCGAGGAGGAGCCGCCCGCGCGCCGTCGTGGCGTGGGCGAGCCACCGCTTGCGTGACCCCCGCGTCGCCGCGGCGGGGGCGAAGACGGTCCCGACGTCGCCGCCGGCCAGGGCCGCCGCGAGGTCCGGGAGCCGGGTGAGGATCGTCGGGATGCCGGCCGCCCCCGTGATGCCGGCCGCCTCCACCTTCGTGACCATCCCCCCGCTGCCGACGGAGGACCCCGTGCCCCCGATCGTCACGGCGTCGAGGTCGGCCGGGGTCGCGACGAAGGGCACCCGGCTCGACGAGGCCTTCGAGGGCGGCCCGTCGTACAGCGCGTCGACGTCCGTGAGCAGGACGAGGCCGTCGGCGCCGACGAGGTCGGACACGAGGGCCGCCAGCCGGTCGTTGTCGCCGAACCGGATCTCTTGCGTCGCAACAGTGTCGTTCTCGTTGACGATCGGCACGATGCCGAGCTCGAGCAGCCGCTCGAGGGTGCGCCGGGCGTTGGTGTAGTGGGTGCGCCGGGTGACGTCGTCGGCGGTGAGCAGCACCTGGCCGACGGTGAGCCCGTGCGCCGAGAAGGCCGCCTGGTACGCCGCGACGAGGGCGCCCTGTCCCACCGACGCCGCCGCCTGCTGGGTCGCGAGGTCGGACGGGCGGCGCGGCAGCCCGAGCGGCCCGATCCCGGCGGCGATGGCGCCGGACGAGACGAGCACCACCTGCCGGCCGTCGCGCCGGCGCCCCGCGAGCGCGTCGACGAGGGCGCCGAGCGCGCCGAGGTCGAGGTGCCCCCCGTCCGAGCTCGTCAGCGAGGACGACCCGACCTTGACGACGAGGCGCTGGCCCTCGCCCACGGTGCGCCGAAGGCGCTCGGCGCTTCCCGGCATCCCGATCAGTCCTCGTCCCCCACGGACGACCAGTGACCGGCGCGGCGCTCCTGCGCCAGCTCGTCGCGAGCGGCGGTCTGGGCGTCCTTGCGGGCGTGGAAGTGAGCGCGACGCTCGTCGCGGGTCTTGCGGCCGCCCTCGGCCTCGAGCCGGACGTCGCTGCCGCGGGGGCCGCCGAGCAGCTCGGCCCCGGCCGACATCGTCGGCTCCCAGTCGAAGACGACCGCGTTGTCCTCGGGGCCGATGAGCACGGTGGAGCCGGAGACGGCACCGGCCTTGAGCAGGGCGTCCTCGACCCCGAGCCGGCTCAGCCGGTCGGCGAGGTAGCCGACGGCCTCGTCGTTGGAGAAGTCGGTCTGGTTGATCCAGCGCCGCGGACGCTCGCCGAGCACCCGGAACACCTCGCCCTCGGGGGTGTTCTCGCGGCGGACGAGGAATCCCGTGTCGTCGACCGCCACCGGGCGCACGACGACCCGCGGCCGGTCGACGACCCGCGACTCGATCTCGGCCCGGGCCGCGGTGACGTGCCGCGCAAGGGCGAAGCCGAGGTCCCGGAGCCCGGTGTGCGCGACCGCCGAGACGACGTGCACCTCGAGGCCCTTCTCCTCGAGCATCGGCTTGACCATCTCGGCCAGCTCGCGCGCCTCGGGGACGTCGGCCTTGTTGAGCACGACGACGCGGGTGCGCTCGGACAGCGGCCGCCCGCCCAGCGAGTCGTCGGGGACGTAGGCGGCCAGCTCGTCCTCGATGACGTCGAGGTCGGTCATCGGGTCACGGCCCGGCTCGAGGGTCGCGCAGTCGACGACGTGCACGAGCACGGAGCACCGCTCGACGTGGCGCAGGAACTCCAGGCCCAGGCCCTTGCCCTCGCTCGCGCCGGGGATGAGCCCGGGCACGTCGGCGATCGTGTAGCGCTGCGAGCCCGCGGTGACCACCCCGAGGTTGGGCACGAGCGTCGTGAAGGGGTAGTCGGCGATCTTCGGCCGGGCCGCGGACAGCACCGACACGAGCGAGGACTTGCCCGCGCTGGGGAAGCCGATGAGCGCGACGTCGGCGAGGGACTTCAGCTCGAGCACGATGTCGAGCGACTCCCCCGGCTCGCCGAGCAGCGCGAAGCCCGGCGCCTTGCGCCGCGGGCTCGCGAGCGCCTTGTTGCCGAGGCCACCGCGGCCCCCGCGCGCGACGACGAAGGTCGTGTCGTGGCCGACGAGGTCGGCGAGGACCGCGCCGTCGGCCCCCTTGACGACGGTGCCCTCGGGCACCCGGAGGACGAGGTCGCCGCCGTCGGCACCGTTGCGCTCGTCCCCGGCCCCCGGCCGGCCGTTGGCGGCGCGCCGGTGCGGCGTGTGGTGGTAGTCGAGCAGCGTGGTCGCCTGGGGGTCCACGGCGAGGACGACCGAGCCGCCCTTGCCGCCGTTCCCGCCGTCGGGACCGCCGAGCGGCTTGAACTTCTCGCGCTTGACCGAGGCCACGCCGTGGCCACCGTTCCCGGCGGCGACGTGCAGCACCACGCGGTCGACGAAGGTCGTCATGCCTGCGCTCCTCTGCTCGGTCGTTCGCTGGGATGCCGGAAGGGGCGGGCCACCACGGGCCCGCCCCTCACGACGTGGTCAGATGCCGGATGGCAGGCACCCGGCGCCGGTGTCACTCCGCGGCAGCGGTCGCCGCCGGGACGATGTTGACGGTCTTGCGTCCGCGCTTGGAGCCGAACTTCACCGCTCCCGCGACGAGCGCGAACAGCGTGTCGTCGCCGCCACGGCCGACGCCGTCACCGGGGTGGAAGTGGGTCCCGCGCTGGCGGACGAGGATCTCGCCGGCCTTGACGGCCTGGCCGCCGAAGCGCTTGACGCCGAGGTACTGGGCGTTGCTGTCGCGACCGTTGCGGGTCGAGGACGCACCCTTCTTGTGTGCCATGTCAGTAGTCCTTGCGTGAGTTCCGAGGGGCGGTCAGGCGTCGATCGCCGTGATCTTGACCTGCGTGAGCGGCTGGCGGTGGCCCTGGCGCTTGCGGTAGCCGGTCTTGTTCTTGTACTTGAGGATCGTGATCTTGGGGCCCTTCGCGGCCTTGACGACCTCGGCCGTCACCTTGACCTTCGCGAGCTTGCCCGCGTCGCTCGTCACGGTGCCCCCGTCGACGACGAGCAGCGGCTGCAGCTGGACCTCGTCGCCGGCCTGGCCGATCTTGTCGATGAGCAGGACGTCGCCGACGGAGACCTTCTCCTGGCGACCACCTGCGCGCACAATCGCGTACACAGTCGTACTCACTTTCGCTACGGGCACATCTCCTGGGACCGGCCGATCGCGACCCCGTGGACGACACGGGACATCAGCTCGGTGGACGCACCGACCGCCCAGACTACCGGGGCGTCCGGTGCCCCTCCAAATTCGGCCGGCGCCGGCCTCGGGGCGTCGGCTCAGACGGGCGGCGGCTCCACCGGGCCCTCTCCGCCGAACGGCCGCGGGGGGCCGGCCGGCGCGACGACGCGACCGCGCTTGCGGCGGCCCCCCGGCGGCGCGGCGACGGGCTCGGGCTCGGGCTCCGGGCTCGGACACCGGGACGGCCTCCGGTGGCGTCTCGACGACCGGTGCCTCGACGTCGATCGTCGCGACGACGAGCGGCTCGATCGTCTCACGGTCCACGACGACCGGCTCCACGGCATCCATCTCCACGCCGTCCAGCTCGACCGCGGCCGGCTGCACGTCATCAGGCCCACCGGGCTGTTGCGCGGCAGGCTCGGTGGCGCCGACGTCGGGGACGTCGACCCCCGCGTCGCCCGCGGTCCCCGCCGGAGCCTCGGCCTTGCGCATCGCCGCAGCGTGCGCCGCCGCGGCGATCTGCGCGGCCGTCGGCCCGGACGGCGTGCGCGGCTCCTCGACCGGTGCCTGGTCGCCCCCGGACCCCGAGGCGGAGCCGGAGCCCGACCCGGTGCCGCCCGAGCTGCGTCGCCCGCGGCTCCCGCTGCGCGAGCCGGCCTGGCCGCCCTGGCCGCCGGAGTCGGACGCGCCGCCCCGGTCGATCGGCTCGGTGTGCACGACGATGCCGCGCCCGCCGCAGTGCTCGCACGGCTCGGAGAAGACCTCGATGAGGCCCGACCCGACCCGCTTGCGGGTCATCTGCACGAGGCCGAGCGAGGTGACCTCCGCGACCTGGTGCTTGGTGCGGTCGCGTCCCAGGCACTCCAGCAGGCGGCGGACGACGAGGTCGCGGTTGGACTCGAGCACCATGTCGATGAAGTCGATGACGATGATGCCGCCGATGTCGCGCAGCCGCAGCTGGCGCACGATCTCCTCGGCCGCCTCGAGGTTGTTCTTCGTGACGGTCTCCTCGAGGTTGCCCCCGGAGCCGACGAACTTGCCGGTGTTGACGTCGACGACGGTCATCGCCTCGGTGCGGTCGATGACCAGCGAGCCGCCGGAGGGCAGCCACACCTTGCGGTCCATCGCCTTGGCGAGCGACTCGTCGATGCGGTGGGCGGCGAAGACGTCCTCCTCGGCGGTCCAGCGCTTCAGGCGCGGGGCGAGGTCGGGCGCGACGTCCTCGACGTACTGGCTGACCTCGTTCCAGGCCTTGTCGCCGGAGACGACGAGCGAGGTGAAGTCCTCGGTGAAGACGTCGCGGATGACGCGCACGGTGAGGTCGGGCTCGCCGTGCAGCAGCGCCGGCGCCCCACCGCTGCCCGCCTTCTTCGCGCCGGCCGACTCGGCCCGGGCCTTGATCTTGTCCCAGATCTTCGTGAGCCGCTCGACGTCGGCGCGCAGCTCCTCCTCCGAGGCGCCCTCGGCGGCGGTGCGCACGATGACGCCCGCGGAGTCGGGCACGACCTCCTTGAGGATCGCCTTGAGGCGGGCCCGCTCGGTGTCGGGCAGCTTGCGCGAGATGCCCGTCATCTGGCCCTCGGGCACGTAGACGAGGTAGCGGCCGGGCAGGCTGATCTGGGAGGTGAGCCGGGCGCCCTTGTGGCCGATCGGGTCCTTGGTCACCTGGGTCAGCACGGTGTCGCCCGAGCTCAGCGCGTTCTCGATGCGGCGGGCCTGGCCGCCCTCGAGGCCGGCGGCGTCCCAGTTGACCTCGCCGGCGTACAGCACCGCGTTGCGGCCCTTGCCGATGTCGACGAACGCGGCCTCCATCGAGGGCAGGACGTTCTGTACCCGGCCGAGGTAGACGTTGCCGGCCATCGAGGCCGTGGTCTCGCGCGAGACGTAGTGCTCGACGAGCACGCCGTCCTCGAGCACGCCGATCTGGGTGCGGTCGCCGCGGCCGCGCACGACCATGACGCGCTCGACGCTCTCGCGGCGGGCGAGGAACTCGGCCTCGGTGATGATCGTGCGGCGGCGCCCGGCCTCGCGGCCCTCGCGGCGGCGCTGCTTCTTGGCCTCGAGGCGGGTCGAGCCCTTGACCGCGGTCGGCTCGTCGCGCTGCGAGCGCGGCTCGCGCACCCGGGTGGTGGTGCCGGGCGGGTCGTCGCTGTCGCCCTCGCCGGAGCCCGCGCCACGGCGGCGGCGCCGGCGGCGGCGGGTCGAGCCCGAGTCACCGTCGTCGGCGGCTCGCCGGCGTCGGCGGGGCCGGAGTCGCCGGCCTCCTCGCCGCCGGGCGAGTCGTCCGCGGATGCCGTCCCGCCCTTGTCGTCGTCGCCCTGGCCGCGGCCACGGCGTCCTCGGCCGCCGCGCCGGCGGCGGCGGGAGCCCCCGTCACCGTCGTCCGAGCCCGGCTCCTCCTCGCCACCCCGCTCGTCCTGGGGCGCGGCTCCCTCTGCCTCGCCCTCGGCGGCGGACGGGGCGGGCGCGGCCGGCGGCGTGCCGGCATCCTCGTCGTCGTCGGGCCGCTCGGCCGGCGCCTGGGCCGGCGCGGTCGCCCGGCGCCGGCGTGGGGCCACCGGTTCGGGCGCCTGGAAGACCAGGCCGAAGCTCGGCACCTGCGCGACGGCTGCCTCGTCGGCGTCGTCCGCTTCGTCGTCGGCTTCTGCGTCCACGACCGGGTCGGGGCCGTCGCCTCCTCCGGCGCCGGCGCCGGCGCGGGCAGCTCGAGCTCGCCCGGCGGATTCTGCGCTCGTCCGCGGCGGATGTCTTGGCCGCCTTCTTGCGGGTGGCCTTCTTTGCCGCGCGCTTGCGCGCCGGCTTCGCCGGGGCGAGGGCCTCGGCCAGACCCTCGTCGGCCGGCTCGAGCCCGGCGTCGGCCTGGGCCTCGACCACGTCGGCGCCGGAGGGGGCCTCGTCGCCGCCCGGTGCCGCGACGGCATCCGTCGGAGTGGCCACGGCAGCCGCGGCCTTCTTCGTCGCCCGGCGGCGCTTCGGCTTCTCGGCCGGCTGCTGCTCGGGGGTGGTGGGATCGTTCTCGGAAGCCATGACGGCCCCTTTCGTCACCCACGTGGCGGCGACCACACCGGGGTCGGTCCGTGCGGACCGGCTCCTCGTCGACCGCGTGGTGCGATCGGATCGTCCGGGGCGCACCCCGTACGGAAGTCGACTGCTG
Source organism: uncultured Actinomycetota bacterium (assembly GCA_963811475.1). Lineage (GTDB taxonomy): Bacteria > Actinomycetota > Actinomycetes > Actinomycetales > Dermatophilaceae > Fodinibacter. The sequence continues at coordinate 44,355 of CAWERJ010000027.1, forward strand.
CCCCGGAGCGGCTCGCGCGGGCGGCGCGGCACCTATCCGGAGCCGGCGGCGTCCTTGTCGGCGGCCAACGGGTCGGCCACCCCAGCAGCTGCGTCGAGCAGAGGCCCTTGCGCCAGCCGGGTCACCAGGGGTGGGACCGGTGGCGAGAACCCGGTCACTGCGCGCAGTGCGGTCAGGATGTCGTCGGGGCGTACGGACGGTGTGGTGTGCCGCACGACCACCCGAAGTATCGCACACCCCTCCTCGCCGGCCTCGAGGATCGCCATCGTCCAGCACGGCGCCGCGCGTGTCGAAGGTTCGCGGACCGGTCTTGAAGGTGCGCGTCGCCTCGGCGCGCTCGCACGCGAGGTAGCTCGCGACGGCATCCGCGACGGGCTCGGGGTCCACGCCGCGCAGGACGATCCGCCACTCGCTCCCCTCGAGCCGGTCCGCGAGCGCGCCCGGGCCGGCCTCGACGACCTCGACGACGTCGAGGCCGTCCGGCAGCGCCTCGTCGAGGGCCGCTCGCACCGCCTCGGGGTCGACCCGCTCGGTGACCCGGATCTCGAAGTACTCCGCTTCGGATGCCGTGCCGGTCGGGGCCGCGTTGGCGTAGGAGATCAGCGGGTGGGGGTGGAAGCCGCCGGAGAAGGCCATCGGCACGTCGGCCCGGCGCAGCGCGCGCTCCAGCGCCCGGGCGAAGTCACGGGTCGACGAGAAGCGCAGTCGGCCCCGCTTGGCGTAGCGGACGCGCAGCTTCTGCACCGCCGGTGCCGGTGGGGGTCCCTCGGGAGTGCGCTGGCGGGCCATGGCGCACCAGCCTAGGCGCGGCCGGGCCAGGACGGCGCCACGCTTCCGGATCCGAAGCCGTACCGGCCGAGCACGACTGATCCGACGGGGGAAGGGCGCTGTTGCGCGCGGCTTCGTCAGCGATAGCGTTCAGGTCATGCCCGACACCGACCGTGCCCGCCTCGCGTCCCTCCTCGCCGCGGAGCAGGCGACCTACACCGAGCGCCACCCGCGCAGCCGCGCGCTCTTCGAGCAGGGGAGCAACCTGTTCGGCCGCGTGCCGATGACGTGGATGAACAAGTGGAGCGGCGGCTTCCCGCTCTACCTCGACTCCGCGCGGGGCAACCGGGTCTCCGACGTCGACGGGCACACCTACGTCGACTTCGCCCTCGGCGACACCGGCCGCGATGGCCGGGCACTCCCCCCGGGCGACCGTCGAGGCGGTCGGGCGCCGGATGGGCGACCTCGGCGGCATCACGACGATGCTGCCCACGCGAGGACGCCCAGGAGGTGGGCGCCGAGCTGACCCGCCGCTTCGGGATGCCGTTGTGGAGCTTCACGCTCTCGGCGACCGACGCGAACCGCTGGGCGGTGCGCCTGGCCCGGCTGGCCACGGGCCGGCCGAAGGTCCTCGTGTTCGGCTACTGCTACCACGGCTCGGTCGACGAGACGTTCGCGCTGCCCGGGCCGGACGGCAAGGCGCAGTCGCGCCCGGGCAACGTCGCTCCCCCGGTACCGCTCGACCTCACGACCCGCGCGGCGACGTGGAACGACCTCGACTCGGTCGAGCGCGAGCTCGCGCACGGTGACGTCGCCGCCATCCTCACCGAGCCCGCACTGACGAACATCGGCATCGTGCTGCCCGAGCCCGGCTTCCTCGAGGGGCTGCGCGAGCTGGCCACGAAGCTACGGCGCCCTGCTGATGATCGACGAGACGCACACCTTCTCGGCCGGCTGGGGTGGCGCCACCACCGAGTGGGGCCTGGAGCCGGACATCTTCGTCATCGGCAAGTCGATCGGCGGCGGCATCCCGTCGGGCGCCTACGGCATCAGCGAGGAGGTGGCGGCGGCGGTCACCTCGCACACGGATGCCGGGGACGCCGACATCGTCGACGTCGGCGGGGTGGGCGGCACCCTCGCCGGCAACGCGCTGTCGACCGCCGCGATGGCCGCGACCCTGCGGGACGTGCTGACGCCCGAGGCGTTCGCCCACATGACCGAGCTCGCGACGGCGTTCACGGCCGGCGTGCAGGCGACCCTCGACGAGCTCGACGTGCCGTGGTCGATCTCGCAGCTCGGTGCCCGGGCCGAGTACCGCTTCGCCCGGCCGGCCCCGCGCACCGGCGAGGAGTCGGCCGATGGCGCACGACGACGACATCGACGCCTACATGCACCTCGCGATGTGCAACCGCGGCATCCTCATGACGCCGTTCCACAACATGGCGCTCATGTGTCCCGACACCAGCCGGGCCGACGTCGACCGCCACACGGCGGCGTTCCGCGAGGTCGTGGGCGCGCTCTACGCCTGACCGGCGACGAGGCCGCTGCTCGGCCGCCTCGGCCCTGCGGGCGCGGCGCAGGGTGCGCAGCGTCTCGACCACGCTCCAGACGAGCACGACCACGACCCCGATGGCCGTCGACAGGTTGAGGTCGCGCTCGGCGTCGGCCCAGCCGCCCTCGACCAGCACCTCGACGAACGCCGGGTTGAACAGGCTGCCGGTCCGCAGCAGCAGGAGCAGCGGCACGGCGAAGGCGAGGTCGAGCGCGACGTTGCGCGAGGGCGAGCCCGGTGTGGCCAGCGGCCGCGGCGGTAGACGAGCAGGGCGCCAGCACCGCATCGGCGAGCGAGCACGACGCAGCAGCCACGGGATCCAGCCCGACCAGAGCGCGGGGTCGAGCACCGGCACCGACTCGCCGCCGCTGGTCACCGGTGAGCTGGTCTGCTGCCAGACGAGCGCGAGTGCCACGAGGACGAGGAAGACCACGCTTCCCGCGGTCTCGCCGAAGCCGACGCGGCCCGTGCCGCTCGTGTCGGGCAGCTGCTCAGGCGTCCACGTGTCGAGGGAGCGCGTGCCCCGTGCGCTCCAGGATGACGAAGACGAGGGTCGTCCAGAACACGACGTGGAGGGCCACGGTGAACGCCAACGCGATGCTGCTGCCGACGAGCGAGCCGACGTTCGTCGTCGCCAGGTCCTCGACGAAGAGCCGCGCCACGAGGGTGCCGATCACCGAGATCGGCACGACGACGACGAGCAGCACCCGGACGAGGCGGAGCCACTCGGGGTAGACGCCCGGCCCGATGAGGTGCAGGGGGCGCCCGCTGTAGCCGGCGGCGAGGCGCACCGGGTCGCCGAGCTCGGTCAGCACGGCTCGCTCGGCCTCCGGGCGGGTCGCGCTGCCGGCCTCGAGGCGGCCGTCGATCATGTCCTCGATCGTCGCGCGCAGCTCCCGCTCGACCTCGACCCGCTGCTCGTCGTCGAGGCCGCGCACCGTCGCGAGGACGTAGCGGTCGGTGAGGGAGGAGGTCATCGCTCGGTCCTCTCGGTCGGTGGTCGGAGCCGGTTCGGCTGGGGTCAGGTCAGGCCAGGTCGGCGATGGCGGCGTCGAGGGCGCGCCAGTCGGAGCGCAGGGCGGCGAGGAGCGGCCAGGCCCTCGGCGCTGGTGGAGTAGAACTTGCGCGGCCGGGACTCGTCGGTGTTCCACTGCGAGGCGAGCAGGCCCTGCTTCTCGAGCCGGCGCAGCAACGGGTACAGCGTGTTCGCGTCGACGCCGAAGCCGGCACGGTCCAGCGTCTCGAGCAGCGCGTAGCCGTACCCGGGGGCGCGCAGGATCGCCAGGCACGCGAGCACGACGGTGCCGCGTCGCAGCTCCTGCAGGTGGCCGGACACGACCTCGTCGTCAACGCTCACGAGTGACACGATAGTGTCTCTCACACACTATCGTCAACCACACAGGCCCTCCGCTACTCGCCACAACTTTCTCGCCCGGTGCGACAACCTTCACCATCGCCGCGGAACGGTTCTGGTGCGAAGGTGAAGCTTGCGGGATCGGGCGAAAAAGTTGGGGTCAGTCGCCGAAGCGCTCGCGGATCTGCACGAGCTCCACGGCGTGGGCGTCCAGGGCCCGGTCCTCGTCGTTGGCCGGCACCCACGTGGGGCACGGCACCGCCCGGCGCTCCTCGTCGATCGCCACGAAGACGGTCCGGCAGTAGGTCGTCAGCTCCATCCCGTCGGGCCCCTGCGCCGGGTCGCCCGAGCGCACGTGCACCCCGACGTGCATCGACGTCCGCCCGGTGTGCAGCAGCCGGGCCTCGACCTCGACGACGTGACCGATCCGCAGCGGCCGGTAGAACCGCACGCCCCCGGTGAAGATCGCGACGTTCTGGGCGCTCCCGGTCCACTGCGTCGCCAGCACGTGCGCCGCCTCGTCGATCCACCGCATGACGATGCCGCCGTGCACCTTGCCGCCCCAGTTGACGTCGGTCGGGGCGGCGAGGAAGCGCATGACGACGCGCGGCGCGCTCCCGGCAGCGGTGTAGACCTGCCCGGCCATCGCGGCCTCCACCTCGGCGCGCAGCTGCGCCCGCCGGGCCGCCCACCCCTCCTCGAGCTCCTCGCCGAGGGTGCGCGGCACGAAGGGCCGGACCGGCGTCGACCGGCCCTCCTCGTCGACGGCCACGAAGATGACGAGGCACCGCGTCGCGGGC
>CAWERJ010000028.1:0-64762 GCA_963811475.1 uncultured Actinomycetota bacterium
ATCGCCGCCATCCGCTCGCACCCGCGGCTGGACCCGGTGCCGGTACTCCTCCTGACGGGGTCAGTGGTGACCCACGACGCCCCGGAGGCCAGCGGCGCGGGCTTCGACGGCTTCCTGTCCAAGCCGTTCGACCCGGACGACCTCGTGGCCGCCGTCTCACGACTCGCGGAGGCCGGCAGGAGCCCTCGGGGCCGCCCATAGACTTGCGCGGGTGACGCCCGAACAGCTCGCGGCCGCGATCCGTGCCGCTCTCCAGTCCGCCGTCGACGCCGGTGACCTCGCGGTCGCGGTGCCCGCGGAGGTCCGGGTCGAGCGACCGCGCAACCGCGACCACGGTGACTGGTCGACCAACGTCGCCCTCCAGCTCGCCAAGGGCGCCGGCATCCCGCCGCGCGACCTCGCCACGGCGCTCGCGGCCCACCTCGCCGACGTTCCCGGGGTCAAGGCGGTCGAGGTGGCCGGGCCGGGGTTCCTCAACATCACGCTCGACGCCGCGAGCGCGGGCGAGCTCGCACGGTCGATCGTCGTGGCCGGGCCGACGTACGGCCACAGCACCGCCGAGTCGGGGCGGGTCGTCAACCTCGAGTTCATCTCGGCCAACCCCACCGGACCCATCCACATCGGGCACACCCGGTGGGCGGCGCTCGGCGACGCGATGCGCCGCCTCCTCGCCGCGGCCGGGGCGACGGTGGCGTCCGAGTACTACATCAACGACGCCGGGGCGCAGATGGACAAGTTCGGCGCGTCCGTCCTCGCGCGCGCCCGCGGCGAGGAGCCGCCGGAGGACGGCTACCCCGGGGAGTACGTCGCCGACCGCGCGGCGGAGGTGCTTGCTCTGCGGCCCGACCTGCTCCAGCTCGACCCCGACACGGCGTTCGTCGTCGCCCGCGACCTCGGGTACGAGGCGCAGCTCGCGGCGATCCGGCGCACCCTCGACGAGTTCGGGGTGCACTTCGACGTGTGGTTCTCCGAGCGGGGGCTCCACGAGGGCGGGGCCGTGGAGCGCGCCGTCGAGCGGCTGCGTGAGCAGGGGCACGTCTTCGACGACGGCGGTGCGGTCTGGTTGCGCACCACCGACTTCGGCGACGACAAGGACCGCGTGCTGATCCGCACCGACGGCAGCCCGACGTACTTCGCCGCCGACGCGGCGTACTACCTGAGCAAGAAGGACCGCGGCTTCGACGAGAAGGTCTACCTGCTCGGGGCCGACCACCACGGCTACATCAACCGGCTCAAGGCCATCGCCGCCTGCGCCGGCGACGACCCGGAGCGCAACATCGAGGTGAAGATCGGGCAGCTCATCTCGATCGCGGGCCAGCGCATGGGCAAGCGCCTCGGCAACGCCATCTACCTCGACGAGCTCATCGAGTGGATCGGCAAGGATGCCGTCCGCTACTCCCTGGCGCGCTACCCCGCCGACAGCCCCCTGTCCCTCGACGGCGAGGAGCTGCGCAAGCAGACCAACGACAACCCGGTCTTCTACGTGCAGTACGCCCACGCGCGCACCGCGAACGTCTCGCGGCTCGCGGGCGAGGACGGCGTCCGGCGCGAGGACGGCTTCGACGCGGCCCTGCTCGCCGACCCGACCGAGGCCGCGCTGCTCGCCGTGCTCGGTGACTTCCCACGGGTCGTCGCCCAGTCGGCGCATCTCCTGGAGCCGCACCGGGTCGCCCGCTACCTCGAGGAGCTCGCCGGCCGCTTCCACAAGTGGTACGACACCTGCCGGGTGCGCCCGGTGAACGTCGACGAGGAGATCAGCGACCTCCACCGCACCCGCCTGTGGCTCAACGACGCGACCCGCCAGGTGCTCGCCAACGGGCTCGAGCTGCTCGGCGTCGACGCGCCCGACCGGATGTGAGGACGGGCCCATGCGTTCGCACGAGGCGGGGGTCCTCCACGCCGAGGGCTACGGCGGCCCTCCGCTCTACCTGCCGTACCCCACCGACGTCATGGAGCTGCTCCCGCAGCTGTGGCCGAGGACGGTCGGTCGGGACGAGACCGGGCGGCTGACCGTCGGCGGGGTCGACGTCGTCAGCCTGGCCGCGGAGCACGGCACGGCTGCCTACGTTCTCGACGAGGACGACTTCCGCTCTCGCGCTGGCGAGTTCCGTCGCGGCTTCGCCACCGCATTCGAGGGACTGGCCGGCGCCGACGTGTACTACGCCGGCAAGGCCTTCCTCTGCACCGCCGTCGCACGGTGGGTCGACGACGAGGGCCTCTTCCTCGACGTGTGCACCGGCGGAGAGCTCGCGGTGGCGCGACGTGCGGGGTTCCCGGCGGAACGAATCGGGTTCCACGGCAACAACAAGAGCACCGACGAGCTCCGTGACGCGCTGGCCTACGGCGTGGGTCGCATCGTCGTCGACTCCTTCCAGGAGATCGACCGCCTCGCGGCCGTCGCGGGCGAGCTCGGGGTCGTCGCGCCGGTCATGGTGCGGGTCACCGTGGGCGTCGAGGCGCACACCCACGAGTTCATCGCCACCGGGCACGAGGACCAGAAGTTCGGCTTCAGCCTCACCGGCGGCCAGGCGCTCGAGGCCGCCCGCCGGCTCCTCGCCAGGCCCGACGTGTTCGACCTGCGGGGACTGCACAGCCACATCGGCAGCCAGATCTTCGACACCGACGGCTTCGAGGTCGCGGCCCGCCGGCTCGTGGGGCTCCACGCGCAGGTCGCCGACGAGCACGGGTACCACTGCCCGGAGCTCGACCTCGGTGGCGGCTTCGGCATCGCCTACACCTCGCAGCACACGCCGCTCGCCGTGGCGACGCTCGCGCAGGAGATGGCGGACATCGTCGGGCGCGAGCTCAAGGCGGTCGGTGACGGCGACAACGGGCGGGTGCCCCGGGTGTCGGTCGAGCCGGGCCGTGCCATCGTCGGCCCCAGCGCGTTCACCCTGTACGAGGTGGGCACCGTCAAGGACGTCGAGCTCGGCGGGGGCCACACCCGCACGTACGTCTCGGTCGACGGCGGGATGAGCGACAACGCCCGCCCGGCGCTCTACGAGGCCGACTACTCGTGCACGCTCGCCAACCGCCGCTCCGAGGCGCCCCCCCGCCTGTCGCGGGTGGTCGGGCGGCACTGCGAGAGCGGGGACATCGTCGTGCTCGACGAGTACCTGCCCGCCGACCTCGTTCCCGGCGACCTCGTGGCCGTGCCGGGGACCGGCGCCTACTGCCGCAGCCTGTCGAGCCAGTACAACCACACCCCGCGCCCGCCCGTCGTCGCGGTCCGTGGAGGCCGATCACGCGTGCTCGTGCGCCGTGAGACCATCGATGACCTGCTCGCCCTCGACGTGGCGGACGCGTGAGGACCGAGACCCAAGGAGTGGACCCCACCATGGCGCACGCACCCGGTGCCCCCCTGCGCGTGGCCCTGCTCGGCTGCGGTGTCGTGGGGTCCGCCGTCGCGCGCCAGCTCGTCGAGAACGCCGACGACCTCGCCGCCCGGGTCGGCGCCCCGCTCGACCTCGTCGGCATCGCCGTCCGGCGGCCGCAGCGTCCGCGGCCCGACGTGCCCGTCGACCCCTCCCTCTTCACCGCCGACGCCGACGACCTCGTGACCCGGGCCGACGTCGTCATCGAGGTCATCGGCGGCATCGACCCCGCGCGCGGCCTCATCCTGCGGGCGATGGAGCACGGGGCGTCCGTCGTCTCGGCGAACAAGGCGCTGCTCGCCGAGGACGGGCCGACGCTGTACGCGGCGGCCGACGCCCATGACGTCGACCTGTACTACGAGGCGGCCGTCGCGGGGGCGATCCCGATCCTGCGGCCCATCCGCGAGTCCCTCGCCGGCGACGACGTGCGGCGGGTGCTCGGCATCGTCAACGGCACGACGAACTTCGTCCTCGACAAGATGGACACGACGGGGGCGGGCTTCGCCGAGACCGTCGAGCAGGCCCAGGCGCTCGGGTACGCCGAGGCCGACCCCACCGCCGACGTCGAGGGATTCGACGCCGCCGCGAAGGCCGCCATCCTCGCGAGCCTCGCCTTCCACACCCGCGTCTCGTCCGGTGACGTGCACCGCGAGGGCATCACCGACGTCACGGCCGGCGACATCGAGGCGGCGCGGCAGATGGACTGCGTCGTCAAGCTGCTCGCGATCTGCGAGCGGGTCCCCACACCGGGCGGCGGTGAGGCGGTGAGCGTGCGGGTGCACCCCGCGATGATCCCGAGGAGCCACCCGCTGGCCAGCGTGCGCGAGGCCTACAACGCGGTCTTCGTCGAGGCGGCGGCGGCGGGTGAGCTGATGTTCTACGGGCGCGGGGCGGGTGGCGACCCGACGGCATCCGCCGTGCTCGGTGACGTCGTCGCGGTGGCGCGGCACCGGGTCGCCGGGGGCCGCGGTCCGGGCGAGTCCGCCTACGCGGACCTGCCCCTCGTCGACATGGGGCAGGCGGTGACCAGCTACCACATCAGCCTCGACGTCGCCGACCGGCCCGGGGTGCTCGCGCAGGTCGCCACGGCCTTCGCCGCGCACGACGTCTCGATCGAGACGGTCCGCCAGCAGGTCGCGCCGGGGGAGGGCGGCCGGGCCAAGCTCATCGTCGTCACCCACCGGGCGACCGACGCCGCCCTCGCCGCCACCGTCGACGCGCTGGCCGAGCTCGACGCCGTCGACGACGTCGCGTCGGTGATGCGCGTGGAAGGAGCCTGACCGTGGCGCACCTGTGGCGCGGGGTCATCCGCGAGTACGCCGCCCGGCTGCCGATGCTCGACGGGGCGCCGGTCGTGACGCTCCAGGAAGGCGGGACACCCCTCATCCCGTGCGAGGAGCTCTCCGAGCGGACGGGGGCCAACGTCCTCGTCAAGTACGAGGGGCTCAACCCCACCGCGTCGTTCAAGGACCGCGGGATGACGACCGCCATCTCCGTGGCCAAGGCCCACGGCGCCCGGGCCGTCATCTGCGCGAGCACCGGCAACACGAGCGCGAGCGCCGCCGCGTACGCGACGAAGGCCGGGATGACGTGCGCGGTCCTCGTGCCCGACGGCAAGATCGCGATGGGGAAGCTCAGCCAGGCCGTCGCCCACGGCGCGACGCTCATCCAGGTCGAGGGCAACTTCGACGACTGCCTCACCGTGGCGCGCAAGCTCGCCGAGGCGTACCCCGTCGAGCTCGTCAACTCGGTCAACCCGGCGCGGATCGAGGGCCAGAAGACGGCGGCGTTCGAGGTCGTCGACGCGCTCGGCGACGCGCCCGACATCCACGTCCTGCCGGTGGGCAACGCCGGCAACATCACCGCCTACTGGCGCGGCTACACCGAGTACGCCTCTGCGACAGCGGGACTCGGCGGCAGAGGTGCTCGATCCCGTCGCGACTCAGCTGCCGCAGATGTGGGGGTACCAGGCAGCGGGTGCGGCCCCGATCGTCCTCGGCCACCCCGTCGACGAGCCCGAGACCATCGCCACGGCGATCCGCATCGGCAACCCCGCCTCGTGGCGGCAGGCCGAGGCGGCGCGCGACGAGTCGGGTGGGCGCATCGAGGCGGTGACCGACGACGAGATCCTCGCCGCCCACCGGCTGTTGTCGTCGACCGAGGGGATCTTCGTCGAGCCGGGCTCCGCGGCGAGCATCGCGGGGCTGCTCAAGGCCTCCCGCGAGGGTCTCGTGCCGGCCGACGCCACCGTCGTCTGCACCGTCACCGGCCACGGGCTCAAGGACCCCCAGTGGGCGCTGCGCACCGCCGACGGCACCGAGGTCAAGCCCGTGCGGGTGGCCGTCGACGCGTACGCCGTCGCGGCGGCCCTGGGCCTCGAGGGGTGACGTGAGCGGCGGCGTGCTGCGGGCCGGCGTGGGCGTCGAGGTCCGGGTGCCGGCGAGCAGTGCGAACCTCGGCCCCGGTTTCGACTCGGTCGGCTGCGCGCTGGGCGTCTGGGACACCTGCCGCGCCACCCTCACGGCGGATGCCGGCCTCGTCGTCACGGTGGACGGTGAGGGTGCGGGGGTGGTGCCGCTCGACGCCACCCACCTCGTCCACCGCGCCATGCAGGCCGCATGGGGGGAGCTCGGCGTCGCTCCTCCGGAGCGGCCTGCTCCTCGAGTGCCACAACGAGGTGCCCCACGGGCGCGGTATGGGGTCGTCCGCGACCGCCATCGTCACGGGGATCGTCGCCGCCCAGGGTCTGCACGACGCCTCCTGCGGGAGGTCGGCGGACGACGTCGACCTCGCCTTCACCAACGACCTGGCCTCCCGCCTCGAGGGTCACCCCGACAACGCGTCGGCGAGCGTCCACGGCGGGGTGACGCTGTCGTGGTCGGACGACGGCGGCACGACGACGTCCACGGTGCACCTGCCGGTGCACCCCGACGTCGAGCCGGTCGTCTTCGCGCCCGCCGCCCAGCTGTCGACGGCGAAGGCCCGCTCGGTGCTGCCGCAGCAGGTGCGCCTCGCCGACGCCGCCGCCAACTCGGCCCGCGCGGCGCTCCTCGGCCACGCGCTCGGCGTCTCGCCCGGACCACCTGCTCGCGGCGACGCACGACTGGCTGCACCAGGAGGCGAGGCGCAGCTCGTACCCGGCATCCATGGCCCTCGTCGACCGCCTGCGCGAGGGCGGGCACGCGGCCGTCATCAGCGGTGCCGGCCCCTCGGTCCTCGTGCTCACGACGCGCGACCGCGTCGACGACGTGCGGGCGCACGGCGGGCCGGGGTGGCGGGTGCTGACCCCCGGCATCCCGGACCACGGCGCGCGGCTGCGCGTCGTGGCAGGCGGCTGACCGGCGTCGCGAGGTCCGGTGACCACGGGGCGTCGTTGCGGCGTGCGCGCGTTCCCGCGGTGATACTCTGGGCCCGCGACCGCAGCCGATGCCGGGCCAGCCCCGATGCCTGCAGCGAGTCGCCCTCCACGACCAGGGCCAGCTCCACGACCATGCGGCTGCCTGCCCGGCGTGGCTCCCGATGATCGGCCGTATCGAGGCCATCCACGAGCGAGGGGAAGGATCCTTCGTGACAGACACCACCACACTCGAGGCGACCTCGGGCACCAGCCCGCGGCGCTCCGGAGCGCTGACCGCCATGCGGCTCGCCGAGCTCCAGGGCCTCGCCTCGAGCATGGGCATCAGCGGCACCGCCAAGATGCGCAAGGGCGACCTCGTCGCCGCCATCAAGGCGCGCCAGAACGGCGAGAGCGGCCCGGCCAGTGCCGGTGAGCCGCGCCGCGAGCCGCGCGAGCGCCGCGAGCCCGACTCGGCCGTCCGCGAGGACCGGGCCGAGCGCCCCGACCGCGCGGAGCGCACGAGCGGAGCGACGGCGGCGAGCGCCCCGACCGCGCGGAGCGCCCCGACCGCGACCGCGCACCTCGCGACGACCGGTCCGAGCAGCGCGGCGACACCCGCGACCGGGCCGACCGGCGTGACCGGGTCGACGCGCTCGAGCGCGGCGACCAGCGCGACCGCGCCGAGGACACCCGCGACCGGGCCGAGCGCCAGGAGCGCACCGAGCGCCAGCAGAACCAGCCAGGGGCAGGGCCAGCCGACCACCGGCCAGGGGCAGCAGGCCCAGAACCGCCCCGCCGCTGACGACGACGAGGGCCGCGGCGGCCGCCGTCGCCGCAACCGCGGGCGCAACCGCGACAAGCGCCGCACCCCCGGAGCGCCCGGCGTCGACCAGGTCGAGGAGACCCAGCCGCAGATCGCCGAGGACGACGTCCTCGTGCCCGTGGCCGGCATCCTCGACATCCTCGACAACTACGCGTTCGTGCGCACCACCGGCTACCTGCCGGGCAGCAGCGACATCTACGTGCCGCTGCAGATGGTCAAGCGCAACAACCTGCGCAAGGGCGACGCGGTCACCGGCTCGATCAAGGCGGCCCGCGAGGGCGAGGAGCAGCAGCAGCAGAGCGTCGGCGGGCGCAGCAACCGCCAGAAGTACACGCCGCTGGCCCAGCTCGACACGGTCAACGGCATGTCGCCCGACGAGGCCCGCCGCCGCCCGGAGTTCGGCAAGCTGACGCCGCTCTACCCGCAGGACCGCCTGCGGCTCGAGACCGAGCAGAGCATCATCACGACGCGGATCATCGACCTCGTCGCTCCCATCGGCAAGGGCCAGCGCGGCCTCATCGTCGCTCCCGCCAAGGCCGGCAAGACGATGGTCATGCAGGCCCTCGCGAACGCCATCACGACGAACAACCCCGAGTGCCACCTCATGGTCGTCCTCGTCGACGAGCGCCCCGAGGAGGTCACCGACATGCAGCGCGCCGTCAAGGGCGAGGTCATCTCCTCGACCTTCGACCGGCCCGCCGAGGACCACACCACGGTGGCCGAGCTCGCGATCGAGCGGGCCAAGCGCCTCGTCGAGATGGGCCACGACGTCGTCGTGCTGCTCGACTCGATCACCAAGCTGGGTCGCGCCTACAACCTCGCGGCGCCCGCGAGCGGGCGGATCCTCTCCGGGCGGTGTCGACTCGGCCGCGCTCTACCCGCCGAAGAAGTTCTTCGGCGCGGCGCGCAACATCGAGAACGGCGGCTCCCTGACCATCCTCGCCACCGCGCTCGTCGAGACCGGCTCGCGCATGGACGAGGTGATCTTCGAGGAGTTCAAGGGCACCGGCAACATGGAGCTCAAGCTCGACCGCCAGCTCGCGAACCGCCGCATCTTCCCCGCGGTCGACGTCAACAACTCGGGCACCCGCAAGGAGGAGATCCTCCTCGCGCCCGAGGAGCTGCGGATCATGTGGAAGCTGCGTCGCGTGCTCGCGGCCCTGGACTCGCAGCAGGGCATCGAGCTGCTGCTCGACCGGCTGCGCAAGACGAAGACGAACTACGAGTTCCTCACCCAGGTGCAGCAGACCGCCACCATCCGGCTCGAGGACGAGGACGACTCCTGACCGTCGCCCCCGCACGTCGACCGTAGAGAACACGCCGCGTGGCCTCGGGCCGCACGGCGTGTTCTCTCCTCTCGACAGGCTGGGGCCGGGGCCGGGCGGGTCAGCGGGGGACCGGCAGGCACATCGCCTCGAAGCCGCGCACGGTGAACCCGCGCCGGGTGTAGATGCGCGCTCCCGCCTCGGTGGCGAACAGGTCGATGCGCCGCACGTCGGTCTCGTCGACGAACCAGCGCAGCAGGTCGTCGGTGCAGGCCGCCGCGAGGCCACGACCGCGATGGGCCGGCAGGGTGGCGACGTTCGAGATCAGCCCCACCGACCCCGTGACGGTGGTGGGGCCGGGGATGAGCACGGTCACCTCGCCGACCGCGCCCGCGACGACCTGACCGGCCACCTGCGCCACGACGATCCTCGTGCCGGGGTCGTCCGCGCGGTCGGCGAACCAGTCGAGGGCCAACCGCCGCCAGCCCGGGTCGGCGATCGCCGCGGGTGCGGTGCCCATGCCCTCGAACATCACCGCGCGCAGCTCGACCATCGCCCCGGCGTCGGCCGCCGTGGCCTGGCGGACCACCACGGCGGGAGGTGAGGACGTGTCGGATGCCGTGCGCCCGGCATCCGACGTCGTCCCTCGTCCGCCGTCGGGCGTCATCGGCGCGGACCGAGCTCGAGGCGGCGGCGGGTCTCGGCGCGACCCTCGGGGGAGTCGGGCAGGTCCCACCACGACTCGACCCACCACGTCGCCCCCGCGTCGGCCCACGGCTGCACCGGCGGGCGCACCGAACCGAAGTCCCCGTGGCTGTCGCCCTCGACGACGACGTCGTAGCCCTCCATCGTCAGGCCGGCGTCGGCACGCAGCCCGGCGATCGTCTCGACGACCTCGCCCAGGCCGTCGAGGGTGAGGCGCGACCCCGGGTCGTCGAGGCTGCCCCCGGCGACCGCCGGGAAGACGCCCTGCCAGCGCGCGGCCCGCTCGAGCGAGCGTTGCCGCCGGCGCCCGGGCACCAGCATCCCGACGCACCACACCGGCGGGTGTGGCTGCTGCACGGGCGGCGGGGGGATGAGCTCGGTGACCGGCTTCGCGCTGTAGTGCTCGCCCTCGTACTCGAAGGGCTGCCCGCCCATGAGCCCGGCGTAGATCGCGAGCCCCTCGTCGAGCTTGCGGGCCCGGACGGCTCGACCCTCGTCGGGCTCGAAGGCCAGCCAGTTGCCGTGCAGCGCGCCGAGGCCCGACCCCGAGGGTGACCCGTCCGTTCGAGAGCCGGTCCACCGAGGCGACCCGGGAGGCGAGGTCCCACGGCCGGTGGCGGGACGCCGGCGTCAGCAGGGTGCCGAGCCGGATGCGCTCGGTGGCCATGGCGGCCGCGCCGAGGGTGACCCAGGCGTCCTGGCCCCAGACGGCCTCCCAGGAGAAGACCATGTCCCAGCCGGCTGCCTCGGCGACGGCGGCGAGCTCGGTGAACTCGCGCTCGGTGGCGTACGGGACGACGGCTCCGAACCTCATGCCCGGCCACGCTACCGAGGCGGCCCGACACGTGGGGGTGCCGAGCGCGCGGTCGCCCGCGCGAGTGGCACCCCTGGTTCGTGGGGTCTTCCTGGTCGGGGTGCCGGGCGCGCGGTCGGCCGCGCGAGTGGCACCCCTGACGCGTTGTCCACAGGGTCGCCCCGGATCTTCCGCCCGCGGGCGACGGAGGGGAGGGTGGACGGGTGTCCACCCCACCTCGTCGACGGCTGACGCGCGCCGAGCGGTCAGTGCGCGGCGCCCGGGTCGCCCGGGACCACGGGGGAGTGGCCCATCGACGCGACCTGCGCGCCGCGGGGGTCAGTCGTGCCGACGTGCGCACGGAGGTCGAGGCCGGCAGGTGGCTCGCGAGGGGTCGCCAGACGGTGGTGGTCAGCAACGTCGAGCCCACCGGCGTCGGCGGCACTGTGGCGTGCGGTGTGGGAGACGGGGTCCGGGGCGGCCCTGGACGGGGTGGCGGCCCTGCACGCCGCGGGGCTCACCGGCTACGACCACCCGGTCGTCGACGTCTCGGTCCCGAGGAACAACCGCAGCCACCGGGTGGACGGCGTGCGGCGGCACCGTCGCACCGAGATGCCGGCCACCCCGGCAGCCGGGCTGCCCCGGGTGGAGGTTCCCGTCGCTGTGGTGAACGCCGCCGCGTGGGCGACGAGCGACCGCCAAGCCGTGCTGCTCCTCTGCCTGGTGCTGCAGCAACGGCTGACGACTCCGACCGGCTGCATCGGGCGTG
Source organism: uncultured Actinomycetota bacterium (assembly GCA_963811475.1). Taxonomy (GTDB): domain Bacteria; phylum Actinomycetota; class Actinomycetes; order Actinomycetales; family Dermatophilaceae; genus Fodinibacter. The sequence continues at coordinate 11,067 of CAWERJ010000028.1, forward strand.
GCTGCGCAGCAGGACCAGGATGCCCGGCCGTCGGCGGCGCCTCCTCTCGGCCGTCGTCGGCGATCTGTGCGACGGCGTGCACTCCCTCGGTGAGCTCGACTTCGCGGGGCTGTGCCGGGCCGCCGGGCTGACCGAGCCGACTCGCCAGGTGGTGCGGACACAGCCGGGAGGCAGGGTCTACCTCGACGTCGTCTGGGAGGACCTCGGGCTCGTCGTCGAGATCGACGGAGGTCACCATGCCCTGGCCCTGAACGTCGTCGACGACGCCCTGCGCCAGAACGAGGTGGTGCTGGGCGACGAACGGGTGCTCCGGGTGCCGGTCATCGGCCTGCGACTGCTCCCGGAGCAGTTCATGGCCCAGGTGGTCAGGGCACACGTCGCCGCCCGCCACCGGGCGGCCTGACGGCGCATGTCGGATGCCGGGAGCCCGCCGGCCCGGCCCCCCCCACCGCCGTGCAGCCGGTCTCACCCGCCCCGGGAGTTCTGACGAGGGGTGTCAGGGGCGCGGTCGTCCGCGCGCCCGGCACCCCGGCGGCGGCCGGGCCGTGCTTCCCGTTCCGGGTGCCGAGGGCGCGCGACCGCGTGGCGGGCTGCCGCGCGCGGCGGGCGGAGCCGCGCGGCGGGCACCCCGGCCGCGCTCCCGGCATCCGGTGCACGGGGGAATGCCGGCACCACCTCCGCCGTTTAGGCTCCCGTGTGCCACCTCTGGCACACTTGACCGCTGGACCGGTTCACGGCACGCGACGCGTTTCCTGAGCGCCTCCCTCACGAGGGGCGCAGGCGGGGCGCCAAGGGTTTGCAGCACGGTGCTGAGCCCGCCGACCCGGACACCTCCAAGGAGAATCTCGTGAAGAAGGACATCCACCCGGACTACGTCGAGACGACGGTGACCTGCACGTGTGGCAACACGTTCAGCACCCGCAGCACGGCGAAGAACGGCGTCATCCACGCCGACGTCTGCTCCAACTGCCACCCGTTCTACACGGGCAAGCAGAAGATCCTCGACACCGGTGGCCGCGTGGCCCGCTTCGAGGCCCGCTACGGCAAGAAGGCCGCCAAGTAGCGAACCCGACCGCGCCGGCTCACCCTCACGGGTGAGCCGGCGCGTCGCGTTTCCCCGCCCGCCACGACCATCGGAGAACCCGTGCTCGAGTCCGCCCAGGCCCTCGTCGCCGAGCACGCCGAGCTCGAGCGCCGGATGGGTGACCCGGCCGTCGCGTCCGACCCCGACCTCCTGCGCGAGGTCAACAAGAGGTACGCCGCCCTCGGACCCACCGTCGCGGCGCACGACGCCTGGGTCCGCGCCCTCGACGACCTCGGCGCCGCACGCGAGCTCGCCGGCGAGGACCCCTCCTTCGCCGAGGAGCTCCCCGCGCTCGAGGCGACCGCCGCGGCGGCGGAGGAGCGGCTGCGGCGCCTGCTCATCCCGCGCGACCCCGACGACGACCGCGACGTCATCCTCGAGGTCAAGGCGGGGGAGGGCGGCGAGGAGTCGGCCCTCTTCGCCGGCGACCTGCTGCGGATGTACCTGCGCCACGCCGAGCGCCGCGGCTGGCGCACCGAGGTGCTCGACTCCACCGAGTCCGACCTCGGCGGCTACAAGGACGTCCAGGTCTCGGTGAAGTCGCGCGGCACCCCGCAGCCGGGCGACGCCCCGTGGGCGCGCCTGAAGTTCGAGGGCGGCGTGCACCGCGTCCAGCGCGTCCCGGTCACCGAGAGCTCGGGCCGGATCCACACGAGTGCCGCGGGAGTCTGGGTCATGCCCGAGGCCGAGGACGTCGAGGTCTCGATCGACCCCCACGACCTGCGTGTCGACGTCTTCCGCTCCAGCGGCCCCGGCGGCCAGAGCGTCAACACGACCGACTCGGCGGTGCGCATCACCCACCTGCCGACCGGGCTCGTCGTGTCGTGCCAGAACGAGAAGAGCCAGCTGCAGAACCGCGAGGGCGCCATGCGCGTGCTGCGCGCCCGGCTGCACCAGCTCGCCATGGACGAGCGCCACGCCGCCGACTCCGACGCCCGCGCGAGCCAGGTGCGCACCGTCGACCGCTCGGAGCGGATCCGCACGTACAACTACCCCGAGAACCGGGTCAGCGACCACCGCACCGGCTTCAAGGCGCACAACCTCGACGCGGTCCTCGACGGCGACCTCGACCCGGTCATCCAGTCCTGCGTCGACGCCGACGAGGCCGCCCGGCTCGCGGCGCTGGCCGACCGGTGAGCGACCTGCGCCGCGCCGTCCGCGAGGCGACCGCGCGGCTCGCGGCGGCCGGCATCCCCTCACCCGAGGCGGATGCCGTGGCGCTCGCCGCCCACGCGTGCGGAACCGACGAGGCCGACGTCCGGCGCGCGATGGTGCTCGGGTCGCCGGAGCCCGAGGGCTACGACCGGCTCGTCGCGGAGCGCGCGGCCCGCGTGCCGCTGCAGCACCTCACGGGTGTCGCCCACTTCCGGCGGCTCACGCTCGCCGTCGGGCCGGGCGTGTTCGTGCCGCGGCCCGAGACCGAGGTGACCGCCGGGCTCGCCATCGACGCGGCATCCCGAACCGGCCCGGATGCCGTCGTCGTCGACCTCTGCACCGGGTCGGGAGCGATCGCGCTCGCGGTCAAGGACGAGGTGCCGTCGGCGCGGGTCCTCGCGGTCGAGCTGTCCGACCTCGCCCACGGCTGGGCCGTGGCCAACCGGGACCGGCTCGGCCTCGACGTCGACGTGCGCGTCGGGCGACGCGACGACGGCGTTCCCCGAGCTCGAGGGTGACGTCGACGTCGTCGTCAGCAACCCGCCGTACATCCCGACGGATGCCGTGCCCGTCGACCCCGAGGTCCGCGACCACGACCCGCACGTCGCGCTCTACGGGGGCTCGGCCGACGGACTGGCGGTGCCGCTCGCCGTGGCGGCCCGCGCGGCTCGGCTGCTGCGCGAGGGCGGGGTGCTCGTCATGGAGCACGCCGACACCCAGGGCACCTCGCTGCCCGCGGCGCTGCGGCGCACGGGCTCGTGGGTCGACGTCGTCGACCACGACGACCTCACCGGCCGGCCGCGCACCACCGTCGCCGTCCGGGGCGGGTCAGCGCGACCCTGACCCCGGGTGCCGCGGGCTGCGCGGGGCCAGGTCTGGGGACGGACCGTGGCACCCGCGCGCTCGCGCCGTCAGACTCGACCGAGGATCCACAGCAGCAGGGCGATGATGAGCAGCACCCCGACGATCGTCCAGATCAGACCAGATCCACGCATTGTGGCTCGCCTCTCGTGTTGGTGTCGGCCCGGGCGGTCGCCCGTGCGCCGTACGACCCTAGGGGTCAGCGCGGCCGGTGAGCCGTCTCGGTGCAGGCGAATCGGGAACCTAGGCTGACCCCCATGAGCCCCGTCTTCGACTGCACCACCGACGTCGGGCGGGCCGACGCCATCCCCAAGGCCGCCGCCGGTGTCCGCGAGGGCCGGCTCGTCGTCCTGCCGACCGACACGCTCTACGGCATCGGCGCCGACGCGTTCTCCCCCGACGCCGTGCGCGCGCTGCTCGAGGCCAAGGGACGCGGCTCCGACATGCCACCGCCCGTGCTCGTCCCCGACGTCCGCACCGTCGACGGCCTCGCCACCGACGTGCCCGCCTACGCCCGGGCGCTCGTCGAGGAGTTCTGGCCGGGCCCGCTGACCATCGTCCTGCGGGCGCAGCCCTCGCTGCTCTGGGACCTGGGCGAGACAGGGGGCACCGTGGCGCTGCGGATGCCGGACGACCCGGTCGCGCTCGAGCTGCTCCGCGAGGTCGGGCCGATGGCCGTGAGCAGCGCCAACCGCACCGGTCACCCGGCCTCGCGCACCGTCGTCGAGGCGGCGAGCCAGCTGGGGCCGGCGGTGGAGTTCTACCTCGACGGCGGCCCGGTGACCGGCGGCCTGGCCTCGACGATCGTCGACTGCACGCGCGACGAGCCGGTCCTGCTGCGGGTCGGAGCCCTGTCCGAGGACGCCGTCCGAGGTGTCGTCGAGCGGTCGCGAGCCGACGCCCTAGAGTTGACGGGCGCCGAGCCCGACGCGCCGACCCCCAGTGAGCAGCGGGAGACCACCGACGATGACTGACACCTTCTACGGCTCCGACTTCGACGCCCTCTCGGCGCTCGACCCCGACATCGCGGGGATCCTGCTCTCCGAGCTCGACCGGCTGCGCGGCGGCCTGCAGCTCATCGCGAGCGAGAACTTCTCGAGCCCGGAGGTGCTGACCGCGCTCGGCTCGACGTTGTCGAACAAGTACGCCGAGGGCTACCCGGGGCGCCGCTACTACGGCGGCTGCAGCGAGGTCGACAAGGCCGAGACGCTGGCGATCGAGCGGTGCAAGACCCTGTTCGGCGCCGACCACGCGAACGTGCAGGCGCACTCGGGCGCGAGCGCCAACCAGGCCGTCTACGGCGCGTTCCTCAAGCCCGGCGAGAAGATCCTCGCGATGAGCCTGCCGCACGGGGGGCACCTCACCCACGGCACCAAGGTGTCCTTCAGCGGCAAGTGGTTCGACGCCGTGCACTACGGGGTCGACAAGGACACCGAGGACATCGACTACGACGAGGTCGAACGGCTGGCGAAGGAGCACCGTCCCAAGGTCATCCTCGCCGGGGGGTCGGCGATCCCGCGGCTCATCGACTTCGAGCGGTTCCGGGCCGTCGCGGACGAGGTCGGCGCGATCTTCTGGGTCGACGCCGCCCACTTCATCGGCCTCGTCGCGGGTGGGGCCATCCCGAGCCCGGTGCCCCACGCCGACGTCGTGTCGTTCACGACCCACAAGGTGCTGCGCGGCCCGCGCTCGGGCGCCATCGTGTGCCGGGCCGAGCACGCGACCGCCATCGACAAGGCCGTGTTCCCGATGATGCAGGGCGGCCCGCAGATGCACTCGATCGCCGCCAAGGCCGTGAACTTCAAGGAGTGCGCGACCCCCGAGTACGCCGCGTACACCCGCCAGGTCGTCGCCAACGCCAGGGTGCTGGCGGAGGCGCTCGGCGAGAGGGGAATCCGACCGACGACCGGTGGCACCGACACCCACCTGTCGCTGCACGACCTGCAGCCCGTCATGGTGACCGGGGTCGATGCCGAGGCCCGCTGCGACGCCGCCGGCATCACCCTGAACAAGAACGCCATCCCGTTCGACCCCCAGAAGCCCAACGTCGCGTCCGGCATCCGGGTCGGGACCCCGTGCGTCACCACGCAGGGCATGGGCGAGGACGAGATGCGCGTCGTCGGCGAGCTCATCGCCCGCGCGGTCGTCCACGGAGACGCCGACCCGGAGCACGCGGTGTCGCGCGAGGTGCGGGCCACGGTGTCCGAGCTCGTCGGCCGCTTCCCGGCCTACCCCCGTCCGGACGCCACCGCCAGCTGATGCCGAGGCGCCCGTGACCCAGCCGAGCACCCGGCGCGAGGCCCGGCTCCTCGGGCGCCTGAACCGCCGTGGCTTCCGGCTCGTCATGCTCCTCGACGGGCTCGCCGTCCTCGGCCTGACGGTGCTCTCGATGCTCTACCGCTTCGGCGGTCCGGCGGGGTGGCCGACGTACCCGTTGGGTGCCTACGCGCTGTCGTTCGCCGTCTCGACGCTGATCTTCATCGCGGCCTTCTACTTCGGCGGGCTGTACGAGCGTGAGCCGAGGCTCGGCGGTGCGGCGGTGCTGCCGCGGGCGGCCCGGCTGTCGCTCGCCGCCGGCAGCTTCGTCGCGCTGGCCAACCTCGCCCTCACCGGGCTGGTCCAGCAGCGCGGGTCCCTCATCGGGCGGGCCCTGCCCTTCCCCATCCAGAACCTCGTCTTCGTCATCATCGCGGCCGGCATCGTCGTCGCGGTCAACCGCGCGATCGTCCACTGGCTGCGGACCCGCCGCGAGGGCGTGCCCCGCGTGGTCCTCGCCGGGGAGGAGGGCGACCTCGAGCTCGCCCGGCGGCACCTCGCCGCCAACGTCACCTCGCTCGACGTCGTCGCCGAGGTGGGCGAACCCCGCGGCGTCGTCGAGCTCGCCCGCAGCGCGCGCGCCACCGACGTGCTGCTCGTCACGGCTGCGTGGCTCGACGAGTGGTACCCGCGCACGATCGGCCGCCTCGACCGGCTCAACGTCACGACCCTCCTGCGCGTGACGGGCCGCGAGACGCTGTTCGGGCTCGACCGGCTGCGCGAGGTGGGCGGGCTGCCCTTCGTGCTCCTGCTGCCGCAGACGATGCCGCCCTCGCAGCGCCACTTCAAGCGGCTCCTCGACCTGTTCCTCCTCCTCGTCACCGCGCCCGTGTGGGTGCTGCTGCTCGGGGGCGTCGCGCTCTACCAGCGCGCCGTGGTCGGCCGCCCCCTGCTCTTCCGCCAGGTGCGGGTGGGCGCCGGCGGCGAGACCTTCGAGATGCTGAAGTTCCGGACCATGCGCCTCGACGCCGAGAGCGACGGGGTGGCCCAGCTCTCGACGCAGGGCGACCCGCGCGTCATCCCGGCCTGTCGCTGGGTGCGCGCCACCCGCGCCGACGAGCTGCCGCAGATCCTCCACATCCTCACCGGGCGCATGTCGGTCGTCGGCCCCCGCCCCGAGCGCCCCGAGCTCACGGCCGGCTTCGAGAAGGAGATCGCGGGGTACACCCGCCGCCACGAGGTGCCCCCGGGCCTCACCGGCCTGGCGCAGATCCACGGCCGTTACCACACCGACGCCGAGTACAAGCTCGGCTACGACCTGCAGTACCTCGTCAACTGGTCGCCGGTGCTCGACCTCGAGATCATCGCCCGGACGATCTGGGTCATCCTCGCCCGCCGCGTCTGACGGCATCCTTCGTGGGCGGATGCCGTGGAGCGGGACCCGGCTTGAGCGCCGAAGAGCGCTTGTGATAACTTTCACAAGCCGTCCCGGACACCATCCGACACGACTCCCGAAGAGGCCGATCGCCGATGACCGACCGCACCCAGAGCAGCGAGCCGCACGCCGGCGCTCCCTTCGGGGTCATGCTGCGCGGCGCCCTGGTGCCCTCGGTGCTCGCCGGCCTGCTCGCCGCGGTCGTCCTGGTCGGTGTCCGCGGGGTCGACGCCCTCGCCGGGGCGCTCATCGGCCTCGTCGTGTCCGTGGCCTTCTTCGCCTCCGGGATGTTCCTCCTGAGCCGGCTCGTCCGCAGTGCCAGCCCGCACGCGTTCGTCGCCGTCGCCCTGGCGGTCTACCTCGGCCAGGTCCTCGTGCTGCTGCTCGTCATCATCGCCTTCAAGGACGCCGACTGGGTCGATGGCGTGGCGCTGGGCCTGGTCGCGCTCGTCGTCACCGTGGCCTGGCAGGTCTTCGCGATGCTCGCCCTCCGGCGGGCCCGGATCCCGGTGTACGACGCGCCGTCCGACCGGCCCGGTGGAACCCCGTGAACAGCCCTTCGGCCCCGCAACCCTTCGTCGCGACGATGCTCGCAGGTCGGGTAGCGTACGTCCCGTTCCCCCGGGTGCCCCTCGAGGCGTCCCGTGCACTCCCCGAGGAGAGGCTGTGAGCCTGAGCGTGGTTCCCGCACACTGGCTGCAGGTCGGCGTCGTCGCCGCGGAGGGCGACGAGGGCTTCGAGGCCCCGAGCACCGCGGACTTCTGGTGGCCCGTGATCGGCAGCGACACGAGCAACTTCACCATCACGCGCCCGATGCTCGTCATGACCATCTCCGTGGCCGTGCTCGCGTGGTTCTTCATCACCGTCGCCGGCCGGCTGACGATCGTGCCGAGCAAGCGGCAGTGGGTGGCCGAGCAGGCCTACGGCTTCGTGCGCAACTCCATCGCGCGCGACGTCATCGGCGCCAAGGACTTCCGGCCGTTCGTGCCCCTGCTCTTCACGCTCTTCACGCTGATCCTCTTCAACAACGTCATGGGCGTGCTGCCGTTCGTGCAGTTCCCGACGTTCAGCCGGATCGCCTTCCCGATCGTGCTGACGCTCATCGTCTACATCGTCTACCACACGGTCGCGCTGCGCCGGAAGCACGGCGTCATCGGCTACCTCAAGTCACTGGTACCCCCGGGACTGCCGCTGTGGCTGCGCCCGATCATGTTCTTCCTCGAGGTGCTGACGTACTTCATCATCCGGCCGCTGACGCTCGCCCTGCGACTGTTCGGCAACATGCTCGCCGGGCACCTCATGCTCCTCGTCTTCATCCTCGGCGGCGAGTACCTCCTGCTCCACGGCAGCAGCATCCTCATCCAGCTCTCCGGCATCCTCGGGCTGGCGTTCGGCGTCGTCATGACGTTCTTCGAGCTCCTGGTGCAGTTCCTCCAGGCGTTCATCTTCACCCTGCTCTCCGCGCTGTACATCTCCGACGCGGTGAGCGAGCAGCACTGACGGCGGGTCCCGGCCCGTCCGCACGACCAGCACGAGAACACCACCCGACGCCGGGACGGACCCGGCGGCCTCGAAAGGAAACGCAATGACTGGGAACATCACCTACCTCGGCTACGGCCTCGCCGCCATCGGCCCCGGTATCGGTGTGGGTCTGATCTTCGCCGCCTACCTCAACGGCGTCGCGCGTCAGCCCGAGGCCCGCGGCATGCTCCAGACCATCGCCTTCACCGGCATGGCGCTCACCGAGGCGCTCGCCATCCTGGGTCTCGTCTTCGTCTTCGTCTTCGACTCCACCCCCTGACGACGCCGACTCGATCCGTCCGTTCGACCGACAGATAAGGAAGCGACGTGGTTCTCGCATCCGTGAAGGCCGCCGAAGGCACGGGCTGGCCCGACGCCCTGCCCCTCCTCCCGCACCCCGCCGAGCTCATCGTCGGGCTCATCGCGTTCGGGATCCTCTACTGGATCTACGCGACCAAGGTCGTCCCGAAGATGGAGACGATGTTCGAGGAGCGCGCCGCCGCCATCGAGGGCGGCATGCAGCAGGCCGAGGAGGCGCAGGCGCAGGCCAAGGAGGCTCTCGAGAAGTACAACGCGCAGCTCGCCGGTGCCCGAACCGAGGCCAACGAGATCCGCGAGTCCGCCCGTGAGCAGGGCGCCTCGATCGTCGCGGAGATGCGCACCCAGGCCCAGGCCGAGGCGGCCCGCATCACCGAGTCGGCCAAGCGTCAGGTCGAGGCCGAGCGCCAGCAGGCCGTCGTCCAGCTGCGCCAGGAGGTCGGCACGCTGTCGACGTCGCTCGCCAGCAAGATCGTCGGGGAGTCCCTCGAGGACGAGGTGCGCCAGAAGGGCATCGTCGACCGCTTCCTCGCGGACCTCGAGGCCGGCGAGGTCACTCCCGAGAAGGTCACCCCCGCGGGTCAGGACGCCTGATGCGCGGCTCGTCCAGGGGTTCGACGCGGGCCGCCCAGGCGGCCCTCGACACCGTGCTCGGCACCGGGTCGTCCTGGGACACCCTCGCCGAGGAGCTGTTCGCCGTGACCTCCGTGGTCGACGGCAACGCCTCGCTGCGGCGCGCGCTGGCCGACCCCAGCCGCGACGCCTCGGACAAGCAGGGCCTGGCCCGGGCGCTCTTCGGCGGCAAGGTCGGGGAGACCACCACCGGCCTGGTCAGCGAGGTCGCCGGGCAGCGCTGGGCCGCCGAGCGCGACCTCGCCGACACGCTCGAGGCCCTCGCGGTGCAGGCGCTCCTGGCCACGGCGGAGCGGGCCGGCCGGATCGACCGCGTCGAGGACGAGCTGTTCCGCTTCGAGCGGATCGTCGCGGGCAACCCCGACCTGCGCGACACGCTGTCCAGCCGCAACACCGACGCCTCGGGCAAGGCCGACCTCGTGCACGGGCTGCTCGAGGGCAAGGCGGCCCCTGAGACGGTCCGGCTCGCGGAGCAGGCGGTCCGCGTCCCCCGCGGCCGCCGGCTCGACCGGGTCCTCGAGGAGTACCTCCGGCTCGCGGCCGGCCGGCGCGACGAGCTCACCGCCCTCGTCACCGTCGCGACCCCCCTCACCGAGCAGCAGCACGACCGCCTGCGCGCCGCCCTCGAGACCCACTACGCCAAGTCGGTCAGCCTCCAGGTCGTCCTCGACCCCGTGGTCATGGGTGGCATCCGGGTGCAGGTCGGCGACGAGGTCGTCGACGGCACCGTGCTCCGCCGCCTCGACGAGGCCCGCCGCCACGTGACCGGCGGCTGACCGGGCGCACCCGGCATCCACAACTTCACAGGCAGAACCCACCACAGACTTCGGCCCCACGAGGGGCCGGTGACCGAGGAGAAGATCAGAACATGACGGAGCTCTCGATCCGTCCGGACGAGATCCGGGACGCACTGGACAGCTACGTCCGGTCCTACGAGCCCGGCTCGGCGGCGCGCGAAGAGGTCGGCCGTGTCACCGACGCCGGCGACGGCATCGCGCACGTCGAGGGACTGCCCTCGGCGATGACCAACGAGCTGCTGCGGTTCGAGGACGGCACCCTCGGCCTCGCGCTCAACCTCGACGTCCACGAGATCGGCGTCGTCATCCTCGGTGAGTTCTCGGGCATCGAGGAGGGGCAGGAGGTCAAGCGCACGGGGGAGGTCCTCTCGGTGCCGGTCGGCGACGCCTTCCTCGGCCGGGTCATCAACCCGCTCGGTACCCCGATCGACGGCCTCGGCGAGATCGCGAGCGACGACCGCCGCGCGCTCGAGCTCCAGGCCCCCACGGTCGTCCAGCGCAAGTCGGTGCACCAGCCGCTGCAGACCGGCCTCAAGGCCGTCGACGCGATGACGCCGATCGGCCGCGGCCAGCGGCAGCTCATCATCGGCGACCGCCAGACCGGCAAGACCACGGTGGCCGTCGACACGATCATCAACCAGAAGGAGTTCTGGGACAGCGGCGACCCCGAGAAGCAGGTGCGCTGCATCTACGTCGCGATCGGCCAGAAGGGCTCGACGATCGCGGCCGTGCGCGGCACCCTCGAGGAGGCCGGCGCGATGGAGTACACGACGATCGTCGCGGCCCCGGCATCCGACTCCGCCGGCTTCAAGTACCTCGCGCCGTACACCGGCTCGGCCATCGGCCAGCACTGGATGTACCAGGGCAAGCACGTGCTCATCGTCTTCGACGACCTGTCCAAGCAGGCCGAGGCCTACCGCGCGGTGTCGCTGCTGCTGCGCCGCCCGCCGGGCCGCGAGGCCTACCCCGGTGACGTGTTCTACCTGCACAGCCGGCTGCTCGAGCGCTGCGCGAAGCTCTCCGACGAGCTCGGGGCGGGGTCGATGACCGGCCTGCCGATCATCGAGACCAAGGCGGGCGACGTCTCGGCCTACATCCCGACCAACGTCATCTCCATCACCGACGGGCAGATCTACCTCCAGTCGGACCTGTTCAACTCCAACGTGCGCCCGGCCATCGACGTCGGCGTGTCCGTCTCCCGCGTCGGCGGCGCCGCGCAGATCAAGGCGATGAAGTCGGTCTCGGGCCGCCTCAAGCTCGACCTCGCGCAGTACCGCGCCCTCGAGGCGTTCGCCATGTTCGCCTCCGACCTCGACCCGGCGTCGCGCGCCCAGCTCGCCAAGGGCGCCCGGCTCGTCGAGCTGCTCAAGCAGCGCCAGGCGGCGCCGTACCCCGTCGAGGAGCAGGTCGTCTCGATCTGGATGGGCACGACCGGCCAGCTCGACGACGTCGCGGTCGAGGACGTCCGCCGCTTCGAGGCCGACTTCCTCGACCACCTGCGTCGCACCAAGGCCGACCTGCTCGGTGCGATCCGCGAGTCGGGCACGTTCGCCGACGAGACCGAGCAGGCCCTTTCCGCCGAGATCGACTCGTTCAAGCACCGGCAGTTCGAGGGCTCCGGAGCCCAGGTCGTCCCCGTGGGCGACGAGGCCGAGGAGGACGCCGCCGCCAAGGCACGGGAGTCCGAGCAGGAGAAGATCGTCAAGCAGCGGCGCTGAGCCGGCCGGCCGGGTGCTCGCGCACCCGGCCGCCGACCCGCCAGCGGGCACCGAGCAGCAGAACGAGGAAGAGGGAACGTATGGGAGCGCAGATCCGGGAGTACCGGAACCGCATCCGTGCCGTCAGCTCGACGAAGAAGATCACCCGGGCGATGGAGCTCATGGCGGCCTCGCGCGTCGTCAAGGCGCAGCAGGCGGTGCGTGAGTCGAGCCCGTACGCCCGTGCGCTCACCCGCGCGGTCTCGGCGGTGGCCACCTTCTCCAACGAGGACCACCCGCTGACGACCGAGAAGGAGGACGTGCGGCGCGCCGCCGTCGTCATCATGACCTCGGACCGCGGCCTCGCCGGCGCGTACAGCTCGTCGGTCCTCAAGGAGAGCGAGCGGCTCGTCGCCGCGCTGCGCGAGGACGGCAAGGAGGTCGTGCCGTACCTCATGGGCCGCAAGGCGATCGGCTTCTACCGGTTCCGCCAGCGCGAGTTCGCCGCCGAGTGGAGCGGCAACTCCGAGAAGCCGAGCTTCGAGACCGCCCGCGAGGTGGGGGAGCGGCTCGTCGCCGACTTCACGACGCCCACCGACGACGGTGGGGTCGACGAGGTGCACGTCGTCTTCACCCGGTTCGTCTCCATGGTGACCCAGGAGCCCGAGGTCATCCGCCTCCTGCCCCTCGAGGTCGTCGAGGGCGAGGAGGCCCCCGACGCCGACGACCTGCTGCCGCTGTACTCGTTCGAACCTGGCGCCGAGCAGGTCCTCGACGCGCTGCTGCCCAAGTACGTCAACGCCCGGCTGTTCAACTGCATGCTGCAGGCCGCCGCGTCCGAGCTCGCCGCGCGCCAGCGGGCCATGAAGTCGGCGACCGACAACGCCGAGGAGCTCATCAAGAAGTACACCCGGCTGGCCAACCAGGCGCGCCAGGCCGAGATCACCCAAGAGATCAGCGAAATCGTCGGTGGCGCCAGCGCGCTGGCCGAGAGCAAGTAAGTGAGAGCGAGAGAGAGACCATGACTGCATCTGTCAGCGAGCGGAGCGAGACCCACGCCATCGGCGGTGTCGGTCGCATCTCGCGCATCATCGGCCCGGTCGTCGACGTGGAGTTCCCCGTCGACGCCATGCCCGAGCAGTACAACCTGCTCACGACCGAGGTCGAGATCGGCGGGGACAAGCGGCACCTCAACCTCGAGGTCGCCCAGCACATCGGCGACAACATGGTGCGCGCCATCTCGCTCCAGCCGACCGACGGCCTGGTCCGCGGCACCCCGGTGCAGGACACCGGCGGCCCGATCACCGTTCCCGTCGGCGACAACACGCTGGGCAAGGTCTTCAACACCACCGGCGAGGTCATGAACCTCGCCGAGGGCGAGACCTTCGAGGCCAAGGAACGCTGGGGAATCCACCGCACCGCACCGGCCTTCGACCAGCTCGAGTCGAAGACCCAGATGTTCGAGACCGGCATCAAGGTCATCGACCTCATGACCCCGTACGTGCAGGGCGGCAAGATCGGCCTGTTCGGCGGCGCCGGCGTCGGCAAGACCGTGCTCATCCAGGAGATGATCGCCCGGGTCGCGCGCGACCACGGCGGTGTCTCGGTGTTCGCCGGGGTCGGCGAGCGCACCCGTGAGGGCAACGACCTCATGGTCGAGATGGAGGAGGCCGGCGTCCTCGGCCAGACCGCCCTCGTGTTCGGCCAGATGGACGAGCCGCCGGGCACCCGCCTGCGGGTCGCCCTCTCGGCGCTGACGATGGCGGAGTACTTCCGCGACGTGCAGGGCCAGGACGTCCTGCTGTTCATCGACAACATCTTCCGCTTCACCCAGGCGGGGTCCGAGGTCTCCACCCTCCTGGGCCGGATGCCGTCCGCCGTCGGCTACCAGCCGACCCTCGCCGACGAGATGGGCACCCTCCAGGAGCGGATCACCTCGACGCGAGGCCACTCGATCACCTCGATGCAGGCGATCTACGTGCCCGCCGACGACTACACCGACCCGGCTCCGGCCACGACGTTCGCGCACCTCGACGCGACGACCGAGCTGTCGCGCGAGATCGCCTCGCTCGGCATCTACCCGGCCGTCGACCCGCTGACGTCGACCAGCCGGATCCTCGACCGCCGCTACATCTCGGAGGAGCACTACACCACCGCCGTGCGGGTGCGGCAGATCCTCCAGCGGAACAAGGAGCTCCAGGACATCATCGCGATCCTCGGCATCGACGAGCTGTCCGAGGAGGACAAGATCCTCGTCAACCGCGCCCGTCGCCTCCAGCGCTTCCTGTCGCAGAACACCTACGTCGCGAAGCAGTTCACCGGCATCGAGGGGTCGACCGTTCCGCTGGCCGACACCATCGAGGCGTTCACGAAGATCTGCGACGGCGACTACGACCACGTCGGTGAGCAGGCGTTCTTCATGTGCGGTGGCCTCGACGACGTCGAGCGCCAGTGGGCCGAGATCCAGAAGAACCTCTGATGCCGCTCCAGGTCGAGCTCGTCTCCGCGGACCGCAAGGTCTGGGAGGGTGAGGCGAGCCAGGTCAGTGCCCGCTCCACCGAGGGTGACCTCGGCATCCTCCCCGGCCACCAGCCACTGCTGTGCGTCCTCGGTGAGGGCGAGGTGCGGGTCAACGCCGGAGGGTCGTGGCGCAGCGCGCAGGTCGACGGCGGCTTCATGTCGGTCGACCACGACCGGGTGACGATCATCGCGGAGTCGGTCGACGCCAGCGGCATGGGCTCCTGACATCACGGGCGGGGGACCGATCGCATGACGCCGCTCCTCGCTGCCGAGCTCGTCCTCGTCCTCGTCGTCGTGCTGGCCGTCGGCGCACTCACCTTCGTGTGGGTGCGCCGACGCTTCATCTCCGGCGACGGACGGCCGGTCATGCTGTGCGCGAGGCGGCAGGGCACCGCCGGTCGGTGGCGGCTCGGCCTGGCCCGGCTGGGGTCCGACCGCTTCGAGTGGTTCAGCATCGTCGGGCCGTCCCTGCGCCCGGAGGTGTCGTGGATGCGGGGGCAGCTCGACTTCGGGGCGGCGGCCCCGTTGCGCGACCCGATCCCCGGGCTGGCCGACCCCGTGGCCGTGCTCGCGCGCGGTGGTGGGCAGACGTGCGAGTTCGCGTTCGTGCCCGCGGCCTACACGGCGGTGCGCGCCTGGCTCGAGTCGAGCCCCCCGGGCTACAACGTCAACGTCGCCTGACCCGGCATCCCGACTTCTTGCGGATCACCCACCGGGAGGCTGCCGACACGGGCTTGTCGCGGTGGGTGATCCGCAATCAGTCGGGCTTCCGTGGTGGCTGCTCGCGGCCGCCGCCGGGCTGCCACAGCACGTCGCCACCGGGGAGGTTGGCGCACCGGGCGAGGACGAAGAGCAGGTCCGAGAGCCGGTTGAGGTAGGTCGCCGTCAGCGGGTTGACCCCACCCTCGCCCCGGGCGGCTCCCCGGCTCCGTGCCGTACGCCTCGACCGCCGCCCACACCGAGCGCTCCGCGCGGCGGACGACCGTCAGCGCGACGTGGAGGTGGGCCGCTCCGGCCGTGCCCCCGGGCAGGATGAAGGAGCGCAGCTTCTCGAGCCGCTCGAGGTAGTGGTCGCAGTCGGCCTCGAGCTCGTCGACCCACGGCGCCTGCACCCGCAGCGGCGGGTACTCGTAGCTCGCCTGGAGCGGCGTCGAGAGGTCGGCGCCCACGTCGAACAGGTCGTTCTGCACCCGGCCGAGCACGGCTCGCACGTCGTCGGGCAGGTCCCCGCACGCGAGGGCCAGGCCGATCGCGGCGTTCGCCTCGTTGGCGTCGGCGTAGGCGGCGAGCCGCGGATCGGTCTTGCGGGTGCGGCTCAGGTCACCGAGCGCGGTGGTGCCGTCGTCGCCGGTGCGGGTGTAGATCCGGGTGAGGTTGACCATGCCCTCAGCCTTCCAGATGCCAGCGGACACGCCGCTTTGGCACGAAGCGGACATTGTCCGTTCTTTGCCCTACCTTTACCCGTTCGGGGGAGACGCCGAGGGGTCCGGATCGGTGTAATGGAAGGACGACGAACCGAGAGGAGGGCACAGTGGCGTTTCAGGGGGAGGCCATCGTGACCATCACCGAGCACCAGGACGACCAGGGCTGCCATCTGGCACTGCACGGGCGGCTCGACGTCCGCACCGTCGCGGACTCACGGATGACGCTGCACCGGCTCATCGCGACCGGCACGACGCCCGTGCTGCTGGACCTCGGGGCGGTCCACGTGGGGGACACCACCGGCTTCGGGCTCATCGTCGAGTGCCTCCGGCGCGCCCGGCTGGCCGGGCGCCCGCTGCAGATCGTCGCGGCCGACGACCGCACCCGCCGACTGCTGCGGCGTGCCCGGATGAGCGCCCTGCTCGGCCCCGCGCCGGAGTGCTCCCTCGTCGAGGAGCCGCTCCTCGCGGGAGCCGCCGGCTGAGCTTCCCGGCGGGCGGCCCGCGCGGAGGGTGTGGGGACTCTCACCGTGCGGGCCGCTATCGGGGCTCCGGGCGCCGCGGATAGCGTTCGACGCATGTCCGAGACCCCCGACGCGACACGGCCCGAGCGCGACCGCCCGTGGGTCATGCGCACGTACGCCGGGCACTCCAGCGCGGCGGCGAGCAACGCGCTGTACCGGCGCAACCTCGACAAGGGCCAGACCGGCCTGTCGGTCGCCTTCGACCTGCCGACCCAGACCGGCTACGACCCCGACCACGTGCTGGCCCGCGGCGAGGTGGGCAAGGTCGGTGTGCCGGTGTCGCACATCGGCGACGTGCGGGCGCTCTTCGCGGACATCCCGCTGTCACGCACGAACACGTCGATGACGATCAACGCCACGGCGATGTGGCTGCTCGCGCTCTACCAGGTGGTGGCCGAGGAGCAGGCCGAGGCGGCGGGCGAGGACCCGGCATCCGTCGTCAAGGCGCTCTCCGGCACGACGCAGAACGACATCATCAAGGAGTACCTCTCGCGAGGCACCTACGTCTTCGCGCCGGGTCCCTCGCTTCGGCTCATCACCGACATGGTGGCCTACACGGTGGCCGAGATCCCGACGTGGAACCCCACGAACATCTGCAGCTACCACCTCCAGGAGGCCGGCGCGACGCCCGTGCAGGAGATCGCCTACGCGATGTGCACCGCGATCGCCGTGCTGGATGCCGTGCGCGACTCCGGCCAGGTGCCTCCCGAGCGCTTCGGTGAGGTCGTGGCCCGCATCTCCTTCTTCGTCAACGCCGGGGTGCGCTTCGTCGAGGAGATGTGCAAGATGCGCGCCTTCGTGCAGCTCTGGGACGAGCTGACCCTCGAGCGCTACGGCGTGACCGACGCCAGGCAGCGGCGCTTCCGCTACGGCGTGCAGGTCAACTCGCTCGGGCTCACCGAGGCGCAGCCCGAGAACAACGTGCAGCGCATCGTGCTCGAGATGCTCGCGGTCACCCTGTCCAAGGACGCCCGCGCCCGCGCGGTGCAGCTGCCCGCGTGGAACGAGGCCCTCGGCCTCCCGCGGCCGTGGGACCAGCAGTGGTCGCTGCGCATCCAGCAGGTGCTCGCCTACGAGAGCGACCTCCTCGAGTACGACGACCTCTTCGAGGGCTCCGCCGTCGTCGAGGCCAAGGTCGCCGAGCTCGTCACGGGCGCCCGCGCCGAGATCGAGCGCGTGCAGGCCATGGGCGGCGCGGTGGCCGCCGTCGAGAGCGGCTACATGAAGGCCGAGCTCGTCGCGTCGCACGCGCGCCGTCGCCGGCGGATCGAGTCGGGCGAGGACGTCGTCGTGGGGGTCAACCGCTTCCGCACCAGCGAGCCGAACCCGCTCACCGCCGACCTCGAGACCGCGATCCAGGTCGTGGACGCCGGTGTCGAGGCCGAGGCCGTGGCCGCCGTCCGCCGGTGGCGCGAGGAGCGGGACGGCGACCCGGAGCGCCGGGAGCGGACGGCATCCGCTCTCGCCCGGCTGCGCGCGGACGCGGCGGGCGACACCAACCTCATGGCCGCGACGCTGGAGTGCGCCCGCGCCGGGGTCACGACGGGGGAGTGGGCCGGTGCCCTGCGCGAGGTGTTCGGCGAGTTCCGGGCGCCGACCGGGGTCGGCGGCTCGGTCGGCGTCGGTGCCGGCTCCGAGGCGCTCACCGAGGTGCGCGCCATGGTCGCCGGCACGAGCGAGGAGCTCGGCGAGCGGCTGCGGCTGCTCGTGGGCAAGCCGGGGCTCGACGGGCACTCCAACGGCGCCGAGCAGATCGCCGTGCGCGCTCGCGACGCCGGCTTCGAGGTCGTCTACCAGGGCATCCGGCTGACCCCCGACCAGATCGTCGCTGCCGCGGTCGCGGAGGACGTTCACCTCGTCGGCATCTCGATCCTCTCCGGCTCGCACATGGAGCTCGTCCCCGAGGTGCTCGAGGGCCTGCGTGCTGCGGGCGCCGGCGACGTGCCGGTGGTCGTCGGCGGCATCATCCCCGAGGCGGACGCCGCCCGGCTCGAGGAGCTGGGCGTGGCGGCGGTGTTCACCCCGAAGGACTTCGGGCTCAACGACATCATGGTGCGCTTCGTCGAGGTCATCCGCGCCTCGCGCGGCCTGTCCACCGACGCGTCGGACGCCTGCCCGGGCCTGAGCACGGGGCGGGCGGACGCGGCGTCGCCGGCGCTGCTGCGCCGTCAGGCGGCCACCGACGACGACAGCGCGGCGGTCAGCTCGCGCGTGAAGGCCGGGATGTCGTCGGGGTTGCGGCTCGTGATGAGGTTGTCGTCGACGACGACCTCGCGGTCCTCCCAGGTCGCTCCCGCGTTGCGCAGGTCGGTCTGCAGGCTGGGCCAGGACGTCACGTGGCGGTCGCGGACGACGTCGGCCTCGATGAGGGTCCACGGCGCGTGGCAGATCGCCGCGACCGGCTTGCCGGACTGGACGAACTGGCGCACGAACGCCACGGCGTCCTCGTCGGTGCGCAGGTTGTCGGGGTTCGCCACCCCGCCCGGGAGCACGAGCGCCGCGTAGTCCGCGACGTCGGCCGACGCGACGGTGGCGTCGACGTCGAAGGTGTCGCCCTTGTCGAGGTGGTTGAACGCCTGCACCTGGCCCTGCCGAGGTCGACAGGAGCACGGGGGTCGCCCCGGCCTCCTCGACGGCCTGCCACGGGCCGGTGAGCTCGACCTGCTCGATGCCCTCGGGGGCGACGAGGAAGGCGACCTTCTGCCCGCCGGAGGTGGCGGCGGTGCCGGTCGTGTCGTTGCTCGTGCTGGGGGTGTCGGTCGTGCTGGTCATGGTCATGTCCTCTCGGTCCGACGAATGGCGACGGCGCCGTCGTGCGGCGCCGTCGACGACACCTGGGCCCCTACCCAGCCGATGGCGCGGTATGCCGTCCGCCGCCTTCGCCGTCGACGGTGCGGGTAGCGTCGTCGGGCATGGCCCTGCACTGCGCCGCGACGCTCTTCCTCGTCCCGGTCGGCACCGCGCCTGGACGCACGCCGCCGGGTCCGGGGCGGTGGCGGCGGACCCGGTGCCTCCGGGCGCCGACGTCGTCGCCGAGCTCGCGGCCGTCGCCGACCTCCACCGCGGTGAGCGGGTGGTCGTGCCGGTGAGCGACGAGCAGCTGGATGCCGTGCTCGACCACCTCGGGCGCGCGCCCCGGGCGCCCGGGAGTGGGGGCCGGTGCAGCTGGAGATCGGCGACGACGGCTGGGAGCTCGCGCGACGCCCGGCTGACAGCGCGGGCGGGCGTGCCCCACGCGACCAATTGGTCGATGTGGGGACGTGCCGGCTGTCGATGAGGGGACGCTCCGGGCGTGCCCCATGCGACCATTGGTCGATCTCGGACGCTCTGGCTGTGCCCCAGCTGGGTGCTCAGGCGGTCACCGGGCAGCCACCTGAGCACCCGACTGCGGTTCTCCGCGGAGCTGGCTGTACCTGCAGTGACCTATTGGTCGATTCGGGTACTCAGAAGAGGCGGTGCTCGGTGTCGTCGGCGCCACGCAGCGCGTCGTAGTCGAGCACGACGCAGCGGATGCCGCGGTCCTCGGCGAGCGTGCGGGCCTGCGGCCTGATGACCTGGGCGGCGAAGATGCCGCGCACGGGGGCGAGGTGCGGGTCGCGGTTCATCAGCTCGAGGTAGCGCGTCAGCTGCTCGACGCCGTCGATGTCGCCCCGGCGCTTGATCTCGACCGCCACGCTCGCGCCGCTGCCGTCCCGGCAGAGGATGTCGACCGGCCCGATCGGCGTCATGTACTCGCGGCGGGTGAGGGTCCAGCCGTCGCCGAGCGTCGTGATGTGCTCCGCGAGGAGCCGCTGCAGGTGCGCCTCGACGCCGTCCTTGACCAGCCCCGGGTCGACGCCGAGGACGTGCGAGCTGTCGTGCTGCACCTCGTGGATCCGCACTCGCAGCCGGTCCTCGGACTTCGCGTGCTGGACGACCCACACGGCCGTGACGCCGTCGGCGACCTCGACCTCGTCCGGCTCCGCCTCGGCCATCGCGCACGGCGGAGACATCCAGTTCAGGGGCTTGTACGAGCCCCCGTCGGAGTGCACGAGCACCGATCCGTCGGCCTTGACGAGGAGCAGGCGGGTCGCGAGCGGGAGGTGGGCGGTGAGCCGCCCCTCGTAGTCGACGCTGCACGTCGCGATCACCAGCCGCACGGTCGCCCACCCTACCGACCGACCGATGTGCACCAACCGTTGCCCGGGACCCGTTCGCTGGCGCACACTGGCGGTGAGGTGAGGCCGATGAGGGCAGCCCTGTGGACGGGGGTTCTGGTCGTGCTGCCCGGTGCCTGGTTCTACGCCCAGGCCGAGGCGCTGCGCTGGTTCACCGACGGCGAGCCACCGCGCGTGCTCCGCCCCGTCGTGCGCCGGATGCGGCCGCACGCCCTGCGCCTCGAGCAGGCCCGACGTCGGCTCCTGCGCCGCCCCGAGCCGCAGCCCATCCCCCCGGTCCTCCTCACCCTCGAGCTGCGTCGCCTCGAGCTCGAGGTGCGCCGGGTCGAGGCGAGCGACGCGCCGCACCGCGCCGCTCGGCTCCGGGCCGTGCTCGCGGCCTACGACCAGCTCCTCCTCCAGCTGTGCGAGCGGGTCGAGGTGCCCACCGAGGACGTCGGGATGCCGCCCCTCCCCTCGAGCGAGCGGCTGGCCCTCGAGGCCGAGCTCGTCGCCGCGGGGCACGACTGGTGAGCGGACCGCTGCCGGCGCGCCACGGCATCCCGGGGTAAGGAGCATCACCCCCGCCGGCCCTCGTGGTGGCGGAGGCGCTCTGGGAGGATCGCCGGCATGGCGCGTGACTTCACCAGTGTGGGTGTGATCGGACTCGGGACGATGGGGGCGGGCATCGTCGAGGTGTTCGCCCGCAACGGGATCGACGTCGTCGCCGTCGAGGTCGACGAGGCGGGGATCGAGCACGGCAAGGCGGTGCTCGGTGGAAGCACGGCGCGGGCGCTCGCCCGGGGGAAGATCTCAGCGAGGAGGACCACGACGCCCTGCACGCCCGGGTGCGGTACACGAGCGACCTCGCCGACCTCGCGGGGTGCCAGCTCGTCGTCGAGGCCGTCCCGGAGCACCTCGACCTCAAGAAGGAGCTGCTCGGCAAGGTCGACGCCGTCGTCTCGCCGGATGCCGTGCTGGCGACGAACACGTCGTCCCTGCCGGTGACGGAGATCGCGGTGGCGACGTCGAACCCCAAGCGGGTCGTCGGGATGCACTTCTTCAACCCGGCGCCGGTGCAGCAGTTCGTCGAGGTCATCCGCACGGTCATCACCGCCGACGACGTCTTCGAGGACGTCAAGGCGCTGGCCGAGCGGCTCGGCAAGAAGCCGGTCGTCGTGGGGGACAAGGCGGGCTTCATCGCCAACGCCCTGCTCTTCGGCTACCTCAACCACGCGGTGTCGATGTACGAGAGCCACTACGCGACCCGCGAGGACCTCGACGCCGCCATGCGCTTCGGCTGCGGCTACCCCATGGGCCCGCTCGCGCTGCTCGACCTCATCGGGCTCGACACCGCCTACGAGATCCTCGACACGATGTACAAGCAGGGTCGCGACCGGCTGCACGCGCCCAGCCCGATCATCAAGCAGATGGTCAGCGCCGGAATGCTCGGCCGCAAGTCGGGTCGCGGGTTCTACACCTACGCCGAGCCCGGGTCGCCGCAGGTCGTCGCCGACGCCCGCACGCCCGCCGACGGGCCGCCCGCCGGGGTGTCGCTGCGCCCGGTGGCGTCGGTGGGCGTCGTCGGGTCCGGGACCATGGCGACCGGCATCATCGAGGTCTTCGCCCGGGCGGGGTACCCGGTGACGTTCGTCGCCCGCTCGGACGCGAAGGTCGCCGACGTGGTGACCGCGCTCGGCCGCTCCTGCGCTCGGGCGGTCGACAAGGGCCGGATGACGGCCGAGGACGCGGACGCCCTGCTCGGCCGGGTCGCGGGTGCCACCGGGCGTGAGGCCCTCGCCGACGTCGACCTCGTCGTCGAGGCGATCGCCGAGGACCTCGGGGTCAAGCAGGACCTCTTCCGCGACCTCGATCGGATCTGCAAGCCGGGTGCGATCCTCGCGACGACGACCTCGTCGCTGCCGATCATCGACTGCGCGAAGGTCACCTCGCGGCCGCAGGACGTCGTCGGGATGCACTTCTTCAACCCGGCCCAGGTCATGAAGCTCGTCGAGGTCGTCCACACGGTGTCGACCGCGCCCGACGTCACGGCCACCGTGCAGGCGCTGTGCGCCGACGTGGGCAAGGTGGCCGTGACCTGCGGCGACCGGTCGGGCTTCATCGTCAACGCCCTGCTCTTCCCGTACCTCAACGACGCCGTGCGGATGCTCGAGGCCAACTACGCGTCGGCCGACGACATCGACACGGCGATGAAGACCGGCTGCGGCCTCCCGATGGGCCCGTTCGAGCTGCTCGACGTCGTGGGGCTCGACGTGTCGCTGGCGATCGAGCGCGAGCTGTACACCGAGTTCCGCGAGCCGGGCTACGCCCCGGCGCCGCTGCTCGAGCACCTCGTCACGGCGGGGTACCTCGGCCGCAAGACCGGGCGCGGGTTCCGCACCTACCCCTGACCCGGCATCCGGGCTGGTCGACAGGAGACAACACGCCGTCCGGCGGTCCGGCGACGCGGAGTGTTCTCGACGTTCGACGGGTCGATAGGGTCGGCGGGTGAGCACCGCGGAGGGGCCCGACCCGGCATCCGACCCGTCGTCCGCGGTCGGCCGCGCACCCTCCCGCAGCGCGCGCGGGTGGTCGTCATCGGGGGCGGTGTCATCGGCACCTCGATCGCCTACCACCTGGCCCACCTCGGCGTGACCGACGTGCTCCTGCTCGAGCGCGACCGGCTGACCTCGGGCACGACGTGGCACGCCGCCGGGCTGATGACGTGCTTCGGCTCCACGAGCGAGACGAGCACCCGGCTGCGGCTGTACTCGCGTGACCTCTACGCGCGGCTCGAGCAGGAGACCGGTGTCGCGACCGGCTTCAAGCGGGTCGGGCTGATCGAGGCCGCGGCCGACTCGGACCGGCTGCACGAGTACCGCCGGGTCGCGGCGTTCCAGCGGCACCTCGGGCTCGAGGTCGAGGAGATCGGGCCGCGCGAGATGGCCGAGCTGTTCCCGCTGGCGCGCACCGACGACCTGCTCGCCGGCTTCCACGTGCCCGGCGACGGCCGGGTCAACCCGGTCGACGTCACGATGAGCCTCGCCCGCGGCGCCCGGAACCTCGGGGTGCGCGTCGTCGAGGGGGTGTCGGTCGAGCAGGTGCTCACCCGCGCCTGCGGCCTCGTCGAGGAGGTCGTCGGCGTGCGCACGGATGCCGGTGACGTCGAGTGCGAGCTCGTCGTCAACTGCGCCGGCATGTGGGCCCGCGAGCTCGCCGAGCGCAACGGGGTCGTCGTGCCCAACCAGGCGGCCGAGCACTACTACCTCGTCACCGAGCCGATCGAGGGGATGAGCGCCGACGCCCCGGTCTTCGAGGACCCGGCGTCGTACGGCTACTACCGCGAGGAGGGCGGCGGCATGATGGTCGGGCTCTTCGAGCCGACCGCCGCCGCGTGGAAGGTCGACGGCATCCCGCGCGACTTCTCGTTCGGCGAGATCCCCCCGGACTGGGACCGGATGGGGCCGTTCGTCGAGCGCGCCATCTCGCGAGTCCCGGTCGTGGAGACGGTCGGCATCCGCACGTTCTTCTGCGGGCCGGAGTCGTTCACGCCCGACCTCGCTCCGGCGGTGGGTGAGGCGCCCGGCATCCACGGCTACTTCGTCTGCGCGGGGCTGAACTCGGTCGGCATCCTCTCGGCCGGCGGGCTGGGCCGGGTCGTGGCGCAGTGGATCGCCGACGGCCGGCCCGACGTCGACGTCACCGGCTTCGACGTCGCACGCTTCCGCGACTGGCAGCTCGACCCACGCCACCGCGCCGAGCGCACCGCCGAGATCCTCGGCACCGTCTACGCCGCGCACACGCCCGGCATCGAGCTCTCCTCTGCGCGTGGGGAGTTCCGCTCCCCGGTGCACGACCGGCTGGTCGCCGAGGGCGCCCGGCTGCGTGACGTGAGCGGGTGGGAGTCGGCCGCGTGGTACGCCGGCCGCGGGCAGGTCGCGCAGGCCGAACCGGGCTGGGGGCACCAGCCGTGGTTCGCGAACTGGGCCGCCGAGCACCGGGCGGTGCGCGAGGCGGTCGGGCTGATGGACATGTCGTTCATGGCCAAGTTCGCGGTGCGCGGACCGGACGCCGGCGCCGTGCTCGACCGGCTGAGCGCCGGCGCGGTGAACGTGCAGGACGGTGTCATCACCTACACCCAGTGGCTCGGCGACGACGGCGGCATCCTCGCCGACCTCACCGTCACCCGCCTGGCCTCCGACGACTTCCTCGTCGTCGCCAGCGACACCGCGCACGGACGCGCGCTCGCGCTGCTGCGGCAGGCGGTGGGGGATGCCGTGGCGACCGTCGACGACGTCACCACCGACCTCGCGCTGCTCACCGTGCAGGGTCCGCACTCGCGCGACACCCTGGCCGCCGTGGCGCCCGACGTCGACTGGTCGACCGGCGCCTTCCCCTTCCGAGCGGCCCGCCGGGTCGCCCTGGCCGGCGCCGACGTGCTCGCCATCCGGATCACCTACCTCGGTGAGCTCGGCTGGGAGCTCTACGTGCCGGCCGCGCGCGCTCCCGAGGTCTGGGATGCCGTGCTCGCGGCGGGGGAGGCGCACGGCATCCGGCCTGCCGGGCTGCGCGCCCTGTCGAGCCTGCGGATGGAGAAGGGGTACCGGGACCACGGCCACGACATCGACAACACCGACGACGTGTATGCGCGTCGGGCTCGGTTTCGCGGTGGCGCTCGACAAGCCGGGCGGGTTCACCGGCCAGGAGGCGACCCGCGCGGCCAAGGAGCGCGGCACGCCGCACCACCGGCTCGTGCAGGTGCTGCTCGAGGACCCAGAACCGCTGCTCTTCCACGCCGAGCCGGTGCTGCGCGACGGGGTGGTCGTGGGGTACGTGCGGGCCGCGTCGTACGGGTGGACCCTCGGGGGTGCCGTCGGCCTTGCCTTCGTCGGCGGGGAGCAGCCGGTGACCCCGCAGTGGCTCGCCGACGGCCGCTGGGAGGTCGACGTCGCGGGCACCCGGTACGCCGCCCGGGTGTCGTTGCGGCCGATGTACGACCCGTCGAGCGCGCGGGTCCACGGCTGACGGGTGCCGGGGAAGCCGGCACGGTCGGGGATGATGGGGTCATGCCCCGCGCCAACCGCCGTCGCCGCGAGCTGGAGTCGCGGCCGATGTCCGGCTCGGGCGAGGTGGCGACCGAGGCGTACGCCGGGAGGTCGTGGCACGTGCGCCGCCTCAGCGGCACGTCGTCGTCGCGCGAGTACCGGTGCCCGGGCTGCCACTCGGGCATCCCCGTCGGCACGCCGCACGTCGTCGTCTGGCCCGCCCAGGGCGTCGGCGGCATCGACGAGCGCCGGCACTGGCACACCCGGTGCTGGTCGTCGCGGCACGCCGCCCGCCCCTGACCACCGGTGGTACGGCCGGGCCGTACCTGCTGTGACCTATTGGTCGATGTGGGGACGGGCCGGACGACCTGGTGCCGTACCCGCTGGTGACCTATTGGTCGATGCGGGTACGGGCCGGCCCGCCGGAGGCTGTAGCTGCTGTGACCTATTGGTCGATGGGGGTACGTCAGGCGCGGTTCTGCCGGGGGACGAGGACCTCCTCGTACAGCAGCAGCAGGCCGGCCGCGACGGGGATGGCGAGCAGGGCGCCGAGCACGCCGAGCATCGCCCCGCCGGCGAGCGCGGCGACGATCGTCACCGGGCCCGGCACCGACACCGTGCGCTGCATGACCCGCGGGGCGACGACGTAGTTCTCGAACTGCTGGTACACGAGGTAGTAGATGAGGACGATGAGGGCCTTCTTCGGCTCGTCGAAGAAGGCGACGAGGACGACGACGGCGGCGCCGAGGGTCGCGCCGATCATGGGGATGAGCCCGAGCAGTCCCACGGTGACGGCGAGCACGGCGGCGTACGGCACGCCGACGATCCGCATCATGACGTAGGACAGGCGTGGCGTTGAGGGAGGCGATCGCCACCTGCCCGATCGCGTAGGACCCGACGCGGCGGAAGATCTCCTCCGACAGCGAGACCACCCGGGTGCGCCGGGTCGAGGGCACGAGCGCGTACGACGCCTGCTTGACCCGCGGGAGCGAGGAGAGGAAGTACAGGGTCAGCACGAGCACGGTGAAGACCTGGAAGACCCCGCTCAGCACCGCGCGCCCCGCCCCGAGGATGCCGCCGAGCACCCCTTCGAGGAACTGCTGGTCGGACAGGCGGGCGAGGACCTCCGCCTGGATCTTGTCGATGACGTCGTAG
This sequence comes from uncultured Actinomycetota bacterium, assembly GCA_963811475.1. Lineage (GTDB taxonomy): Bacteria > Actinomycetota > Actinomycetes > Actinomycetales > Dermatophilaceae > Fodinibacter. The sequence continues at coordinate 37,625 of CAWERJ010000028.1, forward strand.
CTCTTGTCCAGCTCGCGCACCCACGGGGTGCCGAGGAGGTCCTCGACGTATCCGGGCGCCTGCTGGGCCAGCTCCGCGCCCTGGACGACCACCGGGGGGATGACGAGGGCGCCGAGGAGGACGAAGACGACGAGGAGGCCGGCGAAGACGAGGGCCACCGAGCGCGAGCGCCGCAGCCCGCGACCCACGAGCCCGTCGACGATGGGGTCGAGCGCGAGCGCGAGGAACATCGAGACGACGAGCAGCGTCAGCGTCGTCGTGAGCTTGCCGACGAGGTGCCACAGGCCGATGGCGAGCAGGGCACCGGTGGCCCCGAAGAAGCCGAGGTAGAACGGCGAGTGCCGGTTGAGGGGCCGCCCGACGACGCCGAACGCGGTGCTCCGGCCCGAACCGCCCGACGCTGCGGCCGCCCGCCCGTCGACCGGGAGCCGCGGCCTCGTCGACCGACCCGTCGACAGGTGGCTCGAGATCGGCCGGCTCGTCGATCCTGGGTCTCGTCGTCGTCGCGGACCCGCGCGGCGATGCGGTTGCTCTCCTCGAGCGCGGCGAGCTGGCGACGCCGGAAGTCGGCCCAGCGCGTGACCGGGCGGTACATCCTCTCGAGCTTCACGTCGCACCTCCGGGCCACACCCTAGTGGCGGGTCGGCGGCCCGTCGGGGACGAGCGGCCGACCCCGCCGGGATGCCGTCAGGCGTCGCGGAAGCGGTTGATCGCGCCCTCGAAGCGCGCCCGCTTGTCCGGGTCGCTGACCCCGAGGCCCTCCTCGGGCGAGAGCGTGAGCACACCGACCTTGCCCTGGTGGAGGTTGCGGTGCACGTCGAGGGCCGCCTGGCCGACGTCGGCGAGCCGGTAGGTGCTGCTCAGCGTGGGGTGGATGAGGCCGCGGTCGATGAGCTCGTTGGCCTCCCACGCCTCGCGGTAGTTCGCGAAGTGCGAGCTGATGATGCGCTTGAGGTTCATCCACAGGTAGCGGTTGTCGTACTCGTGCATGTACCCGGAGGTCGACGCGCAGGTGACGATGGTGCCGCCCTTGCGCGCGACGTAGACGCTGGCGCCGAAGGTCTCGCGGCCGGGGTGCTCGAAGACGATGTCGACGTCGTGGCCACCGGTGAGCTCGCGGATCCGCTTGCCGAGCCGCTGCCACTCCTTGGGGTCCTGCGCCGTGCCCTCGGCGTTCCAGAACCGGTAGCCCTCGGCCGAGCGGTCGATGATGAGCTCGGCGCCCATGGCGCGGCAGATCGCGGCCTTCTCGGGGGAGGAGACGACGCAGATCGGCGTGGCGCCGCCGGCGAGGGCCATCTGGGTGGCGTACGACCCCAGGCCGCCCGACGCGCCCCAGACGAGCACCCGGTCACCGAGCTTCATGTGGGCGCCGTTGCGCGAGATCAGCTGCCGGTAGGCCGTCGAGTTGACGAGGCCCGGGGATGCCGCCTCCTCCCAGGTGAGGTGGGTCGGCTTCGGCATGAGCTGGTTCGCCTTGACGATGGCCAGCTCGGCGAGGCCGCCGAAGTTGGTCTCGAACCCCCAGATCCGCTGCTGCGGGTCCATCATCGTGTCGTCGTGGCCCTGGGCGTCCTCGAGCTCGACGCTGAGGCAGTGGGCGACGACCTCGGTGCCCGGCTTCCACTTCGTGACGCCGGGGCCGGTGCGCAGCACGACGCCCGACAGGTCGGAGCCCACCACGTGGTAGGGCAGGTCGTGGCGCTTCGCGAACTCCGACGTGCGTCCGTAGCGCTCGAGGAAGGAGAACGTCGACACCGGCTCGAAGATCGACGTCCACACGGTGTTGTAGTTGATCGCGCTCGCCATCACGGCGACGAGCGCCTCACCGGGGGCCAGCTCGGGCGTCGGCACCTGCTCGACGTGCAGCGACCGGCGGGGGTCCTTGTCGCGCGTCGCCATCCCGGCGAACATCTCGACCTCGTCCCGGTGGACGGTCGCCGCCCGGTACGAGCTCGGGACCTCGATCCCGGCGTAGGTCTGCGGGCTGCGGTCCCCGGAGAGGATGGCCTCGCGGATCTGGTCCATGCGGTCGTGCTCCTTCGGCGTCGTCGTCGGGCGGTCGTCGGGGAGGTGCGGTCGAGGGAGTGGGGTGCTCGCCGGGGCGACACCTGCCGGCGAACCTAGCGGCGGTCCCGCGCTCGGTCGCCGCCCTATGACGGCAGCCACAGCGTGATCCGGCTCACGGCGGGCCGCGACGCTCGCCACGCCCCCGGCATACAGTGCGGTCGTGGCCCCGACCCCCGTCTCCCGCCGCCGGGCGCTCCTCGGCGGGGGCGCGGCGCTCGCCGTGGGAGCCGTGGGGGGCGGGGTCGCGCTGCACCGCAGCCGCCGGGCCGAGGTGCCCCTCTACAGCGAGACCGTCGCCTTCGCCGCGCCGGGGGAGCGCGAGCTCGTGCCCGCCGGCCGTCCGGATGCCGTGGTGCCGGGGACGAGGGTGCTCTCGGCCCGGCCGCAGAGCGGGATGCTCCTCGAGGCCGAGCAGGCCTGGCTCGGCTCGAGCGCTCCCTGGGCCCGGCGCGCGCTCGACGACGGCGACGACCTCCTGCGGTCGGCCCTGCTCGACCTGCGGGCCCTGTCGGTCGACCTCCCGGTGTCGGTGGCCGGCTGGACCGACCGCTGGCGCTACGCCTGGCCACGCGACGTGTCGTTCGTGGCGTCGGCGCTGGCCCGGTGCGGTCACGCGGAGGCGGCGGCGCAGCAGCTGGGGTTCCTGCGCGACGTCCAGGGCGCCGACGGCGACTTCGAGGCCCGCTACGACATCGTCACCGGCCGCACGCCCGACGACCGGGTGGCGCAGCTCGACGGGTCCGGCTGGTCGCTCTGGGGCGCGGCCCAGCTCGCCACGGCCGCACCGGACCGGGCCGTCGAGCTGCTCGGCCCGCTTGCGACCCATGCTCGTGCGCAGCGCCCGTCGCCTGCTCCGGTCGCTCGACGCCACCACCTCCCTGCCGCCGCCGTCCTCCGACTACTGGGAGCTCGCCGAGGACCAGCTGACCCTGGGCACCGCGGCGGCCGTGCTCGCCGGCCTGCGCAGCGCGGGCGAGGTGCTGCCCCTCGTCGGCGAGAGCGCGCTGGCCGACGCCGCCGGCTCGGCCTCGGACAGCCTGGCCGCGCAGGTCCGGCTGCACTTCGGCCCGCTCGGGTACCCACGCCTGCTCGGCGGTTCGGCGGCCGACGCCGCGGTGACCTTCCTCGTGGCGCCGATCGGGCCCACGCAGGCCGACAGCGAGGTGCTCAACGCCATCGACCGGGCGCAGGCCTCGATGGGGCGGCCCGCGGGAGGCCTCGCCCCCGGCGCGTCCTGGAAGGACGACGGCATCAGCTGGACGCCCGAGACCGCCCTCTTCGCCGCCGCCTGGGCCGCGGCCGGGCACCGCCCGCGGGCCGAGGCGATGCTGGGCTGGCTCGGCGCCCACCGCACGGATGCCGGGTCGTTCTCGGAGAAGGTGCTCCACGACGGCCGGCCGGCCGCGGTCGCCCCGCTGGCGTGGACGGCATCCCTCGTCGCCATCGCCCGGCACGAGCTGGCGCGACCGTGACCCACCCGCGTCCCCGGTGGCTCGTCGTCGCGCTGCTCGGGCTCGCGGGCGCGCTGCTGACCGCGGCGCCCGCGGCGGGCGGCACCCCTCTGGCCGACGGCGCCGAGCCGCGGCTCGTCGTCGTGGGCGCGCCCGGCCTGGCGTGGTCCGACGTCGAGGGCGCGGAGCTGCCGGCGCTGGACCGGCTGGCCGACGAGGGCTCCGTCGGCTCCCTCACCGTCCGCGCCCTGCGCAGCCGGTCGTGCGCCGTCGACGGGTGGCTCACGCTGTCGTCGGGCCGCCGCGCCGCCGACCGCGCAGGTCCCTGCCGTGACCCCGCGGCGGTCGGCGCCGACGGCGTCGTCCCGGAGTGGGCGGGGTACCTGCGGTCGGCGGAGGAGGCGTCGTACGGCGCCCGTCCCGGCACGCTCGGGGACCGCGCCCGGGATGCCGGGGCGTGCGTCGAGACGGTCGGCGCCGGGGCCGCCGTGGCCGGCGCCACGAGCGACGGTGCGGTCACCCACCACCACGAGGCCCTGCCGTCCTCGTTCTCGTGCCCGGTGGTGCTCCTCGACGCCGGGGTGCTCCCCGCGGACGGGGCCGACCGCGGCTCGGCGCTCGAGCGCCTCGACGCCACCGTGGCGGCGGTACGGGCCGTCGACCCGGGCGCCGACGTCGTCGTGGCAGGGGTGGGCGACGGGGCGTCGCCGGTGCGGCCACGGCTGCTCGTGGCGACCGGCCCCGGATTCGGCCCGGGAGTCCTGACCTCCGCCTCGACCTCGCAGCCGGGCGTGGCGCAGCTGCAGGACCTCACCGCCACCGTCCTCACCCGGCTGGGGGCGCCCACGGACGGGCTCACCGGGCGGCCGCTCTCCGTCGTCGGCTCGGAGCAGGGCGGTGCCACGCGCGTGGCCGACCGCGCCGCGTTCGAGACCCGGGCCGCGGTCATGCGCGCGGTCAGCCCCCAGGTGACCGGCTGGCTCGCCGCGGGGTACGCGGCGTGGGCGGTGGCCGTCGCCGTCCTCTGGTGGCGGCGGCGCGGCCGGGGTCACGCCCTTCCACGGCCCCTCGTCACGGCCGGCGTCGCGGTCGCGGCGACACCGGTCGTCGACGTTCGCGGCCAACCTCCTTCCCTGGTGGCGGCTGCCGGCGCCCGCGGTGGTCTTCCTCGTCGCCCTGGCCGTCGTCGTGGCAGGGCTGACCGCGCTGGCGCTGCTGGGCCGAGCGGCGGGCCGGGCTCGGGGCGCTCCGCCTGGTCGCCGTCGTCACGCTCGTCGTGCTCGCCGCTGACGTGCTCACCGGGTCGCGCCTTCAGCTCGGCTCGGTGTTCGGGCAGAACCCCGTCGTGGGTGGGCGGTTCTACGGCTTCGGCAACACGAGCTTCGCCCTCTACGGCCTCGCGGTGCTCGTCGTCGTCGGGTGGGTGGCGGGCTCGGCCACGCGGTCCCGCCGCCTGTCGGCGGGGTCTCGCCCTCGTCCTCCTCGTCGCGGCCCTCGCCGTCGAGGCGCTGCCGAGCCTCGGAGCCGACTTCGGCGGGCCTCCGGGGCTGCTGCTCGGCGGGCTCGTCGTCGTGGCCACGGCATCCGGCCTGCGTCTCACCCCGGGGCGCGTCGTGGTGGCGGTGCTGGCGGCGGCCGCCGTGGGACTCCTCGTCGCGTGGCTCGACTGGCTCCGCCCGCCCGCCGCGCGGACGCACCTCGGCGAGTTCGTCGAGAGCGTGCTGTCGGGGGAGGCCGGCGCCGTCGTGGGGCGCAAGCTCGCGCAGAACGTCGCCAACCTCGGGTCACCGCCGCTGCTCGCCGTCACGCTCGCCACGGTCGCGCTCGCGGTCGTCGCGTGGCGCAGCGGCTGGCGCCCCGTCGCGGCGGGTGACGTGGTGCTGCGGGGGGCGCTCGTCATGGCCGCCGTCGGCTTCGCCGTCAACGACTCGGGGCTGGTCATCCCGGCGTTCGTCGCGCTCGTGCTCGCGCCCCTGCTCGTCGCGGCCGGCCCTTCGCACCGGAACCTTCACCACGAGCAGGGGAACCGAACTGGTGCGGAGGTGAAGGTTCCGGGATCGGGCGGGAAAGTTGAGGCGGTCAGTGGGCGTGGGCGTGTCGGCGGCCGGCTCGACGAGCTCGACGAGGATGCCGCGGGCGTCCTTGGGGTGGATGAAGTTCACCCGGGAGTTGCTCGTGCCCCGCTTGGCCTCCGGGTACAGCAGGCGCATGCCGCGCTCGCGGAGGGTGGCACTCACGGCATCGAGGTCGGCGACGCGGTAGGCCAGCTGCTGGATGCCGGGGCCGCTGCGGTCGAGGAACTTCGCGATCGTCGACTCGGGCGACAGGGGGGCGAGCAGCTGGATGCACGAGCCCGAGTCGCCGACCGCCATCATCGCCTCGCGCACGCCCTGCTCGGCGTTGGTCTCCTCGTGGAGCAGGGTCATGCCGTACGTCGACCGGTAGAACTCGATCGCCTCGTCGAGGTCGGGGACGGCCACGCCGACGTGGTCGATGGCGGTGAACAGGTCGGTGGGGACGGCGGTCATGCGTCCAGCGTAGGAGCGCGGCCCCCAGCCGGCGCGGACGCGTGGCGAGCCTCACCGGATGCCGTGGTCGGGGGCCATGGCACCCACTCGCCACCCTGCGGTGAGGGCGGAAGGGGTCGCCAGGGGAGCCATGTGCGCACTCACGGCGGGAGGGGTGCCAGCGCAGGGTACGGCCCTCGTGTGCGCCCCGTCCCGGCACCCCGCCCGTGGTGAGGGTCACCGGCGCACGGGGGTGGCAGGACGGGCTGCCGTGGCTAGAGTCGAGGGCGATCGTCCGACCCCGACCTTCGTCCGACCCCGACCTGGAGGGCTCCTCGATGTCCACCGACCCCACCGTTCTCGTCGCCGGCGCCCGCACCCCGATGGGGCGGATGAGCGGCTCGCTCAAGGGCTTCAGCGGCTCCGACCTCGGCGGCTTCGCCATCCGCGGTGCGCTCGAGAAGGCCGGGGTCGCGCCGCGAGGACGTCGACTACGTCATCATGGGCCAGGTCCTCACGGCCGGCGAGGGCCAGATCCCGGCCCGCCAGGCGGCGGCCAAGGCCGGCATCCCGATGACGGTCCCGGCGCTCACCGTCAACAAGGTGTGCCTCTCGGGCATCGACGCCATCGCGCTCGCCGACCAGCTCATCCGCGCCGGTGAGTTCGACGTCGTCGTCGCCGGCGGCCAGGAGTCGATGACCAACGCGCCGCACCTGCTCGAGAAGAGCCGTGACGGCTTCAAGTACGGCGACGTGACGATGCACGACCACATGGCGCAGGACGGCCTCTGGGACGCCTTCACCGACCAGGCGATGGGCCTGCTCACCGAGTCGGCCAACACCGGCGACGCCGCCTTCTCCCGCGAGGAGCAGGACGAGTTCTCCGCCCGCAGCCACCAGCTCGCTGCCCGCGCGTGGAAGGACGGCCTGTTCGACGACGAGGTCGTCACGGTGTCGGTCCCGCAGCGCCGCGGTGAGCCGCTGGAGTTCCGCACCGACGAGGGCATCCGCGCGGACACGACGACCGAGTCGCTCGGCCGGCTGCGCCCCGCCTTCGCGAAGGACGGCACCATCACCGCCGGCTCCGCCTCGCAGATCTCCGACGGCGCCTGCGCGGTCGTCGTCATGAGGAAGTCGCGCGCCGAGGAGCTCGGCCTGACGTGGCTCGCCGAGATCGGCGCCCACGGCGTCGTCGCCGGGCCCGACTCCACGCTGCAGAGCCAACCGGCCCGCGCGATCGCCAAGGCGTGCGAGCGCGAGGGCATCGCCCCGACCGACCTCGACCTCGTCGAGATCAACGAGGCCTTCGCGGCCGTCGGCCTCGCCTCGGCCAAGGAGCTCGGCATCGACCTCGACCGGGTCAACGTCAACGGCGGTGCCATCGCCCTCGGGCACCCCATCGGCATGTCGGGTGCGCGGATCACGCTCCACCTCGCCCTCGAGCTGCAGCGGCGCGGCGGCGGGACCGGTGCGGCGGCGCTGTGCGGCGGTGGCGGCCAGGGCGACGCCCTCGTCGTCCGGGTCCCCGCGCGGAGCTGACCCGATCGGTCCACGGGCCGTCGACGTCCCCTCCCTCGTCGCCTCGGCGAGGGAGGGCCGCCCGCGTGCCGTCGCCCGGCTGATCTCGCTCGTCGAGGACGGTCACCCGGCGGTCCGCGAGGTCATGGCCGCGCTGGCGCCGGATGCCGGGCGCGCACACGTCGTCGGCGTCACCGGTGCGCCCGGCGTCGGGAAGTCGACGACGACGAGCGGGCTCGTGGCGGCGTACCGCGCCGACGGGGCGGCGGGTCGGGGTGCTCGCGGTGGACCCGTCGTCGCCCTTCTCCGGAGGAGCGCTGCTCGGCGACCGGATCCGGATGTCCGAGCACGCCGGCGATGCGGGCGTGTTCATCCGCTCGATGGCGTCGCGCGGCCATCTCGGCGGGCTGTCGTGGGCGGCCCCGCAGGCGGTGCGCGTGCTCGACGCCGCCGGCTGCGACGTCGTGGTGCTCGAGACCGTGGGCGTCGGGCAGTCCGAGGTCGAGGTGGCCGGGACCGCCGACACCACCGTCGTGCTGCTCGCGCCCGGGATGGGGGACGGCATCCAGGCGGTGAAGGCCGGCATCCTCGAGGTCGCCGACGTGCTCGTCGTCAACAAGGCCGACCGCGAGGGCGCCGACCGCACCGTCCGCGACCTGCGGCACGCCGTCCAGCTGGGGCAGGACTCGGCGCACGTCGGCTGGCGGGTGCCCGTGGTGCGCACGGTGGCCACCGATGGCACCGGGGTCGAGGACCTCGTCCGGGCCGTCGACGCGCACCGTGAGTGGCTCGGTGAGGAGGGCCTGCGGGGCCGCCGCGTGCGCCGTGCCGCCGCCGAGATCGAGGGGCTCGCCCTCGAGGTGGTGCGCTCGCGGGTCGGCATGCTGCGCGGCGACGCCCGCCTCGAGGCGCTCGCCGACGAGGTGGTCGCCGGGCGCACCGACCCGTACGCCGCGGCCGACCGGCTCGCGGCCGCGCTCGGCTGAGCGAGTCCGCTCCCTGCGGGACGCGGTGGTGCGGCACGATGGCCCCGTGCCCGCCGTCCCCCGACCTCACGACTCCGCCGTTGCCGGATCGCCTCCCCGTCGCGCCTCGTCCGGAGGCGGCGTCAGCCGGCGGACCCGCCGGTGGCTGACCCGTTCGGAGGGGTCGCGTCGACCTGGGCCGCCGTGCGCCACCGCCGGGGCCAGTCGGTGGCCCTGGTCCTCGTCTCGGCACTGGTGACGACGTGCGCCGTGTTCGCGCCGCTGTTCGTGCGCACGCTCGAGCAGGGTCTGCTCCGGGCGCGCCTCGTCGAGCGCGAGCCCGCCGACACGACGGTGCTGCTGCGGACGGCACGCACCGTCTCCGACCCGGAGGCCACCCCGGCAGACCTGGCGACCGCCATGCCACCGGAGGCGCTGTCCTGGTTCGGGGACCGGGTCGGGATGACCACTGCCGTCACCGAGGTCCAGCCGCGCTCGGGGCTGCAGACCTCGCCGGTGCGTCTCGTCGCCCGCGACGACGTCTGCGCGCACCTCGACCTCACCAGTGGCCGGTGCCCGCAGGCCCCCGGAGAGGTGCTCGTCTCGGCGGCGGACGCCGAGGCATGGGACTGGACGGAGGGGCAGGTCTTCGACGTCGCCGACCCGTCGGCGCCCGAGGCCGGGGACGGGGCGCCGTCGACCGTGCCGCTCACCGTGTCCGGTGTCTACCGCACGAAGGCCGACCCGGGGTACTGGCTGCGCACCCAGGTCGACGGCAAGTCGGGCTTCCCGCTGTCCCGGGGGACCGAGATCGTGCCGGCCGTGGACGACTTCATCACCGGTGAGGGCACGTTCGCGACGGGGTGGTCGGAGGCCACCGTGTCGGTCGAGTACCCGCTCGACCGGGCGAAGGTCTCGCTGACGACGCGTGCCGGAGATCAGCGCCGCCCTCGCCGGCCTGGGCCGCGCCGAGGAGGGCGTCGCCGTCGCGACACCGGTGCCCGACCTCGTCGCCTCGATCGCCTCGGGTCGTTCCATCGTGCGGACGCTCGTGCCGCTCCTGCTGGCCCAGCTGGCCCTGCTCGCGGTGACGGTGCTGGCGCTCGTCGCCAACGCCGCCGTCGAGCAGCGCAGGCCCGAGGTCGCGCTCGCCCGGCTGCGCGGTCGCAGCCGTGAGGGCGGCAGCCGACTCGTCATGGCCGAGCTGGCGATGACCGTGCTGCTGGGCGTCCCGCTCGGGGTCGGTGTCGCGCTGCTCGTCGGCGACCTGGTCCGTCGCGTGGTCCTGCCGGCGGGCGTCCCGCTCGAGCTGCGCTGGCCGCTGCTGGCAGCCGTGGCGGTGTCGGTCGTCGCCTGCCTCGTCGCCGTCTACCTGGCGGCCCGTCCGGTGCTGCGTGAACCGGTGGCGGCCCTCCTGCGTCGTGTGCCTCCGGTCACCGGGCGGGGCCTCGGGGTGCTCGACGTGGTCGTGGTCGTGGTGGCGGTGGTCGCCCTGGGCGGGCTCGTCTCGGGCGACGTCGAGGGGCCCTCGGCCCTGCTGGCGCCGGTGCTCCTGGCGCTCGCGGTCGGGCTCCTCGGCGCCGCCGCGCTGCGCCGGGTGGCGGCTCGGCTCGGCGCCGTCGCGCTGGGCCGGGGACGCCTGGCCGACGGCCTCGCTGCGCTCTCGCTCGCCCGGCGCCCGGCGCTGCGGCACGTGCTCGTCGTCGTCACCACCGCCACGGCGCTCGCCACCTTCGCCGCCAACGCCGTCGTCGTCGGTGCGGGGAACCGGGCGGCGCGGGCGGAGCTCGAGACGGGCGCCCCCGCCGTGCTCGAGGTGGACGCCACGAGCCCGACGGCCCTCGCGTCGGCCGTCGACGGCCTGCCCGCCGGCGCAGCGGGCCGTGGCCACCCCGGTCGTCGTCCTCCGTCCCCGTGACCCCTCTGCGGTCCCGACGCTGTTGGCGCGGCCCGCGGAGCTGCGGCGCATCGGGTACGCGGTGCCCGGCGGCCTCGAGGCGCTCACCCCACCCGTCTCCCCCACCGTGGCGATGGACGACGGCGTCATCACCGGCACGCTCTCCTGGGAGCTCACCGACCTGCGCTCCGCTGACGAACCGGCCACGACGGCACCTCCCTCGTCGACCGGCATCCCGGGGGGTGACCTGTCGGTCGCCCCGGCGCCACTCGAGGTGGGCATCACCGTCACCACGCCCGACGGGGAGTCGCTCGACCGCGACCTCGGCGAGGTGCCCCAGACGGCGAGCGGGCGGGTCCCGATCCGCGCACGCCGTGCTGTGTCCCGGCGGATGCCGGTTGGCCGGGCTGTGGCTGCGGAGCACCGACCCGTTCGCCGAGCACGTCGGCGGGCGGCTCGGCCTCACCGACCTCGAGCTCGACGGTGCGCCGCTCGCGATCGGGGGAGCGGACAACTGGCTGCCGGTCGAGACGCCGGCCGCGGACGGCACCCAGGAGGTGTCCGGCGAGGGCAACGACCTCGTCGTCGACTTCGACAACACCGGCAAGCGGGTGCTCTCCCGCTGGGCAGACGTCCCCGACCCGATGCCGGTCGTGCTCGCCGGGCGCCCGCCGGCCGATGCCAGCGGCGACGACTTCACCCTGGTCGGACTCGGCGGCCGGCCGGTGGCCTCGCGGGCCGTGGAGCGCGTCGACGCCCTCCCGGCGGTCACCGACCACGGCGCGCTCGCCGACCTCGATGCCCAGCTGCGGGTCGGCGGTGAGGTGCCAGCCGGCTCGCACCTGCAGGTCTGGCTCGGCACCGAGGACCCCACGGTGGTCCGGTCGGTCTCGGCGGCGCTCGTCGCGGCCGGGCTGCCGGTCACCTCGACGACGACGGTGAGCGAAGCCCGGGCCGAGTACGACCGCTCCGCCACCGGCTGGGGGCTGCTCCTCGGGGTGTTCACCGGCCTCGTCGCGCTCCTCGTCTCGTGCCTCGTCGTCGGCCTCGTCGCGGTGACGTCGTGGCGGGGGGTGGCCCGCGACCTCGCCGGGCTTCTCGTCGCGGGCACGCCCCGGGCCGTGCTCCGGTCGGCCGTGCGGCGCGAGCAGCTGGCCACCGTGCTGGCCGGGGTGGCACTCGGGACGCTCTGCGGGGTCGCGGGCGCCGTCCTCGCGATGCCGCTGCTGCCCCTGTTCGACCGGCCCGCCGGCGTGCCGGCGCCCGACCTCACGCCGGCCTGGCTCGCCATCGGGGCGACCGCGCTCGTCGCGCTGGTGCTCGTGGGCGGCGTGGCGCTCGCCGCCGCCCGCAGCGTCGTCTCGCGCGCGGTGCCCGAGCGGCTGCGGGAGTCGCTGTGAGCGGCGTGCGCGTCGTGACGCGCGGACTCGTCCACATCTACCGGGCGGAGGGCCACGACGTCGCCGCCCTGTCGGGCATCGACCTCGTCGTCGCGCCCGGCGAGCGAGTGGCGCTGCTCGGTCCCTCGGGCGCCGGCAAGTCGACGCTGCTCACCCTCTTCGGTGGGCTGCTGCGCCCGAGCGCGGGGCGGGTCCTCGTCGGCGAGCACGAGATGAGCCGGCTCGCGGAGGCCGAGCTCGACGAGGTGCGGGGCACCGAGATCGGCATGGTGCTGCAGGGCGCCGCCCGCAACCTCCTGCCCTACCTGTCGGCCCGGGGCAACGTGGCGTTCGCCCAGGCGGCCGCCCGTCGCCGAGGGCGGGACGTGCCGGCGCCCGACGAGGTGCTCGCCCTCGTGGGCTTCCCCGGAGCGTCCGCCGACGTGCCGCTCGGGGTCCTGACACCCGGTCAACTCCAGCTCCTCGCGGTGGCGGTCGCCGTGTCGTGCCGCCCCGGGCTGCTCCTGGCGGACGAGCCGACGAGCCAGCTCGACCACGGGGCGCGCGACGTGGTCCTCGACGGGCTCGGCGAGGTCAACGAGCGGTGGGGGACCACGGTCGTCGTCGTCACCCACGACCCCGACGTCGCGGGCCGGATGTCACGCACCATCACCATCCGCGACGGCCGGGTCGGCGCCGAGGGCCGGGCGGGCGAGGAGTTCGCCGTCGTCTCGGCCGACGGCTCGGTCCCACTCCCGCCGCACGCGCTGGCCGCCCTGCCCCCGGGGTCACTCCTGCGGGTCCACCAGGAGGACGGTCGCTGGGTGCTGCTCACCGAGGAGGACGTCACCGATGACTGAGCCGATGGTGAGCTGCTCGGGCGTCGTCGTGCGCTTCGGCCGGACGACGGCCCTGGACCGTGTCGACCTCGAGGTGCGGCCGGGGGAGCTGGTCGCGTCACCGGCCACTCCGGCGCCGGCAAGTCGACCCTGGTGTCGGTCCTGGCCGGGACGACCGTGCCCGACGAGGGCCGGGTGGTGATCGGGGGAGTGGGCCTCGACGGCCTCGCCTCCGCCGTCGCGGTGGGCGTCGGTGTCGTCCCCCAGGGCAACGGCCTCGCCGCGTTCCTCACCGCCCGCGAGAACGTCCTGGTCCCGCTGCTCGCGCGGGGCGTGGATGCCGCGGAGGCGCCGCTGCGTGCCTCCGCGGCCCTGGCGGCGATGGGGCTCGAGGAGGTGCACGGCCACCTCGTGGAGGAGCTGTCCGGAGGCCAGCAGCAGCGGGTGGCGGTGGCCCGCGGACTGGCTCTCGCGAGCCCGGTGCTCCTGGCGGACGAGCCGACCTCCGAGCTCGACCACGCGAACCGCGGGGTCGTGCTCCGCCTGCTGCGTGCCAGGGCCGCCGACGGCGCGGCGGTCGTCATGACCACGCACGACCCCGAGGCGGCCGCGGCCGCGGACCGCGTCGTCCACCTCGACGACGGGGTCGTCGTGCCCGGCTGACGGGCGCGGTGACGTGCTCAGTCGGGCCCGACCGCCGTCGGTTCGGCGAGGGACGGCTCGACCCGGACGCGGCTCCGGGAGCTCCTCGCCCTCCAGGGGGATCGCCGAGGGGACGCCCGCGGTGATCCGGCTGCCGTCGGCCCGGGTACCGCCGGTCTGCGGGCGGTTGCCGAGGGTCCCCGGGATCCGGGGACCGTGGCCGTCGAGCGGCACGACGACCCGCTCTCGCTCGTCGACCGAGTACGCCGTTCCGCGCACGAGCACCGGTACCGGCAGCTCGAACTCCTCGACGTCGAACGCCAGCGAGGTGTCGGTGAGGGTCACCCGCATCCTCGTGCCGCGCCACGTGACCCGGAAGGTCAGCGATCCCCACCCGTCAGGCAGGCGGGGGTCGAAGGCGAGGCGCCCGTCGTGGTCGCGCATGCCCCCGAAACCGTTGACGAGGGCGCACCACACGCCCCCCGGTCGAGGCGACGTGCAAGCCGTCGACGGTGTTGCCATGGAGGTCCGCGAGGTCGACGTAGAGGGCGTCGAGGAAGTAGCCGTACGCCACCTCGTGGTACCCGACCTCGGCCGCGATGACCGACTGCACGACCGCCGAGAGCGTCGAGTCGCCCGTGGTGATCGGGTCGTAGTACTCGAAGTCCTTGCGCTTCTCCTCGGCGGTGAACCGGTTGCCCTGGAGGAACAGGGCGAGGACGACGTCGGCCTGCTTGAGCACCTGGAACCGGTAGATGACGAGCGGGTGGTAGTGCAGCAGGAGCGGCCGCAGGTCCTCCGGGGTGCGGCTGAGGTCCCACACCTCGCGGTCGAGGAAGAAGTCGTCCTGGGGGTGGATCTCCAGGCCCTCGTCGAAGGGGATGTGCATGCCGGCGGCGCACGCCGCCCACTCACGCACCTCCGCATCGCTGAGGCGAAGGCGCGAGGCGATCCGCGCGAACTCCTCGGGCTCCTGACCGCGGGTCCACTCCACCCACTGCACGGCCTGCTCGAGGTTGTAGCGGGCCATGACGTTCGTGAAGAGGTTGTTGTTGACGACCGTCGTGTACTCGTCCGGGCCGGTGACGCCGTGGATGTGGAACGACCGCTCGCCGTTGCTCCGCCAGAAGCCCAGGTCGGCGTAGAGCCGGGCGGTCTCGACGAGGATCGCGAGGCCGTCGCGCACGAGGAACCCGACGTCGCCGGTCGCGTTGACGTACTGGACGAGGGCGTGGACGACGTCGGCGTCGATGTGGACCTGCGCGGTGCCGGCGGCGTAGTACGCGGAGGCCTCCTCGCCGTTGACGGTGCGCCACGGGAAGAGCGCACCGCGCTGCGAGAGCTCGCGGGCCCGGTCGCGGGCGGCGGGCAGCATCCGGCTGCGGAAGTGCATGAGGTTCCGCGCCAGCTCGGGGCGGGCGTACGTGAGGAACGGCGCCACGTAGACCTCGGTGTCCCAGAAGTAGTGGCCCTCGTAGCCCGAGCCGCTCACCCCCTTGGCGGCGACGCCGTGCCCGTCGGCCCGGCCGCTCGCCTGCGCGAGGGTGAAGAGGTTGTAGCGGACGGCCTGCTGGATGGCGGCCCGGTGCGGCTCCGGCGACTCGACCTCGACGTCGCTGGCGGCCCAGAACTGGGCGTACCAGTCGCGCTGCTCGTCGAGGTAGTGGTCGACGTCGTAGCGGGCGGCGCGGTCGAGGGTGCGCCGACAGCGGTCCGACAGCTCGCGCACGGGCAGACCTCGGGAGGTGTGGTACGCCACGGTCTTCTCGATCCGCAGGGTGTTGCCCTCGCTCGCGTCGACACGGAAGACCATCTTCGTGAGGTCCTCCTCGTCACCGTGGAGCACCTCGATCGGGTCAGCCGTACGCACCGTGTGGTCGGCGGCGACGACGACGGTCATCCGGGAGTTCGCGCACTCGTACCCCAGCATCATCCGGTCGTCCTTGGCCATGTGGATCCGCGGCAGCAGCACCCGGCCCTCGAAGGCCCCCGCCTTGCGCGGGTCGCGCGTGCACGCCGGTGCTCTTACCGTGCAGGTGGTACTCGTCCTCGCCGTCCTGCCGGTTGAGCAGCTGCGAGGACACGACGACGGGGGCGTCACCGGAGAGCATCGTCACCTCGAGGGTGAGGACGACGAGGTGCCGCTGGGTCATCGACGCCATCCGCGTCGTGTCGATCCGGACGAGCTTGGCGGACGGCGTACGCCAGATGAGCGAACGCCGCAGCACGCCGTCGCGGAAGTCGAGGCTGCGTTCGTAGCGCTCCAGGTCGGCGGTGCCGATGACGAGGGGCTCGTCGTCGACGTAGAGCTTCATGAGCTTGGCGTCCGGTGCGTTGACGATGGTCTGGCCGGTGCGGGCGAACCCGAAGGCCCCCTCCGCGTGGCGGATCGGCCAGGTCTCGTGGAACCCGTTGACGTAGGTTCCGTGCTCGAAGGCGTGCCGTCCCTCCTCGGGGTTCCCCCGCATGCCGACGTAGCCGTTGGCGACGGTGAACAACGTCTCGGTGACGCCGAGGTCGCCGCGTCTCCGGAGTCGCACTCGACGAGGCGCCACGGGTCGACGGGGAAGCGGCTGCGGTCCAGCGGGTCGGACGCGACCGGCTCGCCCGTTCATGCGAGCTCCCCGAGGTCGCTGACGACGAGGCCGGCCCCCGCAGCGGCGAGCGTCTCCGCACCCGCACCGCGGTCGACGCCCACGACGAGGCCGAACCTCCCGGCGGCACCGGCTCGCACGCCCGAGACGGCGTCCTCGACGACGACGGACTCCTCGGGGCTGGCGCCGCACGCGGTGGCCGCGTGGACGAAGGTGTCCGGAGCCGGCTTGCCGGCGAGGCCGAGGGCGGTCGCGACCCGGCCGTCGACGACGGTGACGAACCGGTCGGACAGCCCTGCCGCCTCGAGCACCGCGGGGGCGTTGGCCGACGACGAGACGACGGCGAGCGGCATCCCGGCGTCACGCAGCCGGTCCAGCAGCGCGACCGAGCCCGGGTACGGCCGGACGCCGTCGCGGTCCAGGACGGTGTTGAAGGCGTCGTTCTTGCGGTTGCCCAGACCGCACACCGTGGTCGCGGAGGGCGGGTCCGACGGGTCGCCCTCCGGCAGGTGGATGCCGCGGGCGACCAGGAGGTCGCGGACGCCGTCGTACCGGGGCTTGCCGTCGACGTGCGCGAAGTAGTCGGCGTCCGTGTACGGGGACGTGTCCGCGGCGGGGTCCTCCCAGCCGGTGAGGAAGGCGTCGAACATCTCGGCCCACGCGCGCATGTGCACCTCCGCGGTCGGCGTGATCACCCCGTCGAGGTCGAGGAGGACCGCGCGGTACGCCGACCAGTCCACGGGGCTCGAGACGGTCATACCCGCACGGTAGGGACTGCGAGAGCGCTTGCGCAACGAGCCGCGCGGTGCCGACCGAAGGTTGGGCGTCTTGCCCGCCGTCGGAGCGCCCGGAAGGCGGGACTTCTGTCCGGTGGCGGCGTCACCGCACCGCCGTCGGCGCAGGCCGCCGCCACCCGGCCGGACGGACCCGACCGGGGCGTCGCCGGAGGGCTCGACGCGCCCGCGGGATGCCGTCCGCCGCCGTCCGGTGCTCGCCTCCTGGCCCCGTGGTCGCGTCCCATCCGGTCCCTCCGCGCCGATGGCGGCACTCCCCTGCGGTGGCGGTGCCACCGCACCGCCACCCCAGCGGGGCACCGCCGACCCCGCGCGACGTGACCTGCTGGATGCCGTGGTCGCGGCCACCGTCTCGGCGTGACCCGCCGCTCGACGACCGTCGCGCGGGCTCGACTACGGTGCTCGGTGTGAGCCAGCCGGTGCGCCTGCCGTTCGACCCCATCGAGCGGGCGAGCGAGCTCTGGCGGGCACGGTGGGGCGAGGAGTCGAGGTCGGTCTCGATGGCGACGGCCACCTCCGTCATGCGCGTGCAGCAGCTGCTGCTCGGCCGCTTCGACGCCATCGCCGGCCGCCACGGCCTCACCTTCGCCCGCTACGAGGCGCTGGTGCTGCTCGCCTTCAGCCGTGAGGGGCGGCTGTCGATGTCGCGCATCGGCGAGCGGCTGATGGTGCACCCCACGAGCGCGACGAACATCGTGCAGCGCCTCGTCGCCTCGGGCCTCGTCGAGCGGGTGCCGAACCCCGACGACCGCCGGGGCGCCTTCGCCGTCATCACGTCCTCCGGGATCGAGGCGATGGAGGCCGTGACGGCCGACCTCGAGTCCGCCGACTTCGGCTGGACATGCTCGACGACGAGCAGCACGCCACCCTCTTCGACCTGCTGCGCACCGTGCGCGTGGGAGCGCGCGACTTCCACGACTGAACGTGGCGTCGGTCACGTCGGAGCGTTCGGGGATTTGTCCCGGAGGGGGCACGTTTGTCATCGTGGAAGGCAGCCCTCTGCGCGGACCGGTGTCCGGCGCGCCCCCGACCCCGAAGGACGACCCCCGCATGTTCACTCTCGTCAAGCGCCTCCTCGGTGCGCTCCTGGCCCTCGCCGGCCTCGCGCTCACCGTCGTCGGCGCCTGGTTCGCGGTGCAGCTGGGGAGCTCCGGAACGGCCGAGTTCAGCGCACGCCCGGGCACCACCGACCCGGTGCTCGTGCGGCCGGCCGTGCTCAACCGGGTGGACGCCGACGTCGTCGTGCGGGCCACCCCGGCCGACGGCGCGACGGTGTGGATGGCGCTGGCCAACCCCTCCGACGCGGCGGCCGTCGTCGGTGACACCCGGCACGTCGAGGTCACCGGGGTCGACGTGCGCGAGTGGACGCTGCTGACCCGGACGACCGGGTCGGGGGAGGCGCCCGAGCTCGGCGCCGCCGACCTGTGGCGCCAGCAGGACGACGACGAGGGGCCGGTCACCCTCACGGTGCAGCAGGACGAGGCGCCCGAGACGCTGGTCGTCGCCACCGACGGTGGCGCGCTCGAGTCGCTGACGCTGACGGTCACCGACAAGACGTGGTTCGTCGAGGCCGTGGTCGCGGCGCTCGTCGGGCTGTTCCTGTTCTTCGCCGGTGTGGTCCTCTCTTCTCGCGCAGGTCCCACTCCGCGCCGAGCGACCTCGCGCTCGACCGACCCCGCCGCGAGCGACCCGGCCGGCCGGTCGGCCGCCGCGCAGCCGGCGCCGACCCACCCCCGCGACCCTGAGGAGGTCACCCGATGACCCCCCGCCCGACGAAATCCCCGCCCGACGACCTCGTCCGACCGCGCCGGCTCCTCCCGGTCGGTGTCCCGGTTCGCCGTGCTCGGAGCCCTCGCGGGCGCGCTCGTGCTGAGCGGCTGCGGGACCCAGGACGCCCTCGTCGGCCTGCACCCCGCGCCGGTCGAGAAGACCGAGTCGGCGCCGCTCGACGCCGAGGGAGCGGCGGCCGTCGCCGCCCGTCTCCTCGCCGCCGTCGACGCCGCCGACGCCGAGGGGGACCCCAAGGCGGCCGCCAAGGCCCGCGCGGCGGTACTCGCCGGCGACGCCCTCACCGTCGCGAACGCCGAGGCCGCCCGCACGGGCCCGGCGCCGGCCCCGACGGAGCTCGCCGCCCAGCCCGAGCCGACGGTCGTCGCGCAGTCGCAGGGGCGGGAGTGGCCGCGAGCCATCCTCGCGGCGACCCTCGACGACGACACCAACACCCAGTTCCTCCACGTCATGGTCTCCGAGACGCCGGACCAGCCGTTCCACATCGTGTCGAGCGTGCCGATGTTCGGGGGCGCGGAGCTGCCGGCCCTCGGCGCGGCGACCACCGGCTCCCCCCTCCTGGACACCTCCGCCGCCGACGGCCTCGCCGTCTCGCCCGAGAAGGCCGTCGCGGCCTACGCGGCCGCCATCGGGCAGCCCAAGGGCAAGGCCAGCGACGCCGTGTCGGCCGACGACCCGTTCGCCGCCGGGCTGCGCACCACGGCGGCCGCCCAGGCCAAGGCCCTCGGCAAGCTCGGCACGCTGACCCAGAAGCACGAGCCGCTCCTCGAGCACGCCGTGACCTTCCGCCTCGCCGACGGGGGGGCCGTGACCTTCGGGCTGATGCGGCGCACCGACACGATCGCCGTCAAGCCCACCGCCAAGGAGCTCGTGCTCCCGGCGGAGTACGCGAAGGTCACCGGCAAGAAGAAGGTGACGAAGTCGCTCACCCTCCAGAGCCTCGAGCCCGTCGTCGTCGTCGTGCCGACGACCGGCAAGGCCGAGGTCATCGGCGCCCGCGAGCTGCTCGTCTCCGGCAAGGGCCGCTGAACCCCGGCGCCGCGCCCCTTTGACACAATCGGACCCATGAGCGAGACCACCCCGCCCGCGGGCACCCGCGGCGCCGTCGACCTGTCCTCCGTCTCGAACCTGACCTCTCCGACCGCGGCGACGTCGGGCGGCGGGATGCCGGCCGGTCCGGTCCCGGGCCAGCCGGCCGCGCCTCCTCCCGCGGTGCCGCGGTGGGCTCGTCGTCGAGGTCGACGCGGCCACCCTCCAGGAAGCGCTCAACCGCACCCTCCAGGTGCCCGGGGTGCTCGTCCTGTGGGGGTCGGCCTACCCGCAGACCCGGGAGCTGCTCGACACCGTCGTGCGGGTGGCCGCGACGCTGGAGGGGCGCGTGCTCGTGCTCAGCGCCGACCTCTCGCGCTCGCCCGAGCTGCTCCAGGCCTTCCAGCCCCTGCTCGTGCAGGCGTTCGGGCAGCCGAGCGTCCCCGCGACGTTCGGGCTGCTCCAGGGCCAGCCGGTGCCGCTCTTCCCGGGCCTGCAGCCCGAGAGCGAGGTGCGGGCGGTGCTCGACCAGCTGCTCCAGGCGGCCGTGCAGAACGGCATCACCGGCCGCGTCGAGCTCGAGGGCGTGCCGGGCGCCGACGAGCTCGAGCTGTCCCCGCTGCACGCGGAGGCCTTCGACGCCATCGAGCGCGGCGACCTCGCGGCGGCGGCCGCGGCCTACGAACGGGCCCTCGCCGACAACCCGAAGGACCACGAGGCCGAGCTCGGCCTGTCCCAGGTCCGCCTCATGCAGCGCACCGAGCACGTCGACCCCGTCGCCGCCCGGGCCGCGGCCGCGGAGGACCCGTCCGACGTCGAGGCAGCTGTCCTCGTGGCCGACCTCGACGTCCTCGGTGGCCACGTGGACGACGCCTTCGCCCGGCTGCTCGACCTGGTCCGCTCGTCGTCCGGCGACGACCGCGACCGGGCGCGCACGCACCTGCTCGAGCTGTTCGCCGTCGTCGGCAACCACGACGACCGGGTGCGCAAGGGCCGCACGGCGCTGATGAGCGCCCTCTTCTGACCGCGGTGCCGCCCCAGCTCCTCGACGACCACGTCCGGTTCCGCCTCGACCTGGCGGACCCCGGCGTCAGCGCCGTCGTGCTCCAGTGCGAGCGGGCCGTCCCCGGGCCGCGGGAGCTGCGCCCCGACGCGGGCGGCTGGGTGCTCGACCTCCCGAGGCCCCCGCTGCAGCGCCTCGAGTACCGGTTCGCCGTGGCGAGGGGGGATGCCGTCGACGTCCTGCTCGACCCGGCCAACCCGGTGACCGTGCGCACGGCCTTCGGCGACCGCTCGGTCATGGAGATGCCCGGTTATGCCCCGCCCTGGTGGCTCTCGGCACCGGCGGTGCCGGGCCGGCTGGAGCCGCACACGCTCTCCGGCGAGACGAGCCACGAGGTGCCCGTGACGGTCTGGAGCCCGGTCGACCTCCCCGCCGACGAGCCGGCGCCGCTGTTGCTCGTGCACGACGGGCCGGAGTACGACCAGCTCGCGGGGATCACGACCTACAGCGCGGCGCTCGTCGCCACGGGTCTGCTCCCGCCGCACCGGGTCGCGCTCGCGCACCCGGTGATCCGCGACGCCTGGTACTCCGGGTCGCCGCAGTACCTGCGGACCATCGCGCGCGCCGGCCTCGACGCCCTCGAGGAGCGGTACGCCGTGCGTGGACCGGTCGTCGTCGTCGGGGCGAGCCTGGGCGGCCTCACCGCCCTCCTCCTCGGACTGCTGGCGGCGCCGCGGGTGGGCGGCGTCTATGCCCAGTCGGGGTCGTTCTTCCAGGTGCGCCACGACGACGCCGAGAGCGGCTACCGGTACTTCGGGCGGATCTCGCGCCTGGTCCAGTCCGTGCTCGACACCCGGCGCACCGAGCATCCCCTGACCGTCGGCATGTCGTGCGGGTCGCTCGAGGAGAACGCCGCGAACAACCGCGACATGGCCGCGGCCCTGCGCCGCGCCGGGCACGACGTCACGCTGCGCGAGGTGCCGGACCTCCACAACTACACGGCGTGGCGCGACGCCCTCGACCCGGGCCTCACCGACGTGCTGCGCGGTGTCTGGTCCGCGGTGGTTGCGAGCGGCTGACCCGACCGGCAGGGTGGGCCGCATGCAGACCTCCGGCGTGCGGCTCCCCGTCCCGGGGCACGACGCCGACCTCGCCGTCGTACGGCACGGCTCGTGGGGGCGGCCGGTGCTGCTGTTCCCGTCCGAGAACGGCTCGGCGTCCGACGCCGAGCACAACGGCATGCTCGAGGCGGTGCGGCCGCTCATCGACGCGGGGCGGATGAGCCTGTTCTGCGTCGACTCCCTCGACGGGTGGTCGTGGTCGCACACCGAGCTGCCGACGGAGGAGCGCGCGCACCGTGCCCGGGCGTACTCCGACTGGCTCTCGCAGTCGGTCCTCCCGTGGGTGCAGGACGAGGTGGGCCACGACTCGGAGGTGGTCACGGCCGGGGTGTCGCTGGGGGCGTACCACGCGGTGCACCTCACGCTCCAGCGGGCCGACGTCGCCCCGCTCGCGATCGGCCTCTCGGGCAACTACGACCCGACGACGTGGAACGGGTGGGGGGACCTCGGGGACGCCACGTACTTCGCCAACCCCACGGCCTACGTCGCGAACATGGAGGGCGACCACCTCGACTGGGTGCGCTCGCGCGTCTCGGTGCTCCTCGTCGTCGGCGAGGGGGCCTTCGAGGTGTCGCCGACCCGGGCGCTGCCGGCGACCCGAGAGTTCGCCGAGCTGCTCGACCGCAAGGGCATCCGCCACGAGCTCGACGTCTGGGGCCACGACAGCGCCCACGACTGGCCGTGGTGGCAGCGCCAGCTCGCCCACCACCTGCCCCGATTCGTCTGACCGAAGGAGACCCATGGCTCCCACCACCGACCACCTCGTCGGCCTGCTGCTCGGCGCCGAGGAGGACTGGCCGACGACCTTCGAGGCGCTCGCGCGCCGGCTCGGGGTGCTCCGCGCGCCCGACGGTGGTCAGCACACGCTGACGACCGAGCGGATGACCATCGAGCCGTTCAACCTGCGCGACCGGGCGCGACACGAGCTCGTCATCGACCGGCTGGCCCACTGGTACTACCACCCGCGCGAGTGGCTGAAGAAGGTCGCGCTCATGGACGACGTCTACCTGCTCAACAGCCCGTTCACCTTCCAGTCGATGGAGAAGCACTCGGCGTACTGCGCGATGATGCGGCTGGGCATGAACGTGCCGGAGACGGTCCTCGTGCCCTACAAGCACCCGGTCGACAACTCCCGCTGGGCGTACACGTCGGCACGCTACAACCGCTCCTTCGACCTCGAGCAGGTCGCCGAGCCGCTGGGCTACCCGCTCTACATGAAGCCGTTCGACGGGGGCGGGTGGCGGGGGGTCTCGATGGTGAGCGACCGCGCCGACCTGCACCGCTCCTACGACGACTCCGGCGAGATGCTCATGCACCTGCAGGCGTCGGTGCCCGACTACGAGCACTTCGCCCGGTCGTTGACGATCGGTCCGGAGACCATGGTCATGAAGTTCCGCCCCGAGGAGCCCATGCACGAGCGGTACTCCGTGACCCACGGCTTCCTCTCGGAGGCGACCGGCCGCGAGGCGATCACCATCTCGCAGACCGTGAACGCGTTCTTCCGGTGGGAGTTCAACTCCTGCGAGATGCTCGTCAAGGACGGCGTCGTGTACCCCATCGACTACGCCAACGCCTGCCCCGACGTGGCCGTCACGTCGCTGCACTACTACTTCCCGTGGGCGATGAAGGCGTTGCTGCGCTGGACGGCGTACTGCGTCGTCACCGGGCGCACGCCCCGCACCCAGGTCGACACCGGGCCGTGGTTCGCCGTGGCCGACGACGAGGCGCTCGACTACCCGGGCAAGCTGGTGGCCTACCAGGCGCTGGCGGACGACTACTTCGAGACCGACCGCTACCGCTCCTTCTGCGAGTCGGCGCTGCCGCACGTCGACGAGATGGTGCTCGAGTGGATCGCGGGGCCCGACTTCGCCACGCTGCTGCACTCGACGATCCAGCAGACCTACCCCCCGCACGAGTGGGAGCGGTTCGAGGCCCACTTCGGCGGGCTGCTCGACATGTGGGTGTCCGACCAGCGTCACGTGCGCGGCGCCGGGGCGACCGCCGGCTGACGCCGTCCGCACCAGCCGGCCAGGAAGCCGGTGAGCGTCGACGACTGCCCGTAGCCGCGCAGGTCCGGGCAGACGACGGTGTACCCGGCGGTCACGAGGCGAGCGGTTCCACGCGACGCATCCGGGGGGTAGGGGCGTGCAGGGGCGGTCGCGCCGACCGGTTCAGCGCCCGGTGCCGACGCTACCTCGCAGGACCGCGGACATCGCCCTGCCGCGGGCCAGCTCGTCGACGAGCTTGTCGAGGTAGCGGACCTTCTGCATCAGCGGGTCCTCGATGTCCTCGACCCGGTGGCCGCAGATGACCCCGGTGATGAGAGCGGCGTCGGGGTTCATCGACGGAGCCCGGGCGAAGAAGGTCTCGACGTCGCGCTCGTCGGCGAGGGCCTCGCGCAGGCCGGCGGGGTCGTAGCCGGTCAGCCAGCAGATGACCTCGTCGACCTCCGCCCTGCTGCGGCCCTTGCGCTCGACCTTGGTCACGTAGTGGGGGTAGATGCTCGCGAAGCTCGTGGAGAAGATGCGGTGGCCCGGCACGTCGTTCCTCTCGTCGTCGTGTGGTGGCCCGCGTCCGGATGCCGTGGGCGCTCAGCCGAGGGCGGCCGACACGACCTCCTTGGCCTCCGCCTGCACCTGGGCGAGGTGCTCGGGTCCGCGGAAGGACTCGGCGTAGATCTTGTAGACGTCCTCGGTGCCGCTCGGGCGGGCCGCGAACCACGCCGACTCGGTGACGACCTTGAGGCCACCGATCGCCGCGCCGTTGCCCGGTGCCTGCGTGAGCTTGGCGGTGATCGGCTCTCCCGCGAGCGACTCGGCGGATGACGTCGTCCGGGGACAGGGCCGCGAGCTTGGCCTTCTCCTCGCGCGTGGCAGGAGCGTCGATGCGGGCGTACGCCGGCTCGCCGTGCCGTTGCACCAGCGAGTGGTAGTGCTCGCTCGGGCTGATCCCGGTGCGCGCCCGGATCTCGCTGGCGAGCAGGGCGAGGATGATGCCGTCCTTGTCGGTGGTCCAGACCGACCCGTCGTGCCGCAGGAACGACGCCCCGGCCGACTCCTCGCCACCGAACGGCCCGGAGCCGTCGAGCAGCCCGGGCACGAACCACTTGAAGCCGACGGGGACCTCGACGAGCCGGCGGCCGAGGTCGTCGGCGACCCGGTCGATCATCGAGCTCGACACGAGGGTCTTGCCGACGAAGCCGTCGTCGCGCCACTGCGGCCGGGCGCCGCCGTAGAGGTACTCGATCGCCACGGCGAGGTAGTGGTTGGGGTTCATCAGGCCGGCATCCGGGGTGACGACGCCGTGCCGGTCGGCGTCGGCATCGTTCCCGGTGGCGATGTCGTAGCGGTCCCGCTGCGCGATGAGGCTCGCCATCGCCGAGGGGGAGGAGCAGTCCATCCGGATCTTGCCGTCCCAGTCCAGCGTCATGAAGCGCCACGTGGCGTCGACGAGGGGGTTGACGACCGTGAGGTCGAGGCGGTGCCGCTCGGCGATCGCGCCCCAGTAGTCGACCGCGGCGCCCCCGAGCGGGTCGGCACCGATGCGCAGCCCCGAGCCGCGGATCGCCTCGATGTCGAGCACGTTCGGGAGGTCGTCGACGTAGGTGCCGAGGAAGTCGTACGACGACACCGCGGCCCGGGCGCGCGCGAACGGCACCCGCTTGACGCCCGCCAGCCCACCGCGGATCAGCTCGTTGGCGCGGGCGGCGATGACCTTCGTGGCGTCGGAGTCGGCCGGCCCGCCGTGCGGCGGGTTGTACTTGAAGCCGCCGTCGCTGGGGGGGTTGTGCGAGGGGGTGACGACGATGCCGTCCGCGAGCCCGGCGTGCGCCGGCATCCCGTCGACGCCGGTGACCTTGCCGCGGTTCGCGGTGAGGATGGCGTGCGACACCGCGGGCGTCGGGGTGTAGCGGTCGCGCGAGTCGACGAGCACGGTGACGTCGTTGGCGACGAGCACCTCGAGCGCCGTCGACCACGCCGGCTCGGACAGGCCGTGGGTGTCGCGGCCGATGAACAGCGGCCCGTCGAAGCCCTGCTCGCGCCGGTACTCGCAGATCGCCTGGGTGGTCGCGAGGATGTGCGTCTCGTTGAACGACGTCTTCAGGCTCGAGCCGCGGTGCCCCGAGGTGCCGAACGCGACCTGCTCGTCGACGTTCTCCGGATCGGGCAGCCGGGTGTAGTAGGCGGTCACCAGGGCGGCGACGTCGACGAGGTCCGAGGGCTGGGCGGGCTGTCCGGCACGGGGCGCGTTCATGGCCCGATCCTTGCAGAGCCGCCCCGGGGAGCGCAGCGTGCCGTGTCGGCGAGATCACACGGCGAACGTCTCCTACGGGCTGTAGGAGGGATACCCACGGGGGTATGGTCGGACCATGACCACCACCACGAAGAAGCTCGTGGTCCTGGGAGCGGGCACGGCCGGCACGATGGTCGTCAACAAGCTCCGCAAGCGGCTCCCGGCCACCGACTGGACCATCACCGTCGTCGACCGGGACGACGTCCACGACTACCAGCCGGGGTACCTCTTCATCCCCTTCGGCATCAACACCCCGGAGCAGGTCCGCAAGCACAAGCGCCCCTTCATCTCCGCCGGCGTCGACGTCGTCCTGGGCGAGGTCGACCGGGTGGACGCGCCCGCGAAGGCGGTGCACCTCGCCGACGGCCGGGTGCTCGGCTACGACCAGCTCGTCATCGCGAGCGGGACGACCCCCCGGCCCGACCAGACCGAGGGCATGCTCGGCCCGCAGTGGCACCGGGAGGTCGGCGAGTTCTACACGTACGAGGGCTCGGTGGCCCTGCGCGACCAGCTCGCGGGGTTCACCGGCGGACGCCTCGTCGTCCACATCACCGAGATGCCGATCAAGTGCCCCGTCGCGCCCCTCGAGTTCGCCTTCCTCGCCGACGACTGGCTGCGCGGGCGTGGCCTGCGCGAGCGCACCGAGCTCGTCTACGTCACCCCGCTCGACGGGGCCTTCACCAAGCCCGTCGCCAGCCGGACGCTCGGCAACCTCCTCTCGGAGAAGGGCGTCGTCGTCGAGCCGGACTTCATGGTCGAGCGGATCGACCAGGACCGCCGCGTCCTCGTCTCGTACGACGAGCGCGAGGTCGCCTACGACCAGCTGGTGACGATCCCGCTCAACATGGGCGCGGACTTCGTCGCCCGGTCCGGCCTGGGCGACGAGCTGAACTACGTGCCCGTCGACAGGCACACGAACCGCTCGACCGCCCACCCGGACATCTGGGCCCTGGGTGACGCGGCCAACCTGCCCACCTCGAAGGCCGGGTCGGTGGCGCACTTCTCCGTCGAGGTCTTCGTCGACAACTTCGTCGCCCACGTGCAGGGCCGGCCCATGACGCACTCGTTCGACGGGCACGCGAACTGCTTCGTCGAGTCCGGGCACGGCAAGGCCCTGCTCCTGGACTTCAACTACGACACCGAGCCGTTGACCGGGCACTTCCCGTTCCCGAAGGTCGGGCCGATGACGCTGCTCGGGGAGTCGCGCGCCAACCACTTCGGCAAGCTCGCGTTCCGGCACGTCTACTG
>CAWERJ010000029.1:0-59951 GCA_963811475.1 uncultured Actinomycetota bacterium
GGAGATCCTCGGCCCCAGCCAGAGCGCGACGGCGAAGAGCAGCCCGAGGGTCGGCACGGCGCGCAGCGAGTTCGCCAGCGACACGAGCCACCGGGCGCGCCCCGAGTGACCGACCCACAGCCCGATGGGGATCGCGATGGCGGCGGCGATGACGAGGGTGACCGCGGTGTACTCGAGGTGCTGGAGGAGGCGGTGCGGGATGCCGTCCTCGCCCGTCCAGTTGGCGGGGTCGGTGAACCACGAGACGAGGGAGGGGATCATGCCCGGCCTCCCTGCACCCGGACCCACGGCGTCAGCACCCGCGTGCCGAGGATGATGACGCCGTCGAGCAGGAGCGCCAGGAGGATGCACGACAGAACGCCGGTGACGAGCTCGCCCCAGATGACCCGGTTGTACCCGTCGACGAGCAGGTCACCGAGCTGGCTCACGCCGATCAGCGAGGCGACGCTGACGATGCTGACGTTGCTGACCGCGGCGACCCGCAGCCCCGACGCGATGACCGGCACGGCGAGCGGCAGCTCGACGCCGAACAACCGGCGCAGCCCGCGGTAGCCCATGGCCGTGGCCGCCTGCTCGATGCTGTCGGGCACGGCCTTGAGCCCGTCGGCCACCGTGCGCACGAGCAGGGCGACGGTGTAGATCGTCATCGCCACGACGACGTTGACGGGGTCGAGGATCTTGGTGCCGAGGACGATCGGCATGATGACGAACAGGGCGAGCGAGGGGATCGTGTAGAGCAGCCCGGTCGACGTGATGATCGCGGGGTACGACCGTGACCAGCGCTTGGCCGCCCACCCGAGCGGCAGCGCGACGACGAGCCCGATGACGAGCGGTACGCCGGCGAGGTAGAGGTGGTCGCGGGCGAGCTGGAGCACGGTGCTCCAGTTGTCGGCGAGCCAGGTCACGGCGCGCCCTCACCCGCTGGGACGGCGGCGGCCCCGCCGTGCACGGGGTCGTGCTCGTCGCGTCGGGCCGCTCGGTGTCCTCGATCGCGGCGAGCACCTCGACCGCGAGCACCGTGCCGCACAGCGCCCCCGAGTCGTCAGCGATGACGCCCCGGCGGCTCGGCGACGACAGCGCCGCGTCGAGCGCACCGCGCAGCGACCCGTGCTCGTGGGCGACGGTGCCCCCACGGTGCAGGTCGGCCTGCGTGATCGCCCGGTCACCGATGCGCTTCGGCTCGATCCACCCCAGCGGATGCCGCTGGTCGTCGACGACGAGGAGCCAGGCGGCATCCGATCGGGTCGGGGCCTCACCGAGCAGGACGGTGGGCTCGGAGCGCAGCGGCAAGCGGGGGGCGCCCTGGAACTGCAGGGCGCGGTAGCCGCGGTCGCGACCCACGAAGTCGGCGACGAAGTCGTCGGCGGGGTGGGCGAGCAGGTAGGCCGGCTCCGCGACCTGGGCCAACCGCCCCCCGACCCGGAGCACCGCGACCTGGTCCCCGAGCTTGATGGCCTCGTCGATGTCGTGGGTGACGAAGATGATCGTCTTGCCGAGCTCGCCCTGCAGGCGCAGGAACTCGTCCTGCAGCTGTTCGCGCACCACCGGGTCGACCGCCGAGAACGGCTCGTCCATGAGCATCACCGGCGGGTCGGCCGCGAGCGCCCGGGCGACGCCGACGCGTTGCTGCTGCCCGCCGGAGAGCTGCGCGGGGTACCGGTCACCGAGCTCGGGCGCGAGGCCGACCCGCTCGAGCAGCTCCCTCGAGCGCTCGCGGGTCCGCTTCTTGTCCCAGCCGAGCAGGCGGGGCACCGTGCCGATGTTCTGGAGAACCGTCCTGTGGGGGAAGAGGCCGGCGTGCTGGATGACGTAGCCCATGCCCCGCCGCAGCTCGGCCTCGTTCATCCGACCGGTGTCCTGGCCGTCGAGGGTGATGCTGCCGTGCGTCGGGTCGATCATCCGGTTGACCATGCGCAGGCTCGTCGTCTTGCCACAGCCCGAGGGCCCGACGAGGACGGTGATCCGGCCCGTCGGTGCGGTGAGGGTGAGGTCGTCGACCGCGGTCGTCCCGTCCGGGAACTGCTTCGTCACGGCATCGAACCGGATCATTGCGAAGGCCCTCACGAGGTCGGCGACGTGATGGCCAAACCTAGCGGAGCAGTCCGACGAGAGCCGCGGAACGCAGGCCCGTCGAGGGTCGCCCCGAGCCGCTCCAGCCGGCCGCCGCAGCCGGCGGCCGGCATCCTCGCAGGTCAGTCCCTGCCGGCCCGCGCGACCGCCTCCGCCAGCATTCGCCCGACGTCCGACGCGTGGTACACCCGCTCGTCGGGCTCGATGGCGGCACAGAAGTCGGCGTACATCACCGCGGCGACGAGAGGCAGCACGGGCCGCAGCAGGTCCGCCGCCCGGTCAGGGTCGGCCCCGGGCGCGATGCGGCGCCACGCGTCGACGAACCACCCACGGGCCGTGGCCCGCTCCGCGCCCTCGAGCCGCTCGGTGAACGCGAGCTCGTCGACGAGCGGGTGCCCGACGAAGCAGTCGCCCCAGTCGATGAGCACGTAGCCCTCCGGCGGGCCGACGACGTTGCCGGGGTGGAAGTCGCCGTGCACCAGCGTCTCCGGCATCCCGCAGGCCTCGACCTCGGCGACGCGCTGCGGCAGGTCGGCCACGAGGGCTCGCAGCGCCCGCTGCTGCGAGGGTGGCAGTGCGCCAGCACCCGTGTCGGCCACCGCCTCCACCCGCGGCAGCACGAGGGCGAGCCGGCGGTCCGGTACCCCCCGCGCGAGCAGCTCGTCGGTCCGGCCCACGGACCGTTCCTGCAGCTCGGTCAGCAACCGCACCATCGGCTCGAGCGCCGGCCCACGGGTGCCGTGGTTCGGCTCCCCGGCCGCCTCGACGAGCAGGGCGCGCCCGGGCGCGTGGGCCACGAGCCGCGGCCCCGGGGGTGCTCCCACCCACTCGACGGCGGCGCCCTCGTGGGCGAAGAAGGGAGGCACGACCTTGAACCACACCCACCCCTCCGTCGTCGGCAGCCGCCAGATGCCGGAGAGGTTCCACGAGCGCACCTGCTGCGCGGCGCCCCTCCGCTCGAACCCGCGGCTCGCGAGCTGCTCGTCGGCCCACCGCACGAGGGATGCCGGCCCGCCCGGGCGCGCCCACGGCATCCGCAGCGGGTGGTCGGCGAGGACGTCGTCGGACCAGGGTTCCAGGGCGACGGCCGGGGGTCGGTCGGTCTCGGCGAGGTAGGTGACCTCGCCGCCGAACGGCTGCGCTGACCGGGTCGCGAGAAGCCGCAGGACGACGACCTCGACGCCGAACCGTTCGCGGGCGGCGGCCACGACGTCATGCGCCTCGGGCCACCACGGCATGGCGAGCGGGAGGGGTGGCAGGGCGCCGAGCACCGTGCCGTCGTGCACGAGCACGAGGCGCGCCCAGCGTCCGGGATCGTCCACTCGCCCGATGGTAGGAGGTGCGCAGTGTTGACGACAGGCCGTCGTCGGCACGGCGTGGTACCCATACGGGGTGTACTCGAGAGCCGTGAACGCGTTCTCCGCGACCCGCCTTGGATCGTGGCTCGTCGCGCACGTTGCGGCCCGGGTCGACCCCGCCCTCTTCCGCTGGTCGCGGGGCAGCGTGACCGTGACCGGGGTGCCCACCCTGCCGATGCTCGTGCTCACGACGACCGGCCGGCGCAGCGGCAGGCCGCGCGCCGTGCAGCTCGCGCACGTCGCCGAGGCCGGGGACCGCTGGCTGGTCGTCGCGAGCGCGATGGGGCGCGACCGGCATCCCGACTGGTTGCTCAACCTGCGCGCCGACCCGCGGGCGACGGTGCTGCTCCCCGGGCGGCGGGAGGTCGCGGTGGCGGCCGTCGAGCTGGGGGCGGACGAGCGGGCGACCCGGTGGCCCGAGATCGAGCGCCGGATCCCGCAGATGCGCACCTACGTGCGGCGCACCGGGCGTGACCTTCCCGTCGTCCGGCTGGCGGCCCGATGAGCACCGGTACGGCGGATGCCGGGCAGCTGCTCGAGCGCTCGTCGACCCGTGGTCGCCTCATGCTCGCCGGCGTCACCCTCGGGTCGGGGGTGGCGATCCTCGACGGCTCGGTCGTCAACGTGGCCCTGCGAACGGTCGGCAAGGACCTCGGCGCGTCCCTCGCGCAGCTGCAATGGATCGTCAACGGCTACCTCCTCGCGCTCGCGTCCCTCGTGCTGGTGGGAGGCGCGCTCGGCGACCGTCTCGGCCGGCGCCGGGTCTACCTCGTCGGTGTCACGTGGTTCCTCCTGGCCTCGGCGATGTGCGCCCTGGCCCAGACGCCCGGGCAGCTCATCGGGTTGCGAGTGCTGCAGGGCGTGGGCGCGGCCCTGCTCACCCCGGGTGCCCTGTCGCTGATCCAGTCGTCCTTCCGCGAGGAGGACCGCGCGCCCGCCATCGGCACCTGGGCCGGCTTCTCGGGCCTCGCCGCCGCCATCGGGCCGCTCGTCGGCGGCTGGCTCGTCGACCACGGGTCGTGGCGCTGGATCTTCGCCATCAACGTCCCGCTCTGCCTCGGCGTCGTCGCGCTCACCCGGTACGCCGCCCCGGAGAGCCGCGACCGCTCGATCACCGGGCGCTTCGACGTGCTCGGGGCGGCCCTCACCGTCGTCTCCCTGGCTGCCGCGACGTACGCCCTGACGGCGTCGACCGAGGCCTCGGCCGGTGTCGTCGCCGGCGCGTGGGTCCTGGCCGCGGTGGCCGCGGTGGGGTTCGTCGTCGTCGAGCGGCGCACGGCATCCCCGCTGGTTCCGTTGCGGCTGTTCCGGTCTCGGGTCTTCTCGGCCGCCAACGGGATGACGCTCCTCGTCTACGGCGCGTACGGTGGCGTCTCGCTCTTCACGGTCCTGCAGCTTCAGGCCGCCGGGTGGAACGCGCTCCAGGCGGGCCTGTCCGGGTTGCCGATCACGCTGTCGCTGCTGTTCCTGTCGTCCCGGGCGGCGACGCTGTCGGCGCGGATCGGCCCGCGGATCCCCATGACGGTGGGTCCGCTCGTCTGTGCCGCCGGGGCGCTGATGCTCCTGGCCATCACCGACGAGGCGACGTGGCTGCGGGTGCTGCCCGGGATGACCGTCTTCGCCCTCGGCCTGGCGCTGCTCGTCTCGCCGCTGACCGCCGCCGTGCTCGCGGCCGCTCCCGACCGCTTCACCGGCGTCGCGAGCGGCGTCAACAACGCCGTCGCCCGGGCCGGGTCGCTGCTCGCGGTGGCGGCCCTGCCCGCCATGGTGGGGCTCTCCGGCGACGACTACCTCGAGACGTTCGCCATGGCCGAGGGCTACCGCGGCGCGATGCTGTGGTGCGCCGCGCTGCTGGCGGCCGGTGGGGTCGTCAGCTGGTTCGGCCTGGGCCGAGGAGAGCGTCCGTGACGAAGTCGGCCGCCGTGTCGTGCCACAGGCCGGCCTGGCGGAGCATGGGGTGGTCACCACCCTGCACCTCGAGGTGCCGGACGTCGATCCCGTTGTCGCGCAACCGTACCGCCAAGGTGGCAGTGCGACGCGGATCGGTGATGCCGTCGCGGGTGCCGTGCACGAGCAGCACCCGGGTGCCCACGGCCGGGCGCGGGGTGGCGCCCTCGATCCAGGGGGCGAGGGCGACGACCGCCGCGACGTCCGGGTCGCTGCCGAGCTGGAGCGCCACGCGGCCACCCATGGAGTGGCCGACGATCGCGATGGGCAGGCCGGGCCACGTGTCGCGGATGCGGGCCAAGGCCCACGCGGCGTCGACGAGGGGGTTGCGGTCGGCACCGTTCCACCCGCGGACGCGGTACTTGAGCCGGAGCACCGCCAGGTCGTCGCCGGCACGCCGGGTGAGGGCGAGTGCGAACGGCATCATCCGCAGGACGGCGATCCCGCTCCACCGGACCCGCTGACGGCCGCTGACCGCCCCTCCGTGGAGGAGCAGCACGACTCCCCTCGGCTCGTCGGGGACGTGCCCGCGCAGCTCGGCGCCGTTGCCGCCCTCGGGTCGCAGGGGATCCGGCCGGGGTCCGTCGGGGTGGGGGTCGGGGTCGGCTGCGTGGCCGGGGTGGCCCGGGTGGCCTGCCGCCACGCTGTTCAGACGTCCGCGCGGTGGAAGTTCTGGAAGCTGCGGCTCGCGGTCGGTCCCCGCTGCCCCTGGTAGTGCGAGCCGTGCGTCTGCGAGCCGTAGGGGTTCTCCGCGGAGGAGGTGAGCCGGAAGAAGGCCAGCTGGCCGATCTTCATCCCGGGCCACAGCATGATCGGCAGCGTCGCGACGTTCGAGAGCTCGAGGGTGACGTGCCCGGTGAAGCCGGGGTCGACGAAGCCGGCGGTGGCGTGCGTCAACAGACCGAGGCGCCCCAGGCTCGACTTGCCCTCGACCCGGGCCGCGAGGTCGTCGGGCAGGGACACCGTCTCGAGGGTGCTGCCCAGCACGAACTCGCCGGGGTGCAGCACGAAGCCCTCGGCCGGGTCGACCTCGACGAGGCGGGTCAGGTCGGCCTGGTCCTGCGCCGGGTCGATGACCGGGTACTTGTGGTTGTCGAAGAGCCGGAAGAACTTGTCGAGCCGGACGTCGACGCTGCTCGGCTGCACCATGGCGGGGTCCCACGGGTCGAGCCGGACCCGCCCGGACTCGATCTCGGCCCTGATGTCGCGGTCTGAGAGCAGCACGGCGTCAGGCTACCGGCGCGCCCCGGGTGACGGGACATCCGGGCGCCGGAGGGCCTGCTCGGTTGGGTTAGACTTCCGGCGCCGGGGAGGGCCGCACTGCGGTCTCGGACCCGGCACGCCGATGTAGCTCAATGGTAGAGCGCCAGCTTCCCAAGCTGGACACGCGGGTTCGATTCCCGTCATCGGCTCCATAGCGTCACCGCAGGTCAGGCGGCCCCCGCGCCCTCGGGCTTCGAGGGGGGGGGGCGCGCCTTTGGGGCGCGCTCCTCTATTGAGGACGGCGGTCGATCGGCAGTACGGTCCTAGCGTGGCAGGCGACCCGACCATCGTGGTGGAGCGGCGCAAGGAGCTGACCTACCTGCTCTCGCAGGGCGCCGAGCTCGAGCACGCGGTGATGTGCCAGTACCTCTATGCGGCGTTCAGCCTGAAGAGCACCGTGGGGCCGGGTCTTCGGCCGGACCAGCTCGAGGCCGTCGAGCGCTGGCGCCGGGTGCTCCTCGACATCGCGGGCGAGGAGATGCTGCACTGGGCGGTCGTCCAGAACCTGCTCACCGCCGTCGGCTCTGCGCCGTTCGTGGCTCGGCCGCACTTCCCGCACAGGGCGAGCGGCTACCCGCCCGAGGTGCAGTTCCGCCTGCTCCCCTTCGGCGAAGCGGCCTTGCAGCACTTCATCTACCTGGAGCGCCCGGAGGACGTCGAGGAGGCCGACGGCGCCGGGTTCGAGCACACGGGTCCCCGCCCGACGCCGATGACCCCTGAGGAGGTCATCCCGCGAGGCCAGGACTTCGACACCCAGGGTCACCTGTACCGCGCGGTGGAACGGGGACTCGAACGTCTCGCCGAGGTGCTCGGGCGAGGACGGGCTCTTCATCGGCCCCGCGTTCCACCAGGCCGAGGAGACCAGCTTCGGCTGGCCCGGCCTCACACCGATCACGGACCTGGAGAGTGCCAAGGCGGCCCTCGAGCGCATCGTCGAGCAGGGCGAGGGCGCGACGGGAGACTGGGAGACCGCGCACTACGGCCGCTTCCTCGCTGTGCTCGGGGAGTACCACGCCATGCGCGAGGCGGATCCCGAGTTCGACCCGGTGCATCCCGTCGTGGCAGCCGGGATGAGAGCGGTGGAGGGGATCGAGCCGGAGGTCTACATCACCGACCCCGAGACCGGCGGCTGCTCGGACCTGTTCAACGGGGTGAACGAGCTCCTCCTGCAGATGATCGCGCGCTACTTCGCCTTCGGCCACGAGACCCCCGAGCAGCGCGAGGTCCTGGCCTCGACGGCCGTCGGTCTCATGTTCAGCGCCATCAAGCCGCTCGGGCTCCTGCTCGCCCGCCTGCCGGTAGGTCCCGAGCATCCGGGTGCCACGGCCGGCGCCAACTTCCAGCTCCCCTACCGGGCCAGCTTCCTGCTGCCGCACCGCCGCTCGGCCTGGATCCGGTACGCCGAGCGGCTCGACGAGCTGGCCGCCTTCGCCGATGAGCTCCATCCCGCCGAGGGTTCGGACGTGGTGGCGGCGGTGTCGGCCGCGCTGACCGGGGCGGCCTCTGGCCTGATGGCGCACGTCGAGGCTACGAGAGTGTGGTGCGATGCCTGAACAGTCCGGACGTGCGGGTGTTGATGGTGCGTGAGGAGGCGACGGATGAGACGCACTCGCGCGGCTGACGAGAATGGTGGTGCGATTCCCCTGAACGTCGGGCCCGAGAACATCGGGGGGGATGCCGAGTTGTCACCCAGTGGTGAAGCGGGGTGGCCAGCGCCATCACGAGGGGTTGCCGGCCAACCGAGGCTGATCTGTGGTGGACTCCCGAACGGTGGTTCCGTCTGCATCCTCGACCTGCTGGGGCGCGAGAGCGATGAACGCTAGCCCGAAGGAGGCGAGAACCTCGACGTACGCCGGGTGCGCCCAGGGGCTGCCTATGGCGCCGAGCAGGATCGCCAACCCAAGGGCCACAATGATGGCGGTGAGCGTCCACGCCGCGAGCCGCAGCTCGGGCTCGGCGCAGGAGCGAGAGGCCCAGGGCCAGGCTGGCCGCGAACATCAGCAGGAACGCAACCCCAGCCACGGCTCCGAACACGGCGTTGTCGACCACCGCGCCCGTCGCGACCGCGCCGCCGGTTCCGATCAGCATCGTGATGGCCAGCACCGCCAGTGTGTAGGTGAGGACCACCCTGACCCCGCGACGGAAACGGCTCGGACCGTCGATCTGGGCGCGCCACCCGCGTAGGACTGCGGCAAAGGCGAGGTAGGCCGCCCGCATGCACCAGACCGGACAGCACGTACGCGGCAGTGACGCCGTTCTCGTCGCTGGCGAAGCTGGGCTCGCCGGTGAGCGCGACTGTCACGGCATCGGTGAGCGCGATTGCCGAGAGGCCGGCCGCGCCCGTGAGCGCACAAACGGTGAGTGGTTGGGACATGAGGCACTCCTTGTCAGCCCGGCCCCGAGTGGGGCGGTACCACCACGCTCCTTGCCCAGCCCGGCCGGCGCGTCAGGATCACAGACGAGGTCCCACGTCCAGTGGATGATTCGCTCTCGTCCGCGCGGATGAGGCGCCCGTCGCTCCCGCGGTGGCACGCTGTCAGGTATGCATCTGCGACACCTGTCGGAGGTCGGCCTCGTGGCCTTGGCCTTCGCTGTCGCGGCGGTGCTCGGAGCCCATGCCCAGCGAAGCATGGCCGACCTGCTGTTCTTGGGCGTCCTGCTCTCGTGCCTGTTCCTCCTTGCCCGACTGGTCTGGCGCTCGGTGGTTCGCTCCCACCGAGCTCAGTACCACGAGCGGCAGGTGGTCGCCGTGCGGCCGAGCGAGGTCGCGAGACGCGCCGTCGAGGACGAGCGGGTGCGCCTGTCGAGCGAGATCGACCGCTCGGTGCGACGGTCCCTTCGCGCCGTCAGGTCCCTAGTCGCCAGCGCGCACGAGGCCGCCGACCCGCGCCCGGGTCTCGTCGCGATCCAGGCCGAGTCGCGCACGGCGATCGCCGAGCTGCGCCGTCAGCTCGGGCTCATCGGTGCCGACGGCAACGCACCGGGATGGTGACCTCGTGTCCAACTCGGCCGGAAAGCACCACGTCCTCGCCAGCGCACATCCTCGGACGCAAGGACGTGGCGACCGTCGTTGCACTATGGGCGCTGCTCGCCGCTGAGAACGCCCTGATCGGCGAGACCGAGCGGCCGGCCTCGTGGCTGATGAGCGCAGCTCCTGGCTCTGAGCGTCTTCACCCGTCGACTCGCGCCGGTCCCCACCGCCCTCGTCGGCGCAACCATCCTCATGCTCGGTGTGGTCCTCGAGCTGCCGGTGAGTGACGGGTTCTCCTTCCCCGTCGTCGTCGGCCCTGCTGGTGTGGAGTGTCCTCGAGCGGCCGGCGACACCGCTGTCTGTTGCCTCTGCGGCGCTGCTGCTCGGCTGCGCCGTGGGCAGTCGCTACGCGCACGACCCCGCCAACGGCCCCATCAACATCGTCGTACTGTCCATCGTGGCTCTGTCCGCCTACGTCGCTCGGCCGCGCGCGTCGCTCTCGGGCGGCCTCCCACCACCGCGCCGACAGACACCAAGCGCAGCTCACGACCGCCCGGGAGGCTGCCACGGAGGCCACCAGACGCGAGGTAGCCCGCGAGCTGCACGACGTCGTCACGCACGCCGTGAGCCTCGTCGCGGTTCAAGCCGGCGCGGCAGAGCTAGCCTGGCCTCACCGCCCCGCCGCGACGCGATCGGGGCTGCGCGACATCGACGAGACCGTCGCGGCCGCGCTCGCCGAGCTCGATGCCGCCCGGTGGGGCGAGGGACCGGCACCGGTGTGGGGCGACGTCGCCCACACTGTCGGCCGGCTGCGCAGCGCCGGCCTCACGGTCACGCTCGAGACCGCGGGGCGGCCACCGCACTACCTGCTGCCCACAGTCCACCGCCTGGTGCAGGAGGCCCTGACCAACGTGCTCAAGCACGCTCCCGGCGCGGCCGCATCCGTGCTTGTCGCCAGCTATGCCGATCGCACGTGCGTCGAGGTCACCGACGACGGCAAGGGGCCCGCGCCTGCGGTCCTGGGGTATGGGCTGGTCGGGCTGGAGGACCGGGTCACCGCAGCCGGCGGAACCCTCAGTGTCGGCCCAACCCCGCACGGTGGATTCGCGGTC
This sequence comes from uncultured Actinomycetota bacterium, assembly GCA_963811475.1. GTDB lineage: Bacteria > Actinomycetota > Actinomycetes > Actinomycetales > Dermatophilaceae > Fodinibacter. The sequence continues at coordinate 10,722 of CAWERJ010000029.1, forward strand.
AGAGCGGTGCTGCCGCACGCCGCCGCAAGCGCACGACAAGAGGTCGCGACATGACGGTCCGGGTTGTGCTCGTCGACGACCACGCGATGCTGCGGGCCGGTCTGGCGAGCGTGCTCGGCTCAGACGACGAGATCGAGGTGGTCGGCGAGGCCGGTGACGGGGCCGCAGCCGTCGCGGAGGCCCGTCGGACCCGCCCCGACGTGGTCGTGATGGACATCGAGATGCCCGGCGTGGACGGCATCACCGCGATCGCGAGACTGGCGCAGGCCGTGCCTGAGGCCCGTGCGCTCGTTCTGACGACTTTCGACGTCGACGACTACGTGGTCGGGGCACTCCGGGCCGGTGCGGCGGGGTTCCTCCTCAAGACGACACCACCACGAGAACTGATTCGCGCTGTGAAGGACTGCGCCGCAGGGGGTTCCGCACTGGGTCCCACCGTCGTGAAGCGTCTTGTCGCGTCCTATGTCGGCCAGGCGCCAGCTGACGCGCCAGGGCTCGAGGAACTCACCGAACGAGAGCTCGAGGTGCTCCGTGTCATGGCCAAGGGCTTATCCAACGTCGAGATCGCGGCCGAGCTGTACCTCACCGAGAACACCGTTCGCACCCACGTCGCGCACATCCTGCGAAAGCTGAAGGTGCGCGACCGGGTCCAGGCGGTCATCCTTGCGCACCGGGCCCGCCTCGCCTGAACAGGCGTGGCGAGGGAGGGAGAGCGTGAGCAGGAGGAAAAAAAAACCATCTTTCCTTTGGCGGTCGAAACCAGGAAGTCGAGTTGGCATCGTCCCCCACGAGATAGCACCGGGCGGCGAAAACTTTGCCGTGTCAGTGGGATGCGCCCAGTCGTTCGCAGCGGATGTCGTGCGCGACGTGAAGCGGGGCGCCCTGACTAACCATGGCAGCGATTGAGTCGAGAAGGGAGAGCAAGGGAAAGAGGTCAAGAAAAGAGAAAGAATGTGATAGGAGGCACTGCAAAAAAGTTAAATATAAAATAGAGAGAGAAAGGAGAGGGGAGAAAGAGGAAGAGAGAGAGGGGGAGTTCAAGAGCGCTATCGTGCCCATCACCTGACAACCACCGGGCTCCAACGGTCCAGCGACAGGGAAGAAAGAGAGAAAAAAGAGAGGGGGGGGGGGGGGGGGGGGGGGGGGGGGGGGGGGGGGGGGGGGGGGGGGGGGGGGGGGGGGGGGGGGGGGGGGGGGGGGGGGGGGGGGGGGGGGGGGGGGGGGGGGGGGAAAAAAAAATCCCTTGGCAGAGTGGGGCGAAACCAGAGTTCGTCCGCATCGTAAAAAAAAAAAAAAAAAAAAAAAAAAAAAAAAAAAAAAAAAAAAAAAAAAAAAAAAAAAAAAAAAAAAAAAAAAAAAAAAAAAAAAAAAAAAAAAAAAAAAAAAAAAAAAAAAAAAAAAAAAAAAAAAAAAAAAAAAAAAAAAAAAAAAAAAGGGGGGGGGGACCCCAAAGAGACGAGAGGGAACACCGGGAGCAGCGAGACACCCCCAGGCGAGATCAGGGCGGCGCTTTGCCGTGTCAGGGGATGCGCGACCAGTCGGGTTCGCAGCATTAGCCGTGGTCCGTGGGAGGCCAAGAGCTCACTACGGCACCAGGAAAGGACGCGCGTGAGAGCGCCAGGCCGTGCCACCTGGGACCACGGGCCCACGGTCGTAGGAGGCCGAGGCCGGCTGTATCGCTGGCCCCATCACCTGACAACCACGGCTCCAACGGCCAGCGACAGGCTGAGAATAGGGCGTTCCCTATTGGTCGTCTGCTTCGTGCCGAGACTGAGGCGGCGCTCAAGGCCGTACAACGACCTCGGGCGGCCGGCGATACCAATGTGGCTTGTGGGGCCAATGAGGTTGGATGATGGCCCGAAATGATCATGACGCCATACCCCGATGCGTGTCACGGTGGAAGTTCATCGGCAGATAGGGGAATGCCATGGCTACCAAACGGCGTGCCGGGGGACCTGCAGTCAAGAAGCCAGACAGCGCTTCATCCACTCGAAAGGTCGTCAGCAGGACGACTCGAAAGGGTGCCTCACCGAAGGTTCCGAAGCCAGTCGCGGACGTGGAACTGGAGGTCCCGTCGCAACCGTTCCTCGACGAGCAGCTGCACGGGAAGACGACCAAGAAGGCCGGTCACGACGGGCAGTCCACTGGCCCTGAGGCGATCCGGGCAGCGGCCAGCCACATCAGGGCCACGGCGCCGATGCCGGTCAGCAAGCTTCCGGAGGAGATCGTCCAGTCCGTCGAGGCGCTCCAGCCCAAGCATCGGTCGATGCACGGTGCGAAGTACTCGTTGGCGTACTTCACGGGTTCCCGGGTGCGGATGGCCGGCGGGGACCGGTTCGGCTACATGTCGAGCACACCGGTTCGCGCGGCTTCGCGGCTGCCCTTCACGCCCGGGAACAAGACGCTGCTGACCGCGTTGGGGGCGGCCATGGCCGAGCCGGCTCCGGGGGTCGAGGACCCGGCGGCACACGACTCCTCCGTCGCCGCCGGCGTCACATACGTCGGACAGTTCGTCGACCACGACGTCACCTTCGATGTGTCGTCCTCGCTCGAGGTCTCCACCGATGCCGAGACGATCCGCAACATGCGCAGCCCTGCGCTGGACCTGGACAGCGTGTACGGCAGAGGTCCGGCTCTTGACCCCTTCATCTACGACATGCCGGGAGCCGGGGACAACCCGACGGCGATCAAGATGCAGCTCGGCACCAACCTCAACTCCGGCCCCGGGGGGCCTGGGGGTCCGAGTGGCGCGGCGGGCATGGTGGTGCACGCCGACCGGGACGTCCCGCGTCTCCTCGGCTCGGACCACACCGCGATCATCGGTGACCCGCGCAACGACGAGAACCTCGTCATCGTCCAGTTCCACCACGCCATGCTGCGCTTCCACAACCGCGTCGTCGACTCGGTCGTGACCAGCGGCTTCACCGGTGATGTCTTCGTCGAGGCCAAGCGTCGGGTCACCCACCACTACCAGTGGGCCGTGGTCAACGACTTCCTCACGACGATCTGCGGCACCCAAGCGGTGGCGGACGCCCAGGCAGCAACCGCGGGGGTCGTCCCCAACAGCCCGTTCCGGATGCCCGTGGAGTTCTCGGTCGCGGCGTACCGGTTCGGGCACAGCATGATCCGCGACCAGTACTGGGTGAACTTCAACTTCCCGACCGCGTCCCTGGGTCAGGTGTTCGAGTTCAACCGGAACCCCCACCTGCCGGTCCGGTCGAACTGGATCGTCGACCTCAATGCCTTCTTCTCCACCGGCATCCCGGTGCCGGTCTTCAACAGAGCGCGCAAGATCGACACCGGACTGGCCAACGGGCTGACCGCCCTGCCCGGGATGACGGGGCTGATGGCCCGGCTCGCGGAGCGAAACCTCCTGCGCGGTCTGGCCCTGGGCATGCCCAGTGGCCAGGCGATGGCGAAGTCCTTCGGGATCACTCCCCTCACGGCCGCCGAGATCCTCACGGGCCTGCCCACCAGCCAGGCTGACGCCCTCCAGGCCGGAAGTGGAGCGCTGCTCAAGCGAACTCCCCTCTGGTACTACGTGCTGCGTGAGGCAGCAGTCCTGCGCAACGGGGAGCAGCTCGGGCCGGTCGGTGGGCGGATCGTCGCGCAGACCTTCCTGACGATGCTCCGTCGCGACCCGGACTCGTTCCTGAACCAACCCGGAGGGTTCACGCCCTTCCTCCCGTCAGCGGCCAGCGGGAGCTTCACCTTCACAGACCTGGTCGTGTTCTCGGGGATGAACCTGCCCTGACAGGGCGATGCCGGCCCGCCTCAGGTCGATTCGCGCCGGCGAGGACCGGAGTCATTTGATCATCAGGAAAGGAGCACGCGGATGCCGGTTCACCATGACGCGTTCGACGAGGCCTATGGCCAGGGAGTACCGCGCGCCCTGAGGCCAGCGGCCGGTGGCCCACTCGGTGACGGTCGCCCCCCAGCCGGTGGGCCCACTCCGGCGGGGGCCATTCTCGCCGAGCCGGTGGCCCTCCGCGGGTCGGTGTTGCGGGGAGACGGGACGATGGCGCGTGGGTGGGTGGTGGTGGAAGGCGAACGAATCGCCTCGGTGACCTCCACCAAACCCCACGATGTGCCCCACGTGATCGACACCGGTGGCGTGATCCTTCCCGGCCTCATCGACCTCCACGGTCATCCCGAGTACAACGTGTTCGCCGCGTGGGAGCCTCCCAAGCAGTACATCAACCGGGGTCAGTGGCGGGGCAGCCAGGAGTACGCGAAGCTCGTCAAGGAGCCGTGGCACACGCTCACCTCGGGTGGGAAGTCGGTCTCCGTGAAGACCGCCATGACGCGGTACGCGGAGGTGCGGGCGGCAGTCGGCGGGGTGACGGCGATCCAGGGAGCGTCCAAGGACTACCCCAAGAAGGCCGAAGCACTGGTGCGGAACGTGGACCTGCTGATCTTCGGAGAGCAGGTGGCCCGCAGCACCGTCGACTTCGACCGCCTCGGTGACGAGGAGATCGAAAGCATCCGCAAGGGGATCTTCGACGCCAGGACGGTGAAGGCGCACTACATCCACCTCGCCGAGGGACAGAAGACCAATGACACCTCGGTCAAGGAGTTCGAGCGTTTCGCTGCCTCGCCGCTGTTCGGCTCCGCGACGGTCATGATCCACGGCAGCGCGCTTCGCAGGGAGCACTTCGACCAGCTCGCCGCCGTCGGCGGAAAGCTGGTGTGGTCACCGCAGTCGAACCTGCGCTTGTACGACGAGACCACCGACATCGCCGCCGCGATGGCCGCGGGGGTACCGGTGGCCCTGGGCGCGGACTGGATGCCGTCGGGCAGCGCGAGCCTGTTGCACGAGCTCAAGGTGGCGATGCAGGTCATCGATCAGGATCCTGGGGTGGCCCTGCAGGCGCCGGACCTGGTGCGCATGGTCACCAGCGGCGCAGCCGAGATCGCCGGGCTCGCGGACCGGCTCGGCACGTTGGAGGTGGGTCGCGTCGCCGACCTGACGATCCTGCAGAAGCGCCTCGATGACCCGTACGACACCGTGCTCGCCGCGTACCCGTCATGGGTGGACCTGGTGATGATCGGCGGCGACATCATCTACGGGCGGCCGGACTGGGTCGCCGACCTGTCCACCCCTGGCGACTACGAACAGGTCACCGCGTGGGGCCGCCACATGCTGCTCGACACCCGCTTCGGTTCCCCCGAGGACAACGGTGACGGCCCACCCCGACGGCTGGCCCAGATCCGAGCCAAGCTCATCGGCCGCTACCCGGCCGTCGGGCCGATCTTCGCCTAGGTCGCTCCACGACCTCGATCCCGTTGTTGCACCACGAGAAAGGGAGCCACGCATGCTCGACTTCGATCCTGGAGCTGCGCCCAGCAGCACGTTCGACAAGGGTCCCCCCGCCGCCGTGGCACGCCACTTCGCGGCGCTCCCACCGATCCCCACCGAGCACCGCGCCCTGTTCTGGTACGACTGGGGCCCGGTCTTCTACCGGGGCCGCCTCGACCGGACCGCCAAGGTCCTCGCCATCGCCTCGGACCCCGGCCCGACCGAGCGACTGGTCGGCCGCACGCTCGTCGGGGATGCCGGGCAACGCGTCCAGGGCTTCCTGGCGAAGCTGGGCCTTCGCAGCAGCTACGTCCTGGTCAACGCCTTCCCTCTGGCCGTGCACCCCAGCAAGTCGAACAAGGCCAAGCCGTTGCTCTCCGACCCGGCTCAGCTGGCCTGGCGAAACCGCTTCTACGACCTGGTCACCGACTCTCGCCTCGAAGCGATTCTCGCGTTCGGTGGCAACGCGCAAGCCGCTCTGCGGCTGTGGGCGGCCCCGCAGGTTCCGACCTTCGAGGTTCCGCACCCCTCGTCCCACGACGCCGCCGGCCTTGCCGCCAAGTGGGCCGCTGCGATTCCCGCCGCGCGTGCCGCGGTCACCCCGGACGACGGTGGGGACCAGAACGGCCCCAACTACGGTGCCGTGGTCACCGAGGACGACTACGCGCGCATCCCGCAGCGGGACCTCCCCTTCGGCGTGCCCGTCTGGATCGGGGACGACCGCTGGGGGCGCACCGGCTCCCCACGTCACAACAACACTGTCGAGAGGTCCTCGGACGACCTGGACCACGCCATGGTCTGGCAAGCGCCGAAGAGCCAGTAGCCCCGGAGAGGGAGTGGGGGGGGGAGGGGGAAGGAGTCCACGAGATGCCGAAGACAACGCCGCCCGGCGAGGTCGCCCTCGACCATGGAACGTTCCAGGCCAACGTGCAACCCGACGTCTTCGACGCTCGCGACCTGGACTACCGGCCCCGCCTCCAGGTCATCCCCCACGAGAGGGACTGGCGCGCCAAGGACAAGTACGTCATGAAACAGGTCGGCAACTCCTGCACCGGTCACGCGGTCGCCGCCATGGTCAACGCCATCCTCGCCCAGCAGTCGGACCCCACGCACGTCAGCCCCTACATGCTGTACGCCCTCGCCCGTCGGTACGACGAGTTCGAAGGAGAAGCAGATGTCGGCTCCTCGCTGCGTGGGGCCCTGAAGGGCTGGTACAACCACGGCCTCCTCCCGGACACCAAGTGGCCGCGACTCGACCTCAAGAAGGAGCCGGCCCTCGACGAGCCGAAGCTGTACCGGCTGGCGCTCGAGCGACCCCTCGGGGCGTTCTACCGAGTCAACGCCACACGCCTGGATGACATGCAGTCCGCCATCAACGAGCTCTACGGCATCGTCGCCTCGGCCAGCATCCACGACGGCTGGGCTCGTCCACGCGTGCTCAAGCGGACCGTGCGCCGCGTCCGGCAGGAGCTGCACGTCATCGAGCGGAACGACCCCCCGAAAGCGGTCGGTGGCCATGCCTTCTGCATCGTCGGCTACAACGACATCGGGTTCCTGATCCAGAACTCCTGGGGCGACCAGTGGGGCAACGGGGGTTTCGCCACGCTCCCCTATGACGACTGGCTCGAGTCCGGCTACGACGCGTGGGTCGCACGGCCCGGCGTCCCCTCGATCGTGTCCCAGCGACTTCGCACCAAGTTGCTGGCCCAGGCTGCAGGGCGTGGCCTCGTCGAGGCACCCGGCCCGGACGTCCAACGGCTCGCCGGGCACGTCGTCAACCTCGGCAACAACGGCCGGCTGTCCCAGAACGGCAAGTTCATCAGCACCAAGCGCCAGGTCGACGGCGTCTTCGACCACCTGGCTGAACTGCACGAGACGTGGAGCGCCACCCCGCGTCGAGTCGTCCTGTACGCCCACGGTGGCCTCAACAGCGAGCGGACCGGGCTCGACATCGCCCAGCGCCAGCTGAACTGGTGGCTCAGCAACCGGATCTACCCCATCACCTTCGCCTGGGAGACGGGAACCACGGAGACGCTCAAGGACCAGCTCTCCGACCTCGTGGCCCGCAAGATGCCCGCTGGAGGCTTCCGTCTCGACCTCTTCGAACAGGTCGACCGGATGATCGAGAAGCTGGCGAAACGCACCCTCACCTGGGTGTGGGACGAGATGAAGGAGAACGCTGCCGGGGCCTGCGACCCGCTCCCGAAGAACTGGCGATCGCTGCCGGACGACAGGATCCCGGGCGGCTCGCTGGTCGCCGCTCGCCTCGCGGAGTACCAGCAACAGCACCCGGACCTCGAGGTCCACCTCGTCGGGCACAGCGCCGGCTCCATCTTCCTTCGAGGCGTCATCGACCAGCTCGCCGCAGCGCGGGTCCCCATGGCGTCGCTGACCTACCTCGCGGCAGCCATCCGGACCGACGAGTGGCTCCGAGCCGTCCTTCCCCACCTCCAGGAGCGCAGACATCGACCGCTTCACCGCGTTCGGAATGAGCCCGACGCGCGAGCTCGACGACGTCTGCGGGGCCGGCGACGTCGCGATCTACCGCAAGTCACTGCTGTACCTCGTGTCCCGAGCCTTCGAACGGCCGACCGACCCTGACGACACCGAGGTCCCGATCCTCGGCATGGCCCACTTCGCCAACGACACCGTCGACGGCACCAGTCTCACCGATGCCGTCGCCACGCTTCCGGACGCGCGACTCGTCTGGTCGCCCAGCGTCGACCCCGCCGATGCCCGCACCGACTCCTCGACGCATGGAGGCTTCGACGACGACAACCCCACCATGACCTCGGTGCTCCTTCGCATCCTGGGAACCACCGCCATCGAACCCGGCAACAGCTACACCCCGAACCTGCTGGCCGGCACGACCCCCGAGTCGGTCTCGGCGGCCGCGACTGATACCGCCGACCAGCCCCCCGAGGTCGTCACGACGCACGTCAGCGGAGGCGAAGCGGCGGGACCGGCCAGCCCTGCGGCCGCTGCACCCCCAGCGGTGGAGGAGTCATCCGCCAGCACCCCGCACGCCAGCGTGGACAACCGGACGATCGCCGCCCTGGAGCAAGAGGGCTGGAAGCTCGAGCCACTCCCCAGCAAGTAGAGCCGCCGGCTGCGCGGAGCACTGCCATCCCGCACCCGAGCCGCTACTCGTGGCACCAGTGGAGGTCCGGCTCGATCGTCGCGGAGACCCAGGTCCCGCCGCAGAGGGCCAGGGCCTCCTCGGCGGAGGCCGCCCAGATCCAGGAGACCCCACGGGCGACCGAGAAGGTCGTGCCGGCGCAGCCGCTGTCGAGGTACACCGGGTCCTCACCGTCGGCCATCTCCTGCACCACCGAACCGTCCGTCACGGCGTAGAAGCCCAGCGCGACCTGGAAGCACCCGGCCTTCGCCAGGCTGGCCGTGGTGGCCGTGGTCGTGACGCTGTAGAGGGTGACGTACCCGATGTCCTGCGTGGCCCCCCTCCTGTTGACCACCGTGCTCGCGCCCCCGGCCCCCGTGGTGTCGGTGGAGACCGCGGTTCCGGTCGCCGCCTTGAGGCACCACGAGGCGTCGGTGACCATGTAGTCGGCCAGCGGGGTGGTCTCGGCCGCGGTGACCGTGAAGTCGGTCCCGTCGATGGCGACGACGACGTCGACGTGCTGCCCGGTCCTCGTGTCCAGGACGGAGACCGTGGTGGGGCCGTCGACCGCCGACAGCTTGACCCCCGGCTCGCACTGCTCCGTCGCGGGTACCGCCACCGCCGCCGTGGCCGCCGCGCCGGTGGACGCGGCGACGAGCGCCACCGCCACGAGGATCCTTCGCACCATCGCCGTTCTCCCCTCTGCCCGCGGCCGACCGGCCCCGTCCCGCCAGGACGACGATATGTCGACCGTCGAGCCCCGGCCACTCGGACGGCACCCGTCCCGGATGCGGGTCTCAGCCCGGGACGATCCAGCCCAGCGCGGTGACGAACCCGATGACGGCGAACACGACGAAGGCCACCGCGAGCACCCACGCGACGAGCCAGTTCGCGTCGATCCCGCCGCCGTCGTCGTCCACCCCTCCCACGTCGGATGCCGTCCCCTCCCCCGCCCCGGACTCGGCCGCCCGCGTGGCCTCCGCCTTCAGCGCCCGCTCGCGCAGCGCCTCGACGCGCCGCGGCCGGGGCTCGGCTCGCACGGACGCCGGCAGCGAGCGCCACATGGCCGCGAAGTCGTCGTGCGTCTGCTCCCGCCAGGCCGCCACCGCCGCGTCGACGTCGGGACCTTGGGCACCGGTGGCGAACCAGATCGCCCCCGCCCGCGGCAGGTCGCCCATCTCGGTGAGCACGTCCGCGAGCTCGCGCAGGGCCGGCGCGTCGCGCTCCTCCTCGACGTGCGCGGAGAGGAGGTCGCGGGCCTGCCACAGCCGCCCCGCCTCCCGGGCGGCGCGCGCCTCGAGGACCACCTCGGATGCCGGCTCGTCGCCGCTCATACCGCCTCCCCCGCCGTGGCCCCGGTGCGGTGCACGTGACCGACCGTGGCGACGCGCTGGACCACGAGCCCGGCGAGCACGAGGCCGATGAGCAGCACGGCCAGCCCCATCGACGGCACGAGCAGCGCGATGGCGAGGCAGAGCACCGCGACGACCGCGCCCGGCACCATCGTCGCCACGGTCTCGCGCTCACCGAGGGCGTGCAGGCCCGAGATCGTCAGCGCGACGACCGACACGGCGACGGCGAGGGCGAGCGCGATGGGGCGCGTCCCGGCATCCGCGTCGCCCTGCACGACGTCGACGGCGGCCGACAGCGCCGCCCCGACCGCCGCGATCGAGGCGAACACGGGCAGGTGCCCGTAGCCGAAGAGCCAGACGGCACGCGGGTTCTCGACGATGCTCGCGTGGTCGCGCGAGAAGTAGGTCCACCAGAGCGAGAAGACGATGAGCAGCCCGCCGAGGACGAGGGGCGCGAGCTCCCAGCTGAGCCCGGCCGCGGAGGACGGCTCGGCGGAATAGGGCGCCGTGTGACCCCCGGACCCGGCCTCGGAGCCGGTCGACGCGGCCGCCATCGCCCCTTGGATGGCCTGCACGGACGAGAGCACGACCTCACCGAGGACGATGATCGTCAGCAGCCCGTAGCGCTCGGCGATGTGCTGGGGGTGGAACGGCGTGTACCCGTGCCGCTGTTCGGCGAGCAGCGGCACGAGCAGCTCGAACCCGACGAGCAGGAAGAACGAGGGGATCAGCCAGGCCTCGGGGACGCCGAGGCGTGCGATCCACAGCAGCTGCACGACGGTGATCCCCCCGGCGTACCAGAGCGCGGTCTGGCGCCCCTCGGGGTGGCCGGCGGCCGCCCGCAGCCACAGCGCGACCATGGCGAACCGCATGATCGCGTAGCCGAGCACCACCGTCGTCGACTGGCCGTCGGCGAAGATGTCGGGCACCCCGGCCGCGAGGAACAGCGCGCCGACCATGATGACGAAGGTGAGCAGGCGGAAGACGACGTCGTCGTTGTCGTACGCCGACGCGAACCACGTGTAGTTCATCCACGCCCACCAGATCGCGAACCACGTCATCGAGTAGCCGACGACCGTCGCGTAGTGCGCGTCGGCGAGCCCGTGGTGCAGCTCGGCCGCGTTGCTCGCGATGGCGACGACGAAGACGAGGTCGAAGAGCAGCTCGAGCGGGGTGGCGGCACGGTGCGGCTCGTCGGTGTCGCGCGCGACCACGGGTCGGCGCAACGGCACGGGCACGATGCTCACCCGCTCGAGTATGCCGCCTGCCGGGCTCGGGTCAGGGCAGGCTCCGGGCGCGGGGTGAGGGGCGGGGTCAGGGGCGGACACGAAGGCGCACCACGGCATCCCCTTGCGTTTGTTACCGGTGGGTAGCACACTGGTAAGCAAGCGCTCACTGACCCGCATCGGAGGACACGGCCATGGGCCACTACAAGAGCAACCTGCGCGACATCGAGTTCACCCTCTTCGAGGTGCTCGGTCGCGGCGACGTGCTGGGGTCCGGCCCCTACGAGGCCATCGACGCCGACACCGCTCGCGAGATGCTCAAGGAGGTGTCCCGCCTCGCCGAGAACGAGCTCGCCGAGTCCTTCGCCGACTCCGACCGCAACCCGCCGGTCTACGACCCGCAGACCCAGACGGTGACGATGCCCGCGTCGTTCCGTGCCTCGTTCGACGCCTACCGCGACAGCGGCTTCTGGGCCATCGACCTGCCGGAGGAGCTCGACGGCACCGTGGCGCCGCCGAGCCTGCGCTGGGCGGTCAACGAGATGCTGCTCGGCTCGAACCCGGCCGTCGCGATGTTCGCGGCCTCGTACGGCTTCGCCAAGCTCCTGTACGCCCTCGGCAACGACGACCAGAAGAAGCTCGCGCGCTGGATCGTCGAGAAGAACTGGCACTGCACGATGGTCCTCACCGAGCCGGATGCCGGGTCCGACGTCGGAGCAGGGCGCACCAGGGCGACCCCGAACGACGACGGCACGTGGAGCATCAGCGGCGTCAAGCGCTTCATCACGAGCGCCGAGTCCGACATGGTCGACAACGTCGTCCACTTCGTCCTGGCCCGTCCGGAGGGCGCCGGCCCCGGCACCAAGGGGCTGTCGCTGTTCATCCTCACCAAGTACGCGGTCGACCTCGAGACCGGTGAGCTCGGCGAGCGCAACGGCGTCTACGTCACCAACGTCGAGAAGAAGATGGGCCTGAAGGTCTCCACGACCTGTGAGCTCACCTTCGGCGGCGAGAAGCCGGCCGTCGGTACCCTCCTCGGCGACGTGCACGACGGCATCGCGCAGATGTTCCACGTCATCGAGAACGCCCGGATGATGGTGGGCACCAAGGCCATCGCCACCCTGTCGACCGGCTACCTCAACGCCCTCGACTACGCCAAGCAGCGCGTGCAGGGGGCCGACCTCACCCAGGCCTCCGACAAGACCGCGCCGCGGGTGACCATCACCCACCACCCCGACGTCCGCCGGTCCCTCATGACCCAGAAGGCGTACGCCGAGGGCCTGCGGGCGCTCGTGCTCTTCACGGCGAGCCAGCAGGACATCGTCGACCAGCAGCGCCTGGCGACGGGTAGCGAGAACTTCGAGACCGGGTCGGCGGCCGACATCGCGAGCCGGGTCAACGACCTGCTGCTGCCGATCGTCAAGGGCCTGGGGTCGGAGCGCGCGTGGGTCCTCCTCGGCACCGAGTCGCTGCAGACCTTCGGCGGCTCCGGGTTCCTCCAGGACTACCCGGTCGAGCAGTACGTCCGCGACGCGAAGATCGACACCCTCTACGAGGGCACGACGGCGATCCAGGGCCTGGACTTCTTCTTCCGCAAGATCGTGCGCGACAAGGGCCAGGCGCTCACCCACCTGTCCTCGCAGATCCAGGAGTTCGCCAAGGACCTCGGTGCCCACGACGGGCGGCTGGACCGTGACCGCGAGCTGCTCGGTCAGGGCCTCGAGGACGTCCAGGGCATCCTCGGGTTCATGGTCGGCGAGCTCATGAAGTCCGACCCGCGCAACGGCGGCGAGATCACCAACGTCTACGCCGTCGGCCAGAACACGACCCGGCTGCTCCTCGGTGCGGGCGACCTCGTCGTCGGCTGGCTCCTGCTGCGGCAGGCCGCGGTGGCGCTCGACGCCCTCGCCGCCGGTGCGACCGGCCGTGACCGGGACTTCTACGAGGGCAAGGTCGCCGCGGCGCAGTTCTACGCCCGCCAGGTCCTGCCCCGGCTGTCCGCCGAGCGGGCGATGGCCGAGTCGACCGACTCCCTGCTCATGGACGTGCCCGAAGCCGCGTTCTGAGCCCCGATCCGGGTCGGGCGCGTTGCCCGGAGCGCGCGTCCGACCCGCCCCACCCCGGGTGACACCGGACGGCCCACCCCTTCTCGGGGTGGGCCGTCCGGCACTCGGGGGGCGACGGCATCCGGTGTCGGATGCCGCGTGCCGGCGGGTCAGCGCGGGTCGACGTCCGTGCGGTCGACGCGCGAGCCGGTGACCGGGTCGACCTGGCTCTCACGGGTGGTGGTGACGCCGACGCGGCGGCGGTTGGCGAGCGCGAAGGACAGGATGATCGCGAGCGCACCCGCGATGATGAGGATCCAGCCGAGGGTGTCGTCCTCGATGCCCGGGAGGTCGATGTCCAGGGCGAAGGCGAGGATCGCGCCGAGGACGATGAGGACGATGCCGAGTCCGATGTACATGAGGTCTCCTCCGTGGGGGGCCGGTGGTCGGCTGACCCATCGACTGTAGCCACGAGGAGAGCCTGATCAGCGGCTCAGGTGCGCCCGGGTTTCCGGGTCAGAAACCGCCTCCGCCACCGGCGTCAGGACCGCCGCCGCCGCCGCCGAAGCCCCCGGTGTGCTTCTGCTCGTCGCGGTGTAGCGGGAGGGCAGGTCGTCGGACCTGCTGGACGCCGGTCGACCCCCTCCGGTTCATGACGACGACGATGACGCCACGATGACGATGAACCCGATGATCCACGACCACATGGCGGCTCCTCCTGTCGTCGACATCCCGCGGACAGCCGATCCCTCATGGTGACGCGGACCGGCGCCCGTGTCCATGGTCCGTTGGGGTCAGAAGCCGGCGCCGGGGTTGAGGATGCCGTGCGGGTCGAGCGCCTCCTTGACCCGGCGGGTCAGCGCCATGACGTCCGGGCCGAGCTGGGCCTCGAGCGAGCCGGTCTTGAGCCGGCCGACCCCGTGCTCCCCGGTGATGGTGCCGCCGAGGTCGATCGCCGCCGCCATGATCTCGTCGAAGGCCAGCCGGGCGCGCCGTTCGGCATCCGCGTCCCCGTGGGCGTGGATGATCGCCGGGTGCGTGTTGCCGTCCCCCGCGTGCGCGACGACGGGGATCTCGAGACCGTGGCGCTCGGCGATGGCCTCGACCGCGGCGAGCAGGGCCGGCAGCTGCGGGACCGGCACGCCGACGTCCTCGGGCAGCACCGCGCCACGGGTCTCGATGGCGGGGAAGTGCAGCCGGCGCGCCTGCACGAACAGCTCGCCCTCGTCGGGGTCGTCGGTCGAGAAGACCTCCTTGGCGCCCGCCAGCTCGCACGCCGCGGTGATGACGCGCACCTCCTCGGCGCGCGCCGCGCCCGGGGCGTCGGACTGCACGACGAGGAGGGCGCCGGCATCCCGGTCCAGGCCCATGGGGCGGAAGTCCTCGACGGCGTTGATCGACGAGCGGTCCATGAGCTCGACCATCGAGGCCCGCACGGTGCGGCCGAGCTCGATGACGGCCGCGGCGGCGGCGGCGACAGTGGGGAAGGTGGCGACCACGGTCGAGCGCGGCTGCTGGGCCGGGACGAGGCGCAGGACCGCTCGGGTGACGACGCCCAGGGTGCCCTCGGAGCCGACGAAGAGCTTGAGCAGCGGGAGGCCGGCGACGTCCTTGACCCGCTTGCCCCCGAGCGTGAGCAGCGTGCCGTCGGCGAGGACGACGTCGAGCCCGAGGACGTAGTCGGTCGTCACCCCGTACTTCACGCAGCACAGGCCGCCGGCGTTCGTCGCGATGTTGCCGCCGATGGAGCAGATCTCGTACGAGCTCGGGTCCGGCGGGTACCAGAGGCCGTGCTCGGCCGCGGCCCGCTTGACCTCGACGTTGAGGGCTCCCGGCTCGACGACGGCGACCCGGGAGGCGACGTCGACCTCGACCGCGCGCATCCGCTCGGTCGACAGGACGATGCCGCCGTCGACGGCGAGCGCTCCGCCCGACAGGCCGGTGCCGGCGCCGCGAGGGACCACCGGGATGCCGTGCCGGGTCGCCCAGCGCAGCGCCTCCTGCACGTGGGCGGCGGTCTCCGCGCGGACGGCCGCGACCGGCATCCCCGCCGTGGCGTGGTGGGTCCAGTCGAAGCGGTACTTCTCGAGCGCGTCGGGTGCGGTGACGACGACGCCGTCGGGCAGCATCCCCACGAGCTCGGCGACAGCATGGTCCATCCCCCAACTCTCCCAGAGTTGGGTGCCCACGTGGTCGCCCCAGCAGCCACCTGAGCACCCAACGCAGGGCTGTGGAGAACCTCCGCGGGCGGATGCGCCACCGGAGCAGACTCTCGGCGTGGGGAGGACATGGCAGGAGGTGGCCGAGAGCCAGGCCGGGGTGCTCTCTGAGGCCACCCTGCGTGAGCGCATGAGACGTCGACCAGCACGGCACTCGGCGCCATCACCGCGACAGTGCAACAGCGGCTGACGACGCCGCCGAACCTGCTCGAGTGGACCGGCCCTGCGCCCGCTGGGTCGAGCTCGCCGATCCGTGACCGGTCAGGAGAATTGAGGTTCACCGACTGCGAATGGGACCTTCCCGACGGAAGGGTGCTGGTGCTGGAGATCGACGGTGCCTTCCACATCGACGTGGAGAACTACACCGAGGACGTGCAGCGCCAGCGCGGGCTCACGACGGACCGCCGCATCGTCGTTCGGTGCACGACCTACGAGGTCCGGCACGAACCCGTGGGTCCATGCGAGACCTCATCGCGCTGGGAGTCCAACGGGCGGCTGACTCGAGTCGGGTGCTCAAGCGGTCGCCCGGGAGCCGCTTAGCACCCAACTCCGAGAGCACCAGAGTTGGGTGCTCAGGCGGTCGCCGGAGCAGCCATTTCAGCACCCAACTCGGGGGTGTGGCGGGTCAGAGGCGGCGGTCGGCGAGGACCGGGAAGGCCTCGCGGTAGGCCCGCATCGCGCCGAGGTCGACCTCGACGGACAGCACGCACTCACCGGCCCGACCCGGTTCGCTGCCGCGCGCCCACCGGCCCGGGCGCTGCCCACGTCACCCCCGGCCCAGGGTCGGCGCCCGAGTCGTCCCCGGCCCACCGGCCTCGGCGAGCACCTCGCCGGTCGCCGACACCACCTGGCTGTGCCCGCCCATGACGTGGCCCGCGTGCGTACCCGCCGTGTTGCACTGCACGACGACGCACTGGTTCTCGATGGCGCGCGCCCGCCCGAGGAGGGTCCAGTGCCCCACCCGGGCCGCCGGCCACGCCGCCGGGACGAGGAAGAGCTCGGCGCCGGCCTCGACCTGCCGGCGGTAGAGCTCGGGGAAGCGCAGGTCGTAGCACGTCGAGAGACCCACCATGACGGATGCCGTTGTGCCGCTTGCGATCTCGGTCACGACGACCTCGTCCCCTGCCTCCATGAGCCTCGGCTCGCCTGCTCCGAAGCCGAACCGGTGGATCTTGCGGTAGACCGCGAGACGGGAGCCCCCGGCATCCAGCAGCAGTGAGGTGTTCGCGAGGTCGTTGCCGTCCGGCCCCGGCTCGGGAAGCCGCTCGACGAACGACCCGGCGTGCAGCACGCAGCCGGCGGCCCGCGCGGCATCCGCCATCGCCGACGCCCAGGGTCCCTCGAGCGGCTGCGCCTCGGCGCCCCACCGGGAGTAGTCGAAGCCGGTGGCACCCCAGAGCTCGGGGAGCACGACGAGGTCGTGACCCGACTGGTCGGCGACGAGGCCCGCGACCCGGTCGACGCGCGCCTCGAAGGGCTCGTCGTCGTCGTAGGCCAGCTGGACCACCGCGATGCGCATGGCCGCCATCCTGCCCGAGTGAGTGCGCAGGTGGTTGCCAGGGCAGCCGTGCGAGCACCGCGAGATGGAGTGGCGGGCGTCAGCTGAGGTGCTCGGCCCTCCTTGCGAAGACGGGCGAGGTACTCGTTGTAGGCGCGCAGCTCGGCGTCGCCGTCACGGTCGGCCTGGCGGTCCTTGCGCCGGGTCTCCTGCTCGTCGCGCCGGAACCACTGCACGGCGACGACGACCGCGAGCACGAGCGTCGGCAGCTCCCCCACGCCCCACGCGATCTCGCCCGCCCGGTGCTGGTCGGCGAGCGGGTCCGGCCCCCACGGCAGGTTGACCTGCTGGAAGAAGTCGGGCGCGAGGAGCGACTCGCTGCCGGTGAGCGCCACCCCGAAGAAGGCGTGGAACGAGATCGTCGCGAAGAGGATGACGAGCAGCATGAGCGGCGACCAGCGGGGCACCCCGGGGTCGATGCCGATGAGCACCCAGACGAAGAGGTACCCGGTGAGCAGGAAGTGGGCGACCATGAGCAGGTGGCCCGTGTGGGTCGTCAGCGACAGCTCGAACAGGCCCGTCCAGTAGAACGCCGCCAGGCTGAAGAAGAACAGGCAGGCCGCGACGACCGGGTTGGCGAGCGCCCGCATCGCCCGCGAGTGCACCACCTGGAGCAGCACCTCGCGCGGCCCCCACGTCTTGTCGGGGCGCGGTGTCAGCGCGCGCAGCGCCAGGGTCACCGGTGCCCCCGGCACGAGGAACAGGGGGACGAGCATGGCGACGACCATGTGCATGACCATGTGCACGCTGAAGAGCACGCGACCCCAGACCCCCGGCGCCGCGCAGGTGGCCCACACGAACAGCGCCCACCCCAGCACCCAACAGACCGTGCGCAGCGGCGGCCACGCGTCGCCGCGCCGGCGCAGCCGCACGACCCCCGCGACGTAGAGCCCCACCGCGAGCACCGCCGTGCCGAGGAAGAGCCAGTCGACCCGCCACCCGGTGAGCCAGTCGACGCCTGCCATCGGCCCCGGGTCGGGGAAGCCGGTCAGCTCGAGCACCCGGCTCGGGGCCGGGCCGGCGTCGGGCACCGGCGGGATGCTGCGGGCCAGGACCGCCGCGAGCCCGGTCGCCGCGCCCATGACGACGAGCTCCCCGACGGCGAGCCGGGCGAAGACGCGCCCGTCGCCCGGCGCCTGCGCCAGCCGGCCCGCGAGGTTGCGCCGGTGCCGCCACCCGAGGACCCCCAGCACGACGAGCGCCACCGCCTTGAGCGCGACGACGAGCCCGTATGCCGTGAGCAGCCCGTCGAGCGACCCGAGCCGGATCCACGCCTGCTGCAGGCCCGTGAGGGCCACGGCCCCGAAGCACCAGGTCGCGACGGTCGAGTAGCGGCCCACGGTGGCGCCGAAGTCGGCGCCGAGCGGGCGGCGCATGACGACGAGCGCGAGCAGGCCCCCGGTCCACACGACGACCCCGAGGAGGTGCACGGCGAGCGCGTTGACGGCATCCTCGTGGCTCGCCGACCCGGCGGCGTGGCCGGTCAGGGCGAGGACGACGACCGCGGCGAGGGTGAGCACGGCGAGCCAGGCCATGGGGGCGCGCCGCGTGGTCAGCCGCGCGCAGGCGGCGACGACGACGGCGACGAGGGCACTGATGAGCAGCACCCGCGTGGTCTCCAGGCTCCAGGTGAACGAGACGAGCTGCCCCGGCAGGTCGGGGCTGGTCAGGGGCGTCCCGGCGAGGTCGGCGAAGGTCAGCACCACCTCGAGGAGGGCGGCGACGGCCCAGACGGTGGCCGCGACGGCGGCGAACCGGACCGCCGCCTGCCGCCGGGCGGTGCTGGTGCGCTCGGGGGCGAGGAACGCCGCCAGCCCGAGCAGGCCGACGGTGGCGCTCGCGGCGATGGTGCTCACGGCCGAGACGAGGGGCACCCCCCAGCGCACGAGCGGCCCGGCGTCGGCGAGGTCGAGCGGTGTCGTCGCACCCGTCAGCGCCGCCGCCACGACCGCGGCCAGGAGCCCCGCGGCCACCATCAGCGCGAGCGGTCGGGCCAGCCCCGGCGAGGGCGCGACCGACGAGCGCTCGGAGGTGGCCATGTCCTCCAGCGTAGGTACTGTGGCCGCATGTCCCTGCACCCCCCGGCGCCGAGCGACCTCGGAGCACTCGTCGAGGCGTACGCGCAGACGGTGCAGCACATCATCGACATCGGGCGCACGATGCGCGCCGGCGACGAGGAGCGTCCCACCGACTGCCCGGGCTGGACCGTCCTCGACCAGTTCGCGCACGTGACGAGCACCGAGGCGATGGTCGCCGGCGAGCCCGTGCCCGACCTCGACGTCAGCGGCCACGCCCACGTGCGGCACTCGTTCGGCGAGCGGGTCGAGAGGTACGTCGAGTCCCGGCGCGGGCGCGAGCTCGAGGAGCTGCTCGACGAGCTCGAGGAGCGGCTCGAGGAGCGGCTGGCGTGTCTACCGGTCGCCGCCGGAGTGGGCCGAGCAGCCCGTCGCCGGGCCCTTCGGCGAGACGACCGCAGGTGCGCTGCTCGGCATCCGCGTCTTCGACCTGTGGATGCACGAGCAGGACGTCCGCGAGGCGCTCGACCGCCCCGGCGGGCTCGACTCCGGTGCGGCCGCGCACTCGGTCCAGCAGCTGTTCACCGCGTTGCCCCGGATCGTCGCGAAGGACGCCGGCATCGAGCCCGGCAACGCCGTCGTCCTCGACCTCACCGGGCCCACCGTGGGCAGGGCGGGCGCCCGGGTGGAGGAGCACGACGGCCGGGCCTTCGGCGTGCCGCTGTTCACCGGGGGCGCCGAGGAGCACCCCGACGTCGTCACCACCTCCCTGACGATGTCGACGGCGGTCGCGGGCCGCCTCGCCGGCGGCCGCCGCTCCCCCGACGAGCTGCACGTCGTCGTCCACGGCGACGACGACGTCGCCCGGCGGGTCATGTCGGCCATGGTCATCACGCCCTGACCATGGCGACCTTCTCCACCGCCAACCGATCCGCCGCGACCGTCACCGCGGAGGTCGACGCCGTCTGGGACGTGCTCACCGACCCCGACCTCATCGCCCGGCTCACCCCTTTCCTCCACTCGGTGCACGAGGAGGGCGAGCACTGGGTCTGGCAGCTGACGAGGATCCCCGTCCTCGGCAAGAGCTTCTCGTTCACCTTCCGCGAGCGGATGACCTTCGACGAGCCGCACCGGATCGACTTCGCGCACGACCCCGCCCCGGGGGTGGACGAGAGCGCCGGGGTCGTCGGCTGGTACGCCCTGGCCCCCCGTCCGGCGGGCACGCACCTCGAGACGTCGATGGCGATCACCGTCGACCTGCCGTTCCCGGGCGTGCTCCGGCCCGCGGTCGTCACGGCGATGAAGGGTGTCATCGCGGTCATGGGCCAGCGCTTCTCGCACAACCTGCTGAGCCACCTGCGGGCCACGACCACCTGAGCAGGGTTCGACGAGCGACCGCTGCCGGCTTGGGGAATGCGCCGCGCTCCCGTATAGTTGTATGCCGCAAGCAACTTGATGGGAGGAGTCCTGATGCCGTTCAGCTCGGTGCCGTCGACCCCGACGGCCGTGCTCGGCGACGACCTCATCCGCGTCGTCAAGCTGCTGCACACCGTGCGCCAGCAGGCGCCACGCTCGCACCCGCAGGTGGACCCGATGGCCTACCCGATCCTGTTCAACCTCAAGGCGGGGCCGCTGCGGGTCTCCGCCCTCGCCGACGCCATCCACTCCGACGTCTCGACGGTGAGCCGCCAGGTCAGCACCCTCGTCGACCTCGGGTTCGTCCGCAGGGGCCCGGACCCGCACGACGGCCGGGCCCAGGCGCTCGCCCTCACCGACGAGGGCGACGCCCTGCTCGTCTCGATCCGCGAGGGTCGCGACCGGTGGCTGCAGGGCCTGCTCGCCGACTGGCCCGCCGACGACATCACCTCCTTCTCCGCGCACCTGCGCCACTTCGCCTCGGACCTCGAGGCCTCCCTCCACTCCACCCGAAGGACCGACCGATGAACCGACTCCTCCCCACCCGTCAGCCCGGCCGCGGCGCCGGCATCCGCGCCCGCCGCGGCGACGTCCACGGCATCCCGACCGGCGGTCCCGACCACGGCGCCTCGGTGAGCCCGACCGCCCCACCGGCCCGCTCACCCACCGCCAGATCGTCACCATCCTCATCGGGCTGATGATGGGCATGTTCCTCGCCGCGCTGGACCAGACCATCGTCGCGACCGCCATCCGCACCATCGCCGACGACCTCAAGGGCCTGAGCCACCAGGCCTGGGCGACGACTGCCTACCTCATCACCGCGACGATCGTCACGCCGCTCTACGGCAAGCTCGGCGACATCTACGGTCGCAAGAAGCTGTTCATCATCGCCATCTCGATCTTCATCTTCGGCTCCATCCTGTGTACCTTCGCCACCTCGATGTTCAGCCTCGCGGCGTTCCGCGCCGTGCAGGGTCTCGGCGCCGGTGGTCTGTTCTCCCTGGCGCTGGCGATCATCGGCGACATCGTGCCGCCCCGTGAGCGCGCCAAGTACCAGGGGTACTTCCTCGCCGTGTTCGGCACCGCGTCGGTGCTCGGCCCGGTCATCGGCGGCTTCTTCGCCGGGCAGGAGACCATCCTCGGCATCGACGGCTGGCGCTGGGTCTTCCTCGTCAACGTGCCGATCGGGATCGCCGCGCTGGCCGTCGTGTCCAAGACCCTGCACCTGCGCCACACCCGCCTCGACCACCGCATCGACTGGGCCGGCGCCGCCCTCCTCTCGGTCGCCCTCGTGCCGCTCCTCCTCGTCGCCGAGCAGGGCCGCGAGTGGGGCTGGGTCGAGCAGCGCTCGCTCGCCTGCTACGTCATCGGCATCCTCGGCGCCATCGGCTTCTTCTGGCAGGAGTGGCGGATGAAGGACGAGGCCATCCTCCCGCTGGCGATGTTCCGCAACCGCACGGTCGGCGTCTCGTCGGTCGCCTCCGTGCTCATCGGTGTCGCGATGTTCGGCGGGCTCGCCGCGCTGCCGCTCTACCTGCAGATCGTCAAGGGCGCGACGCCCACCGAGGCCGGCCTGCTCCTCGTGCCGATGACGCTCGGCATCATGGTGGGCTCGATCTTCTCGGGTCAGGTCATCTCCCGCACCGGCCGCTACCGGATGTTCCCGATCATCGGCTCGGCGCTGCTCGCCGGTTCGCTGTTCGTCTTCCACTACGTCGCGTTCGACACCCCGCTGTGGCAGACGATGATCGTCATGGTCTTCTTCGGACTGGGCCTGGGCTTCAACTTCCAGCCGCTCACCCTCGCCGTGCAGAACGCCGTGCCGCAGCAGCAGATCGGTGTCGCGACGTCGACGGCGACCTTCACCCGGCAGATCGGTGGCGCGCTCGGCACCGCCGTCTTCCTGTCGATCCTCTTCTCGACCGCCGGGGAGAAGATCGAGTCGGCGCTGCGGGCCGCGGTGCCGACCGCCGACTTCCAGGCGGCCCTGCGCGACCCGGCGAACGCCGCGGTGGCGCAGCAGCTGCAGGCCGCCCAGGCGGGCGGAGGCACCGGCGCGGCCGGCGGGGTGCTGCAGGACAGCTCGTTCCTCAACGACCTCGACGAGCGGCTCGCGAAGCCCTTCCTCATGGGGTTCTCCGAGGCGATGGACCTCGTGTTCCTCGTCGGTGCCTGCGTCATGGTCGTGGGCTTCCTCGTCATGCTCCTGCTCCCCCACGTCGAGCTGCGCAAGAGCTCGGCGTACGGCGACCGCGAGGGGCAGCGGTCCGCGGACGCACCCGCCGTCGCCGCCCACTGAGGGCTCGGAGAACCGCGTCGTGCCACGGCTAGGGTCGTGGCATGACGCGGCCCGAGCGAGCTCATCAGCGCCGACCGGGTCGTGCTCCCCACCGGCTCCGTCGAGCCCGGGTGGGTCCGGACGACCGGTGACCGCGTGGCCGCCGCCGGCGGGGGGGACCCGCCGGCTGCGGTCGACCGGCACCTGGCCGGCACGCTCGTCCCCGGCTTCGTCGACGTCCACTGCCACGGGGGCGGCGGAGCGTCGTTCACGACCGGGGATGCCGGTGACGCTGCCGCGGTGGTCGCCGCCCACCGGGCGCACGGCACGACCTCCCTCGTCGCGAGCCTCGTCACCGACACCCTCGACCGGCTCGAGGCGGCGGTGCGGGCTCTGGCGCCGCTCGTCGGCGAAGGGGAGCTGGCCGGCATCCACCTCGAGGGTCCGTGGCTCAGTGCCGTGCACAGCGGCGCCCACGAGCCCGGCCTGCTGCGCGTCCCCCGACCCGGCGGAGGTGTCGCGGCTGCTCGACGCCGGCGGCGGGGCGGTGCGCATGGTCACCCTCGCCCCGGAGCTCGACGGCGGGATGGAGGCGGTCGAGGTGCTCGCGGCGCGCGGCGTCGTCGCCGCCGTGGGCCACACCGACGCCACCTGGGCCGTCACGCGCCGGGCGCTCGACGCCGGGGCCACGGCCGGTACGCACCTGTTCAACGCCATGCGCGAGCTGCACCACCGCGAGCCCGGGCCGGTGCTCGCGCTGCTCGAGGACCCTCGAGCCTGCGTCGAGCTCGTCGCCGACGGCGTGCACCTCCACCCCGACGTGCTGCGGTTCGCCGCGACCTCGGCGACCCACCGGTTCCTCCTCGTCACCGACGCGATGAGCGCGGCCGGGGCGGGCGACGGCGACCACGTGCTCGGCCCGGTGGAGGTCAGCGTCCGCGACGGCGTGGCCCGGCTGGCCTCGACCGGGGCGATCGCCGGCAGCACCCTGACGATGGACCGGGCGGTGCGCTTCGCCGTGCAGGTCGCCGGGCTTCCGCTCGACGCGGTCGTGGAGGCGGCCAGCGCGACGCCCGCCCGGCTGCTCGGGCTGCCCGACGTCGGGGCCATCGAACCCGGCCGACGGGCCGACCTCGTGCACCTCGACGAGGACCTGCACGTCGTGGGGGTCATGCGCGCCGGCCACTGGCTCCCGGGCTGACCCGACTTCTTGCGGATCCGCCACCGGCGCGGGCCACCACCGGGGGCCGCGAGGTGGGCGATCCGCAATCAGTGCGAGGCGGCCTCGTGGCCCTCGAGGTGGCGGTAGCGCGCCGCGATGATCGCGAGGGCGACCCCGCCGGCGACGACCGGCACGGCGTACGCCGGCTGTGCGCCCCAGGCATCGATCGCCCAGCCACCGACCGCGGACCCACCCGAGATCCCGACGAGGATGCCGGTGACGGCGACGGCCAGCCCCTCGGTCATCAGCGCGGCGGGCACGAGGCGCTGGGCGAGCGACAGGCTCGTGATGAGCATCGGCGCCGTGGCCGAACCGGCGACGAACATGACGACCGCGAGCGGCCACAGCCCGCCGACGAGCAGCGCGGGGATCTCGAGCACGAACATCCCGGTGGCCGCGAGCACGAGTCGCCGCGTCAGGGTCGAGTGGAACACCCTGGCTGCCGAACACGATGCCGGCGAGGGTCGACCCGAGGGCGAAGCCGCCGAGGATGACGCTCGAGAACCCCTTCTCCCCCTGCTCGGTGGCGTAGGCGACCGCGATGACCTCGTTGGCGCCGAAGATGACGCCGGTCATGACGAGCGCCGTCGCCACGACGAGCAGGCCCGGGTCGCCGCACGGCGAGACCTCCCGGGCGGTCGGCGTGCGGCACGACCGGCGGCTCGGTGGCGCGGGCCGCGAGGAACGCCAGCATCCCGGCGGTGAAGAGCAGCTCGGCGACGAGCAGGCCGGCCTCGGGGAACCACAGCGTCGACACGAGCACCGCGAGCACCGGGCCGACGACGAACGACGCCTCGTCGGCCACCTGCTCGAACGACATCGCGGTGTGCAGGCGGTCCGGCTCGTCGCGGTAGATGTGCGCCCAGCGGGCCCGAGACATCGGGCCGGGCTCGGGCAGCACCGCGCTCAGGCCGTAGAAGACGAAGAGCGACCAGGCGGGGGCGTCGCGCCACGACAGCACCGCGACCGTCACCCCGCAGACCGCCGAGAACAGGACGAACGGCAGCGCGACCCGGCGCTGGCCGTGCTTGTCGACGAGCCGCCCGATGACCGGCCCCGCGATGGCGAGCACGAGCAGGCCGACCGCGGAGACGGCCCCCGCGAGGCCGAACGAGCCGCGGCGCTCGCTGAGCATGACGATGACCGCGACACCGAACATCGCCCCGCCGGTCCGCGACAGCGCAGTGCCCGCGATGAAGCGGGTCGCGCCGGGGACGCGGAAGAGGGGGGCATAGGCGGACAACACGGGCTGGCTCCGATGAGGGCTGGGGGACGGTCATCGTCCCGCCCGCCGCGCAGGGCGGGCAACGAGGATTCGCGGGGCGGCCGGATGGACGCCGGCCGGGGTCAGCGGAAGGCGGACTCGCCGGTGAGCGCCTGGCCGATGACGAGGGTGTGCATCTCGACGGTGCCCTCGTAGGTGAGCACCGACTCGAGGTTGTTCGCGTGGCGCATCACGGGGTACTCGCCGCTGACGCCGTTGGCCCCGAGGATCGTGCGTGCGGTGCGGCAGATCTCGATCGACTTGGTGATGTTGTTGTACTTGCCGACCGAGACCTGCTCGGGGCGCAGCCCCACGGTGTCCTTGCGGCGGCCGAGGTGCAGCGCGAGCAGCTGGCCGAGCTGCAGCTCGGTCGCCATGTTCGCGAGCTTGGCCTGGGTCAGCTGGAAGCCGGCGATCGGCCGCCCGAACTGGATGCGCTCCATCGAGTAGCGGCGGGCCGCGTCGAGCGAGGACCGTGCGGCGCCGAGCGAGCCCCAGACGATGCCGTAGCGCGCCTCGCTGAGGCACGCGAGCGGGCCCTTGAGGCCGCGGACCTCGGGCAGCACGGCATCCGCGGGCAGGCGCAGGTTCTCGAAGGTGAGCTCGGAGGTCACGGACGCACGCAGCGACATCTTGTGCGTGATCTTGTGCGCGGCGAAGCCCGCGGTGTCGGTGGGGACGACGAAGCCGCGGATGCCGCCGTGCTCCTCGCCCGCGTTGGCCCAGACGACGGCGACGTCGGCGATCGAGCCGTTGGTGATCCACGTCTTCGAGCCGTTGAGCACCCAGTCGTCGCCGTCGCGGCGCGCGCGGGTCCGCATGGCGCCGGGGTCGGAGCCGTGGTCGGGCTCGGTGAGTCCGAAGCAGCCGATGGCCTCGCCGGCTGACATCCGCGGCAGCCACTCCTGCTTGTGCTCCTCGGACCCGAAGCGCCAGATCGCGAACATCGCGAGGCTGCCCTGCACCGACACCAGCGAGCGGATGCCGGAGTCGCTCGCCTCGAGCTCGAGGCACGCCAGCCCGTAGTCGACGGCCGACATGCCGGCGCAGCCGTAGCCCTCGAGGTGCATGCCGAGCAGGCCCACCTTGCCGAACTCGCGGGCCAGCTCCCGCGCCACGGGGAGGTCGCCGTCCTCGTACCACGAGGCGACGTACGGGTCGACGGCGTCGGCGCACACCTGGCGGGTGGCCGCGCGGATGGCCTTCTCCTCGTCGCTGAGCAGGCTGTCGACGTCGAGGAGGTCGAGGGGGTCGGACGGTCGCTTCGGCATCGACGAGGTGGCGCTCATGCCCTCCATCATGACGGGTCGCTCGAGCCGGCGCCAACCACGGTTTCCGCAGGGCGACACGGCCAGGAGGTGCGGATCGACGCGATGGGTGCCGGAGTTGGGTGCTGAAGTGGTTGTCAGGGCAGCCACCTGAGCACCCAACTCCGATCAGGTCACGCAGTTGGGTGCTCAGGTGGTTGCTGGAGCAGCCGGGTCAGCACCCAACTCCGAGCAGGTCGGGTCAGGGGCGGGCCGAGGCGGCGCCGAGCAGGGCCGCGAGGCCGAGCGCACTGCGGGGGTCGTAGGCCGCGCGCCACAGCCCTCCGTGGGCGGCCGCGTACGCCTCGTCCTGCCACGGGTGCTCCTGCGCCGGTGAGCCGGCCACGAGGTCGTGCACGAGGAGGGCCGCCATGAGGGTGTTGGCCGTCCCGGGGTCGAAGACCTCGACCCCGAAGCGGTGGGCGCCGGCGTACGCCGCGGCGAGCCCCCGGTTCTTGAGCACCGAGCGGGTGCGGGTGGGCGGGGCGATCTTGAAGGACACCGTCGCCCCCTTGGCCCGGGCGGACGTGGCCCGCCAGCGCTGGATCCGCTTCGCCAGCAGGTAGTTCGGGCCCTGCTGGAGGACCACCGAGTCGTTGATGCCGGGGTCCTCGCCCGGGACGTAGTTGCGGCGCAGGAGGCGACCACCGGACAGCGTGCGGAGCGGACCGCGCAGCACCTTCGACGTGCGGCGCTCGGCGTACGAGCGGACCGAGGCGTCGACGGCCTCCTTGGGCACGGCGAACACGTCGGTCGGGGTGGCGAGGAAGGACAGCGCGGTGTCGGCACGGGCCAGCCGCACGATGCGGCTCATCGCGTCGACCGCGGTGCTGACCCGCACGTTGGTCGCGCCGTCGGCGTACACGTAGTTGCCGAGGACGAGCGACCCGTCGAGGCCGCACACCCAGCCCGTGGCGGTCGGCAGGTCGTGGACGAGGTCGACCCCCGCCCGCTCGGGCAGGGGTCCGGAGCCCGGCCTGGCCGGCACGAGCAGGCGCCCGGCCGCTCCGCGGGTGTCGTCGAGCAGGCGGGTCCACACCTCGGGGCGTGGGAGGTCGACCGCGGCGACGGTGGCGCCCCAGCGCAGGAGGGAGCGCAGCGGGCCCATCTCGGCGGCGGCCCCGAGGACGACGACGGTGCGCCCCTCCAGCCGCAGCCAGTCCGGGTTGTCGATCACCGCACCGACGGCGTCGCGCAGGCTCGGCTCGACGACCCCGTCGTCGACCCAGGCGTCGAGCCGCCGGCGCAGGTCGTCGCCGGCGAGGCGGCTCCCGCGGTAGGGGATGCTCAGCGCGGCCTCGGCCTCGCCCTCCCCGCCGTGGGCCTCGGTCGCGAGGGTGTCGGCCGGGCTGCCGACGACACCGCCGAGGGCGGCGTCGAGGTGGGTCTCGCGCCCGTCGGGGTCGCGCCACACGCATCCGGTCGTGCACCGCCGCCAGCCCCGCGTCGGCGAGCGCGACGGCATCCTCGGGACGGGTGAGGCCGGCCTCGACGAGGCGACGGAAGTGGCCGAGGTAGCCGCTGCGCCAGTTCGTCTCCCGCTGCGCCGCGGCGGCCCCGACCGGGTCGACGGGTCGCAGGGCGTCGGCCACGACGGCCCGGCCCGTCGCGCTGGTGGAGCGCCGGCCCTCGACCTCGGGGAAGACGACGCCGGTGGGGTCCGGGGTGGGCACCCCGGTCAGCCCCAGACGAGCGCGCGACCCGGGTCGGCCAGGAGGGCCGCGACGTCGGCGAGGTAGCGGCTGCCGAGCTCGCCGTCGACGAGGCGGTGGTCGAAGCTCAGCGCGAGGGTGGTGACCCACCGCGGCTCGATCGACTCGGTGCCGTCGGCCGCGGTGACCACCCACGGCCGACGGGCGACGGTGCCGAAGGCGAGGATCGCGGACTCGCCCGGGTTGAGGATGGGGGTTCCCGCGTCGACGCCGAAGACGCCGACGTTGGTGATGGTGATCGTGCCGCCGGCCATGTCGGCGGGCGGGGTGCGTCCCTCGCGCGCCGTGGCGGTGAGGGCGCCGATGGCCTCGCCGAGCTCGCGCATGGACATCCGGTCGGCGTCCTTGACGTTCGGCACGACCAGCCCGCGCGGGGTGGCCGCGGCGATGCCGAGGTTGACGTAGTGCTTGAGGACGATCTCCTGGGCGGCCTCGTCCCAGCTCGCGTTGACCCCGGGGTTGCGGCGCACCGCGAGGCACATCGCCCTGGCGAGCACGAGCAGGGGCGTCACCTTGACGTCGCGGAACTCCTTGTCCTTCTTCAGCCGCTCGACGAGCTCCATCGTGGCGCTGACGTCGACGGTGACCCACTCGGTGACGTGGGGCGCCGTGAACGCCGACGTGACCATCGCCTGCGCGGTCATCCTGCGCACCCCCTTGACCGGGGTACGGGTCTCTCGCTCGCCGCCCTCGCCGACGAGCCCCCACTGCGACCCAGCCGGGACGAACCCGCCGGATGCCGGGGCGCCCGTGCCGGAGGCAGCCGCCTCGACGTCCTCGCGGGTGACGACGCCACCCGCCCCCGTCGGCGTGACCGAGCCGAGGTCGACCCCGAGGTCCTTGGCGAGCTTGCGCACCGGGGGCTTGGCCAGGGCCCGGGCTCGCTCCCCGGAGACGGGGTCCGCCTGTGCCTCGAGTCGACCTATTGGTCGATTCGGTACACCCCCGGACGGGTCGGCTGTGCCTCGAGCGGCTCGACGGTCGACCTCGTTGCTCTCGTCCGACAGGTTCGGGGCCTCGACGACTTCTGTGGGGTGGTCGACGTGGTGCGGGGGCGGCGCTTGGCCTCGGTCTGCTTGACGCCGTACCCGACGAGCACCGCCGTGCGGCCGGTCGACGTCGTGCCGCCGATGAGGCCCTCCTCGACCTCGGGGGGCGCGTCGGCGGACGAGGCCGCCGGCGTCGTGGCGGCGGCAGCGGGAGCCGGCGCACCGGCATCCGGCGTGCCGCCGACGCCGTCGTCGATGGTGATGATCGGGGTGCCGACCTCGACGGTGTCGCCCTCGGCGGCGTGCAGGGCCGCCACCGTGCCGGCGAACGGCACCGGCAGCTCGACGAGGGACTTGGCCGTCTCGACCTCGACGACGACGTCGTTGACCTTGACGGTGTCACCGACGGCGACGTGCCAGGTGACGAGCTCTGCCTCGGTGAGGCCCTCGCCGGGGTCGGGGAGCTTGAACTCACGAAGAGCCATGTGCGAGAACGCCTTTCAGTACGCGAGGGAGCGGTCGACGGCGTCGAGCACCCGGTCGAGGTCGGGGAGGAACTCCTCCTCGAGCCGGCTCGGCGGGTAGGGCACGTCGTAGCCGCCGACCCTCAGCACCGGCGCCTCGAGCTCGTAGAACGCCTGCTCGGTGAGGAGCGCGGAGATCTCGGCGCCCATGCCGAGGAACGTCGACGCCTCGTGGACGACGACGACCCGGCCGGTCCTGCGGGCGGAGGCGAGGATCGTCCGGCTCGTCGAGGGGCGAGAGCGAGCGGAGGTCGACGACCTCGAGGCTGCGCCCCTCCTCCTCCGCCGCCTGGGCGGCCTGCAGGCAGGTCTTCACCATCGGCCCGTAGGCCAGCAGCGTGAGGTCGGTGCCCTCCCGCAGCACGCGGGCGGTGCCGAGCGCCCCGTCGGGGCCGTCGCCGACCTCGCCCTTGTCCCAGTACCGCCGCTTGGGCTCGTAGAAGACGACGGGGTCGTCGGTCTCGATCGCCTGCTGGATCATCCAGTGCGCGTCGTGGGGGTTGGAGCACACGGCCACCCGGAGTCCGGCGGTGTGGGCGAAGTACGCCTCGTTGGACTCGCTGTGGTGCTCGACCGCGCCGATGCCGCCGCCGAAGGGGATGCGGATGACGATCGGCATCCGCACGTAGCCGAGGGACCGCGCGTGCAGCTTGGCGACCTGGCTGACGATGTGGTCGAACGCGGGGTAGACGAACCCGTCGAACTGGATCTCGACGACCGGCCGGTACCCGCGCAGCGCCATGCCGATGGCGGTGCCGAGGATGCCGGCCTCCGCGAGCGGGGTGTCGATGACGCGGTCCTCGCCGAAGTCCTTCTGCAGGCCCTCGGTCACCCGGAAGACCCCGCCGAGCTTGCCGATGTCCTCACCCATGAGGACGACCTTGGGGTCCTTCTCCATGGCGGCGCGCAGGCCGCTCGTGATGCCCTTCGCCAGGGTCGTGGCGGCCATCAGTGCGCCCCCTCGAACGACGACTGGTACTGCTCGAACTCGCCTCGCTCGCGCGCGATCGAGGGGGTGCGCCTCGGCGTAGACGTGGTCGAACATCTCGGTGCCCGGCGGGTCGGGCATGGCCAGGCAGCGCTCGCGGACCGAGGCGCCGAGCTCGTCGGACTCCTCCTCGACGGCGTCGAAGAACTCGCGGTCGGCGCGGCCGGTCGCTCGTGAGCCAGCGCTTGAACCGCTCGATGGGGTCGCGGTGCTTCCACACCTCGACCTCGGCGGAGACGCGGTACTTCGTCGGGTCGTCGGAGGTCGTGTGAGCCCCCATCCGGTACGTGTACGCCTCGATGAAGGTGGGCCCCTGGCCGGTGCGGGCGGCGTCGAGGGCGGCCTTGGTGACCGCGTAGACCGCGAGGACGTCGTTGCCGTCGACCCGGATGCCGGGGAAGCCGAAGCCGCGTGCCCGGTGCCACAGCGGCGCTCGGGTCTGCTTCTCGTTCGGCTCGGAGATGGCCCACTGGTTGTTCTGGCAGAAGAACACGACCGGGCTGTTGTTGACGCCGGCGAAGACGAGCGCCTCGGAGACGTCGCCCTGGCTCGTCGCGCCGTCACCGAAGTAGGCGATGACGGCGGTGTCGCGGTCGTCGTCGCCGGTGCCGACGTTGCCGTCGCGCTGGACGCCCATGGCGTAGCCCGTGGCGTGCAGGGTCTGCGCGCCGATGATGATCGTGTAGAGGTGGAAGTTCTTCTCGTTGGGGTCCCACCCGCCGTGGTTGACCCCCCGGAACATGCCGAGCAGGTTGACCGGGTCGACCCCGCGGCACCAGGCGACGCCGTGCTCGCGGTAGGTCGGGAAGGCGTAGTCCTGGGGGCGCAGGGCCCGGCCGGAGCCGACCTGCGCGGCCTCCTGGCCGAGGAGGCTGGCCCACAGGCCCAGCTCGCCCTGGCGCTGGAGCGCGGTGGCCTCGGTGTCGAACCGGCGGATGAGCACGAGGTCGCGGTAGAACCCGCGCAGCTCCTCGTCGCCCAGGGCGTCGACGACGCGCGTCGTGCTCGGGGTGCGGGACGCGCTCGCCCTCGGGGTTGAGCAGCTGGACCATCTCGGGTCCGCCGTCCTGGGCCGGGCGCTCGGGGGCCTCGGCCCGGCTGACGTGGTGGTCCACGCCGAACGCCGTCTCGAGCGGCGCGACGTCGTTGTCGCTCACAGGGCACTCCTTCTCCGGGCTCCCGTGGTGACGGTCGCCGCGTCGGGGCCGGCCGTGCGCGGTGGGACCTCCGCCCCGCGCGGCCGACAGGGTCGCGTGACCGCTGGTGCTGGGTGTGGCGGCGGTCACTGCCGATGTCGGCACCACCGTACCCGGGGGGGTGCGCTTCCCACCAAGCCGCAGGTCGGGCGGATCAGGCGTACGCCTGCTCCCCCGGCGGCGAGGACGCGCAGCCACTGGCCCCGGTAGCCGTCGACCCGCACCTCGACCCGCCCCGAGGGGTCGACCGGCTGGTCGTCACGCCCGTCGAGCACGTCGCGCAGGACCGTCCCCTCGGGCACCGGTCCGAGGTCCAGCGGGACGAGAGCGTCCTGCGAGCCGAGGTTGTGCACGGCGAGCAGCCTCCACTCCTCGCACCGGCAGGCGTGGGCGAGCACCGACGGCACGTCGTGGTCGAGCACCTCGACGTGGCTCCAGCCGATCTGGGGCATCTGGCGGTAGCGGCGGATGAGCGTGCGGACGAACGACCAGAGCGAGCCGGGGTCCTGCCGCTGGTCGAGGGCGTTGACCTGCTCCGGGCCGAAGAGCCCGTCCGGCTGGGGGCGGGTGAGGCGGCGCTTCGGTGCGGTCGAGAAGCCGCCGTTGGGGCCGGCATCCCACTGCATCGGCGTGCGGACCGCGAGCCGACCCTCGACGGCGAGGTTCTCGCCCATGCCGATCTCCTCGCCGTAGAAGAGGGTGGGGGTGCCGGGGAGGGAGAACATCAGCGAGTAGACGAGGCGGATGCGCCGGTCGTCGCCGCCGAGCATCGTCGGCAGGCGGCGGCGCAGGCCCCGGTCGAACAGCTGCATGTCGGGGTCGGAGCCGAAGGCGGCGAAGACCTCCTTGCGCTCGGACATGGTGAGCTTGTCGAGGGTCAGCTCGTCGTGGTTGCGGACGAAGTTCGCCCACTGGCTCGTGACGTCGAGGGACGGGCGCTCGCGCAGGGCGTCGGCGAGCGGGCCGGCATCCTCACGGGCCATCGACAGGTAGATGCGCTGCATCCCGATGAAGTCGAACTGCATGTTGAGGCCGTCGCCGTCGGCGCCGCCGAAGAACTCCTTCTGCTGCGGGTACGGCAGGTTGACCTCGCCGAGCAGGGCGGCGTCGCCGAGGCGGCGGGTGACGAAGTCGCGGACGTCCTTGAGGTAGCTCTGCGGGTCGAAGCCACCCGGCTCGGACCCGGGGTAGGTGTCGCTCGCGAAGAGGAACGGCACGGCGTCGATGCGGAACCCGGCGACGCCGAGCTCGAGCCAGTAGCCGAGCGTGCGGGCGATCTCCTCCTGGACGGCGGGGTTGGCGACGTTGAGGTCGGGCTGGGTGCGGTAGAAGTGGTGGAGGTAGTACTCGCCGGTCTTCTCGTCGAGCTCCCAGATGCTGTCCTCCTTGTCGGGGAAGACGACCTCGGCCTTGCTCGAGCGGGGCTTCGTGGCCGACCAGACGTAGTGGCGACGGTAGGGGTCATCGACGCTGCGCCGGGCACTCTTGAACCACGGGTGCTGGTCGGACGTGTGGTTCATGACGAAGTCGACGATGACCCGGATGCCGCGGCTGCGCGCGGTGCGCACGAGCTCGACGAAGTCGCCGGGCGTGCCGAGCCGCGGGTCGATCCCGAAGAAGTCGGTGATGTCGTACCCGTCGTCGCGCCCGGCCGTCGGGTAGAGCGGCATGAGCCAGAGGCAGGTGATGCCGAGGTCGGACAGGTACTCGAGGCGCTCGGTCATGCCCCGCAGGTCGCCGACGCCGTCGCCGTTGCTGTCCTGGAAGGTCTCGACATCGGCGCAGTAGAACACCGCCGACTTCCACCACACGTCACCGGTCTGGCTGAGCCTCATCGGGTGGCCTCCTCGCGCTCGACCGCGGGGCGCTCCGTGGTGGCCGGGGCGGGCGCCTCGGGGGCGAGCTGGGGCAGCACCTGCTCACCGAAGGTGTCGAGGAACGCCTGCTGCTCCTGGCCGACGAAGTGGAGGTAGACCTCCTCCCAGCCCTGGTCGACGTACTCCTGGATCCACGCCGCGTGCCGGGCCGGGTCGCTCGAGACGTTGACGACCTTCGCCACCTGCTCGGGCGTGACCGTCTCGGCCATGGTGTCGAACGCCTCGACGGTCTCGGTGTCCCAGGCGACGGGTGGGCCGTGGACGTTGCTGCGCCACTGGTCGTGGGCGATCGCGAGGGCCTCGTCCTCGGTGGGCGCCCAGCTGAGGTGGACCTGGAGGCGGGCGGCGCCCCGGCCACCGGCGTCCCGGTAGGCGTCGAGCACCCGTTGCAGGGTGTCGAGCGGCTGGTTCACGGTGATGAGGCCGTCGGCCCACGCGGCGTGGCGCGCCGCCGTCTCGGGAGTGACGGCCGGGCCGACCAGGGGTGGCACGGCATCCGGCAGGGTCCAGAGCCGACCGCGGTTGACGGTGACGAGGCCGTCGTGGTCGACCTGCTCGCCCGCCAGCATCCGGCGGATGACGTCGACGCACTCGAGGAGCCGGGCGTCGCGGACGTCCTTGCGCGGCCAGACGTCACCGGTGACCCGTTCGTTGCTGGCCTCTCCGGACCCGAGGGCGGCCCAGAAGCGACCGGGGAACATGCTCGAGAGGGTCGCGATGGCCTGGGCGGTGATGGCGGGGTGGTAGCGCTGACCGGGGGCGGTGACCACGCCGAACGGCAGGCTCGTCGTGGCGAGCGCGGCGCCGAGGAAGGACCACGCGAAGCCGGACTCGCCCTGGCGCTCGGACCACGGGGAGAGGTGGTCCGACGACATGGCCGCCGTGAAGCCGACCTCCTCGGCGTGCTGGACGTCGCGGAGCAGTCGGCCAGGGGCGATCTGCTCGTGGGAGCAGTGGAATCCGATGGTGGGCATCGGTCCACGCAACCACATCGCAGGTGCGGTCCGGTGGCGGAGGTGCACGGTTCTCCGCCGCCACCGGCCGAGGCGGAGCGGCCGTGGGACGATCGCGCCATGGACCACCTGGAGGCCGACGTCGTCGTCGTCGGGTCGGGCATGGGTGGTGGCACCACCGCCTGGGCGCTGGCGCGCCGCGGCGTCGACGTGCTGCTGCTCGAGCGCGGCGAGCGGCTGCCGCGGGAGCCGGAGAACTGGTCGCCGGACGAGGTGTTCATGCGGCGCCGGTACAAGCCGGCCGAGCTGTGGGAGGACGGCGCCGGTCGACCGTTCGCGCCGGGGGTGCACTACGTCGTCGGCGGCAACACCAAGGTGTACGGGGCGTCGCTGCCGCGGTTCCGGGAGTCGGACTTCGAGGAGGTCGCGCACCTCGACGGGGTCTCGCCCGCGTGGCCGTTCCGCTACGCCGACCTGGAGCCGTACTACGGGGAGGCCGAGCGGCTCTACGCGGTGCACGGGACGCCGGGCGAGGACCCCACCGAGCCCTGGCGCAGCGCGCCGTTCCCGTACGCCGCGCTTCCGCACGAGCCGTACGTCGCCGCACTGGTCTCGCGGCTGCGGTCGGCCGGGGTGCACCCGTGCTCGACGGCGATGGGGGTGGACCTGCGGCCCGGTGGGCGGTGCGTGCGCTGCGCGACGTGCGACGGCTTCCCCTGCCGCCTCGGCGCGAAGTCGGATGCCGAGGTGTGCGCCGTCGACCCCGCGCTCGCCACCGGGTCGGCCCGGTTGGCCACCGGGGTGCGGGTGGAGCGGCTGGTCACCGACGCCGCCGGGAAGCGGGTGGTGGAGGCGGTCGGGGTCGGGCCACAGGGACCGGTCACCGTGCACGCGCGACGGTTCGTGGTGTCGGCCGGTGCGGCGAACTCCGCAGCGCTGCTGCTGGCCTCGGCGAGCACGGAGCACCCCGACGGCCTGGGCAACTCCTCCGGCCGGCTCGGCCGGAGCTTCATGATGCACAACAACGCGCACATCGCCGCCGTCGACGTGAACCGGCACAACGAGGTGGTCTTCCAGAAGACCGTGATGGTCACCGACTGGTACCACGACGGTGGTGACGGCCACCCGCTCGGCACCGTGCAGACGATCGGCAAGGTGCAGGGCCTGATGATGAAGAGCTGGGCGACGCGGGTGCCGCTGCCCGTGCTCGACGCCATCGCGAGGCGGTCGGTGGAGTGGGTCGTCATGGCCGAGGACCTGCCCGACCCCGCGAACCGGGTGACCCTGGGCCCGTCGGGTCGGATCCGGACGGCGCGGGTCGCCACGAACACCCGCCAGCACGCGCGGCTGCTCGCGCGGACCAAGCGGCTGATGCGTGACGCCGGGTACGACGTCGTCTTCACGCAGCCCTTCGACATCAGCATGAACAGCCACATGTGCGGCACGGTCGTCGCGGGAGCGGACCCCCGGACGAGCGTGCTCGACGCCCACTGCAAGGCGCACGACCTGGACAACCTGTGGGTCGTCGACGCGGGGTTCTTCCCGTCGTCGGCCGCGATGAACCCGGCTCTGACGATCGCGGCGCAGGCGCTGCGGGTGGTGGCCGAGTCCGACCTGGCCGGCTGACCTGGCCCACCGTTGCCCGATCGGGCGAGCCTGGCCCGGGCGGGACGTACCTCGAGCGACCAATTGGTCGATGTGGGTACAGGCCGGCTGTACCTGATGTGACCTATTGGTCGATGTGGGTACGGGCCGGCTGTACCTGACGTGACCTATTGGTCGATGTGGGTACGGCCCGGCTGTACCTGATGTGACCTATTGGTCGATGTGGGTACGCGGCCGGTCAGCCCCAGTGCGCCGCGAGGAACGCCCCGGCCACCTCGATGAGCCGGTCGTTGGCCTCGCGCTCCGCGATCGTCGCGCGCGCCCCGTCGGTGCCGTACGGGCGCACCGACAGGCCGGCCTCGAGGCAGGCCGCCGCGAACGCCGCGGTCCGCTCACCGAGGGCGAACCACACGAAGTTGGCCTGGGAGTCGGACAGCTGCCACCCCTGCGCCCGCAGCGCCGCGAGGACCCGCTCCCGCTCCGCGACGAGCTCCTTGACCCGCACCTCGAGCTCGTCGACCGCCTCGAGCGATGCCACGGCCGCCACCTGGGCGAGGGAGTTGACCCCGAACGGGAGCGCCGCCTTGCGCAGCGCCTCGGCCACCGGCTCGTGCGCCACCGCGTAGCCGACCCGCAGCCCCGCGAGCCCGTACGCCTTCGAGAACGTGCGCAGCACGGCGACGTTCGGTCGCGAGCGGTGGACCGTCATCGCGTCCGGCGAGTCGGGGGCGGTGACGAACTCGAGGTACGCCTCGTCGATGACGACGAGGACGTCGTCGGGCACCCGGTCGAGGAACACCTCGAGCTCGGTGTCGCCCACCGTCGTGCCGGTCGGGTTGTTGGGGGTGCACACGAGCACGAGCCGCGTCCGGGGCGTGATGGCCGCGGCCATCGCCTCCGAGGTCGTGCCGGTGGCCGGGGCCAAGGGGCACCTGCACGGGCGTGGCACCCGCGAGGGTCACGAGGATCGGGTACGCCTCGAACGACCTCCACGCGAAGACGACCTCGTCCCCCTCCCCGCAGGTCGCGGCGATGAGCTGCGCGAGCACCCCCACCGAGCCGGGCCCGGTGGAGATGCGCTCTGCCGGCACGTCGAGGCGGTCGGCGAGGGCCCGGGTCAGCGCGGTCACCGCCATGTCGGGGTACCGGTTGATCTCCGTCGCCGCGGACCACACGACGTCGAGCACCGACGGCAGCGGCGCGTAGGGGTTCTCGTTGCTGCTGCACTTGTAGGCCGTGAGGCCGGCGGGCGCCGCCGCCGCACGCCCCGGGGTGTAGGCCGGCAGGGCGGCGATGGCGGGGCGCAGCCGCACCGGCGCGAGGTCGTCGGTCATGACCACCACTGTAGGTCCGTGCCTCGGGGCACCCCCAGGACGCTCTGCGCACCGCGCCCACACGGCATCCGGACGCCCGTGCGTCGCGCACCACCCAGATCACGCGCCGCCTGCCACAATGCAGCCGTGAGGAACTTCCTGATCCGTGTCGTGGCCAACGGTGTCGCCCTCTGGGTGGCCGCCCTCGTCGTCGACGGCGTCCACCTCGGTGAGCAGGGCGGCTCGACGCTCAAGAACGTCGTGACGATCCTGCTCGTGGCGCTCGTCTTCGGCGTGCTCAACGCCTTCGTCAAGCCGATCGCCCGGCTGCTGTCGCTGCCCTTCATCGTCGTGACGCTGGGGTTGTTCCTCGTCGTCGTCAACGCCTTCATGCTCCAGGTCCTCGAGTGGATCTGCGAGTGGCTCGACCTGCCCTTCACCATCGACCAGTTCTGGTGGGACGCCATCTGGGCGGCGATCATCATCTCGATCGTCTCGTGGGCCCTCAGCCTCGTCCTTCCCGACGACGACTGAGCGGCAGCCCCGCCGACGCCGCGCGGTAGGTTCGGCGCCATGCGCGTCCTCGTCTCCGGCGGTGCCGGGTACATCGGGTCCCACACCGTCGTCCAGCTCGTCGCGGCGGGCCACGACGTCGTCGTCGTCGACTCCTTCGCGAACGCCAAGCCGTCGGTGGTCGGCCGCATCGAGGCGCTGACCGGGCACCCGCTCGACGTGCGCTCCTTCGACCTCACCGACCACGACAAGACCGAGCACCTCTTCGCCGACGAGCGCATCGACGCCGTCATCCACTTCGCGGGGTTCAAGGCCGTCGGCGAGAGCGTCGAGAAGCCGTTGGAGTACTACGAGAACAACCTCGGCTCCACGTTCTCGCTCGTGCGGGCGATGCGTCGCCACCGGGTGCACCGGCTCGTCTTCTCGTCCTCGGCGACGGTCTACGGCGCCGACGCGCCCGTGCCGATGCACGAGGACCTGCCCACCTCGGCGACCAACCCCTACGGCTGGACCAAGGTGATGCAGGAGCAGATCCTGCGCGACGTCGCCCTCGCCGACCCGAGCTGGCGGATCGCGCTGCTGCGGTACTTCAACCCGGTCGGCGCGCACCCCTCCGGCACCATCGGCGAGGACCCGTCCGACATCCCCAACAACCTCATGCCGTACCTCGCCCAGGTGGCCGTCGGCCGCCGCGACAAGCTGCTCGTCTTCGGCGGCGACTACCCCACGCCCGACGGCACCGGGGTGCGCGACTACATCCACGTCGAGGACCTCGCCGCCGGCCACATCGCCGCCCTCGCCCGCCTCGACTCCACCGACGCCCCCGTCTCGACGTGGAACCTCGGCACCGGCCACGGCACGTCGGTGCTCGAGCTGCTGCACGCGTTCGAGCGCGCGTGCGGCCACGAGCTGCCGCACGAGGTCGTCGACCGGCGCCCCGGTGACGTCGCCGCCTCGTACGCCGACCCGTCCCGCGCCGAGTCCGAGCTCGGCTGGCGCGCCACCCGCACGGTCGACGACATGTGCGTCGACACGTGGCGGTGGCAGAGCCAGAACCCCGAGGGCTACCCCGAGGGCTGAGCGTCAGCCCTTCGGCGGGAGCGGCGTCTTGAAGCGCAGGAGGTTGCCCGCCGGGTCGCGGAACGCGCAGTCCCGCACGCCGTAGAACTGGTCGGCCGGCTCCTGGAGCACCTCGGCGCCCGACGCGCGCACGTGCTCGAAGAGCGCGTCGACGTCGGCGCAGCTGAAGATCAGGGGCGCCAGCAGGCCCTTGGCGAGCAGCGTGTCCATCGCCCGCCGGTCCTCCTCGCTCGTTCCCGGGCCGCCCCCGACGGACTGGATGGTGATCTCGAGGCCGGGCTGGGTCGGCGTCGCGACGCTCAGCCAGCGGTACTCGCCCATGCTGACGTCCTGGGTGACGGTGAAGCCGAGGACGTCGCGGTAGAAGGCCAGGGCCTGCTCGTGGTCGTCGACGGTGAGGAAGCAGTTGGCCAGCGCGAGCGTGGCGGTGGCCGGCATCCCGGCGGTCGTGGAGCCGGTGTCGGTGGTGGTGTCCATGTCGTCGACGCTAGACAACGCGGCACCTCCTCGCGCTTCTCCGATCCTGACCGTCCCGCACGGTCCCGGGTCGGCCTCCCCGCCTCCTTGGCGACGCACGAGGGGATGCCGTGGGCCGCGTCGTGCGACCGCGCCCGGTACTCGCTCGGGGTCACTCCCATGAGCTCGGTGAAGCGGGCGCTGAACGACCCGAGCGACGTGCACCCGACGGCCATGCAGACGTCGGTGACGGACAGGTCACCGCGCCGCAGCAGGGCCGAGGCGCGCTCGACCCGCCGGGTCATGAGGTGCTGGTAGGGGGTCTCGCCGTAGGCCTCGCGGTAGCTGCGCTGGAAGTGGCCCACCGACATCAGCGCCTCGGCGGCGAGGGCGGGCACGTCGAGCGGCTGGGCGTAGTCGCGGTCCATCCGGTCGCGCGCCCGCCGGAGCCGGATGAGGTCGTCGCGGTGCACCCGACCAACGTGCCACACGTCGCGGTCGCCGCGCACCCGGGCGACGTGCGCGGGCTCACACCCGGATCCCCGGAACTGGCGGACCGGCGAATCTACGACGGTGTGTAGTTTGTATTACGTCACGTCGTCATGACCGCCGAGGAGGCCCTGCATGGATGCCGTCGATGTCGCCCGCTGGACGTTCGCCATCGCGAGCCAGCCGGCCGCGCCCACCGTGAAGGAGTAACCATGCCGCACTCGACGTCCGCACCCCGCCTCGGCGACCTCGAGCGGGTCGTCATGGAGCACCTCTGGGAGGCCGGTGGCGCTGGTGGCCCCGGCTTCGAGGGCGCCACCGTCCGCGAGGTCCTCGACCGCTTCGAGGGGGAGCGCGAGATCGCCTACACGACCGTGATGACCGTGCTCGACCGGCTGGCCAAGAAGGGGCTGGTCACCCGGGAGCGCGACGGCCGCGCCTGGCGCTACCGGCCCGCAGGCACGCGCGAGGCGCTCACCGCGCAGACGATGCGCCGCACGATGGACGACATGGACGTCACCGACCGCCGTACCGCGCTGCTGCACTTCCTCGACGGGGCGACGACGGGCGAGCTGGAGGACCTCAAGGCCGCCCTTGCCGAGATCGAGGCCCGCGCGGACGACGAGCCTCCGGCGGCGAGCCGGCGGCGCGGCATCCGGGGTCGCTGACCGCCCACCACGTCAGGCCCACCGGCGGCGTCCACGCGGGACCGGATGCCGGTCGCCTCGCCCGCCTGCCACCATGGAGCCCGTGATCCCGCTCGCCCTCGCGACCCTCGCGGTGCTGCTCGCGTGGGTCGCACCGGGTCCGATGGCCCGGCAGAAGCGCTTCCGGCGCTCGCCGCGGGCCGCGCTCGTCGCCTGGCAGGCGGTGTCGGCGGGTGGGATCCTCGCGGCGCTCGCCGCCGCCCCGGCCGCGCTGCCCCTGGTGCTCCGGGGCGACGACCCGGGGACGCACCTTCGGCTCGTCGTGCCGGCGGTGCTCGTCAGCGCTGCGGTGCTCGTCCGCCTGCTGTGGGCCGCCCACAACGTCGGCAGGGAGCTGCGGCGGGTGCGCGCCGACCACCGCCAGCTCGTCGACATCATCGCGACGCACGACCGCGAGCGGGTGCGCATCCTCCAGCACCCCACCCCCACCGCCTACTGCATCCCGGGCCGGCAGTCGCGCGTGGTCATCTCGCAGGGCGTGCTCGACGCGCTACCCGGTGATCAGCTCGACGCGGTCCTCGCCCACGAGGAGGCGCACCTGCGGGGCCGGCACGACCTGCTGCTCGAGTTCTTCTCCGTCGTCCACCGGGCGGTGCCGGGGCCGCTGCGCTCGCAGGAGGCCCTGGCCGAGGTGCGGCTGCTCATCGAGGCGCTCGCGGACCGGGCGGCCGTGCGGCGCAGCGGCGAGGTCGCGACGGCCCGGGCGCTCATCACGCTCGCTGGCAGCCGCGCCCCGGAGGCCGCCCTGGGTGCGGGCACGACCGCACCGGTGCGGCTGCGCCTGCTCGCCGACGGACCTCCGCCGGTTGCCCTGTCGGGGGTCGCCTACGGCTTCGCCGCCGTCGCCGGCTTCCTGCCGCTCCTCCTCCTCGTGGCGGCCTGGTCGTGAGCGGGGGCCTCAGGCGCCGGATGGCGGCGGCGCTCACCGACGCGATGCGCGCCCGCGACCGGGATGCCGTGTCCGCCCTGCGCTCGGCGCTCGCTGCCGTGGCCAACGCCGAGGCCGTCCCGATCCACACGATGCCGAGCGCCGGTGCGGTGGAGAAGGCGGCCGTCGGGGTGGGAGCCGCCGACGCCCCGCGCCGCGAGCTCGGCGAGGACGACGTCCGGTCCGTTCTCGAGGCGGAGGTGGCCGAGCACGACCGCGCCGCCCTGCACCTGGGCGAGGCCGGCCACCCTGACGAGGCCCGACGGGTGGCGGCGCAGGCCGAGGTGCTGCGCGGCATCCTCACCCCGGTCGACGGCGCTGCGACGACACCACGCGGTGAGGCGTAGCTCGTTCCCGCCTCCAGCCGATAGCGCTGCGACTCAGGCATTCTCTCGACGGAAGGTGGCGGTCCCCCACCACAGCGAGACGGCGAGCAGGATGAACGTCCAGGCGATGCCCCAAGCGAGCGCGCTCATGGTGAAGTCGGCGAGGAAGCTGTTGCGCACGGCATCGACGACGTGCTTGGTCGGCATCACGTTGGCGACCTTCTGCAGCCACTGCGGCCCGAGCGTCATCGGCAGGAGGATGCCGGAGAGCAGCAGCACCGGCATCATCACCATGTTGATGACCGGTGCCATGACGTCCTCGCTCTTGGTGGTGAGGGCCAGGGCGTTGGAGGAGGCGGCGCAGGCCCCACCGAGCAGCAGGGTCAGGGAGATGCCGAGCACGGCACCCCAGAACGGTGCCTCCATCCCGATGAGGTAGCCGAGGCCGACGAGGATCAGCGCCTGGACGAACAGCTGGAGCACGTCACGCCACAGCCGGCCCATCAGCAGGGCGGTGCGGCTGGCCGGCGTGACCCGCTCGGCCTCGATGACGCCGTCGCGCCACTCGCCGATCAACGAGAAGCCGGCGAAGAAGGCGCCGAAGATGCCGAGCTGCACCAGCAGGCCGGGCACGAAGAAGGTGTAGGAGTTCGCGTAGTCGAACTGCGCGGCGATGGGCTCGAGCAGCGGGCCGAACAGCAGGAGGTAGAGCACGGGCTGCATCAGCCCGATGAGCACCCACGCGGGGTTGCGCAGGTTCATCCGGATCTGGCGGCGGAAGACGATGGAGCTCTCGCGCAGGAAGGTCATGAGGGGTCCTTTCGGCAGTCGTGGGTGTGGGGCTCACCCCTCGCGGAGCGAGCGGCCCGTCAGGTCGAGGAAGA
Organism: uncultured Actinomycetota bacterium; assembly: GCA_963811475.1. GTDB lineage: Bacteria > Actinomycetota > Actinomycetes > Actinomycetales > Dermatophilaceae > Fodinibacter. Next base: position 53,581 of record CAWERJ010000029.1, read on the forward strand.
CGTCGTCGAGGGTGGGGCGGCGCACCTCGATGGAGGACAGCTCGACCCCGGTGCGGTCGAGGTCGCGCAGCAGGCCGGGCACGGCGCGACCCGCCTGGCGCACGCGGCCGCGGACCTGCTGGCCGTCGACCTCGACGCCGTCACTCTCGCCGACCAGGGCGGCGAGCTTCTCGGCCGCGGTGCTCACCTGCTCGACGCTGGCCAGCTCGAGCTCGACCAGGTCGCCCGCGACGGCGGCCTTGAGGTTGTCGGCGGTGTCTGATGCGACGATCCGGCCGTGGTCGATGATGACGATCCGGTCGCTGAGCGCGTCGGCCTCGTCGAGGTAGTGGGTCGTGAGGAAGACGGTGGCGCCGCGGCGCTCGCGCAGGTCGGAGATGTGACGCCACAGGTTGGCCCGGGCCTGCGGGTCGAGCCCGGTGGTCGGCTCGTCGAGGAAGACCAGGGTCGGCTCGTGGATGAGGCCCATGACGATGTCGAGCCGGCGACGCTGGCCGCCGGACATCGCGCGTGGCTGGCGGGTCCACAACCCCTCGAGGTCGAGCTGCTCGAACAGGTGCTGGCCGCGGGCGCGGGCGTCGGCGGCGCTCATGCCGTAGAGCATCCCGTGGTCGACGACCTCCTCACCCGCGCGGGTCACGCTGCCGGTGGAGCCCGCCTGCGAGACGTAGCCGATGCTGCGCCGCACGTCCTCGGCCTGGCTCGCCACGTCGAAACCGGCCACCGTGGCCGTGCCCGCCGTCGGCTTGAGCAGGGTGGTGAGGATTCGCAGCGTCGTGGTCTTGCCCGCGCCGTTCGGGCCGAGGAAGGCGACGACCTCGCCCTCGGCCACGTCGAGGTCGACGGCGTCGACGGCGGTCACCTCGGTCTTCTCGCGCCCGGCGCGCGTCTGGAAGGTCTGGGTGAGTCCCCTGGCGGTGATCATGCCGCTCCTTTGATCAAAGTTGAACAGTTCTGAGTTCATGATGATCAATCTTGATCATTGAAGTCAAGTGCGCCCGATGCCGCGTGAGCTCGAGTTGGGTGCTGAAGTGGCTGCCCCGACAGCCACCTGGGCACCCAACTCGCGGCGGGGCGACGAGGGGAGCACCTCGCGATCGGTCAGCCCCGGCCCAGCCCATCACCGCAGTTGGGTGCTGAAGTGGCTGCCCCGACAGCCACCTGGGCACCCAACGCCAGTTGGTGGCGTGTTCGAGCGTCGGTCAGGTGGTGAGGCCGAGGGCTTGGCGGTAGCGCTCGCGGTCGGCCTGCATCGCCCACCCCGGGTCGTCCGCCGGTGGCGCCCAGTCGGATGGCTCGCCGGCGTAGTGGCCGTCCCCGGCCTCGAGGGCGCCGATCATCCCCACCAGCCACTCCCGCTCGGTGCGGCCCTGCGCGATCCACAGGTCGATGAGCGCGGGCAGGTGCGGCGGCAACGCCCCCTCCGGCGCCGCGGCGAGAGCCATCCCCTCCGCCAGCACGGCGTCGACCGCGACGAGGCGCTCCTTCAGCAGCCCGAGGAACTCCCTGCGCGAGACGAGCGGGGCCAGCGACAGCGCCGTGGTGAACCCTCGCGCGGAGCCGCGGTCGTGTGTGCGCACGGCCTGGGCGAAGAGCTCCTGGAACTCGGCGCGCCCCGCCGCCGTGGTCGTGTAGACGCTCACCGTGCGGTTCCCCTCGACGAGCGCGTGCCGGGCGAGGTGTCCCGCGCGGGCGAGTGTCTCGAGCCCGGAGTAGATCGACCCGGGGTTGATGTGCGCCCACTCGTCGACCCGCCACGACACCAGCTCCCGCCGGATCTGGTAGCCGTTGACCGGCTCGAACAGCTCGACGGCGCCGAGAAGCAGCATCCGGGTGGAGGTGCTCGCCATGGCCGCAGTCTAGGGACGGGCGCTCCTGCCTTCCCCCTGCGACCTGCCCGCGGCGGGCGCCCCGACGGCATACGCAACAATCGGGACCATGACGGCTCAGGTGACCGGGACGACCATCCTCGACGTCGCGCGCGAGCAGGTGCTCGAGCGCGGGGTGCCGCTGACGCACCCGCAGGTCGTCGAGGTGATGCGCACCGGTGACGACCGGCTCCAGGACCTCCTCGCGCTCGCCCACGAGGTGCGGATGAAGTACCAGGGGCCGAGCGTCGAGGTCGAGGGCATCGTGTCGCTCAAGACCGGCGGCTGCCCCGAGGACTGCCACTTCTGCTCGCAGTCGGGCCAGTTCACGAGCCCGGTGCGCTCGGTGTGGCTCAACGTGCCCGAGCTGGTGCGCGCCGCCAAGCAGACCGCGGCCACCGGAGCCAGCGAGTTCTGCATCGTCGCCGCCGTGCGAGGGCCCGACGACCGGCTCATGGAGCAGATGCGCCAGGGCGTGGCCGCCATCCGTGCCGCGGTCGACATCAACGTCGCCGCCTCGCTGGGCATGCTGAGCCGCGAGCAGGTCGCCGACCTCGTCGACATGGGCGTGCACCGCTACAACCACAACCTCGAGGCGGGGCGCTCCTACTTTCCGAACGTCGTCACCACCCACTCCTTCGACGAGCGCTGGGACACCTGCCTCATGGTCAAGGACTCGGGCATGGAGCTGTGCTGCGGAGGCCTCGTCGGCATGGGCGAGAGCATCGAGCAGCGCGCCGAGCTCGCCGCCCAGCTCGGTGAGCTCGAGCCGCACGAGGTGCCGCTCAACTTCCTCAACCCGCGCCCCGGGACACCGTTCGGCGACCTGGAGCCGATGGAGACCGGCGACGCGCTGCGCACCATCGCCGCCTTCCGGCTCGCCCTGCCGCGCACCATCCTGCGCTACGCCGGCGGCCGCGAGCTGACCCTCGGCGACCTCGGCACCCGCGACGGCCTGCTCGGCGGCATCAACGCCGTCATCGTCGGCAACTACCTCACGACGCTCGGGCGCGACCCGCGCGAGGACCTCGCCCTGCTCGACGAGCTCGAGATGCCGATCAAGGCGCTCAACGAGACGTTCTGACCCGGTGGCCTTCGTGCTCGGTGAGGATTCCGTGGGGCCGGTCGCGCGCACCGGGGACACCGGTGAGTGGTGCGGTCAGTGCGGCGAGGCCGTCGCCGAGGGCGACCACGCGCGGTGTGCCCGGCGAGCCGAGCTGGAGCCGCCGCGCTGGTGCGTGCACTGCCGCCGCCGGATGACGGTGCAGGTCACCCCGGGCGCGTGGACGGCGACCTGCGTGCGGCACGGCACCGTGGAGGAGTCCACCTGGTCCTGAGCACACGTTCGTCGACGGCCGACGCATCCGGCCGTTCCTTCCCCGCCGACGCCTCAGGCCAGCTTGCGACGGTAAGCGAGCATCGCGAACCCGTAGGCCAGGACCAACAGCCCGAGGCACCAGGCGAGGGCGACCCAGATGTCGGTGCCCACCGGCTGCCCGGCGAGCAGGTTGCGGATGGCGTCGACGATGGCGGTGACCGGCTGGTTCTCGGCGAAGGCCCGCACCGGGCCGGGCATCGTCTCGGTGGGCACGAAGGCGGAGCTGATGAACGGCAGGAGGATCAACGGGTACGAGAACGCACTCGCCCCGTCGACGGACGACGCCGTCAACCCGGGGATCACGGCGAGCCAGGTCAGTGCCAGCGTGAACAGCGCGAGGATGCCGGCCACGGCCAGCCACGCGAACACCCCTGCGCCCGAGCGGAACCCGAAGAGCACGGCGGCGACCACGACGACGACGACCGACATCGCGATGGCGACCAACGAGGTCAGCACGTGCGCCCACAGCACCGACGACCTGGCGATCGGCATCGAGTGGAACCGCTCGAAGATCCCGCTCTGCAGGTCGCCGAAGAGTCGGTACGCCGTGTACGAGACACCCGACGCCACCGTGATGACGAGGATGCCGGGCAGCAGGTAGTCCACGTACGACGCCGTCCCGGTGTCGATGGCGCCGCCGAGCACGAACACGAAGAGCAGCAGGAACGCGATCGGCATGATCGTCGTGGTGATGATCGTGTCGAGGCTGCGGGTGATGTGGCGCAGCGAGCGCCCGGTCAGCAGGGCGGTGTCACCGGCGAAGTGGGTGGTCATCGGAGCTCCTCGGTCGTGCCGGTTGGGTCAGGTCCGACGAGCGCGAGGAACACGTCCTCGAGGGTCGGCTGCTTCTCGACGTACTCGACCCTGGCCGGCGGCAGCAGCGCCTTGAGCTCGGCCAGGGTGCCGTTCTCGAGGATCCGCCCGTCGTGCAGGATGGCGATCCGGCCGGCGAGCTGCTCCGCCTCGTCGAGGTACTGCGTCGTCAGCAGCACGGTCGTGCCGCTCGCGGCGAGGTCGCGCACCGCCTGCCAGACCTCCAGGCGCGCCTGCGGGTCCAGCCCCGTGGTCGGCTCGTCGAGGAAGACCACCGGCGGGTCGCCGATCAGGCTCATCGCGATGTCGAGCCGGCGGCGCATGCCACCGGAGTAGGTCGACACCTTCCGGTCGGCGGCCTCGGCCAGCTGGAAGCGGGCGAGCAGCGCGTCGGCGATGCGCCCGGCATCCGGGAGGTGCCGCAGGCGGGCCACGAGCACGAGGTTCTCCCGCCCGGTGAGGATCTCGTCGACCGCCGCGAACTGCCCGGTGAGGCTGATCGACTCCCGCACCTCGCCGGCCTGCGCGGCGACGTCGAAGCCGTGCACGGTGGCCGTGCCGGCATCGGCCCGCAGCAGCGTGGCGAGGATGCGCACGACCGTGGTCTTGCCGGCGCCGTTCGAGCCGAGCAGGGCGAAGATGCTGCCCCGCTCGACCTCGAAGTCGACCCCGCGGAGCACGGGCAGGTCCTTGAACGACTTGACCAGGCCCTCGACCCGGATGGCGGCGTCGGTCGTCATCGCGGACCACTCCCCTCGGCGGCCTCGATCGCGGCGGTGAGCCGAGCGCGCTCCTTGTCGATCCAGCGGGTGCCGGAGTAGGCCAGGGCGAAGGTCTCGGCGAACTCGACCGGGTCCTCGCCGACGATCTCGCGCACGGGCGTCCCGTCGAGCGCTGCGCGCTCCCACAGGTCGGTGAAGTCGCCCAGCATCGTCACCATGGTGTCGCCGTCGGTGAGCCCCCCGTAGTACATGAAGTACCGGGTGAACGCCCTGGCGGCACTGCGGTAGGGCTCCGGGAGCGCCTCCATCCGCGCCTTGTCGCGCTTGTACTGCTTCTTCTGCTCGAGCGACCCGGTCAGGGCCTCGATCCACTTCGCGGCCATCTCAGCTGCCTCCTTCGCGGAGCTGTTCGATGCGTTCCTGGAGAAAGCTCCACGTCCTCCAGAACTCGTCGAGGTGGGTCCGACCTCGCGCGTTGAGCGTGTAGACCTTGCGGGGCGGCCCCTTCTCGGACGGCACCTTCTCGACGTCGACCAGGCCGCGCTGCTCGACCCGGACGAGCAGGGCGTAGACGGTGCCCTCGGCGATGTCGGTGAAGCCCTGCTCGCGCAGCCAGGCGGTGATCTCGTAGCCGTACGCCGACCGGTCCGCCAACAGCGCGAGCACGATGCCCTCGAGCGTGCCCTTGAGCATCTCGGTCTCCTGCTTGCCCATGGCCGCACCTCCTCCGCATCGCTACTCAGTGTCAATGACTACCAGTACATAGTAACGCTGAATAGCGATGGTGCAACCCCGACGACGACTCGGGTGCCCGGGTGGCTGCCGGAACGACCGCGTGGGCACCCGATTCGGGGAATGCTCAGAGGTAGTTGCGGGTTCAATCACTTGATCAGCGTCGATCGTCCCGCTCGATCCGCCCCCTCCACCCCAGGAGCGCCCCGTGAACGTCCTCGTCCTCGTCGGCAGCCTGCGCGCCGGCTCCACGAACCGCCAGCTCGCCGACGCCGCCATCGCCCACCTGCCCTCCGACGTCGCCGGTACCGTCTTCGCCTCCCTCGCCGAGCTCCCGCACTACTCGGAGGACCTCGACCACGACGACGAGCTGCCCGAGGTCGCCCGGAACCTGCGAGAGGCGGTGTCCGACGCGGATGCCGTGCTCCTCGTCACGCCCGAGTACAACGGCTCGCTCTCGAGCGCCGTCAAGAACGCCGTCGACTGGGTCTCGCGCCCCCGGGGTGCTGCCGCGATCGCCGGCAAGCCGGCGGCCGTCCTCGCCGCGAGCAGGGCTCCGCGCGGCGCCCAGTGGGCCCGCGAGGACGGCGTCAAGGTCCTCAGGGTCGCCGGGGCGGACGTCATCGAGGACACCGTGGGTGTCGGTTCGGCCTTCCAGGCCTTCGTCGACGGCCGGCTCTCGGACGCTGCACTGGACGCCGAGCTGCGCTCGCTCATGGTTCGTCTGACCGCCGAGGTTGAGCAGGCCCGCACCGCAGCCTGACCTGGGCGAGTCGGCCCCGCCGCGAGTGCGGAACTGGTTGCCCTGGCGACCACTTCCGCACTCGCCGCGCGACGGGCCGACACAATGGGCGGCGA
>CAWERJ010000030.1:0-33810 GCA_963811475.1 uncultured Actinomycetota bacterium
CCAAAAGGAGATCCGGCGGGGTTCGGTATCTCCGGCCCAGTGCTGCTCGCCCGCGCGCCGGGCGTACGGGTGGCCCCCACATTAGCCGGGGTGAATGGGCCTGTCTGTAGTTCCCATGAGCGGTCGGCAGTACGGCGGACCATCCGGTTCCCAGCCGGAGCGGCCGGTGCGGCCAATCACGCTGACCTATCGACCGCGAAAAGAAGCCAGAATGTGACCCACGATCGGTGATACCACCGGCCATCCCGCGCTACGTTCGCCGATGGCCGGATCCGACGACTCTGTCAAGCTCTCGGGTCAGCTAGGCACCCCCACGCTTCTCCCCCAGGATCCGTCGGGGGCGCTGCGCTGTCAGGGGTGCGGGTGAGGGAACCCCGCAACCCGAGGGCGGTGACTACTCCGAAGGGGGTGCGGGCGGCGGTTCGATCAGTGGCCGGATCGGTCGGCCCCGGAAGATGACCCAAATCAGCGAGTCGTTGATCAGGGCGCAGAGGGCAAAGGCTGGGATGACCCACCAAGAGCCGTATTGGTCGCTCATCGGTACGCCCTGCGCGGTGGCGATTCCGCTGTACGCCAACTCGACCGCGATGCTGAGCGGCATAGTCGCTAGCATCGCGAAGCCAATGGCGAAGCCGCCCTCCGGGGGCCCGGGGAGAGCGTCTTCGGCAGCGGCCGCAACGAGGAGCAGTGCGGCTAGCCCGAGATAAGACAAGGCCAGCGCTTCCCCAACGCCGCCGTGGCGGTAGGACCGGACGGAGAGGAATGTCGCCATGAACGCACCCTAGTGTCGGGGTTCGGGCCTGTCCTGAGCCTCACAACTCAGTACCGCCCTCTGAATTGTCGAGTTAGGGGCGGGGTCTGCTGTCCGTCGCCGGGTCGCGTTGGGCGACGTCCTCCCCGGGGGATCCCAGTGACTGGTAGGAAACCGAGTCCTCAACCTTGTTAGCCAGGGCGGCCGGGAAGACCACGAGCATCCCGACCACCATCAGGACTGGGATGGCCACGGCCGTGACGCGCATCCACCACCGCGTCGAGGCCACAGCGCGCCACCGCAGCGGCCCCGACAATGAGCAGCGGCTGCCACACGAAGCCGGACGTCATGACGTCGAGCGTGGAGGCGTTGACGTCGCCGTACGTCAGCGGTCAAGCCGTAGGCGATGTATACGCTCAGGACAGCAAGCACTCCCTCGACGGCGAGCAGGCACCAGCGGTGGCAGTCCGCGGTCCTCTGACTTCATGGTGACCTGTCCTGGGGTCTCGTCCTGATTACGCGTAGCGGGGGGGGCTGCGACCAGGTCGGGGTCCGCTGTTCGCCATCCCAGTACCGTACCCGGCCATCTGGGGTCGGATACCAGCCTGCCGGTGCACGCTGCGGATGATCCGCCATCGGTGGTCTCCTCGTACGCGATGGTTGAAGGGGCGACCAAAGGACGTTGGCCCCTAGAGACTGCGGATCAACCGGCGCTGCAAATGCGGCGGTGACGGCTGACGGCATCTTCAGCCGCCACCTCCGGGTGGAACTTGCGCGGGTGCCCAGTCAGACACAGCCGCAGGTCAGCCGATGCGCTCCATCCACTGAACGGAGTACCTGCCGACCTCGCCCTCGACCGCCTCGATACCGTCCAGGCTCCCCTGGACGGTCGCGGGCCCGGAGACGCAGGTCTCGCGGAACCGGGAGGAGCTGCCCGACTCCGGATCCCGGTAGGAGTCGGTGAACGTCGAGCGGGAGGGGCGTCCTGTGAGAGTGAAGGTGATGTTGAAGGGCACGTCCTCGGCGGCCACGTCGCCTTTCTCGGGGGGCCCGTCTCTTCCTCGCTGGCTCTCGTAGAGGTCGACGGTGCCCGAGTAGGTGCTGGACTTCACCTTGCCTTGCGAACTGAAGGTGTCGCGGCAGATCCAGCGTGATGGGTCGGGCTACAAGGTCGCTCCACCGAAGTACGGGTCCGAGCGTGCCGTTTCGCTGCCCGACGACCTGCTCACCATGCTGGCAGAGCACATCGCGAGGTCGACGTCGCAAGGTGCACCGGACCGATGGCTCTTCACGATCAGCGGTGAGCCGATGCACGACAACGCTGTGACATGGCGCTGGCGCGCGACTCGGAAGGCGGCTGGACTGTCATGGGTTCGGCTTCACGATCTCCGACACTTCTACGCCAGCGGACTGATTGCGGACGGGTGCAGTGTCGTGACGGTGCAGCGTGCCCTCGGACACTCGACGGCCACGACCACCCTGAGCACCTACGCGCACCTGTGGCCGACCGCAGAGGACCAGACGCGCAAGGCCGCGGCCGGCCTGATGCGTGCAGCGATGGGCATTTCTGCGGACTCCCTGCGGACTGCGGGGACATAGACCCCCGGTGACCTGCGATTATGCGGTGTTTCAGAAGTACCAGGGGAAGGGCGACCAGTCCGGGTCGCGCTTCTCGAGGAACTGGTCCCGGCCCTCGACCGCCTCGTCGGTCATGTAGGCGAGACGGGTCGCCTCGCCGGCGAAGACCTGCTGGCCCATGAGGCCGTCGTCGACGAGGTTGAACGCGAACTTGAGCATGCGCTGCGCCTGCGGGCTCTTGCCCATGACCTCGCGCGCGACATGCAGCGCCTCGGCCTCGAGGTCGGCGTGGTCGGCGACGAGGTTCACCGCACCCATCGCGTGCATGTCGTCGGCGGAGTACGTGCGCCCGAGGAAGAAGATCTCGCGAGCCCGCTTCTGCCCGACCATCCTCGCGAGGTAGGCGCTGCCGTAGCCGCCGTCGAAGCTGCCGACGTCGGCATCCGTCTGCTTGAACCGCGCGTGCTCTCGGGACGCGATCGTCAGGTCGCAGACGACGTGCAGGCTGTGCCCGCCGCCGGCCGCCCACCCGTTGACCACGGCGACGACGACCTTCGGCATGGTGCGGATCAGCCGCTGCACCTCGAGGATGTGCAGGCGCCCGCCCTCGGCCCTGGCCCGGCGCTCGTCGACGGTGTCGGCGGTGGTGCCCTCGGCGTACTGGTAGCCGGAGCGGCCCCGGATGCGTTGGTCGCCCCCGGTGCAGAAGGCCCACTTGCCGGCGCTGCCCGTGCCCTCGGGGCCGGGGCCGTTGCCGGTGAGCAGCACGACACCGACGTCGGCGGTGCGGCGGGCGTGGTCGAGCACGCGGTGGAGCTCGTCGACCGTGTGCGGCCGGAACGCGTTGAGCACCTCGGGGCGGTCGAAGGCGACGCGGACGCAGCCCACCCCCACGGCCCGGTGGTAGGTGACGTCGGTGAGGTCCTCGAAGCCCGGCACCTCCTGCCAGGCGTCGGGGTCGAAGGTCTCGCTGACACCGGGGATCGCGCTCACGGCGGCAAGGCTATCCGCGGGGAGGGTGTGGACAACCCGGCGGCGGTGTCCGCGCCTCGTGCCACGCTCGACCTCGCGGGTGGGCCGGGGGGCTCGCCGGACAGGGGTGGGCATGGACGAGGGTGGCGAGGTCCTGAGGTTCCGGCCGCGAGGGCTCTTCGAGGGTGCGGAGGATTCTCCCGGGAGGTGCGCTACGACGAGCCGGATGCCGGGGACGACGACGTGGGGGGCCCGCCCGGGGCCGGCCGCCTGGGCGACGTCACATCGGTCGTCCTCATCGGCGACCAGGTGGTCGACGTCGTGCGGCGTCCGGTGTCCGGCAGCGGGTACGAGTGCGCCGCGCTGGAGCTGGAGGGCCGGGGGTTGCTGCGTGCACCTGCCCCTCCGCCTCCGCCACCCATCCCGCCGCCGCACGAGCGGCAGCTCGCCTGGCTCGCCCGCATCGTCGGCGGCGCCGAGGCGCTCGAGGCCCTCGGCGTGGACCCCCTGGAGCCGGAGGAGCTGAGCCTCGTCGGCATCCGCGACGACCTGCACGAGCGGGTGCGGGCCATCGACGAGCGGCTCGCGCAGTGGGCTCCGCTGCTGCTCGGCGACGAGGGGCTGACGGCCTCGCGCCGCCTGCTCGGTCGGGCGGTGCGGCAGGAACCGGCCCTGCTCACCCGCAGCGACCGCGACGACGTCGCGACCGGCGCCGTGCTGTGGGCCGTGGCCAAGGGCAACGACCTCGTGGGCACCAACCGGCCGGTCCGCGTCGGCGTCATCCAGGACGTCTGCGGCCTGCGGTCCGCTCCCTCGGCGCGTGGCAGCTCGTTCGCGCACGCGGTGGGCGGTGACGGCACCACCTCCTACGGCAGGCCGCTGTGGATGTTCGACACGCAGCCGTCCGTGGTCCCGCTGGGCAGCGCCGACCTGCTCGTCCGCCGGTTCCGGCAGCGGCTCGTGATGATGCGTGACCTGTCGCTCCAGCTACGCGCCCGGACACCGGCGCCGTGACGGCCCCGCCGGCCGCCCGGGCGCCTCCAGCCGGGCCCCGGCGCGCCAACGCCTACGGTGAGGCGTATGCCGTTGCCTCCTGTGGGTGAGCTGCTCGCCGCGCTGCGCGTGGTCGCCATCCCGATGCGGGTGCCGTTCCGCGGCGTCACCGTCCGCGAGGTCGCGCTGCTCGAGGGGCCGTGCGGCTGGGGCGAGTTCGGGCCCTTCCTCGAGTACGAGCCGGCTGAGGCCGCGCGATGGCTGGCCTCGGCCGTCGAGTCGGCGTGGGTCGGATGGCCCGTTCCCGTGCGTGCCTCGGTCCCGGTCAACGCGACGGTGCCCGCGGTGGGGGCCGAGCGGGTCGCGGAGGTGCTGGCCCGGTTCCCCGGCTGCACGACCGCCAAGGTCAAGGTGGCCGAGCGCGGCCAGTCCCTCTCCGACGACCTGGCCCGGGTGGCGGCGGTCCGTGAGGTCATGGGGCCGTCGGCCCGGGTGCGCGTCGACGCCAACGGTGCCTGGTCGGTCGACGACGCGTTCGCTGCGCTCGCACGACTGTCGGTGCACGACCTGGAGTACGCGGAGCAGCCGTGCGCGTCGGTCGAGGAGCTGCGCGACCTGCGGATGACCTTGGCGCGCAACGGCGTCGACGTGCCGATCGCGGCCGACGAGTCGATCCGCAAGGCTGACGACCCGCTGCGGGTGCGCGACCTCGGGGCCGCCGACGTCGTCGTCGTCAAGGTGGCTCCGCTCGGTGGGGTGCGGTCCGCCCTGTCGGTCGTCGAGGCCTGCGGCCTGCCCGCCGTCGTCTCGTCGGCGCTCGACACGAGCGTCGGCATCGCGGCCGGCGTGGCGCTCGCGGCGGCGATGCCCTCGCTCGGGCACGCCTGTGGCCTCGGCACGGTGGCGCTGCTCGACGGAGACGTCGCCGCCGCCCCGCTCGTGCCGGTGCGCGGCTCGCTGCCCGTCGGGCGGGTGTCGGCCGACCCGTCGCTGCTCGACCGGCACGCCGCGTCGCCCGAGCGGGTCGCGTGGTGGCGCGACCGGGTGACGGCCTGCGCCGAGCACCTGCGGGAGGAGCCTCGATGATCGACGTGCGCTGGGTCTGGGCCTTCCTCGACACCCCGCGCGCCGACGCTCCGCGGTCGTGGGCGTTCTGGTCGCGGGTGACCGGGTGGCCGTTGTCCTCGACGAGGGGTGAGCACGGCGAGTTCGCCACCCTCCTGCCGCCGCTCGGGGACCCGTGGCTCAAGGTGCAGGCGGTCGGCGACGGCCCTGGCGGCATCCACCTCGACCTCGACGTCGACGACGTGCGGGCCGCGGCCACCGAGGCGGAGCGCCTGGGCGCCACCCCTGTCGGGGCGATCGGCGACGAGGTGGTCGTCCTCCGCTCGCCCGGCGGCCTGTCGTTCTGCCTGACCCCGCACCAGGAGGAGCACGAGCAGGTGCGCGCCGGGCTCGCGGAGGTCGTCGACCAGGTCTGCCTCGACTGCCCCGACGACGCGCACGACGCGGAGGTCCGGTTCTGGGCGGACCTCACCGGCTGGGAGTGGGCCGACGTCGAGGAGCCGGAGCTGTCGCTGCTGCGGCGACCGGCCGGCATCCCGTTGCGGCTGCTGTTCCAGCGGCTGGGCGAGCCGACCGGGGCGGTGCGCGCCCACGCCGACCTCGCCTGCACCGACCGGGAGGCGTCGACGGCCCGTCACCTCGCCGCCGGCGCGCGGGTCGTGACGGTGCGCGGGGGGTGGACGGTGATGGCCGACCCGGTCGGCCGGGTCTACTGCCTCACCGACCGCAGCCCGGTCCCGCCGCCGGGATCCTAGGCCGACGGGAAGGGCAGGCCCAGCAGGGCGTTCTCGACGACCTCGGCGAGGGCGGGGTGGATCCAGTACTGCCCGCGCGCGACGTCGGTGGCGTGCTGACCGAACGTCGCCGCCTGGATGAGCGGCTGGACGAGGGTCGACGCGTGCGGGCCGATGGCGTGCGCCGCGAGGACCCGGCCCGAGAGGTCGGCGTGCACGGTCAGCAGGCCGGTGGTGTCCTCGAGGGCCCACCCGTAGGCCACGTCGCCGACGGACTGGGTCGCGCTGACGAACGGGATGCCGGCCGCCTCGAGCTCGGCGGCGGTCGGTCCGAACGAGGCCACCTGCGGGTGCCCGAAGACGGCATGGGGCACCGGGCGGTCGTCGTCGGCGCGGGGAGCCGCGGCGAGCCGGCCGGCGTCGACGGCGACGTTGTGCGCGACGATCCGCGCCTGGTGGTTGGCCACGTGCTTCAGCTGGTGCTCGGAGCAGATGTCCCCGAGCGCCCACACCCCCGGAGCCGTCGTGCGCTGCTCACGGTCGACGACGAGCCGGCCGTCGTCGTGGCACCGCAGCCCCCCGGCGGCGGGATCGAGGAGGTCGGTGTTCGGCCGCCGCCCCACGGCGAGCAGGACGACCTCGGCCTCGACGTGGCTCGTGCCGGCCGGGCCGTCGAGCCCGACCCGCCACGTGTCGCCGACCTTCTCGGCCGAGGTCGGCAGGGTCGACAGGCGCAGGTCGTAGCGGCGTCGCGCGACGTCGGTGTACCGCTGGGCGATCTCGACCTCCTCGTACCGCAGCAGCGTCGAGCTGCGCTGGACCTGGGTGACGGCCACCCCCAGCGCGGCGAACACGTGCGCCAGCTCGCAGGCGACGTAGCCGCCGCCGAGGACCGCCATCCGGGGAGGGAGCCGGTCGAGCCGCATGACGGTGTCCGACGTGTGCAGACCCCGCTCGGGGTCGGGGGCGCGCAGGCCGTCGACGTCGAGCCCGAGTGGCCGGCTCCCGGCGGCGAGGACGACCCGGTCGGCGGTGAGCTGCTCTCCGGTGGAGAGCGAGAGCCGTCGGTCGCCGGTGAAGGCCGCGTGCGCCTCGTACAGGGTGACGTCGGGCTGGCTCAGTCGGTAGTCGCGGCCCCCGGCCGAGACGGCGTCGATCCGGCCGAAGATGCGGTCGCGCACGGCGGTCCAGTCGACGGTCGGCTCGGCGAACGTGATGCCGAGCCGGTGGGCGTCGGCGGCGTCGAGCACCCGGTCGGCGGGCACGACGAACATCTTCGTCGGGATGCAGCCCACGTTGAGGCAGGTGCCCCCGAAGGTGCCCCCCTCGACGATCGCGACGTCGAGGCCCTCGAGCTCGGGGGTCAGCAGCGAGTTGCCCGAGCCGCTGCCGACGATGACGAGGTCGTGGTGCCGCATGGCCGCCACCCTAGGCGGCCTCCGTCCACAGGCCCCACGGCGCGGCGTCCCCGGTCCACAGCGCCGGGCGGCAGCCGCGTCCGGAGCTCCGCCGAGGGTGGGATGGCCGAGCGAGGGAGTCGCCGGGCGAGGGAGTCGCCGGGCGAAGGGGCTGGAGGGGTGATGGGACGCGCGGAGTCCGTGGGAAGGATGCCGGCCGCGCTCCGGCGACGACGCGCTGCGCGCCCTCGCCGACGAGCTGCGGGCCGCGGCGGCCCGCACCGATGCCAGGCGGGCTGCGCTCGGTCGCTACGCCCTCGTGTGGTGGGAGGGGACGGCCGCCGACCTGTACGCGCAGCAGGTGGCCCATCGGGTCAACGCACTGGCCGCGCTGGCGCGCGACATGGAGGAGGCCGCGCCTGTTGCGTCGACGCCGTGCTGGCGCTCGGGGAGGGCCCGGAGGGGTCCTGGGCGTGACCCGGGTGGACGGTGCGGTCGGAGGCGCTGGCCGGGGCGGCCGCTCGGGTCAGCGGTGTCGCCGACGATGTCCGCGACGAGGCGGCGCGGCTGGCGGCCCTGCTGGCGCGGGCGGGCCCGGTCCGCCCCCGGGGTGCCGCGAGCCCGGCATCCCTCGTGGCCTGGCCGAGGGCCCAGCTGTCGACCGTCGCGGTCATCGGCCCCGCGGGGGCGTGGGGAGCGGCGTGGGCCCTCGATGCCCTCGCCGCCCAGCTGCGGGTCGCTGCCCGGGCCTACGTCGAGGTCGAGGCGGCGGTGTCCGCGCTCCTGCGGGGGGTGAGCGCGGGCACCGACCTCGCGGGCCGGGGCGGCTTCCTCACCGAGCGCCCGGGCTCCGCCGTCGTGACGGCGGTGGAGCCGACCCTTCCTGTCGACCCGCAGCGGGGCCTGCTCGGCGCCGCGGGGCTCGTGGGGGCGGGCCGCGGGCTCGATGGCGGGCGGGTCCGGGTCGTCGAGGTCTCGGCGGGTGACGGCGGCTCGGCGTGGCTCGTCGTCGTCCCCGGCACCCAGGAGTGGTCGCCGAGACCGGCCGCCAACCCGTTCGACGTCACGACCGACCTGCGCGCGATGACCGGCGACCAGACCCTTGCCGCCGCCGGCGTGACCGCGGCGCTCGCGCGGGCGAGGGCGGCGTCCGCGCGGTCCACGGCATCCGACCCGGTCCTGCTCGTCGGGCACAGCCAGGGCGGCATCCTCGCCGCGGCCCTCGCGGCCGACCCGGGCTTCCGCGAGGACCACCGCGTGACGCACGTGCTGACGACGGGCTCGCCGGTCGCGCTCTTCCCCGTGCCGAGCGGGGTGCGCGTGCTCTCCGTCGAGCACGGCGACGACCCGGTGCCCCGCCTCGACCTCACGCCGAACCCGGCCTCCGGGTCGTGGGTCACGGTGCGATCGCCGAGGCACGGCACCGGCCTCGACGTGGGCAGCCATCGGCTCGAGGGGTACGTCCGCACCGTCGGGGTCCTCGAGGCGGCTCCACGCGGGACGTTCGCGGGGCTCGATGCCTGGCAGGCGTCGGCGGGGGGCTTCCTCGGGCGCCCGGTGCGCTCGGTGTCGGAGTTCCGCATCGAGAGGGGGTGGCAGAATCGCGGCTCGTGACCCCCTCGTCCGCGTTCGCGACGGTGCTGGTGGACGAGCTCGTGCGCAACGGCGTGCGTGAGGTCGTCCTCTGCCCCGGGTCACGGTCCGCTCCCCTCGCGTACGCGGTGCTCGCCGCGGAGCGGTCGGGGCGGCTCCGGCTGCACGTCCGGGTCGACGAGCGCAGCGCCGGCTTCCTCGCCCTGGGCCTGGCCCGCGGCTGCGGGGGTGCCCGCGGCGGTGGTGACGACGTCCGGCACCGCGGTGGCGAACCTGCACCCGGCGGTCCTCGAGGCCTCCCACGGCGAGGTGCCGCTCCTCGTGGTGAGCGCCGACCGGCCGCACGAGCTGCGCGGGACGGGCGCGAACCAGACGACGACGCAGCCGGGCATCTTCGCCGGCGCCACGCGGTACGACGCCGACCTCCCCGCGCCGGTCGTGCGAACCGGCCTGCCCCCGTTCTGGCGGAGCACGGTGTGCCGCGCCGTCGCGGCCGCGACCGGTGCCACGGGTGGGCCGCCGGGCCCGGTGCACCTCAACGTCTGCCTGCGCGAACCGCTCGGACCCGACCCCACCGCCCCCGCCTGGCCTGATCCCCTCGACGGCCGCCCGGGCGACGAGCCGTGGGTGCGCGATGGTCGGCGACGACGGCGCGTCGGCGACCGGGCGTGTGCCGACCGGCATCCCGACGGTCGAGGAGGTCGCGCGCACCCTCGTCGTCGTCGGCGGGACCCGCGACGAGGGGCTCGCCACGCGTGCCGTCGCCTGGGCGGGGGAGCGGGGCCACCCGGTCGTCGCGGAGCCGCTCGGACCCGCGCAGGTGCGCTCGGCTGCCCTGCCGCACGGCCCGCTCCTGCTCACGGCGACGCGGTGGCTCGACGCCCACGCGCCGGACCGGGTCGTCGTCGTCGGCCGGCCGACCCTCTCGCGCGCCGTCGGCGCGCTCCTGCGCCGGCCCGGCCTGCGCGTCGAGGTCGTGTCGGAAGGCAGGTCCTGGCCGGACCCCTCGCACGTGGCCGCCGTGGTGCACCGGCCCGAGGCGCTGGCCAGGGGCGGTGACCGCCCCGAACGGAAGGGGGGCCACGTCGCGCGACGACCCGTGGGCCGACGACTGGTACGCAGCGGGTCGCCGACTCGGCGGATGCCGTTGCCGCGCAACCGTTCCCGTGGCCGAGTGGCTTCGCGGTCGCCGGGGTGCTGGCGTCCTCGCTGCCCGAGGACGCCACGCTCGTCGTCGGGTCGAGCAACGTCGTACGGGACCTCGACCTCGCCGTGCCGGGCGCCGCGGCCGCCCGCGTCGTCGCCAACCGCGGGCTCGCCGGCATCGACGGGATGGTCTCGACCGCCGTGGGCGTCGCCCTCGCCACACCGGGACCCACCTACGCGGTGCTCGGCGACCTGACCTTCCTCCACGACGGCAACGGCCTCCTCGCCGGCCCGGCCGAGCCCACCCCTGACCTCACCCTCGTCGTCGTCAACGACGACGGGGGAGGGATCTTCACGACGCTGGAGCACGGGGCCCCCGAGCGTGCCGACGACTTCGAGCGGGTCTTCGGGACGCCGACGGGAGCCGACCTCGCGGCACTCTGCCGGGCGCACGGCATCCGGCACGAGCGCGTCGCTGGTGCCGCCTCGCTCGCGGCCGCCGTCGCGGAGCCGCCGCACGGCATCCGGGTCGTCGAGGTCGTCGTCGACCGCGCCACCCACCGCCAGGTACACGCCGACCTCGTCGCGCTGGCGGCCCGAGCCCTGTCCGACTGAGGACGCCCACCGTCGGGTCGAGGTGCAGGCGCTCGGTTGCGCGAGCGGTATCACCTCCATTCAGGTGAGGCCCGGCTGGGTCGAGGTGCAGGGCGCGCGGTTCGCGAGCGGTATCACCTCGACTGAGGCGGGACGCCCGGCTCACGAGCGTGGCGGTGAGGGCGTCGCGCATCGGCACGAACTTCGCGGAGGACTCCGCGACCTCGGCCTCCGGGTCGGAGCCGGCGACGATGCCGCAGCCCGCGAAGAGCCGGATCCGTGAGGGGTCGTCCTCGGACACGGCCCCGCAGCGCAGCGCGATGCCCCACTCCCCGTCCCCCACGGCGTCGATCCAGCCGACCGGCCCGGCGTATCGCCCGCGGTCCATGTGCTCGAGCTCGGCGATGACCCCGTCGGCGACCGGGGCGGGCGTGCCGCACACCGCCGCCGACGGGTGCAGCGACGCGGCCAGGGCCAGGGACGACGCGTCGTCGACGAGCACCCCCGCCACGTCGGTCGCGAGGTGCATGACGTTGGACAGGTGCAGCACGAACGGCGCCTCGGGCACGTTCATCGAGGAGCAGTGCGGCGCGAGGGCGTCGGCCACCGAGCGCACGGCGTACTCGTGCTCCTCGAGGTCCTTCGACGAGCGGGCGAGCGACGCCGCGAGCGCGAGGTCGTGCTCGTCGTCGCCGGTGCGGCGGATCGTGCCGGCGAGCACCCGCGAGGTGACGAGTCCCTTCTCGCGCCGCACGAGCAGCTCCGGCGTCGCCCCGACGAGCCCGTCGACGGCGAAGACCCACGTCGTGTCGTAGTGCTCGGCGAGGCGCTGCAGCAGCCACCGCACGTCGAGCTCGCCGGCCGTCGCCACCTCGAGGTCGCGGGCCAGCACGACCTTGTCGAGCCGCCCCTCGGTGATCCGCGTGACGGCCTCGGCCACCGCACCCGCCCACTCGGCCGACGAGAGCGCCCCGTCGGCGAACCGCACGTCGCGGGGGGCGACCGGCGGCGCAGCCACCCGCACGTCGGGCGTGCCGGGCACCGCCGCCACGGCCGGTGCGCTCTCGAGCGACACGGTCGTCAGCCAGGCCACCCCGCCGCGCGCCCCGACGACGACCTCGGGGACGACGAGCGTCGCGCCGGAGGGCGAGTCGGCCGCGTACGACACCGACCCGAAGGCCACCGGTCCGGTCCCGGGCCGGTCGACCCGGTCGCGCACGACCGCCGTGGCCACGAGCGACCCCCACCACTGCTCCAGCTCGGCCATCCGTCCCGGTCCGGATGCCGTGTGGCTGGCGGCGCGCCCCCAGCCGACGAGGCCCTCGCCGCGACGCACCCACGAGCACACGTCGCGCGCCCCGCGGGGCGGGACGAGGGAGAGCAGTGCCGCGCCCAGCTCGGGGTCGAGCAGGACGGTGCGGGACACGAGAGGGGCGGCCGGCGCACCGATCGGCTCGATCGGCCGGTCACCCGCGGGGAGCGAGGTCATCAGGCAGGAGGATACGACCCCACCGTGGGAGGACCCGCGTACCCCCGGTGGGAGGATGGCGCGCATGACCCGAGCCTCCCTCGACAAGGACCCCCGCGAGGTCGCCGCGATGTTCGACGACGTCGCGAGCAAGTACGACGTCACCAACGACGTGCTGTCCCTCGGCCAGGACCGGCTGTGGCGCCGTGCCGTCGTGCAGGCGTGCGAGGCCGTGCCCGGCCAGGTCGTGCTCGACATCGCGGCCGGCACCGGCACGAGCAGCGAGCCGTTCGCCGACTCCGGGGTCGACGTCGTGCCCGCCGACTTCTCCCTCGGGATGCTGCGCGTCGGCCACCGCCGCCGCTCCGACCTCGGCTTCACGGCCGCCGACGCGATGCGCCTGCCGTTCGCCGACGACTCCTTCGACGTCGTGACGATGAGCTTCGGGCTGCGCAACGTCTCCGACCCGGATGCCGCGATGCGCGAGTTCCTGCGGGTCACGAGACCGGGGGGCCGGTTCGTCCTCTGCGAGTTCAGCCAGCCGACCAACGGCGCCTTCCGCACCGCGTACCGCAAGTACCTGGTTCGCTCGCTGCCGGCGGTGGCGCGGCGGGTGAGCTCGAACCCCGAGTCGTACGTCTACCTCGCCGAGTCGATCCAGGCGTGGCCGGCGCAACGCCCGATGGCCGAGCGGATCGCCGCCGCCGGCTGGTCCGGGGTGCAGTGGCGCAACCTCTCGGGGGGCATCGTCGCCCTGCACCGGGCGACCAAGCCGGGCGTCGAAGGTTAGGCCCCCTCGGTGCGGGTCCGTCGGGCCTGCGGCCTAGACTCCACCTCGATCGTGAAGACATTCACAAGCACCCCGAGGCACCGATCGTGAGCGAGACCCCGAGCACCGCACCGCGGTCCGCGCCGCCGTCCCGGACGGAGCGGGCCGACGTCGTCGTCGTCGGTGCCGGCCCCGGCGGCAGCGCGACCGCGGCCTACCTCGCCGACCACGGGCTCGACGTCGTGCTGCTGGAGAAGTCGGCGTTCCCGCGCGACAAGATCTGTGGCGACGGACTCACGCCACGGGCCACCAAGGAGCTCATCTCCCTCGGGGTCGACACGACCGGGTGGCAGCGCACCAAGGGCCTGCGCATCCGCGGTGGCGGGCACACCCTCCAGCTCGACTGGCCGCAGACCGAGACCTTCCCGTCGCACGGCATGGTCCGCACCCGGGCCCAGCTCGACGAGGAGCTCGCGCGGCACGCCGAGCGCAGGGGCGCCTCGCTGCGCGAGCGCACCAACGTCACCGCTCCGCTGCGCGATGCCGCGGGCCGCGTCGCCGGCGTCACGGCGAGGTGCCTCGACGACGAGGGTCGCCCCACGGGCGAGGTCGTCGACTACCGCGCGCCGGTCGTCGTCGCGTCGGACGGGGTGTCCTCCCGGCTCGCGACCGCCGTCGGGCGCCGTCCCCGTGAGGACCGCGTCATGGCCGTCGCCGTGCGCGCCTACTACCGCACCCCGCGCCACGACGAGTACCTCGAGTCGCACCTCGAGCTGTGGACCCGCGACGACTCCGGCAACCGGATCCTCATGCCCGGCTACGGGTGGCTCTTCCCCCTCGAGGACGGCCGCACCAACGTGGGGCTCGGCACCCTCGACACGACCTCGGCGTTCCGCAGGACCGACTTCAAGGACGTCATGCGGCGCTGGGTCGACGACATCGACGCCGACTGGCACCTCGAGCACGACGAGTCCGGCGGCCCGATCCGTGGTGCCGCGCTGCCGATGGGCTTCAACCGGTCGCCGCTCTACGCCGACGGCCTGCTCCTCGTCGGTGACGCCGGCGGCATGGTCAACCCGTTCAACGGCGAGGGCATCGACTACGCGCTCGAGGCCGCGCGGGTCGGTGCCGAGCTCGTCGCGCAGGCGCTCGCGCGCGGTGGCGACGCCGAGCGCGAGCGGGTGCTCGCGACGTACCCCAAGGTCATGAAGGACGAGCTCGGCGGCTACTTCACGCTCGGGCGGTGGTTCGCCCACGCCATCGGCCACCCGGAGGTCATGCGGCTCGCGACGCGGTACGGCCTGCCGCGCACGACCCTCATGCGCTTCCTCCTCAAGCTCATGGCCAACCTCCCCGACCCGGGCGGCCGCACGGCGGGAGACCGCATCATCTCCGCCATGGCGACGGTGGCGCCGGACGCATGACGACGAGCCACGACACCCTGGGTGCGATGCGCACCGATCCCCCTAGGATGACCGGGACGCCGCTCGTCGTCCCGGCGGCCTGCGCCCACCCGACGCACCAGAGCACCGAAAGGGGAGTTGTCCCGCGATGAGCAACCCCTACGTCCCGCTCCTCCTCCTGCTGGCGCTCGGCTTCGGTTTCGCGGCGCTGTCGGTGGGTACCAGCCTCGTCGTCGGGCCCAAGCGCTACAACCGGGCGAAGCTCGAGGCGTACGAGTGCGGCATCCAGCCGACGCCCCGCGCGCAGGGTGGCGGGCGCGTCCCGATCAAGTACTTCCTCACCGCCATGCTCTTCATCATCTTCGACATCGAGTCGGTGTTCCTCTACCCGTTCGCCGTCGCGTTCGACTCGCTCGGGCTGTTCGCGCTCGTCGAGATGGTGCTGTTCATCCTCACCGTGTTCGTCGCCTACGCCTACGTGTGGAAGCGCGGCGGGCTCGAGTGGGACTGATGGTCACGACCCGTACGCCGGCCGCCCTCCGCGCGCCGGCCACCCCACCCGACGCTCACACCAAGGAGGGCTGATGGGACTCGAGGAGAAGCTGCCCGCCGGGTTCGTCCTGACGACGCTCGAGAACGTCGTCGGCTACATGCGCAAGGCCTCGATCTGGCCCGCGACGTTCGGACTCGCCTGCTGCGCGATCGAGATGATGGCCGTCGGCACGCCCGACTACGACATCGCCCGGTTCGGCATGGAGCGGTTCTCGGCCACCCCGCGCCAGGCCGACCTCATGATCGTCGCCGGCCGGGTGTCGCAGAAGATGGCGCCGGTCGTCCGCCAGGTCTACGACCAGATGCCCAACCCCAAGTGGGTCATCTCGATGGGCGTCTGCGCGAGCTCGGGCGGGATGTTCAACAACTACGCGATCGTCCAGGGCGTCGACCACATCATCCCCGTCGACGTCTACCTGCCGGGGTGCCCACCGCGGCCCGAGATGCTGCTCAACGCGATCATCGAGCTGCACCGGCAGATCCAGGGCAGCAAGCTCGGGGTCAACCGGGTGGCCGCGGCGCGGGCCGCCGAGGAGGCCGCGCTCGGCGCCACGCCGACCTCGCTCATGGCTCCCACCCACGACCACCTCGCCCACCTCGCGGCGCCGGCGGGGAAGAACCTGCTCGCATGAGCGACGAGACCACCGGCGACGACGTCACGACCGACGAGGGCACGACGACCTCCGCCGACGAGGGCACCGAGCTCGAGGGGATCCCCGACAAGGAGATCGACTCGGCGCACACCCGCACCGACGACCAGCCCGGCTCGCTCAAGCCGGTGCACAGTGCCAACGTCGGCGCGTGGCAGGAGCTCACGACCGGTGACCCGGAACCGGTGCTCGTCGCCGAGCGCCAGGGCATGTTCGGCGCCCGCAGCCAGGACACCACGGGATACGGGGGCGTCGTCCAGCCGGTGCTGTTCCCGGGCGCGAGCCCGCGGCCCTACGGCTCGTTCTTCGACGAGGTCGCCGACCAGCTCGCCACCGCGCTGGCCTCGGGCGACGGTGGCGTCGACGCCGCCGTCGAGCGGGTCGTCGTCGACCGCGGCGAGCTGACGATCTTCGTCCGCCGCGAGCACCTGCCGGCGGTCGCCAGGGCGATGCGCGACGTGCCCGCGCTGCGCTTCGAGATGTGCCTCGGCGTCTCGGGGGTGCACTTCCCCGAGCAGCAGGGCCGCGAGCTGCACGCCGTCTACCACCTGCTCTCCATCACGCACGGCAGCCGCCGGGTCAGGCTCGAGGTCACGGCGCCGGACGACGACCCGCACGTCCCGTCGATCGTGTCCGTGTACCCGGGCATCGACTGGCACGAGCGCGAGACCTGGGACATGTTCGGCATCGTCTTCGACGGCCACCCGGCCCTGACGCGCATCCTCATGCCCGACGACTGGCCGGGCCACCCGCAGCGCAAGGACTACCCGCTCGGCGGCATCCCCGTCGAGTACAAGGGCGGCACCGTCCCGCCGCCCGACGAGCGGAGGGCGTACAGCTGATGACGACCCACGACCAGGACACCACCGTCTTCGAGGCGCGCGACGGCGACGAGCCCTTCGGCGCTCCGGACGCGACGCCCGACGCCTACGGCAGCCCCACCGAGGAGGGGCTCGAGGGCGTGCCCGTCTTCAACGTCTCGGGCGGCGACTGGAACGACCTCGTCGACGAGGCCACCGCGCTCAACGAGGAGCGCATCGTCGTCAACATGGGCCCGCAGCACCCGTCGACCCACGGCGTGCTCCGCCTCATCCTCGAGCTCGACGGCGAGACGGTCACCGAGGCGCGCGCCGGCATCGGCTACCTGCACACCGGCATCGAGAAGAACATGGAGTTCCGCACCTGGGTGCAGGGCGTGACCTTCTGCACCCGGATGGACTACCTCACGCCGATGATGAACGAGGCGGCCTACTGCCTCTCGGTCGAGCGGCTCCTCGGCATCGAGGACCGGATCCCGGAGCGGGCGTCGATCATCCGCGTCATGATGATGGAGCTCACCCGCATCAACTCCCACCTCGTGGCGCTCGGCACCGGCGGCATGGAGCTCGGCGCGACGACGGTCATGACCGTGGGCTTCCGTGAGCGCGAGCGCATCCTGCGGGTGTTCGAGGCGGTCACCGGGCTCCGGATGAACAACGCGTACATCCGCCCCGGTGGCGTGTCGCAGGACGTCCCGCACGGTGCCGTCGACATGGTCCGCGAGGTCGTCGAGGAGCTGCGCCGAGGACTGCACGAGCTCGAGCTGCTGCTCAACGAGAACCCCCTGCTCAAGGGCCGCACCGTGGGCGTCGGCTACCTCGACCTCACCGGCTGCATCGCCCTCGGGGTGACCGGGCCGGTGCTCCGCTCGACCGGGCTGCCCCACGACCTGCGGAAGTCGGCGCCCTACTGCGGCTACGAGACCTACGACTTCGAGGTCATCACCCGCACCGGATGCGACGCCTACGACCGACTCCGCATCCGCATCGACGAGATGTACGAGTCGCTGAAGATCGTCGAGCAGACGCTCGACCGCCTCCAGCGCACCGAGGGCCAGCCGGTCATGGTCGACGACAAGAAGATCGCGTGGCCGGCCCAGCTGGCCATCGGCGGCGACGGCCAGGGCAACAGCCTCGACCACATCCGCGAGATCATGGGCACGTCGATGGAGGCGCTCATCCACCACTTCAAGCTCGTCACCGAGGGCTTCCGGGTGCCACCCGGGCAGGCCTACGTGCCGATCGAGTCGGCCAAGGGCGAGCTCGGCTGCCACCTCGTCTCCGACGGCAGCACCCGGCCCTACCGCGCGCACTTCCGCGACCCGAGCTTCAACAACCTCCAGGCCGTGGCCGCGATGTGCGAGGGCGCCCAGGTCGCCGACGTCATCGTCGCCGTGGCCTCCATCGACCCCGTCATGGGAGGTGTCGACCGCTGATGGCCCACGACTTCGGCCTCCAGACCGCCTCGGGCCACCTCACGGTGAGCGAGGCGTCCAAGGAGCCCTACCCCGCCGACGTCGAGGCGCGCTTCCGCGCCGACGCCGCCGAGGTCATCGCCCGCTACCCCGAGGCCCGCTCCGCGCTGCTGCCCCTGCTCCACCTCGTGCAGTCGGTCGACGGCTACGTCACCGGTCGCGGCATCGACCTGTGCGCCGAGCTGCTCGACCTCACGACGGCCGAGGTGTCCGGGGTCGCGACGTTCTACACGCAGTACAAGCGCCACCCCAACGGCGAGTACACCGTGGGCGTCTGCACCAACACCCTGTGCGCCGTCATGGGCGGCGACGAGATCTGGGATGCCGTGTCCGAGCACCTGGGCGTCGGTCACGACGAGACGACCGACGACGGCCGGATCACCCTCGAGCGGGTCGAGTGCAACGCCGCGTGCGACTACGCGCCGGTGGTCATGGCGAACTGGGAGTTCTTCGACAACCAGACGCCGGCGTCGACGATCGAGCTCGTCGACGGCCTGCGGTCCGGGGCCCCGGTGCGCCCGACGCGCGGCCCCAGCCGGGTCTGCACGTTCAAGGAGGTCAGCCGGGTCCTGGCCGGCTTCAGCGACGGGCTCGCCGACGAGGGCGTCGGCGCCGGCCCGGCATCCCTCGTGGGCCTGCGCATCGCCCGGGAGCAGGGCTGGACGGCCCCCGAGGGCGAGTCCTCGCGTGGCGACGGTCACGGCGACGGCGACGGCGCGACGGCGGCCTCACCGGCAGGGCGCGGCCCGCCGGACGACGATGGGGCTCACCGAGGTGACGCCGGCCAGCGACGACGCCAGGGCCACCAAGTCCGAGCCCGCGGCGTCGCGCGACGCCGGCGACGACCTGCCGGCCGAGGAAGAGGCCTCGACCCGCACCACCGGCTCCACCGAGAACGGGAAGGAGGCGTCCTCGTGACGACCCTCACGCCGATCCTCACCGCCTTCTGGGACGACCCGACGTCCTGGAGCATCGACACCTACCGCCGCAACGGCGGCTACCGGGCGCTCGACAAGGCGCTCGGGATGGCGCCCGACGCCATCCTCCAGGCGGTCAAGGACTCCTCGCTGCGCGGCCGGGGCGGCGCGGGCTTCCCCACGGGCATGAAGTGGTCGTTCATGGCCCCGCCCGACGGCGGCGCCCGCTACCTCGTCGTCAACGCCGACGAGTCCGAGCCGGGCACGTGCAAGGACGTGCCGCTGATGATGGCCAACCCGCACGTGCTCGTCGAGGGCACCGCGATCAGCTCGTTCGCGATCGGCTGCGAGCACGCGTTCATCTACCTGCGCGGCGAGGTCGTCCACGTCTACCGCCGCCTGCTGCGCGCGGTCGAGGAGGCCTACGCCGCGGGCCACCTCGGCGACGACGTCCACGGCACGGGCGCCAACCTGCACATCACCGTGCACGCCGGCGCCGGCGCGTACATCTGCGGCGAGGAGACCGCGCTCCTCGACAGCCTCGAGGGCCGCCGCGGCCAGCCGCGCAGCAAGCCGCCGTTCCCGGGCGTGGCGGGCCTCTACGCCCGGCCCACCTCGGTCAACAACGTCGAGTCGATCGCGTCGGTCCCCGGCATCATCCTCGAGGGCGTCGACTGGTTCACCGGCATGGGCACCGAGAAGTCCACCGGCTTCGGCATCTTCAGCCTCTCCGGGCACGTGAAGAACCCCGGCCAGTTCGAGGCACCGCTCGGCATCACGATGCGCGAGCTGCTCGACATGGCCGGGGGCATGCGCGACCCCGAGCGGGCGCTGAAGTTCTGGACGCCCGGGGGCAGCTCGACGCCGCTGTTCACCGACGAGCACCTCGACGTGCCGCTCGACTTCGAGTCGGTCGGCGCGGCCGGGTCGATGCTCGGCACCCGCGCGCTCCAGGTCTTCGACGACACGGTGTGCGTCGTGCGCGCCGTCGACCGCTGGACCGACTTCTACAAGCACGAGTCGTGCGGCAAGTGCACCCCGTGCCGCGAGGGGACCTGGTGGCTCAAGCAGATCCTCGGCCGCCTCGAGCAGGGCGAGGGCAGCGAGGAGGACCTCGACAAGCTGCTCGACATCTGTGACAACATCCTCGGTCGCAGCTTCTGCGCGCTCGGCGACGGCGCGACGAGCCCGATCACCAGCTCGATCCAGTACTTCCGCGAGGAGTACCTCGCGCACCTCACGCACGGTGGCTGCCCGTTCGACCCCAGGGCCTCGACGCTGTTCGCCAAGGACGAGAAGGAAAGCGTGACCGCATGACGACCGCGCCCTCGACCACCGCGCCCGCCGCGCCCCCCGCGGCGGACCTGGTGACCCTCACCATCGACGACGTCGAGGTGTCGGTCCCGAAGGGGACCCTCATCATCCGCGCCGCCGAGCAGGCCGGCATCGAGATCCCGCGGTTCTGCGACCACCCCGGCCTCGACCCGGTCGGCGCCTGCCGCCAGTGCCTCGTCGAGGTGTGGATGCCGGGCCGCCCCGGCCCCGACGGCACCCCGGGCGAGCCCACCCAGATGCAGGGCCCCCCCGGGCGGATGAAGCCGCAGGCGTCGTGCACGATGGCCGTCGCCCCCGGCATGGTCGTCAAGACGCAGTACACCTCCCCGGGCGCCGACAAGGCGCAGAAGGGGGTCATGGAGCTCCTCCTCATCAACCACCCCCTCGACTGCCCGGTGTGCGACAAGGGCGGCGAGTGCCCGCTGCAGAACCAGGCCATGAGCAACGGCCGCTCGACCTCCCGCTTCGAGGACGTCAAGCGCACCTACCCCAAGCCGATCAACATCTCCTCGCAGGTGCTGCTCGACCGCGAGCGCTGCGTCCTGTGCGCCCGATGCACGCGGTTCTCGGAGCAGGTCGCCGGTGACCCCTTCATCGCCCTCGTCGAGCGCGGGGCACTCCAGCAGGTCGGCATCTACGAGGAGAAGCCGTTCGAGTCGTACTTCTCGGGCAACACCGTGCAGATCTGCCCGGTCGGCGCCCTCACGGGGGCGGCCTACCGGTTCCGGTCGCGCCCCTTCGACCTCGTGTCGACGCCCAGCGCCTGCGAGCACTGCGCCAGCGGCTGCGCGATCCGCACCGACCACCGCCGCGGCACGGTGCTGCGCCGGATGGCGTGGAACGATCCCGAGGTCAACGAGGAGTGGAACTGCGACAAGGGCCGGTGGGCGTTCGCCTACACCTCGGTCGGTGACCGGCTCCAGCTGCCGATGGTCCGCGGGGACGACGGCGAGCTGCGGGTGGCGTCGTGGCGCGAGGCCCTCGAGGCGGCTGCTGCCGGCCTGCGCGGCGCGTCCTCGAGCGCGGTGCTCGTCGGCGGCCGGGTCAGCACCGAGGACGCCTACGCCTACGGCAAGTTCGCCCGAACGGTGCTCGGCACCAACGACGTCGACTTCCGCGCCCGGC
This sequence comes from uncultured Actinomycetota bacterium, assembly GCA_963811475.1. Classification (GTDB taxonomy): domain Bacteria; phylum Actinomycetota; class Actinomycetes; order Actinomycetales; family Dermatophilaceae; genus Fodinibacter. The sequence goes on from CAWERJ010000030.1 coordinate 21,336, forward strand.
CGCACTCGGCCGAGGAGGCCGACTTCCTCGCCTCGACCGTCGTGGCCACCGGCCCCGAAGGCGGAGCGGTCACCTACGCCGACCTCGAGTCGGCCGGCACCGTCCTGCTCGTCGGCCTCGAGCCCGAGGACGAGAGCCCCATCGTCTTCCTCCGCCTGCGCAAGGCCTTCCGCCGGCACGGCACCACCGTGTACGCCGTCGCACCCGTGGCGACCCGCGGGCTGGCCAAGGTGGGAGGCACGCTCATCCCCACCGCCCCGGGCACCGAGCCCGAGGTGCTCCAGGCGCTCGCCGAGGGGTCCGGCACCGACCTCGTCGTCGCGGCCGGGCAGGCGCTGCGCGACGGAGCCGTCGTCCTCGTCGGTGAGCGGCTCGCCACGGTCCCCGGCGCCCTCAGCGCCGCCGTCGCCCTGGCCGAGGCCACCGGCGCCCGCCTCGCCTGGGTGCCGCGCCGCGCCGGTGAGCGCGGGGCGCTCGAGGCCGGCGCCTTCCCCACCCTCCTGCCCGGTGGCCGTCCCCTCGCGGATGCCGGTGCGCGCGCCGACGTCGCGTCGGCGTGGGGCGTCGAGTCGGTGGCGGACGCCCCGGGCCGCGACACGGCCGGCATCCTCGCCGCCGCCGCGTCGGGAGAGCTCGACGCGCTCGTCGTCGGCGGGGTGGACCCCGACGACCTCGGCATCGCCGGTGCGGCCGAGGCCCTGGCTCGCCCCTTCGTCGTGTCCCTCGAGCTGCGCTCGTCGGCGGTGACCGCCGTGGCCGACGTCGTCCTGCCGGTCGCCGCGCACGCCGAGAAGGGCGGCAGCTTCGTCAACTGGGAGGGCCGCGTGCGCGGCTTCGACGTCGCCCTCGAGACCGGCTACGTCAGCGACTACCGGGCCCTCGACATGCTCGCGGACGAGATGGGGGAGTTCCTCGGCACCCGCACGCTGCGCGAGATCCGCTCCGAGATGGAGGCGCTCGGGCCGTGGCAGGGAGCGCGCCCCGCCGCGCCCTCCGTCGAGGCCGGGGACGTCCCCACCGTCGAGGACGGCACCCTCGTGCTCGCGACCTGGCGCCACCTGCTCGACCGCGGCTCGCTGCAGGACGGCGAGCCGTTCCTCGCCGGCACCGCCCCGGCACCGGTCGCCCGCATCTCGGCGGGTACCGCGCAGGGGCTCGGGGTGACCGACGGCGACGCGCTCACCGTGCGGGTGGGTGACACCACCGTCACCGCGCCGGTCCTCGTCTGCGAGATGGCCGACCACGTCGTGTGGCTCCCGACGAACTCCGTGGGGAGCGACCTGCGGGCCGCGCTCGCGGGTGCGCCCGGCGCGCTCGTCTCCGTCACGAAGGAGGGCCAGGCATGAACGGCACCCCACGAAGTTCTGCCCACGCGGAGCGTGGGACCCGCCCCGCTTCGCTCCTCCAGATACGTCGCGAGGTCCCCGTATGAGCGCGGTGCTCGCACTGCCGGAGGTCGTCGCGCTCGCGACGGCCGGCACCGACAACCCCAAGGCCGACTTCTCCGACACCCCGCTGTGGCTGAGCCTGGTCAAGGCGCTGATCATCTTCGTCTACCTGCTCGTCTCCACCCTGCTCGTCATCTGGTTCGAGCGCCGGGTCATCGGCCGCATGCAGCAGCGCCCCGGGCCGAACCGCAACGGCCCGTTCGGCCTGCTGCAGACGCTCGCCGACGGCATGAAGTCGATGCTCAAGGAGGACGTGCGACCCAAGGCGGCCGACGCGTTCGTCTTCACCCTCGCCCCGCTCATCACGGCGACGATGTGCTTCGTCTCGTTCTCGATCATCCCGCTGGCCGGTGACGTCTGGATGTTCGGCCACCGCACGCCGTTCCAGCTCACCGACACCGCCGTCGCGGTGCTCCTCGTGCTCGCGGTCGCGGGCGTCGGCATCTACGGCGTCGTGCTCGCGGGCTGGTCCAGCGGCTCGACGTACCCGCTGATGGGCGGCCTGCGCTCGTCCGCCCAGATGATCTCGTACGAGATCGCCATGGGGCTCTCGCTCGTCGCGGTGTTCCTGTACGCCGGCTCGATGTCGACCTCCCAGATCGTCGCGGCGCAGTCGGGCCTGTGGTTCGTCATCCCCGCGTTCTTCAGCTTCTTCGTCTACGTCATCACCATGGTCGGCGAGACCAACCGGCTGCCCTTCGACCTCGCCGAGGGCGAGGGCGAGCTCACGGGTGGCTTCCACACCGAGTACGGCTCGATGCGCTTCGCGATGTTCTTCCTCGGCGAGTACATCAACATGTTCACCGTCGCCGCCCTGGCCACGACGATGTTCCTCGGCGGACCCCAGGCTCCTCCCGGCATCGCCGCGATCAACGACGGGATGCTCAACGAGGGCTGGTGGGGCCTGCTGTGGTTCACCACCAAGCTGTGGATGTTCATGTTCGTCTTCGTCTGGCTGCGCGGCTCCCTGCCGCGCGTGCGCTACGACCAGTTCATGCGCTTCGGCTGGAAGTTCCTCATCCCGGCCACCCTGACCTGGGTCGTGCTCGTCGCGTTCTTCCGGGCCGGGCGCAACGGCTGGCTCGGCGGCAACGTCGCGTTCGCCGGGCGAACCTTCCCCGTCACCTCGCTCTTCCTCGTCGGCGTCATCGCCGTCATCGCCCTCGTCGGCGGCTGGCTGTGGGACCGCCGCGCCGAGGCGCGGGAGGCGGCGGCGCACCCGACCGTCCCCGACGAGATCGACCCGTACGCCGGGGGCTTCCCCGTGCCACCCCTGCCGGGCCAGCGCCTGCGCGAGCCGTCGCTCGACGCACCGGCGCTGGCGTCCGCCAGCGAGACCAAGGAGGCCGCTCGTGGCTGACGAGCAGAGGAAGTCCGGCTTCTTCTCCGACCTGTTCGCCCCCGTGGGGGGCTTCGGCGTGACGTTCTCGACGATGTTCCGCAAGGTCGCGACCGAGGAGTACCCCGAGGAGAAGCGGCCCACCCAGCCGCGGTTCCACGGCCGCCACCAGCTCAACCGGCATCCGGACGGCTTGGAGAAGTGCATCGGCTGCGAGCTGTGCGCGTGGGCCTGCCCGGCCGACGCCATCCTCGTCGAGGGCGCCGACAACGACGACACCGAGGGCGGTGCGGGCCGGTTCAGCCCGGGCGAGCGGTACGGGCGCGTCTACCAGATCAACTACCTGCGCTGCATCTTCTGTGGACTGTGCATCGAGGCGTGCCCGACCCGGGCGCTGACGATGACGAACTTCTACGAGCTCGCCGACGACAACCGCGCGGACCTCATCTACACCAAGGACCAGCTGCTCGCCCCGGTGCAGCCGGGGATGCTGACCCCGCCGTTCCCCATGGCCGACGGCATGGAGGAGCGCGACTACTACCTCGGCAAGGTGTCCACGGCGACCGACGCCCAGCGCGCCCACGTCGAGGCGCGCACCCGCACGGGCGACGACGCGGAGGTGACCTCGTGAGCGGCACGGGCGAGGAGGTGCTGTTCTGGGTGCTCGCACCGCTGGCGGTCATCGGGGCGCTCGGGCTGGTCTTCGCGAAGAAGGCCGTGCACGCCGCCCTCGGGATGGCCCTGACGATGATCATCCTCGGGGTGTTCTACATCGCCCAGGGCGCCGACTTCCTCGGCATCATCCAGATCTTCGTCTACACCGGCGCCGTCATCATGCTGTTCCTCTTCGTCGTCATGCTCATCGGGATCGACTCCTCCGACAGTCTCGTCGAGACGATCGCCGGGCAGCGCTGGGTCACCGCGCTGCTGTGCGTCGGGCTCGGCGGCATCCTCGTCTCGGCGATCGGGCAGGTGACCTTCGAGGACCCGGTCGGCGTCGCCGCGATCAACGCACAGACGGGCAACGTCACGGGCATGGCGCAGCTGATCTTCGGCCGCTACGTGTGGGTCTTCGAGATGACGAGCGCGCTGCTCATCACCGCGGCGCTGGGCGCCATGGTGCTGGCGCACCGCGAGCGGCTCGGCCGCGGACCCAACCAGCGCGAGTGGAGCCGCCGGCGCTTCCGCGACGGCGAGAACCTCGCCGGGCTCCCTGCCCCCGGCGTCTACGCCCGGCACAACGCCGTCGACACGCCGGCACTGCTGCCGGACGGCTCGCCCTCGGAGCTCTCGGTGTCGCGCGTGCTCACCGCGCGGGAGCAGAACCTCTCGCCCGAGGTCTACCTCGAGGCCGAGTCGCAGATCGAGCGCCGGATGACCGAGGAGAACGAGCGATGAGCCTGGTCGCGTACATCTACCTCGCGACGATCCTGTTCGCCATCGGCAGCGCCACCGTGCTGACCCGGCGCAACGCGATCATCGTCTTCATGGGCGTCGAGCTCATGCTCAACTCGGCGAACCTCGTCTTCGTGACCTTCGCCCGGATGCACGGCAACCTCGACGGCCAGGCCCTCGCCCTCTTCGTCATGGTCGTGGCGGCGGCCGAGGTCGTCGTCGGCCTCGCGATCATCATGGCCATCTTCCGCTCCCGGCGCTCGGCCTCGGTCGACGACGCGAACCTGCTGAAGCTGTAAGGAGCACCAGTGACCTCCCTGTCCTATGAGGTGGTAGCCGACGCGAGCGGAGCCTCCGCCTTCGCGTGGCTGCTCATCGCGCTGCCGCTGCTCGGTGCCGCGGTCCTCCTGCTCGGCGGGCGGCGCACCGACAGGTTCGGCCCGCTCCTCGCCGTGGGGATGTCCTGGGCCTCGTTCGTCGTGGGCCTCGTGGTGATGATCCAGCTCGTCGGCCTCACGCCCGACGACCGGGCCATGCAGCTGACCATGTGGAACTGGATCCCCGCGGGCTCCTTCCAGCTCGACGCGGGGCTGCTCGTCGACCCGCTGTCGATGGCGTTCGTCATGCTCGTCACCTTCGTCGGGTTCGCTGATCCACGTGTACTCGCTCGGCTACATGGAGCACGACCCCGACAAGCGGCGCTTCTTCGCCTACCTCAACCTGTTCGTCGCGTCGATGCTCCTGCTCGTGCTCGCCGACTCCTACCTGCTGCTGTTCGTCGGCTGGGAGGGCGTGGGCCTGGCCTCGTACCTGCTCATCGGCTTCTGGAACTGGAACCCCGCCTACGCGACCGCGGCCAACAAGGCCTTCTTCGTCAACCGGGTCGGCGACCTCGGCCTCGCCATCGCGATCATGCTGATGTTCGTCACCTTCGGTGGCGTCGACTACGAGACGGTCGACGCGGGCGTGGCCACCGCCAACCAGGGGGTGATCACGGCGATCGGCCTGCTGCTCCTCGTGGGGGCGTGCGGCAAGTCGGCACAGTTCCCGCTGCAGTCGTGGCTCGGTGACGCCATGGCCGGCCCGACACCGGTGTCGGCGCTGATCCACGCGGCGACCATGGTGACCGCGGGCGTCTACCTCATCGTCCGCTCCGACGTCATCTTCACGGCCGCGCCCGACGCCCGGCTCGCCGTGGCCCTGGTCGGTGCGTTCACCCTCGTCTTCGGGGCGATCATCGGCTGCGCGAAGGACGACATCAAGAAGGCGCTGGCCGCCTCGACGATGAGCCAGATCGGCTACATGATGCTGGCCGCCGGCCTCGGGCCGATCGGCTACGCGTTCGCGATCTTCCACCTGCTGACCCACGGCTTCTTCAAGGCCGGGATGTTCCTCGGGGCCGGGTCGGTGATGCACGGCATGAGGGACCGGGTGAACATGCGGCGCTACGGCGCGCTGGCGCTCGTCATGAAGATCACCTGGGTCACCTTCGGCCTGGGCTGGCTGGCGATCATCGGCGTCCCGCCGTTCTCCGGGTTCTGGTCCAAGGACAAGATCATCGAGTCGGCGTTCGTCGGCGAGGGCTGGCAGCCCTGGGTGCTCGGCGGTACCGCGATGCTCGCGGCGGGGATCACCGCCTTCTACATGTCGCGGCTGTTCTTCATGACCTTCCACGGCGAGAAGCGCTGGGAGGACGACCAGCACCCGCACGAGTCGCCACTGACCATGACCATCCCGATGATGGTGCTGGCCTTCGGCTCGGCCTTCCTCGGCCTGATCCTCGGCCCGACCGGCATCATCACCAGCTGGCTCGCGCCGGTCGTCGGTGAGACCCCGGAGGAGCACCCGGTGCTGCCGGTGACGGTGATCATGGTGCTCACCCTGGCGCTGGTCGCGGTCGGCGGGTTCTACGCCTGGCGTCGGTACGGCGCCGACCTCGTGCCCGAGGTCGCGCCGCACGGCTCCGCGCTCACGCGCGCGGCCCGGGTCGACCTCTACCAGGACGCCGTCAACGAGGGGCTCTTCATGCGCCCCGGCATCCACCTGACCCGAGGGCTCGTCTTCGCCGACGCGCGAGGGGTCGACGGGGCGGTCGGTGGGCTGGCCGCGCTCGTCGGCGGGCTGTCCTCGAGGCTGCGGCGCCTGCAGACCGGCTACGCCAGGTCGTACGCCCTGACGATGCTCACCGGTGTCGTCACCATCCTCGGCGCTCTGTGGGTGATCCAGTGAACTCCCTGCCCCTGCTCACCCTGATGATGGTCGTGCCGCTCGTCGGCGCCCTCGTCGTCGTCGTGCTCCCCGGGGAGTCGGCGAGGCTGGCGAAGCCGGTGGCGCTCGGGTTCTCCCTCGTGACGCTCGTCCTCGCGGTGCTGGCCTGGGTGCGGTTCGACGCGGGGTCGTCCGAGCAGTTCCAGCTGGCCGAGGTGCACCCGTGGATCCCGCAGTTCGGCGTCTCCTACGCCGTGGGCGTCGACGGCATCGCCCTCTCGCTCATCGTCATGGCGGCGATCCTCACCCCGGTCTGCCTCCTCGCCGCGTGGAACGACGTCACCGACGAGGGGTACGCGCGGGAGAAGAAGTACTTCGCCCTCATGCTCGTCCTGCTGTCGTTCATGGTCGGCGTGTTCGCCGCGACCGACGTCTTCCTGTTCTACGTCTTCTTCGAGGCGATGCTCATCCCGGTGTACTTCCTCATCGGGATGTTCGGCGGCGCCCGCCGGCAGTACGCGGCCATGAAGTTCCTCCTGTTCTCCCTGGCCGGCGGGCTCGTCATGCTCGTGTCGGTCATCGCCGTCTACGTCGTCGGCCCCGGCGGGCCCGAGGGCTTCCTCGTCGAGAACCTCACGGGCAACCTCGACGCCTCGACGACGGCGCTGCGCTGGATGTTCGTCGGGTTCTTCTTCGCCTTCGCGGTCAAGGCGCCGATGTGGCCGGTCCACACCTGGCTGCCCGACGCGGCGACCGAGGCCCGTCCGGCCACCGCGGTGCTCCTCGTCGGCATCCTCGACAAGGTCGGCACCTACGGCATGATCCGCTTCTGCCTCCAGCTGTTCCCGGATGCCGCGAAGTGGGCCACGCCGGTCATCATCACCCTCGCGGTGGTCTCGGTGATCTACGGCGCCCTGCTCGCCATCGGGCAGACCGACATGATGCGGCTCATCGCCTTCACGTCGGTCAGCCACTTCGGGCTCATCGTCCTCGGCATCTTCGCGCTGACGACCGTGGGCGGTGCGGGGTCGACGCTCTACATGGTCAACCACGGGTTCTCGACCGCCGGGCTGTTCCTGCTCGCCGGCTTCCTCGTGGCCCGTCGGGGCTCGAAGCGGATCCCCGACTACGGCGGCTGGCAGCGGGTCACCCCGGTGCTCGCGGGCAGCTTCCTCGTCGTCGGCCTGTCCAGCCTCGCGCTGCCCGGGCTGTCCTCGTTCGTGTCCGAGTTCCTCGTCCTGCAGGGCACGTTCATGCGCTACGAGGCGGCCGCGGTCATCGCGACCCTCGGCACCGTGCTCGCCGCGCTGTACATCCTCCTCATGTACCAGCGGGTCATGACCGGGCCGAAGCCCAGCTTCGCCGAGGGTGAGTCACCGCACGACCTCTCCTGGCGCGAGCGGGCCGTCGTCGTGCCGATCATCGCCTCGTTCCTCGTCCTCGGCTTCTTCCCGAAGCCCGTCCTCGACCTCCTCAACCCGGCCGTGGAGCGCACGCTGCAGTACGTCGGCGTCACCGACCCCACGCCGGCCGACGCCTCCGGGAGCACGAAGTGAACCCCGCCGAGTTCCAGGCCGTCGACGTCGACTACGCCGCCATCGCGCCGATGCTCATCGTCGCGCTCGGCGCGCTCGTCGGCGTCGTCGTCGAGGCCTTCGCACCCCGCCGCCGCCGGCACCCCGTGCAGGTCTGGCTCACCACGCTGACCCTCGTCGGGGCGTTCGTCGCGCTCGTCGTGTGGTCCCGCGAGTCGATGACCGTGACCCTCGGCGGCTCGGTCGTCGTCGACGGCGTGTCGGTGTTCCTCATGGGTGCGCTGCTCCTGCTGTCCGCGATGAGCGTGCTCGTCATGGCCGAGCGGTTCGGCGGCGTCGGCGCCGACGCGTTCACGCCGATGGGGGCCTCGACGCCCGGCTCGACGCAGGAGGACGTCGCCACCCGAGCCGGCTACGCCACCTCCGAGGTGTTCCCGCTCGCCCTGTTCTCGGTGCTGGGGATGATGGTCTTCCTCACCGCCAACGACCTCATCACGATGTTCGTCGGGCTCGAGGTGCTCTCCCTCCCGCTCTACGTCATGACCGGTCTCGCCCGCCGTCGCCGCCTGCTCTCGCAGGAGGCCGCGCTGAAGTACTTCCTCCTCGGAGCCTTCTCGAGCGCCTTCTTCCTCTTCGGGTCCGCCCTGCTCTACGGCTACGCCGGCTCCTCGGACCTGCGCGCCATCGCCCGGGCGATCACGACGACCTCGGGCGACCTCGACGGCCTCCTCGTCCCCGGTGTCGTGCTCGTCCTCGTCGGCCTGCTCTTCAAGGTCGGCGCGGTGCCCTTCCACTCGTGGACCCCCGACGCCTACCAGGGCGCCCCGACCCCGGTCACCGGCTTCATGGCCGCGTGCACCAAGCTCGCCGCCTTCGGCGTCATCCTGCGCTTCATGTTCGTCGGCGTCGGTGCCGACCGGTGGGACTGGCAGGGCGCCGTGTACGTCGTCGCCGTGCTGACGATGGTCGTCGGTGCGGTCCTCTCGGTCACCCAGACCGACGTCAAGCGCCTCCTCGCGTACTCCTCGATCGCGCACGCCGGGTTCATCCTCGTCGGCGTGCTCGCCTTCTCGCAGGCGGCCATCAGCGGGGTGATGTTCTACCTCGTCGCGTACGGGTTCGCGACCGTCGCCGCGTTCGGGCTCGTCGCGATGGTCCGCCAGGGCGGGTCCGAGGCGTCGCACCTCTCGCAGTGGGCGGGGCTCGGGCCAGCCACCCCGTCGTCGCCGGGTCGTTCTCGCTGCTCCTGCTCGCCTTCGCCGGCATCCCGCTGACCTCGGGCTTCACCGCGAAGTACGCCACGTTCTCGCCGGCGGTCGCGGCGGGCTCGGCGGGCGTGGTGCTCGTCGTCATCGCGGTGCTCGCGTCGGCGGTGACGGCCTTCGTCTACGTGCGCCTCATCGTCCTCATGTACTTCACCGACGCGACCGGTGACGACGTCGTGGCCCTCGCTCCCTCGATCCCCTCGACGATCGCCATCACGGTCGGCCTGCTCGCGACCGTCGTCCTCGGCATCGTGCCCGGGTTCGCGCTCGACCTCGCGAGCTCGGCCTCGCAGTTCCTCCTGTGACGCCGGTGACCGCGGACCCGGCGCAGCGCGGCACCCCCTCGGTGCTCGAGCTGCCCGGGGCGTCCGACCGGCTCCGCGGTCGCCTCACCGACGGGCTCCAGGCGGTCAACGACCTCATCGCGGCCCGCGTCGACTCCGACGACCCGTTCATCGCCGAGGCCGGCTCGCACCTCACGGCGGCGGGTGGCAAGCGGTTCCGGCCGCTGCTGACGCTGCTCGCCGCCGAGCTCGGCGACGGCATCGACGAGCGGGTCGTCGCCGCGGCCGCCGGGGTCGAGCTGACCCCCTGGCGTCGCTGTACCACGACGACGTCATGGACGAGGCCGAGGTGCGCCGGGGCAGCCCGAGCGCCAACGCCGCCTACGGCAACTCCACGGCGATCCTCGTCGGCGACCTGCTCTTCGGCACGGCGTCCGACATCGTCGCCGACCTGGGGCCGCAGGCCGTGAAGATCCAGGCGCAGACCTTCGTGCGGCTGTGCGCCGGCCAGATCCGCGACGCCCGCCCCTGCCCCGCTGCGCCACCGACCCCGTCGACTACTACCTGGGGGTGCTGGCCGACAAGACCGGTGTGCTCATCGCGACCGCGGCCCGCTACGGCGCGATGTTCGCCGGGTGCGACGCAGCCACGGTCGAGACGATGCGCGAGTTCGGTGAGCGGCTGGGCATCGCCTTCCAGCTCGCCGACGACCTCATCGACATCGAGAGCGAGGCCGACGAGACCGGCAAGACCCCGGGCACCGACCTGCGCGAGGGCAAGCGCACCCTGCCGGTGATCCACGTGCTCGCCTCCGACGACCCGGCCGACGCGCGGCTGCAGGCCCTGCTCACCGGCGACCTCGAGGACGACGCCCGGGTCGACGAGGCGCTGCGGCTCCTGCGCGTGCACCCGGCGATGGACCGGGCCAGGGGCCACACCTACGCCGTTGCGCGCCAGGCCCAGGACGTGCTGGTCGGTCTTCCCGAGAGCGACGCCAAGGACGCTCTCCACGCTCTCGCGACGGGGGTCGTCGCGCAGGGTCGGCTGACCCATCACCGTACGGACATCGACCAATTGGTCAGTGCAGGTACGCCGGTCGCCGTACCCCGAGTGACCTATTGGTCGATGGGAGCACGCCGGTCCGACTTCCTCAGGTGCGCCGGCCCTCTCGCATCCTCGGGATCGACAGCGTGATCGCCACCGAGGCGAAGCACAGGGCCGCCGCCACGACCCATGCCCAGTGGTAGTCGCCCTGGCTCGTCCGCACCCACCCGGCGACGCTGGCCCCGACGCCCGCCCCGACCATGTGCGAGGCGAAGACCCAGCCGAAGACCACGCCCGAGTCGCCGAGCCCGAAGTGCATGCGGCACAACGCGACCGTGGGCGGCACGGTCGCGACCCAGTCCAACCCGTAGAACACGATGAACACCCACATTCCCGGCTCCATCCCGGGAGCGAGGACGAGGTCCAGGGCGAGCAGCGAGAACCCCCGGCCTCCGTAGTAGGCGACGAGCAGCCAGCGCGGGTCGACCCGGTCGGTCAGCCAGCCCGACGCGATGGTGCCGGCGATGTCGAAGATCCCGACGACCGCCAGCAGGCCGGCCGCGGTCGTCGACGGCATCCCGTGGTCGTGCGCGGCGGGCACGAAGTGGGTCTGGATGATGCCGTTGGTCGACCAGCCGCAGACCCAGAAGGTCAGCACGGGGCCCAGAAGACCCAGCGCCGGCCCGCGGCCCCGACCACGTCGACCGCCACCCGCGCCGGCGAGACGCCTGATCGGGTCTCGTCGACGACCATTGCAGGGCTCCATGCCGTAGGGCAGCACCCTGGTCGGAGGGCCGGTCGCGCAGCAGGGCCACGACGAGCGCGGCCATGAGCAGGGCGAGCATGCCACGATGCCGGCGGCCGCACGCCATCCGGAGGTCTCGGCGGTGCGCGCGATGAGGGGGAGGAAGAGCAGCTGCCCGGTGGCGTTGGCGGCGGAGAAGATGCCCGTGACGAGCCCCCGCTGGGTGTGGAACCAGCGGTTCGCGACGATCGCCCCGAACACCAGGGCCATCGCGCCGGTGCCGATGCCGATGCACACGCCCCACAGGAGCCAAAGCCTGCCAGGGCCGGTTCATCAGCGTCGTGAGGCCGCTCGCCACGCCGACCACGACGAGTGCGGTGGCCACCGTCCGGCGGATGCCGAAGCGCTCCATGAACGCAGCGGCGAAGGGCGCGGTGAGGCCGTAGAGCACGAGGTTGAGGCTCGCCGCCCCGCTCGTGACCGCCCGCGACCAGCCGAACTCCTCCTCGATCGGCTCGAGCAGCACGCCGGTCGAGCTGCGGAAGGCGGCCGCGGCGACGAGCGCCCCGAGCGTGACCCCGGCGACCACCCAGGCTCGGTGCCAGCGCGTTCGGGGCGGGTCACCCACAATATCCCCGGGGTCAGGAGGTCACCGGGTGAGCATCGCACTAGGGTCGGCACCGTGACGGGCACGGACCAGTGGGCGAGCGCGACGGCCGGGCTCCCCGCACCGCTCGTGGCGGTCGACCTCGACGCCTTCGACGCCAACGCCGACGACCTCGTTCGGCGTGCCGCTGGGCTTCCGGTCCGGGTGGCCTCCAAGTCGGTGCGCTGCCGCACCCTGCTCGACCGGGTGCTCGCGCGCCCTGGCTTCGCCGGCGTCATGGCGTACGCCGTGCCCGAGGCGGTGTGGCTCGTCGAGGGCGGGGCACGAGACGTCTTCGTCGCCTACCCGTCGGTCGACGTCGGCGCGCTGCGCGCCGTGGCGACGGACGAGCGGCTGCGGTCCGAGGTCACCCTCTGCATCGACTCGGTCGAGCACGTCCGCTGGCTGCGCGACACGATCGGGTCCGCCGCTGCCGGGCTCGGCGTCGCCCTCGACGTCGACGCCTCGTTCCGGATGGGCCGGCTGACCCTCGGCGTCCGCCGCTCGCCGACGCGCACCCCGGCGGAGGCCCTGGCGGGGGTGCGCGCGGCCCTGGGGGTCGGGCT
>CAWERJ010000031.1:0-18637 GCA_963811475.1 uncultured Actinomycetota bacterium
TCCGGCCCCGGCTCGCCCTGGGTGACGGTGGGGAGGACGAGGCACACGGTGGCGAGGGTCGCGACGGTGGCCAGCGCGCCACCGGTGCCCTCGGCGTTGAAGCGGACCGTGCCGAAGCGGCGCGCTCCGAGGAGCAGGGAGATGCCGAGGATGCCGTTGACGGTGATCATCACCGCGGCGAACACCGTCTCGCGCGCCAGGGTGGCGGCCTCGTCCCCTCCCGAGAGCATCAGCGTGACGATGAGCGACACCTCGATGACGGTGACGGCCACGGCGAGCACGAGGGAACCGAACGGCTCCCCCACCCGCAGGGCGACCACCTCGGCGTGGTGCACGGCCGCGAGCACGGCGCCCGCGAGGAGCAGGGCGACGACCACGACGACGGGGATGCCGATGTCGCGACCCCAGGTCGCCACGAGCGCGACCAGCGCGACGACAGGGAGGACCCGCCACACCAGGGTCGTGGTGTGTCCGGTGGCGGCCATGTCAGCCCCCGACGCCGGCCGGCGGCTCGGTGAGGGCCCGTTCCGCGGCCTCGACGACGTTGGACAGCAGCATCGCCCGGGTCATCGGGCCGACCCCGCCCGGGTTGGGGCTGACGAACCCGGCGACGTCCCACACGTCCGGGGCGACGTCGCCCGCGACGACGACCTGCCGGTGGCCGGGTCGACCACTCGGGAGACCCCCACGTCGAGCACCGCGGCACCGGGCTTGACCATGTCGGCGGTGATGATGCCGGGAACCCCGGCCGCCGCGACGACGATGTCGGCCTGGCGCACCTCGGCAGCCAGGTCGCGCGTGCCGGTGTGGCACAGCGTGACGGTCGCGTTCTCGGACTTGCGGGTGAGGATCAGGCCGAGCGGGCGGCCGACGGTGATGCCGCGGCCGACGACGACGACCTTGGCGCCGGCGATCGGCACGTCATAGCGGCGCAGCAGCTCGATGCAGCCGACCGGGGTGCACGGCAGCGGGGCGGGGTGACCCAGCACGAGCCAGCCGAGGTTGGTGGGGTGCAGCCCGTCGACGTCCTTGGCCGGGTCGACGGCCGACAGGATCGCGTTCTCGTCGAGGCCGGTGGGCTGCTGCACGATGAAGCCGGTGCAGTCGGGGTCGTCGTTGAGCTCGTGCACCACGGCGAGCACCTCGTCGAGCGAGGTGCCGGCGGGCAGGTCGCGACGCATGCTGCGGATGCCGATCTCGGCGCAGTCCCGGTGCTTGGCGCCCACGTACCACTGGCTGCCCGGGTCGTCACCGACGAGCACGGTGCCCAGCCCCGGGACCACTCCGTGCTCGGCCAGCGCGGCGACGCGAAGGCGCAGCTCCTCCTTGATCGTGCCGAGGATCGCCTTGCCGTCCAACGTCGTCGCGGTCACGCGAGCGATTCTTCCACGGCTGGAATGGGGGCCCTCGCGCGCCCGGGCGACCCGGCATCCGGCCGATGCGGTGGCCGGATGCCGGGGCGTTCCCGCGGCGGATGCTCAGAGCGGGGGCTGGGCCAGCTGGGTCAGCTGCAGCGCCTGCTGGGGGAACCAGGCCCCGGCCGGTGGGTCGACGATGCCCCACTCGGGGTCGACGCCGCCGTTGTCGGTCAGGCCGCGCGAGCACTGGCCGTCGGACTCACCGGGCACCTTGACCCAGAGGAACGCGTCAGCCAGCGGGTCGCCGGTGTCGGTCGTGGGGCGCAGGCCGAGGCCGCGGTCGGGTGGGTTGCACCAGTCCTGCGCGTCCGGGTACAGGCCGGCCGGTGGGGTCCACGGGCCTTGGCCGTTGCGGCTGGTGTCGATGACGAAGTGCGTGAGGTCGGCGGGGCCACCGGGTGGGTTCGCCGCGTTGGTGACGTTGTCGAGGTACCACTGGTCGGACGCCGTCGTGTCGTCGTAGCCGGTGGACGGGTAGTACTGGCTGGCGCACTTCTCGAAGTGGCCGAGCCGCGAGCCGCCCTCCGCGGGGTTGGTGCCGTACCAGAGGCACTGCGAGATCCAGTCGCCGTACTTCAGCGAGCTCGACGTCGTGCGGTAGTTCGAGACGTTGAGGAAGAACCCGTCGGCCCGTGCGACTCCCGCCCGGTCGAGCCGGTCGGCGGCGTCACCGACCCCGAGCCAGGCGCTGTGCGTACCGTCGAGGTAGACGCGGGTGTTCGAGTTCGCGCCGAGCGCGTCGACGGCGTGGTTCAGCATGGCGAAGCGGTCGTTCGCCGCGCTGTCGGCGTCGGCCTCGGCAGGGCGGCACCACTCCTGGTCCCCGTTGATGGTGGTGTACCAGGGGATGATGCCCAGCCCGTCCGGCTCGAGGAGGACCACGGCGTCGCGGTCCCCGATGCCGGCGGCGACGGCGTCGATCCAGGCCTCGTACTCGGCGACGCTCGTGGCGCCTCCGGCCGAGTACTGCGCGCAGTCACGGAACGGCACGTTGTAGGCGACGAGCACCGGCATCTCACCCTTGCCGGCCGCCCGGTGGGTCACCTGGCGGGCCTCGCGCTCGACCTGGGCGGGGCTGTCACCGGTGAGCCACACGGCCTGCGGCGTGCGGATCATCGCGGAGATGTCGGCGGCGGCTTCGCGGTCGCCCGCGGCACGGAGCGCGGCCACCTGCCGCAGGGCGTCCTGGTAGTGCTGGAGCTGGGGCACGTAGAACTGTGTGCCGTCAGGGATGGCCTCACCGGCGGCGGTGGCGGACGTGACGGCCAGCGGGCTGAGCACGAGCGCGGCGCCGGCGGCGAGCGCCCCCAGCAGTCGTGTCGTCGTTGACATCGGACCCTCCCTGATGATGTTGGGGGCACCGTGGGAGCGCTCCCAGGTGATCCGTCGACGGTAGGCCCGGCCGTGGGCGTCGTCAACGGTGAAGGTGTCCTTTCCGGTCAGGCGGGGACGGCGGCGGCGAGGGCTGCCAGGGCCGCCGGGAAGCACTCGGCCGGTGGCGTGACCAGCCCGGCGCCCACCTGGCCCGTACCCGCCACGCGCCCGGCCATCCCGGTGTTGATCTGCGGCAGGATGCCGGTGCGCACCACCTTCGTGACGTCGATGCCGGTGGGCGTGCCGCGGAAGCCGAGGATCGGCACCTGGTAGACGGGGTGCTCGCCGGTGGTGACCTCGTACATCGTGCGGGTGGTCCGCAGCGCGAACGGCACGTCACCCCCGACGAAGCGCACGATCGCCGGGGCCGCCGCCATCGCGAACCCGCCGATGCCCCCGGTCTCGGTGATCGCCGAGTCGCCGATGTCGGGGTTGGCGTCCTCCGGGCCGAAGTCGCCGAGGAACAGCCCCTCCGGCGTGTTGGCCGGCCCGGTGAACCACTGGTCACCGGTGCCCGACACCCGGATGCCGAAGTCGGTGCCGTTGCGGGCCATGACCGTGACGACCGTCGAGCCGGGGATTCCCTCCGCCGCGCGGGTCGCGAGCTTGCAGGCCGGCATCCCGAGGTTGAGGAAGAAGTGCTCGTTGGCCCCGGAGAAGCGCACCGCCTCGGCGACGTCGGCGGAGGAGGCGTCGGCGGTGATCATGCCGGGCAGCAGCTCGCGCAGCAGCATGAGCGAGCCGGCGCGGTTGCGGTTGTGGCCCTCGTCGCCCATCTGGAGCATCTGGGCGAGGATCGCGCGGATGTCGACCGGGCCGGTCGAGCGCACGGCCTGGCGCAGGATCGGCCCGAGCACCCGGGTCATCCAGTGCAGCCGCTCGATGACCTCGGGGCCGTAGGCGCCGTAGCGCAGCACCTTGCCCAGACCCTCGTTGAGGGAGCACCACGAGTCGTGGCCGTGCAGGTCGTCGCGCAGGGCGTACATCCACATCGACGGGCTGACGACGCCCGCCATCGGCCCGACCGCGCCACGGTGGTGGCACGGCTCGAGCCCGAACTCCCCTGCGGCGAGCCGCCTCTCGGCGTCCTCGGCGGTGTCGGCGAGCCCCTCGAAGAGCACCGCGCCGATGAGCGCGCCCCGCATCGGGCCGCTCGCGCGCTCCCACTCCAGCGGCGGGCCGGCGTGCAGGAAGGTGCCGCGCTCGAGGCCGAGCGCCTCGGACGCGGGCAGCACGTCGACGAGAACGGCCTCGGCGGTCGTCATCCGCTCGAAGGCCAAGCGCGTTGGCGGCCGCGCGGCGCGGGTCGCCCATGACCCGGGCGAGGTCGCCCTCGGTTCCGGCCGGGGGCGGCTGCCACCGCACCTCGGTCACGGGCACGGCCTGGTCGCGCAGGGCGTCGGCGAGCAGCGACACCCCCGCGGTCACGACGACGGGGTCCGTCTCGAGCAGACCGCGCAGGGGCGGGCGCGAGGAGGCGGTCATCGGTGCGGCTCCAGCAGGTGCACGGCGTGCCGGGTCGCGGCGGCGTTGGAGAGGAACACCGAGGCGCCCGCCTCGGCCAGCACCGCGGCGCACCGTGACCGGTCCTGCGGGTCGGCATCGGTGCCGGTGAGCGACACCACGACCGGGAGCGCGCGGCCGTCGGCGGAGGCCGTCGCGCGGGCCGAGCGCACGGCATCCGCCAGCTCGCCGCCGGGGTCGGGGTGGGCCCCATGACCGAGCACCAGGTCGAGCAGCAGCACCCCGCAGGTGGGGTCGGTGGCCTCGCGCGCGATCCGCTCCATCCGCAGCGTCGGGTCGATCATCGGGTGGGCGCGACCCCGAGTGAGGCCGTCGTCGCCGAAGTCGATGACGACGTGGCCGGAGTCGGTGAGGTCGGCCCCCAGCTCGAGGTCGGGAGAGTGGGCGATGTTGCTGCGGATGCCGCCGAGCGTCACCTCCGCGACCGTCATGGCCTCGTCGGCCAGGGTGCCGCCGCAGAACAGGCCGCGCAGCGAAGGCCCGGGTGTCAGGGCGGGGTCGTCGGGCTCCGCACGGGTGACCGGCCAGGTGGGCACCGGGTGGCCCTCGGCGACGAGGAAGCCCTCGACGGCGGCCGTGAGGTCGGGGCGGCCCGGGCCGAGCACCGCCCAGTGCACCCGCAGCCCGAGCTCGGTGGCCCGGGCCTCGAGGTCGGCGAGCACCGCGTCGTCCGGCGGCTTCGACACCATCAGCACGCTCTCGGTGGCGGGGTCCTCGGCCAGGGCCGCGAGCGCCTGCCGGGTCGAGCGCCCCCCGACGGCGGCCTTGAGGTCGCGACCGCCCACCCCGAGGCAGTGGCTGAGACCGACCCCGGCGGCGTCGAGCAGGCACATGACCTGCTGGGCGCCGGTACCCGATGCCGCGACGACCCCCACCGATCCGGCTCGCACGACGTTGGCGAAGCCCAGCGCCACCCCACCGACGTGGGCGGTGCCGCAGTCGGGCCCCATGACGAGCACGCCGGCGGCGGCCGCGGCCTCCTTGAGCCGCACCTCGTCGTCGACGGAGACGTTGTCGGAGAACAGCATCACGCTCAGCCCTGACCCGATGGCGTCGAACGCCTCCGTGACAGCGTGCTGGCCGGGGACCGAGACCACGGCGAGGGTGGCCCCCGAACGAGCGGCGGCGGAGCCGAGGGTGCGCGGCGGGACCTCGTCGTCGCCTCCACCGCCGGCGTCGCCGGTGCCCCGCAGCCCGGCGAGCGCGTCGGTCACCGCCGCCAGACCGGCATCCAGGCCGTCGGCGTCGTCCGCCCGGATCGCGACGACGAGGTCGTTCGGCCCGGCCTCGTCCGGCACGGCGAAGCCCATGCCGCGCAGCACGTCGACGTTGAGCTCGGTCGCCATCGCCACCTGCGCGGCCGCCACGCCGGGGGCCGCGCCGACCGCGCGCGAGACCTGCATGAGGCTCACCGAGTCGTGGTAGGCGCCCCGGCGCAGCTCGACGTGCGTCGTCACGCGGCGCTCCCTGCCCTGGTCTTCTCGAGTTGGGTGCTCAGGTGGTCGTCCTGGCAGCCGCGTGAGCACCCAGCTCGAGAGCCCAGCGCGTCGAGGGCGGCTCGGATGCCGGCCACCGTGTCACGACCGGACGTGTGGCCGATGGCGAGCACGCCGGGAAGGGCGCGCGACGACGGCAGCCGCGTCGCCGGCGACGGCCGCGTCGACGAGGGTCACGACCGGCCGGGCCGCGTAGCCGTCAGCCGCGGCGTCGAGCAGGGCGGCCGACACGGCGGTGGTGGCACCGAGCCGGGCGCGGACGGCATCCGCCATCGCGTCACCGCCGTCGAGCGCGCGGGCCACGAGCAGCGCACCGGCGAGGGCGTCGTCGCCGGAGGGGGTCAGCCCGGCCCCGCGCCCGACGAGGGCCCCGACCGCCGCCCCGACCTCGGGGAGTCGGGTGCTCAGGTGGCTGCCCTGGCGACCACCTGAGCACCCAAGGCTGGAGACCACGGCACGGATGCCGTCGGCGAGCGACGCATACTCCTCGCCCTGCTCGCAGGCCCGCCGGGCGCGCTCGCCAGCACGCGGGCGAGCTCGTCGGGTTGGGTGCCGAGGTGGCTGCCCTGGCGACCAGCTGAGCACCCGACTCGGGGATCGGCTCGACGGACGCGGGCCGGCCGCCACGAGCGCGCCGCCACGACGTCGAGCGCCGGCAGGGCGACCCGCCCACCCCCGACCCTCACCTCGTCGCCGGCGGCGACACCCCACGCCACCGCACGGGAGGGCAGGGCGAGGCGGACCGCGGTCGGGAGCGGCACGGCATCCGCGGTGACGACCGGGAGCACCCGCCCGCCCACGTCGAGGTAGAGGGCGAAGCGGTGCACGGCGAGCACCGTCGAGCGCACCGGGGTGGCGGCCACGAGCCCGGCGACGAGCGTCGAGGTGGCCGCCGGCAGCACCCCCCTCGGCGGGGTCGTCGGCGCTCGCATGGAGCGACGCTATCGAGGGGTCTACAGTGACCGGATGGTCAATGTTGCCAACGATCCGACCCTGGCCACACAGACCTTGCCATCCGCCGCACCCGGCTCCCTGGCCCTGACCTCGGCGGCCCACGCCGCGCTCGGGACCGACGACCTGCCCGACGGACCCGACGGCGCGCGCGGAGGCCCTCGCGGCCGTCGTCGAGCGCCAGGCCGCGTTGTTGCAGCGCGAGGACGAGGTGCACCGCGTGCTCGTGCGCATCGTGCTCGCCGGGGGCTCGCTGGCCGAGCTCTGCGACGCGGTCGCCGGCTTCTTCTCCGGGGCGGCCGTCGTCACGACGACCGACGGCCGGGTGCTCGCGATGGCGGGTGCCGACGACGACATCGAGCAGGCCCGCGCGCTCGGCTGCTTCGACCGCACCGGCCGGCTCGTCGTCGAGAGCGAACCGGTCGGGCCGCGCGACCCGGCCTCGGCCGCGAGCACCCGCGCGTTCGTCAAGATCGTCGCCGGGTCATCCGACCACGGGCTGCTCGGGGCCTTCTCGCCGCAGCGCCCGCTGACCGCGGCTGACGTCCACATGCTCGAGCGGGCGGCCACGGTCGCGGCCCTGGCCATCACCAAGGAGCAGGCCGTGGCCGCGGTGGAGGGCAAGTACCGCGCGGAGTTCCTGCGCGACGCCCTCGCCGGCCGCGCGGGTGACTCGGCGGATGCCGTGTCGCACGCCGCGTCGATCGGCTGGGACATCGCCCGGCCGATGGTCGTCGTCGTCGCCGAGACGGACGAGAACGACGCCGAGACGACCCGGGCGCCGGACGAGGTGCGCTCGCTGCAGGAGCGGTTCGTCCGGGCGTGGGTCCAGGCGGTCCGCGCCCGCGACCCGCGCGCCCCCGTCGCCGGGTTCAGCCAGGAGGTCGTCACGCTGCTCCCGGTCGACGCGGCGGCCGACACCGACACCGTGATGCGAGCCGTCTCGGAGGTCGCGAAGGTCGTCCGGGGTGACGGTGGCGGCGGCCGGCGCACCTTCTCCACCGGCGTCTCGCGGGTGGTCACCTCGGTCACCGGCCTCCCCGCCGCGTACGACGAGGCGCTCAGGGCGGTGCACGTCGGTCGGCAGATGCACGGCGTCTCGGCACTCACCCACTTCGACGGGCTCGGCATCTACCGGCTGCTCGCCCTCATCCCCGACGGCGCGGACCTCCGGCGGTTCGTCGACGAGTCCCTCGGCGAGCTGGCGTCCGACGACTCGCCCGAGTACGCCGACCTGCGCCGCACGCTGTCGGTGCTGCTCGACACCAACCTCAACGTCGCCGAGACCGCGCGCCGGCTGTTCTTCCACTACAACACGCTGCGCTACCGCATCGCCAAGCTCGAGCGGATGCTCGGCCCCTTCACCTCCGACGCTCAGCTGCGGCTCACGCTCTCCCTCGCCCTGCGCGTCCACCAGATGCGCGGCATCTGAGCCGGCACCCGCCGGTCGACGTCGAGGGTCTGCCAAAGGAACCGGCATCCCGATGTCAAGGATTGCTGAGGGTGTCGCGAGACGCGGTCACTACGGTCCTGTATCACGGTGGTGAGCCGCGTCACGCTGCGCGGCGAGCCCGCACTCCTCAGAGAGGCAATGCCATGGCGCTGGGCTTGGGTTGGACGCTGAAGGGTGACGGGCGCGCGCTCGGGCCCCACGAGGTGGTGGCGCCGGACGAGCGCCTGTCGTGGGGCAAGACCGTCGGGCTGGGAGCCCAGCACGTCGTCGCGATGTTCGGCGCGACGTTCGTGTTCCCGCTCGTCATGGGCCTGAACCCGCAGCTCGCCATCATGATGAGCGGCATCGCGACGATCGCCTTCCTCCTCATCGTCGAGGGCAAGGTGCCGAGCTACCTCGGAACCTCCGCCGCGTTCGTCGGTGGGGTGGCGGCGATCCGGGCCAACGGCGGCGACTCCGCCGAGGTCACCGGCGCGATCCTCGTCGCCGGCCTGGTCCTCCTCGCCGTCGGCCTGCTCATCCACGTCGCCGGCTCCGCGGTCCTCCACAAGGTGCTCCCCCCGGTCGTCACGGGCGCCGTCGTCATGCTCATCGGGTTCAACCTCGCGCCGGTGGTCGCGGGGATCTACTGGCCGCAGGACCAGTGGGTCGCGCTCGCGACGATGCTCTTCACGATCGTCGCCGCCGTCGCCTTCCGTGGGTTCATCAGCCGCATCGCCGTCTTCCTCGCCCTCATCTTCGGCACGGCGCTGTCGTGGCTGCTCGACGCGACGGTCGGGCCGATCACCTCGGTGCTCGGCGGCGCGACCCAGGCCACGGAGCACCTGCGCTGGGACACCTCCGCCGTGGCGGATGCCGCCTGGCTCGGCTTCCCGGCGCGTACCCTCGTCGCCGCCGACGGCAAGGAGGTGGTCGGGTGGCACACCCCGAGCTTCAGCGTCGCCGCGATCCTCCTCGTCCTGCCCGCCGTCATCGCGCTCATCGCCGAGAACACCGGCCACGTCAAGGCCGTCGCCGAGATGACCGGGCACGACCTCGACCCGGTCATGGGCCGGGCGATCGCCGCCGACGGGTTCGGCACCGCCCTCGCCTCGTCCGTCGGCGGCTCCCCGACGACGACCTACGCCGAGAACATCGGCGTCATGGCGGCGACCCGTGTGTACTCCACCGCCGCCTACTACGTCGCCGCGGCGGTCGCCATCCTCTTCGGCCTGTCGCCGAAGTTCGGCGCCCTCGTCGCCTCGATCCCGGGCGGTGTCCTCGGCGGCATCACCGTCGTGCTCTACGGCATGATCGGCCTGCTCGGCGCGAAGATCTGGAAGGAGAACGGGGTCGACTTCGGCAACCCCGTCAACCTCGTGCCCATCGCCGCCGGCATCATCATCGGCATCGGCAACGTCAAGGTCGACATCACCGAGGACTTCTCGCTCGAGGGCATCTCCCTCGGCACCATCGTCGCCATCGGCGGCTACCACCTGGCGCGGGCGATCGCCCCCAAGGAGCTGCGCGAGCGGGCCGACGGCGCGCTCATCGCCGTGGGCGACTACACCTACGGTGACAGCGACGGGGTCGACGACCTCTACCAGGAGGGCTACCCCGGCGTCCCCGGCGAGCGCGACCCCGAGCGCGACCGCCGTCCCTGACGGTCGGCAGCACCCGCCCCACCCGAGGGCTCGATCCCCGGGGTGGGGCGGTGCCTTTCCCCCGACCCGTCGAACAGGCAGGATCGACCACGTGAAACCGGCACCGTTCGTGCACCACGGGCCGCGCACCGTCGACGAGGCGGTGCGCGTGCTCGCCGAGGTCGGGCACGACGGCAAGGTCCTCGCCGGCGGGCAGAGCCTCATCCCGGTGCTCAACATGCGCCTGGCGAGCCCCGGTCACCTCGTCGACATCAACGGCGTCGACGGGCCTGGATGCCGTGCACGTCACCGACGCGTGGGTCCGGGTCGGCGCCCTGGTGCGCCACGCCGAGCTCGAGCGGCACGAGGGGGCGCGCACCGCCCTGCCCCTGCTCGGGCAGGCGCTGCGCCACGTGGCCCACCCCGCGATCCGCAACCGCGGCACGACCGTCGGGTCCATCGCCCACGCCGACCCCGCCGGCGAGATGCCGGCCGTCGCCGTCCTCACCGGAGCCGTCGTCGAGGCGGTCGGCGCCGGGGGGCGACGCGAGATCCGGGCAGCCGACTTCTTCGAGGGCCCGCTCGAGACGACGCTGCACCACGACGAGCTCGTCGAGGCCGTGCGCTTCGGCCGGTTCACCCCCGGGACCCGCACGGCCTTCGCCGAGTCCTCGCGACGACGGGGCGACTACGCCGTCGCCGGCGTCGCCGTCGCGGTCGAGCTCGAGGCCGGGGTCGTGCGCGCCGCCCGGGCGTCCTTCGTCTCCGTCACCCCCGTCCCCACGGTCCTCGACCTCTCCCCCGCCCTCGCCGGTGCGGATGCCGCGGCACCGGTCGGCGAGGGAGTCGCCGAGCTCGTGCGCGACCACGTCGACCCGGAGGCCGACATCCACGCGACGGCCGACTACCGTCGGATGCTCGTCGCCGAGCTCACCCGAAGGGCACTGGCGACGGCGATGGACCGGTCCGACGTCGAGGGGGCGGCATGAGCGAGCCGACCGGCGGGGCGGCCGCCGACGTCGAGCCGCTGCACGGCATCCGGCTGCGGGTCAACGGCGTCGTGCGCTCCGCGCCGGCCCCCGCGCGGCGGCTGCTCTCCGACTTCCTGCGCCACGACCTCGGGCTCACCGGAACCCACGTCGGCTGCGAGCACGGCGTCTGCGGCGCGTGCACCGTGCTCGTCGACGGGCGGCCGGTGCGGTCGTGCCTGATGTTCGCGATCTCGGCGCAGGGCCACGAGGTGACGACCGTCGAGGGCATCGGCCACGACCCCGCGGCACTGAGCCCGGTGCAGCAGGCCTTCGCCGAGTGCCACGCGCTGCAGTGCGGGTTCTGCACGCCCGGCTTCGTCACGACGATCACGGCCTACCTCGACGAGCACCCGGACCCCACAGCCGACGAGGCGCGCGAGGCCATCTCCGGCAACCTGTGCCGGTGCACCGGCTACCAGAACATCGTGCGCGCCGTCTGCCGGGCCGCCGAGATCCGACGTACCGAGATCGACCAATTGGTCGATTCGGGTACGCCGGAGGGCAGCGAGAGCGAGGTGGCCCGGTGAGCACCCGGCAGCTCGGCGAGCGGGTGCAGCGCCGCGAGGACCCACGGCTGCTCACCGGCAACGGTCGCTACCTCGACGACCTCGGGCACGGCGCACTGGCCGCGGCGTTCGTGCGCAGCCCGCACGCCCACGCGCGCGTCGTCGACGTCGAGATCGGCGACGCCTGGGAGGTCGACGGCGTCGAGGCGATCTACACGTGGGACGACCTGCCCGGCCGGGTCGCCGAGCCCCTGCCCGTGCTCATCCCCCACCCCGCGCTGACCCACGCCCGCACCGGCTACGCCCTTGCGAAGGACGAGGTCAACCACGTCGGCGAGGCGGTCGTCATGGTCGTCGCGCGGGACCGCTACGTCGCCGAGGACGCGGCGGGGCGGATCCGGGTCCTGTACGAGCAGCTGCCCGTCGTCGTGGGGATCGAGGCGGCCCGCTCCGGCGACGCGCTCGTCCACGCCGACGCCCCCGGCAACGTCAGCGCCCACCTGCTCCAGGAGGTCGGCGACGTGGAGTCGGCCATGGCCGCCGCCCCGAACACGCTGACCCTCGACCTCGCCATCGAGCGCAGCGCGTCCACCCCGCTCGAGGGCCGGGGCGTCTACGCGCGCTGGGACACCGACGACGAGTCGCTGCGCCTCTACTCCTCGACCCAGACGACGACCGGGGTCCGCGCAGCGGTCGCCGCCAAGCTCGGGATGCCGCTCGCCAAGGTCGAGTGCGTCGCACCCGACGTCGGCGGCGGCTTCGGGGTCAAGATCATGCACCCGTGGCCCGAGGAGGTGCTCGTGCCGTGGGCCGCGCGCAACCTCGGGCGTGACGTCACGTGGACCGAGGACCGTCGCGAGCACTTCGTGTCGAGCGCGCACGAGCGCGGCCAGCTGCAGGAGGTCACCGTCGGCTTCGACGACGACGGCCGGATCCTCGCGCTCGACGTGCGGTTCTGGCACGACAACGGCGCCTACACCCCCTACGGGATCATCGTCCCGATCATCACCGCCACCCAGCTGCTCGGGCCCTACAAGCCGGGCGCCTACCGGGTCGAGTTCTGGTCCCTCTACACCAACACCGTGCTCGTGACGCCGTACCGGGGGGCGGGCCGCCCCCAGGGGTGCTTCGCCATGGAGCGGACCATGGATGCCGTCGCGGCGCACGTCGGCCTCGACCGCGCCGAGGTGCGGTCCCGCAACTTCATCCAGCCCGACGAGATGCCCTTCGACCAGGGGCTGATGTTCCAGGACGGACGGCCGCTGCGCTACGACTCGGGGGACTTCCCGGCATCCCTGGCCAAGCTCAAGGCGCTCGTCGGCTGGGACGACTTCGCCGCCTACCGCGAGCAGGCCGAGCGCGAGGGACGCCGCGTCGGCCTCGGCATCGGGTGCTACGTCGAGGGCACCGGCGTCGGCCCCTACGAGGGCGGGCACGTGCACGTCGAGACGAGCGGGCGGGTCAACGTCGCCACCGGCCTGACGACCCAGGGCCAGGGGCACCAGACGATCCTGGCCCAGATCGTTGCCGACGAGCTCGGGGTGCGGCTGGAGGACGTACACGTGACCACTGGTGACACCCGTCGGATGCCGTACGCCGTCGGCACGTTCGCCTCCCGCGGAGCGGTGATGTCCGGCAACGCCGTCGCCCTGGCCGCGCGCGTGGTGCGCGCCAAGGCGCTCCGGATCGCCGCCGACGCGCTCGAGGTGTCGACCGACGACCTCGAGGTCGAGGACGGCGTCGTCTCCGTCATCGGCGCGCCCGGGACGTCGATCGACCTGTCGACGGTCGCGGTCCTCTCGAACCCGCTGCGCTATGCCTTCGACGCGTCAGCGCAGGCCGCCACCCAGTTCGCCGGCACCTTCGACCCCGACAAGCCCCCCGTGGCCGACGACGAGGAGCCCGGCCTCGAGGGCCGGGACTTCTACTCGCCGACCCATGCGACCTTCGCGAACGGCATGCACGCGGCGGTCGTGGAGACGGACCCCGTCACCGCGGAGATCCGCATCCTGCGCTACTGCGTCGTCCACGACTGCGGGGTCATGGTCAACCCGATGATCGTCGAGGGGCAGGTGCACGGCGGCGTCGCCCAGGGCGTCGGCGGGGCGCTGTACGAGCGGATGGTCTACGACGAGTCGGGCCAGCTGCTCAACGCGTCCTTCATGGACTTCCTCATGCCGTACGCCTCCGAGGTGCCGCACGTCGAGACCGACCACCTCGAGACCCCCAGCCCGCTCAACCCCCTCGGGATCAAGGGGGCCGGTGAGGCGGGGACCATCCCGGTGTCGGCGGTGATCGCCTCGGCCCTCGAGGACGCCGAGGGCTTCTCCATCCGCTCCATGCCGATCAGCCCCTCCGAGCTCTGGGAGCTGCGCCGCCGTCACGCCTCCAGCACGTCCGCCGTTCCCATCCAGGAAGGTTCGCGATGAAGATCTCCGGCAGCTCCACGTTGGACGCCCCCGTCGACCAGGTGTGGCAGGCGATCCAGGACCCCGCGGTGCTCGCACGCTGCATCCCGGGGTGCCACACCCTGACGGCGGTCGACGAGGACCGCTACGCGATGTCGGTCACCGCCGGGGTCGCCGCGATCAAGGGCACGTACGCGGGCGAGGTGTCGCTCGCGGACAAGGTCGCCCCTCACTCACTCACCATGCGGGCGTCCGGTGCCGGTGCCCCCGGCACCATCGATGCGGACGTCAAGGTCCAGCTGGTTCCCGCGGCGGGTGGCGGTACCGAGCTCACCTACGACGCCGACGCCTCCGTGGGCGGGGCGATCGGCGGGGTCGGGCAGCGCATGCTCACCGGTGTCACGAAGAAGATGGCGGGGGAGTTCTTCACCGCGCTCGACCGCGACATCGCCGGGCTGCCGCCGGTCGGTGGCGAGCCGGCGGAAGCCGCGGCGGGAGCGGAAGGCACGGCACCGGCATCCGGCGCCGTCTTCCCCGGCCGGGCGGCGACCGCGAACGCCAGCCTGAGCCTTGACAACGGGGCCGGCTTCGCGGTGGGCGTGCTCGTCGGGGGGCTCATCGCCCTGGCCGGCGTCGCGCTCGGGGCGAAGATCGGGCGGCGGCGCTGATGCGGGCCTTCACCGCGGCCGCCGTCCAGGTCGCCCCGGTCCCGGGGCCGCTCACCGCCGAGTCCGTGTCGGCCAACCTCGACAAGCTCGTCGACATCACCCGCCGGTGCGTCGAGGCGACCGGTGCCGAGCTCGTCGTCCTGCCCGAGTCCGCGACGACCGGCTTCACGCCAGGGTGCCCGACCGAGCAGCTGTGGGAGCTCGTGTCCGGGCTGCCCGGCCCGGTCGTCGAGCCGCTGCGCGACGTCGCGGCCGAGCTCGGAATCCACCTCGTGGCCGGGACGTACGAGCGCGGGCCGACGCCGGACGTGGTCCACAACGCCTCGGTGCTCGTCGACCCGGCCGGGGAGCTGCTCGGGGTCTACCGCAAGACGCACCCGTTCTGCACCGAGGCCGTCTCCGGCGGCGGCTGGGTGACTCCCGGCGACACGGTGACCGTCTGCGACACCGAGCTCGGCCGGATCGGCATGATGATCTGCTTCGACGGCGACTACCCGGAGCTGGCCCGGATCCAGGCGGTGCAGGGCGCAGAGGTCATCTGCCGCCCGTCGGCGCTGCTGCGCTCGGCCGACATCTGGGAGCTGACGTCGCGGGCGCGCGCCTACGACAACCACGTCTACGTCGTCGGGGCCAACGCCGTCGGCAGCGACCCTGCCGGGGTGCTCTACTTCGGCAACTCCCACATCGTCACCCCGATCGGCCACATCGTCGCCAAGGCCGCCACGCACGAGGGGTGGGTGTCGGCTCGGCTCGACCCCGCGCAGGCCCTGTCGTCCCTGACGCCCGGCTCCAACATCACCCAGGGCTTCGACCACCTGCGGGACCGCAACCTCCATCTCATCCGCAACCACCGGGCCGAGCTCGAGGGCCCGGCGACGACGTCCTTCCCGCACGCCTGACCGTCAGCCGGACGCGGTGCCACGCACCCACCAGGCCCGCGACGTGAGCTCGAACGGACCCGGCCCCAGCTCGTCGGCGATCGCGGCGCGCAGGGCGGCGCGGCCGGCATCCGGCAGTCCCGCGACGTACGCACCCGCCGGCCCCTGGCCACCGAGGAACGGCATCCAGTAGTCGTCGAACGAGGCGAAGCGGCGGGTGACCTCGAGCGCACCGTCCTCGACGCCGTCGACCCCGGTGCGCCGCCAGAGGTCCGCCAGGCCGCCCGGGCGGGCGAGGGGCACCACCGCCTCGTCCTGTCCGGCGACGGTGGGGTCGAGCCGGGCGGCGGCGTCCCAGAGCACCCGGACCATGCTCATGCCCCGGCCGTAGTCCCAGACCACGGCCGCCAGCACCCCTCCGGGGCGGGTGACGCGCGCCATCTCTGCGACGGCCCGGGCGGCGTCCGGGACGAAGGTCAGCACCAGCAGGGCGAGCGCCGCGTCGACGGAGCGGTCGGGAAGGGGGAGGTCGAGGGCGTCGCCCAGCTCGAAGCGCACCCTGCCCTTTCCTACCGCGCGGTCCCGAGCCGCGGCGACGAACGCCGGTGAGGGGTCGACCCCCACGACCTCGCACTCCGGCCAACGGTCGGCCACCGCGCGGGCGAGGTTGCCGGTACCCGTGCCGACGTCGAGCACGGCGGTGGGCGCACCCAGGCGCGCGACGTCGAGGAACCGGGGAGCGAGCAGGACGCTCCACCGGCCCATGAACCGGTCGTAGGCCGCGGCGTCGTCGAACACCCGACCACCGTGGCACCGATGGGCGGGCGCTGCCAGCGGTGCGGCCGGTCAGGATGGTCGCCGTTGACGGTCCCCGAGAGCTCGGAGTGCTGGCGCCGGCGGATGGTCCTCAGCCGTGCGCGTCCGGTCCGTCGTGGTAGTGGTCGCGGTGGTCGTGCCCGTCGTGGTTCCCGCCGCCGTCCAGCTGCGAGCGCTCGTCGGCGGGCGGCTCCGACAGCACGTCGGCCGCCGACGGCGAGGTGCCGTTCGCGAGCTCGGCGAGCCGGTCGAGCTCGTCGGACAGCGCCCCGAGCACCGCGGCGAGCTGGGTGTGGGCCACCCGGGCGTAGGTGCGCACGTACTCGAGCTGACGGCCGTCGAGCCCGGACCCGGCATCCGAGGTCGCCGCGGCGCCGGCCGGGAGGTCGTCGGCCGCTGGATCGCCGCCGGCGGCACGTGCCGCGTCGTGCGCCCGCTGGAGGATGTGGCGGTACTGCTCGCGCGCGGTCTCCTCGAGGTCGCGGGCGTAGGACTGCGCCTCGGCGACTGCCTCGTCGGCGGCGCGCTGGGCACCGGCCAGCAGCTCCACGGCCCGCAGGCTGACCTCCTGGTAGGCGAGCTCGCGCGACTCGCGCCGGTCACGCTCGGCCGTCGCCTCGGCGTCCACCTCGACCGCCTCGTCGTGCTGGGTGTCGCTCATCACGAACCTCCTTGGGCTGCTGACGGCTCCGTCGTGCTGGCGTCGGCCGTGACGGGCACGGCGGCGAACTCCTCGAACCGGATGGACTCGGGGGGCTTGGGCAGCGCCTCGAGCATGGCCTTGCTGTGGGCGACCATGAGCGGGGACCCGCACACGAGGGCGTGGTACCGGCCGTCGAACGCCAGCTCGGCCGCCACGGTCCCGACGAGACCCCGCCGACCCGGGTAGGTGGGGTCGTCGGAGATCACGGGCGTGTACGTGAACCAGTCCTCACCCGACAGCTCGTCGAGCCGTGGGCCGGCGTACAGGTTCCACGGGAAGCGAACCCCGTGCACGAGGCGCACCCGGCGCCTCGGGCCGCCCTCGGCGTGCCAGCGCCGGATGTCGTCGAGCAGGGCGAGGAAGGGCGCGATGCCGGTGTTGCCGGCGACGAGGAGCAGGTCGGCGTCGTCGTCGGGCTCGAGGAGCAGGGCGGTGCCGACCGGGGCACCGATGCGGATGACCTCACCGGGGGCGACCTTGCGGACGAAGGGGCCGCTGACCGAGCCGCCCGCGAGCACCGCCACGTGCAGGTCGATGGTGTTGTCCTCGCGCCGGGCGTTGGCCGGGGTGTAGAAGCGCCAGGACCGCGGCACGTGGGGGATCGACATGGCCATCGACTGGCCCGCGGCGTACTCCAGCGGCTCGCCCGGGCGCACGGTGAACATCGCGATCTCGCGGCTGATCCGGTTGCGGGAGAGGACCTCGGCGTCCCACCACGCGGGCTGCTCGCCCTCGGCCTGCTCGGCGGCGCCCACCATCGTCGTCGCCACCACGCCGTACGCCGCCGCCCAGTCGGCGGCGACCTCCGGGGTCCAGCGGTCGCCGAGGAAGTGCGCGAGCGTCCAGAGCAGGGAGGCACCGACCGCGTCGTAGTTCTCGGGCACCACGGAGAACCGCCGGTGGTCGCGCCCGAGCTGCTCCACGAACGGCACGACCGAGCCGAGGTCGTCGACCGAGCTGACGATGCGGCCGAGCGCGCCGACCAGCCGGTCGCGCTGCGCGCTCATCACCAGGGGGAACAGCGCGCGGAGCTCGGGGTGCGTGACGAAGAGGTGGGCGTAGAAGTAGGACGCGACGTCGTCACCGTGCGTCGTGACCTCGGTCCACGTCTGCTTCAACCGGGCGGTGTCCACGCGTACGGTCCTTCGGGGGTCGGGGAGCCGGGGCTCAGGACTGGTGGACGACCTGCGGCCGCACGGCCCCCAGCACGTCGACGACCCGGCCCTGGATGTCGTCGGGCACGCCGACGTCACCGAGGATCCCCATGAGCGTCGCGCCGACCCGGTCGTAGTCGGGATCGGTGATGCCGAGCGGCTGGTGGGCGACGTCGAGCGGGCGGCCGCCGTAGGTGTCGGGCCCCCCGAGCACCTTGGTGAGCATGAGCGTCATGTGCCGCTTCTGGTCGGGCAGCGACACGTTCTCGAAGTAGTGCCCGACCTGCGGGTCCACCGTGAGCCTGTCGTACAGGGCGTCGACCACGGCCGAGACCGCGGCCCCACCGCCGATGCGTTCGTAGTCCGTCGCCATCCGAGCCTCCAAGGTCGCTTCTCCAGCGCTCGCACGCCGTCGGTGGGTGCGCCGTCCGCAGGGACGACACACATCCACCGTAGCGGTGAACCCTGGAAAGCGCGCAGGGGAGCGAGTGACAGGAGGGGATGGTGTGGCTCGCCGGCACGCGCCCACCCGGCGTCCAGGCGTGGCGACATCGGCCGTCGGACCGATGGTCCGTCGGCACATCCTGACGACGAAACCGCCCCCCTCCCCCGGTTGAATCGACGCCATGGCGCAC
>CAWERJ010000032.1:0-28453 GCA_963811475.1 uncultured Actinomycetota bacterium
CAACGCGCGCGGCCGGGCCGTCCGGCACGCGGGTCGGTCGGGGGGATGCCGGGTGCCGAGGGCTAGGCTCGCGAGCGAACCCCAGACCCACCCCCCAACACCACCAGGAGTCCGGCGTGGCCAGCATCGAGGCAGTAGGCGCCCGCGAGATCCTCGACTCGCGCGGCAACCCCACCGTGGAGGTCGAGGTCGCCCTCGACGACGGCACGCTCGCGCGCGCCGCCGTCCCGAGCGGCGCGTCCACGGGTGCCTTCGAGGCCGTCGAGCGCCGCGACGGCGACAAGGGCCGCTACCTCGGCAAGGGTGTCGAGAAGGCCGTCGACGCGGTCATCGACGAGCTCGGCCCGAAGCTGCTCGGCTTCGAGGCCAGCGAGCAGCGCCTCGTCGACGCCGAGATGCTCGCCGTCGACGGCAGCGCCAACAAGGAGAAGATCGGCGCCAACGCCATCCTCGGTGTCTCCCTGGCCGTGGCGCGCGCCGCCGCCGACTCGGCCGACCTGCCGCTGTTCCGCTACGTCGGCGGCCCGAACGCCCACGTGCTGCCCGTCCCGATGATGAACATCCTCAACGGCGGCAGCCACGCCGACTCCAACGTCGACATCCAGGAGTTCATGATCGCGCCGATCGGTGCCGAGAGCTTCCGCGAGGCGCTGCGCTGGGGCGCCGAGGTCTACCACGCGCTCAAGGGCGTCCTCAAGGAGCAGGGCCTGGCCACCGGCCTCGGCGACGAGGGTGGCTTCGCCCCCAACCTGCCGAGCAACCGGGCCGCGCTCGACCTCATCCTCGTCGCCATCGAGCGCGCCGGGTACACCCCGGGCGAGCAGGTCGCGCTGGCCCTCGACGTCGCGGCGTCGGAGTTCCACGACGAGGGCGGCTACACCTTCGAGGGCGGGGTCAAGACGTCGGCCGAGATGATCGACTACTACGCCGACCTCGTCGCGTCGTACCCGCTGGTCTCCATCGAGGACCCGCTCGACGAGAGCGACTGGGACGGCTGGAAGGCGATGACCGACCGGATGGGCGCCCAGGTGCAGATCGTCGGCGACGACCTCTTCGTCACCAACCCCGAGCGGCTCGCCCGCGGCATCGAGACCGGCACCGCGAACGCGCTGCTCGTCAAGGTCAACCAGATCGGCTCGCTCACCGAGACCCTGGATGCCGTCGAGCTCGCGCAGCGCAACGGGTACCGGTGCATGATGAGCCACCGCTCCGGCGAGACGGAGGACACGACGATCGCCGACCTCGCCGTCGCGACGAACTGCGGCCAGATCAAGACCGGCGCCCCGGCCCGCTCCGAGCGCGTCGCCAAGTACAACCAGCTCCTGCGCATCGAGGAGGAGCTCGACGACGCTGCCGTGTACGCAGGCGCAGGCGCCTTCCCGCGCTTCGCCGCCCGCTCGCAGGGCTGAGCCGGGGCATGTCCTCCGCGCGCTCCCGCGGCCCGGCGTCGCGACCTCCGCGGCGCCAGCCCGCGGGGCGCGCGCGGTCGGGCACGCGGGCCGGCGCGACGGCGCCCCCCACGCGGAGCCCGACGACGGCCGGCTGGCGCGGGCGGCTCGGCAGCGCCACCCGTGACCGGCGCACCCGCCGGGGCGTCGTGCTTGCTCGCCGTGCTGTCCTTCCTCGCCGTGCTCCTCGGGTCGACGGTCGCGGCCTACGTCGGTCAGCGGTCGGACATCGCCGCCCTGCGCGAGAAGGTCGCGAGCCAGCAGCAGGACGTCGCGGCGCTCGAGGCGGAGCGCGACCGCTGGCGCGACCCGGCCTACGTCGAGCAGCAGGCCCGCCAGCGCCTGAAGTTCGTCAAGCCGGGCGAGCGCTCGTACACCGTGCTCGACGCCGAGCCCGAGCCGGGCACCGGGCGCCAGGACCCCGTGCCGGTCGGTTCCGCTCCCGACGACCCGCTGCCCTGGTACCAGACCGTGTGGGAGTCCACCCGCACCGCCGACGCGCCCGGAGCGCGCCGGTGACGCCACGCCCGGGCCTGTCGCCCGTCGCGCAGGCCGACCTCGACGCGGTGTCGCGCCAGCTCGGCCGCCCGGCCCGCGGGAGTCGCCGAGGTCGCCCACCGCTGCCCGTGCGGGGAGCCCGACGTCGTGCGGACCGAGCCGCGGCTTCCCGACGGCACACCGTTCCCCACGTCCTTCTACGCGACGTGCCCGCGCCTCACCGGAGCCCTGTCGACCCTCGAGAGCCGGGGCGTCATGCGCGAGATGAGCGAGCGGCTCGGGTCCGACGCCGACCTGCGGGCCGCGTACACGGCGGCGCACGACGACTACCTCGAGCGGCGCGCCCAGCTCGGCGACGTGCCGGAGGTCGCCGGCGTCTCGGCCGGCGGCATGCCGACCCGGGTCAAGTGCCTCCACGTGCTCGTCGCGCACTCCCTCGCCGCGGGGCCGGGCGTCAACCCGCTGGGTGACGAGGCCCTCGAGCTGCTCGACCCGTGGTGGGAGCGGCACCCGTGCTCCGCCGACGCGCCGGATGCCGGGAGCACGCCGTGAGCACGGACCGTCACCAGCCGCTGCGGGTCGCCGCCGTCGACTGCGGCACGAACTCGATCCGCCTGCTCGTCGCCGAGGTGGGCGACGACGGGGCGCTCTCCGACGTCGTGCGGCGGATGGAGATCGTCCGGCTCGGCCAGGACATCGACCGCACCGGTGTCATCGCGCCGGAGGCCATGGAGCGCACCCTGGCCGTCACGCGCGAGTACGCGGCGCAGTGCCGTGACCTCGGAGTGCAGCGGGTGCGCTTCGTCGCCACCTCGGCGTCTCGCGACGCCCGCAACGCCGCGGACTTCGTCGACGGGGTGCACCGCGCCTTCCGTGAGGTCGACCTCGACGTCGCGGTCGAGGTGGTCGACGGGGACACCGAGGCGCGGCTGTCCTTCACGGGCGCGACCGCCCAGCTCGCGTCCGTGGGTGTCCCGGGCCCGTTCGTCGTCGTCGACATCGGGGGCGGCTCCACCGAGCTCGTCCGGGGGACGACCGACGTCGAGGCGGCCCGCTCGGTCGACGTGGGGTCGGTGCGGCTGACCGAGCGCCACCTGCGGTCGGACCCGCCCCTCGCGACCGAGGTCGAGGCGGCCCGGCGCGACGTCTGCCGAGGCGCTCGACGCGGCGGAGCGCGACGTCGACCTCACCGGTATCGGTGCCGTCGTCGGGGTCGCGGGGAGCATCACGACGATCACCGCCCACCTCCTGCGCCTGGCGGCCTACGACCCGGATGCCGTGCACCTCGCCCGGCGACCGGCATCCGAGCACACCCGCGCGTGCGGTGAGCTGCTCGCCATGAGCCGGGAGGAGCGCGCGGGCCTGCCGTACGTCCACCCGGGGCGGGTCGACGTCATCGGCGGTGGGGCGCTCGTGTGGTCGGAGGTCCTGGCCCGGGTGCTCGAGCGCTCGCCCGACGCGCAGGTCGTGACGTCGGAGCACGACATCCTCGACGGAATCGCCCTGTCGCTCACCTGATCCGGGGACCGGCTGCGGGCGACACCCCGCAGGTGCTGCGGTTGATGCGGTAATCCGGAATCCGCGGTAGTGTGCGAGTCGCACCAACGCACGGACGACGACGGAAGGGTGGTGGCCGGTGGACGGCACACAGCTGGTCAAGGGCGTGCTCGACCTCGCGGTGCTCGCGGTCGTGGCCCGGGAGGACGGCTACGGCTACGACGTCGTGCGCCGGTTGCGCTCCGCCGGGCTCGAGGAGGTCGGGCGACGCCTCGGTCTACGGCACGCTCCGCCGGCTCTACTCGGCCGGCGCGCTGAACTCGTACGTCGTGCCCTCCGACGAGGGACCGCACCGCAAGTACTACGGCATCAACGCCCAGGGGCGCACGGTGCTCGAGACGCAGGGGAAGACGTGGGCGGCGTTCGCCGCGACGATGGACGGTCTGCTCGACCAGGCAGGAGTGCGGTCATGAACGACACGACGGTGATCGAGTGCGGGTCAGCAGGAGGACGTCCGCGCCTACGTGTGGGCGGTGCGCGCCTGGCTCGCCGACCTGCCGGCCGACGAGGTCGAGGACCTCACGGCGGGGATGGAGGCCGACCTCGCCGAGCGGGCGGCCGAGTCCGGCGGCACCCTGGGCGCGCTGCTCGGCCAGCCCGAGGCGTACGCCGCCGAGCTGCGGTCCGCGGCCGGGCTGCCACCGCGCGCGGCGACCGTCGTCGCGGATGCCGTTGCGCGAGAGCCGTGGACGGCTCGAGTGGTGCGCGGGTCGCACGACCTCGTGGCCCGGCATCCCTGGCTCCGGGAGCTCGCGACCGACCTGGTGGCTGGCTCGGGGGGCCGTCGCCGGCTGGGTGCTGGCGTCGGTGCTGGGCACAGGGCGCGTACCTGCTGCTCCCGCTCGTCGGAGCGGCCCTGTCGATGTGGCTGGGGCTCGTCCTGCGCCGGCGAGAGCCGCTCGGGTCCGGCCTGCGGGTCGCGCTGGGCGCTGCGAACGCGCTCGCCGTCCTCCTGCTCCTGCCCATGCTGGCGTCCTACACGTCGGGCTCCTCCGGCTACTCCGACCAGGCCGTCCTCGAGCAGCAGGTGACGCCCGGACTCGTGTCGAACGGCCAACAGGTCAGCAACGTGTTCGTGTACGACGCCACCGGCCACCGGGTCGACGACGTGCGGATCTTCGACCAGTTCGGCCAGCCGCTGCAGGTGTCGTCCGACGTCGTGTCGGTGCTGCCCGGCCCCGAGGGCCGGGAGCCGGTCGCCTGGCCGCCGGACGAGCGCGCCCTGTCGGTCTTCCCCTTGCGCCTCGTGCCCGGCGCGGACCCGTGGGCGCAGCAGGACGGCCCCTGGGCTCCTCCCGCGCAGATGGCGCCGCTCGCGGGGTCGGCCGTGCCGAGCGCCACGCCGAGCCGCGTCCCCGAGCCCGAGCGCGACGCCCTGACCGCGGAATCGGGTGCTCAGGTGGCTGCCCGGGCGACCCCTGAGCACCCGACCCGCGCAGGGCGTTCGCACTACAGTGGCGACCGCCCCCGTGGCCCAATCGGCAGAGGCAGGCGACTTAAAATCGCCACCGGTGCGGGTTCGACTCCCGTCGGGGGCGCGTGACCGGCAACGAGGGCCGGCAGGACCGGAACGGGTGAGGCGACACCTCACGTCGGGGTGCGCCATCTGGGTGGGGTGGGAACACTGCGACCCCGGTGGACGTCTACTCTGCATACACACGTGCGGTGAGCGCCACCGCCCTTGACCATCACGGAGGAACGATGGCCAGCAACCCGGCCTTCAACCGGATCGAGAAGGACGCCAAGAGCGGCTACGCCGGCTTCGGGGGCCAGCCGGCCCAGGCGGCCGCGGCAGGGCAGGCGGCCACCGCGGGGATGACCGCCGAGCAGCTGCAGGAGCTCTACAACCGGCCCGCGGCGGGCCCGGTCGAGACCCGACGGGTCACGATGGACGACGTCATCATGAAGACGCTGGCCCTCTTCGCGATCGTCCTCGTCACCGGGGCCATCGGCTGGACCGTCGCGGCGAACAGCCCGACCGGGGGCTTCGCGCTGTGGATGGGCGGGATGATCGGCACACTCGTGCTCGGTCTCGTCATCGCCTTCAAGAAGACCCTCAGCGTGCCGCTGATCCTGCTCTACGCCGTCGTCGAGGGCCTCTTCCTCGGCGCCGTCAGCCAGTTCTTCTCGCTGTACTTCGACGACCCGAACACCCCAGCCTTCCAGGGCATCGTCGCGCAGGCCGTCATGGCGACCCTGGCGACCTTCACGGGCATGTTCCTCGCGTACAAGTTCGGCCTCATCAAGGTGACGGCCCGGTTCCGCAGGGTCATGACGATGATGATCATCGGCTACGCGCTCTTCGCCGTCGTCAACTTCGTCTTCGCGATCGTGACGAACACCCAGTTCGGCATCGGCGGCAGCGGTGGCCTCGGCATCGCGATCTCGCTCTTCGCGGTGGGCCTCGCCTCGTTCACGCTCGCGCTCGACTTCGACGCGATCGAGGGCGCGATCCGCACCGGCGCCCCGCAGCAGTACTCGTGGCTGCTCGCCCACGGGCTCATCGTCACTCTCGTCTGGCTGTACATCGAGTTCCTCAGGCTGTTCGCGCGCCTGCGGCAGTGACCGAGGACCGTCCGAACGATCCCGCCGGGGCAGGCTCACCTGCCCCGGCGGTGTCGTCCGCGGGCGCACCCGACGTCGTCCCTCCCGAGGCACGCGTCGAGCTCGACCGGATCCGTCGCCGGTTCGGTGAGCTGACCGTCGACCGCGCGGATGCCGGGATGCCGTCGCTCCGCCGGCTCCTCGACGACCTCGCCACCCGCTGGCCCGCCGAACGGGCGGCTCGGAGGCGCCACCCCGCGACCTCGGCCCCGCCGTCGCCGTCGACCAGCTGACAGCGATCGTCTGGGACGCCTACGCGACCGACCGGGGCGACGGCATCCCGCAAATGCTCACCGAGCTCCGCCGAGCCCTGCCCTGAGGCGGCCACCGCCCCACGACGGCGGTCGGTGAACTGGCCTGCGCGCAACGGACCACCGGCGGCGGGACAGCGCTACGTTTCCGGAATGGCCGACAGCGATGCTCGTCCGGGGGGGCCCGACCCCGACATCGTCGTCGTCATGGGCGTCTCCGGGTGCGGCAAGTCCACCGTGGCCAAGGCCATCTCGACGGTCCTCGGCTGGGAGTTCGCCGAGGGCGACGCGTTCCACTCCGACGACAACGTCGCGAAGATGAGCAGCGGCACCCCCCTCGACGACGACGACCGCCGGCCCTGGCTGGAGTCCATCGGCGAGTGGATCTCCGAGAAGGAGAGCCGCGGGGAGTCCGCGGTCGTCACCTGCTCGGCCCTGCGCCGGTCCTACCGCGACCTGCTGCGTGCGGGCCGCCCCCACGTGCGGTTCCTCCACGTGACCGCCGAGTCCGACCTCATCCGCGACCGCATGGAGAACCGGCCCGGGCACTACATGCCGGCGTCGCTGCTCTCCAGCCAGCTGTCCACGCTCGAACCGCTCGGGGACGACGAGCCGGGCGTGACCATCACCAACGAGGGCAGTGCGGCCCAGGTCCTGGACCGGGCGCTCGCCGCGCTCGGACACCGAAAGGAGCACGCCTGATGTCACTTCTCGCCCTGCCAGCCGCGTGGTCGGCGACCGCCGCGACCGCGCTGCCCTTCGCCGACGAACCGCCGCCGGTGTACGCCGGGAACGCCCAGCTCGTGCTCGCCTGCCTGCTCGGCATCCTCGCGGTCGTCGTGCTCATCACGTGGGCCAAGGTCCACCCCTTCCTCGCCCTGATGCTCGGCTCGGCCGTGCTCGGCGCGGTGGCGACCATGCCGCCCGGCGACACGGTGAAGAGCTTCGTCGCCGGGTTCGGCACGACGGCCGGGGCGGTCGGCATCCTCATCGCCCTCGGCGCGATGGTCGGCAAGCTCCTCGAGGACTCCGGCGGAGCCAACCGCATCGTCGCGTCCATGGTGGGCCGGGTGGGCCCCGGCGGGCTGCCATGGGTCATGGCGGCGATCGCGGCGATCCTCGGGCTGCCGCTGTTCTTCGAGGTCGGTGTCGTCCTGCTCGTGCCGGTCGTCATCCTCGTCGCGCAGCGCACCGGGCTGTCACTCATGAAGGTCGGCATCCCGGCGCTCGCGGGCCTGTCGGTGCTGCACGGCCTCGTCCCGCCGCACCCCGGCCCGCTCACGGCCATCGGGCTCCTCGACGCCGACCTGGGGCGCACGCTGATCTTCGGCATCATCATCGCCATCCCGACGGTCATCGTCGCCGGCCCGATCCTCGCCCGCTTCGTCGACCAGTGGGTCCCGAAGTCGGCGGCCGACCTCTCCCTGTTCGGGACGCCGCTCGGAGGCCGGGGTGGCCGGTGGGGCGACCACCGCCGGCCTGTCGGACGCCCGCGTCGCAGGCACGGAGGACGCCCGCTCCGGCGGCGTGGCCGTCGACACCCGGGATGCCGGGGACCGCGACGACCCGCAGCTCACGGGCTCGCCGACCGACCGCGCGGACCTCGGCGACCGGGTCGAGGGTGCGCGACGACCTCGACCGCGACGCGGGAGGCTCCGACGGCCGCTACGGCTCGTTCGACGAGCCCCTCGCGCCGGGCCGCAAGCGGGTCGGCTTCGCCACTGCGATCATCGGCATCACCCTGCCGGTGGTGCTCATGCTCGTCGACGCGATCACCAAGCTGCTCGTCACCGACGAGGAGGCCGGCGTCCGCAAGACGATGGACTTCATCGGCACCCCGATCGTCGCGCTGCTCGTCGCGGTCATCTACTGCTACATCGCCCTCGGGCTCGGCTCCGGGCTGAACAAGAGCCAGGTCAGCGACTCGGTGGGGTCGGCCCTGCCGGCGATCGCGAGCATCATCCTCATCGTCGCTGCCGGTGGCGGCTTCAAGCAGACCCTCATCGACGCCGGCGTCGGCAACGTCATCAAGGACTGGGCCGAGGGCGTCAACATCTCGGTGCTCGTGCTCGGGTGGCTCGTCGCGGTGCTCATCCGCCTCGGGACGGGCTCGGCGACGGTGGCGACCATCACGGCCGCCGGCATCGTCGCCCCGCTGGCGCCCAGCCTGTCGGCCAACCACCTCGCCCTGCTCGTGCTCGCCATCGGGTG
The DNA here is from genome assembly GCA_963811475.1 of uncultured Actinomycetota bacterium. Lineage (GTDB taxonomy): Bacteria > Actinomycetota > Actinomycetes > Actinomycetales > Dermatophilaceae > Fodinibacter. Next base: position 8,570 of record CAWERJ010000032.1, read on the forward strand.
CGGGTCGCTGTTCTTCTCCCACGTCAACGACGCCGGGTTCTGGCTCGTCAAGGAGTACTTCGGGCTCACCGTCGGGGAGACGATCAAGTCGTGGTCGGTCATGGAGACCGTCATCTCCGTGTTCGGCTTCGCCCTGGTCATGGTGGCGAGCGTCCTCGTCACCTAGCGCCCCCACCCCCGACTTATTGCGGATTTCCCACCCCGAGCGACCGGTTCAGTGCCGCTGGGCGGCGAGATCCGCAATAAGCCGGGGTCAGCGCAGGCGCTCGACGACGATCGCCATGCCCTGGCCCCCGCCGACGCACATCGTCTCGAGGCCGAACTGGCCGTCACGGGCCTCGAGCCCGTTGAGCAGGGTCGTCATGATCCGGGTGCCGGTCGACCCGAACGGGTGGCCCAGCGCGATGGCGCCACCGTGGACGTTGAGCTTCTCGGGGTCCATCCCGAGGTCGTCGGCGCTGGGGAGCACCTGGGCGGCGAAGGCCTCGTTGATCTCGTAGAGGTCCATGTCGCCGATCGTCATGCCGGCGCGCGCGAGCGCCTGGCGGGAGGCCTCGACCGGGCCCAGCCCCATGATCTCCGGCGAGAGGGCCGACACCCCGGTGGAGACGATCCGGGCCAACGGGGCGAGCCCCAGCTCGCGGGCCCGCACGTCGCTCATGATGACGACGCCGGACGCCCCGTCGTTGAGCGGGCAGCAGTTGCCGGCCGTCACGGTGCCGTTCTCGCGGAAGACCGGGTTGAGGGCCTGCACCGCCTCGAGGGTCACGCCCGCCCGCGGCCCGTCGTCGCGCGAGACGACCGTGCCGTCGGGCGTCGTCACCGGCAGGATCTCGCGCTCGAAGAAGCCGTCGGCGATGGCCTTCTCGGCACGGTTCTGGCTCAGCACGCCCCACTCGTCCTGCCGCTGCCGCGAGACGCCGCGCAGGGTCGCGACGTTCTCGGCGGTCTGGCCCATCGCGAGGTAGACGTCGGGGAGCAGGCCGTCCTCGCGCGGGTCGGTCCACGTCGCGTTGGTGCGGGCCGTGTCGGCGGCGCGCGCGACGGCATCCGCGAAGAGGGGGTTCTGCGTGTCGGCGTCGCTGCCGCCGGCGCCGGCGAAGCTCGTGTACTGCGAGACGCACTCGACACCGCCCACGAGGAAGGTGTCGCCCTCGCCCGCCCGGATGGCGTGGAACGCCATCCGCATCGTCTGGGTCGAGCTGGCGCAGAACCGGTTCACGGTGGCGGCCGGCAGGTGGTCCATGCCGGCGAGCACCGCGACGACCCGCGCGAGGTTCGAGCCGTGCTTGCCGCTCGGGTCGGCGCAGCCCCAGTACAGGTCGTCGATGGTGGTCGGGTCCAGGCCGGGCAGCTGCTCGAGCAGCCCCTGCACCACCTGCACCGACAGGTCGTCGGGGCGCACGTCCTTGAGCGAGCCCTTGAACGCGCGGCCGATCGGGGTGCGGGCGGTGGCGACGACGACGGCCTCGGTCACGGGTTCTCCTCGGGTGCGACGGGGTGGGGGAGGGACGGCTGGGAGGCGTCCACGGCATCCGCCGGACGTAGTGCCCAGCGGTCGTCCAAGGGTATGCCGGGGCACGCCGGGCCCGGGTGTGGCGTCGGTCTCGCCGGGAGGCTCCCGCAGCCCGCGGGGCTCCGACAGAATGAGGTCATGGAAACCACGCGCAGCCGGGCATCGTCAGGTTCGCCGTACGAGGGCAGCGTGGGGTTCTCCCGCGCGGTCCGCGTCGGCCAGTACATCGCGGTGTCGGGCACCGCGCCGATCAACGCCGACGGGCACGTCAGCGTCGACCCGGCGTCGCAGGCGCGTCGGTGCTGGGAGATCGCCCTCGGGGCGCTCGCCGAGCTCGGCGGGCGGCCCGAGGACGTCATCCGCACCCGCCACTTCATCACGGACGACGACGTCGTCGACGCGGTCTCCTCCGTGCACGGGGAGATCTTCGGCGAGATCCGCCCGGCGAGCACGATGGTCGTCGTCGCCGGGCTCGTGGACCACCGCTGGAAGGTCGAGGTCGAGCTCGACGCCGTCGTCCCCGACTGACGCCAGCTCTCCCGCGCCGGCCGGGCCGCCTCAGTCCGGCGGCGCGGTCTCCTGCGCCCCGGGCGCCCCAGGCGGGCGCCCGACGGCTCGGACGCCACCGGGTCCTCGGCAGGGGGCACGTCGTCGTGGCGGCGGCGCAGCGCCACGGCCCAGCGGCCGCGCGGCCCGCGTGACTGGCCGGCGATCTGGGTGGGCGCGACCTCGGTGCCCGGCTCCTTGACGGCCTGGCCGGCGGCCACGGCGACCGGTCCGACGCCCTCCCCACGCCGGGGCTCCGGCGCCCGGTCGGACGTGTCGGCGCCCCAGACCCCGAGGGCGGCGCACACGCTCGGCAGCAGTGCCGCGGCGGCCCGCGCGTAGCCCGCGGCCGAGGGGTGGAAGCGGTCCCGGCTGAACATCTCGTGCGGCGACTCCGCGAACTCCGGCCCGAGCAGGTCGCCCAGCGACACCGTGCGGCCGCCGGCCTCGACGACGGCGACGGTCTGGGCGGCCGCGAGGTCGCGCGACCACCGCTTCATGAGCAGGCGCAACGGCTGCCGGATCGGCTGGATCGTCCCGAGGTCGGGGCAGGTGCCCACGACGACCTCGGCCCCGAGGGCGCGGATGCGCCGCACCGTCTGCTCGAGCTGCCGCACCGACGCCGACCGCTCGATGCGGTGCGTCACGTCGTTGGCGCCCACCATGATGATGACGACGTCGGGCCGCAGCACGTCCTCGAGGGCGTTGGCGAGCTGCCGCTCGAGGTCGCTGGACTCCGCGCCCACGACGGCCCGGTTCGTCAGGCGCACCCGGCGGCCGGTGAGCGCCGCGACGCCGCTGGAGACGATGGCGCCCACCGTCTCGTGCGCGGCATCCGCGCCCATCCCGGCGGCCGAGCTGTCGCCGAGCACGACGACGTCGTAGGGCTCGCCACGCCCCGACCCGTAGATGCCGCCGTCGTCGGGGGAGTCGTCGAACGGCGTGCCGATGACCCGGCGGGCCAGGGCCGCCTCGGCCTTGATGACCCCCCAGCCGGCCGCCCCGAGCGCGGCCCCGACAGCAGCGAGCCCGCCGCCACCGTAGGCCGCGGTGGCGGCGATCTTGCGGGCCCGGCGTGCGCGTCCCATGCGGCTGCCTCCTGTCCGGTCGGTCTCCACGCTAGCCGTTCAGCGCTTGCGTGCCTGGAGCGTGTAGGTCAGGGGGAGCCGCTCGGGGTGCTCCACGAGCGACCACTCGTCGAGCTCGACGTCGCGCACCATCCGCCCCGGGAGGGCCTCCCAGGGCACGCTGCGGTGCTCGACGAGGCCGGTGAGCTCGAACCCTCGCCGCAGGAGCGCCGTCACCGTCTCGCCGATGCCGTGGTTCCAGGACATCGCCCGGTTGTGGACGAAGTCGACGTCGGTCTCGACGTACGTGCCCGGCTCCTCGTCGTCGATCGGCTCGGGGGTCTCGAAGTACGGGTAGCCCAGCGTCAGCGCGTCGGTGCGTCGCTCGTCCACCGCCCACAGCATCGGGTGTCCCTCGCGCAGGAAGAGCCGCCCGCCCGGCGCGAGCAGCTCGTCGACGACGGCGGCCCACCGGTCGATGTCGGGCAGCCAGCACAGCGCCCCGATCCCGGTGTAGACGAGGTCGAAGGTCCGCCCCCGAGGGCCTGCGGCGCCGAGTAGGTGTCGGCCTCGACGTAGTCGACGTGCGGGCCGGCCGCCGTCGCGAGACGCCGGGCCTCGGCGAGGGATGCCGGCGAGAGGTCGAGCCCGGTCATCCGGGCCCCGAGGCGGGCGAGCGACAGCGTGTCGGTCCCGATGTGGCACTGCAGGTGGATGCCGGTGAGCCCGCCGACGTCGCCGAGCAGCGGCAGGTCGTGGCGCACGACGGCGCTGAGGTGCGCGGGGTCGGCGACGAACCGCTCGACCCCGTAGTCGACGCTCGCCGCGTGGGCGGGCGCGCGCTCGTCCCAGTTCGCCCGGTTGACCGCGAGGTAGTCGTCCATGGGGCTCATCGTGGCCGATCGACCGGGGCCCGCGCCCGGGTTTTCGGCCGGCCGGGCGGCCCGACGGGCCGTGCGAGGATGTGCCGGTGAAGTATGCGGAGCACATCGTGGACCTCGTCGGTGACACCCCCCTGGTCCGGCTCGGGTCGGTGACCGAGGGCATCGCGGCGACGGTGCTGGCCAAGGTCGAGTACGTCAACCCGGGCGGCTCGGTCAAGGACCGGATCGCCCTGAAGATGGTCGAGGCGGCCGAGGCGTCCGGTGAGCTCGGGCCCGGCGGGGTGATCATCGAGCCGACCTCGGGCAACACCGGTGTCGGCCTCGCCCTCGTCGCCCAGCGCAAGGGGTACTCCTGCATCTTCGTGTGCCCGGACAAGGTCTCGGAGGACAAGCGCAACGTGCTCAAGGCGTACGGCGCCGAGGTCGTCGTCTGCCCGACCGCCGTCGCCCCCGACCACCCCAACTCGTACTACTCGACGTCCGACCGGCTGGTCCGCGAGACCCCCGGCGCGTGGAAGCCCGACCAGTACTCCAACCCCAACGGCCCGCTGTCGCACTACGAGACGACCGGTCCCGAGATCTGGCGCGACACCGACGGCCGGGTCACCCACTTCGTCACCGGCGCCGGCACGGGCGGGACCATCTCGGGCGCCGGCCGGTACCTGCACGAGGTGTCCGCCGACCGCGCCAGCGGCCCGGTCCGCGTCGTCGCCGCCGACCCGGAGGGATCGGTCTACAGCGGCGGCACCGGCCGCCCCTACCTCGTCGAGGGCGTCGGCGAGGACTTCTGGCCCGGGGCCTACGACCCCTCGCAGGTCGACGAGGTCGTCGCCGTCTCCGACGCCGAGTCCTTCGAGATGACCCGTCGGCTGGCCCGCGAGGAGGGCCTCCTCGTCGGCGGCTCGTGCGGGATGGCCGTCGTCGCGGCCCTGCGGGTGGCCCGGGACCTGCCGGCGGATGCCGTCGTCGTCGTCCTCCTGCCGGACTCCGGTCGCGGCTACCTCTCGAAGATCTTCAACGACGAGTGGATGCGGTCGTACGGGTTCCTGCGCACCGCGGCCGAGCGCACGGTCGGCGACGTGCTGCACGCCAAGGCGGGCACGATCCCGGCGCTCGTGCACACCCACCCGACCGAGACCCTGCGCGACGCCATCGAGATCCTGCGCGAGTACCACGTGTCGCAGATGCCGGTCGTCAACGCCGAGCCTCCCGTGATGTCGGGTGAGGTGGCCGGGTCGGTGTCCGAGCGCGACCTCCTCGAGGCCCTCTTCACCGGGAGGGCCCACCTGGCCGACCCGGTCTCGCGGCACATGAGCCCCGGCCTGCCCCTCGTCGGTGCGGGCGAACCCGTCGGCACGGCGCGGCACGAGCTCGAGGAGTGCGACGCCGTCCTCGTCATCGAGGACGGCAAGCCGGTCGGCGTGCTCACCCGGGCCGACCTGCTGGCCTTCCTCGCCGACTGAGCGGGGTGAGAATGGGAGCGTGCAGCACGAACGCCCCCGGTGGGAGAGCCCGGTGGAGAAGGCGATCCGCGAGGCGCAGGAGCGCGGCGAGTTCGACGACCTCCCCGGTGCCGGGAAGCCCCTGAAGGACCTCGGTGACACCGACGACCCGATGTGGTGGCTCCGCCGGTTCGTCGAGCGCGAGCAGCTGGACCTCACCGCCGCCCTGCCCCCGGCCCTGCAGCTGCGCAAGGAGGCCGCCGCGTTCCCCGGCTCCCTCGCCGACCTGCGCACCGAGGAGGCCGTCCGCGAGGTGCTCGAGGACTTCAACTCCCGGGTCCGCCGCGACCGGCTGCGCCCGCCCGACCCCGGGATGCCGCAGCTGCTCGCCCCGACCGTCGACGTCGACGAGCTCGTCGAGCGGTGGCGCGAGCTGCGAGCAGCCTCACACCCGCCCGTGGTTGACCCGCCGGTAACAACCGGGGAGGCTCGACCCCGGCGCCGCTGGTGGCGTCGCGGGCGGTGAGCCGATCGGGGATGCCGTGCCACGGCATCCGCGCCGGTCCGTCGCCCGGGGACGTGGCACCGACCCGACGAGCGACCCGGAAGGGCCCATGAGCGACTACCCCCACCTGCTGGAGCCGCTCGACCTCGGGCACGTGACGCTGCCGAACCGGGTCGTCATGGGGTCGATGCACACGGGCCTGGAGGACCACGCCCGCGACTTCGGCAAGCTGGCCGCCTACTTCGCCGAGCGGGCCCGCGGGGGAGCGGCGCTGATGGTGACCGGGGGGTTCGCCCCGAACGTCGAGGGCACCTTCTACCCGATGGCGTCGAAGCTCACGACGCGGCGCGAGGCGCGCCAGCACCGGCAGGTGACGGATGCCGTGCACGAGGCGGGTGGGCGGATCGCGCTGCAGGTGCTCCACGCCGGGCGCTACTCGTACACGCCGTGGTGCGTCGCGCCGTCCGCGCTGAAGAGCCCGATCTCGCAGTTCCGGCCCCGGGCGCTGAGCGACCGCGGGGTGCGCCGGCAGATCCGGGCGTTCGCCCGCGCGGCCCGGCTGGCACGCGAGGCCGGCTACGACGGCGTCGAGGTGATGGGCTCCGAGGGATACCTCGTCAACCAGTTCCTCGCGCCCCGCACCAACCGGCGCACCGACGCCTGGGGCGGCACCCCCGAGAAGCGGCGGCGCTTCGCCGTCGAGACCGTGCGGGCCGTGCGCGAGGCGACCGGCCCCGACTTCATCCTCATCTACCGCATCTCGGTGCTCGACCTCGTCGAGGACGGCCAGACCTGGGACGAGGTGACGGCCCTCGCCCGCGAGGTCGAGGCGGCCGGTGCGAGCATGCTCAACCTCGGCATCGGGTGGCACGAGGCGCGGGTGCCGACCATCGTCACCTCGGTGCCGCGGGCGGCCTTCACGTCGTACGCCGCGCGGCTCAAGGAGCACGTCGTCGGTCCCGGTGGTGGCGACGAACCGGATCAACATGCCGGAGGTGGCCGAGGCCGTGCTCGCCGAGGGCGGCGCCGACCTCGTCTCGCTCGCGCGGCCGTTCCTCGCGGACCCCGAGTGGGTGCGCAAGGCCGCCGAGTCGCGCGCCGACGAGATCAACACGTGCATCGCGTGCAACCAGGCGTGCCTCGACCACACCTTCGTCAACCGGCGCGCCACCTGCCTGGTCAACCCGCGGGCCTGCCACGAGACCGAGCTCGTCCTCGGGCCGACGCGCACGGTGCGCCGGGTCGCGGTCGTGGGGGCCGGGCCGGCGGGGCTGGCGGCGGCCACGACCCTGGCCGACCGGGGCCACGAGGTGGAGCTCTTCGAGGCACGCGACCACGTCGGCGGCCAGTTCGACATCGCGATGCGGATCCCGGGCAAGGAGGAGTTCGCCGAGACGATCCGGTACTACACGCGCCGGCTCGACCTCACGGGGGTCAAGGTGCACCTCGGCCGGGCGGTGGAGGCCGACGAGCTCGTGGCGGCGGGCTTCGACGAGGTCGTCGTCGCGACCGGCGTCGAGCCGCGCGTGCCGGCCATCCCGGGCGTCGACCACCCGATGGTCATGACCTACGCCGAGCTGGTCCGCGGCGAGCGGACCGCCGGGGCGAGGGTCGCGGTCGTCGGAGCCGGCGGCATCGGCGTCGACGTCAGCGAGTACCTGACGACCGAGCACTCCGCCGCCCTGGACCTCGGGGCGTGGAAGGCGGAGTGGGGGGTCGGCGACCCGGCCACGACCCGTGGCGGGGTGACCGCCCCGCAGGCCCGAGCCGAGCCCGCGGCACGTCGTCCTGCTGCAGCGCAAGCGCACGTCGATCGGGAAGGGGCTCGGCAAGACCTCCGGGTGGGTGCACCGAGCGGCGCTGCGGGCCAAGGGTGTCGAGCACGTGACTGGGGTGCGTGTCGTACGACCGGGTCGACGACGACGGCCTGCACGTCACCGTCACGGTCGGTGACGACGGGGCCACCGAGCGGCGGACCTACGCCGTGGACACCGTCGTGCTGTGTGCCGGTCAGGAGTCGGTGCGGGCCCTCGGCGACGAGCTGCGCGCGCGCGGCGTGACGACCCACCTCGTCGGAGGTGCCGACGTCGCGGCCGAGGTCGACGCGAAGCGCGCCATCCGCCAGGCCACCGAGGTGGCCGCCGCGATCTGACGCGGTGGCCGACGGGGCAGCGGACGTGTGACGTCGTAGGCAGTTCTGCGCCGACGGCGCCGCTGCGCAGGAGGATGGAGGCGCAGCCGGACGCGCGCACGCCGGTCCGGCACCGAGGAACCGCACCGATGGACGCCGTCACCACGTCTCCAGCCGGCAGCCCGGCATGGCGGGACGACCTCGACGTCAGGCGGGGGTGGGCCTGCCTGCTCGCCACTCCCCTCGCCGCGCTCGTGGCGTTCGCGGCCGGCTCGGTCATCGCCACCGCGTTCGGCGTGGAGGAGGGGGATGCCGCCCCGGTCCCCGTGGGGCTGCTGGCCCTGGTGGTGGCCCTCGTGCTGTTCGCCGTGCCGACCGGCTTCGCGTGGCGCTTCGCCAACCGCGCCCGCGCCCGGGGCGACGACCGGGCCAGGGTGCCCGCCATCATGCTGACGACGCTGGTGGCGGTGTTCATCGGCCAGAACGTCATCGCCTGGCTGGCCGCGATCCTGGCGGGTTGACGGTCGGGGCGGGGTCAGGCGGAGGTCGGACGGCCGGCGTACGCCAGCAGCCGCTGCTGGGGTGAGGCGTCCGGGGGCACGGGGATCTCGGGCTTGAACACGCCGTGTCGCTGCTCCTCGGTGAACCGCCCGTGGATCTGCTCGTAGGCCGCCTCCGGAAGGCCCTCGGGCATCCGAGCGTCCTGACCAGTGGCCGTCGCGAGGTCCCACCCGTGGAGCAGCTGGTCGCTGAAGGCGGTGCCCAGTGCCGGCCCGGTGCGCTCGACGACACCGTCCTCGGCGAAGGCCCGCACCACCTCGTCGCGCGCCCGCGTGAAGTCGGCGAGCGGCGCCGCTCCGAGGAGGGCGGGCGGTTCCGCGCCGGGTGGCGCGACGTCCTCACCGCGCGCCGACCCGGCGAAGTAGCGCTGCGTCTCGAGCATGTGGTTCAGGAGGGTGCGCACGTCCCAGCCGTCGCAACCGGTCCCGGCATCCAGGTGGTCGCTGGCGACGGCCACCTTGCCGAGCGTCCAGTCGCTCGCCCGTCGGTACAGGTCCAGCAGCTCGTCGCGCTCCACGGCATCGCTCCTCCTCGAAGGCCACCCCGTCGAGTACCCGGCTGCCACCACGGTCAAACCGGTGGCCTGTTACTGGGCCGGCGGGGCGATCTCGGTCTGCGCGGGGAGGTTCGCGACGCCGACCGGGCAGGTGAGCCCGTTGGGGCCGTGGTTGCAGTAGCCGTTGGGGTTCTTGTGGAGGTACTGCTGGTGGTAGTCCTCGGCGTACCAGAACGGCCCGGCATCCGACGCGGACGCGAGGGTCGTCGTGATCTCGCCGCGACCGGCCTTGGTGAGCACCTCCTGGAACGCCGCCCGGGTCGTGCGGGCCGCCGCCTCCTGCGCGTCGGTGGTCCAGAAGATCGCTGAGCGGTAGGCCGTGCCGATGTCGTTGCCCTGGCGGTTGCCCTGGGTGGGGTCGTGGTTCTCCCAGAACGCCTTGAGCAGCAGCTCGGGCGAGGTCACCGACGGGTCGTACGCGACGAGAACCGCCTCCGCGTGCCCGGTGCGCCCGGTGCAGGTCTCCTCGTACGTCGGGTTCGCAGTGAAGCCGCCCATGTAGCCGGCGGCGGTCGTGACGACGCCGGGAAGCCTCCAGAAGATCCGCTCGACGCCCCAGAAGCAGCCCATGGCGACGTAGAGCACCTCGGTGCCGTCGGGCCACGGGACCCTCGAGCGGGGTGCCGAGCACCTCGTGGGTCGACGGGGACGTGGAACAGCCGGCGGTCCCGCCCGGGCAGGGCCTCGTCGCGGGAGGGCAGCGTGGACTTGGCGCGCGATCCGAAGAGCATGTCCGTCCCAACGCGCGAGGGCGCCCGCTTCATCCCCGCCTACGCTGGCCCCATGACCCTCGAGCACCTCGGCTTCTCCTCGCGCGCCATCCATGCCGGGCAGGAGCCGGACCCCACGACCGGAGCCGTCGTCCCCCCGATCCACCAGGTGAGCACCTACAAGCAGGACGGCATCGGGGGCCTGCGCGGCGGCTACGAGTACTCCCGGTCGGCCAACCCGACCCGCACGGCGCTCGAGGAGTGCATCGCCGCGCTCGAGGGCGGCGAGCGCGGCTTCGCCTTCGCCAGCGGCCTCGCCGGCGAGGATGCCGTGCTGCGCGCGCTGCTGTCTCCCGGCGACCACGTCGTCGTCCCGTCCGACGCCTACGGCGGGACCTACCGCCTCTTCGACCGCGTCCTGCGGCGCTGGGGGGTCGACCACTCGATCGGCACCGTCGCCGACGTCGACTCGGTGCGGGCCGCCCTGCGCCCGCGAGACGCGGATGGTGTGGGTCGAGACCCCGACGAACCCGCTCCTCGGTATCGCCGACATCGAGGCCCTCGCGGGGGTCGCGCACGAGGCCGGGGCGCTGCTCGTCGTCGACAACACCTTCGCCAGCCCGTACCTCCAGACCCCCATCGCCCTCGGCGCCGACGTCGTCGTCCACAGCACGACGAAGTACGCCGGCGGGCACAGCGACGTCATCGGCGGCGCCGTCGTCGTCGCGCCGGGCGCCACCACCCGGTCGGGGGAGAGCGTGGCCGACCTGGTCGCCTTCCACCAGAACGCCATGGGCGCGGTCGCGGGACCCTTCGACGCCTGGCTGGTCCTGCGCGGCCTGCGGACCCTCGCGGTGCGGATGGAGCGGCACTGCGACAACGCCGAGGCGGTTGCGGAGTTCCTCCGCGGCCACCCGGGCGTCACCGCGGTGCACTACCCCGGCCTGCCCGACCACCCCAACCACGAGGTCGCCGCCCGCCAGATGCGGCGCTTCGGGGGGATGGTCGCCTTCCGGGTCCGGGGCGGTGAGGACGTCGCGACGAAGGTGTGCGCCGAGACGCAGCTGTGGATCCTCGGGGAGTCCCTCGGGGGTGTCGAGTCCCTCATCGAGCACCCCGGGCAGATGACCCACTCCTCGGTCACCGGCACCGCGCTCGAGGTGCCGCCGGACCTCATCCGCCTCTCCGTCGGCATCGAGGACGTCGACGACCTCGTCGCCGACCTCGGCCAGGCGCTCGACCGCCTCACCTGACGCGTGGCCGGCATCCTCTGCGTCGACGTCGGCTCGACGTTCACCAAGGGGGTGCTCGTCGAGCCGCGCACCGGTGAGCTGCTCGGCACCGCGAGCCACCCGACGACGGTCGCCACCGACGTCATGGACGGCGTGGATGCCGTGCGCGCCGCCCTCGCGCCCCACGGCGCCGCCACCGACGTGCTGCTCTGCTCGAGCGCCGGGGGCGGCCTACGGCTCGCGGTCGTCGGGTACGAGCGCGAGGTGACCGCCGAGGCCGGGCACCGGGTGGGGCTGTCCGCCGGCGCCAAGGTGGTCCACGTCGCGAGCGGTCCGCTGGGCGGTGGGGACGTGGCCGTGCTGCGGGCCGCGCGCCCCGACCTCGTCCTCCTCGTCGGGGGCACCGACGGCGGCAACGCCGACGTCCTGCTCCACAACGCCGGCCGCCTCGCCCGCGCCCGGCTCGCCGCCCCGGTCGTCGTCGCGGGCAACGCCGACGCCGCGCCGGAGGTGGCCGCACTCCTCGCCGCGACCGGCCGGCGCCACGTCGTGACCGACAACGTGCTGCCCCGCATCGGCGTCGTCGCTCCCGAGGCGGCCCGCGCCGCCATCCGGGAGGCGTTCCTCACCCACGTCATCGGGGGCAAGGGCCTGTCCCGCGGCCGCGGGTTCGCCGAGCTCGTGCGCGCCCCCACCCCGGATGCCGTGCTCCGCGGCGTCGAGGTGCTCGCCGAGGTGGTCGGGGGCGACGTGCTCGTCGTCGACGTGGGCGGGGCGACGACCGACGTGTACTCCGTCATCACTCCGGTCGGCGAGGACGCGACGATCCACCGCGAGGTCGTGGGCACCCTGTGGCACGCCCGGACCGTCGAGGCCGACCTCGGGATGCGCTGGAGCGCCGAGGGCGTCGTGGAGGCGGCCGCGCGCGAACGCCTCGCCGTCGACCCGGCGACGGCACGGTACGCCGCGGCCGTGGCCGGCGACACGGCCCACCTCGCCACCTCGGACGCCGAGTGGGCGGCGGAGGAGCAGCTCGCGGGGACGGCCGCCCTCCTGGCCGTCCGGCGCCACGGCCGCCCGGCGCACGCCGCCGAGCGACCGCGGCCGCTCGGCGAGGTCGTCCTGCTCGTGGGCTCGGGGGGTGTCCTGCGGCACGCTCCCCCGGAGGTAGGGCAGCGGGTGCTGGCGCGCGTGACCGGCGACCACGGCGGCGGCTGGCGGGTGCCGCGAGGCCGCTCACCCTCGGGTCGACACGGCGTACGTGCTCTTCGCCGTCGGGCTGCTCGCCGACCGGCAACCCCGAGGCGGCCGCTGCCCTGGCCGCCCCGCTCGTCCCTCGCCGTGAGTGCGGAGGTGGTCGCCGGAGCAGCCACGTGCGGACCCACGGCAGCGAGGGGTGGCTCTACGGTGGGGACGTGAGCACCGACTGGCCGTGGGCCGAGGAGTTCGAGCCCGACGGCACCTACCTCAACTCGGCGACGATGGGCCTGCCTCCCCGACAGACCCTCGCCGCCGTCACGGCCGCGCTGGACGAGTGGCGCCGCGGCGTCGCGCACGCGCCGGGCTACGACGCCGACGTGGCTGCCGCCCGGGAGGCGTACGCGCGGCTCGTCGGGGTCGAGCCGGACACCGTCGCCATCGGCAGCCAGGCCTCGCCCGCTCATCGGTCTCGTCGCGGACGCCGTGCCGGACGGCGCGGCCGTGCTCGTCCCGCAGAGTGAGTTCACGAGCGTGACGTTCCCGTTCCTCGCGCAGGAGGCGCGCGGCATCCGGGTCCTCGAGGTGCCGCTGGCCGAGATCGCCGAGCACGTCGACGGGTCGGTGGGGCTGGTGGCGCTCGCGGCGGTGCAGTCCTCCGACGGCGCGGTCGCGCCGCTCGACGAGGTCGAGGCCGCCGCGGCGCGGCACGGGGTCGACGTGCTCGTCGACGTCACCCAGGCGGTCGGCTGGCTGCCGGTGGCCGCCGGGCGGTTCGCCTACACCGTCTGCGCCGCCTACAAGTGGCTGCTCTCGCCGCGCGGGACGGCCTTCCTCACCGTGCGCCGCGACCGCTGGGACGCCCTCGTCCCGTCGTCGGCGGGCTGGTACGCGGGCGACGAACCGTGGTCCTCGATCTACGGCACCCCGCTGCGGCTGGCCCCCGACGCGCGCCGGTTCGACGTCTCACCGGGGTGGCACTCCTGGGTGGGGACGGCATCCTCGCTGGCGCTCCTCGAGCGGGTGGGGATGGGCGACCTGCACGCCCACGCCCTCGCCGTCGAGGCGGCGTTCGCCGCGGGCGGCGGGGCTGGAGCCCGCGGGCCGGGCCATCCGTGCGCTGGCCGCCGACGACGAGGTGCCAGGCCTGCTGGCCCGGCACGGCATCGTCGCGGCGGAGCGCGCCGGCCGGCTGCGGGTGTCCTTCCACGTCAACAACACGACCGAGGAGGCCGAGCGGGCCGGGAGGGCGCTGCGCGGGCACGTCGGCGGCTGATCGGAGCGCCTGCGCAGAAATCGAGAAGACCTGTGTCGGCGGTCACACCTAGGGTTGCGTCCATGAGTGAAGACACCGCTCCGCAGACCCGACTCACGCTCGACGTCGTCGCCTTCGACTGCCCCGACGCCCGCGCCCTCGCCGGCTTCTACGCCGGCATCCTCGGCTGGGAGGTGAAGAGCGAGGACGACGACTGGGTGACCATCGTCCCGCCCGAGGGCGTCGCCGGCCACGCCCTGGCCTTCCAGCAGATCGACGACTACGTCGCACCGACGTGGCCCGGTGGGGCGCACCCGCAGCAGGCGCACATCGACATCGAGGCCGACGACCTCGAGGCCGGCGAGCGCGTCGTGCTCGCGGCCGGCGCCACGCGCCACGAGCACCAGCCGTCCGACCGAGCGGAGGCTTCGTCGTCTACCTCGACCCGGCCGGGCACCCGTTCTGCCTGGTGTCATGAGCGCCCCGGCGATCGAGGCGGTCGACCTCGTCAAGAAGTTCGACGACTTCACGGCCGTCGACGGCGTCAGCTTCTCGGTGCCGTCGGGGACGGTGTTCTCGATGCTCGGGCCCAACGGCGCGGGCAAGACGACGACCGTGCGGATGATGACGACGCTGAGCATCCCGACCAGCGGCTCGGCGCGGGTGGCGGGCTTCGACGTCGTCGCCGAGCCGGATGCCGTGCGCCACCGGATGGGCCTCACCGCCCAGTCCGCGACCGTCGACGAGCTGCTGACCGGCCGCGAGAACCTGCGGTTGATCGGTGACCTCTACGGCCTCGACCGCGCGCTGGTGAAGCGCTCGACCGAGGAGCTCCTCGAGCGGTTCTCGCTGGCCGAGGCGGGCAACAAGGTGGTCAAGGACTACTCCGGGGGCATGCGGCGGCGGCTCGACCTCGCCGCCAGCCTCATCGCGACGCCACCGGTGCTCTTCCTCGACGAGCCGACCACCGGTCTGGACCCGCGCAGCCGCGTCGAGCTGTGGGGGGTGCTGCGCGACCTCGTGCGCGACGGCACGACGCTGTTCCTCACGACCCAGTACCTCGACGAGGCCGACCAGCTCGCCGACAACATCGTCGTCGTCGACCACGGCCGGATCATCGCCCAGGGCACGCCCGCTCGAGCTCAAGGACCAGTCGGGGGCCGCCAGCCTGGTCGTCACGGTCAGCCGGCTGGCCGAGGTCGACTCCGCCGCCGAGATCGTGCGGTCCGAGGTCGGCGAGATCCACGTCGACCGCGAGGCCCGCCACATCACCGCGCCCGCCGAGGGCGTGGGCGCACTGACCCGCATCGCGGCCCGGCTCGAGGAGGCCGGCATCGACCTCGACGACATCGGCCTCCAGCGGCCCAGCCTCGACGACGTCTTCCTCAACCTCACCGGCCACCGCGCCGAGGTCGAGGACGAGTCCGACGCCCACGCGCGTCCCACGACGAGCAGAAGACGGAGGCGGTCCGATGACCTCCACCACGGTCACGCACTTCCAGGCCACCCACCCCGACGAGCGCGGGGCCACGAGCACCCGGCAGATCGGGGCGCTGATCCGGCGCAACCTCACGCACATCAAGCGCCAGCCCGAGATGCTCACCGACGTCACCATCCAGCCGGTGATGTTCGTGCTGCTCTTCGCGTTCGTCTTCGGGGGGTCGATCAACATCCCCGGCGTCGACTACAAGGAGTGGCTGCTGCCGGGCATCATGGCGCAGACCATGGCCTTCAGCTCGTTCGTCGTGGCGATCGGGCTCAACAACGACCTCGGCAAGGGCATCGTCGACCGGTTCCGCTCGCTGCCGATCGGTCGCGGGGCGGTCGTCGTGGCCCGCAGCGTCTCGAGCCTGATCCACTCCAGCCTCGGCATCGTCGTCATGTCGGTCACCGGGCTCTTCATCGGGTGGGGCATCCACAACGGTCTGGCCCAGGGCCTGGTCGGCTACGGGCTGCTCGTCCTGTTCGGGTTCATGATGATCTGGATCGGCATCCTCGTGGGGTCGTCGCTGAGGTCGGTCGAGGCGGTGCAGGGCGTCATGTTCGTGACGATCTTCCCGATCACCTTCCTCAGCAACGCGTTCGCACGGCCCGAGGGCATGCCCCCGGTGCTGCGCTGGCTCGCCGAGTGGAACCCGATCAGCGCGCTGGTCCAGGCGTTGCGCGAGCTGTGGGGCAACGAGGGCTTCCCGCTGCCGCCCGACGCCGCCCTGCCGCTGCAGTACCCCGTCACCGCGACGCTGATCTGGACGATCGGGCTGTCCGCGATCCTCGCGCCCCTGGCCATCCGCGCCTACGTCCGCCGCACGACCGACTGAGCCTCCGGCGTGGTTGCATGGGCCACATGCCTGCCGTGCGCTTCGTCGACGTGTTCTCCGAGACCGCGTGCCGCGGCAACGCGCTCGCGGTGTTCCACGACGCCGACGACCTGTCCGACGAGCAGATGGCCACGATCGCCCGTTGGACCAACCTCTCCGAGACGACGTTCCTCTGCGCCCCGACCGACCCGGCCGCCGACTACCGGGTGCGGATCTGGACGACCGGGGGTGAGCTGCCCTTCGCGGGCCACCCGACCCTCGGCAGCGCCCACGCGTGGCTCGAGGCGGGGGGTCGGCCGGCATCCGAGGGGGTCGTCGTGCAGGAGTGCGGTGCCGGTCTCGTCGAGGTGCGTCGCCGCGGCGACCGGCTGGCGTTCGCCGCACCACCGCTCGTGCGGTCGGGGCCGGTCGAGCCGGGCGAGGCCGCCCGTCTCGTCGGCGCCCTCGGCCTCGACCCGGAGGACGTCGTCGACCTCGCCTGGGTCGACAACGGCCCCGGCTGGGTCGGCGTGCTGCTCCGCTCGACGGATGCCGTGCTCGCCGCCGACCCGGACCCCGGCCGGTCGGCGGGAGTCAAGGTCGGGCTCGTCGCGGCGTACGCACCCGGTTCCCGGGACGACGGGGTGGCGGCCGAGGTGCGG
Organism: uncultured Actinomycetota bacterium; assembly: GCA_963811475.1. Lineage (GTDB taxonomy): Bacteria > Actinomycetota > Actinomycetes > Actinomycetales > Dermatophilaceae > Fodinibacter. The sequence continues at coordinate 25,131 of CAWERJ010000032.1, forward strand.
GCCTTCTACTCCGACGGCCGCGACTTCATGGAGGACCCCGTGACCGGAAGCCTCAACGCGGGGCTGGCGCAGTGGCTCGTCCCGGCCGGCCACCTCCCGCCGGCCTACGTCGCCGCGCAGGGCACGGCGATCGGCCGCGACGGCCGCGTCGAGGTCGAGGTGGTCGACGGCACGGTCTGGGTCGGCGGCGCCACCCGCACGATCGTCAGCGGCACCCGCTCGTCCTGACCCGCGTCGAGTGGCAGCGTGCTGCCGGTTCAGGCGTCGTACGGCGTGGTCGCGAGGACCTTGACCTCGACCTGCTTGCCGTTCGGGGCCTCGTAGGTGACGGTGTCGCCGACCCGGGCACCGTTGACGGCGGCACCGATCGGGGACTTCTCGGAGAAGACGTGCATCGAGTCGTCGGTGATCTCGCGCGAGCCGAGGAGGAAGGTCTCCTCGTCGCCGAACATCTCGACGGTGACGACCATGCCGGGCTCGACGACGCCGTCGTCGGCCGGCTTCTCGCCGATCGTCGCGTTCTCGAGCAGCTGGGTCAGCTGGCGGATGCGGGCCTCCATCTTGCCCTGCTCCTCCTTGGCGGCGTGGTACCCGCCGTTCTCCTTGAGGTCGCCCTCCTCGCGGGCCGCCTCGATCTTCTTCGCGATCTCGGTGCGTCCGGGGCCGGACAGGTCCGCGAGCTCGCCCTGGAGGCGGTCGTACGCCGCCTGGGTCAGGAAGCTCGCCTGGTTGGCGGTCTCGGTCACGTCACTCACTCCTGGTTCTGGGGCGGCGCGCTCCGCGGTGGACGGAAGCGCCGGTGCTACGGCAACGGGCCCAGGTCCGATGGTGCCCAGCGGCACGGTTCGGACCCAGACCCGAGGTGGTGAAGAGGACAGTCTACCAACCGGGCGGCCGAACGGGGTCAGGGAGCGTCCGCGACCCGGGTGCAGGCGTCGACGACGCCGGTCACCGCGCGCGCGCTCGTGCGCACCCGCACCTCGCGGTGGACCGACGTCGGCCCCGACGCGGGCACGGCATCCTCGACGGTCCCGACCCGGTTGCGGCTGCCGTCGAGCGCGCTGACGCGGCACAGCACCGCCACGCCCGCGGGGCGGTGCAGGTCGTACTCGACGAGCACCCCGGCGTCCGACTCGACCCGGTAGCCCGTGACCTCCGGGCGCACGCTCCCGACGGTGCCGACGATGCCCCACCAGACGATGACGCCGACCGCGAGGAGGCAGCCGACGATGCCGACCACCCACCAGCGGGTGGTGCCGGGCGCGGGGCGGGGAAGGGGCATGCGGGTCCTCGGTCGGGCGGCCCCTCGTGGATGAGAGGATGGACGGCGTCCATTCTCGGGCACGCCCGACACCTCCGTACCGAAGGGTCTCCTCCGTGACCGACCGGCTCCGGCTCATGTGCGTCCACGCGCACCCGGACGACGAGTCCAGCAAGGGCGCCGCGACCATGGCGAAGTACGTCGACGCGGGCCACGACGTGGTGGTCGTCTCGTGCACCGGCGGCGAGCGCGGCGACGTGCTCAACCCCCGCCTCCAGGACGACGCGCACATCCTGCGGGACCTCGCGCAGGTGCGGCGAGACGAGATGGCGGCCGCGCAGCGGATCCTGGGCGTGCAGCACACCTGGCTGGGCTTCGTCGACTCCGGCCTGCCAGAGGGCGACCCGCTGCCTCCGCTGCCCGACGGCTGCTTCGCGCTCGAGCCGCTCGCCGTCACGAGCGAGGCGCTCGTGCGCGAGATCCGCCGGTTCCGTCCGCACGTCGTCACGACGTACGACGAGAACGGTGGCTACCCGCACCCGGACCACGTCATGTGCCACGACGTCTCGATGGCCGCAGTCGTCGCGGCCGGTGACCCCGACGCCTTCCCCCACGCCGGCCCGCCGTGGCAGCCGCTCAAGGTCTACTACAACCAGACCTTCAGCCGGGCCCGCATCGAGGCCTTCCACGAGGCGCTGACGGCGCTCGGCGAGGAGAGCCCGTACGCGGAGTGGCTCGAGAGCTGGTCGCGCCCCGACCGCACCGTCACGACGCGCGTCGAGTGCTCGGAGTGGTTCGAGCGCCGGGATGCCGCGCTGCTCGCCCACGCGACGCAGGTCGACCCCGACGGCACGTGGTTCCGCGTCCCTCGCGAGGTGCAGGCCCGGGTGTGGCCGACGGAGGACTTCGAGGCGGCGCTGTCCTTCGTGCCCGTCGCCGAGGGGGAGGACGACCTCTTCGCCGGCATCCCGCAGGACCTCGCGGCGGCCGACGGGCTCGCGACCTCCAGCACCCTGTCCGTCGTCCTGGACACCAGGACGGAGCGTGTTCCGTGAACGACGCACCCACGGCCGACGGCGGCCCGGGCTTCCTCGCCTTCATCGCCTTCTTCGTCCTCGCCCTCGCCCTGTGGTTCCTCATGCGGAACATGAATGCGCGGATGCGCCGGATGTCGTACCGGCAGCAGCAGGCGCACCGCGGCCCCAACGACCCGCAGGCGGCCCCTGACGAGGCGTCGGCCGGGGAGCCCCGCGACGAGCGCGACGGCGACCAGCCGGATGCCGGGCAGGACCCGCCGGTCGGCGACGACGGCCCTGGGAGGCCGCCCCCGGCCGGCTGATTCCTAGACGGCGGGCCCGGTCAGGGCCAGCGACGCGGCGACGAAGTGGGCCGTGAACGCGAGGATCGTCAGGGCGTGGAAGACCTCGTGGAAGCCGAACCAGCGCGGTGAGAGGTTCGGGCGCCTCGTGCCGTAGACGATGGCGCCCAGGCTGTACAGGGCCCCGCCGATGACGACCCAGGTCATCACGGCCGCCCCGGCGTGCTGGAGGAGCGGGCCGAAGTAGAAGACGGCGACCCAGCCGAGCATGGCGTAGGCCGGCACGTACAGCCAGCGCGGGGCCCCCGCCCAGAACACGCGGAAGAGGACGCCGAGCACCGCGCCGCTCCAGACGATGACGAGCATCCGACGGGCCTGCTCCGGGGGGAGGAGCAGCGCGAACGGCGTGTAGGTGCCGGCGATGATGAGGAAGATGTTGGAGTGGTCGAAGCGCCGCAGGAAGCCGCCGACCCGGGGCGACCAGGTGCCGCGGTGGTAGACCGCCGAGGTGCCGAAGAGGAGCACGGCCGTGCCGGCGAACACCGCGGCCGAGACCTTCTCCTTCGTCGTGCCGGCGAGCACGACGAGGACGATGCCGGCGACCAGCGCCACGGGGGTCATCCCGGCGTGCAGCCAGCCGCGCAGGTGGGGTTTGACGTGCTCGATCGCCGTCTCGACGCGCTGCTCGAGGGCCTCACGGCGGCTCGGCTCCGCGTCGGCGGTCGGGTCGGTCTGCGTCATTGA
>CAWERJ010000033.1:0-55391 GCA_963811475.1 uncultured Actinomycetota bacterium
GACCATCCAGCCGTCGGTGCGCACGCGCAGCCACATGAGCGTCGCGCGCACCGACATGAACGCCGTGAAGGCGATCCACAGCCACACGACGGCGTTGACGTCACCCCGGGTCGTGCCGCCCTCGAGCAGCCAGTCGCCCGCCGCGTGCACCCCCAGCGCCAGGGGGAGGTAGGCGACGAAGGTCACGAGCATCGCCCGGGCCAGCCAGGCACCGTCGCCCGCGCCGATGAGCACGCCGTCGACGACGAAGACGAAGCCCGAGAGCGGCTGGCCGAGGGCCACGACGACGAGGCCGCCGGCGATGGCCGCCTGCACCTGCGCGTCGGGGCTGAACAGCGGGCCGAGGTACGGGCCGACCAGCAGGAGGAGCACCCCGAGCGCGATGCCGACGACCACCCCCCAGCGCACCATGAGGCTCGTCGCGTCCGGGTGCGGTCGACCTCGCCGGCGCCGAGCGCCTTCCCGGTGATGGCCTGGGCCGCGATGGCGAGGGCGTCGAGCGAGAAGGCGAGGAAGGTCCAGATCGTCGCGGTCACCTGGTACGCCGCGAGCGGCACGTCACCGAGCCCGGCGGCCACCCAGGTCGTCACGAGCAGGACGGCCCGCAGGGCCAGCGTGCGGACGAGGAGCGGCACACCTCCACGGGCTGCGGCGAGCACCCGGCCCGGATGGGCGCGCAGCGGCACGGCCGTACGGGTGGCGTACCGGACGAGGACGACGACGAGCGCGCCCGCCATCGCGTTCTGCGCGACGACCGTGCCCCACGCCGACCCCGCGATCCCCAGTGCAGGCCATGGACGAACCACACGTTGAGGACGATGTTGAGGCCGAAGCCGCCGACGGCGGCGACGAGCGGGGTGCGGGTGTCCTGGAGGCCGCGCAGGACACCGGTGGTGGCGAGGACGACGAGCATGGCGGGGATGCCGATCGCGGAGATCCGCAGGTACGTCACCGCCTGGGCGAGGGCCGTCTCCGACGCGCCGAAGACCCGGCAGACCGGCTCGGCGAGGACGGCGACGACGACCGTGGTGACGGCGCCGAGGGCGATGGCGAGCCACGTGCCGTCGATCCCGGCCGCGATCGCCCCGGCGCGCGACCCGGAGCCCAGCTGCCGGGCGACGACGGCGGTCGTGCCGTACGCGAGGAAGACGAAGATGTTGGCCGAGGTCAGCAGCACGGCGCTGGCGACACCGAGCCCGGCCAGGGGCGCGACGCCGAGGCGGCCGACGATGGCCGCGTCGGCGAGCAGGAAGAGCGGCTCGGCGACGAGCGCGAGGAACGCCGGCACGGCGAGCCGCAGCACCTCGCGGTGCTGGCTCCCGGGGAGCTCGCTCACGTCGGGGCCGTCGCCTGGGCGCTCACGGTGGCACTGTTCCACGCCGGGCCCCGCGGTGCCGGGTGGAGGTCGGCGGCGTCAGGCAGCGAGATGCGGACGGGTGCGGGGTGCGCGCCGAACCGCGCGTGCGGCACTCCTCGTCGGGGATGCCGGGCGGCGGGGTGCCGGGTGCGCGCCGCCCGCGCATGCGGCACCCTCCCGTGGCTCAGAGGTGCTTGAGCGCCTCGCGGCGGGAGAGACCGGAGAGTCGGTCCCCCCTGGCGTCGACGAACGCGCGCACCCACTGCGGGTCGACCCGGGCGTGCTGGCGCAGCGCCCAGCCGATGGCCTTGCGGACGAAGAACTCCCGACCGAACCGCGACCCCTCCAGGTTGGCGTCGATGACCTCCGACAGCAGGTCGAGGTCGGTCTCCTGCCGGTGCTTGAGCTGCGCGAGGATGGCCGTGCGGCGCACCCAGAGGTGGTCGTCGACGGCGTACGCCCGCATCGTCGGGGTCACGACCGCCCTGTGCCGCAACAGGATCGGGCCGACCCGGTCGGCAGCCACCACGTCGACGTAGTCCCACCAGGCGCCGGTCTCGACGAGGTACCGGTACAGCCCCAGCGCCGACGCGTCCTGCCAGGGCCGGGCGACGCGGTGACCGGTGAGGGCGAGGGCCGCGTAGCGCTCCTCGCGGTAGGAGGCGCCGTCCCACAGGGCGCGCACGTCTGCCTCCCAGGCCGTACGTGAAGCCGGCGCGAGGGCCGGGTCGGCCAGCAGCGGCCGCAGCAGCGCCCGCAGCTCGGGCGAGGTCAGCCCGCGGTACGGCATCGACGACTTCATGTACGCCCGCTGCCCGGCGGCCCGCTCGGGGTCGCCGGCGGAGCCCAACGCTGCCCTCACGGCCACCGCCAACGCCGAGTCGGGTGCCGAGGTGGTCGTCATGTCAGCCATCTCAGCACCCAGCTCGGAGAGGATCGACCGAGCGAGGCTCAGGCGAGGCCGAGGTGGGCCGCTTCCTCCCACAGCTCGTCGCGTACCTGCGGGTGGGCGGCGTCGCGGATGATGTGCCGGCACTGGGCCTGCTGGTCGTAGCCCCACAGCTCGGCCACGCCGTTCTCGGTCACGATGGCGCTCTGCTGGAAGCTCGTGACCGGCTCGTCGAGCAGCGGCACCACGGTCGAGACGTTCGCCTTCGGGTGCCACGAGCGCAGGGCGATGAACGACTGGCCGCCCGAGGAGTGCAGCGCCCCGACGATGAAGTCGGTCTGCCCCCCGAACCCGGAGTAGATGCGCGCGTTGATCCGTGACGCGTTCGCCTGGCCGAACAGGTCGACCTCGAGGGCGGTGTTGACCGAGGTCATCATCCGCTGCTGGGCGATGAGGCCGGGGTCGTTGGTGTGCTCGGTACGCATCATCCGCACCCGGTGGTTGCCGTCGAGCCAGTCGTAGAGCTCGCGCGACCCGAAGAGGAACGAGGCGGTGAGCGGCTGATGCCTGTCGAGGGCGCCGACCCGGTCGAGCTCGAGCACGCCGTCGGAGAACATCTCGGTCCAGATCCGCAGGCCCTTGCGGCCGGTCAGCGCGTTGAGGGTGGCGTCGGGGACCCCGCCGATGCCCATCTGCAGCGTGGCGCCGTCGCTCACGCGGCTCGCGACCCGCTGGCCGATCGCCAGGCTGTCGTCGTCGGGCGGGAGCGGCACGTGGGTCGGGAGCGGCTCGGAGACCTCGACCGCCACGTCGACCGCCTCGAGGGGGACCTGCGCGTCGCCGTAGGTGTAGGGCATCTGGTCGTTGATGACGGCCACGACGCGACCGGAGCGCTGCCGGCATCCCTCGATGGCCGCGGGCAGCACGTTGACCTCGATGCCGAGCGAGAGCTGCCCGTCGCGGGGCGGGGCGCAGTGGACGATGACGACGTCGGGCGGGATGCGGCGCTGGAGCAGCACCGGGACGAGCGAGAGCCGGCTCGGGACGTACGAGAGGTCGGAGTGCCGCCGCATGCCGGCGCCGACGAAGCAGGTCTCTGCGGTCACCCCGTCGCGGTCCGGGATGCCGGGGGGCGCGTTGAGCGCGTGGATCGTGTAGGTCTCCTTCGTGGCGTCGAGGCTGCGCACCGCCGTCCACGGCACCGCGACGTTGCCCGAGACGACCACCCGCGGCTTGCCCGGCAACGACGCGAACAGGCGGCCCAGCTCCTCGACACCCACGGTCCTCATGGCCCCATCATCGCCCGGTCGGTGCGCCACGTCAGGTGAGGTTCGGCACGCCTCACCGCGGGTGCTCGGCCTACCGTGGTCCCATGTGCCGCAACATCCGACCCCTGAACAACTTCGCGCCGCCGGCCACTCCGGACGAGGTGCGCGCCGCCGCGCTGCAGTACGTGCGCAAGGTCAGCGGGACGACGAAGCCCTCGGCCGCCAACCAGGCCGCCTTCGACCGTGCCGTCGACGAGGTGGCCGAGGTGACCGCACGGCTGCTCGACGGCCTCGTCACCGCGGCCCCGCCCGAAGGACCGGGAGGTCGAGGCGGCGAAGGCGCGGGCGCGGTCCGCGGAGCGGTACGGCCGCGTCGGCTGATCCGACGTCCGAGCCCGCCCGCGCGGCCCCGTACGGCCCGCGCGAGGGCGATCACCGGCCGGTAGGCCTTGCGTTCGTGACCGATCTGTGACCCACGTCATGTGGATGCCAACACGCCCGAACTTTCTCGGCTCCACAGAACGTGGACGATCGTTCTTGCAGGTCACAGGCTTGGTAAACGGCAGGTAAACCAGTGGTCCACAGGGTTGTCCACCGAGTGTGCACACCAGTGACGGGCGTTTTGCACACCTTGTCCCCAGGTTGCGCACAGCCGTTCGGCCCTTGTCCGCCGAAGGGGCTTGGAGCTGCGTGAGGGGGCGGCCTACGGTGGCTCGCGATGGGTTGTCGGTGGGCTCTGGTCTTCTGGGTCCAAGGCCGGACGGCCCGGTGCACCAGTGGTCGACGAGCCCGGCCGAGGCCGGACGTGAGGGGTTGAGCAGGTGTCCATCGCGGAGCTGAACGCGACGTTCGGGGGGCCCGCCGGTGGCCCGCCGGACGACCGGGTCCCTCCGCAGGACCTCCACGCCGAGCAGTCGGTGCTCGGCTCGATGCTGCTCAACAAGGACGCGATCGCCGACTGCCTCGAGGCGGTCAAGGCGCACGACTTCTACCGCCCGGCGCACGAGCTGATCTTCGATGCCGTGCTCGACCTCTTCGGGCGCGGCGAGCCCGCCGACGCGATCACCGTCGCCGACGAGCTGTCCAAGCGCGGTGACCTGACCAGGGTCGGTGGGCAGGCGTACCTCCACCAGCTCATCCAGTCGGTGCCGACGGCGGCGAACGCCGGCTTCTACGCCGAGATCGTCCACGAGCGGGCCGTGCTGCGCCGGCTCGTCGAGGCGGGCACCCGCATCGTGCAGATGGGCTACGGGCAGGGCGAGGGCGACATCGACGAGATCGTCAACCGGGCGCAGGCCGAGGTCTACTCGGTCGCCGAGAAGCGCGGTGGTGAGGACTACCACGCGCTCGGGGAGCTGCTCAACGAGACGATGGAGGAGATCGAGGCCGCCGCGGGCCGCAGCGACGAGATGATCGGCGTGCCGACGGGCTTCATCGAGCTCGACGAGCTGACCAACGGCCTGCACCCCGGCCAGATGATCGTCGTCGCGGCGAGACCCGCGGTCGGCAAGGCGCTCGCGCTCGACACCCCGCTTCCCACGCCGCACGGATGGACGACCATGGCCGCGGTCCGGGTGGGCGACCTGCTCGTCGACGGGCGCGGTCGCCCGACCCGGGTCGTGGCGGCCACGGAGGTCATGACCGGCCGTCCCTGCTACGAGGTCGAGTTCTCCGACGGAACGGTCATCACGGCCGATGCCCAGCACCAGTGGCTCACCGACACCCGTGCCTCGCGGCGCTCCTTCCACGCGGCTCGCGACCCTCGCAACCGGACCAGGAACCAGCGGACGTTCGCCGAGGTGCGAACGACCGAGCAGATCGCGGCGACCCTTCGGACGGCCACGGGTGACCGGCGGCTCAACCACAGCGTGCCGCTCGCCCAGCCGCTCCAGCTCCCCGACCGCACGGACCTTCCCCTCGCGCCGTACGTCCTGGGCGCCTGGCTGGGCGGCGGTACGTGCGCGGCCGCCCAGATCACGACGGGTGACCGCGAGATCGTCGCGTTCCTCGAGGCCGAGGGACTCGCGGTCCGGCCGACCGCCGCTCCGATGCGCTACTCCCTGACGCTTCCCGTCGACACGACGGAGGGTGTCCCCGCGGCTACGAGCGCGTTGCCCCGACCGCGGCTGCAGGGGGCGTCAGTGCCAGCGCTGCCGCGACGACACGGCTCCGTGCAGGAGCTCCTGCGCCGGGCGGGTGTCCTGGGGAACAGGCACATACCCGTGGCCTACCTGCGGGCGAGTGAGGCACAGCGGCGTTCCCTCCTCGCCGGGTTGCTCGACACGGACGGAACCGTGACGTCGGGTGGTGGTGCTCGGTTCACGACGACGAGCCAGCGGCTCCTGCAGGACGTCAGCGATCTCCTTGCTGGCCTGGGTTACCGCGTCGGCGTCTCCCGCAAGCAGGTCAGGGGGCGCTCTGCCGACAGTTCGGTCGCCTACACGCTGACCTTCAGCTCGGACGAGCCGGTGTTCCGCCTGTCGCGAAAGGCGCACCTCCACAAGGAGCTGTCGAGCCCGTCGTTTCCAGCGCCGGAACTCACGCTTCATCGTCGACGTGCGGCCGGTGGAGTCGGTCCCCGTCCGCTGCGTCGAGGTCGACAACGACGATCACCTCTACCTCGCAGGCCGGTCGATGGTGCCGACCCACAACTCCACTCTCGGTATCGACATCGCCCGCGCGGCCGCGATCAAGCACGGGCTCGCGACGGCGGTCTTCTCGCTCGAGATGAGCCGCACCGAGATCACCATGCGCATCCTCTCGGCCGAGGCGACGATCCAGCTGCAGGACCTCCGCAAGGGCCTGAAGAGCCAGGACCAGTGGAACAAGCTGGCCCGGATCATGGGCAAGATCTCGGACAGCCCGCTGTTCATCGACGACAGCCCGAACATGTCGCTCATGGAGATCCGGGCCAAGTGCCGCCGGCTCAAGCAGCAGCACAACCTCAAGATGGTCATCATCGACTACCTGCAGCTCATGAGCTCGGGCAAGAAGGTCGAGTCCCGCCAGCAGGAGGTCGCCGAGTTCTCCCGCGCGCTCAAGCTGCTCGCCAAGGAGCTCGAGGTCCCCGTCATCGCCATCAGCCAGCTCAACCGTGGCCCCGAGCAGCGCACCGACAAGCGCCCGCAGATGTCCGACCTTCGCGAGAGCGGCTCGATCGAACAGGATGCCGACGTCGTCATCCTGCTCCACCGCGACCGCTCCGACCCCGAGCGCGACGGCGAGGCCGACGTCATCGTCGCCAAGCACCGCAACGGCCCCACCAAGGACATCGTCCTGGCGTTCCAGGGCCACTACAGCCGCTTCAACAACATGGCCCGCGACGGCGGCTTCTGACCCACCGGCCGATCCGCGCAGGGCGGCAACGGCATCCGCGACCGCTGCGGCTCGACGTCTGGCTTCGCCACGTCGCCGAGCCTGCCGGCCGGTGCGCCTCGATACTGGAGGCGTGGAACCTCCGGGCCCCCACCCCGCCCCCGCGCTCGCGGAGCTCGCCACCCCGACCGGATGCCGGGTGCGCCGGTCACGCACGCCGGCTCGCCGTCGGCGTGCGGCGGCCACCGCGGCCGTGGTGGTGGTGCGGTCGTGCTCGCGCTCGCCGGGTGCGCCTCGTCGGGCGACGGGGAAGCCGCTGCCGGCGCCGTCACGCCCAGCGCCGGCCCGACGTCCCACGAGTACCGCCCCGGGCCTGACGGCGTTCCCCCACGTCCCCGAGGGCGTGACCACCGCGCCGGTCGTCGTCATGGTGCCCGGTGGCTCCTGGGAGACCGCCGACCCCACCGGGCTGGCACCGCTGGCCGACGCCCTCGCCGCGCGAGGAGTGCTCGCCGTGCCCGTCGTCGTGCGCGCGGCGGCCGACGACGTCGTCTACCCCACGCCGGTCGAGGACGTCCTGTGCGCCCTGGCCGACGCGGCCGCGACCGCCAGGGCCGAGGGCATCGAGCCCGATCGGCTCGTCGTGCTCGGCCACTCCTCGGGCGCGCACCTCGCGGCGCTCGCCGCCCTCGACGCCGACGCGGATGTCCCCGGACTGCGAGGACCCCGTGGTCGCCCCCGACGCCCTCGTCGGGCTGGCCGGGCCCTACGACATCCGCGAGTTCTCGGATGCCGCGTCGGCGCTCCTCGACCCGGACGCCGACCCCGAGCGTGTGGGCGGACGCCAACCCCGTGCTGCTCGCCGCCCGGCGGCCCGAGCTGCCGGTGCTCCTGCTCCACGGCGCGGACGACGACGTCGTCGCGCCGGAGTTCAGCACCGACTTCGCGGCGGCCCTGCGCGAGCGGGGGCCACCCGACGACGCTGAGCATCGTGCCCGGCGAGGACCACGACAGCATCTACACCGCGCAGGTGGCGGCCGGCCCGGTCGCCTCGTGGCTGGCCGCCCTGCCCTGAGGTTCGTGGACCCTGGTCCGCTACCGCGCGCGGACGACGACGTCGTGCTCGCCGGTCGTCTGCTCGATCTCGCGCTCGGCGGTGGCGACGAGCTGGTCGGCGAGCCGCCGCAGGGCCCGGGCCACGGCGAGCTCGTCACCGATGTGCGCGACGCCGGGGTCCGCGGTGCTGCGGCGGCTGGACCCCTTGGCCGTGAGCGCCTCGGGCGCGTCGGCGAGGAGCGCGACGGTCGCGGTCGTGTCGTCGCCACTTCTCGAAGATGCTGACCCGCACCGTCCACTCGCGCAGCGTCCCCAGCTCGGGGCGGGCGACGACGTCGGTGTGGGGGACCGAGGCGCCGTCAGTTGACCCGGAGCACCGCCCCCGGACCGGGGAACATCGTGCTCGTGTGCCCGTCCTCCCACCTCACGACGTACGGAGGCCCCCCGTCGGTGCCGCGCGCCTCCACGACCTCTCCGGCCCGGGTGGGCTGGTCCACCAGCTCGCCCGCCAGGATGATCCGGTCACCGGGCTTGGCCCTCATGGCTGCTCCTCACACGTGTCGTCACCGTGCCTGCGGGAGTGCCGGGGCGGTGGCGACGGCCACGGCACCCTGTTCCGATTGTGCTCCTCCGGCCGCGACGCCGACACCCCGGCGCGAGGTGAACAGGGAGACATCCGCGGGGATGCCGGCACGGCGCTGGCGAGTCGTCGCCGCCTCAGGAGCGCAGGAGCTCGTCGAGCCGCAGCGCGTTGAGCGCCGCGTACCCGAACTGGTCGTTGTTGAAGTAGCCGCGCACGCGGTGACCCGCCGCCCTGCCACTCGCGCAGCCGGTCGGCCCACCACCGCAGGTCGTCCTCGGAGTACGAGCCGGCGTACAGGTGCTCGGCGTCGGGCCCGTGCCACCGCACGTAGACGAGGTCAGCCGTGGCCCGCAGCACGCACGGCAGGTGCGCCCCGCTCATGACGACGTAGGCCGCGCCGTGCCGCTCGAGCACCCCGAAGACCTGCTCGTCGAGCCACGACGCGTGGCGGAACTCGACCGCGACCCGGATGGTGGACGGCATCCGGGCCAGCACGTGGTCGAGGCGACCCTCGTCGCGCTCCATGCCCGGCGGCAGCTGGAGCAGGAGCGGGCCGGCCCGGTCGCCCAGCAGGGCCATGCCGCGCGACGATGATCTCGACCCAGCGCTCGGGTCACGCAGCTGCCGGGCGTGGGTCAGCGCGCGCGGTGCCTTGACCGCCATCTCGAAGCCGGCGGGCAGGCGCTCGCGCCACCCGCGGAACGCGGTGTCCCGGGGCCAGCGGTAGTGGCTGGCGTTGAGCTCGACGGTCGGGCAGGCGGCCCGCGTAGTGCTCGAGCCACCGCCGCCGGGCCACTCCCTGCGGGTAGAAGGGTCCGGCCCAGCTGTCGTAGGTCCAGCCGGACGTCCCCACGAGCACGTCCACCGCCCCATCGTGCCCGCGGCGACGGCCCCCGGTGGCGCGGGTGTCTCGTCGGACCACCATCGCGGACGGCGTGCCACCGGCCCGGGCATAGCCTGATCGCGAGGGCGGCTCGCCCGCCCGAACCCCGCGGCGGACGGAGCGATCCCGGTGCAGATCAGCGACAGGGTCTTCGTGGTCACGGGCGGCGGCAACGGCATCGGCCGTGAGGTGGTGCTCGCCCTGCTGGCCCGCGGCGCCCACGTCGCCGCCGTGGACCTCAGCCGTGACGGGCTCGACGAGACCGCCCGGCTCGCGACGACGGCATCCCCCGACCGGCTCACGACCCACGCGCTCGACGTCACCGACCGAGCAGCCGTCGACGAGCTGCCGGAGAAGGTCTGCACCGCCCACGGCCACGTCGACGGCCTCGATCAACGTCGCCGGCATCATCCAGCCGTTCGTCCGCTTCGCCGACCTCGACGTGGCGGAGATGGAGAAGGTGCTGGCCGTCAACCTCTGGGGCGTCGTCAACACGTGCAAGGCGTTCCTGGCGCTGCTCACGGCCCGGCCCGAGGCGTGCCTCGTCAACGTGTCGAGCATGGGCGCGTTCGTCCCCGTCCCGGGCCAGACGATGTACGGCGCGAGCAAGGCGGCGGTCAAGCTGTTCACCGAGGGGCTCTGGGCCGAGCTGCACGGCTCCACGGTGGCGGTGACCGTGGTGTTCCCGGGCGCCGTGGCCACCGACATCGCGCAGCACTCCGGGGTGACCGTGCCCGGTCAGGATGCCGTGTCGACCGAGACCACGGCCAGCCTCACCTCGCCGGCGGACGCCGCGCGCCAGGTCGTCGAGGGCATCGAGAAGGGCAGCTACCGCGTCGTCATCGGGAGGGACGCACGGACCCTGGACCGGCTCTCGCGCCTGGCGCCGCGGCGAGCGACCGAGCTGGTCACGAAGAAGATGGCTGCCCTGCTGGGCGGCTGAGCCCGGAGCAGGACGGGCCGGCCGGCGAGCTCCACCCTCGTCCCCGGCCCGTCCGTTCATCGTCGGGTGGTGGCGTCCTCGTGCGGCCGCGACCACACTGGGCCCATGGCCAAGCCCTACACCGTCGTCCGCACCACGACCATCGCCGCGCCGGCCGAGGACATCCGCACCCTCGTCCACGACTTCCACCTGTGGCCCCAGTGGTCGCCGTGGGAGGACCTCGACCCCGACATGCGGCGCACCTACTCCGGGCCGGATGCCGGCGTCGGCGCCGGTTACGCCTGGGAGGGCAACCGCAAGGCCGGCAAGGGGTCGATGACCGTGACCGGCGACACGCCTGAACAGGTGGACGTCGACCTGCACTTCGAGAAGCCGTTCCCGCTCGAGCAACCGGATAGAGCTCGCGATGACTCCGACCGGTGAGCGGTCCACCGTCGTGGAGTGGCGGATGCACGGAGAGCTGACCGGCCTCGTGCGGCTGTTCTCCCTGCTGCGGTCGATGGACTCGTTGGTGGGCCCGGACTTCGAGAAGGGGCTCGCCCGGCTCAAGCGGGCCGCCGAGACGAGCTGAGCCGCCTACGGCGGCCCTGAGGAGCGATGGTCGGGCGGCGAGCTAGGCTCGCCGCGTGGGCCTTGCGTCGAACCCCGACCTGCTGGTGCTGCACGCCGTCCGGGTCACGGGCATGGCCGCGACCGCCGCCATCGCCGACCGCATCGACCTGCGCGGTGACGTCGTCGAGGAGCACCTGCTCGACGACGAGGCCAGGGGCTGGGTGCGCCGGGTCGACTTCGCGGACCTCGCCGGCTGGACGCTCGACCGAGAGCGGCCGGGTCGAGGACGAGCGGCGCCTCGCCGACGAGCTCGAGCGCACGGGCGCGCGCCCGGCCGTCGAGGGAGCACACACGACCTTCGAACGGCTCAACGCCCGGGTGCTGGGGAGCCTGACCCGCTGGCAGATCCGCCCGCGCTCCTGGGACCCCCTCGCCGCCAACGACCACGACGACATCCCCTGGGACGAGCGCGTGCTCGACGAGCTCGCGTCGTACGGGCGCCGGCTCGGGCCCCTGTGCTCCGGCCTCACGGCGGCGCTGGACCGGTTCCGGGGCTACGACGAGCGCTACGCCGCGGCGCTCCGCCGTGCCCTCGCTGGCCAGCGCGCGTGGGTGGACGGCGCCGGCGTCGACTCGTGCCACACCGTGTGGATCCAGCTCCACGAGGACCTCCTCGCGACCCTGGGGCTCGCGCGGGGGCAGGACCCGGCGTCACGCCCCTCCCGGTGAGTCCGCGCCGCGAGCACGAAGCGCCGCGGGGCGCCGGCCTCGGCTCGCCACGACGAGCCAGCCGAGGAGCACGAGCTCGCCCAGGAGACGGGGACGAGAGCACGCCCCGAGGTCGCCGCGGCTGAGGGGGCGACGAGGTGGTCGAGCAGGGACGCGACTCCGGCCAGCGCCACTGCGGCGACCACCAGAGGTGGGGCGATGCGCGAGCGCCACCCCGCGACCGCGGCGATGAGCAGGTGGAGGCCCAGGACGAGCAGGGCCAGCGACCAGTCGGCCCGGAAGCCGTCGAGCCCGTCGCCGCCCGGCCACAGCAGCCGCGCCGAGGCGGCGACGAGCAGCACGGCGTACCCGCTGCGGCTGACGAGGGTGGCGTGCGCGGAGGGTCGTGCGCGGTCGCCGAGCAGCACGTACAGCCCCCACCCGACCGTCACGTCGAGGGCGGCGACGACGAGGACGACCGACCCGACCACCACGTGGGACGCCGCCCCCTCGGCCCCGTCGGCGACCCGGGCGGCGAGCACGGCGAGGACGGTCAGCGCGAGGAGGGCGGGGGCGGCCAGGCGGGCGCCGTGCCGCTCGGTGGGAGTGGGCGGACCGACGCGGGCCCTGGACCGTATCCGGCTCGTGGCACCTGCTCGGGTCATCGTCGGGGCTGTCGTCATCCCGCCAGCGTGGTGGCCCGCGAGGGCCGTGGTCTCTCCGGCAGGACCCTGAGCCGACCCCGAACGGACCCGGGGAAGCAGGGGTGTCACGGCATCGGCGGAGGGCCGGGCCCCTCGTCGCCCGGTGACGACGACCACGAACGGGGTGACAGCCGGGCGGCATCGCGCTGGAATGGGCCCATGCCCCAGAAGATGGCCCTGCGCGAGTACATCGACCACCTGCGCGTCGAGGGGTACACGGTGCGTGACGACCACGGCGACGACCCCGTGCTCATCACCCCGGACGGCAACGCCGTCGAGACCTGGCGCGAGGACTACCCGTACGACCACCTCATGTCGCGCAACAGCTACGAGGTCGAGAAGTACCTCCTCCAGATCGAGCTGCTGAAGTTCCAGTACTGGACGATCGACACCGGCGCCAAGCACGTCGTCGTCTTCGAGGGGCGGGACGCGGCGGGCAAGGGCGGCACCATCAAGCGCTTCACCGAGCACCTCAACCCCCGGGCCGCCCGGGTGGTCGCGCTGACGAAGCCGACCTCGACCGAAGGGGGCCAGTGGTACTTCCAGCGCTACGTCAACCACCTGCCGACCTCCGGGGAGATCGTCCTGTTCGACCGCTCCTGGTACAACCGGGCCGGCGTGGAGCGGGTCATGGGCTTCTGCTCCGACGACGAGTACGCCGTCTTCGTGGCCCAGGCACCGATGTTCGAGCGGATGCTCGTGGAGTCCGGGACGACGGTGACCAAGCTGTGGTTCTCCGTGACGCAGGACGAGCAGCGCACCCGCTTCGCGATCCGGCAGATCGACCCGGTCCGCCGGTGGAAGCTCTCACCGATGGACCTCGAGAGCCTCGACCGCTGGGACGCGTACACGAACGCGAAGGAGGCGATGTTCGGGTACACCGACAAGCGGTACGCCCCGTGGATCACCGTCAAGAGCAACGACAAGAAGCGGGCGCGGGTCAACGCCCTGCGGGCGTTCCTCCACCAGTTCGACTACGCCGACAAGGACACCGACGTCGTCTTCGCGCCGGACCCGCGGATCGTCGGCCGGGCGAAGCACACCCTGGGCGACTGACCGGGCGAGCCCTCGGACGCCGGCCGCGACGCGGCGGCTGCGCAGCTCGCCGACGATCTCCTCCTGCCGGCGGCGCACCGAGCGCTCTCGCGGACCGGCGGCGTCCCGGCATCCGCGCAGGGCGTCCTCGGTGCGCGCCAGCTCGGCGATGAGCTCGCGGATGGCCGGGGTGGGGGAGGTCGTGGATGCCGTCATGAGCCGATCGTCCGCCGGCCCCTGAGGGCTCGGCCGTGCGGCTCGCTGTGGGCTCGCTGTCAGGTGCGGGCGGCCTTCGTGGCCACGTAGTCGGCGAGCCGGCGGTCGGCGTCGTCGCCGAAGAGGATCTCGGCGACCTCACGCAGCCCCGCGGAGCCGACGATGTCGCGGTCCGGCACGACGAGGTCGATCTTGCTGCGGCGCCGCATGAAGTCCTCGAGGGTCACGACCATCTCGTGCTCGGCCGCCGTGTGGAGCTCGGCGCGCAGGTAGTCGGCGGACCCCATGACGTCCTCGCCCATCGTCGGGTCGGCGCGGATCGCCTCGAGGAGGTCGAAGGCGCGTCGCCCGTAGCGCCGCCAGAGGCGGTCGCTGAGCGGCTCGACCTCGGGGCGGGTGCGCAGCGCGTCGAGCCGCATCAGCCGGGCCTGCCGGTAGAACTCCTTGCGGGTGGCCCTGGCCGGCTCGCCGTACCAGTTGCGGAGGTCCTTCTCGAGCGGGATGCCGAGCGCCTCCACGTGATCGGCGACCTCCTCGCCGACGTTGAGGCAGTCGGTGAGCTTGCCGCCGAAGACGGTGACCACCGCGTGCGCGGTGTCGCGCTCGACCTCGTGCCTGCGGCTCAGCGAGGTCCAGTCGGCGTCCTGCTGGTCGCCGCCCCCGGTCCGGACCACGAGCGGCCGCACGCCCGACCGCTCGGCGATGACGTCGTCGCGGGTGAGCGGCTGGGGGAGGTCGAGGCGCGCGTTGATCTGGCCGAGGAGGAAGTCGCAGTCCTCCTCGGTGACGTGGGTGTACGGCGTGTCGACCCGCGTGTCGGTCGTGCCGATGACCGACCGGCGCCCCATGGGGATGACGTAGAAGAGCCGCTGGGTGTCGTCGAAGAAGGCGAGCACCCGGTCGTGGCGGGTCGTCGTGAGGCGCGGCACGACGAGGTGGATGCCCTGGGAGAAGACGATCCGGTGCTCCGTCGTCAGCCCCCAGGCGGTGTTGAGGTCGTCGACGAACGGGCCCGCGGCGTTGACGACGACCCGCGCCGACGTCGTCAGCTCGTCGCCCGTGTCGGTGTCGCGCAACCGGCACGCCCACCGGTCGCCGACCCGCTCGGCCGAGACGAGCTCGACGTAGTTCGCGACGGCGGCCCCGGCCTCGATCGCCGAGCGGACGAAGGAGAAGACGAAGCGGGAGTCGTTGTCGACGAGGTAGGCGTCCTGGTACTGCACCGCACCGCGCGCGGTGCTCGTGTCGATGACCGGTTCGACCTCGTCCAGGTGCTCGGCGTCGAAGACGCGGGGCGGCTTGGTGCCGAACATCCCGATGCCCCAGTACGCCGTCGCGCCGAGCGCCGCGAACCACGGCCGGTAGGGCGCCGTGCGGTCGAGCGTCGCGAGGAAGGAGATCTCCTTGACGTTGTCGGGGTAGGCCTTCATCAGCCGGTTGCGGGACCGGCACAGGCTGAAGACCAGCGGCAGCTCGTAGTGCTCGAGGTACTTGAAGCCGCCCCACACGAGGTTCGAGGACTCCTGGCTCGTGAAGCCGCCGAAGTCGCCGCGGTCGATGAGGGCGACCGACGCGCCCCGGCCGGCGAGGGCGGCGGCGGACACCGCCCCGTTGATGCCCGCGCCGACGACGAGGACGTCGACGAGGCCGCCGTCGATCCGCGCGAGGTTGGCCCGGCGGAGCTTCATGGGTCCAGCCTCGCATCCCCGGCCACCCGGCGCCGGCAGGTGTGACGCTTGAGGCTAGTCGCCGTCGGCGTCCAGCCGTTCGGCTCGGTCGAGGGCCTCCGCTGCTCGGCGGGTCAGGTGGCGTTGCTCGGCGAGGTTCGTCGCTCGGGCGGCGGCCGCGAGGTAGTGGCGGCGGGCGGTGGTCGGTCGCCGCGCAGCTCGGCGACGTGGCCGCTGACCGAGTGCCACCGCTGGTGGTCGCCCAACCGTGGTTCGAGGTCGGCCAGCAGCGGTGCTGCGGCGTCCGGGCCCTCGGCCTCGGCAAGGGCGACGGCGCGCGCCAGCGTGACGAAGGGGCTCGGGGCCACCTGCTCGAGGAGGCCGTACAGGGCGAGCGACCTGCGGCCAGTCGGTGTCGGCCGCCGTGGGCGCCCGGTCGTGCACCGCGGCGATCGCGGCCTGCAGCTGGTACTCGCCGGGCGCGCGAGCGGCGCCGATCGTCGAGTCGAGCAGGGCGGTGCCTTCGGCGACGAGGGAGCGGTCCCAGAGGCTGCGGTCCTGCTCGGCGAGGGTCACCAGGTCGCCGGACGCCGTGACGCGCGCCGGCCGACGTGCGTCGAGGAGGAGCATCAGCGCGAGGAGTGCCGTGGCCTCGGGGTCGTCGGGCAGGAGCCGATGGACGAGGCGGCCCAGCCGGATCGCCTCCGCGGACCGGTCGGTGCGGGTCAGGGCGCTGCCCGTGCTCGCCGCGTAGCCCTCGTTGTAGAGGAGGTAGACCACGGCGAGGGCGCGACGCACCCGGTCGCCGAGCTCGTGGCTCGCGGGCAGCTCGAACGTCGCCCCCGACGTGTGCAGGGTGCGCTTGGCGCGCGAGATGCGTTGCGCCATCGTCGGTTCGGGCACGAGGTAGGCCGCGGCGATCTCGGCCGTCGTCAGACCGCCCACGGCGCGGAGGGTCAGGGCCACCGCCGAGGCCGGCGACAGCACCGGGTGGCAGCACATGAGCAGGACGGTGAGGGAGTCGTCCTCGCGTCACTGCTTCGGCGCCGGCGGGTTGCATCGCCGCCCAGTCCTGTTCGCGCCGGCGACGCGCGACGGCACTGCGCTGCTCGTCGACCAGACGGCGGGTCGCCGCGGTGACGAGCCAGGCCCGTGGGTGGTCTGGGATGCCGTCGCGCGGCCAGGTCGTGTACGCAGCGACGAGCGCCTCCTGCACGGCATCCTCGGCAGCGGTGAAGTCCCCGCAGCGGCGGGTGAGGACGCCGACGACCTGCGGCGCGAGCTCGCGCAGCAGGTCCTCGGTCGTGCGGTCGGCGCTCAGCGCGCGCCTCCCGCACCCTCCAGCCACTCGCCCATGGAGTCCACGTCGGACGGGCCGTCGTCCATGACGCGACGGACGTGGATGGGCTGCTGGAGTGGCACGCCACCCGGCCCCGGGACCGCGGACACCAACGCGGCGATCTCGAGCGCACGCTCCTCGGTCTCGACGTCGACCACCTGGAAGCCGGCGGCCCACTCCTTGAACTCCTGGAACGGACCGTCGGTGACCACACGGCCACCGGAGGCGTCCGCGCGGACGATGTGCGCGGCATCCGGTGGCGTGAGGATCGTGGCGTCGACGAGCTCGCCGCTCGCGACGAGCTGGTCGTTGAGCGCGCGGTAGTAGTCGAGGTGGGCGGTGACCTCCTCCGGCTGCCACTCCTCCATGGGGGAGTCGACGACGCCGGGCTCGAAGGTGACGATGAGCAGGTACCTGGCCACGGGTGGCCCCTTCCGGTCGACGGGCGCGGAGCCCGTTCTCTCGATGCGAACACCCTAGGGACGGAGCCGCCCCCGGGGTCTCGACATCGACCCCCGAACGAGGGTGGGAACCTGCGGCCGGCCGAGCGTTTCGACCACCTTCGCGCATGCCAGGGTCACGGGGAGAACGTGACCCCCGTGAGCTCCTCGCTGCGCTCCCAGAGCAGGGCGGCCAACGTCGTGTCCTGGACGAGGGCGCTGAGCTTCGCCTCACCCACGGGCCCCCGGGTCTCGCGGAACCCCGTGGGGCCGGAGTAGGAGCCGGGCGACGCCTTCGTGGCGGCGTAGAGCACCGCCTCGGCGCCCTGCGCGGGGTTGGGGAAGAGCAGCCTCACGGTCCACTGGGTCAGGGTGCCGATGAGCGGGACCGCGCCCATGCCGTCGGGGCTCGCGATGAGGTTCGTGCCCGTGATCCCCGGGTGCGCGGCGGTCGACGTGAGCCGCGAGCCGGATGCCGTGGCGCGCCGCTGCAGCTCGGTCGCGAAGAGCAGGTTGGCCAGCTTCGAGCGGCCGTAGGCCGTCTGCGGGTTGTAGCCCTTCGCCGGGTTGCCCTCGAGGACGGCGCCGTCGCCGTTGTGGTGGGCGACCGACGACACCGTCGTCACCCTCGGCGCGGGCGCCTCGAGCAGGTGGGGCATGAGCAGCCCGGTGAGCGCGAAGTGCCCGAGGTGGTTGGTGCCGAACTGCAGCTCGAAGCCGTCGGCCGTCTTCCGGTGGCGCGGCGGCGTCATGACACCGGCGTTGTTGACGAGGAGGTCGAGGGGCCCCTCGAACCGGTCGGCCAGGGCGTGCACCGACGCCTGCGACGCGAGGTCGAGCTGCTCGACCGTGACGGTGCCGGGCACGCCCGCGGCGCGGATCCGCTCGGCGGTCTCCCGCCCGGCATCCGGCTTGCGGACGGCGAGCACGACGTCGGCGCCGTGGCGGGCGAGCTCGAGCGCCTCGACGGCCCCGATGCCGGAGTTGGCGCCGGTGACCAGCGCGCGCCGTCCGGTGAGGTCGGGGAGCTCGTCGGTGGTCCATCGCATGGGGGCTCCTGAGGGGGTGGGGGCGGTGCCTTCAGTATGCGGCGCGCCCCATTACCGGATGACGCGGGGCAGGGCGGCGCCGCTCCCCAGGCGAACCCGTACCGAGATCGACCAATAGGTCGATCTCGGTACGGGTCCCCTCCCGTGTCAGGAGCCGGGAGTCGACTCCTGCCCGCCCACGGCACCCTCGCGCTCGGCGAGGTTGCGCAGGATGCAGAACTCGTTGCCCTCCGGGTCGGCCAGGACGACCCACCCGGTGCCGGGCCCGTACTGCCCGCGCAGGTCGGCCACCTCGACGGCGCCGTGCGCGAGCAGGCGCGCCAGCTCGTCGTCACGGGTGCCCTCGACCGGCTCGAGGTCGAGGTGGATGCGGTTCTTCCCCGCCTTGGCCTCGGGAACCTCGATGAAGAGCAACCGGTGGGAGCCGTCGGGGCTGACGATCATGCACTCCTCGTGGCCCGGCAGGTTCGGGTCGTCCTCGACGTCGCCGTAGTCGAGGACCCCCTTCCACCACTGCGAGAGGGCGTAGGCGTCGCGGCAGTCGACGGTCGTGTGGGACACCCGTGCGGTCATGGATTCACCCTGTCAGACCGCAGCGCACGCGGCCACCCGCTGGGCAGGTGACGTCGGACGATCGTGTCAAGGGCGTCCAGCCCGGCGCGGCGGCACGCCCCGCGGCAGGGTCGTCGTCGTCCCCCTGAGGGTGCGTGCTGAGCCGCGGTCAGGGAGCGGCGTCGACGGGTGCTCGCGGGGTCCGCAGGTCGCGCAGGTCGGCCTGGTCCATGCCGGCGAGCCGGGGCAGGTCGGCGGACTCGGTGCGCTGGAGGCGCGTCGTCATCGCCGCGAGCACGAGCCGGCGCACCTCGGGCACCGTCATCGTCGCCCGCAGCGCGTCGGCCGGGACCTCGAGCAGCAGCGTGTCGACGTCCGCGACGACGTCGGCCGTCCGCGGGCTCCCGGTCAGGGCGGCGATCTCGCCGAAGAAGTCACCCGCGACCATCGTCGACAGCCCCCGGTAGCCGCCCTCGACCGGCACGCCGGCCGTCGTGGACCCCTCGAGGATGAAGTACGCGGACGACGCGGGGTCGCCCTGCTCGACGAGCCGGGTGCCGGCCGGTGCCTCGCGGACCAGCGCGTGCGACAGGAACGACGTGCGCTGCTCGGGGGTCAGCCGCCCGAAGGGTGCCAGGCGGCCGACGAGGCGGTCGAGGTCGAGGGCGGTGGCCGGTCGCACCTCGTGCCCGAACGGGAGCACTTCGGAGTCGCGCAGGCGGTCCTCGGCGGCCCGCCACGTCGAGCGGTCGAGCCCGGGCGCGAAGACCGTGACGGCGGCGGCCACGAAGAGCAGGCCGGAGGCGAAGAGGATGAGCTGGCGGATGCCGAGGACGTCGGCGAGGCCGGCGGCGGCCATCCCCAGCACGAAGATGACGTCGCGCATGACGTAGAACGCGGAGAACACCCGTCCGCGCATCTCCCGGGGCGTGTTGCGCTGCAGCAGGACCGACCGCGCGATGGACGACGGCGCGTTGAAGAACCCGGACACCATGACGAGCGCGATCGCGACCGGGATGCTCGTCGAGAGGCCGTACAGCGCGCCCGCCACCCCCATCCCGACCATCGCCACGACGAGCCAGAGGGGCTCGGGCAGCTTGGCCGAGAAGCGGGCCATGAAGAACGAGCCGACGACGAAGCCGACCGACGTCAGCCCCTCCTGCAGCCCGTACTGGAACTCGGTCGCGCCCAGCTCCTGGAGCGAGAACGGCAGGAGCAGCACGTTCCACATGCCGAAGGAGAAGAACATGAACGAGCCGACGATGAACAGCGAGCGGATCGTCGGCGTGCCGAGCAGCGTGCCCAGCCCCGAGCGGAGGTTGTCGACGATGACCCGGACGCTCGCCTCGTCGTCCGGGGTCGGCATGGGGTACCGGCCCATCAAGCGAGATGCATCCGGCGGCGAAGAGGAACGACGCCGCGTCGATGACGAAGGCCCACACCAGCCCTACGCTGCCGGCGAGCAGACCCGCTCCGGCGAAGCCGATCGCCGTGGACCCGAAGCTCGCGATGGACAGGAACGAGTTCGCGGCGGCGAGCTCCTCGTCGCTGGCGATCTCGGGGATCAGGCTGTCGTGGGCGGGGTCGAAGAACTGCTTGACCCCCGCGTTGACGAGGAGCAGGAGGAACAGGCCGAGCAGCGCGATCGCGTCGATGCCGATGACGACCGCGATGAGCGCCACGACGACCGCCTGGACCAGGCAGGTCGCGCGCATGACCCCCCGACGGTCGTGGCGGTCGACGAACACCCCCGCGAGCAGCCCGACGACGAGGCTGGGCAGGACGGTCACCATGAGCGTGAGCCCGACGGCGAGGGTGGACTCGGTGACCCGCCAGACGTAGATGCCGGCGGCGAGGTCCGTCAGCGCCGACCCCGCGGTCGACACGAGCTGGGCCGTCCAGAGGAGCGAGAAGTCGCGACGCCGGAACACCGCGAACATCGAGGGGGCCGGAGCGGTCACCGCGGTCATCGAGACCTCCTGGGGTGCTGGCCGGAGCCTAGCGGCCCGGGCGTCACGCGCGTCGACGATCCGGTGCATTGCGGGCGCCGGCGTCCTCGCGGGTCCGCCGGGCCGCGGACGAGGCGGACGGCGTCGCCGGGCCGCAGCTGCGCGGCCCGGTCGGCGGCGGATGCCGTGAGCACCGCCACGACCGGGTAGCCGCCGGTCACCGGGTGGTCGGCGAGGAAGACCACCGGCTCCCCGCCGGCGGGCACCTGGACGGCCCCGCGCACGACGCCCTCGCTGGGGAGCTCCGCGCCGTCGTGCGCCGCGGCCCGGGACACCGTCGACCCGGTGAGCCGCAGCCCCACCCGGTCGCTGTGGCCCGAGACCCGCCAGCTCGCCGACAGCAGGCCGCCGAGGTCGGTGCCCCACCCACCGACCCATTCGGCCCGGGGCCCGGGGAGCACCTCGAGGAGGTCGGGCTGCGCCGGCAGACCGGCGCCGCCTGCGCGGCGTGGTCGACGCGCGGGAACGCCGTGCCGGGGTCGCCGACGGGCAGCAGGTCCCCGACGCGCACCGGGGGCGGGCCGACCCCCGACAGCGTGTCGGTCGACCGCGAGCCCAGCACCGGTTCCACGTCGATCCCGCCACGCACGGTGAGGTACGTGCGCAGGCCGGCGGACGGCATCCCGAGGGAGAGCACGGCACCGTCCGGGACCTCGACGAGCGCCGCGTGCGCGACCTCCCGGCCGTCGACGCTCGCGGGCGCGTGCGCCCCGGTGAGGGCGACGGTGACGCGGCCCCTCGCCCGGACGGCGAGGCCGCCGAGGAGCACCTCGAGGGCGGCCCGGTCCGGCGGGTGACCGACGAGCCGGGCCCCGAGCCGGTGCGCGCCGCGGTCGGCGGCCCCGGACCGCCCGACGCCGAGCGCCGCCAGGCCCGGGCGCCCCTCGTCCTCGACGAGGCAGAGCGGGCCGGTGGCGAGCACCTCGAGCGCCGGGCTCACGGCGCGGCCGTGACGTCGACGAAGCGCACGGAGGTCCCCGGGGTGAGCAGTGCCGGTGGGTCACGGTGCTCGTCCCAGAGCACGAGAGCCGTCGTGCCCAGCAGCTGCCAGCCGCCCGGGGACGCGCGGGGGTAGACGCCCGAGAACTCGCCGGCGAGGCCGACCGACCCGGCGGGGACGGCCGGCCGGGGGTGGTCGCGGCGTGGCACGACGAGCCGCGGGTCGCCCCCGACGAGGTACGCGAAGCCGGGGGCGAACCCGCCGAACGCGACGCGCCACGGCATCCCGGTGTGCGCGGCGACGACCTCCGCGCGAGACAGGCCGGTCAGCCGGGCGACGTCGTCGAGGTCGGGGCCGTCGTAGCGCACCTCGATCTCGACCTCGTGCGACCTACCTGCGGTTTCCGGGCCGGGTGCGCCCCCGGAACCGTGGTGAGGTCGCACGAGGTCGCCGGGCCCGTGGGCTGCGCCGGCTGCCGCGAGCTCTCGAACGGTGCGCGCCAGGGCCGCCAGGTCGGTGCCCTCGCGGGTGAGCAGCAGCACCGTTCGGGCCGCGGGCACGACGTCGGTGACGTCGCGCCAGGCCGGTCCGCCGGCCGCGACCGCTCACGCGCAGGGCGGCATCGAGCGACGAGCACGTCGTCGAGGGAGGCCACCTCGAGGAGCAGCCCTTCGTCGCCGACCGGCAGCACCTCGACCGCGACCCCGGCGCCGGCCCCGGTCGTCACGGCGTGAGGTCGACGAACGGCGTGATCGCCACCCCGGCGGCCTCGAGCCGGGTGCGCACGGCGCGGGCCAGGTCGACGGCGCCGGGGGTGTCACCGTGGGTGCAGATCGAGCGAGCGGGCACGGCGACGAGCGTGCCGTCCACGGCGAGCAGCGTTCCCTCGGTGGCGATCCGCAGCACCCGCTCGGCGACCTCGGCCGGGTCGCGCAGCAGGGCGAGCGGGTGCGATCGCGGCACGAGCCGGCCGTCGGACGCGTACCCGCGGTCGGCGAACGCCTCGGCCACGACCGGCACACCGGCGGACTGCGCGATGCGCAACAGCACCGAACCCGGCTTGCCCGAGGAGGGGAAGGGTCGCGTCGTAGGCGGCCACGGCATCCACGACCGCCCTGGCCTGCACCTCGTCGACGGCGGCGGTGGTGTAGAGGGCGCCGTGCGGCTTGACGTAGGCGACCCGGGTGCCGGCCACCCGGCACATCGCCTCGAGCGCGCCCAGCTGGTAGAGCACGTCGGCGGTGAGGTCACCGGCATCCATGTCGATGCGCCGGCGCCCGAAGCCGGCGAGGTCGCGGTAGCCCACCTGGGCACCGACGACGACCCCGCGCTCGGCGGCGGCGGCGACGGTGCGCCGGATGGTCGTGGCGTCGCCGGCGTGGAAGCCGCACGCGACGTTGGCGCTCGTGACGACGTCGAGCATCGCCTCGTCGTCGCCGAGCACCCAGGTGCCGAACGACTCGCCGAGGTCGGCGTTGAGGTCGATCCGCACGCTCATGCCCCGCACGCTAGTGCGGGCGCCGGGTCCCCGCCCCCGCCCCGACAACTTTCTCGCCCGATCCCGGAACCTTGACGTTCGCACCGGAACCGAACTGGTGCGAACGTGAAGGTTGCGGCACCGGGCGGGAAAGTTGGGAAGCTCAGCCGGATGCCGGGAGACGCACGACCGCCGCCCGGTTGCCCGGACGGCGGTCGTGTGGGTGCCCCGAGGGGCAGAGGCGGAACGTCAGCCGATGACGGTGATGTTCGCGGCCTGCGGGCCCTTCGCGCCCTGCTGGGTCTCGTACTCGACCTTGGCGTTCTCGTCGAGCGAACGGTAGCCGTTCGAGTTGATCGCCGAGTAGTGGGCGAAGACGTCGGCGGAGCCGTCGTCGGGGGCGATGAAGCCGAAGCCCTTGTCGGCGTTGAACCACTTCACGGTGCCAGTAGCCATGGGAGGCCTGCTTTCTGAGAGAAGAACCGCCCCGCGTGCCGGGGGGTCCGCGTTGGTGATGCCTGTGTACCTCTGCTCAGAAAGTGCTCAGTCCCGGCGGGACGTTCTGCAACTACCTCACAACGGAAAGCTCAACAACTGCGACCACCCTAGCGGTCCGAGCGGGTGATCGCCGCATCGTGCACACCCCGATCGTGGCGGCGCGTCGTGTCGCGGTCAGCCGGTCCCGCGCCGGTCCGTCCCGGTCACGGCCCTGCCCTCGGGGACATCGGCGCCGCGGCGGGCCTCGAGGAGCAGCCAGGCGCCCACGACGGTGACCGCGGCGAGGCCGACGACGTAGCCCACGGCGGCCGGGCTCGACCAGTCCAGCTCGTCGCCGTGGCGGAGCAGGGCGACCGTCTGCAGCACCCCGAAGAGCACGCCGGTGACGCCGACCGGGCACCAGCGACGGCGCGTCGTCGACGAGCCAGGCGTGCCCGGCCGCGACGCCGAGCCCGACGTTCCACGCACCGATGGCCCGCCCGGTGAGCGGGGTCAGTGGCCACGGCCACGCGGCGTCCGCCCAGCCGGGCGCGATGAGCAGCGCGGCCCCCAGCGCGAGGAGGACGACCGCGAGGACCGCGAGGAGGCCCCGCAACAGGGGCGGCAGCCCGGCGGGTGGGGGCACCGCCGTGCCGGCCCGGGACTGCACCCACCACGCGACCACCATGAGCAGCGGCACCACGGCGTACACCGCGATCCAGGCCCAGGTCACACCTCGGGTCACCGCCGCCAGCTCGGCGGCCAGGTGGAACTTGTCGAGGTGGACCATCGTCACGACGAAGGTCAGCGCGGTGAAGACGAACACGGCGGGGACGGCCACCCGGGCCACCGTCCAGCGGCGGGCCCTCGCGCCGCTCAGCTCGAGCCCCACCGCCGACCAGTACGACGCGCCGAGGAAGACGGCGGTCATCGGTGAAGTCGATCGTCCAGGCGAACCTCGTGCCGGTGTCGAGGGGGAAGACGAAGAGCTGCACCCCGGCGAGGAAGACGAGCACCGCGGCGATGCCGAGGAGCCAGCGCATCGCCGGGACGACGGCATCCCCCTGGTCGGGGTCCGAGGGAGTCGTCACCGCAGCGCCCGGTCCGCGAGGTGCTGGTGGATGGCGGCCACGACGGCGGCGCCGTCCCCGACGGCCGTGGCGACCCGCTTGATGGAGCCGCGACGGGTGTCGCCGACGGCGAAGACGCCGCGACGGCTCGTCTCGAGCGACTGCCGGACCCGCAGGGTCTCCGGTGCGCCCGGCTCGCCGGTCACGTCGGGCTCGCCGGCCCGCCCGGCGGGTCCTCGGGGGGTGCGTCGGCCTCGGCGTCCATGCCGACCTTCACGAAGCCGAACTCGTCGCGGGCCACGACGCCCTCGAGCCAGTCGGTGTGCGGGGAGGAGCCGATGAGGACGAAGAGGCCGTGGCAGGGCGTCCAGTGCCCCTCACCGCGCGCCCGGTCGGTGACCTCGATCTCCGTGAGGCGGCCGTCGGCGGCCCGGGCACCGGTCACCTCCGCGTGGTGCACGATGTCGACGTTCCGGGTCGCACGCATCTGCTCGACGAGGTACTCGGACATGCTCGCCGCGACGTCCGGTCCCCGGACGAGGAGGCTGACGTGCGCGGCGTACTTCGCGAGGTGGAGGGCGGCCTGCCCGGCGGAGTTGCCACCGCCGACGACGTGCACCGGCCGACCGGACATCGCCGGGGCCTCGCTGACCGAGGCTCCGTAGAAGACACCGCGACCGATGAGCTCCTCCACCTCGGGGATGTCCAGCCGGCGGTAGTCGACACCCGTGGCGACGATCGTCGTCCGGGTGCGCGCCGCCGTGCCGTCGGAGAGCAGCACGCGCTGCTCGTCGTCGTCCACCTCGAGGCCGGTCCCGGAGCGGAAGAAGTGGAACACCGCCCCCAGCATCCAGGCCTGGTGGAACGAGCGGAAGGCGAGGTGGTTGCCGCTGATGCCGCGCGCGAACCCCGGGTAGTTGCGGATGAGCGAGCTCGTGCCGGCCTGGCCCCCGATCGCCTCCCGCTCGACGACGAGCGTCGACAGGCCCTCGGAGGCCGCGTACACCGCCGCCGCGAGGCCCGCGGGCCCGGCGCCGATGATCACCGTGTCCCAGACGACGTCCGGGTCGAGCTGGGTGGTGAGCCCGAAGGCCTCGACGAGGTCGGTGTCACTCGGGTTCTCGAGCGTCGCGCGGGGGTGAGGAGAAGCGCAGGTCGACCACCGGCAGCTCCGGTTCGTCGAGCCCGAGACCCCGCAGGATCCGCCGACCGCTCTCCTCGTCGGCCTCGTAGAAGCCGACCGGGATGTGGTTGCGCGCGAACATGTCCCGCAGCAGGTGGGTGCGCTCGTCGAGGTGGCCGATGACGCGCACGGCCTCGAAGCCCCCGGTGCCCTGGGCCCAGTGCCAGTCCTCCAGCAGGTCCACGACGCCGCCGTGGAACTCCTCGTCGCGGGGCCGTTCCGGGCGGAGGAGGAGGTTCTCGACGTGCCCCTCCCCGATGGCGCGGAAGATCGGCCAGCGGCTCTCGAAGTTGCCCCACTCCGCGACGACGACGCGCTTGGCGGACGGGTGGGTCGACCGGGCCCGGCGGAGGAAGTCCAGACCCTCGTGGTCCCGTGGGCCGTAGAAGGCGAGGATCATCGCGACGTCGCGGTCCCACCGGCGCAGCCCCTCGAGCACGGCCCAGGCGTGGGCGTAGCCGTGGCACGTGACGACCTCGTAGTCGGTGCCGTACCGCCGCCGCATCTCCGGGTCGAGGACCGAGAGCGAGTCGTCGTCGACGGTCGCGACGAGGATCACGGGAAGGGGGCGGTACCCCGGCCCCTCGCCGCCGCCGGCCCGGCCCTCCCCCTCGGCGGCCCCGCCGACCGTCCTGTCGTCTGGCAGGTCTGACATGCAGACACTGTCCCAAAGGTCGACCGTCGCTGTCACGGTCCTTTCCGCAGCCCCTGACGGCCGCGGCCCGGGGCCGACCGCCGCTCGCCCGCACGAGGCGCCCACCTAGGCTGTCGTCATGGACGAGTCGGATGCCGGTGGCCCGAGGGGTCGCGCTGCCGACCACCCGCTCGCCGCGGCGAAGTACGTGTTGCTGACGACGTTCCGGCGCACCGGCGCGCCCGTGGCGACGCCGGTGTGGCTCGCCCCGTCGCTCGACGACCCGGAGCTCTTCACCGTCATCACCGTCGACGACACCGGCAAGACGAAGCGGCTCGCGCACACGGACACCGTCGAGGTGCGAGCGTGCGACATCAGGGGACGCGTGCCCGAGGGAGCACCGGCGTTCCGCGGCACGGCCCGGGTGGTCCGCGACGAGGCGGGCGTCGCCGCGGTGCGCCGTGCCGTCGTCGGGAAGTACGGCTTCCCGGCGCGCTTCTCCGACCTCACGGACAAGGTCGGCTCGAAGGTGGGGCTGAAGCGGGCGCCCCGGGCCGGCATCCTCGTGGCGCTGAACCCCCAGCCGCTGCCGCCGGAGGAGCAGCGCGCCGCCCGTCAGCGAGGCGTGACGAGGCGGCCGAGGGACAGCCGCGCCAGGGGCGCGTAGCCGACGGCGACCGGCCACAGGGCGTGGGTGACGAGCCATGCGGTGCTCCCGGCATCCGACCGGGTTCGGGGGGCGTCGAGGGACGTCACGCCGGCGACCGGGTCGACGCCGTGGTCGAAGGACACCCGCAGCGGCCCGCTGCGCACGCTCCAGGACCAGGTGCGGGCCTCCTCGTCGACGGCGTCGATGTGGAACACGGCGACGACGCCTCCGATCCCGGTGACCCGACCGGTGGTGTCCGGGACGACCGCCGGGTGCGGGTAGTCGACCTCCCGCAGGTGCGGGGACCACTGCGGCCACCACACGGGGTGGGTGTAGCGCTCCCACACCTCGTCGGCGGCGAGCGGTCCGCTGGCGGAGAGCCGGAGGCTGCCGGACAGGAGGCTGGTCACCGGCCCATCCTCACCCAGGGCCGTACCGATTCGAACCGCAGGTGCTCGGCTTCGCGAGCGGTATCACCTCGACCGCCGGCCCGACAGCTTCGACAGCCGGGGCCCGCGGACCCGGACGCTTCTGGCCTGCCCGCGGCCGGGAGGCTAGCGTGGTGACGTGAGCCTGCTGCGCACCGACCGGTCCTGGCGCGAGGAGGTGCGCCACCGCGTGCCGGTGCGCTACCTCCCCCAGACGACACCCGCCCACCTGCGCGGCACCTGGCGCGACGCCAAGCCGGCGAAGATCGACACCTCCCTGGCGGCGGCGCTGCGGCGACCGACGCACGGCTGGCTCGTCGCCGCGGCCTCCGCCGACGTGCCGTCGGACCGCAGCCTGCTGCGCACCGTCGCGGGTCGTGAGGTCGTGCTCTGGCGCGACGCCGACGGCTCGGTGCTCGCGGGGCCGGGCGCCTGCCCTCACCTGGGAGCCCGCCTCTCCGACTGCGACGTCGTCGACGGCACCGTCCTGTGCCGCTGGCACGGGATGCCGTTGGACCGCGACACCGTGACCGGCGACTGGCGGACCCTCGCCGCGTTCGACGACGGCGTGCTCGTGTGGGTGCGCGTGGGACAGCTCGAGCCGGGCGTCGAGCCCACCGACCGTCCCGTGCTCGCCGACCGGCCTCCGCTCGAGGAGTCGATCGCCTCGGTCATCTCGCTGCCGACGACCTGCGAGCCCCGCGACATCATCGCCAACCGGCTCGACCCGTGGCACGGCGCCTGGCTGCACCCCTACGCCTTCAGCGACCTGTCCGTCGACGACGACGAGTCGACCGAGGACAAGCTCGTCCTCGACGTGGCCTACCGCCTCGGCCGCACGTTCGCCGTGCCGGTGCGCGCGGAGTTCACCTGCCCCGACTCGCACACCATCGTCATGACGATCGTCGGCGGCGAGGGCACCGGGAGCGTCGTCGAGACGCACGCGACGCCGCTCACGGCGCCGGGCGTGCACCCGGCCCGCACGGTCATGACCGAGGCCGTCGTCGCGACCTCCGAGCGGTTCGGCTTCCGCGTCGCACGTGGCATGGCGCCCCTCGTCCAGCTCGGCATGCGGGCCTCGGCGACGCAGCTGTGGGCCGACGACCTCGTCTACGCGACCCGGCTCTACGAGCTGCGCCGCCGCGCGGCCAGCGACCGGTAGCGACGGATGCCGCGCCGTGCCAGGCGCGGGACCGACCCCAGCCGCGACCCCATCGGCACCGACCAGACGCCGTGCCCCGGCATCCCCCAGGCGCTCAGCAGCCGGTCGGCGGCCATGAACCCGGTCGTCGCCGCCCGCTCCATGAGGGCCACCGGCAGGTCGCAGCGCACCGCGTCGCCGGCGAGCACGACGCGCGGGTCCGGCGTGCGCACGCCCGGGCGCGACCGCCAGGGCTCCAGCCCCACGAGCACGCAGTCGCGCTCGACGAGCCACTCCTCGTGCACCGTGGCGAGGCCCGCGGTCTCGGGGTAGACGCGGTGCAGCTCGGCGAGCATCCGGTCGCGCAGGTCGGCCTCGACGGTGTCGTCGGGCAGCGCGTAGGCGTGCAGCTCGACGACCGAGCCGCCGTGGTCGGCGCTCCACCGGGTCGCGTGCTCCTCGAACCGCTCGAGCACCGACACGTTGTCGAGCGGGCCGTAGCCGCTCGTGCCGAGGAACGGCGGCCGCTCGGGGGCGACGCGGCCGGAGAGCCACAGCCGCCAGACGGCGAAGGCAGGTGCCGACCGGATGCCGGCCACGGCGTCCCGCCACGCGGCACCGGCGCCCGTCGTCGCCCGCGAGGCCAGGTGACGCCGCGACGACCCGGCGCAGCCCGACCGGGTCGAGGGCGAGCACGACGGCATCCGCCTCGAGCCAGTCCTGGTCGTCGTCGCCGCCCGCTCGCCGTGCAGCACCGAGAGGCGGTCGCCGAGCTCGGCGACCGAGCGCACCTCCCGACGGGTGACGACGCGGACGCCGAGGTCGTGCAGGTGCGCCCCGAGCGGGGCCCAGAGCGTCGTGTCGTAGTCGTCGCACGGCACGTCGAAGAGCAGCCCCTCGGCCGACCCGACGAAGTACATGTGGAACATCGCGACGAGCTCCGCCCCGGAGAACTCGCGAGGGTCGGCGAAGAAGCTCCGGGCGAAGACCTCGAGGGCGAGGTGGCGTGCCGCCTCGGGGAAGCGCAGCCGGTCGAGCACCTCGGCGGCGCTGACTCCGTCGAGCTCGGCGTACGTCGCCGGGAACTCGACGTCGAGCAGGCCCAGCGCGGCCTCGACGTCGACGCCGGCGAGGCCGGCCAGGTCGAAGCTCGGGCTGCGGGCGACGAAGGCCGCGAGGTTGAGCGGCGGCGTGCGCGGGATCCGCGCGAAGGAGTCGTGGCCGCCGCCGTCGCGCACCAGCGGGTAGTCGTCGAGCGGGCGCAGGCGCGACAGGGTCGGGTCGGTGCGGCGCAGGACGGCGCGCAGGTTGTAGTACTGGCGGAAGAACGCGTGGAAGCCGCGGCTCATCCGCACGGAGTCGTCGGGGGACCCGACCGGCCAGGCCCGCACGCGCCCCCCGAGCCGGTCCTCGCGCTCGAGCACGGTGACCCGGACGCCCCGCTCGGCGAGGGCGAGCGCCGCGGTGACCCCGGCGATCCCACCCCCGACGACGACGACGTGCCGGTCGGCCGCCGGGACGCGGGCGCCGGGCCCGGTGTCGGGAGGAGGCGGCGGGTGGAAGACGGCCCGCCGGTCACGACCCGGGGTCCAGCGGGGTGGGCGTCGGCCGGGGATCACGAGGGCGCCGACCCGGCGACGGTGTGGACGAGCCCGTGCTGCCACCCGGCGTACGACCTCGGCCGCACGTCGACGAGGCCGGCGCCGCTCAGGCGGTCGCAGATCTGCTGCACCGAGTCGAAGTCGCGCACGCTCGTGTAGAGGTAGCGGTGCAGCGGGACGTCGGACCGCTTGAGCGCCGCCAGCGGGATGATGACGCCGTGGCACACGGCCGCCCACACGGCCCGCGCCCGGGCGCTGCCGGCGACCGAGTAGTCGTGGACGACCAGCGCGCCACCCGGCCGCAGGACGCGCGCCACCTCGGTGACGAGCCGCTCGCGGTCCGGCACGTTGCGCAGGAGGTAGGCGGCGAGCACGCCGTCGACCGACCCGGTCGCCAGCGACTCGAGGTGCTGCACGGCATCCGAGACGACGAGGTCGACGCTGGGGGGCCACCGCTTGGCGCGCGCCTGCCCGACCATGCCCTCGGACGCGTCGACCCCGGTCAGCGAGAGCCGGTTCCCGGCACCACCGCGGGCGCTCCAGGCGTCGAGGAGGGCACGGGTCGAGGCACCCGACCCGCAGCCGAGGTCGAGCAGGGTGACAGGCGTGCCGTCGGGGGAGGGGAGCCGCTCGACGAGGGTGTCGGCCGCCGTGCGCAGCTGGTGGTGGTACCCGGGCGAGAGGGCGACCATCGCGTCGTACGTCGGTGCCGCCCGGTCGAACGCGTCGGCCAGCACCCAGTCCTCGCGTGGCGTGGTGTCGGTCACGGGGCCTCCTGCGTCGTGCGGTCGCCGTGGTGGACCCACAGCATCACGGTGAGCGTGATCATGCTGAACCCGAAGAGGTAGTCCTCCATCGGGATGTCCCACGGGATGCGGAGACCGACGATCTCCTCGTCGTCGTAGATGACGATCGGCGCTGACAGCTTGGTGAGCCAGCCGTCGACGAGCACGTGGAACGCGTAGACGATGCCCATGGCGATCCAGTACTGCGCCGTGCGGAAGATGCCGGTGCGAAGCCAGAGGACCTCCAGCCCGACGATCCCCAGCACGGAGAGCACCGCGAGCACGGTGTACTCACGCATCGCGACCCCGCCGCTGGCGCACCCACCCGAGCGCCGTGCCGACTGCCTCGTAGGTGAGCAGGCCGCAGATCGGGATGACGACGAAGAACACGTACTCCTCCAGGGGCACGCGCGCCGGGCGGATGCCGGTGGTGTACTCCGGGCTGTACCACCAGAGCCCGCGCCAGATGCCGAGGGCGTCCCACGCCAGGAAGACGACGAGCATCGGCAGGAGCGAGAGCACCAGGCGCCGTGGACGGCGGTAGACCCGGGCGCGCAGCACGAACTCGAGCGGCAGCGTGACGAGCAGGCAGCCGGCCATGAGCAGGAGGTACTGGTAGCGGTCGTCCATGGTCCGCCCTCACGCCGCCTCGGCGTCGGGGCCGAGGGCCGCGGCCGGGGGCAGCCCGTCGCGCGCCCCGGCCGGCCAGGCGCGCGGGTCGGCGCCGAGCGCCGCGAGGAGCCGGACCTGGTCGGAGCACCAGGGCGAGACGGTGCGGCGGCCGGCCAGCACGTCGTCGCGGAACTCGGCCCACGGCACCCACCGCGCGTCGTCGACCTCCGCGGGGTCGGGCGCGAGCGCGTCGTCGTCGGTCCAGCCCACGAACACCGGGCACAGCTCGTGCTCGACGAGGCCGTTCATGGCGGCGCGGTAGCGGAAGTCCGGCAGCACGAGGCGGAGCCCACGGACCTCGACCCCCAGCTCGCTGCGAGCGCGGCGGCGCACGGCCTCGGCGAGGTCCTCACCCGGCCTCGGGTGGCCGCACACCGTGTTCGTGACGACACCCGGGAAGCTGGGCTTGCTCCGCGCCCGCGTCGTGACGAGGAGCCGGCCGTCGGGGTCGAGCACGTAGCAGGAGAACGCGAGGTGGAGGGGCGTGTCGTCGTGGTGGACGGCCGACTTGGACGCCTGGCCGATCGGCACCCCCCGCTCGTCGAGCAGCACGACGGGGTCGTCGGACACCCAGGTGCCGCCGTGCGGGTCGACGGCGGCCCGGTCGGCTCGCACGACCCGCATCGGCTCGCGCGAGGTGACCATGCGGGCGGCGAGGGCCGCCTTGCGGACGGTGGGGACCCTTGCGCGAGAGGCGAACACGTCGTAGTCCGCGGCCTCGATGCGCTCGAGGATGCGGGCGTAGAGGACGCGGGCGGTGGCCACGCAGCGCCGTGACGCCCCGGGCAGGGCCGGGATGCCGTCGTCCGCCTCGCGGTACAGCCGCCGGTTGCGCTCGATCTCGAACGCCATGAGGTCACGCCACTCGGGCGTGACGACCCGGGCGTGCGGGTCCGCCCCGAAGCGCCGCAGGTCCTCCTGCGGCACGTACACCCGGCCGCGGTCGAGGTCCTCGCCGACGTCGCGCAGGAAGTTCGTCAGCTGGAAGGCGAGGCCGAGCGCGCGAGCCGGCGCGACGGCATCCGTGCCGGGTCGCAGCACCGGGAGCATCATCTCGCCGATGACGGCGGCACTGCCGTCCATGTACCCGAGCAGGTCGCCCCACGTCTCGTAGGTGCGGCGGGTGAGGTCGGTGCGCATCGCCCCGAAGAAGCGCGAGAAGCACTCCTCGTCGATGCGGCACTCGCGGACCGTCGTGACGACCGCGGCCATGACGGGGTCCGGCGAGGATCCGGAGGCGAGGGCGTCCCAGAAGGACCGCTCGAAGGCGTCGAGCGCGGCGGCCGTCTCCGGGCCGGGGTCGGGTCCGGCGAGGTCGACGATGTCGTCGGCGAGGCGGGCCAGGGTGTAGACGGCGTGGACGTGCCGGCGGCTCTCGGCCGGCAGCAGGCGGGCGCCCCAGTAGTAGGTCGTGCCGTGCTCCCGGGTGATCTCGGCGCACCGGGCATAGCCCGCTGCCAGCGCCTCGGGGGAGGCGGCCGGGGTCCGTTCGGTCACCGGACCACCGTACGCGGTACCGGTCGGGCGGCTCCGGCGTACTCCTGCACGCGCTCCGCCGCGAGCCTGCCGCTGACGAGGACCATGGGGATGCCGACGCCGGGCTGCGTGCCGGACCCCGCGAACACCAGGCCGGGCACCCGCCGGTCGATGTTCGACGGCCGGAACGGCCCGGACTGCAGGAACGTGTGGGCCAGGGCGAACGGCGTGCCGAGGTGCATGCCCTGCGCCCGCCAGTCGTCGGGGGTGACGAGGAGCTCCTCGCGGACGTCGGTCGGGTAGCCGCCGGCCTCGAGGAAGGCGTGCAGGCGCTCGCGCATCGGCCCGGACTCGCGCGACCAGTCCAGGCCGGCACCGGTGTGCGGCACCGGTTCCAGCACGTACATCGTCGTCGACCCGGGTGGCGCCGCGGTGGGGTCGGTGACGGTGGGGACGGTGACGAGTCGCGACGGGTCGGGCATCAGCTCGCCCCGGTCGATGATCGCCTCGAAGGCGCCGTCCCAGTCGGAGCCGAAGTGGATGTTGTGGTGGCGCAGGTGCGGGCCGGGTGACCCGGACGCCCCCACGTGCCACACGACGGCCGACGGGGAGAAGTCGCCGGTGCGCACCGCACGGGGCGCGGCGACGTCGGGCAGGAGGCGGTCGTAGGCGACGGGCAGGTCGACCGTGCACACCACGGCATCCGCGGCGAGCCGCTCACCGTCGGCGGTGGCCACCCCCGCGACCGCGCCGTCTCCCCGGCGGAGGATCTCGCTCACCTCGACGCCCAGGTGCAGGGGCACTCCCGCGTCGGTGAGGGCCCGCGCCATGCCGCGCGGCACCGCGTGCATCCCGCCGTCGGGGTAGAAGACGCCCCGCACGGTGTCCATGTACGTGATGACGGCGAGCACCGCACGCGCCTTGGCCGGCGCGATCCCCGCGTAGAGCGCCTGGAAGCTGAAGATGCGGGTCAGCCGGTCGTCGGTGAAGAACCGGTCGACGGCGGGACCGAGCGCCCCGAGACCGCCGAGCCGCAGCAGCCGGGCCGCGGTCGCCGGCGAGCGCACGAGGTCGAGCGGGGAGGAGTAGTTGTGGTCGACGAAGGTGTCGAACTCGGTCTCGTAGAGCTGCTCGAGCCAGCCGAGGAAGCGGTCGAAACCGGCGGCGTCGGCGTCGCCGACCTTGGTGCGGATCTCCTCGCGCAGGTCCGCCATGTCGGCCCGGATGTGCAGCTCGCTGCCGTCGGGGTAGACGGCGCGGTAGGCCGGGTCGAGGTGCCGCATCGGCACGAGGGCCTCGGGGTCGCCGCCGACGGCACGGATCGGCGCGTGGAGCAGCTCGGGCATCGTCATGACGACGGGGCCGGTGTCGATGCGGAAGTCGCCGAGGCGCAGCTCGCCGGCGCGGCCGCCGACGATCGCCTCTCGCTCGAGCACCGTGACGTCGTGGCCCGCGGCGGTGAGGTGGCAGGCGGCGGCCAGGCCGGAGAGCCCGGCGCCGACGACGACCACCCTCACGCGGACCGCCACGCGATGGCGTCGGCGAGGTCGCGCAGGGCCGCCTCGGCCTCGGGGTCGGCGCCGAGGCCGTCGAGCTCGCGGTGGGCCCTCGCGACGAGCCCCGCGACGGCGTCCTCGGCGCGCTCGCGCACGCCGGCGTCGACCATCGCCTGCTGGAGGGCGTCGACGCCGGCGTCGTCGAGGGTGCCGGCGTCGCAGGCGGCGAGCAGGGGACGCGCGCGGTCGGGGAGCAGCTCCGCCGCCCAGCTGAGCAGCGCCGTCGGCTTGCCGGAGCGCAGGTCGTCGCCGGCCGGCTTGCCGGTGCGGGCGGGGTCGCCCCACACGCCGAGGACGTCGTCGCGGACCGCGAACGCGTCGCCGACGAGGTCGCCCCAGTGCACGAGCCGGCCGACCAGCCCGGGGTCGGCGCCCCCGACGAGGGCGCCGAGCTGCAGCGGCCGGGTGATCGTGTAGCGGCCGCTCTTGAACCGCGCGATGCGCAGCGACGTCGCGAGGTCGCGACGGCGGCCGGCGGTGTGCGTGACGTCGAGGAGCTGGCCCTCGACGAGCTCGACGGCCATGAGCCGCCACGCCGCGCGCACCGGCGCGGCCGTCGGGGCGACGAGGAGCGTCGCCTCGCTGAGGGCCAGGTCGGAGACGAGGGTGGCGACGCTGTCGCCGAAGAGCTCGGCGTCGCCGAGCCCGCCGGCGACCCGGTGCCGCTCGGCGGTGACGACGTGCAGGGTGGGCCGGCCACGGCGGGAGGCCGACCGGTCCATGACGTCGTCCTGGATGAGGGCGAAGAGGTGGAGCAGCTCGAGGGCCGCCGCGACGCGCACGAGGTCGGCGTGGGTGCCGGGCGTGCCGCCGGCGACGGCCCAGCCCCAGTGGGCCAGCACCGGCCGCAGCCGCTTGCCGTGGTTGCGTGCCCGCTCGGCCAGCTCGCCGACGAGGTCGACGCCCAGCGGGCCGGGGTCGGGGCCTCGCGGGTCGTCGGCAGGGTTGTCGGCGGCGGCGGCCACCAGCGCGTCGACGAGCTCGCGGAAGGTGCGGTCGAGCACGACGTCCGCCTCGGCGAGCGTGCTGCCGACCGAGGTCGCGAGGCGCTGGGGGCCGAGGTCGAGCGAGGTCACGTCGGCACTCATCGACTCAACCGCCCCATCCCGCTGCCCGTGGGCCTCGATTCAACCAGATCCTGTGGTGCGCCAGAGCCTAGACAGGTGGGGGACCGGCCGCCACACAACCTTAGACAAAGTCTGAGTCGCCGCCGCCGCGAGCGGCGGACTTCCGGCGTAGGGTCGCGGCGTGGACGACGTGGTCGTCGTCGGCGCCGGGCTGGCCGGCCTGGGGTGCGCCGAGCGGGTGGCCGCGGCCGGGCGCACGGTCGCGGTGCTCGAGGCCGGCGACGAGGTCGGCGGTCGCCAGCGCACGGATGCCGTCGACGGCTTCCTCCTCGACCGCGGCTTCCAGGTGCTCAACCCCGCCTACCCGGCCGTGCGGCGCTGGGTACCACCGTGACACGGCGTCGATCCAGGGCGCCCTCGTGTCCGGCGACCGGGTGGCCACGGCCGTGCTGGCCGCCCTGGCCGGTGGGTCTCCGCCGCAGCCGACAGGTCGCCCCGGGCCGATGGCCGCGAGGGAGAGACAGGAGCGCCGGTGACCTGTGAGGATGGGGGAGTGGAGAACCCCCCGGGCGACCGTCCCCGCCTGCCCCGCCGGGTCGCCGAGAGCCTGACCCGCCTCGCGCGGGTGACCGGTGAGCTGTCGCGGGCCGACACGGTCGACGCCGTGACGAAGATCGTCACCTACCACATGGCGGATGCCGTCGGCGCGACGATCGCGGCCCTCGCCCTGCGCGAGGGTGACCGCGCGCGGCTCGTCGGGCTGCGCGGGCTCAGCGCCGGCGAGGCGCAGCGCTGGGACACGATCCCGCTGGCCAGGCGCAGCCCCGCCACCGACGTCATCACCTCCGGGCGCCGGATGGTGCTCGTCGGTGGCGACGCGATCAGCGAGGCGTACCCCGACCTGCCCGAGATCGACCGGGGCGACCGCACCATCGTCGCGCTCCCCCTGCGCGTCACCGGGCGCACCATCGGCACCTTCACCCTGTCGTTCCCCGGGCCCTTCCTGCCCGACCCCACCGAGCTCGACTTCCTCGAGATCATGGCCGACACGTGCGCGCAGGCCTTCGAGCGCATCGAGGCGTCCGCGGTGGCGGAGAAGCAGACCGCACGCCTGGCCTTCCTCGCCGAGGCCTCGATCGAGCTGGCGAGCAGCCTCGACCTCGAGGTGACGATCGCCCGGGTGACCCGCCTCGTCGTGCCGACCTTCGCGGACTGGTGCGCCGTCGACGTCGTGCGCGACGGCCGGATGCACCGGCTGGCCGTCGCCCACGTCGACCCCGAGAAGGTGCAGCTGGCGATCGCGCTGCAGGAGCGATGGCCGCCCGACCCGTCGAGCCCCAGCGGCGCCTGGGCGGTGGCGCGCTCCGGGCGCCCCGAGCTCCTCCACGAGATCACCGACGAGATGCTCGTCGCCGGGGCGCGTGACGAGGACCAGCTGCGGGTGGCGCGCGAGCTGCGGCTGCGCAGCGCCCTGCTCGTGCCGCTCTTCGTCCGCGGACGGGTCATCGGCGTGCTGTCGTGGATCTCGACCGACGACGATCGGCTCTACGACGAGGACGACGTGCGGTTCGCGGAGCACCTGGCCCGCAGGGCGGCCACGGCCATCGACAACTCCGAGCTGTACAGCCAGACGCGGGCCGCGGCGGAGCAGCTGCAGCACGCCGTGCTGCCCAAGGTCGTCACCGGCGACGACCGCTGGGACGTCGCCTGCCAGTACCGGCCCTCCGGGCGGGCCGAGATCGGGGGCGACTTCTACGACGCGTTCCCGCTCGACGACGGCCGCTACGTCGCCTTCCTCGGCGACGTCATGGGCCGCGGGGTGGCGGCCGCGGCCGCCATGGCGCAGATGCGGGCCGCCACCCGCGCCTTCGCCTCGGTGGACCCCGACCCCGCGGCGGTCCTCGACAAGCTCGACCGGATGGTCGTGCACTACGGCACCGACCAGCTCGTGACGCTGCTCTACGTCCTCGCCGACGCCGACGCGGGCACGCTGCTGGTCGGCAACGCCGGCCACCCGCCACCGTCGATCCTGCGGGGGGACGGGACGGTCGAGCAGCTGCCCTTCGCCGACGGCGCGCCGCTCGGCGTCACCGAGCTGGGTCGCGGGAAGGTCACCGTGCCCTTCGCCGCCGGGGACAGCCTCTTCGCCTACACCGACGGGCTCGTGGAGCGACGGGACGAGGGCATCGACAGCGGCCTGGAGCGGCTCGGGCGAGCCGTTCCCCACCTCGGCGACCCCTCCCTCTCCGCCGGCGTCGAGCGGGTCGTCGAGGCCGTGCGCGACGACACCTACGACGACGACATGGCGGCCCTCGCGCTGCGGCGCACCGCGTAGCGCGCCGGCATCCGCGTCTGGCCGCCGGCGGTCAGCCGGTGCCGGTCGTCGAGCCGATCCGCTCCGGGGTGGCCTCGACGACCGGAAGCCGCCGTCGATGGCGTGCTCGAGCCGCACGAAGCAACGGCCGAGCGCTCGGGCGTCATCCGGCCGACGGCCTGCTCGAGCCTGCCGGAACTCCTCCTCCATCTGCCAGCTGACGTCGGTGCCGACCTGGGCCACCGCCGCCTCCGCCGCGTCGGGCCCCACTGCGCCGCCGCGGGCCGCGCGGCCGGCCAACCTTCGACAGGCCGCCGGAACCGGGTCGGATCGTGCGCACCCAACCCGCACCACGGCATCCCCGGTGACCTAACGTCGAGCCCTCGACGACCCGAAGGAGCTGGACATGTCCCACCACGACGGCGCCGCCCACGTGCACGACCTCATCAAGGACCAGCGCACCGCGATGCTCACGACCGTCCACGACGAGAGCGGGGCCCTCGCCGCCCGGCCCATGGCGTGCCAGCAGGCCGACCCGGACGGCACGCTGTGGTTCCTCGCCTTCGCCGACTCGGAGAAGACCGAGGAGATCCGGCGCCGCCCGGACGTCAACGTGGCCTTCACCGAGGAGGGCAAGTGGGTGTCGCTCTCCGGTCGTGCCTCGGTGAGCCAGGACCCGGTGCGGGCCCGCGAGCTGTGGAACGACTTCGCCGAGGCGTGGTTCCAGTGCGAGCCGGACGACCCGCGCGTCGCCGTCATCCGCGTCGACGGCGAGAGCGCCGAGTACTGGGACTCGCCGGGCAAGGTGGGCACGCTCGTCGGCGTGCTCAAGGCCAAGGTCACCGGCGACCGTCCCGACGACGGGGAGAACGAGACCGTCGACCTCTGAGCGCGCCGGCGTCCCCATGAGGGATGCCGGTCGCGCACCTCAGCCGCCGACGGGCCCCTCCCACGACCAGTGCGGGAGCCGCAGGCCGTCGGGCACGGTGTCCGGTGACGCCGGGTGCATGCCCATCCGGTCGGCCGACCAGGCGAAGTAGTCGTGCAGGACGGTGCGCAGCGGCTCCGCGGTGATGCCCACGTCGCCGAGCGCGGCGTCGAAGCACTCCACGGCCCTGCGGTCCAGGTCGCGGTGTTCGCCGTTGCCGGCATGCATCCGCTGCACGGACGTCTCGTCGGCCATGGTGCCGGTGAAGGTGGGCGGGCCCCCGAGCGCCTCCGCCCAGTACGCGGCCAGGCGCTCGACGTGGTGCGGGTGGCCGGGCTGCGAGAACGGGTGGCTCATCATCGGGTCGGCCAGGCAGCGCTCGTGCCAGGCGCGGGCGAGGGCCAGCAGGCCGGTGTCGCCGCCGGCGGCCTCGTGGACGGTCGTCATGGGCTCGATCGTCCTCGCCGCGGCGGAGGGCGGCAAGGGCGGTGGCGACGGGTCGTGACGCGGCACCACGCGACTGCGCACACCGGGTGCCGCTGTCGGCGCCCCGGCGTAGCGTCGTCCGGGCGGGCGGCCACCCGCCCGCGACAGCAGACCACCGGCCACAGGAGACTCCGATGACGGCTCAGCTCAACCCCTACCTCACCTTCCCCGGCAGCGCGCGCGACGCGATGACCTTCTACCAGCAGGTGTTCGGGGGAGACCTCACGATCAGCACCTTCGCGGAGTTCGGCCAGGACGGCGAGGGCTCCGACGGCGTCATGCACGCCCAGCTCGAGATCCCGGGAGGGCTCGTGCTCATGGCCTCGGACACCGCGCCGGGGCAGGGCGAGGGCTTCTCGCCGGGTGACCACATGTCGGTCAGCCTCAGCGGTGACGACGAGTCGCTGCGGCGCTGGTGGGAGGGCCTGTCCGAGGGCGCGACCATCACGATGCCGATGGAGAAGCAGATGTGGGGCGACGAGTTCGGCATGCTCACCGACCGCTACGGCATCCCGTGGCTCGTCAACATCGGGTCCACGTCAGCCGAGACCTGACACCGCCGCCTCGAGCTCCTCGAGCGCCTCGCCGGTGTGCACGGCGAGGCGCTGGAGGTGCGGCAGCGCCTCGCGGTCACCGATGAAGCCGACGTCGAGCCTCCCGGCGTACGAGTGCGCCGTGATGTTGAGCGCCATCGAGTGCCCGGGGATCGAGATGGGGTAGGTCGCCTCCAGGGGGGCACCCCGCAGGTGCAGCCGGTCCTGCGGGCCGGGCACGTTGGAGATGCAGACGTTGAGCGTGTGCGGCACGGGGCCCGGGAGCCCGCTCATCGCCTTGGCGACCTGGAGCGCCGCGGGGGCGAGCAGCAGCGCGCTGTAGGCCATCACGGCATCCGC
The DNA here is from genome assembly GCA_963811475.1 of uncultured Actinomycetota bacterium. Classification (GTDB taxonomy): domain Bacteria; phylum Actinomycetota; class Actinomycetes; order Actinomycetales; family Dermatophilaceae; genus Fodinibacter. The sequence continues at coordinate 40,343 of CAWERJ010000033.1, forward strand.
GCTCATCCCGCGCATGCGCGCCTTCGCCGCCCGCGACGACGCCGTGATGGCCCGCAGCCGGGCGAGCGGGTCGTCGACGTCGGTCGCCAGGGAGACGAGGGTCGCGCCGACCGCGTTGCCGCCGCCCTCGCTCTCGGGCGGCCGCACGTTGACCGGGACGAACGCGACGAGCGGGCGCTCGGGCAGCGCCTGCTGGTCGGCGAGCCAGCGCCGCAGGCCGCCGGCGCAGATCGCCATGAGCACGTCGTTGAGGGTGGCGTCGCGCGCCGAGGCGACACTGCGCAACCGGGCCAGGTCGTACTCCTGGGTGGCGAACCGGCGTGACCGCCCGGTCCGCGAGTTGAGGATCGAGTCGGGGGCCGCGTAGCTCGTCACCGCCTTGGTCGGCGTGCTGCCGCGGCCGAGCTGGGTCTCGACGAGGGCCTTGAGCACCGACGGCGTCGACCCGACCGAGGCGGTGAGGCTGCGCAGGATCGACGCGACGTCGCCGACCGGGTCGACCTCGGGGCGCGACCCCTCCGGGCGCGGGGGCTTGCGGGTGCTGAAGAAGAACGGGTGCTCGCGGTCGTCGGGGTCGGTGGACAGGCCGCGCTGGAGGATCCGCATGCCGGTGAAGCCGTCGACGAGCGAGTGGTGGATCTTCGTGTAGATCGCGAACCGGCCGCCGGAGAGGCCCTCGATGACGTGCATCTCCCACGGCGGGCGCCTGAAGTCGAGCTGGTTGGAGTGCAGGCGCGAGACGAGGACGCCCAGCTCGCGCTCACCACCGGGGGCCGGCAGGGCCGAGTGCCGCACGTGGTAGTCGATGTCGAAGGCGTCGTCCTCGACCCACCGGTGCACCGGCTGGCGCATGAGCACGCGGGTCTGGAGGCGGAAGAACCACGGCGCCTCGATCGGCGCCGCCCGCAGGTCGTCGACCAGCTCGCCGGAGGTAGGCGCCGCGCCGTACCCCCTCGGGATAGGTGAAGTACAGCAGCGACGCGACGTGCATGAGCGTCTCGGGGGTCTCCCCCATGAGGAAGATCGAGTCGAGCGGCGTGGCCCAGCGCGACCGCGCCACGCGGCGTCAGCCCGCCCGGCCGGCGGCGCGGCCCCCGTGCTCGCCGCCGGCATCGGGCTCCATGGCCGCGGCGTCCGGCGCCGGGAGCCGGTGCACGGTCGGCGGCCGGCGTGCCCGGGGTGGCGGCGTACGGCCGCCAGGCGCCCTCCGGCTGGGCGAGGCGGTCCGCGATGACGCGCAGGGTCTGCATCTCGTGACCGTAGCCCAGGTGGGTGGCGCGGACCTCGACGTTCTCGGTGAGCGGCGCGGGGTCGGACAGGCAGCACTCCCAGGCGACGATGCCGTCGTGTCGCGAGTAGATGCACGTCGTCGGCACCGTGAGGGGGGCCGCCCGCTGGGCCAGCGCCTCCTCGGTGAACATCCGCGTCAGGTGGCGCCGGTTCATGATCCGGTACACCGTCCACGCCCGGGTGGATGCCGGGTGGCCGCGGAAGGGGCTGCCGAGGGTGATGACGCCGCGCGTGTAGTCGGGGAGGGTGCGGGCCATCTCGCGGGCGTAGATGCCGCCGGCGCTCCAGCCGATGAGGCTCACCCGGCGTTCGTACCGGTCGTGGACCTCGAGGAGGAGGTCCTCGAGCCGCTCCGCCAGCTCCGGGCTGGCGCCGAGGTTGCGGCCCTGGCGCCAGTCGTGCACCCGGTAGCCCAGCCGCCGCAGGTGGCCCCGGAGGAACACGGTGGACTCGGGGCCGGCGAGGAAGCCGGGGAGCACGATGACGGGGTGGCCGTCGCCCGGGCGGCCACTGCTCGAGGTCGCGGGTGCGCACCGCGGCGGTGGCCAGCTCGAGCGCCATCCGCCACTCGCGACGCGCCTGCCAGGCCGTCGGCATCGCGGCCCCGTGCGCGCTCGGGACGTCCGGGAGCGCCGGCAGGTCGGCGGCCTTCGGCACGGCGTCGCTCCTCAGGGGTCCGGGCGCCGCGGGCCGTTTCGCCGGGCTCGCGACGCTGCGAGTTGGGGCTCTCGTGCAGTGTGACAGAAGTGACTGGCGCGCGGACGGGAACACGAGCGGTGCCGTCGAGAGTTGATCGGGGTGGCCGGGGTGACCTCCCCGGGCTGACCCGCACGAAGGGGGAGACCCATGACCGCCACCGACCAGCTCCGTACGGTGCTCCGCGACCTCGAGGCCAAGGCCAAGGAGCTCGAGCTCGACAAGAAGCTCACGACGTTCGCCGACTCGGCCGACACCCTCCTGCGCGAGGCCGCCGCCCGCGCCGGCGAGTACGCCGCCGAGAACCGCGAGCGCGTCGAGGGCGCCCTCGACCGCGCCGAGGCCGCGGTCGACAGCCGGACCGAGGGCAAGTACCACCGCACCGTCGACAAGGTGAAGGCCGGCGTGCTGAGCGGCGTCGACTGGGTCGTCGAGCAGCGGGACAGCGCCCCTCGCACCACCGGCACGATCGCGCAGCGAGCGACGCCCGCCGACGCGACGCCCCCCGCCGGCTCGGCCGACACCCCGTGGGTCGACGTCACCGACGTCCCCGGCGCCCCGCCGGCTCCTCCGACGCCGGAGGACCCTGCCGGGCCGCGGTGACACCGCGGTACTCGCCGGCTGCTCCCGACCTCGACCCCCGCGGCACCCGCGGGGGTCGAGGCGTGCAATGGGTGGCAGCGGCCCCGTCGCGACCCGGGATGCCGTCGGCGGGTCGGCATACGGTGGAGGAATGACGACCCGAACCGAACGCGACACGATGGGCGCCGTCGAGGTCCCCGACGACCGGTACTGGGGAGCGCAGACCCAGCGCAGCGTCGAGCACTTCGACATCGGGCGCGACACCTTCGTCTGGGGCCGGCCGGTGATCAGGGGGCTCGGCCTGCTCAAGAAGTCGGCCGCGCTCGCGAACGCCGACCTCGGCCTGCTCGACGGCGAGGTCGCCCGGGCGGTGGTTCAGGCGGCCGACGAGGTGGCGCGCGGCGAGCTCGACGACCACTTCCCCCTCGTCGTGTTCCAGACCGGCTCGGGCACGCAGAGCAACATGAACGCCAACGAGGTCATCGCCAACCGCGCCATCGAGCTGCTGGGGGGCGAGCTGGGCAGCAAGGTGCCCGTGCATCCCAACGACCACGTCAACCGCAGCCAGTCGAGCAACGACACCTTCCCGACCGCGGTGCACGTCGCGGTCGTCCTCGAGCTGGCCGAGCGGCTGCACCCCGCGGTCGACGCGCTCGTGGCGGCCCTGGAGGCCAAGGCGGAGGAGCTCGCCGACGTCGTCAAGGTGGGGCGGACCCACCTCCAGGACGCCACGCCCGTGACGCTCGGCCAGGAGATCGGGGCGTGGGCGGCCCAGATCCGCGACGCCCAGGCCGGCATCCGGTACGCCGGCGACCGCGCCCGGGCACTGGCCATCGGGGGCACGGCCGTGGGCACCGGCCTGAACGCGCCCGCCGACTTCGGCCCCCTCGTCGCGTCGCACCTCACCGTGCAGACGGGCGAGGAGTTCCACCAGGCCGACAACCTGTTCGTGCAGCTCTCGTCGCACGACGCGCTCGTCGCGGTGAGCTCGGCGCTGCGCACCCTCGCGGGAGCCTGCATGAAGATGGCCAACGACGTGCGGTGGCTGGCGTCGGGCCCGCGCACCGGGCATCGGCGAGCTGCGGATCCCGGAGAACGAGCCGGGCTCGTCGATCATGCCGGGCAAGGTCAACCCGACGCAGTCCGAGGCGATGACCATGGTCGTCACCCGGGTGTTCGGCAACGACGCCACGGTGGGGTTCGCGGGGACGCAGGGCAACTTCCAGCTCAACGTCTTCACGCCGGTCATGGCGCACGCGGTGCTCGAGTCCATCCGGCTGCTCTCCGACGCCTGCCGCTCGTTCACCGAGCACTGCGTCGTCGGCCTCGAGGCCGACCGGTCGAGGATCGCGGCGAACCTCGACGCCGACCTCATGCTCGTCACGGCCCTCGCCCCCCACGTGGGGTACGACACCGCCGCGGCCATCGCCAAGCAGGCGCACCGCGACGGGTCGACGCTCCGTGAGGCGGCCCTGGCGTCCGGCGCGGTCACCGACGACGAGTACGACCGCTGGGTCGACCCCGCGGCGATGACCCGGCCCGACCGGGCGGTGCGCAAGGAGCGGTCATGAGCGGGTATCCCGAGCCGCCGCTCGACGGCACCGAGGCCGAGACGCTGCTCGGGTCGCTGGAGCGCCAGCGGGCGACGTTCGCGTACAAGTGCGAAGGGCTGAGCGCCGAGCAGCTCGGGCACCGGGTCGGCTCCTCCGAGCTGACGATCGGCGGCCTGCTCAAGCACCTCGCGTACATGGAGGACGCGAACTTCACCGGCGAGCTCGCCGGTCGGCCCCTTCCCGAGCCCTGGGCGAGCCTCCCGACCGAGGGCCGGGGAGAGCACGTGTGGCGGTCGGCGCGCGACGACACCCCCGAGACGCTCCACGCCCTCTGGGAGGACGCCGTCGCGCGCTCCCGGGAGGCCGTCCTCGCCGCCCTCGCACGCGGCGGGCCGGGAGCCACCTACGAGCCGTCACCGGGGACGCGGATCAGCCTGCGCCGCCTGCTCGTCGACCTCATCGAGGAGTACGGACGCCACACCGGCCACGCCGACCTCATCCGGGAGTCGATCGACGGCCGGGTCGGGGAGGACCCACCCGGCGAGCCCTGGCCCTTCACCCTGGCCTGAGGCCGCACGTCGCCCCGGCAGCGACGGGATGCTGACACGATCGGTGGATGGGCATCGACGACGTCGCGCACGAGCTGTACGGGCTGGTTCCCGAGGAGTTCACGGCGGCGCGCAACGCCAGGGTCAAGGAGGCCAAGGCCGCGGGCGACCCCGAGCTGGCCGCGGCGGTCCAGGCGCTGCGCAAGCCGACGACGGGCGCGTGGCTGCTCAACCAGCTCGTGCGCCGCCACGGCGACGAGGTGGAGCAGGTGCTCGAGCTCGGGGCGCAGCTGCGCGCCGCGCAGGGCACCCTGGGCGCCGCCGAGCTGCGCGAGCTCGACCGGCAGCGCCGGCAGCTCACCCATGCGGTCGCGCAGCAGGCCAGGAGCGCTGGGGCGGGATGCCGGTCGGCGGGTCACCGAGCAGGTCGCCACCGAGGTCGAGGAGACGCTCCGCTCGGCGATGGTCGACCCCGAGGCCGGTGCCGCCCTCTCGACCGGCCTGCTCACCGACACGTTCAGCTCGACGGGGATCGAGCCGGTCGACCTGTCGCGGGTGCTGGCGCTCGGTGGGCCGGCGCCGCGACGGGCCGGGAGCTCGACGGCATCCACGGCGGACGACATCCGGGCGAAGCCGCGAGGCGACGGAGGAGCCCGACGCCCGGCGGGAGCAGGAGCTGGCCGAGGCGCGGACGGCCGTCGCGCAGGCGGAGGCCGCCCGGCGATCCGCGCAGGAGCAGGCGGCGCAGGCCTCGGAGCGGGCGGCGCAGGCCCGGCACCTGCGGGAGCGCCTCGAGGAGGAGCGCGACGAGCTGCGGAGTCGGCTCGAGGCCCTCGAGGAGCAGGTCTCGGAGGCCGTCGCCGTGGAGGAGACCGCGTCGCGGGCGCGCGACGAGGCGGCGGCGGACGAGGCGGCGGCGGTCGAGGCGCTCGAGGCCGCCGAACGGCTCCGCGAGCGTCTCGAGCGTCGGGGGTAGCGGCGGCCGTCAGCCCTCGGGGTCCCCGGACGCCTGCGCCGACCCGACGTCGGGCGCACCCCGCGTCTCGTCGCGCTTGACGTCGTCGATCTCCTCGACGATGCGGCGCCGCTCGTCCGCCTCCACCTCGACCCCCGCCTCGCGCAGGCCCTCGTCGAGCCGCGACTCGATGGTGTCGGGCTCCGCGCTGTACTCCCACGACGTGACCTCGTCGACGACGTTCTGGGCGGCCTCGGTCGCGGCGTCCTGCTGCTCGGGGTCGTGCGTCGCGTCGCTCATGGGGCGCTCCTCGTTGGGCTGGGCCGGTCCGGAAGGAGCCATCGTGCCAGAGCAGCGGCGCCCTCGACCGGCGGCGTGCAGCCCGGGTGCCTCCGCCGTCCTCGGGTTGAGGCGCAGCCCGTCCGCGTGGTCGGATGCTGCATGGCACGCGACCTCGTGGCACCCGCCAAGGCGAGCCCGCGGCGACCGGGTCGCCGTGCTCTCGCCCTCGTTCGCCGCTCCGGGCGAGGGCCCGGCAGTGCACGAGCAGGCGATGCGCCGGCTCACCGACGTGACCGGGCTGGTGCCCGTGGAGTACCCGACGACCCGCCGGCTGGGCGCCTCGCCGACAGACCGCGCGGCCGACCTCAACGCCGCTTTCGGTGACCCGCAGGTGCGCGCCGTCCTCGCGACGATCGGTGGCGACGACCAGATCACCGTCGTGCCGCACCTCGACGGCGCAGCCGTCCGCGCGGACCCCAAGCCGTTCCTCGGGTACAGCGACAACACGAACATCCTGTCCTGGCTGTGGACGCAGGGGGTCAGCGGCTTCTACGGCGGTTCGACGCAGGTGCAGCTCGGCCCCGGGCCGGCCGTCGACGCGTGCCACGTCGCGTCCCTGCGCGCGGCGCTGCTCACCGGTGGACGCCTCGAGCTCACCGAGCCCGGGGAGTCGGAGGACTTCGGCAGGGACTGGGCAGACCCGGCGGCGCTGACCGACGTACGGGGAGCGTGAACCCGACCGAGCCGTGGGCCTGGGCCGGCCCCCGCCGCTCGGTCACCGGCCGCACCTGGGGCGGGTGCGTCGAGGTGCTCGCGTGGATCCTCACGGCGGGCCGGTTCCCGGCGGACCCGGGCGTGCTCGCCGGCGGCGTCCTCCTGCTCGAGACGAGCGAGGACCTCACGCCGGCACCGGAGGTCGGGTACGTCATCCGGTCGCTGGGGGAGCGCGGCCTGCTCGAGGCGGTCGACGGCGTGCTCGTGGCGCGCCCCCCGGCATCCAACCTCGTCCGCAGGCCCGGGGCCGCCGACCGGGCGGCGCACCGCCGAGCCCAGCGCGACACGGTGGTCGAGGTCGTCGGGCGCTACAACCCGGGGGCGGTCGTCTGCGTCGGCGTGCCGTTCGGCCACACCCGGCCGCAGTGGATCGTGCCCTACGGCGGGCAGGTCACCCTCGACGGCCGCAGCCGGCGCGTCTGGGCCGACTACGACTGACCCGACCGCGCTGGGCGACCCCGGCTCAGGGGCCGAGCAGCTCGCGCAGGTCGTCGGCGGTGATGGCCGACGACAGCACGGCGCCGTCGTCGACGACCCGGGCGAAGAGGTCGCGCTTGCGCTCCTGGAGCGCCACGACCTTCTCCTCGATGGTGTCCGTCGAGACCATCCGGTAGACGTTGACCGGCCGGGTCTGCCCGATCCGGTGGGTGCGGTCGATCGCCTGGGCCTCGGCCGCCGGGTTCCACCAGGGGTCGAGCACGAAGACGTAGTCGGCCTCGGTGAGCGTGAGGCCGAAGCCCCCGGCCTTGAGCGAGATGAGGAACACCGGCGCGGAGCCCTCCCGGAACGCGGCGATCCGCTCACCACGGTTGCGGGTCGACCCGTCGAGGTACTCGTACGCGACGCCCTCGGTGTCGAGGCGCTGACGCACGAGCGAGAGGAACCCGGTGAACTGGGAGAAGACGAGCGCCCGGTGCCCCTCCGAGGCCAGCTCGCCGAGCTGCTCGACCAGCGCGTCGACCTTGGCCGAGGGTGCGAGCCCCGCGTAGGCGGGGTCGACGAGGGAGGGGTCCAGCGACAGCTGCCGCAGCACGGTCAATGCCCGCAGGATGGCGATCCGGTTGCCGTCGACGTCGTCGATGAGCCCCAGCAGCCGCTGCCGCTCGCGCTGGAGGTGCCGGTCGTAGACGGCCCGGTGCCGGGGGTGCAGGTCGACCGACAGCACCTGCTCCTGCTTGGGCGGCAGCTCGGTGGCGACGGCCTCCTTGGTGCGCCGCAGCATGAGCGGCCGGATCCGCCGTCGCAGCGCGGCGAGCCGCTCGGCGTCGCGCCCCACCTCGATCGGCTTGGCCCAGCTCTCCTTGAACAGCGCCGGTCGCGGGTGCAGCCCCGGGGCCACGATCGACAGCAGCGACCACAGGTCCATCAGCGAGTTCTCGAGCGGGGTGCCGGTGATCGCGAACTTGGCCCGCGCCGTGAGCCGCCGCACCGCCTGGTAGGTCTTCGCCTGGTGGTTCTTGACGAACTGCGCCTCGTCGAGCACGACCGCCGCCCACGACCGCGACCGGAAGACCTCCTCGTCGATGCGGACGACGGCGTACGACGTGACGACGAGCTGGGCGCCCTCCACGGTGTCGTCGAGGCCCACCCGGGCCTTGGCCCGCGTGCGGTCGACGACCACCGTGCGCAGCCCCGGGGCGAACCGGGCCGCCTCGCTCTGCCACGTCGACAGCACCGACGTCGGCGCCACGACGAGCACCGGGTCGTCGAGCTCGCCCCGCTCGTGCGCCCGCAGCACCATCGCGAGCATCTGCAGGGTCTTGCCGAGCCCCATGTCGTCGGCCAGCACCCCGCCCAGCCCCGCGTCCCACAGCAGCGAGAGCCAGCGGAAGCCGTCGACCTGGTACGGCCGCAGGGTCGCGTCGAGCCCGTCGGGCAGCGTGGCGGGCTCCACGGCATCCAGGTCGAGCAGCGCGCCCACGGCCCGTGACCAGCGCGCGCTCTGCTGCTCGACGACCCCGAGGGCCGCGAGCTCCTCCCAGAGGCCGGCGTGGACGACCGAGATCCGCAGCGGGTCGGAGGGCCGGTCCTGCAGCGAGCGCGCCTCGTCGACGAGCGCCCGCAGCGCCTCGAGCTCGGGGCGGTCGAGGGAGAACCACGTGCCGCTGTCGAGGATGAGGTGCTCGTGCCCGCGCGCGACGGCCTCGATGAGCGGGGCGAGCGGGACGTCCTCACCCGCGACCGTGACGGAGATGCCGAGGTCGAACCAGTCGGTCGGGGCACCCTCGGACGGGTCGGACGTCGAGACCTGGATGAGCGGCGCGTCGACGGCCTCGCTGTACTCGGCCGGCTCGCCGACCACCGACAGCTCGAGCTCCGGGACCTCGTCGAGCACGGGCAGCAGGCCGGCGAGGGCCACGGTGGCGAACCCGTGCAGCCGCAGCTCGGGGACGAGGCGCCGCACCCGGGCCACCACCTGCCACAGCGGCTCGAAGCCGGCGACCTCCTCGACCTCGAGCAGCCGCTCGACGAGGGCCCGCTCGGCCGCCCGGTCGCGCATCGGGTCGGGGTCCTCGGCGCCGAGGGCGACGAGCACACCCCCGTCGACCGTGCCGTACCGGAAGCCCCACTCCAGGTGTGCGCGGTGGCCCGGCTCGAAGGTGACGCGCAGCGCCAGCCGGGGCGGCACGGCATCCGGCAGCTCGAGGCCGGGGGATGCCGCCCGCACCCGCGCCCTGCGCCGCAGCCCCGGCAGGTGGGTGACGGTGAAGCGCGCCCAGTCGGCGTCGGGCACCTCGACGACGCCGAGGTCGAGCAGCCGCTGGCGGGTGCCGTCGAGCGGCTCGGCGAGCGCGCCGAGCACCAGGGTCTCGCCGTCGCGCAGGAAGAACCCGGTGGCGGGCTGGCCGACGAGCGTGGGCGCCGCGCCCGCCGCTCCCACCGGGAGGTCGAGGCGGGGGTGCAGCTCGGCGCCGTCGTCGGTGCGCACGACGTCGACGACGAGCTCGGCCGGCTCGGGCGCGAACGCGACCTCACCGCCCTCCTTGAGGTCGGTGAGCAGCCGGATGCCGGCGCGGTCGGCCGCGCGCAGCAGGGCGACCCACCCGGGGCCGAGGTGGTCCAGGAGGATGGCGTCCGGCATCCGGCCGTAGCCGAAGGCCCGGACCGAGCGGCGGTGGGCGTCGGCGATGGCGGTGAGGGCGTCGCGGTGGTCGTCGGCGAAGGACACCCGGCCGAAGCCGTAGTAGCCGCCGGCGAAGGTCTCCCACGACACCCCGGTGCGGATCCACCCCCCGCGCACGCCCGGCACGACGGGCCGGATGCGCAGCTGCGGCCGGGCGGGGTCGTCGCGGCGCGGCCCGGTGGCCGGCTCGAGGAGGATGCCGACCGGCGTGTGCTCGGGCTCGAGGTCGGCGTCGTCGAGGAGCCCGCCGAGGGCCCGTTCCCACGTGGGGCGGGCCGGCGCGGCGGGGCGCCCGGCGGCGCGGTCGAGGAGCGGCTGCGCCGTGCGCACCTGTGCCGCGACGGCCACGGCGTGCTTGCAGTCGCCCCCGACCGGGCAGGTGCACGCGCTGCTCCACCGCCGCAGCTCGAGCCGCCCGGCGGCGGGCGTCGCGACGGGCGAGAGCCGGACCCGGGTCGTGTAGGTCTGCCCGTTGCTGCCGCCGACCCAGCCGGTGGCGTCGCTGCCGTCGTCGGACAGCTCGAGCTCGACCACGCGGCCCTGCTTGGCGTAGGCGAGCCCGCGGGCGACGGTCACCGTGCCGCACACCTCGTCGAGCTCACGGTTCGTGAGGTCGGCGAGACGGTCGACCGTGAACACGCGACCCACCACTCGACCTCCACCGGGCACCAAGGGTTGCACCTGCCTTCACCGGCTGTGAAGGCGCGGGCCGGTCGGGTGCCTGCTCGCCCGGGCCTGAACAGCCAACCGTATGCCGTGCGCCTGACATTCCCGCCCGTCGTCCACAGCCCGCGGCCCCCACTCCACTGATGGCGGATCCGCCACCGGGAATCCACCCGAGGAGGCCCCGCGGGGTGGGTGATCCGCAATGAGTCGGGCTGTGGAGGGGGAGGACACGCCGCGGCGGGCCGACCGCACGCGGAGTGTTCTCCACCCTCGACCGGCCTCCCGGTCCACCTGCCCGATGGCAGGGCGGTGGTCAGGATGCCGGGTCGGCCACGCCCGCGGTGCGCTCGGTCCGCGCGGCGAGCGCCTGCTCGCGCTCGCGCACGACGGTGTCGCACGCGTCGAGGAAGCGCCGCATGCTGGCGCCGGGCGTCGTGTCGCCGAAGTAGCGGCGCACGAGCGCCGCGTGCGTCTCGTCCGGGATGCGGGACGGCGGCATCGACGATCTCGGCGCGCTCGGACGGCGTCGGCGACGTCGAAGAGGGTCCATCTCGCGCGACGAGCCCGACTCGGGGCAGCACCGCACGGGGCTCGGCCGGCCGGGTGATGACGAGGGGTTTGCCGGTCGCGAGCCAGTCGTAGGCGACGGCCGAGACGTCGGTGACGCCACGTCGGCGGCGTCGACCTGCCAGCCGAAGGGGCCGCTCGATGTCGGCGACGTGCTGGGCACGGGCATCCGAGCGGTTGGCCGCGGCGATGAGCCCGAGGATCTCCTCGTGGGCCTCGGCGGTAGGCCGGGACGGTGAGCCGATGCCTGGGGTGCGGACGGTAGATGAGCCGGTGCCGTCCGGACGCGAGGAGCGAACGCACGAGCGGCACGCCGTGCCCGGCGACGGAGCAGTAGCGCATGCTCGGCACGTCGCCCTCGGTCGTCGGGGCGTAGAGCACGACGGTGCGGCCGTCGTCGGGGAGGGTGACCGGGCGGGGCTGGTGGACGTCGACCTGGGGCCGACCGACCTCCACGAGGCGCGACTCGTCGAAGCCGATGAGCTTGTGCTCGGATGCGCTCACGGGCGGCCTGGCCGGCGACGAACACCCGGTCGTAGGCCTTGAGCTGGTTGCTCGACATGTAGTCCTTGTCGGACTCGCCGTGGCACACGAAGACGTGGGCAGGGTCCGCGAAGCGCATGGCCGGGAAGTTCTGCTGGTTCTGGTTGACGTAGAACACGACCCGCACCCGCTGCCGGTCGAGGAACCGCTCGACCGCTTCGATGTCTGTCGCAGTGCACGACGGGCTCCGGGCAGTCCCGGAGCAGCACCGCGGTCGACGCCCACTTGCGGGTCACCACCGCCACCGGGTGCTGCTCGGAGAGCCGTCGCATCGGTTCGTACCACTGGTCGACCTGGTAGACGTTCTCGGGCAGGTCGGGGAAGTAGACGACCGCCTCGATGCTGCCGTCGGCGACGGTGGGCCGGGTCCCGAGCAGGCGCCGGGCGACGCGTCGCCCCTTGAGCGAGTCGACGGCGCGCCTGCCGATGGGTCCGCGGCCTTCGCGACGTCGTCGGCGAGCCCCATCAGGTGGTGAACCGGTCGGCCACGTCGAGCGCCCGGTCGAGCAGGTCCAGGCCCTCGGCCACCTCGTCCGCGGTCGTCGTGCACGGCGGCACGACGTGGGTGCGGTTGAAGTGGATGAACGGCCACAGGCCCTGCGCCTTGCAGGCCGCGGCGAGCTCGTTCATCGGCGCGGCGGCCGGCCCGCTGGCGTTGTACGGGACGAGCGGCTCGCGCGTCTCGCGGTCGCGCACGAGCTCGAGCGCCCAGAAGAAGCCGAGCCCGCGCACGTCGCCGACGCTCGGGTGCTTCTGCGCGATCTCGGCCAGCCGGGGCGCGATGACGGTGTCGCTCACCTTGCGGACGTTCTCGAGGACGCCCTCCTCCTCGAAGATCCGGATCGACGCGACGGCCGAGGCACAGGCCAGCGGGTGGCCCGAGTAGGTGAGGCCCCCGGGGAACGCACGCTCGGCGAAGGTGTCGGCGATCGCGTCGGAGATGACGACCCCGCCGAGCGGGACGTAGCCCGAGTTGACGCCCTTGGCGAAGCAGATGAGGTCGGGGGTGACGCCCCAGTGGTCGACGGCGAACCACTCGCCGCACCGGCCGAACCCGGCCATGACCTCGTCGGCGATCCACACGATGCCGTGCTCGTCGCAGATCTCGCGGACACCCGCCAGGTAGCCGTCGGGCGGGACGAGGATGCCGTTCGTGCCGACCACGGTCTCGAGCATGACCGCGGCGATCGTCGACGCCCCTTCGACCATGATCGTGTCGCGCAGGTGCTGAAGCGCCCGCTCGCACTCCTCCGCCTCCGTGGTGGCGTGGAAGGCGGAGCGGTACGGGTACGGACCCCAGAAGTGCACGACCCCGGCCATGCCCGGCTCGCTGGGCCAGCGGCGCGGGTCACCGGTGGCGGTGATCGAGCCGGCGGTGGCGCCGTGGTAGCTGCGGTAGGCCGTGAGCACCTTGTGGCGCCCGGTGTGGAGCCGGGCCATCCGCATGGCGTTCTCGGTCGCCTCCGCCCCGCCGTTGGTGAAGAAGACCCGGTTCAGGGTGCCCGGCGCCAGGCCGGCGATGAGCCGCGCGGCCTCCGAGCGCGACTCGTCGGCGAAGCTCGGGGCGATGGTGCACTGGCGCGCCGCCGCCTCCTGGATCGCCGCGACGAGCTTCGGGTGCTGGTAGCCGATGTTGACGTTGACGAGCTGGCTCGAGAAGTCGAGGTAGCGCCTGCCCTCGAAGTCCCAGAAGTGGCTGCCCGAGGCGCGCGCGATGGGCAGGGGGTCGATGAGCGCCTGGGCCGACCACGAGTGGAAGACGTGGGCGCGGTCGTCGCGCGAGATCCGGGCGCCGCGCTCGGGGTCCGGGGCGACCTGCGGCTCGGGGAACGTGCTCATCGTGCGGTGCCTCTCGGGGGTCGGCTCAGTGCGGGAGCGTGAAGATCGTGCGGTGCCAGGGCTTGTGGGCGACCGCGGTGTTGTCGTGCATGACGTGCTTGACGTTCGTGTACTCGTCGAACGAGTAGGCCGACATGTCCTTGCCGAACCCGCTGTGCCGGAACCCGCCGTGCGGCATCTCGCTGATGATCGGGATGTGGTCGTTGACCCACACGCACCCGGCCTGGATCTCGCGCGTGGCCCGGCCGGCCCGGTAGGTGTCGCGGGTCCACGCCGAGGCGGCGAGCCCGAACTCGGTGTCGTTGGCCAGCGCGATCGCCTCGTCGTCGTCGTCGAACGCCACGACGACGAGCACCGGACCGAACACCTCGTCCCGCCAGAGCTCGGACCCGACCGGCACGTCGCTGACCAGGGTCGGCTCGTAGTAGCAGCCGCGGGCGAGGTCGCCGGTGGGCACCCGACCGCCGGTCACGACCTTGGCGTAGTCCCGCGACGCGCTCGACCATGCCGGCGACCTTCGCCTGGTGGGCGGCGGACGAGAGCGGGCCGAGGTCGGTGGCCTCGTCGTCGGTCGGGCCCATCCGCACGGCGGCCATGAGGTCGGCGACGCCGCGCACGAAGTCGTCGTGCAGCGAGCGGTGCACGATCGCGCGGGTGGCGGCCGTGCAGTCCTGGCCGGTGTTGATGAGGGATGCCGCGACGGCACCGTGGACGGCGGCCTCGAGGTCCGCGTCGTCGAAGACGACGAACGGCGCCTTGCCGCCCAGCTCGAGGTGCACGCGCTTGCCCGTGGCCGCGGCGGTCGCCATGACCTGGCGGCCCACGTTCGTCGACCCGGTGAAGGAGGTCATCGCGACGTCGGGGTGGCCGACGAGGTGCTGGCCGGCGACCGGCCCGGTCCCGGTGACGACGTTGACGACGCCGTCCGGGGCGCCGGCCTCGGTGAACGCCTCGGCGAAGAGCAGGCTGGTCAGCGGGGTGATCTCGGCCGGCTTGAGGACGATGGTGTTGCCGGCGGCGATCGCGGGCAGCACCTTCCAGGCGGCCATCTGGAGCGGGTAGTTCCACGGGGCGATCGAGCCCACGACGCCGATCGGCTCGCGCCGGATGGACGACGTGTGGTCGCCGGAGTACTCCGCGCTCGCCATGCCGTCGAGGCGGCGGGCGGCCGTGCCGAAGAAGGCGGTGTTGTCGACCGTGCCCGGCACGTCGAACTCGCGGGCGAGGCGGATGGGCTTGCCGGCCTGCCGGCTCTCGAGCGAGGCGAGCTCCTCGGCGCGTGCGTCGAGGAGGCGGGCGGCCTCGAGCAGGACCGTGGACCGCTCGGCCGGCGTCGCCCTGCTCCACTCCTCGAAGGCGGTCGTCGCCGCGGCGACGGCGGCGTCGACGTCGGCGGGGCCGGCGAGCGTCACCGTCTCGACCGTGTCGTTCGTGCTCGGGTCGAGGACGTCGAAGGTCTCGCTCGTGGCGGCGTCGCGCCGCTGTCCGCCGATGTACTGGTGCATGGCCGCGAGCATACGCAACACGCCCACCGATCGAAAAGACGGTCTTCGGGCGCTCGAGGTGCGGAATCCGCAGCACGGCGCGGGCCCGGCATCCGGTCTCGGTGACCGGATGCCGGGCCCGCCAC
>CAWERJ010000034.1:0-280524 GCA_963811475.1 uncultured Actinomycetota bacterium
TCGGGCTGACAGGATTTGAACCTGCGACCCCTTGACCCCCAGTCAAGTGCGCTACCAAGCTGCGCCACAGCCCGTGGCTGCCCCTTGCGGGAGCGACGAAACCTTATCCCATGCCCGCCGGGCCGGCCGAATCGCCCTTGGTCGGCCACGGCATCCGCGGGTCAGCGGCGGGAGCGCTTCTCGCGCACGCGGACCGAGATCTCGATCGGCGTGCCCTCGAAGCCGAACTCCTCGCGCAGCCGGCGCTCGACGAAGCGCCGGTACCCGGCCTCGAGAAAGCCGGACGCGAAGAGCACGAACCGCGGCGGCTGGGTGCCCGCCTGGGTCGCGAAGAGGATGCGCGGCTGCTTGCCACCGCGCACCGGGTGCGGGTGTGCCGCCACGACCTCGCCGAGGAAGGCGTTGAGCCGGCCGGTCGAGATGCGCGTCTCCCAGGACGTCAGGGCCGTGTCGAGGGCGGGGACGAGCTTCTCCATGTGGCGGCCGGTGCGGGCGGACACGTTGACCCGGGGTGCCCAGGGGATCTGGACGAGGTCGCGCTCGATCTCGCGCTGGAGGAAGTGCCGGCGCTCCTCGTCGGTGAGGTCCCACTTGTTGTAGGCGATGACGAGCGCGCGCCCGGCGTCGATGACCTGCTGGATGACGCGGACGTCCTGCTCCGAGATGACCTCCGAGGCGTCGACGAGCACGACGGCGACCTCGGCCTTCTCGAGCGCCGTCTGGGTGCGCAGCGAGGCGTAGAAGTCGGCACCACGCGTCTGGTGGACCCGGCGCCGGATGCCGGCCGTGTCGACGAAGCGCCAGGTGCGCCCGCCCAGCTCGATGAGCTCGTCGACGGGGTCGCGGGTGGTGCCGGCGACCGCGTCGACGACGACCCGCTCCCGCCCCACGAGCTTGTTGAGCATCGAGGACTTCCCGACGTTGGGCCGCCCGAGCAGCGCCACCCGTCGCGGCCCGCCGCGCTCGTACGCCCCACCCGCGGCGGACACCTCGGGCAGCACGTCGAGGAGTGCGTCGAGGGCGTCACCGCTCCCCCGCCCGTGCAGCGCCGAGACCGGCCACGGCTGGCCGAGGCCGAGGTTCCAGAGCGCGGCGGCGTCGGCCTCGGTGCGCTGGTCGTCGACCTTGTTCGCGATGAGCACGACCGGCTTGCCGGACCGTCGCAGCAGCCGGACGACGTTCGCGTCGTCGTCGGTGGCACCGACCGTCGCGTCGACGACGAACAGCACGGCGTCCGCGAGCTCGACGGCGATCTCGGCCTGCTCGGCGACGCGCAGGTGGATGCCGGTGGCGTCGACCGCCCACCCACCCGTGTCGACGAGGGTGAAGTGGGTGCCCGTCCACTCGGCGTCGTAGGCCACCCGGTCGCGGGTGACGCCCGGGACGTCCTCGACGACGGCCTCGCGGCGGCCGATGACCCGGTTGACCAGGGTCGACTTGCCGACGTTGGGCCGCCCGATGACGGCGACCACCGGCAGCGGACCACCGGCGCCCGCGGCGTCCACCGGCCCGTCGCCGCGGTCGAGGAGGGCGCGGTCCTCGTCGCTCAGCTCGAAGTCCTCGAGCCCGGCCCGCAGCGCTCGCTCGACGGCGGCGGGGTCCGCCGTCCCGGTCAGGGGCTCCTCGGTGCTCATCCGGCCATTCTCCCCCACGGCAGGGGGTGCCCTAGGACACGAGGTCGGGGGGCACGTCGGCCGGCAGCGGGATGCCGTGCCGCTGCGCCGCCGCGTGGACGTGCTCGACCAGCGCTGCTTGCAGCTGCGCGGTGGCCAGGTCGAGCCGAGTCCGCCCGGGGCGCCTGGCGGCAGCTCGAGCACGACCGGGGCCCCGAAGTCGACGACCATCGGCGACCGCAGTCGGGGCAAGGATGCCGCGAGGTCGCCGGTGCGCCGGGTCCCCAGGCACGCGGTCGGCACGACCGGCGCCCCGGACTGGAGCGCGAGCCATGCGACGCCCTTGCCCGTGACGGCGAAGTCCCCCTCCCCCGCCACCCTCCGGGAAGATGCCGACGACCCGCCGCGGTCGAGCACCTCGCGCGCCTGGCCGAGCGCCCGCCGGTCGCCCCGGTGCTGGTCGATGGGGATCTGGCCGCTCGAGCGCAGGATGCGACCGACGACTCCCTCGAACATCCCCGAGAGCACGAGGAAGTGGCTCGGGCGCGGCGCCAGCGCGAACACGAGCGCTCCGTCGAGGTACCCGGTGTGGTTGGCGGCGAGGACCACCGGCCCTGCGGTGGGCACGTTCGGGGCACCCGCGACACGCACGCGATAGAGAAGGTGGAGGCACGCCCGAGCGGCGTCCCGGGCGATCCGGGCGCGCACCGGGCCCGGGGTCACTCGCTGGTCTCGGCGGCCACGACGTCGAGGACCGCCTCGACGCTCTCGTCGAGGTCGAGGTCGGACGTGTCGACGAGGACGACGCCCTCGGCCGCCTCGGTGAACGCCGACACCGTCGAGTCGTCACGGTCCCGGCGCACGACCTGGTCCCGCGTGGCCGCGACGGCGTCGGCGTCGCTCGCCCCGTGCAGCTCGGCCGCGCGGCGCCGCAGCCGCGCCTCCTCGGATGCCGTCAGCAGCACCCGCACGCGCGCGTCCGGGGCGACCACGGTCGTGATGTCGCGGCCCTCGGCGACCACGCCCCCGGTCTGCTCCGCGACGCGCGTCATGAGGTCGCGCTGCAGCCGCCGGAGCACCGCGCGCACCTCGAGGTTCGTCGCGACCGCGGACACCGCAGTGCTGACCTCGGTGGTGCGGATCGCCTCGGCCCACGTCGGTGCCGCCGACCGCGACGCTGGGCGCGGCGGGGTCGGTACCGATCTCGAGGGGGAGGTCGCGCGCCGCGGCGGCCACGGCATCCGGGTCGTCGAGGTCGATCCCCCGCTCCAGGCACCACCACGTGAGGGCCCGGTACATCGCGCCCGTGTCGAGGTAGCCGACCCCCAGGCGGCGGGCGACCGCCCTCGAGACGCTGCTCTTGCCCGAGCCGGAGGGGCCGTCGATGGCGATCGTCAGGGGTGCGGTCATGGGCCGGAAGCCTAGTGGTGCTCAGCCGTGGAGCCGCCAGCCCCGCTCCTCGAGCGCCTGCGCCAGCGCCGCCGCCGACGTCGGCACGACGTCGACCTCGGCGACGCCGAACGGCTGCCCCAGCCCGTGGTCGAGGTGGAACTCCTCGATGTTCGTGCCGATGGCGCCGACGTCGGCGAACAGCCGGCCCAGCTGACCGGGCTCGTCCGGGATGATCACCCGGACCGTCGCGTAGGCCGTGGGCGCGGCCCCGTGCTTCCCGGGGATCCGGGCGTGGCCGGCGTTGCCCGCCGCGATCGCCCGGGCGAGGACGCCGCGCGCGCCGGGGGCGTCGGCCGAGGTGCTCAGCTCGTCGAGCGCGCCGAGGACCACCGTGAGGTCCTCGACGAGGTCGGCGAGCACCGAGCCCACGGCTCCCGGCGTTGCCGGCGAGGATCTGGGTCCACAGCGCCGGGTCGCTGGCGGCGATCCGGGTGACGTCGCGCAGGCCCTGCCCCGCGAGGGCCACCGCGGCGTCGTCGAGCCGCTCGAGGCGGGCGGCCACGAGGCTGGCCGCCAGCTGCGGCACGTGCGAGACGGCCGCCACGGCGGCGTCGTGCCGCTCGGGGGCCAGGGTGCTGACGGCGGCACCCGCCGAACGGGCGACGGCGGTGACGAGCGCCACGACGTCCGGGTCGGTCTCCGGCGTCGGCGTGAGGACCCAGGCGCGCCCGTCGAACAGGTCGTGACGGCCGGAGACGGCGCCGGAGCGCTCCCGGCCGGCCATGGGGTGGGAGCCGCAGTAGCGGCGGAGGTCGGTGCCCGCGCCCCGCAACCCGTCGAGCACCGCGCCCTTGACCGAGGCGACGTCCGTCACGGCCGCCCTCGGCCAGCGGCGCAGCGCGTCGGCCACGCACGCGGCGGTGACGTCGGGCGGGGTCGCGATGACGACGAGGTCGGGGTCCACCTCGCCCTCGGGCAGCCGCCCTGCGCCGAGGTCGCGGGCCAGCGCGGCGGCGGTGGGGCTCGTGTCCTCGAGCGTGACGTCGTCGTCGTGGCGGCGCAGCGCAAGGCCGAGGCTCGTGCCGACGAGGCCGGTGCCGACGACGTGGACCCGGGTCACAGGCCCGCCGCCGCGTAGAGGGCGCCGACCTCCGTGCTCGTGAGGTTGCGCCACTTGCCCGGCTTGGTGTCACCGAGACGGATGGGGCCGACGCGGGTGCGCACGAGGGTGAGGACCGGGTGACCGACCTCGGCGAGCATCCGCCGCACGATGTGCTTGCGCCCCTCGTGCAGCACGACCTCGACGAGCGCCTTGCCCGGCCGGGAGTCGACGACCTTGAAGGAGTCGACCGCGACCGGACCGTCGTCGAGCTGGACGCCCTCGCGCAGGCGCCGGCCGAGGTCGCGCGGCACCGGCCCGGGGATCTGCGCGAGGTAGGTCTTGAGCACGCCGTACCGCGGGTGCTGCAGCCGGTGGGCGAGCTCGCCGTCGTTGGTGAGCAGCAGGAGGCCCTCGGTGTCGGCGTCGAGGCGGCCGACGTGGAACAGGCGTTCCTTGCGGTTCGCGACGAAGTCGCCGATGTCGACGCGGCCCAGCTCGTCGCTCATCGACGTGACGACGCCGAGCGGCTTGTTGAACGCGAGGTAGACCCTGGACTCGTCGAGCTGGATGCGCACCCCGTCGACGTGCACGGTCTGCGTCGGGCGGATGCGGACCCCCTGCTCGGTGACGACCTGCCCGTCGACGTCGACCCGGCCCTGGCTGATGAGGTCCTCGCAGACCCGGCGCGAGCCGACGCCCGCCGCGGCGAGCAGCTTCTGCAGCCGGACCCCGTCGGGGTCGTGGACGTCGACCGCGGGCCGGTCGGGCCACTGGGGCGGGGCGGTGGGCTGGCTGGGACGGGTCGTCCCCGAGCCAGAGCGCTGCACCTTCCCGCGGGCGGGGCTCTTGCCGGTGGCTGCCGGGGGGCGCTTGCGACCGCCCGGGGGCGGTCCGGACTTCTTGGCCGGAGTCATCCGCGGCCTCCTTCGGCGATCTCGTCGAGCACGTCGACCTCGGGCAGGTAGGGGGCCAGGGCGGGCAGGTCGTCGAGGGAGTGCAGCCCCAGCCGCTCGAGGAAGTAGGACGTCGTCCCGTAGAGGATGGCCGTGGACTCCTCGTCGTGGCCGACCTCCTCGATGAGCCCGCGGGTGAGCAGGGTGCGGATGACGCCGTCGACGTTGACGCCGCGCACCGCCGCGACGCGCGACCGGGAGACCGGCTGGCGGTAGGCGATGACGGCGAGCGTCTCGAGCGACGCCTGGGTGAGCCGGGCCTGCTGCCCGTCGAGCACGAAGCGCTCGACGACCGGCGCGTACTCGTGGCGGCTGTACATCCGCCAGCCACCGCCGACCTCGCGCAGGGTGAAGCCCCGTCGCTGCTCGGCGTAGCCCTCCTCGAGCTCGGCGAGGGCGGCCTCGACGTCGACGACCGGCTGCTCGAGGACGGAGGCCAGCGACATCGTCGTCACGGGCTCGTCGACGACCATGAGCACCGCTTCGATGGCGGCACGGATCCCCCCCGGGAAGTCCGCGACGTCGAAGGCGAGCTGGTCCTCGGCGGTCACCGGGGCGTCGGCCGCTGTCTGCAGGCCCGGTGGCGTCGAGGGCCTCGGGGTGGTCACTCACGGTGCTCCTCGGGTGGGATGACGCTCGCATCGTCGGCGGCCTTCGGCGGCTCTCGGCGGTCGCGGCGGCCTGGACCGGCCGGTCGGTCGGGACGTCGTCGTCGAACTCGTCGTCGACCTCGATCTCCCCCTCCTCGGGTCCGCTCCAGCGCACCGTGAGCTCGGCGAGGGCCTCGGCCTGCTCGAAGCCGATCGCCGACTCGCGGAACAGCTCGAGCAGCGCGAGGAAGCGGGCGACGACGACGAGCGTGGAGTCGGCGTCGGCGACCAGGCTGCGAAAGGACGCGACCCGCTCGCGCCGCAGCCGTGCCCCGAGGATGCCGGCCTGCTCCCGCACGCTGACGGCCGGGGCGTGCAGGTGGGCGAGCCCCACGGTCGGCGGCCGACGGGGCACCATCGCCCGGGCCGCGACCACCGCGAGCTGCTCCGGCGTCACCGTCATGAGCAGCTCGGGCAGCAGCGCCGCGAGGTGCGGTTCGAGGGATGCCGTGCGCGGCTGCATCCGGCCCACCGTCGCCATTCGTTCGCCGAAGGTGTGGGCGATGTCCTTGAAGGCCCGGTACTGCAGCAGTCGCGCGAAGAGGAGGTCGCGCGCCTCGATGAGGGCAAGGTCCTCCTCGTCCTCCGGGCCGCTCTGCGGCAGGAGCCGGGCGGCCTTGAGGTCGAGCAGCGTCGCGGCGACGAGGAGGAACTCGGTGGCCTGCGAGAGGTCCCAGCCGTCGGGCTTGGCCCGCTCCACCCGGATGTGGGCGAGGAAGTCGTCCGTGACGCGGGCCAGGGCGATCTCGGTGATGTCGAGCCGGTGCTTGCTGATCAGCCCCAGGAGCAGGTCGAACGGGCCGCTGAAGTTGTCGAGGCTCACCTCGAAGGCAGTGGCGGGCGCTCGCCGTGTCAGCACGCCGCCGGGGACGAGCTCCGGCTCCACCGGTGCCGGCGCCGCTGGGCCCCCGGCCTCCCGGGGGGCCGTCGTCACCGCGGTCAGGCCGCCCCGCCGCGCGAGATGAGCTCGCGGGCGAGCTGGCGGTAGGAGTCGGCACCCTTGTGGGTCGAGTCGTAGGTCGTGATCGGCTCGGCGGCCAGGCTGGCGTCGGGGAACTTCACCGTCCGCGAGATGACGGTGTGGAAGACCTGGTCGCCGAAGTGCTCGACGACGCTTGCGACGACCTCCCGCGAGTGCAGGGTCCGCCCGTCGTACATCGTCGCGAGGATGCCGTCGACCTGCAGTCGCGGGTTGAGCCGGTCCTTGATCTTCTCGATCGTCTCGATGAGCAGGGCCACCCCGCGCATCGCGAAGAACTCGCACTCGAGGGGGATGACGACGCCGTGCGCGGCCGTGAGGGCGTTGACGGTGAGCAGCCCGAGCGACGGCTGGCAGTCGATGAGCACGACGTCGTAGTCGTCGAGCACCGGGCGCAGCACGCGGGCGAGGATCTGCTCCCGGGCGACCTCGCCGACGAGCTGCACCTCTGCCGCGGACAGGTCGATGTTGGCCGGCAGGACGTCGAGGCCGTCGACCTTGGTGCCCTTGATGACGTCACGGATGTCGTGCCCGCGCTCGATGAGGAGGTTGTAGACGGTCACGTCGAGCTCGTTCGTCGGCACCCCCAGCCCCACGGAGAGGGCGCCCTGGGGGTCGAAGTCGACGAGCAGGACCCGCCGGCCCACCTCCGCGAGCGCCGCGCCGAGGTTGATCGTCGTCGTCGTCTTGCCGACGCCGCCCTTCTGGTTGCACATCGCGATGATGCGCGACGGGCCGTGCGAGGCCAGGGGCTGTGGATCGGGGAACTCCGGGAGCGGGCGACCGGTCGGGCCCACCTGTCCGGCGGTGCGGATCGTGAACGCCGCGTCGGAATCCAACTCTCTCTCCCCGGTGGCCTGGTGCTCGACGGTCAGCCTCGCGCTGATCGGCCACGACCCTATCAGCGGGCGCGGGGGTGGCTCTGGGCATACACCTCACGCAGTCGCTGCACCGTGACGAGCGTGTACACCTGGGTCGTCGTCACCGAGGCGTGGCCGAGCAGCTCCTGCACGACGCGGACGTCGGCACCTCCCTCGAGCAGGTGGGTGGCGAAGGAGTGGCGCAGCGTGTGGGGCGACAGGTGCCCCTCCACCGAGGCCCGCTCGGCGCACGTGCGCAGCACCGACCACGCGCTCTGCCGCGACAGCCGGCTCCCCCGGGTGTTGAGGAAGAGCGCCGGCGTGCCGGCGCCCCTCGTCGCGAGCACCGGGCGGCCGCGGACCAGCCACGCGGACAGCGCCGCCGTGGCGTAGGACCCCATGGGAACGATCCGCTCCTTGCCTCCCTTGCCCCGCAGGCGCACGACGCCGTCCTCCCGCTCGACGTCGTCGACGTCCAGGGCCACGGCCTCGGAGATGCGCGCCCCGGTGCCGTAGAGCAGCTCGAGCAGGGCCCGGTCACGCAGGGATGCCGGGGTGTCACCGACCGACGCCGCCTCCAGCAGGCGCTCGACGTCCTCGACCGGGATCGCCTTGGGGAGGCGGGCGGGGGTCCGCGGCGGGCTGACCCGTCGCGCGGGGTCGGTGTCGAGGACGCCCTCGAGGGCGAGGAAGCGGTGCAGTCCGCGCACCGCGACCAGCGTGCGGGCGGCCGACGAGGCGGCGAGCGGGGCGTGGTCGGAGTCGCCCTCGCGCAGCCGGCTGAGGAACTCGGTGACGTCGCGCTCGCGGACGTCCTCCGGGCGCTGGATGCCGGCCGAGTCCAGGAAGGCGGTCCAGCGGGCCAGGTCGCGCCGGTACGCGGACAGGGTGTGGCGCGAGACGCCGCGCTCGACGTCGAGGTGGGTCAGCCACGCGTCGACGGCCCGCGCCACGGGGGTGGCGCGGGCCGTCGTGCCGGTGGGCTCGGGGGTCAGGACAGGGCCTCCTCGAGGGGGATGCTGTCCATGCCGAACGCCTCGGCGACCGCGGCGTACGTCACGTGCCCCGCGTCGGTGTTGAGGCCCAGCGCCAGGGCCGGGTCGGCCCGTGACGCCTCCTTCCACCCCGACTCGGCGAGCTTGGTCGCGTACGACAGCGTCGCGTTGGTCAGTGCCCACGTCGAGGTGTGCGGCACGGCCCCGGGCATGTTGGCGACGCAGTAGTAGATCGACTCGTGCACCTGGAACGTGGGGTCCGCGTGCGTCGTCGGGCGCGAGTTCTCGAAGCAGCCGCCCTGGTCGATGGCGACGTCGACGAGCACCGAGCCCGGCTTCATCTGCGCGACCATCTCGTCGGTGACGAGCTTCGGGGCCTTGGCCCCCGGGATGAGGACCGTGCCGATGACGAGGTCGGCGCCGAGCACCTGCTCCTGGATCGACATCGCCGACGAGGCGATCTGGGCCACCCGGTTGTCGTAGCGCCAGAAGCTCATCCGCAGCTTGTCGAGGTCGGTGTCGAGCAGGGTGACGTCGGCGCCCATCCCGAGCGCGATGTTCGCGGCGTTCTGCCCCGCGACACCGGCGCCGATGACGACGACCTTGGAGTTCGCCACGCCGCCGATACCACCCATGAGGACCCCGCGTCCGCCCTGTGCCTTCATCATCGAGTGCGCCCCGACCTGGGGGGCGAGGCACCCGGCGACCTCCGACATCGGGTAGAGCAGCGGCAGCAGGCCCGAGGGCAGCTGCACCGTCTCGTAGGCGATCGAGGTGACCTTCTTCTCGACGAGCTCCCGGGTGAGGGGCTCGTCGGCCGCGAGGTGGAGGTAGGTGAAGAGCACGAGGCCCTCGCGCAGGCGGTGGTACTCCTCCGCCACGGGCTCCTTGACCTTCATGACCATGTCCGCCTCGCCCCAGACGTCGTCGGCCGAGTCGAGGATCTTCGCCCCCTGGGAGACGTACTGGTCATCGGGGATGGAGGAGCCGAGTCCGGCCCCCCGCTGAACGAACACGTCGTGTCCGCGACGGACGAGCTCATGGACCCCCACGGGGGTGATGCCGACGCGGAACTCGTTGTTCTTGACCTCGCTGGGGATACCGACCTTCACGGCTACTGACCCTGCCTCACTCGTCGTTCGCCACGGCATCGTCGCCGTGGCGGCTGCGCCCGGCTCGAGCGCGATGCGAGTCTAGACCCGGGGCCGGGTGCGGCCCGCCGACGTGAGGAGCACGCATGAAGCTGTACAGCGACATCCCCGCCCGCCGCACGGTGCAGGTGGCCGCCGACGTCGGGATCGTCCTGTGGGTCGTGCTGTGGGTGCGCGTCGCCGCGCGCGTGCATGACGCGACGATGGCGCTCGCCGAGCCGGGCCGCAACCTCGCCGGCGCCGGGGGCTCCTTCCGCGACACGATGGCGGGAGCAGGTGACAACGTCGACGACCTGCCGCTGCTCGAGGACCGGATCGCGACGCCGTTCCGCTCGGCCGCCGGCGTGGGCACCGAGATCGAGCGGGCCGGCAACGACCTCGTCACGGCGGTCGAGCGCCTGTCGCTGGTGCTCGCCCTCACGACGGCCCTCGTGCCGATCCTCATCGTCGGCTGCGTGTGGCTCGTGCCTGCGCGTCCGGTTCGTCCGCCGCGCCGGGGCCGCGCAGCGCTTCATCGACGCCGCTCCCGACCTCGACCTCTTCGCGCTGCGCGCCATGGCCAACCAGCCCATGCCGCGGCTGGCCGGCGTCTCCGACGACCCGGCCGGCGCCTGGCGGCGCGGCGACCTCGAGGTCATCCACGCCCTCGCCCTGCTCGAGCTCCGGGAGAGCGGCCTGCGGCCGCCACCGCCTGCTACGGCGTGACGACCGCCGGGCGCAGGTCGGCCTCGGGACAGCGCCAGGTGGTGGCGTCGGCGTCGACCTGCTCGCCGGAGCGGATGTCCTTGACCTGGTCGCCGTCGTCGTCGCCGGCACCCGGGAACCAGACGAACGGGATGCCGCGCCGGTCGGCGTAGCGGATCTGCTTGCCGAACCTCGCCGCGCTCGGGGCGACCTCGCAGGGGATGCCGTTGGCCCGCAGCGCGGTCGCCACGGCGCGCGACCGGCTCCGGGTCGTCTCGTCGTTGACGGCGACGAGCACCGCTGCCGGGGTCGAGCGGCTGGCCGTGAGGCCGCGCTGGGCGACGAGGAGGTGCACCAGGCGGGTGAGCCCGATCGAGATGCCGACGCCGGGGTAGGTCGTGCGACCGTCGGTGGCCAGCGAGTCGTAGCGGCCGCCGGAGCACACGGAGCCCCACGACTCGGACCCGACGAGCTGGGTCTCGTAGACCGTGCCCGTGTAGTAGTCGAGGCCCCGGGCGATGCTGAGGTCGGCGACGAGTGTGCCGGGCGCCTGCTCGAGGCCGGCGGCGATGACCGCGGCGAGGGCGTCGAGGCCCTCGTCGAGGGTGGGGTGCTCGACCCCGAGGGCGCGGACACGCTCGACGAAGGAGAGGTCGTCCGTGCGGATCTCGGCCAGGGCGAGCACGAGCCGGGCCTGCTCCTCGTCCGCTCCCGCCTCGAGGAGCATCTCGGCGACGGGCCCGGGCCCGCTGCGGCCGAGCCGGTCGACGATGCGCAGCGTGCCGGCCACGTCGGTCAGCCCGACCCCGAGGAAGAAGCCCTCCGGGATCTTGCGGTTGTTGACCTGGATGCGGAACTCCCCCACCGGCAGGCGGCGGAACGCCTCGGCGACGACGAGCGGCATCTCGGCCTCGAAGTGCGGGGCCAGCTCGCCGACGTCGACGACGTCGATGTCGGCCTGGGTGAACTCGCGGAAGCGGCCCTCCTGCGGCCGCTCGCCGCGCCACACCTTCTGGATCTGGTAGCGGCGGAACGGGAACGCGAGCCGGCCCGCGTTCTCGAGCACGTAGCGCGCGAAGGGCACGGTGAGGTCGAAGTGCAGGCCCAGCACGGCATCCCGGCCGTCGTCGTCCCCCGCGAGCCGCCGGATGCCGTAGACCTCCTTGTCGGCGTCGCCCCCCTTGCCGAGGAGCCGCTCGACCGGCTCGACGGCGCGGGTCTCGAGCGGCGCGAAGCCGTGCAGCTCGAAGACCTCGCGAACGACGTCGAGGACGTGCAGCTCGAGGAGCCGCTCGGCGGGCAGGAGCTCGGGGAACCCGGAGATCGGGGTCACCCTCGTCGGTGCGGTCACGCGGTCAATCCTCGCAGGTAGGGGTTGGTCGTCCGCTCGCGGCGCATCGTCGTCGCGGGTCCGTGGCCGGTCAGCACGAGCGTGGAGTCGGGAAGGGGGAGCACGACGTCACGCAGGGACCGCTGCATCGCGGCGGGGTCGCCCCCGGGGAGGTCGGTGCGGCCGACCGACCCGGCGAACAGGACGTCCCCGCTGACGACGGTCCGGTCGAGCGCCTCCTCGGCCGGCATCCCGTCGGGGACGCCGTCGAGGCGGAAGAGCGCGGAGCCCTCGGTGTGGCCCGGCGCGTGCACGACCTCGATGGCGAGACCGGCGAGGGTCAGTGCCTCGCGGTCGGCCACCTCGACGACGCGCTCCGGCTCGCGCCACGTGGCCCGCGCGCCGAACTGCTGCTCGAGCATCGCGA
This sequence comes from uncultured Actinomycetota bacterium, assembly GCA_963811475.1. Lineage (GTDB taxonomy): Bacteria > Actinomycetota > Actinomycetes > Actinomycetales > Dermatophilaceae > Fodinibacter. The sequence continues at coordinate 12,137 of CAWERJ010000034.1, forward strand.
CGGTCCCGGGGGCCGTGCCGGCGAGGGGGTCGCGCAGGCGGTAGCGGTCGTCGGAGTGGATGTACGCCGCGGTGTCGCCACCGCACACCGGTGCGACGGAGTAGACGTGGTCGAGGTGGCCGTGGGTCAGCAGGACCGCGGCCGGCCGCAGGCGGTGCTCGGCGAGGACGTCGCGCAGGGTCCCCTCGACGCCGATGCCCGGGTCGACGACGAGGCACTCCTCCCCCGGGCCGGGTGCGAGGACGTAGCAGTTGGTGCCGAAGGCGGCGGCGGGGAAGGCGACGGCGAGCACGGGTGCGAGCGTAGTCGCACGGCGCCTGCCTAGACTGGGCCGCCGTTGCCGCCACCACGGAGGGATCGAGGGTGACCAAGGAGCAGGAGCGCGCCCGGGCGCGCCGCCGCTACGAGCGCCAGCAGGCTGCGATCAGGCAGCGGCAGGCCGACCACGCGCGGCGGGTCCGGGTGGCGGTGATCGTCGGCACGGTCGTCGTCGTGCTCGGCGTCCTCGCGCTCGTCGCGAGCAGGCTGGCCGCGGTGGAGCCCGACCCGGAGCCGACGACGACGACGGCCGCGGGGTGCGAGCCGCCGCCCACCGCCCTCGGGACGGCGGCCCAGCTGAGCCTCCCCGACAAGGCCGCCGCCGCGGGCAAGACCTACGTCGCGACGATCACGACGAACTGCGGTGACATCGAGGTGACCCTGGACGGCACGAAGGCCCCCCAGGCCGTCGCCTCGTTCGTGCAGCTCGCGCAGCAGAACTACTGGCTGAACTCGCCGTGCCACCGCCTCACCACCGCGGAGACGCTCAAGGTGCTCCAGTGCGGCGACCCCACGGGTACCGGGCAGGGCGGCCCGGGGTACGGGTTCGGCGTCGAGAACGCGCCCGCGGACGGCAAGTACCCGCGCGGCACCCTCGCGATGGCGCGCACGTCGGACCCCAAGGAGGGCAACGGGGGGCAGTTCTTCCTCGTCCACGGCGACTCCTCGCTGCCGGATCCGGACGGCTACACCGTGTTCGGCACGGTGACGTCGGGGTTGGATATTGTCGACAGGATCGCTGCCGCCGGGGTCGCACCCGGTGGGTCCAGCCCTGACGACGGCTTCCCCGCCGCACCGATCAGCATCCTTCGGGTTGCTGTCACCGAGAAGAAGGCCTGACCGTGTCCGACGACAAGCCCACTCCCCGCCCCACGATCCCCTCCCCGGCCGCGCTCGCCTCGCGGATCCAGGCCCGTGGGGTCGCCGCGCCGGCACCGGTGACGCACTCGGAGTCGGCGAGGTTCGGCCGGGTCGACGACGAGGGCCACGTCTTCGTCACGGTCGACGGCGAGGAGCGCGAGGTCGGTTCGTACCCGGGGGCCACCCCCGACGAGGCGCTGCAGTACTTCGCCCGCAAGTACGACGAGCTCGCGGCGTCGGCCGACCTCCTCGAGGCGCGCCTGGCCAACCCCGACGTCTCCGCCAAGGAGGTCGCCGACGGGCTGGCCACCCTCCGGGAGCACGTCGCCACCACCGGCGTCGTCGGTGACGTCCCCGCCCTCCTCGCCACCGTGGAGCGCGTCGCTGCGGGCCTGGAGGCGAAGCGGGCGTCGGAGTCCGAGCAGCGCGCCGCGGCCCGGGCCGAGGCCACCACCCGGCGCGAGGCGATCGTCGCCGAGGCCGAGCAGATCGCGGGCCAGCCCCCGGCATCCACCCAGTGGAAGACCAGCGGTGAGCGGATGCGCGCGCTGCTCGACGAGTGGAAGAGCTCCCAGCGCACCGGCCCCAAGCTCGACAAGGCGACCGAGTCGGCCCTGTGGACCCGCTTCAGCCACGCCCGCAACGCCTTCGACAAGGCGCGTCGGGCCTGGTTCGCCGAGCTCGAGACCAGCCGCGCGCAGGCGCGCGCCACGAAGGAGGACCTCGTCGCGGAGGCCGAGGAGCTCTCGACGAGCACCGACTGGGCGCCGACGGCCCGCGCCTTCAAGCAGCTGATGGACCGCTGGCGAACGGCCGGGCGCGCCTCGCGGGCCGAGGACGACGCCCTCTGGGAGCGGTTCCGCACCGCCCAGGACGCCTTCTTCACGGCGAAGGACCAGGTCGCCGCCGCCGAGGACGAGGAGTTCCGGGCCAACCTCGTCGTCAAGGAGGAGCTCCTCACCGAGGCCGAGGCCCTGCTGCCCGTCACCGACGTCGAGGCCGCCAAGGTGGCGCTGCGCGGCATCCAGGACCGGTGGGAGCGGGCCGGGAAGGTTCCGCGGGCCGACCTCGAGCGGGTCGAGAAGCGGATGCGACGGGTGGAGTCCACGGTCCGCGAGGCCGACGAGCAGCGCTGGACGCGCACGAACCCCGAGGTGGCGGCCCGGGCGCGCTCCATGGTCGACCAGCTCGAGGCGTCCGTCGCGTCGATCGAGAGCGGAGGTCGCCGCGGCCGAGGCGAAGGGTGACGCGGCGGCGCTCGAGGCGGCCCGGGCGCGGCTCGTGACGCAGCAGGAGTGGCTCGCGCAGGCGCGTGCCGGGCTCGACGAGTTCGGCGGCTGACGACACCCGCCGCAGACAGGGGCCGTCGGACGGGCGTGGGAGCCGAGGTCCGAGGGCCGGCACCGCACCGCTCCCGCCCCACCGAGGAGGACAGCGACGATGGCACGGCACGCCGCGCAGGCTCGACGTCGGCCCCGTGGTCGCGGCGCGGTGGTCTTCGTCGTCCTGCTGCTCGTCGGTCTGCTCGGCTGGCGGGGGTGGGTCGCGTGGTCGACCGACCAGCCGTTCGTGCCGCTGGCGGCGGTGTGGTGCAGCGACTCGCCCACGGTCACGGTGACGACGACCCCGGCGATGGAGCCGGTGCTGCGCCAGGTGGTCGACGAGACCGAGGGCGCCTGCGCCTCCTTCGACGTCACCGCCGAGCCCCCGGCCACCACCGTGCAGCGCTACCGGAGCGCGCAGGGCAGCCCCCCACAGATCTGGGTGCCCGACTCCACCCTCCTCGCCGACCAGGTCGTGTCGGCCTCGGGTGGCCGGGTGACGGTGGGTGCGCCGGTCGCCGCCACGCCGGTCGTCCTCGCCGTCCCCGACGGGACGTCCGCACCCGAGGAGGCGACGTGGGCCTCGACCATCGTCGCCGAGCAGACCCGCCTGCCCGACCCGACGACGTCCACCGTCGGCCGGCTGGCGCTCATGGTGGGGCTGTCGGAGATGGAGGCCCTCCCCGGCGACCAGCGGTCGGCCGCCCTCGCCGGCATCGGGGGCATGCTCAGCCGCGTCGTCCCGGAGGAGACCCTGCTCACCGCCCACGTCTCCGGCCCCGACGTCGCGCTGTTCCCGACGACCGAGCAGCAGGTGCACGAGGCCGCAGTCAAGGGGCTCACGCTCGTGACGCCGGCCTCGACCGCCCCGGCGCTGGAGTACCCCCTGGTGTCGACGAGGTCCGCCCCGGCGGACGCGGTCGACGCCCTGACCGCCGCGTTCGCGGGCGAGGACGCGCAGCGCCTGCTGCGCCAGGCGGGCTTCCGCACCCCCGCCGACCCGAGCCCGGCCGTCCCCGGCGGGCCTCCGGCGCAGGCCATGGAGACCGACCCGAGCCCGGAGCAGGTCGCGGCGGCCGAGGAGATGTGGACGGCGATCGCCACCCCCACCCGCCTGCTCACCGTGATCGACACCTCCGGGTCGATGAGCCAGCCGGCGTCGTCCGGTGGCGGCTCGCGGATCGAGGTCGCGAGCCGGGCCGCGACCGGTGCCATCCAGCTCCTCGCCGACCACAACGCCGTCGGCCTGTGGACCTTCTCGACGCTGCAGCGCGGCCAGCGCGACTGGACCCAGCTCCAGCCCGTGCGTCCGCTCGGCGCCGAGAACCAGCGCGCCAAGCTCGCCTTCTCCCTCGGGTCGCTGCCCACCCGGCTGGGCGGCGACACCGGCCTGTACGACACCATCGAGGCGGCCTACTCGTCCGTCGTCGACGACTACGACACCGGCGCCAACAACCTCATCGCGCTGTTCACCGACGGGGTCAACGACGACCCGGCCGGCGGGCTCGACCTCGAGGCCCTGCGCCGGCGGCTCGCCGAGGTCGGCTCACCCGACAAGCCGGTCACCGTGCTCCTCGTCGGGATGGGCGGGGTCGACGCGAAGGCGCTGCGACCGGTCGCCGCCACGATTCCCACCGACGGGGGCGGCGGCGGTGCCGTCTTCACCATCGAGCGGCCCGAGGACATCTCGGACGTCTACGTGACGATGCTGCTGCGCCGGCTCCCCAAGGAGTGACCCACCGGGCCGTGACGGTCTCGGGGCGTCGGCGGTCAGCCGTCGGCGCGCTTGCCGCCGGTGACCCGGTGCGCGTCGAAGACGCCGTCGACGCGCTGGACGGCCCGCACGACGTGACCCAGGTGGGCCGGGTCGCCCATCTCGAAGGTGAAGTGCAGCTTCGCCACCCGGTCGCGCGAGGTGGTCACCGCGGCCGAGAGGATGTTGACCCCGTTGTCCGAGATGACCCGGGTGACGTCGGAGAGCAGCCTCGAGCGGTCCAGCGCCTCGACCTGCAGCTGGACGAGGAAGACGCTGCCCGACGTCGGCGCCCACTCGACCTCGATGATCTTCTCGGGCTGCGAGAGCAGGGAGTCGGCGTTGGTGCAGTCCCGGCGGTGCACGGACACACCGTTGCCCCGCGTGACGAACCCGAGGATGTCGTCGCCGGGCACCGGTGTGCAGCAGCGGGCCAGCTTGACCCACACGTCGGACATGTCCTTGACGACGACGCCGGGGTCCCCCGTCCGGCGGTGGCTCTGGCGGAAGGGGGCCGGACGGGCCGCCTCCGCGATGTCCTCGCTGGCGCCGTCCTCGCCACCGACCGACGCCACGAGGCGCGACACGACGTGCTGTGCCGACACGGTGCCCTCGCCGATCGCGGCGTAGAGGCCGTCGATGCCGGCGAGGCGCAGCTCCTCCGCGATGCCGGTGAGCGACTCGACCGAGGTGAGCCGCTGGAGGGGCAGGCCCTGCTTGCGCATGACCTTCGCGAGGGACTCCTTGCCCTCGTCGATCATCTCCTCGCGGCGTTCCTTGGTGAACCAGTGCCGGATCTTGTTGCGGGCCCGCGCCGACCGCACGAAGCTCAGCCAGTCGCGCGACGGGCCGGCCGAGTCGGCCTTGGAGGTCAGCACCTCGACGACGTCTCCGTTGTCGAGGCGGCTCTCGAGCGGCACGAGGCGGCCGTTGACCCGGGCGCCGATGCAGTGGTGCCCGACCTCGGTGTGCACCGCGTACGCGAAGTCGACGGGGGTCGACCCCGCCGGCAGCCCGACGAGCTGGCCCTTGGGCGTGAAGACGTAGACCTCGCTGGCGTTGATCTCGAAGCGCAGCGACTCGAGGAACTCCCCCGGGTCGGAGGTCTCCTTCTGCCAGTCGAGCAGCTGCCGCAGCCACGCCATGTCGTTGACGGCGTCGGCCTGCCCGTCGCGGACCTGCACGCCGCCCTGGTTGCCGCTGCCCTTGGCGCCCGGGTCCTCCTTGTACTTCCAGTGGGCGGCGACGCCGTACTCGGCGCGCCGGTGCATCGTGTGCGTGCGGATCTGGATCTCGACCGGCTTGCCGCCGGGCCCGATGACGGTCGTGTGCAACGACTGGTACATGTTGAACTTCGGCATCGCGATGTAGTCCTTGAAGCGCCCCGGCACGGGGTTCCACCGCGCGTGCAGGGCACCGAGCGCGGCGTAGCAGTCGCGGACGGTCTCGACGAGGACGCGCACGGCCACGAGGTCGTAGATCTGCTCGAAGTCGCGGCCGCCGACGATCATCTTCTGGTACACGGAGTAGTAGTGCTTGGGGCGCCCCGTGACGGTGGCCTTGATCTTGGCCGAGCGCAGGTCGGCACCGACCTCGTCACGCACCGTCGCGAGGTACTCCTCGCGGGCCGGGGCGCGCTCGGCGACGAGGCGCACGATCTCGTCGTAGACCTTGGGGTAGAGCGCCTGGAAGGACAGGTCCTCGAGCTCCCACTTGATGGTGTTCATGCCGAGCCGGTGGGCCAGCGGGGCGTAGATCTCGAGGGTCTCCTTCGCCTTGCGCTGCGCGCTCTCCTGGCTCACGTAGCGCCACGTGCGGGCGTTGTGGAGCCGGTCGGCGAGCTTGATGACGAGGACCCGGATGTCGCGCGCCATGGCGACGACCATCTTGCGCACCGTCTCGGCCTGGGCCGCCTGGCCGTAGGTGACCTTGTCGAGCTTGGTCACGCCGTCGACGAGCATCGCGATCTCGTCGCCGAAGTCGCTCCGCAGCGCCTCGAGGCTGTACGCCGTGTCCTCGACGGTGTCGTGGAGGAGCGCGGCGGCCAGGGTCGTCGGCGTCATCCCGAGCTCGGCGAGGATCGTCGTCACGGCCAGCGGATGCGTGATGTAGTCGTCGCCGGACCGCCGCTTCTGGCCCTCGTGGGCCCGCTCCGCGACCGCGTAGGCCCGCTCGATGAGGGTCAGGTCGGCCTTGGGGTGGGTGGTGCGGACCACCTGGAACAGCGGCTCGAGGACGGGGTTCTCGCGCTCCCTCGTACGGCCGACGAGCGCCAGGGCGGCCCGCGCCCGCGCTCGCGAGGACACGCCGGTCGGCGGCGTCGCCGCCGCGGCCGTGGTCGTGTCCTCCGCCATGCACGGAGTCTAGTCGGCCCCCCGTCGCGGGGGCCGACGCCGCCTCAGCGCTTGGACTTCGGCGCTCGTCGCGGCTGGTTGCGCGGACCGGTGTGGCCGGAGCGGGCGTACTTGTGCACGGCCCGGCCGGTGAGGGTCGCCCCCTCGCCGTCGACGGCCGTCGGGGCACCGCTGCCCACCGCGACCGGTTCACCGGTCTCGTCGGCGGGCGGCCTGCGCGGCCTCGGCCGCGGCGACGTCCTTGGCCCTGCGGGCGTGGGAGCGCGCGGCGCGCTTCTCGAGCTCGACCACCGCGGCGTCACGGCGGCGCAGGCTGACGAGCAGCGGGGTCGCGATGAAGATCGAGGAGTACGCGCCGATGAGGATGCCGACGAACAGCACGAGGGAGAGGTCGAGCAGCACGCCCGGGCCGAGGAAGACGGCTCCGACGGCGAGCACCGCCGTGATCGGCAGCAGGCCGATGACCGTGGTGTTGATCGAGCGCACCATCGTCTGGTTGACCGCGAGGTTGGCGGCCTCGGCGAAGGTCAGCCGCCCGTTCGCGAACGCCTCGTTGGTGTTCTCCCGCACCTTGTCGAAGACGACGACGGTGTCGTACAGGCTGTAGCCGAGCACGGTGAGGAAGCCGATCATCGTCGCCGGCGAGACCTCGAAGCCGGTCCACGCGTAGATGCCGACGGTGATGACGAGGTCGTGCGCCAGCGCGATCAGGCCGGCCGCGGCCATCTTCCAGTTGCGGAAGTAGACGCGTCATCAGCAACGACACGGCGAGCAGGAAGATGACCAGGGCCCGCAGCGCCTGCTTGCTCACCGACTCACCCCACGAGGGGCCGATGAACGTGCCGCTGACCTCGGACTCCGCCACGCCGAACGCCTCGGCCAGGTCGGCGCGCACCTTCTGGCTGTCGGTGTCGGAGAGCTTCTCGGTCTGCACCCGCACGGTGTCGTTGCCGACGAGGGTGACGCCCACGCCGCGCTCGTCCTCGCTGGCGCCGACCGCGTTGCGCGCGACCTGCTCGTAGTCGCCGGGCAGCGACGTCGTGGCGACGCGGAACTCGGACCCGCCGCGGAACTCCAGGCCAAGGTTGAGGCCCTGGGTGACCAGGCCGAGCACGGCGACGACGATCATCACGGCCGAGGCAGCGTAGAACCGGCGGCGCCTGGGAACGACCGGGATCGAGCGCTTGCCGGTGTAGAGGTCGTTGCCGAAGGTGGCGAAGCTGAAGCTCATGCCACACCTCCTTCGCTGCCGGCGGGGACGGGTTCCGGCGTGGGGACGGGCTTCGGGGTGGTGAACCGGCCGCGCCCGGCGTACCGGGCCGAGGTGCGGGACCCCGAGGCGACGCGGGTCGAGACCCGACCAGGCGTGCCCGTCGCGGAAGAACGGGCGGCGCGCGAGGAGCGTGAGCACGGGGTGGGTGAAGAGGAAGACGACGAGCAGGTCGATGAGCGTCGTGAGGCCCAGGGTGAAGGCGAAGCCGCGCACGCTGGAGCTGGCCAGCGCGTAGAGCGTCAGGGCCGCGAGGAAGTTGACGCCGTCGGCGACGAGGATGGTGCGCTTGGCGCGGTTCCAGCCGGTCTCCACCGCCGCCGCCAGCGACCGGCCGTCACGCAGCTCGTCACGGACCCGCTCGAAGTAGACGATGAACGAGTCCGCGGTGAAGCCGATGGCGACGATCAGACCGGTGACGCCCGCCATGTCGAGGCGGTAGTTGTGCGACCAGCCGAGGATCGTGATGGTCAGGTAGGTGATGAGGCCGGCGACGACGATCGACGCGACGGTGACGAAGCCCAGCGCGCGGTACTGCAGCAGCGAGTAGACGACCACGAGGAACAGGCCGATGAGGCCGGCCACCAGGCCGTAGCGCAGCTGCTCGCTGCCGAGCGTGGGGCTGATGTCGATGCTCGTCTGCTCGACGAACGACAGCGGCAGCGCGCCGAACTTCAGCTGGTCGGACAGGCTGCGGGCCTCGTCGAGCGTGAAGCCGCCGGTGATGCTCGCCCGACCGTCGAGGATCGCCTCGTTGAACCGGGGCGCGACGATGACCTGGGAGTCGAGGGTCGCGGCGAGCTGGTTCTGCGGCTCGGCCAGGCCCACCATCTTGCGGCTGATGTCGGCGTACTGCCGGGCGCCCTCGCCGTTGAGGGAGAGGGCGATCTCGACCTCGCTGGTCACCGCGCCCTGCTGGTTGGTGCGGTAGCCGGAGGTCGCGTCGCTGATCTTGTCACCGGAGACGACGACCGGGCCGAGGATGTACTTGGCCGTCCCGTCCGTCGAGCACGTCACGAGCGGCTTGGCCGGGTCGTCGACGATCTCGTCGAGGGCGCCCGGGTCGCTGCAGTCGAGGGCGGCGAACTGCGCGGTGACGTCCTCGGTGATCCAGGCGAGGTCGGTCGGGTCGGTCGGGGCGCCGGCGGCGCCGGACGCCGAGGGGGACGGCGAGGGCGAGGGGCTGGCCGACGCGGACGCGCGTCGGGGACGGCGTCGGGGCCATCAGCGCGTCGGGAACGGCGCTGTTGCTCGTCGGGGAGGCGCTGCTCGCCGTCGTGGGGGTGTCGCCGACGGGCTGGGTGAGCCACTGGCGGTGCCGCTCGGCGACGGTGAGGCGGTCGGCTGCGGCGAGCCGGCGGTCACCGCGAGCACCGGCCGGAACTGCAGCTGGGAGGACTTGGAGATCGCGTCGCGGACCTCCTGGGTGGGGATCTCCGGGATGCTGACGACGATGTTGCGGTCGCCCTGCGTCGTCACCTCGGCGCCGGACACGCCGCCGGCGTCGACGCGCTGGACGATGATGTCGCGGGCCTGGTTGAGCTGCTCGGTCGACACGCTCTGGCCCGCGAGCGTCTTCGGCTCGAGGATGATCTGGGTGCCGCCCTCGAGGTCGAGGCCGAGCTTGGGGGCCTGCTTGCCGTCGGAGAGGTACACGGCCCCGGCGAGCAGGCCCACGAGGGCGACGACGATCGCGAGGAGGAACAGGAGCGACCGGCGTGCGGCGGTCTGCGGGTTCGCGGCGGCCATGGTCAGGCCACCTCGGAGGCGCGCATGCCGATGGCCCGGCGGTCGTACCGCAGGGTCGCCACCGGCGCCCGTGTCGAGCGTGACCACCCGCTCGTCGAGCGCGACGATCGTGCCGTACAGGCCGGACGTCGTCACGACCTCGTCACCCACCGCCAGGGAGCCCTGGAGGGCCTGCACCTGCTGGGCGCGCCGCCGCTGCTGGACGACGATGAACACCAGGAGGACGAACGGGAGGAGCAGGATCAGCAGGTAGCCGAGGCCGGAGCCGGTGAACATGAGTGAGGTCGGTCCTTCGTGTCAGGTCGCCCGCACCGGGCAGGCAGTGGTTCGGCCCGGACGCGCCGGGCCGAGGAGCAAGTCTAGGTGACGCCTTCCTCCCCCACCAACGGGGCTGGCCGCGGCATCGTGCCCCCGGGCTCAGCGGGAGAAGCGCCCCGGCCCGGCGTCAGGGGTGGGGCCGGCATCCGGCCCGTCGTCAAGGGCAGGGCCTCCTGGTGCGGAGGTCCCTGCGGTGCCGCGAGGCCGAGGTGCCGCCAGGCCCGGGCCGCCGCCTCGCGGCCCCGTGGCGTCCGGACGACGTACCCCTCGCGCACGAGGTACGGCTCGGCGACCGTCTCCACGGTGTCGGGCTCCTCCCCCACGGCGACCGCGAGCGTCGACAGGCCGACCGGTCCCCCGCCGAAGCGACGGCAGAGCGCCTCGAGGACGGCGCGGTCGAGCCGGTCGAGGCCGGCGTCGTCGACGTCGAAGAGCGCCAGGGCGGCGTGGGCCGCCTCGAGGTCGACGTGCCCGGCGCCGTGGACCTGCGCCCAGTCGCGCACCCGGCGCAGCAGCCGGTTGGCGATCCGCGGGGTCCCTCGCGAGCGGCCGGCGATCTCGCCGATGCCGGCCTCGTCGGCGTCGACGCCGAGCAACCGGGCCGACCGGTGCAGGATCGTCACGAGGTCGGCGACCTCGTAGTAGTCGAGGTGGCCGGTGAAGCCGAACCGGTCGCGCAGCGGCGCCGGCAGCAGCCCTGCGCGGGTGGTGGCGCCCACGACGGTGAACGGCGGCAGCTCGAGCGGGATCGCGGTGGCACCGGGGCCCTTGCCGACGACGACGTCGACGCGGAAGTCCTCCATCGCGAGGTAGAGCATCTCCTCGGCGGCTCGGCTCATCCGGTGGATCTCGTCGAGGAAGAGCACCTCGCCCTCGTCGAGCGAGGAGAGCACCGCCGCGAGGTCGCCGGCGTGCTGGATGGCGGGCCCGCTCGTCACCCGGATGGGCCGCTCGAGCTCTGCCGCGACGATCATCGCCAGGGTGGTCTTCCCGAGGCCGGGAGGCCCCGACAGCAGCACGTGGTCGGGCGGCGTCCCCCGTCGGCGGGCGGCCTCGAGGACGAGACCCAGCTGGTCCCGGACCCGGGTCTGGCCCGGGAACTCGCTCAGCCGCCGCGGCCGCAGGGCCGCCTCGACGAGCCGCTCGTCGTCGGACCCGCCGGCGTCGACCACCCGGGCGGTCGCTTCCGTGGACCCGTCGGCCTCGCGCAGCTCGCTCGCGAAGCCCCGGCCGGGCTGCTCCGCGGTCACGGCCGCAGCTCCCGCAGGGCCAGGCGGAGGTACGCGGCGATGTCGGCGTCCGCCGGTGCGGTCGCGCCCACCCGCTCCACGGCATCCGCCGCCTGCCGCGCCGACCACCCGAGGCCGACGAGCGCCTCGGTCACCTGACCCTGCCACGGCTCGCGGCCGTCGGGGTCGGACACCGGCCCGGATGCCGTGCCTGCACCGGCCCCGCGCACGGTACCGACCTTGTCGCGCAGCTCCAGGACGAGCCGCTCGGCCGACTTCGCCCCGATTCCGGGGATCGTCGTCAGGGCCTTGCTGTCGCCCGTGGACAGTGCGGCCGCCAGCTGGTCGGGGCCCATGACCGAGAGCATCGCCAACGCCAGGCGGGGGCCGACGCCGGAGACCGTCTGCAGCGTCTCGAACATGTCACGCTCCGCCGGGGTGGAGAAGCCGAACAGGGTGAGGGAGTCCTCGCGGACGACGAGGCTCGTCGCGAGCGACGCCTCGCTGCCGCGGCGGCAGGCCGAGGCCGTGGCCGGGGTCGCGTGCACGAGCATGCCGACGCCACCCACCTCGACGACGACGTGGTCGAGGCCGACGTGGGTGACCGGACCCCGAACCGAGGCGATCACCGGCGCGCCCTCGCGGCCAGCGCGTCGAGCCGGGCGGTGGAGGCGCCACGCCACGCCTGGCAGATCGCCAGCGCGAGGGCGTCGGCGGCATCCGCCGGTCTCGGGGCCACCTCGAGTCCCAGGATGCGGGTCACCATCGAGGTGACCTGCGCCTTGCCGGCCCGGCCGGAGCCGGTGACGGCGGCCTTGACCTCGGTCGGCGTGTGGAAGACGACGGGGATGCCGCGCTTGGTGGCGCAGAGCAGGGCGACGGCGGTGGCGTGGGCGGTCGTCATCACCGACGACGACGTTGACGTCGGCGAACACCCGCTCGACGGCGACCACCTCGGGCAGGAACCGGTCGAGCCAGCCGTCGAGCTCGCGCTCGAGGAAGACCAGCCGCTCCCCCGGGTCGGCGCCGCTCGGGGTGCGGACCACTCCCACGGCCACCATGGTGGCGCGCCCCGGGCGGCCGTCGACGACACCGAGACCGCAGCGGGTCAGGCCGGGGTCGACGCCGAGCACGCGCACGCGGGAACCTCTTCCGGGTCGGTCGTGACGGTTAGAACACCTGTTCGGGATGCCACGCTACACAGCAGGACGTGGCGGTCGGCGGAGTAACACGCGCGCGGGAGGCCTTTCGCCCGTCGACAGGAGAGAACACGCCGCGGGCCATGCCTCCCCGGCGGCGTGTTGTCTTCTGTCGACCGCGTCAGCGGGGACGCCACGACGAGGTAGCGCTCGTCGCTGATCGGGCCGCCCCACAGCCGCGGGTCGGGCAGGTGGCGCACCTCGACCTCGTGGCACCACTCCCCCACGATCTCCACGCACTCCTGCGCGGTCAGCCCGGCCCCGGTGGACCAGCTGCCCTCGACGAGCACCAGCCGGCCGCCGGGGCGCAGCGCCGCGGCCCAGCGACCCACGACGGCCACCGGGTCGGCCAACGCCCACAGCACGTGCCGGCTGAGCACGACGTCGACGGATGCCGGTGCCAACCCCGGGTCGACCGCGTCCCCTTCGCGCACGGTCACCAGGCGGCGCACCGGGTCCGAGGCGGTGCGGAGCTTGGCGGTGGCGAGCCGCACCATGGCCGGCGAGAAGTCGAGCGCGTCGACCGCGAACCCCTGCTCGGCGAGCAGCAGCGCGAGGGTGCCGGTGCCGCAGCCGACGTCGGCCACGCGCGCCGGCGGCTCGGGCAGCGCCCCGAGCAGCAGGTCCCGCCAGGCGGCCCGCACGTCGGGGTCCGCCAGCCCGTGGTCGGGGGCCGCGTCGAAGCCGGGCGCCTCGCGGTCCCAGAGGGAGGGGTCGGAGGTGCTCACTCGCCGTCGAGCTCGGCGAGGACCTCGTCGGGGATGTCGCCGTTGGCGAAGACGTCCTGCACGTCGTCGGAGTCCTCGAGCGCCTCGATGACGCGGATCATCTTGCGCGCGCCGTCGGCGTCGAGGGGTACCTGCATGCTCGGCACCCACGACGCCTCCGCGGAGTCGTAGTCGACGCCGGCGTCCTGCAGCGCGGTCCGGACGGCCACGACGTCGGAGGCCTCGCAGACGACCTCCCACGTGTCCCCGTTGTCGTTGACCTCCTCGGCGCCGGCGTCGAGGACGACCTCGAGGATCTCGTCCTCGCCCAGCGCCGTCGGCCTTCGGGACGATGACGACGCCCTTGCGGGTGAAGAGGTAGGCGACCGAGTTCGGGTCGGCCAGCGAGCCGCCGTTGCGGGTGAGTGCCGTGCGCACCTCGGCCGCGGCCCGGTTGCGGTTGTCGGTGAGGCACTCGATGAGCACCGCGACCCCGCCCGGCGCGTACCCCTCGTAGGTGATCGTCTCCCAGTTCGCCCCGCCGGCCTCCGCGCCCGAGCCCCGCTTGACGGCCCGGTCGATGTTGTCGTTCGGGACCGACGTCTTCTTCGCCTTCTGGATGGCGTCGTAGAGGGTGGGGTTGCCCGCCGGGTCCCCGCCGCCGGTGCGCGCGGCGACCTCGATGTTCTTGATGAGCTTGGCGAACAGCTTGCCGCGCTTGGCGTCGATCGCCGCCTTTTTGTGCTTGGTGGTCGCCCACTTGGAGTGGCCGCTCATGAAGGCTCCCTCTGGTCACACGGTCCGGGTCCGACCGACCATCCTAGGGGCGCCTGCGGCCACCGCTCGCCGGTGACCTCGGCGCCAGCCGCCAGCATCGCCTCGACGAAGGTCGCCGGTGTCGCGCACGACCGCCGACTCGTAGGCGGCGTCGAGGGACCCGAGGGGCCGGTCGACCCCACGCGCGACCCGGATCCGGCGCCGGCCGTCGGGTGTCGTCAGGGCGAGACGGGGGACGTCGACCCACCAGGTGGGGTCGCGGACCTCCAGGAGCACCCGGCCTGCGGGCAGCTGCCACCGGGGCTGGATCTCGTCACGGTCGAACCACGTGACCGTCCCGGGGCGCACCCGCAGCCGGTCGCGGCGCGACCCGAGCACGGGACCGTGGAAGGTCCACACCCCGAACTCGTCCGGGGGTGGAGCGCTGGCGGAGCCCAACGGCGCCGCCTCCCGTCGGCGGGCGGCCCGGCGGGTCCGGACCCCGGACACGACGACGCCGAGCAGCCACAACCCGGCCGCCGTCGCCAGCGCGGTGGCCAGGTGCCCCCAGAGCTCGCTCACCGTCGTCGGCGGACCAGGTCGACGAAGTAGGCGTGCACCCGGTGGTCACCCGTGACCTCCGGGTGGAAGGACGTGGCGAGCAGGGCACCCTGGCGGGCGGCGACGATCCTGCCGGCGGCCGGGCCGTGCTCGACGCGCGCCAGCACCTGAACGGCATCGCCCGCCTCCTCGACCCACGGCGCCCGGATGAAGACCGCGCGCACCGGCTCGCCACCGAGCTCGCGGATGTGCAGGTCCTCCTCGAAGGAGTCCACCTGCCGCCCGAAGGCGTTGCGCCGCACGGTGATGTCGAGGCCGCCCAGGGTCTCCTGGTCCGGGCGGGCGTCGGCGATCCGGTCGGCGAGCATGATCATCCCCGCGCAGGAGCCGTACACCGGCATCCCGCCGGCGATGCGCTCACGCAGCGGGCCCTGGAGCCCGAAGGCACGCACGAGCTTGTCCATCGTCGTCGACTCACCGCCGGGGATGACGAGCCCGTCGATCGACTCGACCTCCTCGGCCCGACGCACGGTCGTCGTGCGCGCCCCGCTGGCCGCCAGCGCTGCGAGGTGCTCACGCACGTCGCCCTGGACCGCGAGGACGCCGAGGAGCGGGGTCGTGGTCACGACCCGACAGCGTACGGGCGACGGCTGTCCCGGCGGGGGCCACCCTCGACGGCGGCACGCGTGGGAGCGCAGGGGGCCCGTGATGCGCCCGCCGTGGGTACGCTCGACAGTGGTCCGCCCGCGCGACCGGCGGGGGCGGCGACGAACGGAAGTGGGAGGTGGATGCCGTGGCACCAGGCGTCACCGTCGCGGTCATCGGGGCGATCTTCACCTTCGCCGTGCGCACCTCACCGACGGGCATCATCAACTGGCGAGTCGTCGGGGTGATCCTCATGATCGCCGGCGCCCTGCTGATCTGGCACTCGCGCCGGGGCACGACCCGCGAGCGGATCGTCACCCGCATCCCGGCACCGGTCGACCCCGACGCCCCGCAGGGACCCATCACGGAGAACCAGCCGGTGCGCGAGATCATCCAGGAGCGCGACTTCGAGTAGCGCAGCGCAGGGGTCAGGTCACGTCGCCGGGGCGGCCCGCGCCGGGTCCGGGGCAGCGGACGGCGTCGCGCCCGAGGCTCGGGGTAGCGTCGCCCGCATGTCAGCGCTGACCGAGCGGGCCCGCGAGCTCGACGACCGCCACGCCGCCACCGACCTGCGGGGGCGGTTCCGGCTGCCGGCCGGAATGGTGTACCTCGACGGCAACTCGCTCGGCGCCCTGCCCGCCGGGGTCGCGGAGGCCGTGGCCGACGTCGTGCACCGCCAGTGGGGCCACGACCTCATCGCGAGCTGGAACCTCGCCGACTGGTGGGGTGCCCCGACGCGGGTCGGTGACCGCATCGGTGCCCTCGTCGGCGCCGCGGCGGGTCAGGTGGTCTGCACCGACTCGACGACGGTGAACCTCTACAAGGCGGTCGTGGGCGCCGCGAGGCTGCGGCCCGGCCGGCGGGTCGTGCTCACCGACCCCGACTCGTTCCCCACCGACCTCTACGTCACCGACGCCGCAGCCCGGGATGCCGGTCTCGTCGTCGAGCGCGTCGCTCCCGGCGACGCCGTGGCGCGGGTCGCCGAGGTCGGCGACGACCTCGTCCTCGCCTCGTACTCGTCGGTGGACTACCGCACCGGCGAGCTCTGGGACCTCGCCGCCATCACCAGGGCCGCCCACGAGGTGGGCGGGCTGTGCTGCTGGGACCTCTGCCACTCGGCCGGCGTGCTCGAGGTCGGGCTCGACGAGCACGGGGCCGACCTCGCCGTCGGGTGCGGCTACAAGTACCTCAACGGCGGCCCGGGAGCGCCCGCCTTCCTGTACGTCGCGGCCCGCCACCAGACCGACTTCGACCAGCCGCTCAGCGGCTGGAACGGCCACGCGACCCCCTTCGCGATGAGCCCGGACTTCGTCCCTGCCGACGGCATCGCCCGCGGCCGGGTCGGCACCCCTCCGCTGCTCGGGATGCTCGCGCTCGAGGCGGCGCTCGCCGCCTACGACGGCGTGGACATCCGGGCGGTGCGCGAACGGTCGCTCTCGCTCACGGAGTTCTTCCTCGAGTGCCTCGGTGCGCTGCTCCCCGAGCTCGTGGTGGCGACCCCGCGCGACCCGGCACGCCGGGGGTCGCAGGTGAGCGTCCGGCATCCCGACGCCTATGCCGTCGTCCAGGCGCTCATCGCCCGCGACGTCGTCGGCGACTTCCGCGAGCCGGACATCGTCCGCCTCGGCTTCGCCCCCCTCTACCTCACCCACGCGGACGTGCTGCGCGCCACCGAGCACCTGCGGGCCGTCGTCGAGGGGCGCGAGTACGAGCGGGCCGAGTTCCAGGAGCGAGCCACCGTCACCTGAGCACCAACTTTCCCGCCCGATGCGGGGACCTTCACCTTCACAGGAGAACCGAACCCCTGCCAGGAGGTCAAGGTTCCGGTGCCAAGCGGCAGACCGGAACCGGACCGGCTCGGGTCACCAGCCGCGTTCTGCCAGGCGGTGCGGCTGCGGGATCTCGTCGACGTTGATGCCGACCATCGCCTCGCCGAGGCCACGGGACACCTTGGCGATGACGTCCGGGTCGTCGTGGAACGTCGTGGCCTTGACGATGGCCTCCGCACGCTGCGCCGGGTTGCCCGACTTGAAGATCCCGGAGCCGACGAACACGCCCTCGGCGCCGAGCTGCATCATCATCGCGGCGTCGGCCGGGGTGGCGATGCCACCTGCGGTGAAGAGCACGACGGGCAGCTTGCCGGCCTCGGCGACCTCCTTGACGAGGTCGTAGGGGGCCTGGAGCTCCTTGGCCGCGACGTAGAGCTCGTCCGTCGGGCAGGTTCTGCAGGTGGCGGATCTGCTGGCGGATCTGGCGCATGTGCGTCGTCGCGTTGGAGACGTCACCGGTGCCGGCCTCGCCCTTGGAGCGGATCATCGCCGCCCCCTCGGTGATGCGGCGCAGCGCCTCGCCGAGGTTGGTCGCACCGCAGACGAACGGCACGGTGAAGGCCCACTTGTCGATGTGGTTGGCGTAGTCGGCGGGCGTCAGCACCTCGGACTCGTCGACGTAGTCGACCCCGAGGCTCTGGAGCACCTGGGCCTCGACGAAGTGGCCGATCCGGGCCTTGGCCATGACGGGGATCGACACGGCCGTCGATGATGCCGTCGATCATGTCGGGGTCGCTCATCCGCGACACCCCGCCCTGGGCGCGGATGTCGGCGGGCACCCGCTCGAGGGCCATGACGGCGACGGCACCGGCATCCTCGGCGATCTTCGCCTGCTCGACGGTGACGACGTCCATGATGACGCCGCCCTTGAGCATCTCGGCCATGCCCCGCTTGACGCGCGTGGTGCCGGTGCCCTGGGCGTTCTGCTGCTCACTCATGCCGCACAGTCTAGGTCGGCGCACCGGGCCGGCGGATCAGGGTCCGACGGCACCGGATGCCGGGCCGCGGGTCAGGCGCGCAGCCCCCGCGGGAGGGCGTCGTCGAACTCCACCGGCTCGGGCAGCGCTGCGTAGCCGGCGAGCCGGAAGAACCGCACGGAGCGCTTGGCCCGCACCCGGCGCACGTCGCGGACGGCGTCGTTGTGGAAGCGCCGGGCCAGCTGGACGCGCAGCCCGCTGGACGCGACCCGGCCGAGCGTGTCGGCGACGAGGTCGCCGTCGCGAGTGGTCAGGTCGTGCACGACGTCCTCCGGCAGGGCCGCCTCGAGGGCTGCGGTGAGGTCGCTCTCGACGTGCTCGCGGCCCCCGAAGTGCTGGCCGTCGAGCAGGTCGTCGCGTGACCGGGTGCTCGGTCGTGCGCTCCAGCGACTCCGTGGCCGCATCGGCGATGAGGAGGGCGCTCGCGGGGTCGAGCACCCCGCTGTTGGCGAGCTCGAGGGCCGCCTCCGCCCGCCGGATGAGCTGGGCGTCGAGGGCCGACATGGCCCCCTCGACCTTCGCGTGCAGCCGGTCCAGGCGAGCCGCCGAGTACGAGAGGTACCAGGCGACCGCGATGAGGACGACGACGACGAAGGTCGCGAGCTGGAGGATGTCGACCATCAGTTGCCGGCCCCCGGAACCCCTCGGACCAGGCGGCCCCAGAGGTTCTGGGGAGCCCGCTCCTCGGGCTCCCCCTCGGCCCCGGCGATGACCGTCTCGTACACGGCCATGACGCGGTCGGCGACGACGCCCCAGTCGAAGACGTTCGCCCGCCGCTGCCCGGCCAGGCTCAGCTGCTGGCGGCGGTCGGGGTCGTCGAGGAGGTCGAGCACGGCCCTGCGCGAGCCCGGGGACCGAGGCCGTCTCGAAGAGCACCCCGCTGCGCCCCTCGTCGAGGACGGCGGTGAACGCGGCGAGGTCGGAGGCGATGACGGGGGCACCGGCGGCCATCGCCTCGACGAGGACGATGCCGAAGCTCTCGCCGCCCAGGTGGGGGGCGACGTAGGCGTCGACCGAGCGCAGGAGCGACGCCTTGTCGGCGTCGGAGACGGTGCCGAGCACCTCGACGGCCGCGGCGGCGCGCCGGTCGGCGGCCCGGAGCATCTCCGTCGCGTCACCGGGTCCGGCGACGAGCAGCCGGGCCCCGGGGTGGACGTCGAGGACGGCCGGCAGCGCGCGCAGCGCGACGCCGAGGCCCTTGCGGGGCTCGTCGCCCCGCCCGACGAAGGCCAGCGTCGGGCGCTCCCGGCTGCCGGCCCACTCGGGCCGCACCGGCGCGCTCGCGAAGCGGTCGACGTGGACCCCGTTCGGGATGATGAAGGACTCGGCGTAGAGGTAGCGCCGCACGGTCTCGCGGGCCTCGGGCGAGACCGTGATCCGCCCGCGGATCTTCTCGAGCGAGGGACGCAGCAGCGGGTGCGCGGCCTGCAGCGCCCGCGAGCGGAGCATCGCCGAGTGGAACGTCGCCACGACGGGCTCGTCGGTCGACGCCCAGAGCGCCATGAGCGACGCGGAGGGGTTGAGCGGCTCGTGCAGGTGCAGCACGTCGAACCGGCCGGCCTCCAGCCACCGGGTCACCCGCGTGGACGTCGCGGGGCCGAAGGTCAGCCGGGCGACGGAGCCGTTGTACCTCACCGGCACCGGCCGCCCCGCCGAGGTGAAGTACGGCGGGAGGCGCTCGCCCTCCTCGGACGGAGCGAGCACCGACACCTCGTGCCCCTGGCCGCGGAAGTACTCGGCGAGGTCGCGCACGTGGAACTGGACGCCGCCGGGCACCCCCCACGAGTACGGGCAGACCATGCCGATCCTCATCGGACCACCTCCGCTGCGGGCAGCCGGCCCCGGTCGAGGTCGTCGAGGAAGACGCGCTGGAGCATGTGCCAGTCGGCGGTGTTCGCCCGGATCGCGGCGCCGAGCACGTCGGCGCAGGCCTGGGTCATGGCGGTGGCCCGCTCCCGGGTCGTCCCGCGCCTCGGGAACGTCGACAGCGGGGTGGAAGGTGATGACGATGCCCCAGCCGCGGCCGCGCCGCTCGTGCCGGATCGACACCGGGTGCAGCGGGCGACGCTCGGCGAGCGCCAGGGCGGCAGGGCCGGGGGCCATCCGCGCGGGATGCCCGCAGAAGCTCGACCTCGACCCCGCGGGCGGTGAGGTCGCGGTCGGCGAGCAGCGGGATGATGCCCGGCCGGCGGCATGCCTCGCGCAGCGCCGGGAACGGGTTGACGCCACCGGTGAGCGGGATGATCGTCATGCCGAGCGACTGGCGGAACTCGAGGAACTCCTCGAAGACCTCCTCGGGCTTCAGGCGCTCGGCCACGGTCGTGACCGGCCCCAGGTGCTCGGTGCCCCAGGCGCCCGCGAGGTCCCAGTTGCCGAGGTGCCCGAGGAAGGCGACGACCGAGCCGCCGCCGTCGATGACCTCGCGCACGCGGGCCGTCGCCCTCGACCCGCACGCGTTCGCGCGAGGTCGTCGGGGCCGAGAGCACCTGGCAGCCGGAAGGCCTCGCAGTAGTACCGCAGGTAGCGATCGCATGCCGTCGCGGACCAGCGCGTCGAGTGCCGTCGTCGTCGAGCTCAGGGCGCACCTTGCGCGTAGTTGGCCCGCAGCCGGTCGGCACCGCCACGGGCGACCGTGAGGTCGGCGGCCCGGTCGAAGATCGCGTAGGCGGCGCGCTCCGGCATCCGGCGCACGTGCGCGCCCACCCGACGCGGTGCGCCGGCGAGCGTCGAGCGCGGTCGCTGACCTGCGGCGGCCGCACGCCTCACGCGAGCGCCCAGGGCCTGGCGGCGCACCTCGAGCATCCGCTGCACCACGGTGACGAGGCTGGCCAGGGCGAGCAGCGCCGAGCACCACGCCGAGGCACGACCACGGGAAGGCGAAGCAGCCCGGTGAAGCCGGTGGCGATGAGCACGACGACGAGCCGGTCGGCGCGCTCGGCGATGCCGACGTTGGCCGTCATGCCGAGCCCCTCGGCGCGCGCCTTGGCGTAGGACACGACGCTGCCGAGGATGAGGCAGGCGAGGGCCAGGGCCGCCATGTAGGCCTCGTCCCGTCACCGGCGTAGACCAGAGCACGAGCCCGCCGAAGATGGCGGCGTCGCCGACCCGGTCGAGCGTGGAGTCGAGGTAGGCGCCCCACTTCCCGGAGCGTCCGATCCGGCGCGCCATGATGCCGTCGAGGGTGTCGGCGAAGACGAAGCCGGTGATGACCAGCGTGCCGATGAGGAACTCACCGCGCGGGTAGAAGGCCAGGGCACCGAAGCAGACCCCGAGGGTGCCGATGATCGTGACGACGTCGGGGCTGATGCCGAGCCGGACGAGCACGGCGGCCACGGGCGTCAGCAGCTTGGTGAAGAAGGCGCGCGCGTATCGGTTGAGCATGGTGGGGCCAGCGTAGTGGGGCCCTGACCGCGGTGCCGGTCACACTCGGCGGGACGGCTTGTGTCGCGCGCCGAAGTGGAGAAATGTAGGCGCCATGAACGGCACGAACCCCAAGGCCCCGACCGTCGCCACGACGACGAGCATCCGCAACGTCGTCCTCGTCGGACCGAGCGGGTCGGGGAAGTCCCGGCTGTTCGACCACGTCGTCGACGCGGTGGTGCCGGGACGCTCGCCGCGGGGCGGGACGGAGCCGACCACGGGGCTGCGGGCGGCCACCGTCGACACCGGGAAGGTGGTGCTGACCCTCCTCGACGCCCCGGGCAACCCCGACTTCGTCGGGGAGGTGCGGGCAGGGCTGAGGGCGGCGGATGCCGCCCTCTTCGTCGTCTCGGCCGCCGACGGCGCCGACGCGCAGAGCCGCGCGCTGTGGCACGAGTGCTCGATCGTCGGGATGCCGCGGGCGGTCGTCATCACCCAGCTCGACGCCCGCGACGCCGACTTCGCCGCCACCCTGGAGGACTGCCAGGCCCACTTCGGGTCCGGCATCCAGCCGCTCGGCGTGCCCGTCCCCGGTGAGTCGGGAGCGGTCTCGTCGATCGCCGACCTGCTGCTCGGCGAGGTGCACGACTACGCCGGCGGCCGGCGGACCGTGCGCCGGCCGGGGCCCGAGCACGCCGACGTCTTCGACTCGTACCGGCCCGCGCTCATCGAGGGGATCATCGAGGAGTCCGAGGACGGCGGGCTGATGGACCGCTACCTCGAGGGCGAGGAGCTCGACTTCGAGACGCTCGAGAAGGACCTCCTCACCGCAGTGGCCCACGGCACCTTCCACCCGGTCCTGCCCCTCTCGGCGGAGACCGGCGCCGGCGTCGGCGTGCTGCTGCACCTCGTCGAGGCCGCGTTCCCGCACCCGGGCCTGCACCCCCTGCCCACGGTCACGCCCGTCGGCGGCGGTCCGGCGGTCGAGCTCGAACCCGACCCCGACGGTCCGCTCGTGGCCGAGGTGGTGCACACCGAGTCCGACGCCTACGTCGGACACCTCTCGCTCGTCCGGGTGTTCTCCGGGACGCTGCGCACCGACCGGGCGGTCCACGTCTCGGGCCACCTCGAGCTGCTCGGCGTGCCCGACCGGGGAGGGCCACGCGCCGCACGACGACGACGTGCGCCCCGGCGCCGTCGCCGCCCCCTTCGACGGCGAGCTGCTGACCAAGACCCAGGCGATCGCGGGCGAGGTCGTCGTCGTCACCAAGCTCGCCACGGCGCAGACCTCCGACACGATCTCCTCGCCCGAGCGCCCGCTGCTCGTCACGCCGTGGGCCCTCCCGGAGTCGCTCCTGCCCGCCGCGGTGGCGGCGACGAGCCGCGCCGACGAGGACCGGATGCCGGTCGCGTTCCGCGAGCTCGCGGCCGAGGACCCGTCGCTGCGCATCGAGCACGACGGGGCGACCGGCCAGGTCGTCCTCTGGACGACCGGTCCGGCTCACCTCGAGCTCGTGCTCAGCCGGCTCCGCTCGCGGTTCAACGTCGGTGTCGAGCAGGTGCCCGTCAAGGTCGCCATGAAGGAGACCGCGATCTCGCGCGCCGAGGCGCAGGGCCGCCACGTCAAGCAGTCCGGCGGCCACGGTCAGTTCGCGGTCTGCCACCTCGTCATGGAGCCCCTCCCCCGCGGGTCCGGCATCGAGTTCGACGAGGTCGTCGTGGGCGGCGCGGTTCCCCGCCAGTTCTTCAGCAGCGTCGAGAAGGGGGTGCACCACCAGCTCGAGAAGGGCCTCCTCGCCGGCTGGCCGGTCGTCGACGTCAAGGTCACCCTCACCGACGGCAAGGCCCACTCGGTCGACTCCTCGGACGTCGCGTTCCAGACGGCGGCGGGCATCGCCCTGCGCGAGATGGCCTCGCCGTCGACGATCTGCCTGCTGGAGCCGATCGACACCGTCACCGTCACCGTCGACGACGAGCACCTCGGAGCGGTCATGACCGACATCGGCACGCGTCGGGGTCAGATCGTCGGCTCCTCGCCGGCCGACGGCGAACCCGGTCGCTCGGTCCTCGAGGCGGCGGTGCCCCAGCTCGAGCTGCTCGACTACGCCATCACCCTGCGCTCGCTCGCGCACGGGACGGGCACGTTCCACCGCGAGCACCGGGGCTACGAGCAGCTGCCGGAGCGGCTCGTCCAGGACCACCTCGGCGAGACCCGCCGCGGCTGAGCCCGCGCCCGACCGGGTCCCCGCATGCCGGCTCAGGCGGGCCAGTGCTCGACGAGTCGAGCCCGCACGTCCTCCAGCAGCATCGGCAGCGCCTTCGTGCGCGCGACGATCGGCAGGAAGTTCGCGTCCCCGCCCCAGCGGGGCACGACGTGCTGGTGGAGGTGGGCCGCGACGCCCGCCCCGGCGACCGCTCCCTGGTTCATCCCGAGGTTGTAGCCCATCGGGGCGGACGCCGCCTCGAGCGCACGGATCGCGGCCTTGGTCAGCGCGGTGAACTCGGCCGTCTCGTCGTCGGTGAGGTCGACGTAGAGCGGCACGTGCCGGTACGGGCAGACGAGGACGTGGCCCGGGTTGTACGGGAAGAGGTTCATGACGACGTAGCACAGCCGACCCCGGTGGACGATGAGCCCCTCGGCGTCGTCGCGGTCGGGCGCCGAGCAGAAGGGGCAGCCGTCCCCGCCCTCGGCGTCGGGCCGGTCGCCGGCGATGTAGACCATCCGGTGGGGTGTCCACAGCCGCTCGAACCCGTCACCGCTGCCGGGGAAGTCCGCGGGGTCCTCGTGCTCCGGCATGCCCCGATCCTAGGGCGGCGGCACCCGCCACGACCGGCCCCGGGTGCCAGACTCGGCGTGGGCGCCGTGACGACGTCCCACCCCCCGCCGACGCCGGAAGGACGAGGAAATGCCGCTGCCGCCGAGCCGCCACCTGCTGCGCGCCCGGGACCTCGCCGACGCGCACTACGCGGAGCCGCTCACCGTCGACGACCTCGCCGCGGCGGCGCGGCTGTCGCCCGCCCACTTCAGCCGCGAGTTCCGCCGGGCCTTCGGGGAGTCCCCCCACCAGTACCTGCTGACCCGCCGGCTCGAGCGGGCCGCGTCCCTCCTGCGGTCCACGGACTGGTCGGTGGCCCGCATCTGCGTCTCGGTCGGGCTCAGCAGCGTCGGGTCGTTCACCGTGAGCTTCGGGCGGATGTTCGGGATGCCGCCCACGGCCTACCGCTCTGCCCACCCCCCGGCCGCCCAGGTGGCCCGGGTGCCCGCCTGCGTGGTTCGCGCCTGGGGCCGGCCACAGGTGCGCACGTTTCGAGAAGACGCGGCCTCGCCGGTTCCGGTCAACTGGGTGCAGCCCGCATCGGGGGCCACCACCACCAGCGAGACCGAAGGAGCACCAGCATGATGAACATCGCCACCGCCCAGCTCTGGGTGCACGACCAGGACGAGGCGCTGAAGTACTGGACCGAGAAGGTCGGCTTCGAGGTGCGCAGCGACGTCACCGTGCCCGAGATGGGCAACTTCCGCTGGCTCACCGTGAGCCCGCCCGCCCAGCCCGACGTCGCCATCGTGCTCATGGCGATCCCGGGGCCGCCGATGGTGGACGCCGCGACCGACGAGCAGCTGCGCGACCTCCTCGGCAAGGGCCTCGCCGGCACCGTCTTCCTCACGACCGACGACTGCTGGGCCACGTACCGCGAGCTCAAGGAGCGCGGGGTCGAGTTCATCGGCGAGCCGGAGGAGCAGATGTACGGCATCGACGTCGGCTTCCGCGACCCGTCGGGCAACAACGTGCGGCTCAGCCAGCTCCACGCCGACTTCGGTCGGTGAGCCGACGCTCCATGAGGCGTTCGGACGGAGGCCCGAACCCGAACCGCTCGTAGAGGGTGCGGGCCTCCTGCACGGCGTTGAGCTGGACGCGGCTCACGCCGTCGCCGACGGCCCAGTCGAGCATGGCCTCGAGGAGCCGCTCGCCGAGGCCGCAGCCGCGGGCGTCGGGGGTCACGAAGAGCAGGCTCACGTGGAACCACGCGTCGGCCGGCCGGTGGGCGCTCGGCAGGCGCTGCACCCGCGTCCCGTGCAGCACGCCGAGGGGCCGCCCTCGCTCGTCCTCGGCGACCCAGGTGCGGCGGGCCCGGTCCCGCAGCCAGGCGTCGGCGAACTCGTCGAGGAACCCGGACGGCACGGCATGGCCCTGCTCGCGCTCGTCCTGGATGTGCAGGGCGCCCACGGAGAACGCGTCGGAGGGCCGCGCCTCGCGCACCGTCACCCCATCGATCTGCATGCGTCCAGCATGGCTCATCGAGCCCGCACGCGACCGGCAAAGGGTGAGGCCCCGGGAAGTATGAGTTCCCGGGGCCTCAGTCGACCCGGCGTGATGCTCCGCGTCTCACGAGATAAACTCCGATCACCCACCACCCGCATCACCGGGTGGCTCCGTGCGGCGAACCGCTCGGGCTGGCGCTCGGCCTTCTCTCGATCCCTTCACCACCGAGGTGGTGAAGTAGGACTATGTCTAGTCCTGGATCTCGCTGCGCCGCAAGAGGTTTCGCCGACCAACTTTCCGGCTTCTCGGACCACCGGCGTGTCGTCGGCGTGTCGTGTGACTGCCGTGAACCGAGCGACGAGAGCCGCCGCAGCGAGTCTCGTCAGACGAGATGGTGCGGCCCCGACCGGCATCCGAGCGCGGTCCTCACACCTGCCGGCGGGACGGCGATGGCCTCCACCACCTCGGCGACCGCATCGGCCACGGGGACCCCGTTCTTCTGCGACCCGTCGCGGTAGCGGAAGGACACCGCGCCGGCCGACCGGTCGTCCTCACCGGCGATGAGGACGTAGGGGACCTTGGCCTTGCTCGCGTTGCGGATCTTCTTGGGGAACCGGTCGTCGCTCGCGTCGAGCTCGGTGCGGATGCCGTGCGCCCGCATCGTCTCGAGCACCCCGCCGAGGTACTCGTCGAACTCCTCGGCCACGGGCACGCCGACGACCTGCACGGGCGAGAGCCAGGGGGGGAACGCGCCGGCGTAGTGCTCGACGAGCACGCCCATGAACCGCTCGACCGACCCGAACTTCGCCGAGTGGATCATCACCGGCTGCTGCCGCGACCCGTCGGCGGCCTGGTACTCGAGGCCGAAGCGCTCCGGCTGGTTGAAGTCGTACTGGATCGTCGACATCTGCCAGGTGCGCCCGATGGCGTCCCTCGCCTGCACCGAGATCTTCGGCCCGTAGAACGCGGCGCCGCCCGGGTCGGGGACGAGGTCGAGCCCGGAGGCCTCCGCGGCGTCGGCGAGCACCCGGGTGGCGGTCGCCCACTGCTCGTCGCTGCCGATGAACTTGTCCTTCTTCTCGCCGGTCTCGTCGCGGGTCGACAGCTCGAGGTAGAAGTCGTCGAGCCCGAAGTCGCGCAGCAGCGACAGCACGAAGTCGAGGAGATGGGTGATCTCGGCCGGTGCCTGCTCCGGGGTCACGTACGAGTGCGAGTCGTCCATCTCCAGGCCGCGGACGCGGGTGAGGCCGTGCACCACGCCGGACTTCTCGAAGCGGTACACCGACCCGAACTCGAAGTAGCGCAGGGGCAGCTCACGGTACGAGCGGCCGCGGCTGCGGAACACGAGGTTGTGCATCGGGCAGTTCATGGCCTTGAGGTAGTAGCTGCTGCCCTCGACCTCCATGGGCGGGAACATCGTGTCGGCGTAGTACGGGAGGTGCCCCGAGGTGTGGAACAGCCCCTCCTTGGTGATGTGCGGGGTCCCGACGTACTGGAAGCCCTCCTCGATGTGGCGGCGCCTCGCGTAGTCCTCCATCTCACGCTTGATGACCCCGCCCTTGGGGTGGAACACGGGCAGCCCCGAGCCCAGCTCGTCGGGGAAGCTGTACAGGTCGAGCTCGGCGCCGAGCCGGCGGTGGTCGCGCTTCTCGGCCTCCGCCAGGCGCTCGAGGTGGGCCCGCAGGTCGTCCTTGGTCGCCCAGGCGGTGCCGTAGACCCGCTGGAGCTGCGGGTTCTTCTCCGAGCCCCGCCAGTAGGCGGCGGCGCTGCGCATGAGCTTGAAGGCGTTGCCCAGCACCTTGGTCGAGGGCACGTGCGGCCCCCGGCACAGGTCGCCCCACGCGCGCGAGCCGTCCCGGCGCAGGTTGTCGTAGATCGTCAGCTGGGCGCCGCCCACCTCGACGGAGGCTCCCTCAGCCGCACCCTCGGACGCCCCGCCCTTGAGGCCGATGAGCTCGCACTTGTACGGCTCGTCCGCGAGCTCGGTGAGGGCCTCGGCGTCCGACACCTCGCGCCGCGAGAAGGTCTGGCCCTCGTTGACGATGCGCTGCATCGCCTTCTCGAGCGCCTTGAGGTCCTCCGGGGTGAACGGGGTCTCGACGTCGAAGTCGTAGTAGAAGCCGTCGCGGATCGGCGGCCCGATGCCCAGCCGCGCGTCGGGGTGCGCCTCCTGCACGGCCTGCGCGAGCACGTGCGCGGCCGAGTGGCGCAGGACGTCGAGGCCGTCCTGCTCGGCGGCGGTGACGGGCTCGACGGCGTCGCCGTCGGCGAGCACGTGCGCGAGGTCGCGCAGCTCGCCGTTGACCCGGGCGACGAGCACGGCGCGGTCCCCGTCGAAGAGCTCGGCGGCCGTGGTCTGCTCCGGCACCGATCGCTCGCTCCCAGCGACGTGGACGGTGATCTGGGCAGACATGGTCGGGTTCTCCTGGCGTTCGGGGGGCGTCGCCGTGGGCGGGCGACCCGCCAAGGGTATCCAGCGCCCTCTCCACCCTGCGACCGCGTTCCTCCGGCGCCCCGGCGCCGCGCCCGCGGTCACGGCCGGGCGAGGACGCCTCGGGTGAAACGGCCGGTGTCGAGCCAGGTGCGCAGCCGCTCGACCGTCACGTCGAGGTACGCGGCCGCGTCGGCACGCAGGGATGCCGTGCTGCTCGCGAGGAGGCTGTTGGCGAGCAGCAGCTGGCGACTGGCCACGAGCGCCTCGAACTCGGCGTCGGAGGCGGGCGGGAGGGGTCGGCGGCTCAGATACCCCTCCCGCAGCGCCGCCTCGGCGGCCCGGTCACCGGTGCGCAGGTAGAACGTCGAGACCGCGAGGTCGAACGCGGGCAGGCCCATCCCGGCGTCGTCGAGGTCGAAGACCGCCAGCCGGCCGTCGTGCCACTTGAGGTTTCCGCCGTGCAGGTCGGCGTGCAGGACCACCGGTCGGGAGCCGGCGTGGAGCTGCGCGAAGCGCCGCCCGCACTCCTCGAGCGCCTCGGTGAGCACCCCGGCATCCGGCGCGGGCAAGGGCGGCACCTGGAGCAGGAGGTTCTCGTCGCCGAGGAGCGGCTCGTCGAAGAGCGGCAGGGCCGCCCCGTCGCGGGAGCCGGAACGTCTCGGCGTGCTCGTGCAGCGTGGCCATCGTCGCGCCGAGCGCGAAGGCCTGCTCCTCGTCGCACTCCCCCACGTCGTCGCCCTCGAGCCAGGTCGCCACCGTGACGTGCAGCGGCCCGCCCCAGGTGGGGCAGTCGACGGCGACGTGCCACCCGCCGTCCAGCGCGCGCAGCGGATCGGGCACCCGCACGTGGGTCTCCGTGGCGAGGGCGTGGAGCCACGCCTGCTGCGCGGCGATGTTCGCCGTGCTGCTGTGCGAGTTGGTGTTGACACGCAGGGCCAGCCGCCGGCCGTCGGCCGTGTCGAGGCGGAAGGTGGTGTTGTAGGCGTGCAGCACGAGCGCCAGCTCGCGCACCTCGAGGCCGAAGGCCGTCGCGGCCTCCCGGGCCACGGTCGGAGCACCTCGACCTGGCCGTCGCCGTCGAGGTCCGTGTAGGAGGCGGCCGGGCCGGCCGCGCGCTGCTCGTGCACCGGGCTAGGCAACCACGGGGGCGGCCGAGGCCACCGCCAGCACGGCGACCACCACGGCCACCGGCGCGCCCGGGCCGCTCGGGACGAGGCTGGCCCGCACGCCACCCGTGCGTGAGGTCGACCGCGTGCCTCCCCGACACGTCGCCCTCGCCGTGCTCGTCGCGGTCATCTGGGCGCCAGCTTCGTCGTCATCGACCTCGGGCTCGGGGACGTGCCGCCCACGCTCTTCGTCGCGATCCGGTTCGTCGTCTGGCCTCGCTCGTCCTCCAGGCGCAGGTGGGGCTCACCGTGTTCATCGCGGCGCTGGCCCTGCGCGAGAGGCCGAGCCGGCTGACCAGCGGCGACCCTGCCGGGGGCCTCCGCCGGCGAGTGACCCATAATGTCCCCGTGACCTCGTTGCTGGAGCTGTGCGCCGACCTCCCCCAGGAGCACGTGGTCGCCGGGGACGTCCTCATCATCGAGGGCTCGCGTCCCGAGCGGATGCTCGTCCTCGCGTCCGGGACCATCACGGTGGAGCGGGAGGGGACGCCGTTCGCGCGCATCGACTTCCCCGGCGCGATCTTCGGCGAGATGTCCTGGATCCTCGACAAGCCGGCGACGGCCACGGCCCGCGCCGCGACAGATGTCGTCGTCCATGTCGTGTCCGACCCCGAGGCGTTCTTCACCGAGCGCCCGAGCGCGGCGCTCGCGGTCCTGCAGATGACCGCCTCGCGGCTCGACGGCCTCACGCAGTACCTCGTCGACGTCAAGGGACAGTTCCCCGACAGCGAGGACCACGCCGCCATGGTCGAGCGCATCCTCGACACCCTCGTGCACCACCAGGCACCCCGGCCGCGGACGGGGTCCCGGCGCGACCCCGAGGGCGACCACCACCAGCACTGACCACCGCGGCGGGCACGGATCCCCGCTCCCCCAGTCGGCTCACCGCCGGTCCGACGTCATCCGAGGTCGATCGTCTCGCTGTCGAACACGCCGAACCAGTGGGCGGTGCGCGCCTCGGTGTCGAAGGTGATGTGCGGCGGCACGTGCCCGATCTGCTTGCCGGCGTTGAACACCTGGGTGCGCCCGACCCGGGCGTGCCACGAGCCGCCCCTGGTCCAGGGCGCCTGGTGGATGTGACCGCAGATGACGATGTCAGGCTGGTGCTCCTCGATCCAGGCCGCCAGGTCCTCGTCCGGGAACTCCCGCCGGCCGTCGCGGCAGAGCACCGTCCCGGCCGGCGGTGAGTGGTAGACCCACACCCAGACGTCCGGCCGGTCGACGGCCGCCGCCGTCAGCTGCGCGGCGACGGCATCCCGGGTGAGGGGGCCGTCCCACCAGGGGCAGACCGTGAAGCGCACACCCTCCAGGTCGGTGGTCGACCCGTCGACGACGACCCGGTCGTCCTGCCCCCGGTGCAGCCACCCGGCCGCCTGCTCGCCGTTGTCGCCGGGCCCGTCGAGGTCGTGGTTGCCGGAGGCCGCCAGCACGAGCGCCCGGTCCGACAGGGTCGTGAGGTAGGAGCTGAGGACGACCGACTGCACGTCGAGGGGCACCGGGCTCACGACGTCGGCGAGGTCCCCCGCGATCACCACGACGTCGACGTCGGCGGCCGCCTTGACGAGCCAGTCGTAGTGGGGAAGCCGGTAGTGCAGGTCCGAGACCGAGAGGATCCGCACGACCCGCACTCTACGGGACCGACCCCCGCGAGCCAGGTGGGGGTCGGTCCTGCGGGGAGCTCAGTGCAGGTCGAGCGCCTTGCCCTCCGCGGCGACGATGATCGGCATCGAGGCCGAGAAGTCGCGCGCGATCTGGTCGAGGGCGGCGTCGGTGCGGTGGGGGCTGTGGTGGAACAGCGCGACCGACCTGGCACCGACTCGCTCGGCGAGGCGGATCGCGTCGTCGACGGTCGCGTGGCCGTAGTCGACGGCCCGGGGCCGCTCGTGCTCGAGGAACTGCGCATCGTGGACGAGCACGTCGACGCCGGCAAGGGCGTGCAGCGCGTCCTCGGACACCCCGAGCTCGGGGGCGTGGTCCGGGACGTAGCCCATCGAGGCGTCGCCGCGCCGCACCGTGTAGCCGAACGTGCGACCTCCCTTGTGGGCCACCTCGAAGGCGCGGACCGAGAAGCCCTCGAACTCGTGCGCGCCCGGGTGCACGGCGTCGAAGGTCCAGGCACCGATGAGCCCCTCGGGGTGATCGGGAAGGCCGGCGGCGACATCATCTGGGCCACGAGGTCGCGACCCGACTTGCCGCCCTGAGCCGGCACGACGAGGCGGGCGGAGGCGCCGGCCCGGTCACCCGCCGAGAAGAAGGGCAGGCCCTGGACGTGGTCCCAGTGCACGTGGCTCACGAGGATGGTGCCCCGGAAGGGCGCTCCCGCCATCATCGCCGTCGCCGTGCGGATGCCGGTCCCGGCGTCGAGCAGGAGGGTGGGCACATCGTCGGGCGTGGCGGAGAGCGCGAGGCAGGCGGTGTTGCCGCCGTAGCGGACGAACTCGGGACCGGGGGCACACACCGAACCGCGGACACCGAGGAAGACGACGCGCACGAGCCTCCTAACGCACCCTCCGACGGCGAATCCGCCTTCCCGACGCGCTGAGCGTGTGGGAGTCTACAGATCCGAGCACGCGCCACGCGCAGATTGGCCGAGGAGCGCACCACCAGATGTCCGACCTGCGCCGACACGTTCCCCCGGTCACGCTCGTCTGGGACGACGAGGTGCCGGGCCAGCTGTCGCGCGTCGTCGACGGGACGCTCGTGTTCGCCGACGTGTCGGGCTTCACCGCACTCACCGAGCGGCTCTCGCGACGGGGTCGCATCGGGGCCGAGGAGATCGTCGAGACCCTGAACCGCGTCTTCGGCCCGATGCTCCGCATCGCGAACACGCGCGGCGGCGAGCTGCTGAAGTTCGGCGGCGACGCGCTGCTCTTCCTCTTCCGCGGCGAGGGGCACCCGGAGCAGGCCTGCGACGCCACCGTCGAGATGCGGGCGGCATTGCGCGAGGCCGCCTCGGTGCCGACCTCGGTCGGCCGCCTGTCGCTCTCGATGTCGGTCGGCGTGCACTCGGGCGACGTCGGCGCTGTTCCTCGTCGGCTCGCCCACCCGTGAGCTCCTCATCCTCGGCCCGGCCGCCTCGGCCACCGCCCGGGCGGAGAAGGTGGCGAACGCCGGCGAGGTCGTGGTCAGTCCCGACACCGCGGCCCGCCTCTCCCCCGGGTCGACGAGGCCGCGTACCGACGGCGAGCTGCTCCTGCGGCGGCGGGCCGCCCACTCCCCGCCCGGTCCGCCGGCTCCCGTGCCGCCCGGCGGCGAGGCCCTCCTGCACACGCTGTTCCCGGTCGAGCTCGGCGCCTACCTCGCTCCCGGGCCGCCCGACCCGGAGCACCGCATCGCGACGATCGGCTTCATCCGCTTCTCGGGCACCGACGCCATCCTCGCGGAGCAGGGGCCGGAGGCGCTCGGCCGCACGCTGCACACCCTCGTCACCGGGGTGGAGCAGGCCCTCGACGCCGAGGGCGTCACGCTGCTCGCCACCGACATCGACACCGACGGCGGCAAGTTCTTCCTCGGCTCGGGCGTGCCGGTGACCAAGGAGGACGACGAGGGGCGGATGGTGCGCGCGCTGCGCCGCATCGCGGACGCCGGGCTGCCCCTCCCGCTGCAGCTGGGCGTGAACCGCGGTCACGTCTTCGCCGCCGAGGTGGGCATCCCCGAGCGAGCCGCCTACTCCGCCATGGGCGACACGACGAACACGGCGGCCCGGATCATGGCGACAGCCCCGAAGGGGGTCATCCACGCCCATCCCACCGTCCTCGAGCACTCGCGCACCCGCTTCGCCGTGACGCCGGCCGGCCCGTTCACGATGAAGGGCAAGGCCGTCCCGATGTCGGTCTACGCCGTCGGCGAGGAGATCGGGACCCGCGAGGGCCGCGACGAGTCGCGGCTGCCCTTCTCGGCCGCGAGGAGGAGGCGGCGACGGTGCGCCGGGCCCTCGAGGAGGCGCTCGGCGGAGAGGGGGGCGTCATCACCGTCGACGGCGCCACGGGCATGGGCAAGTCCCGCCTCGCCCACGAGGCGGTCGACGCGGTGGCGGCGACGACCGGCGCGCGGCGGATCGTCGTGCGCGCCGAGCCCTACGGCGCCTCGAGCGCCTACCGGATGCTGCGCGACCCGCTCCGCACGCTGCTCGACATCCCGCGCGACGCGCCCGACGCGATGGGTGAGGCGCTCCTGACGACCCTGGAGCGGTGCGCGCCCGACCTGCTGCCAATGGCGCCTCTGCTCGCCGACGTCGTCCAGGTCGACCGTGCCGGACACGCCGGAGGCCGCCGCATCGACCCGCAGTACCGCGCCGACCGAGCCGCGGACGTCGTCATCGACCTCTTCGGCCGCCTCGTCCCCGGTCCGATCGTGGTCGTCGTCGAGGAGGCCCACTGGGCCGACGGCGCGTCGGCTCACCTGCTCGACCGAGTCGCCGCTGCGACCGCGGGTCGGCCGTGGGCGGTGCTCGCCGTGCGCCGCGGCGACACGGGCGGCTTCGCCCCGGAGACGGGCACCAGGGTCGTCCTCGGCCCGCTGCCTCCCGAGGTCATCGAGCAGCTCGTCATCGCCGCCACGGATGCCACCCCCCTCCGCCCGCACGAGGTCGCCGCGGTCGTGGAGCGGGCCGAGGGCAACCCGCTGTTCGTCGAGGAGGTCACCCGCCTCGCGCTCCGCTCCGGGTCGCCGCCCAGCTTCCCGAGTCGGTCCAGGCCGCCATGAGCACCCAGATCGACCAGCTGCCCACGCCAGTCCGGCGCATCCTGCGGTACTGCGCAGTGCTCGGCCGGAGCTTCCGGCGCGAGGTCCTCGAGCGCACCCTGGCGGCCGAGGGCGTCGCCCTCGGGACCAACGACCTCTCAGCGCTCGCGTCGTTCGTCGAGGACGACGGCGACAACCGGCTGCGGTTCCGCAACAGCCTGGTGCGGGACGCCGCCTACGAGGGGCTCGCGTACCGCGTCCGGGCGAGGATCCACCGGGCCGCGGGCGAGGTGCTCGAGAGGATCAGCACCGACCTCGATGCGGACTCCCCCACCCTGGTGCTGCACTTCTCCCGGGCCGGCGACTCGAAACGCACCTGGCGGTACGCCCAGATGGCGGGCGAGCTGGCGCGCCACTCGTACGCCAACGCGGACGCGGCCGAGCACTTCGAGACCGCCCTCGAGGTCAGCCGGCGGCTTCCCGACGTCACGGATGCCGACCGTGCCCGGCTCTGGGCCGTGGTCGGCGAGCTGCGGGAGCTCGCCGGGATGTTCGACGAGTCGGTGGACGCGTACCGCCGAGCGGCCCGCCTGCTGCGCGACGACCCGGTCGCCATGGCCGACGTCCTCGTGCGCGAGGCGACCGTGCACAAGCGGACGGGTCGGTTCACGGCCGCGCTGCGGGTCGTGGGCCGCGCCCGTCGGTTCCTTGCGGGCCACGAGGCCGAGGGGCGAGGCATCCTCGTGCGGCTCGACAACCTCACGGCGCTGGTCCGGGTCGAGCAGGAACGACCCAAGGAGGCCAAGCGCTGGGCCGAGCGCGCCATGGAGGGTGCTCGTGCGCTCGGTGAGCACGAGACGCTGGTCCGTACCCTGATGCTGACCGACTCGGTGGACCTCCAGCTCGGCGTCCCCGGACTCGGGGCACGGCACCGGGAAGCGCTGCAGATCTGTGTCGAGCACGGCCTACGCCAGCTCGAGTCCCGCGTGCGCTCGAACCTCGGAACGATGGCGTACTACGCGGGGCGTTGGCCAGAGGCTGCGCAGTGGTACCGCTCCAGCAGGCAGGTGGCTGTCGAGGCGGGGAGCGCGTTCGTCGCGGCGCAGACCGACGTCAACCTCGCCGAGCTGCTGATCAACCAGGGCAGCGTCGACGAGGCGGAGGACATCCTCGTCGACGCGATCCGCGTGCTCCGGGCATCCGGGGCCGCGCGGTTCCTCGCCGAGGGCCAGATGCAGCTCGCGCGCCTGCACCTGAGCCGCGGCGACCTCGGCGAGGCGGAGCGACGGGCTGCAGAGGTCGCCGCGACCTTCGCGTCACTGAACAACCACACGAGCGCGCTGGACGCAGCCCTGGTGCAGGCCGAGGCCGTCGAGCGTTCCGGGCGCCCCGCCGACGCACTCGCCGTCATCGACGCCGCCGAACAGGCGGCCGGCGCGGATGCCGCGTTCTCCATGCCTCGCACATGCCTCCAGCGTGGGCGCGCGCTGGTCGCTCTCGATCGGCTCGACGAGGCCGAGGAGATGATCACGAGCGGCATCCTCGCCTCTCGCGCGCAGGACCTCCCGTACGAGGAGTCGCTCCTGCTCTCCGTCAGGAGCAGCCTCGAGCGCCGCCGCCACCACGACGCCCAGGCGGAGGCGGCCCTGGCGAACTCACAGCGGCTGCTCAGGCAGCTGGGTGTGCACGACTAGGCAGACATCGCGCACACCCTTGGCGCCAGAGCCTCAGAACTGCATCTTCGCGTCGCCGTAGACGTACGCGACGTACGTCGCCGACTTCTTCTGGCTGCCCGAGCCCCTCACGGCGGACACCTGGCACGCGAAGGCCGGGTCATCCGGAGCGCTCGTGGGGCCGTCGAAGTGACCGTCGGTGTACCAGTCGCTCGGGCACGGCAGGAGCGTGAACATTCCCGTCGTGCTGCCGTCCGGCAGCGTGAGCTCCATGGTGATCGGCGGAACCGTGGTGCCGCCGCCGACGACGAAGGTCGTCGTCCACAGGGCCTGGGCGGTGGTCTCGGCGTCCAGCGGCTTGGTGAACTCCGCGAACTGGTGGCCGCCCTCGGTGCCCGTCTCCGTCCGGTACGGGTACGCCGAGCAGTCCGTGGTCGTGTCGAGGTTGTTCAGCCGGGTCCACGAGGACGGGATGCTGCCCCGAAGGGCGACCGTGTCACCGCACGGCAGCGCGCCCTCGACGACCTCGAACACCGAGGAGTTCTGGTACGCGCCGAAGTACGTCGGGAGCGGGGCGTACGAGCCGTCGGCGCCACCCATGAGCGAGAAGGAGCCCTTGATCGCCTCGAGCTCGAGCCGGTCGAAGACGATGCCGTCGTCGGCACCGGCCAGCTCGGAGCGCTGATGTTCCAGCGGCAGTTGTTGTTGACGCCGCTGTCGGGCCCGGAGTCGGCGGGGTTGTTGCACTCCTGGACCTTCGTGGGGAGCGGGTCCAGCGTGATGGGGCTCGTGATGGAGGTGCCGCTGCGCAGGTCGAACCACCCGACCTCGTCGTCGCCGAGGATGGCGGTCGCCCGGATCTGGGCGCTCTGCTTGAGGTCGATGTCGAGGGAGGCCGACGACGCCACCGAGGTGCCCACCACCGACCCGAGGTCGAGGATCAGCGTCTCACCGGCGGACGAATCCACCGCTGAGCACGACGTTCCCGAGGCCGTCTTCTTCTCGCGGACGCCGATCGACCCGCCGGCGATCCCCACGCCGGGCGAGCTGGGGGTCGAGGAGAAGGTCAGGACGTTGTCCCCGCTCGGCGTCATGGCGCACGCCTTGCCGGCGGTCAGGGTCTGGCTCTTCGTCACCACCGGGGGCGTGGCGGGGGTGACGAGCTGCACCGTGCTGGACGCTCCCGTGGTGAGCGCCACCCACGAGGTGACGTAGCCGGGGTTACTGGCTTCACCCGCCGCGAGGGCGGTTCCCCCCGTCCCGGTCGTGACGGCGAGCGCGAGCGCAGCCGCTCCGGCAGCGGCGACGCGGCGTGTGATCTGAGTCATCGCGATCCTCCGTGGGTTGTCCCCGACCCTGCGTCGAGAAACGACGTCACTCATCGGTCCCTCTGCGGGCCCGAGGTCCTACGGTATGCGCCCTTCGCGTCGGGCGCCATGGGCCGAAGGGACCATTGCGCCGGTGCTCACCCGCCGCTGTACGACGGCTGAGCAGGTCGATTCAGGCGTCGAGGGTGAGGACGAGGTGCGTCTTCGCGGCCTCCCTCGCCGGCCGGAGCGCCGCCACCGTGAGCCGGGGGTCCTGCTCCACGACGAGCTCCACGGTGCTCGGCAGGAAGACCGGCCGGGTGAACCACACCCGGCTCGTCGACGGTCCGAGAGAGCCCCGGCCGAGGGCGGCGAGCGTTCGGGCGGCGGTCCACATCCCGTGCGCGATCTGCCGCCGGAACCCCATGGCCCGGGCGGTCAGTGGGTAGAGGTGGATCGGGTTGACGTCGCCGGAGACCCCGGCGTACGACCGCCCGAGGTCCTCGGGCAGGCGCCACCGGGCGACCGGCGGGCCCTCCGGCGCAGACGGCCGAGCCTCCCCCGCTCCGCCTCGGGGTTCCCGCCACCCCGGCTGAGGTAGACGCTGTCGCACTCCCACACGAGATCGTCGGCGACGCGGGCCTCGAGCCGCACCTCGAGGGTCCGCCCGCGGCGGTGCGGCCGGAGCGACCCGGCGGTCACCGACAGGGTCAGGAGGTCGGCGGCGTCGAGGCGGCGGTGCGTCGTCACCCGGTTCTCGAGGTGCACGAGACCCGGGAGCGCGACCGGGAAGTCGCGCCGCGTCATCAGGGCCGTCTGGAGCGGGAACGCGAGAACCCACGGGTAGGGCTGCGGCAGCGTGTCGTCCACGGCGTAGCCCGTGAGCCGTTGGTACGCGGCGAGGCGCGCGCGGTCGACGTTCACTCCCTCGACGACGAGGGTGCGGTCGGGCACGACGTTCCCGCGGTGGAGCGGGGCGCTGACCGCCGCCCGGACCAGCAACGGCGCGACGGACGGCATCCCCGTCAGCGTCTCGACGGCCACGTCACGCCCCCAGCAGGCTCTGCCCGCACACCCGGACGACGTTGCCGTTGACCGCGGCCTGCTCGTCGGAGGCGAAGTAGGCGATCGTCTCGGCGACGTCGACGGGCAGGCCGCCCTGGGCGAGGCTGTTGAGCCGCCGCCCCAGCTCGCGGGTCGCGAAGGGGATCCGCGCCGTCATCTCGGTCTCGATGAACCCCGGCGCGACCGCGTTGACGGTGATGCCCCGGCGCCGCAGCCCGCGGTCGGTCGACACGCGTCGACGAGCCCGATGACCCCCGCCTTGGATGCCGCGTAGTTGGCCTGGCCGCGGTTGCCGGCGATGCCGGCGACCGACGACACGAGGACGACGTGCCCGCCGTCGCGCAGGCCGTCCTTGCCGAGGAACGCCTCGTTCATCCGCAGGATCGAGGCGAGGTTGACCTCGAGCACCGACTCCAGCGCTCCGCGTCGGTGTTGACGAGCAGCTTGTCCCGGGTGATCCCCGCGTTGTGGACCACGACGTCGAGGCCGCCGTGGCGGGTCCGCGCGTGACCGAGGATGCGGGAGCCGGCATCCGGTGCGGTGACGTCGGTCTGCAGGGCGGTGCCGCCGACCTCGTTCGCGACGGCGGCCAGCGCCGCTCCGGCGGGGGGCACGTCGACGCACACGACGGTGGCACCGTCGCGCGCCAGCGTCCGGGCGATGTCGGCGCCGATGCCCCGGGCGGCGCCGGTGACGACGGCGACCTTGCCGGCCAAGGGCCGCGCGGAGTCGGCGGGTGCGGCCGGCTCGCCACCGCCCACCCGCAGGACCTGGCCGTCGACGTACGCCGAGCGCGCCGACAGGAGGAAGACGACCGTGCCGAGCGCGGCGGCCTCGGAGCCGTCGGTGACGAGCACGAGGTTGGCCGTGGCGCCGGCCCGCAGCTCCTTGCCCACCGACCTCGTCACCCCCTCGAGCGCACGCTGCGTGGCTCGCTGGGCCGCCGAGCGGCGCCCGAGGATCCCGCCCGACGACGACGACGCGGGCGCACCGGCCCAGCCGCCGCAGGGCGGGCGACAGCGTCGCGCGCAGCGCCTCGAGGTCCGCCGGGGTGCGGGCCGCTGACAGGTCGACGACCACGCCTCCGAGGCGCGCCGACTCGGGTACGTCGTCGACGAGGGTGGCCCCCGCGTCGGTCAGCCCCTGGCGCAGTGCCGAGAGCGCGGGCTGCTGCCCGTGGCCCCCGACCAGCACGGGTCCGTCGACGAGGGGCCGCCCCGGGACGTGGCGGCGCAGCGCCACCGGCTGCGGGAGGCCGAGGGTCGTCGCGAGCCTCTTGCCGAGGCCCGAGGAGACGAACGCCGTGTAGCCGTCGCGGTGCGCCATGTCAGGCCGCCTCGAGGATCGCGACGACGCCCTGCCCGCCGGCGGCGCAGATCGAGACCAGGCCGCGGGA
This sequence comes from uncultured Actinomycetota bacterium, assembly GCA_963811475.1. Classification (GTDB taxonomy): domain Bacteria; phylum Actinomycetota; class Actinomycetes; order Actinomycetales; family Dermatophilaceae; genus Fodinibacter. The sequence continues at coordinate 51,331 of CAWERJ010000034.1, forward strand.
CCCCGGACCCTTCTCGTGGAGCAGCTTCGCGAGCGTCGCGACGATGCGCCCCCCGGTGGCCGCGAAGGGGTGCCCGGCGGCCAGCGAGGAGCCCGTGACGTTGAGCCGGCTGCGGTCGACCGAACCGAGCGGCGCCTCGAGCCCCAGGCGGTCGCGGCAGAAGTCGTCGTCCTCCCACGCGGCAAGGGTCGTGAGCACCGTCGCCGCGAAGGCCTCGTGGATCTCGTAGAGGTCGAAGTCCTGCAGCGACAGGCCCTGGCGCGCCAGCAGGCGGGGCACGGCGTACGCCGGCGCCATGAGCAGGCCCTCGTTCCCCGTGACGTAGTCGACCGCGGCGGTCTCCGCGTCCACCAGCCAGGCGAGGGGGGTCAGGCCGTGCTCGTCCGCCCAGTCCTGCGACCCGAGCAGGACCACCGAGGCTCCGTCGGTCAGCGGGGTGGAGTTGCCGGCCGTCATCGTCGCGTCCTCGCCCCTGCCGAAGACGGGCTTGAGCGAGCCGAGCTTCTCGGCGGTGGAGTCGGGGCGCAGGTTCTGGTCGCGGGTCAGGCCGAGGAAGGGTGTGAGCAGGTCGTCGAAGAAGCCGCGGTCGTAGGCGGCGGCGAGGTTGTGGTGGCTGGCCAGCGCCAGCGCGTCCTGGTCCTCGCGGGTGATGCCCCACTGCTGCGCCGTGATGGCCATGTGCTCGCCCATCGACAGCCCCGTGCGCGGTTCGGTGTTGGCCGGGACCTGGATGCCGAGGTCGGTGGGCCGGAAGGCCAGGGCGGCCATCGCCTTGTCCGACGTGCTCTTGGCCCGGTTGAGCCGCAACAGCTTCCGGCGCAGCCTCGGGCACGACCACGGGGGCGTCGGATGCCGAGTCGGCGCCACCGGCGATGCCGGACTCGATCTGGCCGAGTGCGATCTTGTTCGACACCAGGATCGCGGCCTCGAGCCCGGTCCCGCAGGCCTGGGTGATGTCGTAGGCGGGCGTGTGCGGCGACAGGCTCGAGCCGAGCACGGCCTCACGGGTGAGGTTGAAGTCGCGGCTGTGCTTGATGACGGCGCCGGCGACGACCTCGCCGAGGCGTTCCCCGGCCAGGCCGTGCCGGGCGACGAGCCCCTCGAGGGCCGACGTCAGCATGTCCTGGTTCGAGGCCTCGGCGTACGGGCCGAACTGGCGCGCGAAGGGGATCCGGTTGCCGCCGAGGACGGCGGCGCGGCGGGCTGTGGTCACCGGTCTGGCTCCTTGGGCTTGCGGGGACGGGCGACACCGGGGACGACGTACCCGGTACGGAAGGTAACAGGTACTGGTGGGTTCCTGCTACCGTCCCGGCTGTGGGAGCGACGGAGACGACACCGGACGGGCGCAGCTCGCGCTGGGACGAGCACCGCGTCGCCCGCCGCGAGGAGCTCGTCGAGGCGACCCTGCGCGCCATCCGCAACCACGGCGCCGGGGTCGGGCATGGACGAGGTGGCCGCCACCGCACGGACGTCGAAGACGGTCTTCTACCGCCACTTCACCGACCGGGCGGGGCTGTACACGGCGGTCGCCGAGCGCGTCGACGCGACGATCATCCGTGACCTGTCCCGGGCCGCCGGCGACGCGGCACCCACCGACCGGCGGGCCGTGGTGCGGGCGGTCATCGCCGCCTACCTGCGACTCGTCGACGAGGACCCGGAGGTCTACCGCTTCATCGTCCACGCGCCCCTCGTCCCGCCGGGCGAGCGCCCCGAGGGCGACGTCGCGGCCGGCATGACCGACCGGATCGCCGCGCACGTGGCCGACCTCGTCGCCGGGGGGCTCGGCGGTGGCCGCCGCGAGGAGGAGGGCACGGCATCCGTCGCGGGTTCGTCGCGCCTGTGGGGGGTGGCCCTGGTCGGCATGGTGCGGGCGACGGCCGACGCCTGGCTATCGGCCGGCGGCGCAGCGACGGGCCCGAGCAGCGAGCAGCTCGCCGACGACCTCACCGCCCTGGTCTGGGACGGCCTCTCCACGGTGGGGGCGACGGCTCGCGCCTGAGCGTCAGGCGGCCCACCAGGGGCGCAGCGGCAGGCCGCTCGACCCGTCGTCGTGCGGCCGCACGCCGAGCACCTGGTGCAGCTGGATCTCGTTGCGCTCGAAGCCGAGCCGCGACCCCGCCATGTACAGGCCCCACACCCGGGCGGTGCCCTCACCGACCTCGGCGACGCACTCGTCCCAGTGCTCGACGAGGTTGCGGCACCACTGGGCGAGGGTCAGCGCGTAGTGCTCGCGCAGGTTCTCCTCGTGCACGACCTCGAGACCGGCGTTCTGCGCCTCGGTGATGATGCGCCCCGAGCCGGTGAGCTCCCCGTCGGGGAAGACGTAGCGGTCGATGAAGTGCCCCGTCTCCTGGCGCCGGTTGTGCGGCCGGGTGATGCAGTGGTTGAGCACGAGCCCGCCGGGGCGGAGCCGGTCGCGGATCCAGCCGAAGTAGGTCGGGTAGTTGCGCACCCCGATGTGCTCGGTCAGCCCGATCGACGACACCGCGTCGAACCCGGTCTCGCGGACGTCGCGGTAGTCGCAGTACCGCACCTCGGCGAGGTCGGCGAGCCCCTCGTCGGCGACCGCCTTCTGCGCCCACACGGCCTGCTGCCGCGAGAGCGTCACGCCGAGGACCCGGATGCCGTGCCGAGCCGCGTAGCGGACCATCGCGCCCCAGCCGCAGCCGATGTCGAGCAGCCGGTCGCCCGGCCGCAGGCCGAGCTTGTCGAGGACGAGGCGGTACTTGTTCTCCTGCGCCTGCTCGAGGGTGGCGGCGGCGTCGGGGTAGCACGCGCACGTGTAGGTCATCGACGGCCCGAGGACCATCTCGTAGAAGCGGTTCGAGACGTCGTAGTGGTGGCTGATCGCCTCGGCGTCACGGGTCATCGAGTGCCGCAGACCCTCGGCCACCCGCCGCCACCGCGGGAGCGTCTCCTGAGGGGCGGGGGCGGCGGGGTGAGCCCCTTGACCCCGAGGGTGCGGGCCACCTCGATCGCGGCGGCGGCCGACGGCCGGTGGAAGCGCATCGCCGAGAGGTCGACGAGCAGGTCGTAGGGGTCGCCGGGGTGGACCCCCTCGACCGCGAGGTCACCCGCGACGTACGCCCGGGCCAGCCCGAGGTCACCCGGAGCCGTGGCGAGGTACGCCGCGGCACGTGGCGTGCGCAGGTGCAGGGCCCTCGGGGCGTCGGTGGGCCCGAGCGCGGACCCGTCGTAGGCGACGAGGCGCACCGGGAGCGGGCCGGCGACGACCGACTCGACGATCTCCGCGATCGACATCTGCTTCTCCTCTTCTTTCTCGGGTGGCCGGGGTGCGGTCAGGCGCCGCGGACGGCCTTGGCGTACAGGTCGGAAAGGCGGCCACCGGGGTCCCACCGCTCCTTCAGCAGGGCGTACTCGGCGCCGCCGTACAGGCGCTCGAACTCCTCCTCGTCGTAGAACGACTCGGAGTACAGGGACTTGTGCCCGCCGAGCGCGGTGACCTCGTGCTCGATGCGCCGGTTCGTGGCGCCGGGGCCGCCGGCTGGGTCCGCGGGGACGGACGACCAGAAACCGACGTTGACGTAGGGCTCCCCGGCCGCAGGGGATACAGGGACCACGCGCGGTCGCTGCGAAGACGCAACGGGCACAACCAGATGGGCTCGATCGGCACCCCGCGCAGGAACCAGCGGAGGAAGTCGGCCGTCGTCGCCAACGGCACCTCGACGTCCTGCACGACGCGTTCGCGTGGGGGGCGTCCGTGGCGCGCCTCGAGCCGGTCGGCCACGTCGAACCGGCGGTCGAGGGCGACCAGCTTCCAGTAGAAGCTGCTGCGCAGCAAGCGCCGGGGCCAGAGCCGCCGCACCGCCGGGTGCTGGGCCCCGAACGCCCGTGAGCACCAGAACCAGTCGGTGTCCCAGCGCCAGAGGTAGTCGAGGGTCGTCAGCCGATCGCCGTGGCCGCGGGCCGTCGTGCTGGATCCAGCGGTAGTAGACGTCGCGCCCGGCGTAGTCACTCGTCGGGCCGGGCTCGTCGCTGCGGCGCCAGCACGAAGTAAGACTCGGTGGCCGAGAAGACGACGCCGTCGACGTAGTCGACACCCACGCCATCGCGCGCCGTGGGCGACGACCACCCCGATCGCCGCTGACGTCGTCGAGGTCGGTGAAGCGCAGGTGCCGCAGGGCGACGACAGGGCTGACAGGTTCCAGCTTGATTCGCAGCCGGGTGGCGTATCCCAGCGTGCCGTACGAGTTCGGGAAGCCGCGGAACAGGTCGGGTGGCGCCACCCGGCGTCGCGTCGTGACGATCTCGCCCGCGCCGGTGAGCACGTCCATCTCGAGCACCGACTCGTGGGGCAGCCCGTTGCGCAGGAGGCGGACTCGATGCCGAGGCCGGTCACCGCGCCGCCGAGTGATCGTCCGCAGTTGCGGAACGACGAGCGGCGTGAGGCCGAGCGGGAGCGTCGCCGCGACGAGGTCCTCGTAGGTGCACATCCCCCCGACGTCGGCGGTCGGCACGGGGTCGACTGACGACACCGTCAGCCGGAGGTGTCGAGGCCGGGCGCCGTGCTGGCTGTCGCGGCCGGAACAGGTTGGACGTCCGCTTCGCCAGCCGGACGCCGTCCCCCGGCGGGATCGCGCGGTAGCTGTCGAGCAGCCGCTCGACACCAGCGTCGTGCGTCGACGCCAGGACGGCCGTCACAGTGCCTCCACGAAGTCACCGACCCGGACGGTGCCGGCCTCGCCGACCGCGGCGTACAGGCCAGGAACAGGAGCTGCCGGTGCGACTCTACGCGAGGAGGACCTCGCCGACGCGCACGGGCGGCCGTCGAGTTCCTCCACGGTCGGCGGTCGGCACGTCGAGCACGAGGTTGGCCCGGGTGGTGGGCGCGTCGTCGCCGATGAGGGACACGGCGGCCTTCTTGGGGGCGGTCCCCCTGCAGCCCGATGTCGGTCACCCGGGCGACGTCGTGGCTCGACGCCCGGCTCCCCTGTGGCTTGGGGAAGGTGCGAATGGCACGGACCCGGATGACGTCCATCCCCCTATCAATACACCCGCGTGGCGACAGGCGGGTGGCCTCCTTGCGGTACGGGGCGCTAAGTCGGCGGCTGGACGACTCACGCGACGGTGGTGGCCGTGCGCAGGTCGGCGACGAAGGCCTCGAGGTCCGCGGCCCTGGTGCGTGACCGGAGCACGGAGGACGGGTGCACGGTCGCGACGCACACCGGTGGTCGGTGCAGCGCGAGTCGGTCCTGCGGCCACGGGATCGGCTTCCCCCGCGCCTTCCCCGACCGGGAACGCGGGTCCGTGGACCGCCTGACCGGCCGTGGCGCCGAGCAGCACGACGACCTGGGGACGCACGGCGTCGAGCTCGGTGAGCAGCTCACGGCTGGCAGGCGGCGACCTGCCAGCGTGCAGGGGACTTGTGGATCCGCTGCTTGCCCTCGGGTGCCCTCGTGCCGGAAGTGCTTGACGGCGTTGGTGAGGTACCCCTCGTCTCCCGCTCGATCCGGCTGACCGAGAGGGCGCCGTCGTAGGAGGCGCCCGGCGGGCCCGACCAACGGCTCGCCCTCGACGTCCTCACGGTCGCCGGGCTGCTCACCGACGAGCATCATGCGTGCGGTGCCCGGTCCCTCGCCGAACACGGCCTGGGTGGCGTCGCGGTAGAGGTCGCACCCTCGGCAGGACTGCACGGCTTCCGGCGGCCTGCTGCAGAGAGCCGTCGTCGGGGACGAAGGGCGCTGCCCCGGGATACCCCTGGAGGTCGACCACGGTCACCGACTCCCGCGCGGTTGACCGAGCCTCCGGCGGCCACGCTCGTGGGCGAAGGTGCGCACCCCCGAGACCTACCCGGCAGCACCGCGGGAAAACGGCATCCGGCGGCCCTTGCCGTGCCCGAGGGCCGGCACCCGGCCCAGTACGGTCACCACGTGAACCCCACGGCTCCCCTCTCTGCCATCCCGGGTGTCTTCTCGTCGACCCGCCGCCCAAGGACCTGCCCCCACAGGTCCTCGCCCTGCAGGGTCGCGAGGGGGACTGGTCGGTGACGGTCTGGCCGGCCTGGTCCTGCGGACCAGCACCCGCTTCACGATCCTCGATGCCAGACCCGCTCGCGGCGGGCACGACGTACTACCTCTTCCCGGCCCTGTTCTCCGTCCTCACGCTGGCCTATGGCCTGACGGCGGCGCTGGGTGCCGAGCAGCTCGCCGCCTACATCACCGAGGCGGTGTCCGCCGCCTTCCCCGGGGTCGTCGGGCCGACCGGCGTCGACCCGGAGGCGCTGCGCAGCACCGCGCAGGTGACCTCCATCGTCAGCGCCGTCGGTCTGCTCTACGGCGCCACGGGGGCCGTGCTGGGCGCCAGCCGCTCCCTGCACGCCGTGTACGGCGCCCCCAACAACACGCGCAACTTCGTCGTGGTGCGGTTCTGGGCCGTCGGCTGGTTCCTCGCGCTGGCCCCGCTGGTCCTGCTCTCCTTCGTCAGCGCCAGCGTCACCGCCAACCTCTTCACGCAGGATCCTGGACCGGCTTCGGCCTGCAGTGGAGCGGGCCGACGCCACTGCTCGACGTCAGCGCCCTGGCACTCACCCTGGTGCTGAACTTCGTCGTCGTCCGCCTGATGCTGGGCCGACTCGGCGGCATCCGTCCACCGCGCAGACCCCTGCTGGTCGGGGGGGCCGTCGTGGGGGCGGTCGTCATCGAGGTGCTCAAGCAGGCCATGGCCCTGATGGTGGGCTTCGTCATCGACAAGCCCCAGTACGGCGCCCTCGCGCGCTCCGACATCGGCATCCTGTTCGTCCTGTACCTGCAGGCCATGGCGCTGTATGCCGTGGCCTCACTGACCGCTGCCGTGGCCGAGGGGCCGCCGAGGCACCCCCGGTGCAGGCCGAACCGACCCGGACGCCCCGGTCGTGTCCCCGGCTGCGCAGCCGGAGTGACAGGCGCCTTGCGCGCGGCGGCGTGAGGCCACCGGTCTCACAGGCCGGTCTGGGCCTCCAGCCGGCCGGTTGCGACCGCGTCGACGAGAGCTTTGGTAGTCGCGCTCGTTCTGGTCGGCATAGGCGCTTGGAGAAGTCGGCGATGGCCCGGTCGAAGACGTCGCTGCTGCCCAGGTAGGACGCGATCGCGATCCGGTCCCCGGAGCGGGCGTGGGCGCGGGCCAACGTCGCTGCGCAGATCCGGGCGTATGCGGTCATCAGGCCCGCGCTCATCGTGTCGACGTCTGCCGAGCCCTTCCAGTCCCGCAGCTGGCGCAGGTAGAAGTCCCGCACCTGCCCGTCGAGCCCGGTGACCCGTTGCCAGCCCAGGAAGATGTCACTGGCGGCCTGCATCAGGCGCTGCCCCGCCACGACCCGCTGCCCGTGGTTGGGGTACGTGCTCTTTCCGACGAACCGTTCCAGCACGGACTCCTGCGCCTCCTTGGCCTGCAGGAACAGCGGGTCCTGCCCGTCGCGCCCGAGCAGCAGCAGGATCCAGGCGCGGGTTCCGACGCTGCCGACACCGACCACCTTGCGCGCCGCATGGACGTACTCGAACTCCTCCAGCAGCTCCCGACGGTCCGTCTCCAGCGTTCGTCGATACGACCTGATCAGGGCCCGGAGCTCGCCCTCGACGTCTCGAGCCGCCGCCTCGGCAGGTATCAGCTCCTCCAGCGGCACGATCAGAGGGGGGTCCGAGATGATCCGGCGCTGACCCTCGACCTCGTGGGTGAGCTTGGCGAACGCCTGCATGCTGTCGCGGGTCCTCGCCTTGGCCACGTTGGCCTGCGCCCTGGCCTGCTGCTTCTTCGTGGCGAGGGCCTTGAGCTCGTCGAACATCTTGGTCGACCTCGACGTGGGCGTACCAGACCTCCAGGTTGCGCGCCGCGGCGAACTGCTGACATCCGCGTGCGGTACTCGGCGACGCCCGCCATCACGATCGAACGCCGGTCGGCAGGAGCGAACCCGCGATCGCGACCGGCGATCTCGAAGCTGGCGGCAAGGCGCTTGACGTCCCACTCCCAGGGACCGGGAAGGGTCTCGTCGAAGTCGTTGATGTCGAACATCAGCTGCCGCTCAGGAGAGGCGAAGACCCCGAAGTTGGACAGGTGGGCATCCCCACAGATCTGCGTCTTCAGGCCTGACCGCGGCGTCGCCGCCAGGTCGTCGGCCATGATCAGGGCCGCCCCGCGGTAGAAGGTGAACGGCGAGACCAGCATCCGGCCGTACCGCAGCGGAACCAGCTCGGCAACCCGGCTCTGCCCCTGCCCCTCGAGCAGCGCAACGGGGTCGGGGCGGTTGGAGGACGGCTCCCAGCGCCCGTGACTGCTCCGTGGGGTCTCGTTGCGGGCGGCTCTTCCCCGCGCCGAGCGCGCGTCCGGTGCCAGGTGGGCGACCTTTCTCAGTGCGGGAGGCCGACCTGGACCGCCGCCGGTCGCCCCGCGTGCGTGTCGTTCACCGGTCACGATGCCCTCCTCCAGTTCTGCCGCCCACGATGTCCGCGTGACGTCACCTCGACGATTCCTTCTCTCGATGGCCATCGCATCACCCTCTGGGGAGGATGCCGGCCCGGCCCCTGTCGGGCGGCGGCACCACCGGCGGCTGGGAAGGTCGCAGGACGATCCCGCCCGGGAGCTCTCATCCCTTCGGGGTGATCCCTGCACACGTGATCTGCGCGAAGGTGGTGCGGTCATCGTGTCGCCGTCGCAAGTCCGGCCAGGAGACCGAGAGCCGCCAGGCGGCGGCCCTCCCACCTCTTCGGAGGTGAATCGAGAAGGAGAATGCCATGGAAGAGAACCCCGACACCCCTGTGGAGGAGCTGGGACCGGTCGACTACCTGGTCATCGAGTTCCCCGCCGGCCAGCAGAACTTCACCGGTGAGGCGGCCGAGGAGCTGGCCAAGCTCGCCGCGTCCGGCATCATCCGGATCCTCGACGTCCTGATCCTGGTCAAGAACGAGGACGGGTCCGTCGACGCGATGGAGCTCGACGAGACACCGGCGGTCGACGCCATCCGCGCGCTCGAGGCCGACATCGCGGAGATCCTCGCTGCCGAGGACGTCGAGCTGCTCGCCGAGGCCATGGAGCCGGGCAGTGTCGCCGGCGTCGTGGTCTGGGAGAACGTCTGGGCCGCGCCGTTCGCCAGCGCCGCTCGCCGCGCCGGCGGCCAGCTGATCGCCTCGGGCCGGATCCCGATCCAGGCCATCGTCGCATCGATCGAGGCCGAGCTGGCCTCTGAAGGAGTCTGACATGCCTCTTCGCCCCGCACGCGCGGCACGCCGCGGAGTCATCGGCGCCCCCGTGGCCCGCACCGCCGCCACCGTCGGAGCCGCGGCGGTGGCCGTGCCCACGGCGTCCGTCGCCGTGGCGACCGTCGCAAGGACCGCCGCGAGGACCGTCGCGACCGCCGCTGACGGCAACCGTCACCAACCCCACGTGAGGGCGCCGTCGCCCGGCACGCCCCGAGGGACGGCCCAGGACGCGGGGCCCCGCCGAGGCGAGATGTCACCACGGCGGGTGCCTAGCCCACGCGCGACCGCTCCGCGTCGTAAGGGCGGCGACCGGCCGGAGGCAGGTTGGCACGGTGGCCGAGGTGCTCCAACCACGACACCAACTGACGATGCACGGCATCCGCGCCGACCAGACGCTCTGGGGGGCGCGGGAGGTCGCTCGGCCACACGAGCATCGCCCGGTCCTGCCACCCGCCGAGACCTCCGTGGCATCCGACCAAGCCCTCGAAGGCGGCCACCTCACCAGTCACAGGGTCCAGGAGGCTGTTCACGGCAATGTCGGGGGCCTCGGGCATCGACGACGCCCGCAGAAGGAACGCGGCGGACTCGGGGCGGAAGGGGGTCAACGGGTCGGTGCCGGTGACAGCGCCGTCACGGAGCCGGTGCTCGCCGTCTCAGGCCTATGGCCACCGGGCCGTCCGCGGTGTCGACGACGGCGAACGACACGCCCTCGTGCCCGACCAGCCCCGTCAGCAGGGCCGGCCACCGGGCCTCGATCTCGGCCCGGGTGAGCCGGTGGTCCTCACCGCTGGCATAGACCAGCCCCAGGTTGCCGGAACCGAAGACGAGCAAGGGCTGCTCGGGGGCGCCGTCGTCCGCGGTGCCGGCAGCGGATGACGCCGTCATCGCGTGTTGAGCCGCCGACTCCTCGGCATCCGCCTGCTCGAGGGTGTCGTTGCTGCCGGCCCTCAGGGCCTGGGCCACGAGCGCCGGCTGCTCGTCGGTCAGCACCTCCACCCTGGCCGACCCCTCGGTGTTGACCTCGGTCCCGGCCACGGTGGTGCCGGCCAACCTCGACACGACCTCCGACAGGCTCTCGCCGAACCGGTCGGCGAACACCTCGCCCTGGGACTGTCCGTGGTCGGAGAGCACCACGATGCGGTAGTCCCGCTTGGCCTCGGCCGCCACCTTCTCGAGCTGGCCCAGCAGGGTGTCCAGGCCCACGAGCGCGTCGAGCGACTCGGGCCTCATGATGCCCGCGTGGTGGGCCACCGCGTCGTAGTCGACGTAGTCGACGTAGATGCTGCGCGCCCCCGACGCGAGGGCCTCCCCCACCATGACCGTGTTGAAGTCGCGCATGACGCCGTTGAGGGCTCCACGCTCACCGGCGAAGTCCCAGCCTCGGTGCACGCGCGGACGCATGTCCTGCCGCACCTGCCGCCGCGCCTGGGTGCGCTCGCGGACCAGCTCGCTCGTGGTGCGGACCACGCCGCGCATGAAGCCGTCGGGCCGCATGAGGAAGCGGTTGAACCTGCGCCGGCCGTCGCGGTCGCCGCGCAGCGCGCCCACCCGGCTCATCGTCGCGAAGGTCGTCGGGGCGTCACCGCTGAACAGGTTGCTCACCGACACCCCACCGTCGGCGAGCAGCCCGTGCCCGTTCGGAGTGCAGGGCCTCGATGTCGACCGCATCCGCGGGCTTGTTGGCGACGAAGACCCGACCCGTGGCGCGGTCGACCCAGCGGAACGCGGGGATGCCGTCGGTCGTCCCGTGCAGGATCCCCATCTGGCTCGCCGGCGTCGTGGCCGGCAGCGTCGGGGTCCACTCCATGAACTCGTGGCTGCCGCTGCGGATCCAGCGCGCCAACGTCGGCAGGGTCCCACCCATCACCCCCCACTGGAGCACCGGGAAGGGGACCCCGTCGAGCTGCACGAACAGGATGCCGGTCACCTCGGGGTCCGCGACGGGCTTTCCCCGTCGGGCGCCGCGCACGAGGTGGGCGAACACGGCGTCGTTGGTGCCCGCGGTCATCACCCAGGACGCCAGGGTCACGACGACGGCGACGATCCACGTCGCCCAGAAGGCGTCGAGGAAGGAGTCGACCTGCACTCGCGGTACCAACGACGAGAGCGACGTAGGCCACGATCGCCTGTCCGAGCAGGGCCAGGACCACGGCCCCGACCATGCCGAGCGGGGTGGCGATGGCGACCAGGACCGGCCGGATCACCAACCCCACCACGGCCATGACCAGCGCCACGAGCACGACGGGCCACGAGCCGTCGAAGTCGAGGCCCGGCAGGATCACGCCGGCCAGCCCGAGACCGACACTGGTCGCGGCCAGCGCCACCAGGGCCCGTCCGACATCCGACCGATCCAGCCCGGCGAACCAGGACCTGCCCATGACGTCTCCTCGCGGATCGACGGGATGCGGCAGACGCATCGCGCGCCGCCACCGCTTGGTGTGATGACCAGTGGTGCGTCGATTCTCCAGCGCCCGGAGGGCAGGACGCGTCACCCTGAGCGGGTGGTGTGGTGAATCGCCCTCTGCCGTTGGCGTGAGCGTCGCCAGTCCGTAGCCCACACTGGCAGCCAGGCTACTTCCGGCGACGTGACCTGATGGCAGCAGCGCGCGTTGGACACCGACGTGGAGACATGGCACGAACTGGCCAACCGCCGTCGGTATCCAAGGGTGGGTGGGTGGTAGGCGCTTCAGGACGAGGTGTGGTCGAGCAGCCAGCTGTAGATGTCGACAGGGGAGCCTTGCGCGTAGGTGATGTTCCAGGAGTCGTGGTCGCGGTCGGGGTAGACCGTCAGGCCGGCCTCCTCGTCCGCCACGCCGCACTGGTTCCGAAGACCGGTTACAGGGACGATGCTGCCGTCGGGGTTCACGACGTCGTCGAGCGCGCCGTGGAAGGCCCAGATCGGAACCGAGGCCAGCTGACAGCCCGCGGTCTCCCACGCGGGGCGGCCTTCGCCGGCGATGGGAACGGCTGCCGCCACCTGCCCGCCGCCGTACGTCTCGAGGTACTCCCACGTGCCGAACCCTCCACAGCTCAGACCGGTCAGGTACACCCGGGCCGGGTCGACGTCGTACTCGGCCACGGCGTAGGCGATGAAGTCACGCACCTCGTCCGGTGTGGCGCAGAAGGACCCGGGGCTGGGATGGCCGAGGTCGTGCTGCGTCCTCATCATGCACGAGCCGTCGAATGCCACGTCGAAGCAATGCTCGTAGTCGCTGTCCTGGATGGTGCCGTCGTGCTGGGGAGCCAGGACGACGAAGGGACGCTCGTCCGGCCACCCGTCATTGGCGATGTGGCGGGGGATGCCCTGATCCGCCTGGAGAGCCAGCGCGTCGGCGGACCCGTCGCCGCTCTCCCCATAACCGTGGAGGAAGACCAGCAGCGGGCTCGGGGCCTGACCGTACGACGGGGGCAGGTACTCGGCGTACCCCAGCGGGGAATCGGTCGTGCCGTCCGGGCGCAGGGTGTACCGCTGGGATGACGTGCTGTTGTCCATCCCGATGAGGTCGGCGGCGTACCTACACCTGTCGAGGCTGGAGTGGGGGCCACCGACGTCCACGCCGAGGAAGTCGACGAAGTTCCCGTCCGTGTCCCACTGCAGGCGGTAGCGGAGCACGCCCCGCTCACGGGCGATGACCCGCCCGGTGGAGTCCTCGACGACGAGCGGCTGGCCGGCCTGGATGACGGTGTACTCGTAGATGTTGTCCTGGACCAGTTTGGCAGTGACATCGGCTTCCAGCCATGTGCCGCGGATGACGAACCAGGCACCGGTGTCGGGGTTGGTCAACACTTCCCGGAACGACAGGCGCCCATGGAAGTAGAAGACATCCGGTTCCTGCGGCGAGCGCGTGCGGATGACGACGGCGGAGGTGAACTCACCGGCGACATCGATCGGGTAGCCGCATTCGAAGGACTGGTATTCGTAGGGCTCTGACACCACCTCAGGAGGGGCGGCCGTCGCAGTCGCCGCGCTCGCCACAACTGTCGACAATCCGAGGGCGACCGCCCCGACCAAGGCACCCAACGTCCGCATCGCTCGCATGTCGTCTCCGGCCCTTCACCGCCGCCCGGTTGCGGCGGAGTGCCGCTGCTGCCCCCTTGTTGCACGACCCGCATCGGCGGTGCCTTCGGCCAAGTCGCGCCTTTCATACTCCGCGGGGGGTGACGGCACGTCAATGACCCGATGGAGCCATCTTCGGGCCCACCCCAGCGAAGACCACAATGACCGTGACAGAGCGGGGCAACAAGAGGAGCAGTACCGCCCATGCCGCTTTCGTCGCGTGGATGCCCAGCTCGGCGTGGCGAGGGGACGGTGCGGTTGGCCTCTTCCGATGACTCCTCTAGCTCTCGGGCTGGCAAGGCGCTCCCGACTCATCCCAGGGTCACGTCGGAACGCCGTCGTATCTCACGCCTGGAGTGATTCGGCATGGACGGCTGGCAGCACAGCACCCGCGACATGACCCTGCCACGGACGGTGACAAGAGGCCTGGGCGCGCCGTGGCGGCCGAGGGGTCCGCACCTGGCACGTCTCCGGGTGTGGGTCACTGTGGGCAGTCGGCGGGCGCGACGTTGGGCATTGCCGCCGCCGGCACGCACCTTGGTCTCCTCACGACTACGCCCGAGGTGTGTCTACGAGACCGCGGCGGGGCTCGCTGACGTCCGACTTGGGTCGCGCCCCGGGAGTCTGGTCTCACCGGGGCGCTGGGACCCACACCCGCAGGGAGAGCGTGAAGACCCTCTCCATTCTGACTCCACCGGCCCGTGCGGGGCCGCGAACGAACGCACCGAATCTGTGCCCCCGAGAATCGTGCGAGTCGGTCGAGCCCACCACACCGAGTGGGACGCCCCTATGGTTGTTGTCCTCGTTGTGAGCGGTCTGGATCGAGCGCTGCGTTGACCATCGCCGCGGCAAGGTCGATCGCGCCGTCCACGTTCCGGACCGCCGACGCTATCTCCGAGCGCCAGGCGAGGATCGCCTGGAAGGACCGGAGCAGGCACTCCTGCTCCTCCTCCGAAGGGTCCGTGCCGGCGGCGTCACAAGCCTGGAAGAAGGCGGCGCAGGCCTGGTCCAGACGCTCCAGGTCCATTTCGTGCTTCGTCTCGAGCAACGCCAGAGTGGTATTGGGCATGATGTCCTCCTCATGCTGGCGGATGGATGCGGCAGCAACCACACGGCTGCCGGTGCTTGTGGCATCACTCTTGCCCGGTGCACCTTCTTTGCACCCTCGTCCGTTCAGACCTGAATCGTTCGTCCGTTCGGCCTCCCGACGTGCCACCCGACCGTTTCGGGGAGATCTAGCGGCTGCCCCGCCAATGCGGGGTCAGGGGGTCGGCCGCCGGTGCGCGCGTCGGTGCGCGCTGCGCCGGCCGTGCTCCCGCCCGTGGTTCGCTCACGATCACGCCGGCACGTGCGCACGGACTAGCGGTGCACCGGTCGACAGCTGCGGCGGGGGGTGAGACGACGTGCGCCGCACAGGCAAGCGGTTGTTGGGGCGTACAGTCAAGGCGTCCCGCACCTCCTTGGCGTGGGCCGCGAAGGCAGGGGTCGGATGGGCGAATTGACGCCAGGCACCCCGCTGTCCTGAAGTCGGAACCAGCAGTCCTGGCGAGACGAGCGTGACGGCCGCATCGGGTCTGCCCGACCTGCCCCGGCTTCGGGACGAGATGAACCTTGCCCAGCAGACTCTTCTGGTCGCTCGCCGCGCACCCGCTGACCACGCTGCGATGCGCGGCGCCCGCGTGGCCCAACTCCTAGCAATGTCGCAGTACATGCAAGCGCTGACCAGATGCCGCCTGCCCGTCCCTCAACGGCTCCGTCAGGACGCCCAGATCCTGCGCGGATTGCTGAGCAGCGATTCCACCGGCCGTCGGAGGGTATGAGCGTTTCGGTTGGCGCCGACGACTCGTCAAGCTCTCGTGCCGGCTAGGCGCCCCACGCTTCTCTCCCGCGGGATCCGTCGGGGGCGCTGCGCTGTCGGTAGTGCGGTACCCCAGGCATGACCTGAGATCCAGCCAGGCGGCGCGTCCCGGGGAGGCGGGGAGCCTCAACCCGGGACGCTGAGCCCACGCACCCGGGGGGGCGGGTGCATGGACCTGACGCCAACTCTGGCGGAACACCCTGAGCGCACTCCGTGAGCCGCCTGCACGCCCGCTGGGCACGCAGGCACACGACCGCCCGCGAAGGGTGACGCGCCCCGGGGAGACGGCGGGCCTCGACCCGGGACGCTGGGGCCGACGTGTCCTGAGTGGACACGTGGCCCCATCTGTGAGTGTGTCACGCGCTTGCAAGCCCCCGACCGCGGGGTGGTGTCGGGTCCAGCCCTTGCAGGCCGAACCGCCCCCGACCTCGGGTGAGGCTGGGGGCGGTTGGTGCGGCATGGCGTCAGTGGTGCGGATCATGGCTCTGCCTTGTGTTTGGGAGGGTCGTCCGACACGTATCCGACACGCGGGCCAACGCCGAACGGCCCTTCACGTGCGTTTCCGCAGGTGAAGAGCCGTTCTTCGATGGTGGATGTGGAGGGACTCGAACCCCCGACCTCTCGCGTGTGAAGCGAACGCTCTAACCAGCTGAGCTACACATCCGGGTGCCTGACGGCCAGCCGAGGATATACGGAGCCGCGGACGCCGCGGAAATCGGAGCGGTCAGAGCCCCAGGTTGTCGCGCAGCCACGTCGCGACCGAGTCGGGGACCAGCCCAGGGATGCCGGTGAGCCGCATGGTCAGCCACAGCGCCGTCGCGACGACGAGGGCCGTCCCGACGCCCACGAGGACCTTGACCCACCACGCCTGCACGACGAGCCACTTCTCCCACGCCCGGACCTTCTCCTTGACGAAGTCCAGCAGCCGCGACGCCGGCTCGAACTCCGACGCCCAGACCGCGATGCCGAGGATGACGATGAGCCACCCGGGCCCGGGCAGCGGCACCAGGGCGAGCCCGCCGACGACGAGCACCAGCCCGGTGACGAAGACCACGGCCCGGTAGACGGGACGGGTCGTGGCGTTGCCCCGGATCCGGCGTCGCCACGCCCAGTCGTCCTCGTCCTCCGGGTCGCGCAGGAGGTGGCGGCGCTCCTCGGGGGTCACGGGTCCGTCCCGGCCGCTGCGCCGGCCGCCCACACGTCGCGTGCGAGCGCCGTCACGGGCCCCGGGTGCCGGCAGGACGCGCCCGTCGACGGCCGACACCGGGAACACGTCCTTGATCGACGAGGTGAGGAACACCTCGTCCGCGTGGGCGAGCACGTCGAGGGGTAGGGCCTCCTCGACGACCTCGATGCCGGCGTCGCGACACCACTCGAGCAGAAGCTCGCGGGTGATGCCGGCGAGGCACCCGCTGTCCAGCGGCGGGGTGCGCAGGACGCCGTCGACGACGACGAAGACGTTGCTCCCGGTGGCCTCGCACAGCTCGCCCCGGGTGTTGCCGAACACCGCCTCGAGCGCGCCCCGCTCCTTGGCGTGGGCGAGGGCGATGACGTTCTCGGCATAGGACGTCGTCTTGAGGCCCGCCGTCGCCGCCCGCTCGTTGCGCACCCACGGGGCCGAGACGACCGCCCCGTGGGGCTCGGGCCGGGCGTGCGCCACGGCGGTGACGATGTGGGTGAGGTCGGAGTCGTGGCGGTCGGACCCGAGGGGGCCGTGACCCCCGGTGACCGTGAAGCGCAGGCGCCCGAAGCCGATCGGCTCACCGGTCGAGCACGGCGGCGATGCCCGCGCGGATCCGGTCGTGGTCGGCCCTCGGCAGCCCGAGCCCGGCGGTGGTGCGGTCGAGCCGTCGCAGGTGCCGGGTCACCGCAAAGGGCACGCCGTCCTCGATCTTCACCGTCTCGAAGGCGCCGTCCCCGACGGTCAGGCCGTGGTCGACGGCGCTCACCGACGGCGCGTCGGCAGGCACGAGCGCGCCGTCGACCCAGACCCGGATGTCAGCCATGACCGACACCCTTCCAGACGGCCGGCCGGCGTCCGCTGGCGAGGGCGACGAGACGGGCGGCCTTGAGCTCGGTCTCGCGCCACTCGCCCTGCGCGTCGCTCGCCCACGTGATGCCGGCACCCGTGCCGAACCGCAGCACCCTCTTCCCGTCCGCGTCGCGCGCCGCCCAGAAGGTGCGGATCCCGACGGCCAGCACGGCCTCCCCGCGGTCGGCGTCGACCCAGCCGACCGCGCCGCAGTACGGGCCCCGCGGCACCGGCTCGAGGTCGGCGATGGCCTGCAGCGCCGTGTGCTTGGGCGCTCCGCTCACCGAGCCCGGGGGGAAGCTCGCCCGCAGCAGGTCTGGCCACGTGGTGCCCGGCCGCAGCGTCCCCGACACGTCGGAGACGAGGTGGACCAGCCCGGGGTGCTCCTCGACCCGGCAGAGGTGGTCGACCTCCACGGACCCGGGGAGGCTGACGCGCCGCCAGGTCGTGCCGCACGAGGTCGACGATCATGACGTTCTCGGCGTAGTCCTTGACGAGCAGCTCGCCCCGGGTCGGCGCGGTGCCCTTGATCGGCCGCGACGTCACCACCCCGTCACGGCGCAGGAGGTACGCCTCCGGTGACGCGCAGGCCACCTCGAGGCCGGCCTCCGGGAGGTCGATCGAGGCCCCGTACGGGGCCGGGTTGCCCTCCTCCAGCCGCGCGGCGAGGTGCGCGACGCGGGCGTCCTCCGGCAGGTCGTGCTCCAGCACCCGGCACAGGTTGACCTGGTACACCGTCCCGGCCGCGATCCTGCGCCGGATCTCCGCGACCCCCTCGAGGTACGCCGCCCGGTCCAGGCTCGAGCGCCACTCCCCCTCGAGGGCAGGCCATCCACGAACGGCGGGACGTATGGGCCGGTGGCCGGTTCGGCGACGCGCGGGTCACGGCATCCAGGCGCACGGCCGTCAAGGCCCCCTCGAAGGTGAGGACGACGGCCCAGAAGCCGCTCGTGAGGTCGCCGGGGTCGTGGCTCACCGCGGCGACGCCACGGGCCACGAGCGACCCGAACCTCGCCTCCGACACGCCCGCATCGTATGCGCCGCGCGCTCAGGCCGAGCTCGAGCACGACCTCGAGGTCGGCGCGGTGCAGGGTGCTCCGCACGAGCTCGGCGTTGCCCTCGTCGACGGACGCCACCCAGGCCGCGGCCCGCTCGGGGGCCTTGCCGAACTCGACGTGCCGGGCCACGAGGCGGGCCGTGCGCAGGGCCGGGTCCACGCGCACGGCCCAGACCTCGTCGAGGAGGTCGCGCACGGCATCCCACGGGGGTTCGTCGACGAGCAGGTAGTTGCCCTCGGTGACGACCACCTCGGTCTCCGGTGGGACGGCGATGGCCCCGGCGACGGACTCCTCGATCGAGCGGTCGTAGACCGGGGCCCAGACCGTGGAGCGGGCCACCGATCGCAGCCGGGCGAGGAGCGCGGCATAGCCGGCCCCGTCGAAGGTGTCGGGCGCCCCCTTGCGGTCGGCCCGCCCCAGGGCCGCCAGCGCGACGTTCGCGAGGTGGAAGCCGTCCATGGGCACGAGGACGGCGGCGCACCCCCGCGCCGCGAGGCCGGAGACGACGGATGCCGCGAGCGTCGACTTCCCCGCGCCCGGCTCACCGGTGACACCGACGAGGACCGGGCCCGGGCCCGCCGCCCCGGAGCGCAGGCGCAGCACGGTCGACGAGGTCGCTCACGGATGGGTCGTGGTCGAGTCGTCATGACCGGGTCACCTCTTCCGGGTGCCGGCGAACTGCGAGACGACGATGGCGACGATCGTCACGAGGAAGACCTGGCCGAGCACCGCCTCGGACGACACGAGCAGCCGGGACACCTCGGTGGTCGGCGCGATGTCGCCGATGCCGAGCGTCGACATGGTGGTCATGCTCAGGTACATGTAGGCGCTGGACTCCTGCGGCGTGCCGAACGGTGGCACCGAGCTCCACACCCCGACTGCCTGGTAGAGCGCGGCGTACGCCACCCCGATCTGGAGGTAGGCCGTGATCGCCCCGAGCACGGTGCGCCCGCCGACGATCGTGTGCTGCGCGATGCGGCGGATGACGATGACCGGCACGACGATGACGAGGACGACCCACAGCGGGTCGGCCTTCGCGGGGGCCACCGGGCCGTTCTCGCCCAGGACGGCGTCGGCGAGGGACAGCACGGCGAGCAGGCCGACGGCGACGAGGACGACCGCGGTCACGACCCGCCGCGCTCGCCGGCGCATCCCGGTCGCCCGTGCCGCGGCCACGAGGGCGAGGCCGCTCATCGTGTGCGCCAGCAGGGAGTCGCCGTAGGACGAGCCGGTGTTGACCAGCGACGAGACGACGATCGTGGCGATGACGAAGAAGAGGACGACCCCGAACCGGTCGACCGGGTCGGCCCGCCAGTCGTGCCAGACCCGGTCGACCCACGGAATGACGGCACGCGGGCGCGGCAGCGGACCGGTCGGAGGCGGCGGTTCCACCGGCTCGACCGACCCGCGCTGTTCGCTGCTCAGTGGCGCTCCTCGGGGGTGTCGCCGCCCGGTGGCGGCGCGGCTTGCACGGCGGGGTCAACATATCGCCACCGGCGTGCCCAGGCTCCGTCGGGCCACGCCGGACCGCGGACCGCGCGGCGCAGGGCACGGCATCCGACCTCATCAGTTCGGGCTACTGACAGCCCTCGCCGTGGGGGCGTAGCGTCGGTCGATGGACCACTTCGCGGTGAAGCGGCCCCACGGATCGGAGGTTGAGATGTTCATCCAGGTCATCCAGGGGATGTGCAAGGACGAGGCCACGCTGCGAGCGCAGATGGACCGCTGGAAGGAGGACCTCGCGCCCGGCGCGGACGGCTGGCTCGGCGGCACCTACGGCATGACCGACGACGGTCAGTTCGTCGGTGTCGTGCGCTTCGAGTCCCGCGAGGCGGCGGCGCGCAACTCGCTGCGCCCCGAGCAGGGCGAGTGGTGGGCAGCGGTGGAGAAGTGCTTCGACGGTCAGGTCAGCTTCCACGACTGCGACGACGCGATCATGATGCTGGACGGCGGGTCCGACGACGCCGGCTTCGTGCAGGTCATCCAGGGCCGCCTCGAGGACCCGGCGCGGTTCCGGGAGTTCATGTCCCAACCGATGGACATGCTGCAGGAGGCCAGGCCGGAGATCATCGGTGGCACGATCGCCATCGACGCCGACGGCTGGTTCACCGAGACGATGGCCTTCCGCAGCGAGGCCGAGGCTCGCAAGGGCGAGCAGATGGAGATGCCCGAGGAGATGTCCGAGCGCTTCAACCGCGAGATGGAGCAGGTGCGGGACATGCGCTACCTCGACCTGCACCATCCGTGGTTCGCCAGCGCCGGGGCCAGCGCGATGTAGCGGGTGCCCGGGACCGGGAGAGCCCACCACGATGGCGTGGTGGGCTCTGCTGTCTCCTGGTGGACGCGAGAGGACTCGAACCTCCGACCCCCACCGTGTCAAGGTGGTGCGCTAACCATCTGCGCTACGCGTCCGTGGGTCGTGCTGTGCGGGTGCTGGTGTGCGGGTACTGACCTGCGGGTACTGCTCGAGGTGGAGACGGGATTTGAACCCGTGTACGCGGCTTTGCAGGCCGCTGCCTCGCCTCTCGGCCACTCCACCGTGGGGGCGGCTACACCCTCCGAGCGGATGACCGGGTTCGAACCGGCGACCTCAACCTTGGCAAGGTTGCGCTCTACCAACTGAGCTACATCCGCGCATCGCCCGCAGCTCTCCTCGAACCCCGTGCAGCGTGCTCGCAGACATTATCCGATGCCGCGGACCAACTCCAAACCGGCAAGGTCGAGCCGTCGCGGCGCCTGGGCTCAGCGCTCCGCGTCGACCCGCCGGCCGCCCGGGGCGCGGCGGGTGCGTCGTCGTCGGGGGTGGGGCGACCCGGCCCGGAGATCGGCGTGAGCGGGCGCTCGCGCCGCCTCGCGGAGCCCGGAGAGCCCGAGGTCGTCGCGCTCGGGCCCGTACCCGGAGAACGGGTCGTCCCAGCCGTCGGGTCGCGACCCCCTCTCGGCGCGACGCCGGCGGACGCCACCGACCCAGGCGGCGAACCGCTCGTGCAGGCTGCGCTTCTCGCTCGCGGGCCACAGCTCACGCATGCCGGCGTTGAGCGCCGCCCCGATGAGCACGGCGATGGCCAGGGTGTACAGCCAGATCAGCAGCACGATCGGCGCCGACAGCGGCCCGTAGATCGACGTGCCCCCGCCGAGGGACGCGGCGATCGTGCCGCGGACGAAGAACGAGGCGACGATCCACAGGACCATGGTGAGCACGGCCCCGGGGAGCGTCGCGCAGCCAGGGCGACCGCCTCGGCGTCGAGACGTGGTACAGGCTGGTCAGGCCGCCGACCGACAGCAGGGTGACCAGCGGCCAGTACAGGCGGGTCAGCCAGGTCCACCCCTCCGGCAGCATCTCGCCGAGCAGGCTGGGCCCGAGGAGCACCAGCGGGATGGTGACGATGCCCAGGGCGAGCGCCAGGAGGTACAGGGAGAAGGACAGCGCCCGGGTTCGGACGATGCCCCGGACGCCGGACTGGCCGTACATGATCGAGATGGTGTCGACGAACACGTTGAGGGCGCGCGAGCCCGACCACAGCGAGAGCACGAAGCCCAGGGACAGGAGGTCGAAGCGCGGGCCCGTGGCGACGTCCTGGATCGTGGGCAGCAGGGTGTCCTTGATGACGTCCTCGGTGAGGAACTGGGAGGCGTAGTTGTTCACCGCCGTGATGACGGCGTCGACCCGGACGGGGCCGATGGCGTTGGCGACGTACGCGAGGCCGCCGACCAGCCCGAGGATCAGCGGCGGGAGGGAGAGGAGGGCGAAGAAGCCGGCCTCCGAGGCCAGCCCGGTGACGCGGTAGCGCATGCAGATGCGGATCGTCGCGACGACGAGCCGCGCGAGCGGGAGCAGGCCGGGGACGCGTCCGAGCGCCCGCCGCAGGCGCCGCTTCGCGTCGGTCATGGGGCAACCGTAACCGCCGTACGCTCGGGGGGTGCGGACCCACGTCGTCGACAACGTCGTCCCCGCCCCCGGGGGCTCCACGTGCTGCGCTCCGACACCGCGCTCACCGAGGCGGTGGGCCGGTGGGTGGCCCCCCAGGACCCCGGGGGCGCGGCGGAGCTCGACGCGCTGGGCGAGCTCGCCGGGACTCCCGACGTGCGGGCGTGGGCCGACCAGGCCGACCGGTACACGCCCGTGCTGCGCACGCACGACCCGACCGGGGAGCGCGCCGACGAGGTGGAGTACCACCCCGCGTACCACCGGCTCCTGGAGGTCGCCGTCGGCAGCGGGCTGACGGCGCAGCCGTGGACCCGCGAGCCGGACACCGGCGCCCACGCCCGCAGGGCCGCCGGCTTCCTCGTCTGGTCGCAGGTGGAGGCCGGCCACCTGTGCCCGGTGTCGATGACCTACGCCGCGGCCCCGGTCCTCGCCGCCGAGCCCGGGCTCGCCGCGCGGTGGCTGCCCGGCCTCGCCGCACGCGTCTACGACCCGGCCCTGCGTCCCGCGGCCGACAAGGCGGGGCTGCTCGTCGGCATGGGGATGACCGAGAAGCAGGGCGGGTCCGACGTGCGGGCGAACACCACCCGGGCCGTGCCCACCCCCGGCGGGCCGCTCGAGGGCGACACCTTCCGGCTCACGGGGCACAAGTGGTTCTGCTCGGCACCGATGAGCGACGCGTTCCTCGTGCTCGCGCAGACGGACGCCGGCACCGGCTGCTTCCTCCTCCCCCGCGTGCTCGACGACGGCACCCGCAACGAGATCCGGGTCCAGCGCCTCAAGGACAAGCTCGGCAACCGCTCGAACGCGTCGTCGGAGATCGAGCTCGAGGAGGCGTGGGCGGTCCGCGTCGGCGACGAGGGTCGCGGCATCCGGACCATCCTCGACATGGTCGCCTCGACCCGCCTGGACTGCGTCGTCGGCTCGGCGGCGACGATGCGGGCCGCCCTCGTGCGCGCCGTCCACCACGCTCGCCACCGCCGTGCCTTCGGCGCGCTCCTCGTCGACCAGCCGCTCATGCGCAACGTCCTCGCCGACCTCGCGCTCGAGAGCGAGGCCGCGACCCTCCTCGCGATGCGGCTCGCCCACGCCGTGGATGCCGGCGAGCGCGACCTCGTCCGACTCGGCGTCGCGCTCGGCAAGTTCTGGGTCTGCAAGCGGACCGCCCCGATGGTCGCCGAGGCGCTGGAGTGCCTCGGCGGCAACGGCTACGTCGAGGAGAACGGGCTGGCCCGGCTGTACCGCGAGGCGCCGCTGAACTCGATCTGGGAGGGCTCCGGCAACGTCAACGCCCTCGACGTCGTCCGCGCGCTCACCCGCGAGCCGGCCTCCCTCGCGGCGCTGGGCAAGGAGCTCGCGCTGGCCCGGGGCCACGACCACGTGCTCGACGCGGCCATCGACGAGTGCGACACGGCATCCGCCGTCGCGCTCGGCCCGGACGCCCCGTGGTCGGCGCGTCGCCTCGTCGAACGGCTGGCCCTGACCCTCCAGGCCGACGCTGCTCGTGCGCCACTCCCCCGGCCCGGTGGCCGACGCGTTCGTCGCGAGCCGGCTCGGTGGCGACTCCGGCGTCACCTTCGGCACCCTGGGCCCCTCGGTCGGGCCGGATGCCGTGTCGCTGCTGCTCGAGCGGGCGCTGCCGGCCTGAGCAGCCGGCACGGGGTCACTCGGCCACGACGAGTGCCTGCGGCGCGGCCTCCTTCATCCGGGTCCTGAGCCACGACAGCTGAGCCGAGGTCTCCTTCTCGCACCAGCTGACGACGTTCTGGAGGTCCTCGTCGCGCACGGCCTTGGCCGCCTGGCCGACCACCGTCCACGCGATGTCGAGGTAGCTGACGAGCAGGTAGAGGTCGTGCAGGTCGCGCAGCAGCCCCACCCCGCCGCTGCGGGCGCCGTCGAGCCCCTGCGCGTGCAGCCGTTCGGGCTCCTGCTGACGCTCCTCGCCGTACCGCTCGACGACCGGAGCGAGCTGCTCGCGGTGGCTGTCGCACTGCACGGCGAAGCGCTCGCACAGGTGCACGACGTCGGCGTCCTGCGCATGCCCCTCGGCCACCTGGCGGAAGGACTCGGCGAGCGTCCTCTCCCCTTCGTCGACGAGCCCGATGTAGGTCGCGAGGTGCATCGCTCACACCCTCCTCGTCGTGCGGGGCGGATGCCGTGGTGTCGGGCGCCGGAGCGGGCCCCTCACCGGCCGCCACCCGGACGACGCGGACGGCGCCACCCTTGAAGGTGGGCTGCTTCGACACGGGGTCCCACGCGGTGATCGTCAGCTCGTTGGCGGCCCGGCTGGGCCGGCCGTCGCGGTCGGCGTCGCCGTAGTGGAACGGCACGAAGACCGCTCCGGGCCGGATGTCGCTGACACGGGCGCGGACCTCGATCGCACCCGCGGACCGACTCGACGCGCACGACGTCGCCCTCCTCGATCCCCAGCGGGCCGGCATCCTCGGGGGCGATCTCGACCCAGGCGTCGGGCGCCGCGGCGTCGAGCTCCGGAGCCCGCCCGGTCTTGGTGCGCGTGTGGAAGTGGTAGGCCGTGCGACCGGTGCCCAGCCCGAGCGGGTACTCGGCGGAGGGCAGCTCGGGCGGAGGGGTCCACGGCGCCGCCTTGAGCCGCGCCCGGCCGTCGTAGCGCTTGGCGGCGTGCTCGGTCGGGGTGAACCGACGCTCCGGTGAGCAGGTCGTGGCCGTAGTTCTCGCAGTGGTCGTCCTGGGTGTTGAACTCGTGGTCCGTGTAGATCCGTTCGGTGCCCTGGGGCGCGTCGTCGGTGCACGGCCACTGGATGCCGCCGCTGCCCCGCAGGATGTCGTAGCTCATCCCCGAGTAGTCGCAGGGCCGCCCTCGCGAGCACTCGCGCCAGCCGTCGAAGGCCGCCTCGGGGGTGTCCCAGCGCGGGATCGGTCGCCCGCTGCGGTCGGTGAACCCCATCCGGCGCGCGTAGTCGACCCAGATGTCGAGGTCGCTGCGCGCCTCACCCGGAGGGGCGACGGCCTGCTCGGCCAGGTGCACGGTGCGGTCGACGTTCGTGAAGGTGCCCGTCTTCTCTCCCCAGAGGGCGGTCGGCAGCACGACGTCGGCCAGCTGCGCGGTCTCGGTCAGGTACGCGTCGTTGACGACGACGAAGACCTGGTCCCCGCCGAGGATCTCCTTCGCCCGCCCCAGCTGGGGCAGCGAGACGGCGGGGTTGGTGCCCGCGATCCACAGGAACCCGACCGACCCCTGCTCGGCGTACCGGAAGATCTGCATCGCATGGGTGGGTGGCGACCAGTGCGGGATGACGACGGGGTCGACGTCCCAGAGGTCGGCGAGCTCCTGGACGTGGGTCTCGTTCTCCCAGTTGCGGAAGCCCGGCAGGTCACCGTCGACGCCGGTCTCGCGGTTGTTCTGCGCCGTGGGCTGGCCGTTCATCTGCAGGATGCCGGCGCCCGGGCGGCCCAGCATCCCGCGGAGGAGGTGCAGGTTGTTGACCTGCACCGACGCCGCCGTCGCCTGGTGCGACTGGTAGAAGCCCTGGAGCACCGTCGACACGACCCGCTCGCTGGTGCCGAAGACCTCCGCCGCACGCTCGACGTCACGCGCCTCGACCCGGCAGATCTCGGCGACCCGCGCCGGGGTGTACGGCTCGACGGTTCGCGCGAGCTCCTCGAAGCCGACGGTGTGCGCCTCGACGTACGCCTCGTCGACCCACCCACGGGAGATCACCTCACGGAGCAGGCCGTTCATCACGGCCTGGTTGGTCCCGGGGCGCACGGCGAGGTGGACCTCGGACACCTCGGCCACCTTGGTGCGGCGGGGGTCGACGCACACGTGCCGGGGGGCGTCGGGCCCGGTCATCCGGTCGAGCATGCGCGCCCAGAGCACCGTCTGCGTCTCGGCGACGTTGTGGCCGTAGTGGAACACCGCGTCGCACACGTCGAGGTCCGTGTAGCTGCCCGGCTGGCCGTCGGTGCCGAACGTCTCCTTCAGCGCGGACGCCGCGGTCGCGGTGCACAGCCGGGTGTTGCCGTCCATGTGCGGGGTGCCGATGCCGGCCTTACCGATGACCGCGAGCGTGTAGTACTCCTCGAGCATGAGCTGGCCGCTCGTGTAGAAGGCGTGCGACAGCGGCCCCTTGGCGTCGAGCAGCTGGCGCGACCGGGTGACGACCAGCTCCATCGCCTCGTCCCAGCTCGTCTCCACGAGCTCGCCACCGCGGCGCACCAGCGGCCGTTCGAGCCTGTCGCGCAGCTGCCCCTGCCATCCGAGCAGCCCCTTCGGGCCGAGGCGGCCACGGCTGACCCGGTCGTGCTCGCGCCCCCTCACCCCGACCATCCGACCCTGCGACACGGCGATGTCCAGCCCGCACCCGTTGCTGCACAGCACGCAGGCCGACTCCACCCAGCGGTCGACGTCGCCCTCGCCGACGCCGTCGAGCAGGTGGGTGTCGACTCTGGTGGGCCACGCCTCACCTGCCCCGTACGGCGTGGTCGGACCCCAGATGTCGGTGACTCGTCCGTGTGCCACGCCCCGACCCGTACCCACGGCCCCGGGTGTGAACCGGTGCCCCGCTCAGGGTGTCAGGGCGAGCCGTTCCTTCTCCGCCTCGACGTCGAAGTCGGCGGCCGGCCACTTCGGGTCCATCGCCTCGAGGTGCTCGAGGAGCAGGTTCGTGACGGCGAGCCGGGCGTACCACTTGCGGTCGGCCGGCACGACGAACCACGGCGCCGCCGACGTCGAGCACCGCTCGAGCACGCTCTGGTAGGCCTGCATGTAGTCGGCCCAGTGGCCGCGTTCGTCGATGTCGCCAGGGTTGAACTTCCAGTACTTGTCCTCACGCTCCAGCCGCTCGCCCAACCGGGCCTTCTGCTCTGCCGACGAGATGTGCATCATCACCTTGACGATGACGGTGCCCTCGTCGACGACCCCGCGCTCGAAGGCGTTGATCTGGGCGTAGCGGCGCGACCACGTCGTGCGCGGGACGAGGTCGTGGACCCGCACGATGAGCACGTCCTCGTAGTGGCTGCGGTCGAACACCCCGATCATCCCCGGCCGCGGCAGCGCCCGCCGGATCCGCCAGAGGAAGGGGTGCTGCCGCTCCTCGTCGGTCGGCGCCTTGAACGAGGTGATGTGCACCCCCTGCGGGTCGACCGCCCCGACGACGTGACGCATGATCCCGCCCTTGCCGGAGGTGTCCATGCCCTGGATGACGAGGAGCACCGATCGCCTCCCGCCCCCCTTGGACTCGGCGTAGAGCCGCTCCTGCAGGTCACCGAGCCGCGACTGCAGCTCGCCCATGACCTCCTCACCGTCCGCCTTGTCCCCCGTGAAGCCCGGCGTCGCGCGCGGGTCGAGGTCGGCGAGGCTGAAGCCGGGCCCGACCCTGCAGGGCCCGGGTCCAGCTGTCGGTCTGCACGGCGCCGTCCTCGCGGGCCTCGGCGGCCTTCTTGCGCTTGCGGGCCGCCTTCTCCGCCGCCTTGCCGGTGAGCTCGCGGTCGGAGCTGACCTCCTCGGGGCCCGGAGCGCCGCCCTCCGACAGCTGGGCGCGCGCAGGCCACCGCCGCCCTTGGCCTCTGCTGCCGCTTGCTGTCCTTCTTCGTCCTTCTTCTTCGATCCTTTGCCCATCGGCGCATCCTCGCAGACGGGGACGCCGGCCGGCAGCGCCGCGCCCGACCGGCACCGACGGGTCACCGCCCCTGACAGACTGCGCCCATGCGCGTCCTCGTCGACCCGCGCCGCCCGTCGCGGCCCGGGACCCGCCTCACGGCCGCCGAGCTGCGCGAGCTGTACGCCTTCCCCGCCGGGCGGCGCTGGGTGCGGTCCAACTTCGTCACCACCCTGGACGGCTCCGCGCAGGGCGCGGACGGGCGCAGCGGCTCGGTGAACACGCCGGCGGACAACCGGGTGTTCGCCCTGCAGCGCGAGCTGTGCGAGGCGGTGCTCGTCGGCTCGGGCACGGCCCGGGCCGAGGGCTACGAGCGGGTCGCCCCGACGCGCCGCCGAGCCGACCCCCCGGCGCTCGTCGTCGTCAGCGGCTCCGCTCGCGTGCCCGGCGGCCTGGCGGCGCCCGTGCGAGGGCGCGGCGCCGGCATCCTCGTGACCCGGGCAGCAGCCGGGCAGCGAGCGCTCGACCGTGCCCGTGACGCGCTCGGCCGGGATGCCGTGGTCGTCGCCGGGGACGAGCAGGTCGACCTCGCGCGTCGCGCTGGACGTCCTCGCCGACCGCGGGCTGCGGCACGTGCTCTGCGAGGGTGGGCCGACGCTGTTCTCGGCCGCGCTGGCCGCCGGGGTGGTGCACGAGGCCGCCTTCTCCGTCGTGCCCACCCTCGTCGGTGGTGACGGCATCCGGGTGACCCACGGAGCGCTGCTCGGTGCGCCCGACGGCATCCGGCTCACGCCGCGCCTGCTCGTCGAGGAGGCCGGCACGCTGCTGGGCCTGTGGCGCGTCCCCCGCTGAGGCGGGACCGCGTGTGGTCAGGGCACCGCGACGTCGGCGGCGAACCCGGCGACGAGCGACTCCCAGCGCCCGGGGTCGGTGTTCCACTCCTTGCAGTGCCGGGCCACGGACCACTCCTCGAACCGGACGAGGTCCGGGCGGGCGAGGGCGAGCGCGCGGGAGGGACCGACCGGCACGAACTCGTCGTCGGCCGAGTGGATGAGCAGGACGGGGTGGTGCAGCTCCCCGGCCCGGTGGACCCAGTCGGTCTTCGCGAGGTCGACCGCCTCGCGGACCCCGACGACGCGGTGCACCCACCGGCGGCGCATCATCGTCCTGGCCAGTGACCCCACGTGGCTCGGCAGCCGGTGGCCGCGCGCGTGGTGGTTGAGCACGTCGCCCCAGTCGATGACGGGGCCGTCGAGGACCACCCCGCTGACGAGCGCCGAGAGCGGTGAGCGGTCGAGGAACTGCAGGACGATGGCGCCTCCCATCGACCACCCCACGAGCAGGACCTCCCGGGCGCCCCGCGCGACGGCGTACCGGGTGGCCGCCTCGACGTCGCGCCACTCCGAGAGCCCGAGGTTGTAGCGGCTGTCGGGCCCGACCGGCACCCCCTCGTCGTTGCGGTAGGTGGGGACGAGGGAGGTCCACCCCCCGGACCGCAGCGGCGGCAGGGCCCGGACCGCCTCCTCGCGCCGGGCTCCCCGCCCGTGCACGAGGACGGCCCAACGAGAGCCGGTCCCTCCGGGCGGTGGCACGACCCACGCCGGCATGGGCCCGAGCTCCCCGGCGTACGTCACGTGCTCCGTGGGGGCGCCGATGCTGACGTCGGGCGGCCCCCCGTGGAAGTAGGGGTTCCACCGTGCGGTCCCCGGCGCGAGGTGGCCGCGGTCGACGCCGAGCAGCTCGCGCTCGACGGTGCCCGCCGCGAGGTCGAGCCGCACGACGTCGCCGAGCCGGACGTGCCCGGACCCGCCGTCGGTCCACAGGCCGTAGCACCCGGGGACGACGGTCTCGTCGTTGGCACCGAGCACCACCGAGGACGACCCGACGGAGCGCACGACGACGTCGTCGGGGCGGCGGCGGTCGGGCGTGAGGACGCGCCGCGCGAAGTACGCGGCCGCGGCCAGCGACCCGGCACCGGACGCGACCGCCGTCGTCGCACCGACCGCGGCCCCGGCCGTCGCCGCGCGGCGCACCCGGCCGGAGGTCGGCGCAGGCGTCACCCGGGTCCCCCGCCCAGCACCTCGGACAGGTCGTAGGACACCGGCTCGTCGAGCTGCTCGTACGTGCAGTCGGCGGGGTCCTTGTCGGGCCGCCACCGGACGAACTGGGCGGTGTGCCGGAAGCGCACGCCCTCCATGTGGTCGTAGCGCACCTCGACGACCCGCTCGGGGCGCAGCGGCGTGAAGGAGAGGTCCTTGCCCGCCGCCCAGCGGCTGCCGGCGGCGTTCTGGGGCGTGCGGGTGCCCTCCTCCTGGCGGGCCCATGCCCAGGGGTGGTCGTCGAAGCTCGTCACCAGGGGCTGCAGCTCGTCGAACAGCTCCTTGCGCCGCGCCATCGGGAAGGCACCGATGACGCCGACCGAGAGCAGCTGGCCCTCGGCGTCGTGGATGCCGAGCAGCAGGCTGCCGATGAGGTCGTCACCGCTCTTGTGGGTGCGGTACCCGGCGACGACGCAGTCGGCGGTGCGCTCGTGCTTGATCTTGGCCATCGTGCGCTTGTCGGGCTCGTAGGTGCCGTCGAGCTGCTTGGCGACCAGGCCGTCGAGCCCCGCTCCCTCGAACTCGGTGAACCACTCGGACGCCACGGCCCGGTCGGTCGTCGCGGCGGTGAGGTGGACGGGCGCCCGGGCGTCGGCGAGCGCCTGCTCGAGCAGGGCGCGGCGCTCGCGGAAGGGACGGCCGGTGAGGTCGTCGTCGCCGAGCGCCAGCAGGTCGAAGGCCACGAACTGGGCCGGCGTCTCGACCGACAGCTTCTTCACCCGGCTCGCCGCCGGGTGGATGCGCTGGCTGAGCAGCTCGAAGTCGAGGCGGTCCTCCCCCGGCCGCACGACGATGATCTCGCCGTCGACGACGCACCTCTCGGGGAGGTTGGCCAGCACCGCCTCGACGACCTCGGGGAAGTACCGCGTCATCGGCTTCTCGTTGCGGCTGCCGATCTCGACGAGGTCACCGGACCGGAAGACGATGGAGCGGAACCCGTCCCACTTGGGCTCGAAGCTGACGTCCTGGCCCTCGAGCGCCGCGATGCCCTTGACCGCCTTGGCGAGCATCGGGGGTACGGGCGGGACGACCGGCATCCCCCACCGCTCGCGCTCCGCGGCGTCGCGGTCGGCCTTGGGCGCCATGTACTCGGCGTCGGCCTTGTCGGTGCGCCGCTTGCTCGGCTGCACGCGTGGCGGCTCGCCGGGCATCTTCGGGTAGTCGGGCGGGAAGTTCAGCTCACCCAGCCCGCGCTCGTCGACGTCGCGCTGCCACAGGGCCAGGGCACCGGCGACGTCGCCCACCTCGGCGTCGATGTCGGCCCAGGCGTCACCCCGGTCCTCGAGCACGTCGGGCACGGTGAGCACCGTGAAGTCCCCGGGGGCCACGGTGGGCAGCTCGGCCCAGGTGACGGGCATCGAGACCGGGGCGCCGGGAAGCGGGCGCGGGCTGTAGGCGGAGGCGATGGTGCGGTCGCGGCAGGCCTGGTTGAAGTCGACGAAGACGCGCTCCCCACGCTCCTCCTTCCACCACGACGTCGTGACGAGGTCGGGGAGCCGGCGCTCGAGCTCGCGGGCGATGCCGATGACGCCGTGCCGCACGTCGAGGAACTCGAAGCGTGGGCGCCACCCTGGCGTAGACGTGCACCCCCCGGTTTCCGCTCGTCTTCGCGAAGGCGGTGAGCCCGATCCCGGCCATCACCTCGCGCAGCGCGACCGCCGCCTCGACGGCATCCGCGAAGGTGCGGCCCGGCTGGGGGTCGAGGTCGATGCGCAGCTCGTCGGGGTCGTCGTTGTCGGCGGTGCGCACCGGCCACGGGTGGAAGGTGACGGTGTTCATCTGCACCGCCCACACGGCGGTCGCGACCTCGTCGACGACGATCTGGGCGTGCCGCCGGCCGCTCGGGTAGCGGCACGAGACGGTGCGCACCCAGTCGGGCATCCCCTTGGGTGGGTTCTTCTGGTAGAACTCCTCGCCCTCGATGCCGTCGGGGAACCGCTGGAGCGTCACGGGCCGGTCGCCGATGTGGTGCACGAGCGGGTCGCCGACCGCGACGACGTAGGCGGCGAGGTCACCCTTGGTGATGCCGGCATCCGGCCACATGACCCGGTCGGGGCTGCTCAGTCGCACCTGACGCGGGCCGTCGGGCCCCTCGACCTCCAGCACCTGCGCGTCCGCCATGCCGCGAGCCTAGTGACGTGCACCGACGCGCGGGCGGAGGCAACGGGCCCTCGAGGCGTGCGCCGTCGGGAACTCTGCGAGCCCTCCTCGCTGTTGGGCAGGACATGACGATGAAGCCGACCGACCGTTCGTACGCCGTCGACCGCACCGAGGAGGAGTGGAAGGCGACCCTGTCGCCGCGACGAGTACCGGTGCTGCGCCAGGCGGGCACCGAGCGCCCCTACACGGGCGAGTACACCGACGCCAAGACCGTGGGGACGTACGCCTGTCGTGCCTGCGGTGCCGAGCTGTTCACGTCCGAGACCAAGTTCGACAGCCACTGCGGGTGGCCCTCGTTCTTCTCCCCGCTGGCCGGCGAGTCGGTCGAGCTGCTCGAGGACCGCTCCCTGCCCGGCCGCCCCCGCATCGGAGGTGCGGTGCGCGACCTGCGGCAGCCACCTCGGGCACGTCTTCGAGGGTGAGGGCTACGACACCCCGACCGACCAGCGCTACTGCATCAACTCGATCAGCCTGACCCTGCGCCCGGCCGACGAGCGCGCCCACCGCCTGATCAGGCGCGCCACGCCGGGTCGCGGCCGATGAAGGCGGCCAGCCGGTCCTGGGCGGGCGCGTCGTCGGGCACCGGCACCCTGGGGCCGTACTGGCCCGAGGAGCGCAGCAGGTCGTCGATGGGCTCCATGCCCGGCGACGAGCTCGGCGCTGAGGTCGGGGTCGAGGCCCGGCTCCTGGCCGGTCGCGCGGGCGAGGTCCCAGCCGTGCATGAACACGTCGGTCGTGTAGAACCGGTCGACCGCGACGTCGAGCGGCATGGCGCCGGTGTGCGGGTTCGTGAACTCCCGCCCGCGGTGTCGCCGGGTCGTCGAGGAGGGCCTGCACGGCGTCGGCGTGGGCGCGCCAGGCGCCGACGGGGTCGTCGTCGACCGACGGCCCGTCGGGCAGCCGGATCCCGCTCCCGCCCTCGAGGAAGCCGGGGAGCCACTCGACGAGGTGTCGCACGACGTCGCGGGCGACCCAGCCCTCGCACCGGCGCCGGGGCGTCCCAGTCGCGGGCGCCGAGGGTGAGCTCGGTGAAGCGGCCGGCGATGGCCCGGTGCCGCGCCGCGGGCTCCGTGCGGGATGCCGGTCACAGCTCCCCGCTCTCGAGCATCCGGTCGAGCGCGGCGTAGCCGTCGTTCACCCCGGTCTCCATGCCGCTGGCGAGCCAGCCGTCGCGCGCCTCGAAGGAGTCGCACAGGCTCGTCGCGTGCAGGCGGGTGCGGCCGTCGCCGAGGTCCTCGAAGGTCAGCGTCTCGAGGGCCACGCTCTCGGGCATGCCCTCCCAGGTGAAGGTCTGCACGATCCGGTCCGTGCCGACGCTGTGGAAGCAGCCCCGGAAGGCGGCCTCGAACTCCGTCCCGCGGCCGCGGTGTAGCGCCACGAGCCGCCGTCGCGGGCGTCCCAGTAGTCGATGTCGGTGCTGATGCCGGCGGGGCCGACCCACCGGGCGAACAGCTCGGGGTCGGTGTGCGCCCGCAGCAGCTGGGCCGGGGTGGCCGCGAAGTCGCGGTAGATGTGGATCATCGGGACCTTCGCGTCGGCCTCGATCCGGGCCTGGGTGCTGCGTCGTCGTCATGATGCCTGTCCTTCCGCTGTGCTGGTTCGGGTGGTCGTTCCGGTCGTGCTGCGGTAACGGGTCGCCGTGCTCGTCGAGCTCCGGCGAGCACCGCGTCGAGCCGCGCGTAGCGCTCCTCGGCCCGGCGCTGGTAGCGCTCGATCCAGCGCGGTCATGAGGTCGAACACCTCCGCCTCGAGGTGCACCGGGCGGCGCTGGGCCTCGCGGCTCCTGCTCACCAGTCCGGCGTCCTCGAGCACCTTGAGGTGCTTGGACACCGCCTGCAGCGACACGTCGTAGGGCGCCGCGATCGCCGTGACCGTCGCGTCGCCGTCGGTGAGCCGGGCCACGATGTCGCGGCGGGTCGGGTCGGCGAGGGCCGCGAACACCCTCGACAGCTGGTCGGTCACTGTGGCCTCCTGTTCAACCGATTGGTTGAGGACAACGCTAGAGCCGGTCGAGCTGCTTGTCAACCCCGCGGTTGACCACGTTCGTGTGCGGTGGTGCGGACCTGGTTGCCGGGGCACCACCTGCGCACTCACCGCGAGTCGGGAGCGCAGGTGAGGACCCCGCGCAAGGAGGCCCAGGCGGTGCGGGTGTCGTCGTCGTCGCCGTGCGGTCCGCGCAGCTCGGCCGCGGACGAGGCGACGTCTGCGAGGTCCCACCGCCGGCGGTAGGCCTCGAGCAACCCTCGGTCGAGACGCCGGCCGGTGCGCCGCTCGTAGTCCTCGAGGATGCCGCGCTCCTCCCCCGCGACGAGCCAGACGTCGCGCTCGGGTGGGGCGAGCAGGCAGGTGTCCCAGTCGACGAGCACCACCCCGGTGTCGGTGACGACGATGTTGCCCCGGTGCGGCTCACCGTGGGTCACGACGAAGCGAGCGGGTCGGTGTCGCCGAGCAGGCCCTCGTAGCGGTCCAGCAGGGCGCCGAGCATGCTGCCCGGTCGACGACGAGGTGCCACGCCTCCCGGGAGAACGGACCCCCGTGCCACGGCGGACCGGGGTCCTCGAGCAGGGCCCGCAGACCGGCGACGAGCGCACGGCCCAGGTCGTCGACGGCGGCGACGTCACGGCATCCGGTCGTCGTGTGCAGCTCGACGAGCCGGTCGAGGACGGCGGTGCGGTCGGCCGGGTCCTCGTACGGGCCCCAGCCGAAGGTGCGGCCCTCGACGCGTGGGTAGAGGGACAGGGCGTAGGCGTCGCCCAGCGCGACGACGACCTCGCCGCCGGCGGCAGGGCACGGCGCGACGACCCAGCCCAGGCCGTGCTCGCGCAGGGCGCGGGCCGTCGTCAACGCCGCGCGCAACCTGTCGAACGGTGCGGTGAGCGGCTCGTCCGACCCGACCCGGCGCGTGCGCAGGTCGTCGGCGGTGGCGAACCACCGGCATCCGTCCGCGGTCGTGACGTACCAGTGGTGGCTGCCGAACCCGAGCGGCGCGTGCTCGACCGACCTGACGTCGAGCCCCCACCCTCTGGCGAGGGCGGCGCCGACCTCGTCGTCGGTCAGGTCCCCGGGCCGCGTGAACACCCGACGAACCTACCGAGCCGCCGATCCCGACGTCGTGCGACGTGTTCGCGGTTTCGGCGCCGATCTGCGCCAGGAACCGCACCCACGTCGCACAAGGTCGACAAGGCCGGGATCAGCGCTGGCGGTGCACCAGGGTGCGCACCGGCACGCGGGCACCGGTGTAGAACGGCACCTCCTCGCGCACGTGCATCCGTGCCTTCGACGCCCGCAGCTCGCGCATGAGGTCGACGATGCGGTGCAGCTCGTCGGCCTCGAACGCGAGGACCCACTCGTAGTCGCCGAGGGCGAACGAGGCGATGGTGTTGGCCCGCACGTCGGGGTACTCGCGCGCCATCTGCCCGTGCTCGACGAGCATGTCGCGGCGCTCCTTGTCGTCGAGCAGGTACCAGTCGTAGGACCGCACGAACGGGTAGACGCAGACGTAGGCCCGGGGGTCCTCGTCCGACATGAAGGCCGGGATGTGGCTCTTGTTGAACTCCGCGGGGCGGTGCAGCGCGGCCACCGACCACACCGGGTCGAGGTGGTCGCCGTAGGCCGTGCGCAGCAGGGCGTGGTACGCCTCCTGCAGCGCCTCGATGGTCTCGGCGTGCCACCACACCATGAGGTCGGCGTCGGCGCGCAGGCCCGCGACGTCGTAGGTGCCGCGCACGACGACGCCGCGCTCGGCGAGGTCGGTGAACAGCTCCTCGACCTCGGCGGCGAGCGCGTTGCGGTCCTCGTCGCCGATCGGCTCGGCGACGGCGAACACCGACCACATGGCGTAGCGGATCGTGTCGTTGATCTCGCGGATCCGGGCGGCGCCGGGCTTCGGCGGAGGTGGGGCGGGTGGGCTCGCTCATGCGGGGTGGTCTCCTCGGAGGGACGAAGCGGTGCTGAGGTGGTGGACGGTGGCGCGCGCGGCGCGGGTGGCGGAGGCGACGACGGCCGGGATGCCGACGCCGTCGTAGGCGGCCCCGGCCACCTCGACGCCCGGCAGGCCGCTCGACGTCGGCGCGGACCGAGGCGACCGCGTCGACGTGGCCGACGGCGTACTGCGGCAGGCCGCCGCCCCAGCGCTGGACGTGCGCGTCGACGAGGCGCGGCAGGGGGCCGCCGAGGGCGTCACCCACCTCGGCGAGCGACACGGCGACGAGCTCGGCGTCGTCGCGCTGGAGGACGGCCTCCTCGCGGGCACGGCCGACGGACGCCCGCAGGTGCACGACGTCGTCGGACAGCCCGCCCGTCCAGGCCCACTTGCGGAAGCTGAACGTGCTCGCCTTGATCGTGCGGCCCTCGACCGGCGGGACGAGGAAGCCCGACCCGGGAAGGTCCGCGAGCCCGGCCCTCTCCACCGCCAGCGTCACGACGGCCGTCGAGGCCGTCTCGACGGCGGCGAGGCGGGCGGCCGCCAGGGGCGCGTGGGGCGCGAGGAGGCGTGCAGCCGGGGCGGGCGGCACGCAGACGAGGACCGCCTCCGCGTCGAGCACCTCGGGCGCGGCGGCCGAGCCGACGACGAGCCGCCACCGCTGCCCCGTGCGCTCGAGCCGGCGCACGACGGCCCCGGTGCGCAGGGTGGCGCCCCGCGCGGTGAGCTCGTCGGCCAGCAGAGCGGGCAGGCGGCCCATCCCGCCACGGATGCCGGCGAAGGCCGGTCGTGGACCGTCGCCCGGTCGACGACCCCGGTCCGGGATGCCGGCTCGGCCGGTCGCGCCGTCAGGAGGCTCTCGCCGCGGGTCGCCCGGTCCCACAGGGCCGGCATCGTCGCGCGCAGGGACAGCGCGTGCGCGTGACCGGCGTACACCCCACCGAGCAGCGGCTCGACGAGCCGGTCGACCACCGCGGAGCCGAGCCGGGTCGAGACGTACTCGCCGACCGACACGTCGTCGGTGACCGGTCCGCCCGGCCAGGGCCGTTCGTCCGCGCAGCCGCTCGACCTCGTCGTCGGTGAGCACTCCCCGGGCGGAGTCCGGGTCCGTCGGCACGCCCATGAGGGTGGCGCGCGGCAGCGGCCGCAGCGCTCCGCGGGTCCACACCGACGCGGCCGTCGTGGCGGGTGCGACCAGCTCGTCGGCCGCCCCGAGCCGGCGGACGAGGTCGGTCGCCTCCGGTCGCACGGCGAGCATCGACTCCGCGCCGACGTCGACGAGGTGGCCGGCGACGGCATCCAGCCGCAGCTTCCCCCCGAACCGGTCGGCTCCCTCGAGCACGGTGACCTGCGCCGTCGGCAGCCGGTCGAGCACCTCGAGAGCGGCGACGAGGCCGGCGACGCCACCCCCGACGACGGCGACGCGGGGCCGGGTCACGACGGCCGGGGCGGACATGTCCTCAGCCTCTCACGCGCTCGCGGGCGGCCCTGCCGCCACCCCTCGGGCGGTCACGGGCGGTCCGCGAGACCGACCTGCCGCGCACTCGTGACCGGATCGAGACCCGCCCGAGGGAACCCGGCCGCGACGCTGGACGCCC
Organism: uncultured Actinomycetota bacterium; assembly: GCA_963811475.1. Classification (GTDB taxonomy): domain Bacteria; phylum Actinomycetota; class Actinomycetes; order Actinomycetales; family Dermatophilaceae; genus Fodinibacter. Next base: position 88,807 of record CAWERJ010000034.1, read on the forward strand.
GAGCGACAGCACCCCAGCGAAGGAGACCCTCATGCGCATCCCGCTCCGCCACTCCCGCCGGCTCGCCTCCGTGGCTGCCGTCCTCACCCTCGGCCTCGGCCTCGGCGTCCTCGCCGGGTGCAGTGCCGACGACTCCGGCAGCGCCGACTCCGGCGCGGCCGTCGACGAGCAGTCCGCCCCTCGCGACGGTGACACCGCTGGAGGCGGTGACGCGTCCGCGGCCGAGCCGGGCTCCGCAGGGGTCAAGGCCGCCGAGGGCGCGGTGGGCGTCGCCCCGGCCGTGTACGACCGCAAGCTGAGCCGGCGCGCGGACATCTCGCTGACCGTCCCCGACGTCGACGCGGCTGCCGCGAAGGTGCGGGCCGTCGCCGCCGCCGCGAAGGGGGTGGTCCTCGCCGAGGCCATCTCGAGCGAGCCGGACGCACCGGACCTCGGCGGCTACAGCACGGTCACCATCTCGGTCCCGACCGACGCCCTCGACGTCACGCTCGACCGCCTGGCAGCCCTCGGCGAGGTGCACTCGCGCAACGCCTCGACCGACGACGTCACGGCGCAGTACGTCGACACGCAGTCGCGGGTGAAGACCATGCAGGCGAGCGTCGAGCGGGTGCGCGCGCTGATGACGCAGGCGACCCGGCTCGCCGACATCGTCACGCTCGAGGCCGAGCTGTCGCGGCGCGAGGCCGACCTCGAGGCGACCCAGACCCAGCTCGCCGCGCTCGACGACGCCGTGTCGATGGCGCCCGTCGAGGTCCGGCTCAGCACCGACGAGAAGGTCCTCGAGGAGGCCGACGACGACACCGGCTTCCTCGCCGGGCTGAGCGCCGGCTGGACCGCGTTCACCGGCTCCGTCACCGTGCTGCTCACCGTGTTCGGCGCGGTGCTGCCCTTCGCCGTCGTGCTCGCCCTCGTGCTCGTGCCGCTGCTCGTCTGGCTGCGTCGCCGGACGCCCGGCACCCGGTGGCGACCCAGCCGGCCGTGCAGCCACCGCCCGCGGCCTGAGGCCGCCGAGGAAGCGGCGGGCTAGCCGTCCTGCTCCGCGACCCAGTCGAGGAGGAGCCCGAGGAACGCCTCGGGCTCCTCCATCGACGGCAGGTGCGCCGCGCCGGGGACGTCCACGCGACGTACCCGCGGCGCCCCGGCCTGCAGCCGGTCGGCCGCGAGGTGCACGGTCTCGAGGTCGTGGCCGCCCACGACGAGGAGCACCGGCTGGTTCAGGTCCTCGAGCCGGTCGACGGCCGGCGGGTCCAGCTCGACCTCCTCCGGGTCGTCTGCGCCCCAGGCCTCGTCGATCTCGAACGCGCGCCGCTGCATGACCCGCACGGATGCCGTGACCGCCGGGTCGACGTCGCCGGCCTGGCGGCCGGGCCCGACCACCCAGGCCTCGACGTTCGCCTCGACGGCGGCGTCGAGGTCACCGGCGGCGACGGCGGCGTTCTCCCGAGCGGCGAAGGCCGCGACGTCGGCGGTGCGCTCGGTGAGCAGGCTGCCGCCGGGCGGGGCGAGCAGCAGCGAGCGCACGAGGCCGGGCCGGGTCAGCGCGACGTCGACGGCGACGCCGGACCCCAGCGAGGAGCCGACGAGGTGGCACTCCCGGATGCCCAGCCCGTCGAGCACCTCGAGCACGTCGGCGACCGGGTCGAGCGCCGCAGACGGTCGCTCGCTCGGAGTCACCGAAGCCGCGCAGGTCCAGGCGCACGGCATCCCGGACGTCGGTGAGCCCCTGCCACTGCGGGTCCCACATCCGGCGGTCGGCGACGCCTGCGTGCACGAGCACGACAGGGGTGGCACCGGGCGGCCCGCTGCGGTCGTACGCGATGCCGGACGGTGTCTGCGACGAGGTCACGGGTCTCCCGGGGGGCGAGGGTGTGGGCAGTCCGCCAGTCAACCGGGCGCGCTTGCGGAGGGCAAACCCTTATCGCCCGGCGTGCCAAGGCGCGGCACGCTGCGCGTGCGGCGGCACTGAAGCATGGTGCTGCACCTCGCGCGCCCTGCTGTGCCCGCTGCATCACCCGTCGGCGCGGCGCTCGAGCACCCACTCGACCTCGCCGTCGACGAGCCGGTCCGTCGGAGCCATCCCCAGGGCGGCCGCGACCCGCTGCGAGGCCACGTGGTCCGGGAGGATGTGCGCGACGATGCGGGGCACACCCCGGGCCGCCAGCTCGGCGAGCACCAACGCCGCAGCATCGCGCGCCAGCCCGCGACCCTGCCACGGCGAGCCGACCACCCAGGCCAGCTCGGCCACCCCGTCACCGGGCCGGACCGTGGCCTGCACGTACCCCACCGCCGGGCCGTCGTCCCCGAGCCGCACGACCCAGTTGTGCCACTCCTCCTGCGGGTCCGGCGACCCGGCGACCTGCCGCGCGTAGCGCAGCTCCAACGCGCCCGCGAGACAGCGGCGAGCCGCCCGTGAAGGTGTAGAGCCCGGCATCCCGCAGGACCGACTCCATCTCGACGGCGTGGTCGACGCACAGCGGTTCCAGGCGCAGCCGACCGTCCCCCAGCGGTGGCGTGCGGGTCACCGCCGGGACACCTCGTGGACGAGGTCGACGACGCGGGTCAGCACGTCGGGGTCGGTGTCGGGCAGCACCCCGTGCCCGAGGTTGAAGACGTGCCCCGGCGCCGCGCGCCCCTCGTCGACGATGTCGCGGACCCGCCGCTCGAGCGGCTCCCACGGAGCGAAGAGCAGCGCCGGGTCGAGGTTGCCCTGCAGGGCGTAGCGGACGCCGAGCCGAGCGAGCGCGTCGGAGAGCGAGACCCGGTAGTCGACGCCGACGACGTCGGCGCCCGCCTCGCCCATGAGCGCGAGCAGCTCCCCCGTGCCGACGCCGAAGTGGATGCGCGGCACGCCGAGGTCGGCGACCGCCCCGAGCGCCGTGGCCGAGTGGCGTTGCACGGATGCCGTGTAGTCGGCGCGGCTGAGCACGCCGGCCCAGGAGTCGAAGAGCTGGACGACGGAGGCGCCCGCCTCGGCCTGGACCCGGAGGAACGCCCCCGAGATCTGGGCGAGCTGGGCGCACAGGTCGTGCCACAGCCGGGGGTCGCCGTGCATGAGGGCCTTGGTGTGCTCGTGGTTCCTCGACGGCCCGCCCTCGACGAGGTAGGAGGCGAGGGTGAACGGCGCCCCCGCGAAGCCGATGAGGGGGGTCGCGCCCAGCTCGGCGGTGAGGAGGCGCACCGACTCGGTGATGTCCGGGACGTCGTCCGGGGTGAGGTCGCGCAGCTGGGCGAGGTCGGCGCGGGAGCGGATCGGGGAGGCGACCACCGGCCCCACCCCGGGGACGATGTCGAGGTCGACGCCGATCGCCGAGAGCGGCACGACGATGTCGGAGAAGAAGATCGCGGCGTCGACGCCGTGCCGGCGCACCGGCTGGAGGGTGATCTCGGTGACGAGGTCGGGCCGGCGGCACGACTCGAGCATGCCGACGCCCTCGCGGACGCGGCGGTACTCGGGCAGCGACCGGCCGGCCTGGCGCATGAACCACACCGGGGTGTGGGGAACCGGCTGCCGACGGGTCGCGCGCACGAGGGCCGAGTCCGCGGTCGCGGCGCGGACGGCATCCCCGGCGGTGGTCGGAGCCGGCGGTCGGCAGCGGTTGGTCGGTGGTCTCAGCGGGGGTCACGACGAGACATCCTCCCACTCGGCGCGGCCGGGTCGGATCGTTGTCGAGGGTCGACCACCCGCGCTGTGGAGGCCGTCAGATGGCGGTGACGGCGGCACCGCTCACGGCCAGGGCCACCCCGACCTGCTGCACCCGGCGGAGCCGCTCGTCGAGGAGCACCCTGGCCCAGACCGTCGTGACGACCGGGTACAGCGACCCGAGCACCGACGCGACGCTGACCTGCCCGCGCGAGGAGGCGACGGCGAACAGGCCGTTCGCGAGGAGGTCGCCGCAGCCGATGGCGAGCAGGGCCGGTGTCTCGCGGACGGTGACGCCACCGGCGGTCCGCAGCGCGAGCGCGACGACGACGAGGATCGTCACGGAGGTCACCCGCATCCCCCACAGGGTCATCAGCGTGGACTCGCGTGCGCCCCGGTCGAGGCAGAACAGGGTCAGCCCGAACCCGACCGCCGCGCATGCCGCCAGCACCACCGGCCGCGGTGAGACGTCGCCGCTCAGCTCCGGGCCCGACGCGAGGGTGACGCCGGTGATGGCGACGAGCATCCCGACCCAGGCCCAGGGCGAGGGCGCTTCGCCGGTGGCGACCCCGAGCACGACGGGCACCACCACGCCGAGGGCCGCGATGGGGGCGACGACGCCCATCGTCCCCACGGACAGCGCCGAGTAGAAGCAGACCAGCCCACCCATGCCGGTGAGCCCCGCCGCGAGGGCCCACAGCGGCCAGCCGGACCACGAGACGGTGTCCCATCGCACGGCGACGACGAGGGAGACGACGAGGAGCGCCAGGGCCTGGGTCCAGCCCACCACGGCGACCGCCGGGCGACGGCGCGAGGCGAGCCCGGCGAAGAAGTCGGAGGTCCCCCACACGAGGGAGGAGGCCAGGGCCAGCACGCTCAGCACCCGCCGAAGCGTAGCGACGCCGTGCCGGTGCGTTCCGGCGTGCCCTCGCGCCCGCAGCACCGGCACGGCTTACATTTGCGAGGTGTCCAGCCGCACCGTGTCAGGACGGGAGTCGCCCGAGTTCGCCCGGGCCCTCGAGGACCTCCGCCGCGCCCGGCTGCGCCCGGAGATCCGGCTCACCGAGGTCCCCGCCCCCCAGCGCATCGCCCCGTACGCCGTCGCGCTGACGGCCGACGTCGTCGACCCGCGCGACACCGACGACGACCTCGCCTCGGGCCGCTTCGTCCTCCTGCACGACCCCGCTGCCCCCGAGCCGTGGGGCGGCGAGTGGCGGGCGGTGACCTTCGCCCGGGCTGCGCTCGAACCCGAGCTCGCCACCGACCCCCTGCTCGGCGAGGTCGGCTGGAGCTGGCTCGTGGACGCCCTCGACGCCCGTGGGGTCGGCTACGTCGCCGAGGCGGGCACGGTCACCCGCGTCGTCTCGCAGAGCTTCGCGGGGCTGGCCGACCGGCCGGCGAGCGTCGAGATGGAGGTCCGGGCGTCCTGGACCCCGCTCGGCCCGGAGGTCGGTGAGCACCTCCTCGCCTGGTCCGACCTGCTGTGCACGGTCGCCGGGCTCCCGCCGCTGCCCGAGGGCGTGGTCGCCCTGCCCGGACCACGTCGCTGAATGGGCCCCCAGACCACCACCCCGGCCGCCGAGGGCGGCCCCGTCCCGCCGGTGCCCCTCGACGAGCCGGCCGACGGCGTCCCCCGCGTCGTCGAGACCGAGCGCGAGCTGGCCCGTGCCGCCGAGGCCGTGGCCGGCGGCGAGGGTCCGGTGGCGATCGACGCCGAGCGCGCGTCGGGTTACCGCTACGGGCAGCGCGCGTACCTCGTGCAGGTGCGCCGTGAGGGGGCCGGCACGTGGCTCATCGACCCGATGGGGTGCCCGGACCTCACCCCGCTGGACGACGCGATCGGCGCGGCCGAGTGGATCCTCCACGCCGCGACGCAGGACCTCGCCTGCCTCGCCGAGGTGGGCCTGCGGCCGCGCCAGCTGTTCGACACCGAGCTCGCGGGCCGCATCCTCGGCCTGCCCCGGGTCGGCCTGGCCGCCGTGGTCGAGCACTACCTCGGGCTCAGCCTGGCCAAGGAGCACTCCGCGGTCGACTGGTCCACCCGCCCGCTGCCCGAGCCGTGGCTGCGCTACGCGGCGCTCGACGTCGAGGTGCTCGACGAGCTGCGCAACCTCATGGGCGTGGACCTCGCCCGGCAGGGCAAGGACGAGTGGGCCCGCCAGGAGTTCAGCGCGCTGCTCAGCTGGGCCCCGACCGAGCGGGTCGACCCCTGGCGGCGCACGTCGGGCCTGAACACCCTGCGCTCGCGCCGGTCGGTGGCCGTCGTGCGCGAGCTCTGGTACGCCCGCGACGACATCGCTCGCGAGCGCGACACCTCGATCGGGAGGGTGCTGCCGGATGCCGCGCTCGTCGAGATCGCGCGCACGGCGCCACGCACGACGGCGGACCTCCCCGGCGGGCACCGGGCCATCGCCCGGTACGGCCGGCAGTGGGTCGAGGCCGTCCGCCGGGCCCTGGAGATCCCCGAGGACGACCTGCCGCCCCGGACGCTGCCCTCCGACGGACCCCCGCCGCCCCGGGTCTGGGCCGACAAGAACCCGGTGGCCGCGGACCGCCTGGGGGCGACGCGGGCCGCCCTCGTCGAGTTCGCCGAGGAGCGGGTGATCCCGGTCGAGAACGTCTGCTCCCCCGACCCCCTGCGCAGGGTCGTCTGGCAGCCGCCGTCCGACCACGACCTGGCCGCCTTCACCCGCGCCCTGCTCGACCAGGGCGCCCGGCCGTGGCAGGCCGAGATCGTCGGGCCGATGCTCGTCGCGGCGTTCGAGCAGTTCCCCGACCCCTGACCGCGTCGAGTGCGCGCGGGACCCGACTCACGTTGACAGGCAAGCGTTCACTTGCCTATGGTGGGGCCCGTGGACGATGCGGATGCCGTGTTCAAGGCGCTCGCGGACCCCACCCGACGGGCCCTGCTCGACGCGCTCAGCGAGCGTGACGGCCAGACCCTCTTCGAGCTGTGCGCCCGGATGGCCACGGCCCACGGGCTCACCTCGAGCCGCCAGGCGATCTCCCAGCACCTCGAGGTGCTCGAGACGGCGGGGCTCGTCTCGCGGCGGCGCGAGGGCCGCTACACCTTCCACGACCTCGACACCACTCCCCTGGCACCGCTGCGCGAGCGGTGGCGCCGCCCGACGAGAGGACCTGACCGATGAGGATCACCCTGACGAGCGTGCTCGTCGACGACCAGGCCAAGGCACTGGACTTCTACACGCGGGTGCTCGGCTTCCGCAAGAAGACCGAGGTGCCGCTCGGCGACCACGCGTGGCTCACGGTGGTCAGCCCCGACGCGCCGGACGGGGTCGAGCTCGTGCTCGAGCCCGACCAGCACCCCGCGGCCCGGACCTTCAAGGCGGCACTGGTGGCCGACGGCATCCCGTTCACGGCGTTCTCGGTCGACGACGTGGAGGCCGAGCACGCCCGGCTCACCTCGGCCGGCGTCGTGTTCACCCAGCCGCCGGCGGCCATGGGGCCGGTCGTCACCGCCGTGCTCGACGACACCTGCGGCAACCTCATCCAGATCGTCTCGCCCGCCCCGGCGTGACCGCTGTCACCACGGGCCGCCCTGCGCGACTAAGCGTCCGCTTAGTACGGTAGGTCGTCAGGGCCCGGGCGACCGGGCCGACCCCCACGTCCAGGGAGGCCCCCGTGCCGCGCGCGCTCCAGGAGGTCGTCTTCGTCGACGGCGTCCGCACCCCCTTCGGCAAGGCGGGCGAGAAGGGCATGTACGCCCAGACCCGTGCCGACGACCTCGTCATCAAGTGCATCCGCGAGCTGCTGCGGCGCCACCCCGAGCTGCCGAAGGACCGGGTCGAGGAGGTCGCCGTCGCCGCGACCACCCAGATCGGTGACCAGGGGCTGACCCTGGGTCGCCTCGCCGCCCTGCTCTCCGGGCTGCCCAAGAGCACGCCGGGGTACTCCGTCGACCGGATGTGCGCCGGAGCGATGACCGCGGTGACCAACGTCGCCTCGTCGATCGGCTTCGGGGCCATCGACGTCGCGATCGCCGGTGGCGTCGAGCACATGGGTCGTCACCCCATGGGCGAAGGCATCGACCCCAACCCGCGCATCGTCGCCGAGCGGATCGTCGACGAGTCGGCCCTCGTCATGGGCAGGACGGCCGAGAACCTCCACGACCGCTTCCCGCACCTGACCAAGGAGCGGTGCGACGCGTATGCCGTGGACAGCCAGCGCAAGCTGGCGGCCGCCTATGCGAGCGGGAAGGTGCAGCCCGACCTCGTCCCGGTCGCGACGCGCCACGTCGAGAAGGGTTGGGGGCTCGCCACGACCGACGAACCGCCCCGTCCCGGCACCACGGTCGAGGAGCTCGCCGCCCTGAAGACCCCCTTCCGGCCGCACGGCAACGTCACCGCCGGCAACGCGGCGGGCCTCAACGACGGTGCGACCGCCTGCCTCCTCGCCTCCGAGGCCGCCGCCGGGGAGCTCGGCCTGCCGGTACGGATGCGCCTGGTGTCCTACGCGTTCGTCGGTGTCGAGCCCGAGGTCATGGGCATCGGCCCGGTCCCCGCCACCGAGAAGGCCCTGCGCACGGCCGGGCTCGGGATCGAGGACATCGGCCTGTTCGAGCTCAACGAGGCGTTCGCCGTGCAGGTGCTCGCCTTTCTCGACCACTTCGGCATCGCCGACGACGACGCGCGGGTCAACCCCTGGGGCGGGGCGATCGCGACGGGCCACCCGCTCGCCTCCTCCGGCGTGCGGCTCATGAGCCAGCTGGCGCACCACTTCGAGGAGCACCCCGAGGTGCGCTACGGCCTCACGGCGATGTGCATCGGCATCGGCATGGGTGGCTGCGTCATCTGGGAGAACCCCCACCACGCGGACTACGGCACGGAGGCCCGAGCATGACGACGACGACGCAGTCCCCGGTCACGGCCCCGGGCATGCCCGAGGAGGTCGTGACCCGCACCCCGGTGCAGGACGTCGCGCTGCCCGGGGGCACCGGCATCCTGGCCCTCGTCACGCTCGACAACGGGCTGGACCACACCCGCCCCACCACCTTCGGGCCGCAGGGCATCGCGGGGCTGCAGGCCACCATCGACGCCCTGCGCACCCGAGCCGAGGCCGGGGAGATCCAGGCCGTCGGCATCACCGGCAAGCCCTTCGTCTTCGCCGTCGGCGCCGACCTGTCCGGCATGCCCTACGTGACCGAGCGCGAGCAGGCCCTGTCCATCGCCCGGGCCGGGCACGCGGCGTTCGCGGCGATCCAGGACCTGCCGGTGCCGACCTTCGCGTTCGTCAACGGGGCCGCGATGGGCGGTGGCGTCGAGGTGGCGCTCGCCTGCGACCACCGCACGATCTCCGGTGGCGCCGCGGCGTTCGCCCTGCCCGAGACCTTCCTCGGCCTCGTGCCCGGCTGGGGAGGCTGCTACCTGCTGCCGAACCTCGTCGGGGCCGCGGACGCCCTCAAGGTCATCGTCGAGAACCCGTTGTCGCAGAACCGGATGCTCAAGGCGAAGGAGGTCGCGGCACTGGGCATCGCCGACGTCCTGCTCGAGCCGGCCGACTTCCTCGAGGACTCGCTGCGGTGGGCCTCCGGCGTCCTCACGGGCGCGGTCGTCGGTGCAGCGTCGCGAGGTCGACACCGACGAGGCCACCTGGGACGCCGCCTGTGACTCCGCGCGAAAGGTCGTCCTCGCGAAGACCGGTGGCCGGGCCCCCGGCGCGCTGCGAGCCGTCGAGCTGGTCCGCGCCGCGCGCACCTCGACCCGCGACGAGGCGTTCGCCGCGGAGGACGACGCGCTCGGCGACCTCGTCATGACCGACGAGCTGCGCGCCGGCCTCTACGCCTTCGACCTCGTGCAGAAGCGGGCCAAGCGCCCGGCCGGTGCCCCCGACAAGGCCCTCGCCCGGCCGGTGACCAAGGTCGGCATCGTGGGCGCCGGGTTGATGGCCGGCCAGCTCGCCCTGCTCCTCGCCCGCCGGCTCGGCGTACCCGTCGTCATGACCGACCTCGACGAGGAGCGCGTGGCGAAGGGCGTGGGCTGGGTCCACGCGGAGGTCGACGAGCTGCTCGGCAGGCGCCGGGTGTCCCCGGACTCGGCCTCGTTCCTCAAGGGCCTCGTCACCGGTTCGACGTCCAAGGACGGCTTCGCCGACGCCGACTTCGTCATCGAGGCCGTCTTCGAGGAGATGGCCGTCAAGCAGCAGGTGTTCGCCGAGGTCGAGGCCGTGGTCTCGCCTGAGTGCGTGCTCGCGACCAACACCTCGTCGCTGTCGATCACCGAGATGGCGAGCCTGCTCCAGCACCCCGAGCGGGTCGTGGGCTTCCACTTCTTCAACCCGGTCGCCGTGATGCCGCTGCTCGAGATCATCCCGGGCGAGCACACCGACGACGCCGCCCTCGCCACCGCGTTCGCGACCGGCCGCGCCCTCGGCAAGACGACGATCAGGGTCAAGGACACGGCATCCTTCGTCGTCAACCGCCTCCTCGCCCGCTTCATGGGCGAGTTCTCGCGGATCGTCGACGAGGGCACCCCGGTGGCGGCGGCCGACCGGGCCGTCGCCGGAATGGCTCCGATGCCGCCGTTCGTGCTGCTCGGGCTGGTCGGACCGGCAATCGCCCTGCACAACAGCGAGACGCTGCACCGGGCGTTCGGCGACCGCTTCCACGTCTCGCCGAGCCTGCGCCGCCTCGTCGAGGCGGGCAAGCGCGGCTACTACCGGATGGAGGGCGGCCGGCCCGTCCCCGACCCGGAGGTCCTCGCCATGGCGGAGCACCCCGAGCACCCGGTCGAGCTCACCGTCGACCAGGCCCGGGAACGGATCCTCGGAGTGCTCGCCGACGAGGTCGGGCGGATGCTCGCCGAGGGCGTCGTCGCCGCCCCGATGGACATCGACCTCGCGATGATCACCGGGGCCGGCTTCCAGTTCTGGAACGGCGGGCTCTGCCCCCTGCTCGACCGCGAGGGGGCGTCCGAGCGGGTGCTCGGTCGCCGACTCCTCCCGGCCGGGGTGGCGAGCGTCCCCGCCTGAGACCGGGGGATGCCGTGCCGCCGCCCACGGCGAGCCGTCCCGGTTTCGCGGTGCCGTGCCCCCGGATATCTCACATGTGATCTACGATGGCGCGGTGACTGTGACCACCTCCGACACCTACCTGACCCGGATCGGCACCCTGATCCGTGACGCTCGACGCCACCAGGGCCTGACCCAGAGCGAGCTCGCCGACCTGCTCGGCACGAGCCAGAGCGCCGTGGCGCGCATCGAGCAGGGCAAGCAGAACCTCTCTCTGGAGATGCTCGCCCGCGTCGGCGAGAAGCTCGACAGCGAGTTCGTCTCGCTGGGCCACAGCGGCCCGCAGCACCTGCGGATCGTCGGGGGCCACAAGCTCTCGGGCTCGATCCCGGTGAAGACGAGCAAGAACGCGGCGGTCGCCCTGCTCTGCGCGAGCCTGCTCAACAAGGGCCGCACGACCCTGCGCAGCCTCGCCCGGATCGAGGAGGTCAACCGGATCATCGAGGTGCTGACGTCGATCGGCGTGCGCGTCCGCTGGCTGCCCGACAGCAACGACCTCGAGATCGTGCCGCCCGCCCGCCTCGACCTCGCCAGCATCGACGTCGAGGCGGCGCGGCGCACGCGCACGGTGATCATGTTCTTCGGCCCGCTGCTCCACGAGCTGCCGAGCTTCCAGCTGCCGTACGCCGGGGGCTGCGACCTCGGCACCCGCACCATCGAGCCGCACCTGTCGGCCCTCAAGGCGTTCGGCCTCGACGTGGCGGCCACGCACGGGTTCTACGAGGCTGCCGTGGGCAACGCCCGCGAGCCGCAGCGGGCCATCGTGCTCACCGAGCGCGGCGACACGGTGACCGAGAACGTCCTCATGGCGGCCGCCCGGCACCCCGGAACCACGGTCATCCGCAACGCCTCCCCCAACTACATGGTCCAGGACCTGTGCTTCTTCCTCCAGGCCCTCGGCGTGCGGATCGAGGGCATCGGCTCGACGACGCTGACGGTGACCGGCGTGGCCGACATCGACGTCGACATCGAGTACTTCCCCTCCGAGGACCCCATCGAGGCGATGAGCCTCATCGCGGCCGCCGTCGTCACGGAGTCGACGATCACCATCGAGCGCGTGCCGATCGAGTTCCTCGAGATCGAGCTCGCCACGCTCGAGGAGATGGGCCTGCGGGTCGACAAGACCGACGAGTACCGCGCCAAGAACGGGCACACCCGCCTCGTCGACCTCACCATCCACCCCAGCGCCCTCAAGGCGCCGGTCGACAAGATCGCGCCGATGCCGTTCCCCGGCCTCAACATCGACAACCTGCCGTTCTTCGCGCTCATCGCGGCCTGCGCCGAGGGCACGACGATGATCCACGACTGGGTGTACGAGAACCGCGCCATCTACCTCACCGAGCTGACGAAGATCGGCGGCCAGGTGCAGCTGCTCGACCCCCACCGGCTGATGATCACCGGCCCCACGCCGAAGTGGCGAGCGGCCGAGGTCATGTGCCCGCCGGCACTGCGACCCGGGGTCGTCATCCTCCTCGCGATGTTGGCCGCCCCCGGCACGTCGGTGCTGCGCAACGTCTACGTCATCAACCGCGGCTACGAGGACCTCGCCGAGCGCCTCAACGCCCTCGGCGCGACGATCGAGACGTTCCGCGACATCTGACCCAGCGCAGGGGCTGGACCGGCTCAGCCGAGCACGGCCTCCTGCACCCGTCGCTCGTCGTCGTCGCGAGCCCCGCCGCCCGCGGTTCGCTGCGCATCTCCTCGAACGCGAGCGTGTCGCGCAGCGTCTCCTCGAGCGGACGCGTCGTCAGGCCGGCGGCGCGGGCCCGCGCCGTCGCCAGGGTGGCGAACCCGCGCCACTCCTCGTCGTCGATCCACAGGGGCAGTGACGCCGGGCCCATCCACGCCCCGATGCCGAGCTCGGCCAGGCGGTCGCGACCGACGGGCAGGGGGGTTGCCGTGGAGCCGGCCACGCGTGCCGAGGTGGCCAGCACGTCGTGCAGCGGCGTCGTGGGGCCCGTGGCGTTGAACGTGCCGTCGAGGCGCTGCTCGGATGCCGTGACCAGCCACGCCGCGAGGTCGCGCACGTCGATCATCGGCGCAGGGGAAGTCGAGGTCGTCGGGGACGACGACGCGCTCCCCGACCGGATGGGCGAACCGCCAGGGCCAGTAGCCCGTGCGGCCCGACCAGTCGCCCGGCCCGCCGATCAGGCCCGACCGGACGATGGTCGGCCGGACCCTCGGCGGCCCGAACGGCCGCTCTCGCAGGCCACCTTCGCCTCCCCGTAGACCTCCATGCTCGTCATGACGTCACCGTCGAGCGGGGCGCGCAGGGGTGAGTCCTCGTCCTGCTCCAGCCGGTCGAACCGCGCGTAGACGTTGCCCGTCGACACGAGGACCCGGTGGGCGGCGGTGAGGTCGCGGACGGCTCGCCGGGCGTGCCCCGGATGCCGGGTGACGTCGACGACGGCGTCCCACTCCTCGCCCGCGACGGGGGCCAGCCCGTCCTCGAGGTCGCGGTCGGCGCTGATGAAGGTGGCGCCGGCGGGCGGCTCGGCACTCCCGCGGGCCAGGCACGTGACGTCGTGGCCACGCCGCACGGCCTCGGCAGCGACGGTCCGGCCCAGCCACGCGGTTCCCCCGAGCACGAGCATCCTCATCCGGACAGCCAACCGGTCGGTGGCGTGGAGGTCCAGCGGGTTCGCTCCGGGCGTAGGGCGCGGGCCGGAGTCGGTGTCAGCCCAGCCGGGCGCGGAGGTGACCCGCCACGGCATCCGGCGTGAGTCCGATGCCGTCGAGCACCTGACCCCGCGAGCCGTGGTCGAGGAAGCGCTTGGGGATGCCGAGGCAGTCCACCGGTACGTCCGAGCCGGCCTCGCGCAGGGCGAGGGTCACCTGCGAGCCGATGCCGCCCACGACGACGTTGTCCTCGACGACCGCGACGCGGCCTGCAGCGCCGGCCAGGGTCACGAGGTCGTCGCTCACCGGCAGCGCCCACACCGGGTCGACGACCCGCACCCGCAGGCCCTCGGCAGCGAGCTTCTCGGCGGCGGCCAGCGCCGTCGTGGCCATCGAGCCGATGCCGACGAGAAGCAGGTCGACGTCACCGTCGTCGGGCTCGGCGAGCACGTCGACCGTGCCGAGCGGTGCGCACGGCGACCACCGGGGCGGCCACCGGTCCCTTCGGGAAGCGGACCACCGACGGGGCGTCGGCGACGTCGACGGCGGCGCGCACGGCGCGCGCCACTTGCTGGGCGTCGCGCGGCGCGGCGAGGTGCAGGCCCGGCACGACCCCGCTGATCGACATGTCCCACATGCCGTGGTGGGAGGCGCCGTCGGGCCCGGTGATGCCCGAGCGGTCGAGGACCACCGTCACCCCGGCACGGTGGAGCGCGCAGTCCATGAGCAGCTGGTCGAAGGCGCGGTTGAGGAACGTCGCGTACACGGCGACGACCGGGTGCAGCCCGGCGTACGACAGGCCGGCCGCCATGGTCAGCGCGTGCTGCTCGGCGATGCCGACGTCGAAGGTGCGGTCGGGGAAGCGCTCGCAGAAGTCCCGCAGGCCCACCGGGATCATCATCGCGGCCGTGATCGCGACGACGTCGGGGCGCTCGGCGCCGATGCGGACCATCTCGTCGCTGAACTCGTCGGTCCAGCTGCGGCCGGCGATCTCGAGGGGCAGCCCGGTCTCCGGGTTGATGACGCCGACGGCGTGGAACTGGTCGGCCTCGTCGGTGATGGCGGGGTCGTAGCCACGGCCCTTCTGGGTCAGCACGTGCACGAGGACCGGGCCGCCGAACGCGCGAGCCTTGCGCAGGGCCGCCTCGATGGCCTGCTCGTCGTGACCGTCGACGGGGCCGAGGTACTTCAGGCCGAGGTCCTCGAACAGGCCCTGCGGGGCGACGATGTCCTTGATGCCCTTCTTGACCCCGTGGAGCGTCTCGTACATCGCCCCGCCCACCACCGGCGTGCGCGAGAGGGTGTGCTTGCCCCAGTCGAGGAAGCGCTCGTAGCCGCGCGTCGTGCGCAGGGTCGCGAGGTGGTCGGCCAGGCCGCCGCGGGTCGGGGCGTAGGACCGCTCGTTGTCGTTGACGACGATGACCAGCGGCAGGTCGGGCTCGGCCGCGATGTTGTTGAGGGCCTCCCACGCCATGCCGCCGGTGAGCGCCCCGTCGCCGATGACCGCGACGGTGTGCCGGTCGCGCTCGCCGCTCACGACGCGTCCCGCGGCGATGCCGTGCGCCCACGACAGCGAGGTCGAGGCGTGCGAGTTCTCGACGACGTCGTGCACCGACTCGGTGCGGCTGGGGTAGCCCGACAGCCCCCCGGCCGTGCGCAGCCCGGTGAAGTCGTGCCGCCCGGTGAGCAGCTTGTGCACGTAGGACTGGTGGCCGGTGTCGAGCACGACGGTGTCGCGCGGCGAGTCGAACACCCGGTGGATGGCGATGGTGAGCTCGACGACGCCGAGGTTGGGGCCGAGGTGGCCACCGGTGCGCGAGACCTCCTCGACGAGGAAGTGCCGGATCTCGTCGGCGAGGGCGGGCAGCTGCTCGGCGCCCAACGCCTTGAGGTCGTCGGGTCCCTCGATGCGCTCGAGCAGGCTCACCGGCGCCGACCTCCCTGATCTCCCGAGCGTGCGAACCCCCCGAGTCTAGGCGCTCGCGTCCGGGGGGCCCGTCACGGTGTCGGGTGTCCGGGGCCGCCGGTCAGCCGACGTCGGGTTGGGGCGGTGACTGCTCCGGCGGACCCGGTGGCCCGCGTTCACCCGTCCCACGAACGGCGACAGCCGGATGCGACACCGTTCCACCGGAGAGGTCTCGTCAGAGCTTCGGCACGAACTCGAGGCCGCGCAGGGCGTCGAGGAGCAGGCCCGCCGCCCGGCGTGCCGACAGCAGGCGCACCCCCTCGCACTCGAGGTCGGCGAGGACCTGGGCCACGCCTTCCGGGCCGATGTCGTCGACGAGGTCGACGCGCACCTCGCGGTAGGCCGAGCGCATCGCCTCGAGCTGGGCGTCGAGGTGTCGGACGGTGAACCACGCCAGGGCGACCGGATGCCGTCGCCAGGCGGGGTAGAGCCGGTAGTCGGGTGGGCAGTGGTCGAGCAGCCAGGCAGAGGCCCGGTGGTCCCAGCCCCGTTGGCCGGGCGGTGGCACGCCGGGTGGCCAGCCCGGTGGGCCTCCGACCGCACTGGCGCCGGACGCCGACCGGCGACCGGCGGGCGATCCCGGCGTCCCGGTGCGCAGCGGAGGGCCGTCGCGGCGCCGGAGGATCGAACACGTGTTCGATCGATACTCCCTCGCCCACATCGTGGACCGGTCGCTCGGGGATAAGTGCGCGTTATACATTTGATAACGCTTGCATCTTCCGACGCCAGGGGACACCCGATGACCGCCCACCCGACCGAGGCCGCGCCCGGCCGGGCCCTGCGCCCTCCGCGGGCCGGCCGCTCGAACGGCCAGTGGGCCGTCGACGGGCGTGAGCCGCTCAACGCCAACGAGGCGTGGAAGCAGGAGGACGGCGGCCTCAACGTGCGGGCCCGCATCGAGCAGGTCTACGCCAAGGAGGGCTTCGCCTCCATCCCGCCGCAGGACCTCAGCGGACGGTTCCGCTGGTGGGGCCTGTACACGCAGCGCAAGCCCGGCATCGACGGCGGGCGCACCGCCCAGCTCGACGACACCGAGCTCTCCGACGAGTACTTCATGCTCCGGGTGCGGCTCGACGGCGGCGCCCTGACCCTGCGCCAGCTGCGCGTGCTCGCCGACATCAGCCACGAGTTCGCCCGCGGCACCGCCGACATCAGCGACCGGCAGAACATCCAGTACCACTGGATCCGCGTCGAGGACATGCCCGAGATCTGGCGCCGCCTCGAGGCGGTCGGGCTGCAGACCACCGAGGCCTGCGGCGACACCCCGCGCGTCATCCTCGGCAGCCCGCTCGCCGGCATCGCGGCCGACGAGATCCTCGACCCGACCCCGGTGATCGAGGAGATCACCCGGCGCTTCATCGGCGACCCCGAGCTGGCCAACCTTCCCCGCAAGTTCAAGTCGGCGGTCACCGGGCACCCGAGCCTCGACGTCGTCCACGAGATCAACGACGTCTCGCTCGTCGGGGTCGTGCACCCCGAGCTCGGCGCCGGCTACGACCTCTGGGTCGGTGGCGGGCTGTCCACCGCCCCGCGCCTCGCCGAGCGGATCGGCGTCTTCGTCGCCCCCGACCAGGCGGCCGACGTGTGGCTCGGCGTCATCTCGATCTTCCGCGACCACGGCTACCGCCGGCTGCGCACCAAGGCACGCCTGAAGTTCCTCATGGCCGAGTGGGGCCCCGAGAGGTTCCGCGAGGTGCTCGAGACCGACTACCTCGGGCACCCGCTGCCCGACGGCCCTCCCCCGGCGCCGCCGACGGGCCCCGGCGACCACGTCGGTGTGCACCTGCAGAAGGACGGCAACCACTACGTCGGCGCGGCCCCGGTCGTCGGCCGGATCAGCGGTGACGTGCTCACCGGCCTGGCCGACCTCATGGAGGCCGCCGGCACCGACCGGGTGCGCCTCACCCCGCACCAGAAGCTCGTCGTCCTCGACGTCGCACCGGACGCCGTCGACGACCTCGTCAGCCGGGCTCGAGCGCATCGGGCTCTCGGTGTCCCCCAGCCCGTTCCGCCGCCACACGATGGCGTGCACCGGCATCGAGTTCTGCAAGCTCGCCATCGTCGAGACCAAGGCCACCGCCGCCACCGCGATCGCCGAGCTCGAGCGCCGCCTCGCCGACGTCACCGACCAGCTCGACACCCCGGTCACCCTCAACGTCAACGGCTGCCCCAACTCCTGCGCCCGCATCCAGGTGGCCGACATCGGCCTCAAGGGGCATGATCGTCACCACCGACGGCGAGCAGGAGGCCGGGCTTCCAGGTGCACCTCGGCGGGGGCCTCGCCTCGGCCGGACCGCGACGAGGCCGGCCTGGGCCGCACCGTGCGCGGCCTGAAGGTCACCGCCGCCGACCTGCCCGACCTCGTCGAGCGGCTGGTGCGCCGCTGGCTCGACCAGCGCGCGGGCGGCGAGACGTTCTCCAGCTGGGTCCACCGCGTCGACGAGGAGGAGCTCCGATGACGACGACCACCACGGCCACCACGGCACCCACCCCGCGTCGCCAGGCGCAGCAGGGACGAGCTGCGCGCCCTCGCCGAGGCCGGCGCCCGCGAGCTCGGCCCGGACGCCACCGCCGACGAGGTGTCGGCCTGGGCGGCCCGAAGCTTCCCCGGCACGCTCGCCGTGGCGTGCAGCATGCAGGATGCCGTGCTCCCGGCGGTCGTCGCGAAGGCGGCGCCCGGCGTCGACGTGCTCTTCCTCGACACCGGCTACCACTTCGCCGAGACCTACGGCACGCGCGCGCAGGTCGCCCACGAGCTCGACGTCACCGTCGTCGACGTGCTCCCGACGCTCACCGTCGCCGAGCAGGACGCCGAGTACGGCCCGCGCCTGTACGAGCGGGACCCCGCCGCGTGCTGCCGGATGCGCAAGGTCGAGCCGCTCAAGGCGGCGCTGGCCGGCTACGAGGCGTGGGTGACCGGCATCCGGCGCGACGAGGGTCCGACGCGCGCCGACACGCCACTCGTGACGTTCGACGAGCAGTTCGGGCTCGTGAAGCTCAACCCGCTGGCCGCCTGGACCTTCGACGAGGTCGTCGACCACGCCGTCGAGCACCGGGTGCCGGTGAACCTCCTGCTCTCCGACGGCTACCCGTCGATCGGCTGCGAGCCGTGCACCCAGCGCGTCGCGCCCGGTGACGACCCGCGCGCCGGCCGCTGGGCCGGGTTCGCCAAGACCGAGTGCGGGCTGCACCCGTGACCACCACCGACACCCTGACCGAGGCGCTCCCCGTGACGACCGACGTGACCACGACCGGCCCCAGCCGACCGCCCTGCCGGTGCTCAGCCAGCTCGACGTGCTCGAGAGCGAGGCGATGCTCGTCATCCGCGAGATCACCGCCGAGCTCGAGCGGCCGGTGCTGCTCTTCAGCGGCGGCAAGGACTCCGTCGTCATGCTCCACGTCGCGGCGAAGGCGTTCTGGCCGGCCCCGATCCCGTTCCCGGTGCTGCACGTCGACACCGGCCACAACTTCCCCGAGGTGCTCGCCTACCGCGACGCGACGGTCGAGCGGCTCGGCCTGCGCCTCGAGGTCGCGTCGGTGCAGGACTGGATCGACGACGGCCGGCTGCGCGAGCGCGCCGACGGCACCCGCAACCCGCTGCAGACCCAGCCGCTGCTCGACGCCATCGCCCGGCACCGCTTCGACGGCGTCTTCGGCGGCGGCCGGCGCGACGAGGAGAAGGCCCGCGCCAAGGAGCGCGTCGTCAGCCTGCGCGACGACTTCGGCCAGTGGGACCCCAAGAACCAGCGCCCCGAGCTGTGGAACATCTTCAACCCGCGGCACCGCCCCGGCGAGCACGTGCGGGTGTTCCCCCTGTCGAACTGGACCGAGCTCGACGTGTGGCGCTACATCGAGCGCGAGGGCATCGAGCTGCCCGGCCTCTACTACGCCCACGAGCGCGAGGTCTTCGAGCGCGACGGCATGCTGCTGGCCGTCGGCCCGGTCTCGCAGCCGCGCGCCGGCGAGACGGTGGCCACCCGGCGGGTGCGCTACCGCACCGTCGGCGACATGTCGTGCACCGGCGCCGTCGAGAGCGACGCGGCATCCGTCACCGACGTCGTCACCGAGGTGGCCGCCTCCACGCTGACCGAGCGCGGCGCGACCCGCGCCGACGACCGGATCTCCGAGGCCGCCATGGAGGACCGCAAGAAGGAGGGCTACTTCTGATGCACCCCATGAAGTTCGCCCACGCACGGGGCCCACGCTTCGCGTGGGCGCGTGGGACCAGCGCTCTCCCGCCCGAGACTTCACGGGGACCCCGCAGATGAGCACCCTGCTGCGCCTCGCGACGGCCGGCTCGGTCGACGACGGCAAGTCCACGCTCGTCGGCCGCCTGCTGCACGACTCGAAGTCGGTGCTCACCGACCAGCTCGACGCCGTCGAGCGGGTCAGCCGCGACCGGGGCCTGGCCTCGGCCGACCTCGCGCTGCTCACCGACGGCCTGCGGGCCGAGCGCGAGCAGGGCATCACCATCGACGTCGCCTACCGCTACTTCGCGACGGCGCAGCGCTCCTTCGTGCTCGCCGACTGCCCCGGCCACGTGCAGTACACCCGCAACACGGTGACCGGGTCGTCGACCGCCGACGCGCTCGTGCTGCTCGTCGACGCCCGCAAGGGCGTGCTCGAGCAGACCCGCCGCCACCTCGCCGTCGCCGCCCTGATGCGCGTGCCGCACGTCGTCATCGCGGTGAACAAGATCGACCTCGTCGAGCACAGCGAGGACGTCTTCCGCACCGTCGCCGCCGACGTGCGCGGCATCGCGACCGAGCTCGGCATCCCCGACGCCCACGCCGTGCCGGTCTCGGCCCTGGTCGGCGACAACGTCGTCGACCGGTCGGCCAACACCCCCTGGTACGACGGCCCTTCCCTCCTCGAGCTGCTCGAGACGCTTGCGCCCGACACCGACCCGGTGCACGAGTCGTTCCGGATGCCGGTGCAGGCCGTCATCCGCCCCCAGGGCGCCGCCCGCTCCCCCGAGCACGTCGAGTACCGCGGGTACGCCGGCCAGCTCGCCTCCGGATCCGTCCGGGTCGGCGACGAGGTCGTCGTGCTCCCGAGCGGCTCGCGCACCACGGTGGCCGGCATCGACCTCGGGGAGCGCTCGCTCGACGTCGCGGTCGCGCCGCAGTCGGTGTCGATCCGGCTCACCGACGACGTCGACGCCAGCCGCGGGGACCTCCTCGCCGCCGCCGCGGACCCGGTGCCGCTGCGCCAGGAGGTCACCGCCCTCGCCTGCTGGCTCGGCGACGACGCCCTGCGACCCGGGGCGCGGCTGCTCGTCAAGCACGGGTCGCGCACCGTTCTCGCCGTGGTGCGCTCGATCGACGGCCGTCTCGACCTCGACGCGCTGCGCCTCGCACCGACCGACCGGCTCTCGCTCAACGACATCGGCCGCGTCACCGTGCGGTTCGCCTCGCCGCTGCCGGTCGAGGCGTACTCCACCTCGCGCCGCGGTGGCGCCTTCCTCCTCGTCGACCCCGACGACGGCCGCACCCTCGCCGCGGCGATGGCGGATGCCGTCGCTCCCGGAGAGCACCCGCGATGACGCTTCCCGTCGGGCTCGACCTCACCGGCCGCCGCGCGCTGGTCGTCGGCGGCGGCCCCGTCGTCGTCGAGGGTGCGCGCGCGCTCGTGGCGGCGGGCGCGCTCGTCACCGTCATCGCGCCGTGGCTCTGCGAGGAGCTCGAGGAGCTCGCCGTGTCGGGCGAGCTGGACTGGCGGGCGGCTGACGAGGTCGACGCCGACGACCTGGCCGAGGCCTGGCTCGTCGTCGTCGGGTCGGGGGACGTCGCGCGCGACGACGCGGTGCGGGCCGACGCCCTGGCCGCCCGGGTGTGGTGCGTCGACGCGGTGGCGTCGACCGCCGGCACGGCCACCCTCCCGCCCACCACGCGGGTGACGACGCCCGACGGACCGGTGACCGTGGCGACCCACGCCCCCGGCGACGGTGCCCTCGCCGCGCACGTGACGCGCCGGGTCGGCGAGCTCGTGGCCACGGGCTCGCTGGACCTGCGCCGCCGCACGGCCCGCCCGGGCGCCGGCTGGGTGGCGCTCGTCGGGGGTGGGCCGGGGGCCGACGGCCTCCTCACGAGCCGGGCCCGCGAGCTGCTCGCCGTGGCCGACGTCGTCGTGCTCGACCGGCTCGCCCCCCACGAGGTGGTCGACCGGCTGCCCGCCTCGGTGCGCGTGGTCGACGTCGGCAAGACCCCCGGCCGGCACGCCCTGGCGCAGGAGCGGATCAACGACCTGCTCGTCGAGGAGGCCCTCGCCGGGCAGCGCCGTCGTGCGCCTCAAGGGCGGTGACCCCTACGTGCTCGGGCGCGGAGGTGAGGAGCGGCTGGCGTGCGAGGCGCACGGCATCCGGGTCGAGGTCGTGCCCGGAGTGACGAGCGCGGTCGCGGTGCCCGCGGCGGCCGGCATCCCGGTCACCCACCGGGGCGTGGCCCGCGGGTTCACCGTCGTCACCGGGCACGACGAGCTGCCCGCGGTGCCGCCCGGCACCGACCACACCGTCGTGCTCCTCATGGGCGTCGGACGGCTGGCGCGCTCGGCACGTGCCCTGCTGGATGCCGGCCGCCCGGCATCCTGTCCGGTCGCCATCGTGGAGCGCGGCTTCGCACCCGACCAGCGCGTGACCTTCGGGACCCTCGCCGACATCGCCGCCCGCGCGGCGAGGTCGGGGTCGAGAACCCCGCCGTCGTCGTCGTCGGCGACGTCGTCCGCCTCAGCCCCGACTTCCCGCGCTGACCGTCGCGGACGTGGGTGAACGTCGTCCAGACGACGATCTTCACGTCCGCGCTCGCGACGGGGAGGTGTCAGGCGACGAGGGAGCGCAGCACGTACTGCAGGATGCCGCCGTTGCGGTAGTAGTCGGCCTCACCGGGGGTGTCGATGCGCACGACCGCGTCGAAGCTCGACTCGGAGCCGTCCTCGGCGGTGACGGTGACCGTGACCGTCCTCGGGATGCCGCCCTCGTTCAGCGCCTCGACGCCCGAGACCGAGAAGGTCTCGGTGCCGGTGAGCCCGAGCGACTCCGCGGTCTGGCCCTCCGGGTACTGCAGCGGCAGCACCCCCATGCCGATGAGGTTGGAGCGGTGGATGCGCTCGTACGACTCGGCGATCACGGCGCGCACGCCCAGCAGGGCGGTGCCCTTCGCGGCCCAGTCGCGCGAGGACCCGGACCCGTACTCCTTGCCCGCGAGGATCACGAGCGGGATGCCGGCCTCCTGGTACGCGGCCGACGCGTCGAAGATCGTCGACTGCTCGCCATCCGAGAGGAAGTTGCGCGTGAAGCCGCCCTCGACCCCGTCGAGCAGGAGGTTCTTGAGCCGGATGTTCGCGAAGGTGCCGCGGATCATCACCTCGTGGTTGCCGCGGCGCGAGCCGTAGGAGTTGAAGTCCTTGCGCTCGACGCCGTGCTCGGCGAGGTACGTGCCCGCCGGGCTGTCGGCCTTGATCGACCCGGCCGGGCTGATGTGGTCGGTGGTGACCGAGTCGCCCAGCCTGGCCAGCACCCGGGCGCCGCTGATGTCGGTGACCGGAGACGGCTCGAGCTGCATGCCGTCGAAGTACGGGGGCTTGCGCACGTAGGTGGAGTCGGCGTCCCAGGCGAAGGTGTCGCCCTCGGGGGTGGGCAGCGACTGCCAGCGCTCGTCACCGGCGAAGACGTCGGCGTAGTCGGCGGTGAACATCTCCTTGCTGATCGAGCGCTGGATCGTCGCCTCGACCTCGGTCGGCACGGGCCAGATGTCCTTGAGGAAGACCGGCTCGCCGTCGGTGCCGGTGCCGAGCGGCTCGGTGTCGAAGTCGAAGTCCATCGTGCCGGCGAGGGCGTAGGCGATGACGAGCGGCGGGCTCGCGAGGTAGTTCATCTTGACGTCGGGGTTGATGCGCCCCTCGAAGTTGCGGTTGCCCGAGAGCACGGAGACCACGGCGAGGTCGTTGTCGTTGACCGCGCGCGAGATCTCGTCGTTGAGCGGGCCGGAGTTGCCGATGCAGGTGGTGCACCCGTACCCCACGAGGTGGAAGCCGAGCTTCTCGAGGTACGGCCACATCCCGGCCGCGTCGTAGTAGCCGGTGACGACCTTGGAACCCGGTGCCATGGAGGTCTTGACCCAGGGCGCCACGGAGAGCCCGCGCTCGACGGCGTTCTTGGCGAGCATGGCCGCGGCCATCATCACCGACGGGTTCGAGGTGTTGGTGCACGAGGTGATCGACGCGATCGACACGATGCCGTGGTCGATCTCGAACGACGCGCCCTCGGGCGTGGTCACCGTGACCGTGCGCGAGGGGCGGCCGTCGCCGTCGCCCTCGTCGACCGGGGCCTCGCCTCCGTTGAGGCCGTCGGCGCTGCCCTGCGGCGAGGGGTCGCTGGCGGGGAAGCTCGTCGCCGCACCGGCGTCGCCCTCGCGGTGCGACACGTAGGTGGGCAGCACCTTGCGGAACGCGGACTTGGCGTCGGTGAGGGCGATGCGGTCCTGCGGGCGCTTGGGACCGGCGATCGACGGGACGACGGTCGACAGGTCGAGCTCGAGGTACTCGCTGTAGCGGGCCTCCGGCTGGTCGGGCCCGGGCTCGAGCCACATGCCCTGCTCCCTGGCGTACGCCTCGACGAGCGCGACGGAGTCGGCGGACCGGCCGGTGAGGCGCAGGTACTCGAGGGTGACCTCGTCGATCGGGAAGATGGCGCACGTCGACCCGAACTCGGGGCTCATGTTGCCGATGGTCGCCCGGTTGGCGAGCGGGACCGCCGACACCCCCTCGCCGTAGAACTCGACGAACTTGCCGACGACCCCGTGGCGTGCGCAGCATCTCGGTGATCGTCAGGACGACGTCGGTGGCGGTGGCCCCCTGCGGGATCGAGCCGGAGAGCTTGAAGCCCACGACGCGCGGGATGAGCATGGAGACCGGCTGGCCGAGCATCGCCGCCTCGGCCTCGATGCCGCCGACGCCCCACCCGAGGACCCCGAGACCGTTGACCATCGTCGTGTGGCTGTCGGTGCCGACGCAGGTGTCCGGGTAGGCGACGCCGTCGCGCACCATGACGGTGCGGGCCAGGTGCTCGATGTTGACCTGGTGCACGATGCCGGTGCCGGGCGGGACGACCTTGAAGTCGTCGAAGGCGGTCTGCCCCCAGCGCAGGAACTTGTAGCGCTCCTCGTTGCGCTGGTACTCGATCTCGACGTTGCGCTCGAAGGCGTCGGCGCGACCGAAGACGTCGATGATCACCGAGTGGTCGATGACGAGCTCGGCCGGGGCGAGCGGGTTGACCTTCGTCGCGTCGCCACCGAGCTCGGCGACGGCCTCGCGCATCGTGGCGAGGTCGACGACGCACGGGACGCCGGTGAAGTCCTGCATGATGACGCGCGCCGGGGTGAACTGGATCTCGGTGTCGGGCTGCGCCTCGGGGTCCCAGCCCCCGACGGCGCGGACGTGGTCGGCGGTGATGTTGACGCCGTCCTCGGTCCGCAGCAGGTTCTCGAGGAGCACCTTGAGGCTGTACGGAAGGGACGCGCTGCCCTCGACCGCGGCGAGGCGGTAGATCTCGTAGGACTGCTCACCCACCTCGAGCGTGCCGTGGGCGTCGAAGCTGTTCGTGCTGGCCACCGGGGCTCCCTTTCGGTCGTGCGTCGTCGCGCGCATTCCGGAATTTATCTTGACGTCAAGATATCTAACCACACGCTCTCCGTCCCGTCGAGCCTATGCCGCGGGATGCCGGCCCGCGAGGCCGCCGGACGGCCGGTCTCAGGCCGGCACGAACCGCGCCACGCACTCGACGTGGGAGGTCATCGGGAACGCGTCGAAGGCCCGCAACCGGTCCAGCCGGTACCCCAGGTCGGCGAGGTACGCCGTGTCCCGTGCCAGCGCCGCCGGGTCGCAGGCGACGTAGACGACGACGCGCGGACGCAGCGCGGCCAGCTCTGTGCAGACCCCACGCCCCGCCCCGGTGCGCGGCGGGTCGAGCACGACGACGTCGGCCGTGGTGGGCAGCAGGGTCGAGCGAGACGGCTTGCGGGGGCGGCTCCCCCGCTGCCGTGCGCTGCCCCGGCGCGACGGGCGGGGCACGCCGAAGGCGTCGTCGACCCGGGCGGTCAGCACCGCCACGTTCGGCAGGTCCCGCGAGGTTGTCGCGGGCGTGCCCGGCGGCACCGGGGTCGGACTCGACCGCGAGAACCTGTCCGCGGGGGCCCACCGCGGTGGCGAGCGCCGACGCGAACAGCCCCACCCCGGCGTACAGGTCGAGGGCCCGGTCACCGGCTCGCGCGTCGGCGGCATGCCATGACGGCCTCGACGAAGGTGCGCGCGGCACCGGGGTGCACCTGCCAGAAGCCGCGCGCCGAGACGGCCAGCTCGCCCACCACGAGCTGCCAGCCCCCGTCCGCAGCCGGCCAGGTGGCCTCGACCCGCTCGTGCACGACCGGGACCGCCGACCCCTCGGGCAGCGGCAGCGCCACGGCCAGCGGCTCCCCGACGGACGGCGCGACGGCATCCACGGCGTCCGCGCCCGGCCAGCGCTGCTCGGTGACCCGGAGCCGGTCGATGCCGGGCGCCGCGATGCGGCAGTGGTCGATCGCCACGACCTCGTGCGACCGGTGACGGCGCAGGCCGGCCCGGCCCTCGGCGTCGACGGCGAACTCCACGCGGGTGCGCCAGTCGAGGCCGTCGGCGTCGCCGGGCACCGGCTCGACGACGACCTCGACCTCGAGGTGGGCCAGCCGTGCCAGCTGCTCGCGCACGACGTCGGCCTTGAGGGCGCGCTGCCGGAGCAGGCGCGACGTGCTGGAAGTCGCAGCCGCCGCAGCGCCCGGGGCCGGACCACGGGCACGGCGGGGGCACCCGGTCCGGGGACGCCGTGAGGACGGCGACGGCATCCGCCCGGACGAACCGCTCGCCGGCACCGGTCTCGGTGACCCGGGCCAGCACCCGCTCGCCGGGGATGGTGTGGCGCACGAAGAGGACCTGCCCGTGGTGGCGGGCGATGCAGTGACCGCCGTGCGCGATGGCGGTGACGTCGACCTCGACCTCGTCACCGACCGAGAGCCCGCTGCCGTGGGGCTCGGCCATCAGCCCTCGCCGCGGCGGACGTCACCGACGACCGGGCCGTCGAGCCGGTCCTCGAAGCCCTCGGCCGAGGCGAGCTGCCATGGCACCGACGACACCATGACCCCCGGCGTGAAGAGCAGGCGGCCCTTGAGCCGCAACGCGCTCTGGTTGTGCAGCACCTGTTCCCACCAGTGCCCGAGGACGTACTCGGGGATGTAGACGACGACGAGGTCGCGCGGGTTGCCCGAGCGGATGGACTTCACGTAGTCGACGATCGGGCGGGTGATCTCGCGGAACGGGCTGTCGAGGGCCTTGAGCGGGACGGGGATGTCGCGGCGGTCCCACTCGGCCTGCAGCGCCTTGGTCTCGTCGGGGTCGACGTCGACGGTGAGCGCCTCGAGGATGGAGGGGCGGGTGGCTCGCGCGTAGGCGAGCGCGCGCAGTGTCGGCTTGTGGATCTTCGACGACCAGGACGATCGCGTGCACGCGCGAGGGCAGCAGCTGCTGCTTGGTGTCGCCCTCGTCGACCCGCAGCTCGTCGCGGACCCGGTCGTAGTGCCTGCGGATGCGCATCATCAGCACGAACAGCACCGCCATCGCCGCGATGGCGTAGCCGGCCCCGTGGGTGAACTTCGTGAGCAGGACGACGACCAGCACGGTGCCGCACATGACGGCGCCGATGCCGTTGATGACCCGGCTGCGCATCATCCGGCTGCGCGGCCTGCGGGTTGCGCTCGACCATGAGGTGGCGGGTCCAGTGCCGGACCATGCCGATCTGGCTCAGCGTGAACGAGACGAAGACGCCGACGATGTACAGCTGGATCAGCCGGGTGACCTCGGCGTCGTAGACCAGCGACCAGGGCGGCCGCCGCGGCGGCGAGGATGATGATGCCGTTCGAGAAGGCGAGCCGGTCGCCGCGGGTGTGCAGCTGGCGCGGGAGGAAGCCGTCGCGGGCGAGGATCGAGCCGAGCACCGGGAAGCCGTTGAAGGCGGTGTTCGCGGCGAGGACGAGGATCAGGCCGGTGAAGATCGACGACGAGCACCACCCCGAGCGGGAACCCGTCGAACACCGCCTTCGACACCTGGCCCATCACGGTGTCCTGCACGTAGGTGTCACCGACGGGGACGCCGTCGAGCGTGAGCTGGGTCGCGGGGTCCTCGGCGATCTTGACCCCGGTCCAGCGCGACAGCGCGATCATCGACAGCAGCAGGGTGATCGCGATGGAGCCCATGAGCAGCAGCGTGGTGGCGGCGTTCTTGCTCTTCGGCTTCTTGAAGGCCGGCACGCCGTTGCTGATCGCCTCGACCCCGGTCAGGGCCGCACAGCCGGACGAGAAGGCGCGCAGGAGGAGGAAGACCAGGGCGATGCCGCCGATCGTCTCGTAGCCCGACTCGGGCTGGAGCTCGAGGCCGGCGCTCGGTGCCGGCGGGAGGTCTCCGTTGAGCTCGCCGGTAGAGGCCGAACAGCGCCATCCCGAGGACCGCTGCCATGAACAGGTACACGGGGACGGCGAAGGCGGCGCCGGACTCCCGGACGCCGCGCAGGTTCATCGCGGTGAGCAGCACGATGATCACCACTGCGACCGTCGCCTCGTGCCCGCGGAGGAAGCCGAACGCGGACCCGGCGTTCTGCACGCCGGAGGACACCGACACCGCGACCGTGAGGACGTAGTCGACGAGGAGGGCACTGCCCACCGTGAGACCGGCCTTCGGCCCGAGGTTGACGCTCGCCACCTCGTAGTCGCCGCCACCGGAGGGGTAGGCGTGCACGTTCTGCCGGTAGCTCGAGGATGACCACGACCATCACGACGACGACGGCCAGCGCGATCTTCCACGAGTTCGTCAGGGCCAGGGCCCCGCCCGCGAGGCCGAGCGTCAGCAGGATCTCGTCGGGCGCGTAGGCCACCGACGACAGGGCGTCGCTCGCGAAGACCGGGAGGGCGAGCTTCTTCGGCAGGAGGGTCTCGCCGAGCCGGTCGCTGCGCATCGCGCGACCGAGGATCACACGCTTGACGACCCGTCCAGGTGATGACACGACAGACACTGTATGCCGCGTCCTGAGGCTCCGGGTGCACGTTCCGGCGCACCCTCACCAGCCCTTCGACGTCGGTGTAGCGTCGGGCTCGTGCACTTCGTCATCATGGGCTGCGGCCGGGTCGGCGCCTCGCTCGCCCGGGCCATCGAGCGGGTCGGTCACGAGGTCGCCGTCATCGACCAGGACGAGTCCGCGTTCCGCCGGCTGGGCACGAGCTTCGAGGGCCGGACCGTCACCGGCGTGGGCTTCGACCGCAACACGCTGCGGGCCGCCGGCATCGACCACGCCTACGCCTTCGCGGCCGTCTCGAGTGGTGACAACTCCAACATCCTCGCCGCGCGGGTGGCCCGCGAGAAGTACGGCGTCGAGAACGTCGTCGCCCGCATCTACGACCCGGGCCGCGCCGAGATCTACCAGCGCCTGGGCATCCCCACCGTCGCCACGGTGAAGTGGACGAGCGACCAGATGCTGCGCCGCCTGCTGCCCCAGGGCCACGTCCCGGAGTTCACCGACCCCTCGGGCAAGGTCATCATCGCCGAGATGCCGGTGTCCTCCGGCTGGATCGGGCGTCGGCTCAGCGAGATCGAGACGGCCGCGGGCGGTCGCCTGGCGTACCTGACGCGACTGGGTGACGGCCTCCTGCCCGGGCCGGACACCGTGTACCAGGAGGGCGACCTCCTCCACATCGCGCTCCGGCGCGAGGACCTCGCGACCGCCGAGCGCGTGCTGGACGCCGCGCCCCCGGTCCACTGACCCGGGAAGGCCCACCATGCGCGTCGTCATCGCCGGAGCCGGGAGCGTCGGGCGGTCCATCGCCCGCGAGCTGCTGCGCAACGGGCACCAGGTGCTGCTCGTCGACCGGGAGGCCGACGGCGAGCGGGTGCAGAAGGTGCCCGACGCCAGCTGGCTGCAGGCCGACGCCTGCGAGATCGAGGCCCTCTCCGAGGCCGGGCTGGCCGAGTGCGACGTCGTCGTCGCCGCGACCGGTGACGACAAGGTCAACCTCGTCCTCTCCCTGCTCGCCAAGACCGAGTTCGGCGTGCCGCGCACCGTCGCCCGGGTCAACAACCCCAAGAACGAGTGGATGTTCGACGAGGCCTGGGGCGTCGACGTCGCCGTGTCGACCCCGCGCCTCATGACGGCCCTCGTCGAGGAGGCGGTGAGCGTCGGCGACCTCGTCCGGATCTTCGAGTTCCAGCAGGGCAAGGCGATGATGGTCGAGATGACGCTGCCCCTCGGCAGCCCCTACGCCGGCTCGCGCGTCGGGGACGTCCCGTTCCCCGGGGACACCGTGCTCACCGGCATCATCCGCGAGGGCCACCCGATCGCGCCGACGCGCGACGACGCCCTCGAGCCGCTCGACGAGCTGCTCTTCCTCACCACCCCCGACGTCGAGGCCGAGCTCGAGTCGCTGCTGAGCCCCGGGCAGCGCCACAAGCGCGACACCGACAACGCCGACGACGACGAGGACGGCTGACCCTCGCTCGTCGATCCCCCGGCCGGGATGCCGTCCGCCTCCGCAGCGCGCCGACCCCCCTCCCGGCCGACCGGCGTAGTGTCGACGGACGGAGCCGTCCGGGCTCCCCCACGCTGGGAGAAAGCCATGGCCGACAAGTCACCGCGATCGCACATGACCAAGAAGGCCGGGAAGTCGATCAAGGAGAAGCGGGCCGAGAAGCACGCCAAGGCCGACACGAAGAACCACCTCGACCTCGGGAAGAAGTAGCCGGCTGCAGCACGCGGAGCCCGCCTCAGGCGGTCCGGTCGACGTCCTCGTCCGGATCGCCCTCGGGCTCAGCCGCGCCCGGCCCATCCCCCGGCTCCAACGGCGTGCGCCCGGCAACGAGCATCCAGCCCATGACGGCCAGCGAGGCGACCCACAGCGGCCAGCCGAGGGCGATCTTCGCCGCGCCGAGCCACGCGACCTCGGCAGCGAGGTAGAGCGGCACCATGATCGCCAGGCGCACGGCGAACACCGCGACGAGCACCCAGGTGAGCCGCGTGCAGACCCGGACCATGCCGCGGTCGCGGCGCCACGCGAAGGGGTCCTGCTGCGCGCGGGGATCGCCGGCTCCGACGAGGAAGCCCACGGCGGGCCACCGGGTCGCGATCGACACCAGGGTCGCGGCGAGGTAGGCCGCGTTGGTGAGGATGCCGGGCAGGAACGCCGCCTCGGCGCGACCGGAGCGCACGGCGAAGAACGCGGCGATCGCCGTCGCGAACACCGCGCCGGCGACGTGTGCCAACGATGACCGCTGCAGGACCCGCACCGCGGCCAGCGCGAGGGCGACGCCGAGCGCCGCCATCGCGGCGAGCCGCACGTCCTGCCGCCAGGTCCACAGCGCGACGAACACGACTGTGGGGAGCGCCGTCTCGACCGAGCCCACGCCAGCCACCGAGAGCCGTCGACAGCCGGTGGCGGATCAGGGCCTCGACGGTCTCGGGCGTGGCGACGGTGGTCGGGCCGGGAGGCGCCGGGCTCATGCGCTGGGGAGGATCTCGTAGGACGGGTTGAAGATCGTCGGGGTGCCCCGCACCTCGGCGACCCGGCCCTCGGCCCGCACGAAGACCCCGGGCTCGATGCCGCCGATGCTCCTCCGGCCGATCCACACGAGGTTGACCGACCCGTTGCCGTCCCACACCTCCGCGACGAGGGCCGGGACGCTGCGGCGAGGCGGCAGCGTCACCGTGCGGATCGTCCCGCACACCGTCGCCGGATGCCGGGGGGCGAGCGCCGTGAGGTCGTCACCACCCTCGACCTCGGACTGGGTGCGCAGGGCGTCGGCCTGGTGCTCCACCGGGGTCTTCGTGAGGTCGTGCAGGCGCTCGCGCAGACCCATCAGCGGACCTCGGTGATCTCGGGGCCCCGCTCGAACGGGTCGAGGGACGGGGCCTCGTCCGCCTCGGCGTCGTCCGTCGCCGCGGCGACGTCGGGCGCCTCGACGTCGCGCGGGAGCGTGAGCGGGAGCAGCTCGCGGGGGGCCATCGGCTCGACACCGCGCACGACGACGGCCTGGCGCAGGACGTCGACGAGCGGGACCGGCCGCCGTCTCGTCGATCGCGGCGCGACCGGACAGCACGCCGCGCAGGAACCACCGCGGCCCGTCGACGCCGAGGAAGGACGCCGGCGCGAAGACGGTGCGGCCGTCGGGGCCGGCGGAGGGCATCCGGGTGCGCAGCTCGGTGCCCAGCCCGCCCTCGTGCTCCTCGGCCGTGCCGCCCTGCTGCCTCGACGGCCGCGGCGATCTCGGCCCGGATCTCGTCCCAGAGGCCACCCGAGCGCGGCGCCGCAAACGCCTGGAGCTGCAGCGCGGAGTCGCCGAGCACCGCGGTGGCGGCGTTCACCTGCTGGGTGGCCTGGTCGACCTCGAGGCGCAGCTCCATGCCCTGGACGCCGCGCACCCAGAGAGCGCCGAGGTCGACCCGGCCGTCGCGGCCCTCGACCTCGGTGACGTCCCATGGTCCCGCGGAGCGGTCCGGCCCGGCCGTGGCGGCCACGTCGGCGACGTCGGTCACGGCGGCGTCGGGCTCCTGCGGGTCGTCGGCCGCGTCGCTGCGGTCGGAACCCCTGGATCTCTTGAAGATGCTCACGTCGGCGGTCGTCCTCGGCTCTGGTGCGGGTTGCGGCGGGTCAGCGGGAGTCGGACGGCCCGAAGCCACCGGTGGACCCGTGCCCAGTCTCCCCCCGGGTGCTGCCCGGAAGCGAATCCGTGACCTCGAAGTCGGCGTGCAGGTGGTGCTGCACGACGAGCTGCGCGATCCGGTCGCCGACGCGCACGGTGAAGGCCTCGCGCGGGTCGAGGTTGACGAGGTTGACGAGGATCTCGCCGCGGTACCCCGAGTCGACGGTGCCCGGCGCGTTGACCACGGTGATGCCGTGGCGCGCCGCGAGGCCGGACCGCGGGTGCACGAGCCCCACGGTCCCCGGCGGCAGCGCGACGGCGATGCCCGTGGGAACCAGCGCCCGCTCCCCCGGGGCGAGGGTCACCTCGGCAACGCTCGTGAGGTCGGCCCCCGCATCCCCCTCGGTGCTGTACGCCGGGACGCCCGCGTCCGGGTGCAGTCGCCTCACGGCGACGGGGACGCGGGCGGCGGCGTCACGGTGGTGCGTGCCTCGAGCGTGCCGCTCAGGCGGCGCACTCCCGGCACACGAGCACCCCGGACTTCTCGCTCGCCAGCTGGCTGCGGTGGTGCACGAGGAAGCACCTCGAGCACGTGAACTCGTCGGCCTGCCGCGGCAGGACCCGCACGGAGAGCTCCTCGCCGGACAGGTCGGCCCCCGGGAGCTCGAACCCCTCGGCCTGCTCCGTCTCGTCGACGTCGACACTCGAGGCGCGCTTGTCGACGCGACGGCTCTTCAGCTCCTCGATGGAGTCCTCGGACAGCTCGTCATCGGTCTTGCGCGGTGCGTCGTAGTCGGTTGCCATTGCGTGTGTCCACCCTTCGTCGTATGACCCGGCCCTGACAACGCATTGACGGCCGCGTTTGTGCCCGGGGGATCGCCGTGCGCGGTGATTGTGCACCATGGCGCCGTCCGGCGCCACGCCGGGTCCAGCCGGTGGTGCGTCCTCGTCCCCTCGGGGATGCCGTCAGGCCGGTCCGCGGGACCGGCCCGCGGTCACGCGACGGCGCCGACGTGGCGCGCCGAGAGCTCGCGCACGAGGGCGCCGAACTCCTCCGCGACGCCGGGCGCCGCACCCCAGACGAGGTCACGGGTCGGGACGGCGTCGACCGGGCCGCCGACGACCACTCCGGCCTCGCGGGCGACCAGCTCACCGGCCGCGCGGTCCCACGGGTTGAGCACGGCCTCGTAGTACGCGTCGAGCCGGCCGGCGGCGAGGGAGCACAGGTCGAGGGCGGCGCTGCCCTGCCGGCGGATGTCGCGGACCCGCGGCAGCAGGTCGACGAGCAGGGCCGCCTGCCGCGCCCGCACGGACGCCTCGTAGCTGAAGCCGGTGCCGACGAGGGTGAGGGCCAGGTCGGTGGGCCCGGTCACCCGCAGCGTCCTCGCGCCCGTCGCCGTCGTCAGTCGGGCGCCGCCGCCCAGGTGCGCCGAGAAGAGCTCGCCGGTCTCCGGGTTCAGCACCGCCCCCGCGAGCGCCTCCCACTCCCCCGGCCGGGTGGGGTCGCCGGTGACCACGGCGACGGACACGGCGTACATCGGGATGCCGTACAGGTAGTTCACCGTGCCGTCGATGGGGTCGACGACCCACGTCAGGCCGCTGGTCCCCGTGACGCTCCCCTCCTCCTCGCCCAGGACGGCGTCGCCCGGCCGGTGCTCCGCGAGGAGGCCGAGGATGAGCTCCTGGCTGCGCTGGTCCATCTCGGTGACGGGGTCGGTGTCCGTGGACTTCGAGGCGACCCGCAGGTCGTCGGGGCGCTCGTCGACGACGAGGCGCCCGGCGGCCCGGGCCACCCGGCAGGCGACGTCCTCGAGGTCGGCGCGGTCCGCGGGCCCCGCGGCGACGGGTGCCGTGACCATCAGTCGCTGCCGCACAGTGCCGGCTTCGCCACCCGCAGGTTCGGGCAGCAGCCGGGGGCGCACACCGAGGGCCGCACGTCACCGGGGAGCCAGCTCTGCGGGACGACCACCTCACCGCGGGCCTCGGCCGCCCGCTCGAGGAGGAGGTCGACGAGGCCCTCGACGAAGAGGTCGTCCTCGCCGGGGGTCGGCACGCGGACGAAGGGGACCCCGACCCGGTCGGCGGTCTCGGCCGCCTCGGTGTCGAGGTCGTGGACGACCTCCATGTGGTCGGAGACGAACCCGATCGGCGCACACACGACGGTGACCCCGCCGGTGGCGGCGAGCTCCTCGATGCGGTCGTTGACGTCGGGCTCGAGCCACGGCTGCGTCGGTGGCCCCGAGCGCGAGCAGAAGACGAGCTCGCCCTCGATCTGGAGGCCCAGCTCGGCGTTGACCTCGTCGGTGAGGCGTCGTGAGAGGCGCAGGTGCTGGTCGACGTAGAGGTTGCCCTCACCGTCCCCCGGGCCGGAGGTGTCGTCCATGGCCGTGGGCACCGAGTGCGTGACGTAGAGGATGCGGGCGGATGCCGGGTCGGCGAGCGAGCCCACCGCCTCGACCAGCGCTCGGCGCCACGCGCGACCGAGCCCGGGGTGCACCGCGTACGGCCGCACCTTGTCGACGACG
This sequence comes from uncultured Actinomycetota bacterium, assembly GCA_963811475.1. Taxonomy (GTDB): domain Bacteria; phylum Actinomycetota; class Actinomycetes; order Actinomycetales; family Dermatophilaceae; genus Fodinibacter. The sequence continues at coordinate 123,285 of CAWERJ010000034.1, forward strand.
ATGCCGTCGGCGGCCGGGCCGACCTGCTCGACGGCGCCGGCGAGGTCCTCGCGGTACTGCCGGCACGAGGAGTAGCACGAGTACGCGCTCGTGAGCAGGGTGAGGACGCGCGAGGCACCCAGGTCGAGCGCCTCCCGGAGCGCGTCGGCGAAGAACGGCTCGGAGTTGCGGTTGCCCCACACGAGCGGCGTCGGGATCCCGCGCCGGTCGAGCTCGGCGCGCAACCGCTCGAGCAGGCTGCGGTTGAGGTCGTTGATCGGGCTGCGCCCGCCGCGGGCGACGTAGTGCTCGCCCACCTCCTGCAGGCGGGCGTCGGGGATGTCGCGACCGGCCGTGACCCGCCGGAGGAAGGGCACGACCTCGTCGGGCGCCTCCGGGCCGCCGAAGGACCCGAGCAGCACGACGTCGTAGGGGGCGAGCGCGGCCGCGGCGTCTGACATGGCCACAGCGTATGCGGGCAATCCCGGCGCACCGGCGTGGGCTCCGCCACCCGGCGGCCCGCGAGTGGCAGAGTCGACCCGACGACGAGCAACTCCGGGAGCCCGACATGCAGGACCTACGCCTGATCGGCGTCCACGAGGACGGCCAGCACCTCCTGCTCGCGGACGCCGACGGTGGCCGCTACCGGCTCGGGCTCGACGACGCGCTGCGCGCCGCCGCCCGCCGCGACCGCCCCCGGCTCGGCCAGCTGCAGATCGAGATCGAGGGCGGGCTGCGGCCCCGCGACGTGCAGGCGCTCGTCCGGCGGGGGCTGTCCACCGAGGAGGTCGCCGACCGCGCCGGCTGGACCGTCGAGAAGGTGCGCCGCTTCGAGGGCCCGGTCCTCGCCGAGCGCGAGCACGTCGCGGCGGTGGCCCGCCAGTGCGCGGTCGGGTCCCGGGGCGACGGACCGGTCACGCTCGCCGAGCGCGTCGCCGAGCGCCTGCGGGCCCGCGACATCGAGCGCGACGCCATCGAGTGGGACTCCTCGCGCGACGACGAGGGCACCTGGCAGCTGGCGATGACCTTCCCGGCCGGGGGCCGCCAGCGCACGGCGACGTGGCGCTACGAGCCCCTCGGCGGCTCGGTCACCGCGACGAACGACGAGGCGCGCTGGCTCAGCGAGGAGGCCGCCCCCGGCGTCATCCCGACACCGCACCGGGCACCTCCCGACGGCGACCTCGACGTCTACGACATCGACGCCCACGGCGGGGTGGGCCGCGCCGCTCGCCGCGAGCCGCACGAGCCGATCGACCTCATGGCCGCGATGCGCGAGCACAGCACCCGCGGGCGACGGCGCCGCCGCCCGTCCCCGTCGCACACCCCGGGCGACGAGCGCCCGCGGGCCGACGCGCTGCCCATCGAGGACCTCGCCGTCGACCCCGGACAGGCTCCGCCGCCCCCGGCGTCCCGGGCCCGCAACCCGGTCTCCGCCCACCTCGAGGAGCCGACCGCCGACGACACGCTGGTCGGCGGCTGGCCCGAGGACGACGCCGCCGGCATCCGCACGGCCTCGCCTCCGAGCCGCGAGCGGTCACCCGCCGGCCCCGCGCCCGAGGACACCCGGCGCCGCGCACCGCGGCGGCCCGCAAGGGCCGTCCCAGCGTGCCGAGCTGGGACGACATCGTCTTCGGCACGCGCGGCGGCGGCTCGGGCTGAGCCGGCCCACCGTGCACGTGCGCACCGCGGGCGCCGACGACCTCCCGGCGCTGCGCGAGGTCTTCCGGCGCTCGTCACTGTCGAACCCCGGCGACGCCGAGGCCCTCCTCGCCCACCCCGAGGTGTTCGTGCTCCCGGACACCTGGGTGCTCGCCGGTCGCACCCGGGTCGCCGTCTCCCCCGACGGCACGGTCGTGGGCTTCGCGACGACGACCGGCAGCGGCCCGGTCCGTGAGCTGGAGGACCTCTTCGTCGAGCCCGACCACCAGGGCACGGGCATCGGTGCCCGCCTCGTCGCGGATGCCGCCGACCTCGCCCGCCGCGACGGCGCGCACCGCCTCGAGGTGACCGGCAACCCCCACGCGAGCACCTTCTACGCCGGGGTCGGGTTCGAGAGCGACGGTGAGGTGGCCACCGAGCTCGGGCCCGGCATCCGGATGCACCTCGACCTCTGAGGGTGCGGGAGGTCCTCAGTCGGGCGGCGAGACCGCGCAGACGTCGAGGTCGAAGGGCAGGGTGTCCGGCGAGGGCGCGGCCGCCCGGGCGGCAGAGCTGTTCATCCGCCGCATGAAGTGGCGGCGGCACAGGACCTCGTACTCGACGAGGCCCGAGCGGGCCTCGCCGATGTCGCCGACGACGACCTGCTCGCCCTCGACGACCATGACGCCGTCGACGATGCGGGCGTTGTGGGTGGCCTTGCGGCCGCACCAGCACAGCGCCTCGACCTGGAGCAGCTGCACCCGGTCGGCGAGCTCGATGAGCCGGCGGCTGCCCGGGAACAGCTCGGTGCGGAAGTCGGCGGTGATGCCGAACGCGTGCACGTCGATGCCCAGCTCGTCGACGACCCGGGCGAGCTGCTCGACCTGCGCCGGCGTGTAGAACTGCGCCTCGTCACAGATGAGGTAGTCGACCCTGGCTCCCGCGGTCAGGCGCTCGACGACCTCGTCCCAGAAGTCGAGGTCGTCGTCCACCTCGATGGCGGGGGTGGACAGGCCGAGCCGCGAGGAGAGGACCGACTCGCCCATCCGGTCCATCTTCGTGAAGATCAGGCCCTCGGCGGCCGCGCTGGCTGTTGTTGTGGTCCATCTGGAGCGCGAGGGTCGACTTGCCGCAGTCCATCGTTCCCGAGAAGAAGACCAGTTCCGCCACGATGCGACACCCTAGGCGACGGCCGAGGCCGGCACGTGGACGACGGGGACCGCCACCTCGTCGTCGCTGAGGGAGCCGTGCAGCCCGACGAGGGCGAGCAGCTCGGGCCGCGCGCGCCGCGAGTCGACCACCGCGAAGCGCCCGCGCGTCGCGACGACGACGTCGCCGATGCGCGGGAGGTTCTCGGCGAGCACCGCCCCGAACCACCCTGCGGCGACGGCGTCCTCCCGGGTGCGGACCTCCGCGCGGTCGCCGAGCACCTCGCTCCACGCCGCGTGCACGTCGGCCCGCGCCCCGGCCTCGACGTAGAGCTGCGGGGCCCGGGCCTCCCCCGTGACGTGCCGGACGCCGGCCGCGAGGAGCGGTTCGGACGCGACGTCGACGCGCACCTCGTGCGGCACGTCGACCATCCCGTGGTCGGCCGTGAGGGTCAGCGAGCAGTCGGCCGGCAGGGAGCGGGCGAGCCGGGCGAGCTCGCGGTCGATCGCCTCGAGCTCGTCGCCCCACTGCCAGGAGTCGCACCCGTGCACGTGCCCGACCTTGTCCAGCTCCCCCCAGTAGAGGTGGACGAGCGCGCGCGGCACCGAGCGCACCGCGGCGACGGTCGCGTCGACACGCGCGGCCAGCGACTCGGCGGCCACGAACCGCCCGCCACGCACGGCCGCGTTCGTCAGGCCGGACCCGTCGAAGTACGCCGGACCGACGCGCACGACCTCGACGCCGGACCGTGCGACGGTCTCGAAGACCGTCTCGTGGGGCTGCCAGAGGCGCGGGTCGGGCCCGTCGTCCCAGGAGAGCTCGTTGAGCAGCCGGTCGGCCCCCGGCACGAGCACCTCGTAGCCGAGCAGCCCGTGCGCGCCGGCCGCCAGGCCGGTGCCGAAGGTGCCCATCGACGTGGCCGTCGTCGACGGGAAGCCGCTGGCGACGCGCCGGGTCGTCGGCAGCCGGCCGCGCAGCCACGGGGCGTGGCCGGCGCGGCGGACGAGCAGGTCGTGGCCCAGCCCGTCGACGAGCACGACGACGGCGCGACGGGCCGGTGGCAGGTCGAACCCGGTGCGGGCGCCGTTCCCGCCCTGCCAGGGCACGCCGAGGCTCCTCGACACGCTCGGCAGCACGTCGGCGAGCGACGGTCCGGCCCCCACGGGCGGGTCGGGGGACGGGTCGCCGGTGACCGGCATCCGGCGGCTCAGCCCTGGCCGATGGCGGCGGAGAGGTCGCGGGCGAACGCCAGCGCCTGGGTCAGGGCGTCCTCGCCGTCAGCGGCGGCGGAGATGCGCAGCGCGATGTCGTCACCGGTGACCGTGCCCTCGTAGCCGTGGTCGGCGTCGCACTCGGGGTCGCTGCACGACGCGGGGACGAGGTCGAGCCGCGCGACGGTGCCCCACCCGAGGGTCAGGGTGATCTCGCGGCCGAGACTGCCGGGGACGTAGGTCGAGGGGTTCTCGACGACGTGCGTCAGCATGACCCCGCGCACCGCCGAGAGCGGGATGGACTCGGTCGTGGCCGTGGCGACGTCCTGGGGCGCCGGCGGCTCGTCGGCGTGGTCGTCGGCGTGCGCGATGAGCAGGCGGCTCGGCGTGAGCACGAGCACGGTGATGTGCCGGCGGACGACGTCGCGGTCGAACGTCGTCTCGAGGTGCACCAGGTGGTTGGCGATCGGCTCGCGCACCAACGCGGCCGCGACGACGTCGGCGACGAGCGCCGGGTAGTAGCCCGCCCGCTGGATGGAGTCGGTGAGGTCGGCCGGCAGGGCGGGGGCGTCGGAGGCACTGCTCATGCCCCCATTGTGCCCGCAGCGCGGCACCGGCCCGAACCGCGCCGGCGTCCGGGGGCGCCGCGCCCGCGCCCACCACTCAGGTCATCGAGCGGCGGCCCGGGTCGGTGCGCCGCGGCGCCGGGGCGAGGACGACCTCCGCGCCCAGCACCTCGACGCCGCCAGGGTGGGCGTTGACCGGGTTGAGCACGAGCGAGGCGACCTCCGGCAGGTCGTCGGCGAGCACCGACACCCGCGCGATGAGGTCGGCCAGGGCGGCACGGTGCACGGGGGTCGCGCCGCGGTGGCCGTGGAGCACCGGCGCCGCCCGGACCGAGGAGATCAGCTCGGAGACCGTGACGTCGGTGAGGGGCGGGATGCGGTAGGCGATGTCGCCGAGCAGCTCGGTCGGCAGCCCGGCGACGCTGAACCCGATGACCGGGCCGAAGAGCGGGTCCTCGTCGGACGTCACGACGCACGGCACGCCGGGCGTGGCCATCCGCTGCACGACGAGCCGGTCGGCGTCCAGGGGTGCCAGCCGCTCGGTGAGCGACTCCCAGGCCGCCCGCAGCGCGGCCTCGGAGCGCAGGTCGACGCGCACACCGCCGATGCCCCCCTGGTGGCGCAGCATCGGCGACGTCGACTTGAGGACGACGGGGTAGCCGACCTCCTCGGCGACCGCGACCGCCTCGTCGGCGGAGCGGACCTCGGTCTTTCCCCACACCTCCACGCCGTAGGCCGACAGCAGCGCGGTGGCCTCGTCCGTGGAGAGCCGCCGGCCCTTGGGGTCGACGGAGAGGACGGTGTGCACGACGTCCTCGGCGATGCGCCGGTTGATGCCCGCCGGCGCCACCGGGGTGCCGTGGTCGCGGGCCCGCCACTGCCCGTAGCGGGTCGCGGCCGCGAGCGCCCGCACCGCGTCCTCCGGCATCGCGTACACCGGGATCGCGCGGCTCGAGCCGCCGGTGCCGGAGACCGTCGCGTGGCCGTCGTCCACGCCGCGCATGCCGAGGAAGGTGGCCGCGCACGGCTTGTCGGCGCCCGCGGCGGTGTCGCGGACCGCGGCGGCGACGTCCTCGTCGTCGGTGACGAGCGGGGGGATGAAGCAGGTGAGCACCGAGTCGACCTTCGGGTCCGCGAACGCGGTCCTCAGCGCGGCGCGGAACTCGGCCGCCGTCGCCTCGCTGCGCAGGCTGACCGGCCCGTGCGTCACGGTGAGCCCCCAGCTCGTGCACGCGTCGGCGGTGAGCGTGCCGAGCGCCGTGGAGTTGCCGACGACGGCCACCCGGTCGCCGGCGGGCAGCGGCTGGTGGGCGACGAGCTGGGCGACGTCGAAGAGCTGGTGCACGTTCTCGACCCGGATGACGCCGGCCTGCTTGAGCATCGCCTTGAACACCTCCGGCCGCGCCTTGGTCTGCCGCACCCGGTGCCCCGGCGGCACTCCGAAGCTGGACACCCCCGACTTGACGACGACGACCGGCTTGATGAGGGCGAGGTTGCGGGCGATCCTCGAGAACTTGCGCGGGTTGCCCATCGACTCGAGGTAGAGGCCGACGACGTCGGTGGAGTCGTCGTCGATCCAGTACTGCATGAAGTCGTTGCCGGAGACGTCGACCCGGTTGCCGGCGGACCCGAAGGTCGAGATGCCGAGGTTGCGACGGGCCGCCGAGGCGAGCACGGCGATGCCGAGCGCCCCGGACTGGGCGAACAGCCCGAGCCGCCCGTGCGGCGGAAGCGTCGGCGCGAGGGAGGCGTTGAGCCGCACCTCGGGGTCGTTGTTGATGAGCCCGAACGAGTTGGGCCCGACGACCCGCATGCCGGCGCCGCGCGCCCGGCGCAGGAGCTCGGCCTGGAGCCGGGCCCCGTCGCGGCCCTCCTCGGCGAAGCCCGAGGACACGACGAGCAGCGCCTTGACCCCCGCCTCCGCGCACTCGTCGACGACCTCGAGCACCGCGTGCGCCGGCACCGCCACGACGGCGAGGTCGACGGTGCCCGGCACGGCGGCGACGGAGGGATAGGCGGTGCGGCGGCGCAGGGTGCGGACGTTGGGGTTGACCGGGTGCACCGCGCCGGTGAAGCCGGCCTCGACGAGCCGCTCGAGCAGCTGGCTGCCGATCGAGTCGCGGCGCCGGCTCGCGCCCACGACGGCGATCGTGCGGGGGTGGAGGATCGAGCGCAGGCTGAGCGCCTCCGCGCGGTGCTCCCGCGACATCGCGACGGCCTTGGAGGTGTCGGTCGGCTCGATGTCGAAGCCGACCTCGACGACCCCGTCCTCGACGTGCCGCGTGACGTCGTAGCCGGCATCCGAGAAGACGGAGAGCATCTTGCGGTTCTGGGGCAGGACCTCCGCGGTGAAGCGGGCGATGCCGACCTCCCGCGCGATGGCCGCGAGGTGCTCGAGCAGCACCGACCCGATCCCCTTGCCCTGGAAGTGGTCGCTGATGTTGAACGCCACCTCTGCGCTGCGCGCGTCGATGCGGTCGTAGCGCCCGATGCCGATGATGTCCTCGCGCATCGTCGCGACGAGGGCGACCCGGTCGACGTAGTCGACGTGGGTGAACCGGTGCACGTCGGCGTCGCTGAGCCGGCGCAGGGGCGCGAAGAACCTCAGGTAGATGGACTCGTCGGACTGCGCTGCGTGGAAGCGGTGGATGCCTTCGACGTCCGAGGGCCGGATCGGGCGCAGGTGGGCCACGGTGCCGTCGCGCAGGACGACGTCGGCCTCCCACTCCGCGGGGTACCCGGGCGGGAGCGGCTCCTCCGACATGGTGCCCATCGTGCCACCCCCCGCGCGGCGGCCCGTCGCGTCCCCGGCGACCGGCACACTGGGTCCGTGGAGCTACGCCGGGCCGTCCTCGGCCGCCGCATGGTGCGCCGGTTCGACCCCGGGGTGACCGTCGACCCGCAGGTCGTGCGCGACCTCGTCGGCCTCGCCGTCCGGGCCCCGAGCGCGGGGTTCACCCAAGGGTGGGACTTCGTCGCCCTGCTCTCCCCCGAGGACCGCGCGGCCTTCTGGGCGGCGACCGACGACGGCAGCCCTGCCGACGCCTGGCGCCGCGGCGTCTCGGCGGCGCCGGCGCTCGTCCTGTGCCTGTCCGACCCGGGCGCCTACCTCGACCGCTACGCCGAGCCCGACAAGGGGTGGACCGACCGGTCGACCGACCACTGGCCGGTTCCGTACTGGGACACCGACACCGCGATGGCCGCGATGCTCATGCTCCTCGGGGCCGAGGAGGCCGGCCTCGGCGCGCTCTTCTTCGGGGTGCCCGTGGAGCGGCACGACGCGGTCCGAGCGGCGCACGGCATCCCGGCGGGTCGCCGGGTCGTCGGGGTGGTCGCCCTGGGCGCCGAGGCACAGCGGGTGTCGGGCTCGGCGCGGACCCGTCGACGGCGCCCGCTCGACGACGTGCTGCACGTCGGGCGGTTCGGCGGCCACGGAGTGTCGGAACCGACCCGGCACCCGGGTTTGTGAGGATGGTGCGGACCCCCGTCGCGGCGACGCCGCGGCCCTGACCCACCCGGAGCCGAGCCCCACCCCATGGCCAAGCGCAGCACGCACCCCGCCGCCCGAGGAGACCGCCGAGCGGATCGTCGACATCGACGTCGAGGAGGAGATGCGCAGCGCCTTCCTCGAGTACTCCTACAGCGTCATCTACTCGCGGGCCCTGCCCGACGCCCGCGACGGGCTGAAGCCGGTGCAGCGCCGCATCCTGTTCGGGATGAGCGAGCTGGGCCTGCGCCCGGACCGGCCGCACGTCAAGTCGAGCCGGGTCGTGGGCGAGGTCATGGGCAAGTACCACCCGCACGGCGACCAGGCGATCTACGACGCGCTGGTGCGCATGGCCCAGCCGTTCACGATGCGGCTTCCGCTCGTCGACGGCCACGGAAACTTCGGCTCGCTCGACGACGGCCCGGCCGCCTCGCGCTACACCGAGGCCCGGATGGCGCCCGCCGCCCTGCTCATGGTCGCGGGCCTGGACGAGGACACCGTCGACGTCGTCCCCAACTACGACGACTCCCTGACCCAGCCGGGCGTGATGCCGGCCGCCTACCCCAACCTCCTCGTCAACGGCGCCTCCGGCATCGCGGTGGGCATGGCGACGAACATGGCCCCGCACAACCTCGTCGAGGTCATCGGTGCCGCGCGGCACCTCATCGCCCACCCGGACTGCTCGCTCGACGACCTCATGAGGTTCGTGCCCGGCCCCGACCTGCCCGGTGGAGGGCGGATCATCGGGCTCGACGGCATCCGCGACGCCTACCTCACCGGGCGCGGGTCGTTCCGCACGCGGGCGACCGCCCGGGTCGAGAAGCTCACGCCCCGCCGGATGGGCATCGTCGTCACCGAGCTGCCCTACCTCGTCGGGCCGGAGAAGGTCATCGAGCGCGTCAAGACGCTCGTCCAGGCCAAGAAGCTCACCGGCATCAGCGACGTCAAGGACCTCACCGACCGCAAGAACGGGCTGCGCCTCGTCTTCGAGGTCAAGAACGGCTTCAACCCCGATGCCGTGCTCGAGCAGCTGCACCGGCTCACCCCCATGGAGGACTCCTTCGGGATCAACGCCGTCGCGCTCGTCGACGGCCAGCCGCGCACCCTGGGGCTCAAGGAGCTGCTGCGCACGTACGTCGACTTCCGGATCGGCGTCGTCCGGCGGCGCACGGAGTACCGGCTGCGCCGGCGGCAGGAGCGGCTGCACCTCGTCGAGGGGCTGCTCGTCGCGATCCTCGACATCGACGAGGTCATCCAGCTGATCCGCGGCGTCCGACGACACGGCCATGGCCCGGGCGAGGCTCATCTCGGTCTTCGACCTCTCCGAGCTGCAGGCCGACTACATCCTCGAGCTGCAGCTGCGCCGGCTCACGAAGTTCTCCCGCATCGAGCTCGAGGCCGAGCGCGACGAGCTGCGGCGCCAGATCGAGGAGCTCGAGGCGGTCCTCGCCGACGAGAAGCTGCTGCACCGCACGGTGTCCACCGAGCTGGCCGACGTCGCCAAGGCCCACGGCACGCCGCGCCGCACCGTGCTGCTGGAGTCGGCGGGCACGCCCGCCTCGGTCGCGACGCCGCTCGAGGTCGCCGACGACCCGTGCTGGGTGCTGCTGTCGTCGACCGGCCTGCTCGCCCGGACCTCCAGTGCCGACCCGGTGCCGTCAGAGGGCGGGCGCGCCAAGCACGACGCGGTCGTCGGCGCCGTGCGCACGACCGCCCGGGGGGAGTTCGCGCTCGTCACCTCCCGCGGCCGGATGGTGCGGCTGTCGGCGCTCGAGCTGCCGACGCTGCCTCCGCTGGGCGGCGCACCGAGCCTGTCCGGTGGGGCGCCCCTCGCGGTCTACGTCGACCTGCCGCCCGGCGAGGAGCCGCTGACGATCGTGCCGCTCGACGCCGACGGCCCCGGCATCGCGGTGGGGACGGCCGGCGGCGTCGTCAAGCGGGTCACCGCCGACCACCCCGGCCGCCCGCGACTGGGAGGTCATCGCGCTGCGCGAGGGCGACCGGCTCGTCGGGGCGGCGGCGCTGCGCGACGGCGGCGGAGGACCTCGTCTTCGTCACGAGCGACGCCCAGCTGCTGAGGTTCCCGGCGTCGGCCGTGCGGCCACAGGGCCGGGCGGCCGGGGGGATGGCCGGCATCCGGCTCGCGCCGGGGGCCACCGTCGCCTGGTTCGGTGCCGTCGACCCGGCGGCCGACAACGTCGTCGTGACGTCCGCAGGGTCCTCGGCCGCGCTGCCCGGCACCCAGCCCGGCTCGCTCAAGGTGACGCCGTACGCCGAGTACCCGGTCAAGGGCCGCGGCACCGGCGGGGTCCGCGCGCACCGCTTCCTCCGTGGCGAGGACGCGCTCGTCCTCGCCTGGGTGGGCGCGCGGCCGGCCCGCGCGTCGGGGCCCAACGGCGTGGCGCTCGACCTGCCCGAGGCCACCGGGCGGCGCGACGGCTCCGGGACGGCGTACCCCGCCGTCATCGCGGGGGTCGGGCGCGCCGGTGCGCTGAGCGGGGTCCGGGCGACCGTGTTACGCAATCGTTACCGGCTGGCGCGCCGGTTCCGTTGCGCGCCATGTGTAAACGCTTTTACGTTGGTCCCGGTTCCCTCATGGCCGAGGCGCACAACCGCCTCGGCGCGACCAGTGAAATGGAGGCGGGCAATGGCCCTCAACTCAAGGCGTCGCATCGCGGCGTTGACCGGAGTCCTCGCGGTGGCCCTGACCGCGACGGCCTGCGGAAGCAGTGACGACGGCGACAGCGGCGACACCGCGAGCAGCGCGAGCAGCATCGACTGTGCGCCGTACAAGGCGTTCGGTGACCTGAAGGGCAAGACGGTCACCGTCTACACCTCGATCACCGCGCCCGAGGACGAGCCGCACATCGCGTCGTACAAGCCGTTCGTCGACTGCACCGGCGTCGAGATCAAGTACGAGGGCTCCAAGGAGTTCGAGGCCCAGCTGCCGGTGCGCGTCAAGGGTGGCAACGCCCCCGACATCGCCTACCTGCCGCAGCCGGGTCTGCTCAGGACCATGGTCGAGACCGGCAAGGTCAAGGAGGCCCCGGCCGAGGTCGTCGCGAACGTCGACAAGTACATGCCCGACTGGCAAGGGATGGGGCACCGTCGACGGCAAGTTCTACGCCGCCCCGCTCGGGCGCGAACGTGAAGTCGTTCGTCTGGTACTCCCCGCAGGCGTTCAAGGACAAGGGCTACGAGGTCCCGAAGACGTGGGCCGAGCTGCTCGCGCTGAGCGACAAGATCGCGGCTGACAACCCCGGCGGCGACGTCAAGCCCTGGTGCGCCGGCATCGAGTCCGGTGACGGCCACCGGCTGGCCGGCCACGGACTGGATGGAGGACGTCATCCTCCGTACCGCCGGTCCCGAGACCTACGACAAGTGGGTCGCCCACGAGATCCCGTTCAACGACCCTGCCAGTCGCCACTGCGCATCGCGGAGGTCGGCAAGATCCTCAAGAACGACAAGTACGTCAACGGTGGCTTCGGCGACGTCAAGACCATCGCCTCGACGGCGTTCCAGGACGCCGGCCAGCCGATCCTCGAGGGCGCGTGCTACATGCACCGCCAGGCGTCGTTCTACGCGGCCAACTGGCCCGAGGGCACCAAGGTCGCGCCCTGACGGCGACGTGTGGGCGTTCTACCTTCCGGCGATGGACGAGTCCACCAAGCCGGTGCTCGTCGGTGGCGAGTTCACCACCGCCTTCGCCGACCGCCCGGAGGTCAAGGCCTTCCAGACCTACCTCTCCTCGGCCGAGTGGGCGAACGAGCGCGCCAGGACCTGTGGCGTCGGTGGCTGCGTGACGGCGAACAAGAAGGCCGACCCGTCGCTGCTGACCAGCCCGGTCGACAAGCTGTCCGCCGAGATCCTCACCGACAAGGCGGCCACGTCCCGCTTCGACGGCTCCGACCTCATGCCGGGCGCCGTGGGTGCGGGCACGTTCTGGAAGGGCATGACCGACTGGATCACCGGAAAGGACGACAAGGCCACGCTCGACTTCATCGAGCAGTCCTGGCCGCAGTGACGTCCCTGACCTGATCCCTCAGGTCCATCGAGCCGGAGTGGGGCGGAGACGCTCCGCCCCACTCCGGCTCTCCCCTTGGTGACGACTTGACCGGAGGTGGAGTGCAGTGACGGCGAACGTCATCGGCGCGCGTAAGGGCCGGGATCATCCCGGAGCCGCTCCTGCGCGCCGAAAGCGTCGGCGGCAAGTTCTTCCTGATGTTCTTCGCGATCGCGTTCTTCGCGGCCGTCTTCGGCCTCGTCCTGTTCCTCGCCTCGCTCTTCAGGGGCCGCACCGGCGAGAAGTGGCAGGGCGTCGTCTTCGTGGCGCCGACGCTCCTGCTCGTCGGCGTCGGCCTGGTGTACCCCGCGATCCTCACGATCAACCAGTCGCTTCAAGGGCAGGTCGGGCGAGGACGCGTACACCGCTCAGCAACTACACGGCGATGTTCACCCAGCCCGAGCTCCTGCTGGTGCTGCGGAACACCGCACTGTGGGTCATCCTCGTGCCGCTCCTCGCGACGAGCATCGGCCTCCTCTACGCCATCCTGGTCGACCGGGCGCGAGGCGAGGCGTTCGCCAAGGCGCTCATCTTCCTGCCCATGGCGATCTCCATGGTCGGCGCCGGCATCATCTGGAAGTTCGTCTACCAGTACAAGCAGACGTCCCGCCCGCAGATCGGCCTGCTCAACGCCATCCTCAAGGCGCTCGGGCTTCGAGACCCAGCAGTTCCTCATCAACGCTCCGCTGAACACGTTCATGCTCATCATCGTCATGGTGTGGATCCAGGCCGGCTTCGCGATGACGGTGCTCTCGGCCGCGATCAAGGCGATCCCCGACGAGATCATCGAGGCGGCCAAGCTCGACGGCGTCCAGAGCTTCAAGATGTTCCGCTTCATCACCCTGCCGAGCATCCGCGCCGCCCTGGTCGTCGTCATCACGACGATCGGCATCGGCACCCTCAAGGTCTTCGACATCGTCCGGACGATGACCGGCGGCCAGTTCGACACCTCCGTCGTCGCCAACGAGTTCTACGTGCAGAGCTTCCGCGCCAACGCTTCGGGTCTGGGAGCGGCGCTGGCGGTGCTGCTGTTCGTCCTCGTCGTCCCGATCGTCGTCTACAACATCGTCCAGATGCGCAAGGAGGCCTGAGCCGTGAGCACCCTCGAACCGATCGCGATGCCCGAGAAGGTCTCCACCGACATGGAGCGGACCACCGAGGCCGAACCGCGCAGGCGGCGGAAGAAGACGCCGGCCGGCGACGCCGCCCGGGCCATCACCTCGCCGTGGGCCTCGCTCCTCGCGATCGTCATCGCCGTCCTGTGGACCATGCCCGACCATCGGCCTGCTCGTCACCTCGTTCCGCGAGCAGCGGGCCATCAACACCAGCGGGTGGTGGACGGCCTTCGGGGACCCCGGTGCCTGGACGCTCGAGAACTACCGTCAGGCCCTCGCTCCGGGAACGAGCGCGAGCTTGTCGCAGTACTTCATCAACACCGTGGTCATCACCATCCCCGCGGTGATGCTGCCGCATCTTCCTCGCCACGCTCGCGGCGTACGCCTTCGCCTGGATGCCGTTCCCCGGCCGTGACGCGCTGTTCGTCGCCGTCTTCGCGCTCCAGATCGTGCCGCTCCAGGTCGCCCTGATTCCCTTGCTCTCCATCTACACCGAGCGGCTGGGCTTCGGAGCGTCCTACTGGAGCGTGTGGCTGTCGCACACGATCTTCGCGCTGCCACTTGCCACCTTCCTCATCCACAACTTCATGAAGGAGCTACCCGGTGAGCTGATGGAGGCGGCCCGCGTCGACGGCGCGGGACACGTGACGATCTTCTTCAAGATCCTCCTGCCGCTCCTCACCCCGGCGATCGCGGCGTTCGGCATCTTCCAGTTCCTCTGGGTGTGGAACGACCTGCTCGTCTCCCTCGTGTTCCTCGGCGGGACGCCCGACGTCGCACCGATCACCGTGCGCGTCGCCGAGCTGTCCGGTAGCCGGGGAAGTGCGTGGTACCTCCTGTCGGCGGGTGCGTTCATCGCGATGATCGTGCCCGTCGTGGTCTTCCTCGCCCTGCAGCGGTACTTCGTCCGAGGACTCCTCGCGGGCGGGCTCAAGGGCTGACGCCCGGGCCCCTCCACGGAAGGAGCACCCGATCAGCACCATCACCGATGTGGCGCGGGTGGCCGGGGTCTCGGTCGCCACGGTCTCCCGCGCCCTTCGGGGGCTCGACCGGGTCTCCCCCGAGACCCGCGAGCGCGTGCTGCGCGTCGCGGAGGACCTGCACTACGTCGCGTCGCCGACGGCCACCTCGCTCGCCTCCGGGCGCACGAGGGTGGTCGCCGTCGTCGCGCCGTTCCTCACCCGCTGGTTCTTCGCGACCCTCGTCAGCGCGATCGAGAAGTCGCTGCGCGCCCAGGGGCACCACGTCATCCTCTTCGACCTCGAGGACGACAGCTACGACCAGCGCCTGCCGCTGACGCAGAACATGCTGTGGAAGCGGGTCGACGGCGTCATCACCCTCAACGTCCCGATGTCGGCCGAGGAGGTCGAGCTCGTCGAGCGGCTCGGGCTGCCCCTCGTCGCGATCGGCTCCCCCGTGCCCGGTCGGGCGTGCGTGCGCATCGACGACCGGGTGGCGATGCGCACGGCGGTGGAGCACCTCGCCTCCCTGGGGCACACGAGGATCGGCTACATCGGCGCGGTGCCGCAGAACGTCGCCCACGTCCAGACGCCCCAGGACCGGCTCCGCGCCTTCCTCGAGGCGGTGCGCGAGCTGGGCCTCACCTGCGACGACGCGTGGATCCTCGGCTCGGACTGGACCGCCGAGGCGGCCGCCCGCGACAGCGCGCAGCTGCTCACGCGGGAGGACCGGCCCACCGCGATCGTCGCGGCGTCCGACGAGATGGCGATCGGTGTGCGCGAGAGCGCACGCCGCCTGGGGGTGCGGGTGCCCGAGGACCTGTCGGTCATCGGCATCGACGACTACGTGCTCTCCGGGGTGCTCGGGCTGACCACCGTCCGCCAGGACGTCGCGGGCCTGGGGCACGCCGCCGCCGACCTGCTGCTGCGAGCCCTGCTCGAGGACGACGAACAGTGCGACGAGCTCGTCCTGCCGACCCGGCTCGTCGTCCGCGAGTCCACCGGGCCCGCCCCCCGCTGACCGACTTCTTGCGGATCACCCACCCGCAGCAGCCTCTCCGCGTGCTGCGGGCGTGGCTATCTCGCAAGAAGTCGGGGTGGCAGCTCAGTTGATGGTGGAGTCCTCGCTGGCGAGCTCCTCGGGGTCTCGCAGGTAGGTCTTCTTGCCGAAGAAGGCCCGGTTCACCGTCCAGGTGATCGCCCACAGCACGACCCCCAGGCCGAGCAGCCACGCGGCGATCGTGTACTGGATGGGGTCTCGTCCGGTGACCGGCAGCGTGAAGTAGAAGCAGACCGCCGCACCGATGAAGGGCAGCACCGTGGGCGTCACGAAGTGCTCGCGGTCGATCGGGTCCCTGCGCAGCACGAGCACCGCGATGTTGACGATGGTGAACACTCCCAGCAGCAGGAGAGCGGTCGTGCCCCCCAGCGCCGGGACGACGTCGCTGTCGCTCGTGCTGACGAAGTAGATCAGCCCGAAGGCGATGGCCGTGGTGAAGAGGATGGCGACCCACGGGGTCTGCCGGCCGCGGTGCACCCACCCCAGTGGCGGGGGCAGCACGTCCTGGCGAGCCATGCCGTAGAGCAGCCGGCTGGCCATGAGCATGTTGATCAGCGCGGAGTTGGCGACCGCGAACATCGCGATGAACGGCATCACCCTGTCGATGGGGAAGTCGGGCAGCCCGGCCGAGACGACCTTGGTGAGCGGCGTGTCCCCCTCACCGAGCTGCTCGACCGGCACCAACGCGACGGCGAAGATCGCGACGAGGACGTAGATCACCCCGGTGATGCCGATGCCGGTGAGCATCATCTTCGGGAAGTTGCGCACCGGGTCCTTGGTCTCCTCGGCCATGTTCACGGCATCCTCGAAGCCGACCATCGCGAAGAAGGCGATCGACGTGGCGGCCGTGATCGCGAGGAAGACGTTCTTGTCGCCCGAGGTGTCGAACACGGTCACCTGCGAGAAGTCGGCCTTGCCTCCTGTCGCGGCGTAGACGCCGACGAAGATGACCAGGAGCAGACCGGAGAGCTCGATGAGGGTGAGCACGACGTTGGCCTTGACGCTCTCGCCGACCCCCCGGAAGTTCACCGCCGCCACGAGCACCATGAAGCCCAGCGCGATGCCGAGCACCAGGGTGCTGTTGTCGGCATCGAGCCCGAAGCCGTCGGCGAGGTTGGCGGCGAACGCGTTGGATGCCGTCGACGCCGAGGTGATGCCCGAGCACATCACCGTGAAGGCGACGAGGAACGTCACGAAGTGGATGCCGAAGGCCTTGTGCGTGTACAGCGCGGCGCCCGCGGCGCGGGGGTACTTGGTGACGAGCTCGAGGTAGCTGAACGCCGTGACGAGCGCGATGGCGAAGGCCACGATGAACGGTGCCCAGGCCGCACCCCCGACCTCGGCTGCGACCCGGCCCGGTGAGGGCGTACACGCCGGTTCCGAGGATGTCCCCGACGATGAACAGCAGGAGCAGCTTCGGGCCGATCGCCCGCTTCAGCTCGGTGCGCTCCTCACCCTCGACGTGTCGGTCGTCGTCCACCGTGGCGCTCATCGTGCCTCCCCCGGGCCCCGGACGTCCGGTGACGTCTCTGTGCGCCCACT
The DNA here is from genome assembly GCA_963811475.1 of uncultured Actinomycetota bacterium. GTDB lineage: Bacteria > Actinomycetota > Actinomycetes > Actinomycetales > Dermatophilaceae > Fodinibacter. The sequence goes on from CAWERJ010000034.1 coordinate 140,054, forward strand.
GTGTCCGACGAGCACGCCCTCGGCAACCGTTGCGAGCAGGCCGATCCGGCTCAGACGTCGATGCGCTCGCGGTCGAGGGCGTGCGCGGAGTCGATGATGAAGTCCTTGCGCGGGCCGACGTCGCCGCCCATGAGCAGCTCGAACACGGTTGCGGCGGAGTCGAGGTCGGCGGCGGTGACCTTGCGCAGGGTGCGGTGGCGGGGGTCCATCGTCGTCTCGGCGAGCTGGTCGGCGTCCATCTCGCCCAGGCCCTTGTAGCGCTGCAGCGGCTTGGTCTTCCGGCCCCGCCTGGTCAGCGCCGCCATGGTGCGGCGCATCTCGGCCTCGGAGTAGGTGTAGACGACCTCGTTGGCCTTCGAGCCGGGGTTGACGACCTCGATGCGGTGCAGCGGGGGCACGGCGGCGTAGACGCGACCGGCCTCGACGAGCGGACGCATGTAGCGGAAGAACAGGGTGAGCAGCAGGGTGCGGATGTGGGCGCCGTCGACGTCGGCGTCGGTCATGATGATGACCTTGCCGTAGCGGGCCGACTCGAGGTCGAACGTGCGCCCGGAGCCGGCGCCGATGACCTGGATGATGGCCGCGCACTCGGCGTTGCCGAGCATGTCGGTGACCGAGGCCTTCTGGACGTTGAGGATCTTGCCGCGGATCGGCAGCAGCGCCTGGTGGTCGCTGCTGCGGGCCAGCTTGGCGGTGCCGAGCGCGCTGTCGCCCTCGACGATGAACAGCTCGGTGCGCTCGACGTCGGTGCTGCGGCAGTCGGCGAGCTTGGCCGGCAGGGTCGAGGACTCCAGGGCGGTCTTGCGGCGCTGGGTCTCCTTGTGCAGCCGCGCGCTGATCCGCGACTTCATCTCGGAGGTGACCTTCTCCAGGAGCAGGGCGGCCTGCTGCTTCTCGGGCCGCCTGCTCGAGGTGAGCCGCGCGGTGAGCTCCTGCTCGACGACGCGGGCGACGATGGCGCGCACGGCGTTCGTGCCGAGCACCTCCTTGGTCTGGCCCTCGAACTGCGGCTCGGCCAGCCGCACGGTGACCACCGCGGTGAGGCCGGCCAGGGCGTCGTCCTTCTCGAGCTTGTCGGAGCCGACCTTGAGCCGCCGGGCGTTGAGCTCGAGCTGCTTGCGCAGCACCTTGAGCAGCGCCTGGTCGAACCCGGCGAGGTGGGTGCCGCCCTTGGGCGTGGCGATGATGTTGACGAAGGACGTGACCCGGGTGTCGTAGCCGGTGCCCCAGCGCACGGCGACGTCGACCGCGCACTCGCGCTCGACCTCGGTGGGGCTCATGTGGCCCTTGGCGTCGAGCACCGGCACGGTCTCCCTGAAGGTGCCGCTGCCCTGCAGCCGCCACACGTCGGTGACCGGCGGGTCGGGCGCGAGGAACTCGCAGAACTCCGAGATGCCGCCGTCGTGGAGGAAGACCTCCTCGGTCGGCTCCTCCCCCCGCTCGTCGCGGATGACGAGCGTCAGCCCCGGCACGAGGAAGGAGGTCTGGCGGGCCCGGGCGACCAGGCCGTCGAGGTCGAAGGCCGCGTCGCGCAGGAAGATCTGGGGGTCGGCCCAGTAGCGCACCCGGGTGCCCGTGACCCCCCTGCGCGTCTTCCCGATGACCTCGAGCTCGCTGATCGAGACGTAGGGCGTGAACTGGTGGTCGGGGTCCTTGGCGCCCTTCGCCCCCGCGACGTCGGAGAACACGCCCGGCTCGCCACGCCGGAAGCTCATCGCATAGGTCTTGCCGCCCCGGTCGACCTCGACGTCGAGGCGTGACGAGAGCGCGTTGACGACCGAGGCGCCGACGCCGTGCAGACCGCCGGATGCCGTGTAGCTGCCACCCCCGAACTTGCCGCCCGCGTGCAGCCGGGTGTAGACGAGCTCGACGCCGGTGAGGCCGGTCCGCGGCTCGATGTCGACCGGGACGCCGCGGCCGTTGTCGCGGACCTCGACCGACCCGTCGTGGTGCAGGATCACCTCGACCCGGTCGCAGTGGCCGCCCAGGGCCTCGTCGACCGCGTTGTCGATGATCTCCCACAGGCAGTGCATCAGCCCGCGCGAGTCGGTGGAGCCGATGTACATGCCGGGACGCTTGCGGACCGCCTCGAGGCCCTCGAGGACCTGCAGGTGGTGGGCGGTGTACTCGGACGCGGACTTGCTCGTCGCGGTCTTCTTCGCAGCGGTCGTCGGCACGTTCCGCAGGGTAGTCGCCGCGTCCGACGGCCTCGGACAGGCGCACCGCGCGGCGGTCGACCCACCCCATGGGTTCGTGCGACCGGGCTGGAGCGTCCTCGAGGCCAGGTCACGATCCGGACATGACGGGGACCACACGCGCCTCCGATGCGCAGCGGGAAGGATCGGACGTGCTTGACTGTTGCAACGCTCGCCATCCACACCGGTGGTGTGCACCGAACACCCGAGCAGCACCCGAGCGAGCCGAGGAGGCCGACGTGAACGCCGCACTGGCACCGACCCTGACTGCAGCGGACCGTTGCGACCGCTGCAGCGCCCAGGCCTACGTCCGCGCCCGGCTGCACGCCGGTGGCGAGCTGCTGTTCTGCGCCCACCACGGTCGTGAGCACATCCCCGCCCTCGTGGGCCTCGCCGAGATCCACGACGAGAGCGAGCGCCTCATGGAGCCCAGCTCGGTCGGCGGCAGCGCCGACTGACGTGCAGGCGGCCGTCGACGACCTCGGGCGGGTCGTCCCGCCGCTCCTCATCCTCGTGGGGCTCGTCGGCATCGTCGTGCCCGTCCTGCCCGGGCTGCTGCTCGTGCTCGGCGGGGTCCTGCTGTGGGCCCTGATGGAGGGCGGCGCCGTGGCGTGGGGGGTCTTCGCCGTCAGCGTCGTCGTCGCCGTCGCCGGCTACGTCCTGCAGTACATGCTCCCCGGCCGGCGGATGCGCGAGCAGGGGGTCCGCTCCTCGACCCTCGCCCTCGCCGTCGTGCTCGGCATCGTCGGCTTCTTCGTCGTGCCCGTCGTCGGAGCGGTGGTGGGGTTCGTCCTGGGGATCTTCCTCGTCGAGACGGGTCGCAGCCGCGACCGTGCCCAGGCCTGGCAACGCACCAAGCACGCACTCGTGGCGGTGCTGCACAGCATGGGGATCGAGCTCGTCGCCGGGCTCCTCATCGCCGCGCTCTACGTGGGCGGCGTCGTCGCGACCTGCGAGGTCGCGTCACATGTTGTTCTGGCGGCGCTCCCAGCGCTCGTCGAGCCGGTCCATGAAGGACCGCTGCTTGCGGCGGCCCTTGCCGGCACGCCCCGGCGCGGTGGTGCCGTCGCCCCGGACGACCCCGAGGCGCGCCCGGCGCGGCGGGGTGGCGGCGAAGACCGCCGAGGCCACCATGACGGCGAAGCCCAGGGCTCCGACCCACATCGTCGTGTTGACCCCCACGAGCACGAGACCGAGACCTGCCACGACCCCGATCCCGCCCACGAGCCATCGGCGGCGCTGCAGCGACGCGAGGGAGCTGCCCTGCATCTGCGAGGCGAACTTGGGGTCCTCGGCAGCGAGAGCCTGCTCCATCTGTTCGAGCATCTTCTGCTCGTGGTCTGAGAGGGGCACGGATCCTCCCGTGGTCGGCCAGGGACGCCCGGCGGACGTCCCATGTTGTCCCTGAGTCTCTCAGGATAGGTCTCGAGGTCGCTGCGCGGAAGCGGATGTGTCACGTTCGATGAGACTCGCGGGTCTGACCGAACCCGACCCGAACCTCGACCGGGCCCGGTCGACGGCCCGGTCGGCGTCTCGCCACCCGTGCTCCGGCTCGCCGATGACCCCCTGGATGGGGGCCCGGTGGGCCTCGACGAGCTTCTCGAGCCGCACCCCGACGAGGCGGATGCGGGCCCGCTGCAGGCCGAGGGCGTCGAACAGGCCGACCGCCGCCTCGTGGATCGCCCGCCCGCTGTCGGTCGGCTCGCGCAGGGTCCGCGAGCGGGTGATCGTCGTGAAGTCGCTGAACCTCACCCGCAGGGTGACGGTCCGGCCGGTCAGGCCGGCGGCGCGGGTCCGCGCCGCCGTGCGCTCGCTGAGCGCCAGCAGCCGGCGGTGGATCTCGGTGGCGTCGTCGATGTCGTACTCGAAGGTCTGGTCGCTGCCGATGCTCTTCTCGCGCTGCTCGCGCTCGACCGGCCGGGGGTCGCGTCCCCAGGCCAGCTCGTGGAGGTGCCGGCCGGTGGCGTCCCCGAGCGCGCGCTCGAGCGTCGCCAGCGGGGTGTGGGCGATGTCGGCCACCGTGCGCAGCCCCAGCCGGCCGAGTGCCTCCTCGGTGCGCTCGCCGACGCCCCACATCGCCCCCACCGGCAGCTGCTGGACGAACGGGACGACCTCGTCGCGGGGGACGACGACCATCCCGTCGGGCTTGGCCAGCCCGGAGGCCAGCTTGGCGACGAACTTGGTCGGGGCCACGCCGACCGAGCAGGTGATGCCCTGCTCGTCGTGGACGGTGTCGCGCACGTGCTGGCCGATGCTCGCGGGGCTCCCCATCCGGCGGACGGCCCCCGAGACGTCGAGGAAGGCCTCGTCGAGCGAGAGCGGCTCGACGACGGGCGTCACCGAGCGGAACGTCTCCATGACGGCCGACGAGATCGCGCTGTAGAGCCGGTGCTCGGGTGGCAGGACGGTGGCCTGCGGGCACAGCCGCCGGGCGCGGGCCATCGGCATGGCGGACGTCACCCCGAAGCGCCGGGCCTCGTAGGTGGCCGAGAGCACGACCCCCCGGTTGCCGCCGCCGATGATGACCGGGGTGCCGACGAGCTCGGGGTGCGAGAGCAGGGTGGCCGAGGCGTAGAAGGCGTCCATGTCGACGTGCAGCACCGTGCAGCCGGTGTCGTCCGGGGGCTCGCTGGAGTCGCGGGTGGGGAGGGCGAACTGGCGGCGGCTCATCGGTGGCCCCGGACGGCGTCAGTCCCGCGTCGCGAGGACGTGCCGGACGCTGCCGAGGTCTCCCAGCAGCGGGTGGTCGGGGTGGGAGGCCGCGACCGCCTCGAGCTCGAGCAGGGCGGCCCGGTCGGCCTCGGAGTCGACGAGGGCCGACGGCACGAGGTCGCTGAAGATGCGCACGCCGTGGCTCTCGTAGGGGGTGAGGCCGTGCGCGGTGAGCAGCTCGCGCACCGCCGGCTCGTCGAACCGCCGGGGGGCGGGGTCGTCGTCGCCCCAGCGCCCGTCGGGCCGCTCGAGGATCGCCCGGGCCCGGGCGAACTCACCGGCCACGGCTCGCGCGAGGACGGCCGGGAGGCGCTGGGCGACGACGAGCGAGAGGGTGCCCCCCGGGAGGAGGACGGCCGCGACGTTGGCCAGCGCGGTGTCGGGGTCGTCGACGACCTCGAGGGTGCCGTGGAGGCAGACGAGGTCGTAGGCGGGCCGCTCGCCGGCCGGCCGCGCCTCGCCGATGCTGTCGGTGTCGCCCTGGACGGCGTGCACGCGCGGCGAGGCGCCCGCGTCGGCGGCCCGTCGGAGCAGCGAGGCGAGGGCGTCGGGGCTCGGGTCGACGACGGTGACGTCGTGGCCGGCCGCCGCGAGCGGGACGGCGGTGCCGCCGGTGCCGCCCCCGAGGTCGAGGACGCGCAGCGGGCGCCCGAGCTCGGCGCTGCGCCGGGCCGTGAGGGTGTCGAGCGCCGCCTGCACCGCGGCCGTGCGCAGCCCGGGGTGGGCGCCCGCACGGCGGGGTCGGCTCCGCTCGTCGGCCACGGCGGGTCTCCTTCGGGGCTGGGCCCTGCGGTGGCGGCGGTGCCACGGGGGCGGTGGTCTGCTCCGGCTCCCACCCTAGTGTCCGGAGCTGCCGGGGCTGGCGTGCCACAGCTTGCGCGAGGGCAGCGCCGGGGCGGGTTCCTGGGGCACCACGGTGCCCGGTGCGCCCCGGCCCGAGCGCGGGTCGGCGCCGGGTGGCTTGATGTCGGCGTAGGGCGACTGCTTGAACCCCGAGGCGTGGACGAGCACCCGGCGACCGGTGCGGGCGTCGCGCTCTCGGGCCGCCTGCTCCAGCGCCTCGGACCGGGCGATGGCGTCCGCCTCGCCGGCGGCGATCGCGGCCCGGGCACCGGCCAGCCCGCCGAGCTGCCAGGCGTCCCAGAGGGCGGCGAGCTCCCAGGCCCCCGTCGCCCGGATCGAGACCCCGCGGTCGCCGGTGCGGCGCAGGATGCCGCGCACGAGGAGCAGCCAGGAGTGGAAGACCACCCCCGCGTAGGGGCCCTGGACGTCCTCGAAGAACGTGCAGTCCGACGGGCCGGTGGAGTCGTCGAGGGTGAGGAAGACGACCCGGCGCCCCGAGCGCACCGGCGGCGTCTGGGTCGCGACCTTGACCCCGGCCACCCACACCTCGCTGCGGCTGCGGGCGGCGAGCAGGTCACGGCTGCGGGTGACCCCGAGCGCCGTGAGGAGCGGGCCGTAGAACTCGACGACGTGCGCGGAGACGTCGAGGCCGAGCACGTCGAGCTCGGCGCGCACCCGCTCGGGGCCGGTCATCTCGGGCAGCCCGGCCCCGGCGGTCAGCCGCGGCCGGTCACCGAGGTCGAGGGTCAGCTGGGTCGGCTGCTCGGCGGCCGGCACGACCTCGCGGGCCGCCTGCGACTGCGCCGCCGCGCGCTCGCGGACGTCGACCTGCTCCCCCGCGACCTCGCGCGACGGGGGGACGCTCGGGATGGCGAGGCGCCGGCTGCCGCGCGGTGGCGCCCCTCCCCCGCGCTCCCAGCGCTCGAGCTCGGCGACGTGCAGGAGCAGGTCGCGCCGGGTGACCCGCCCGCGCCGGCCCAGGCTCCCACCACCCATGCCGTGGAGGCGGTCGAAGGCCCCGGCGAGGACGAGCCGCTCGGTGACCGGCCGGCTCACCCGGGCGCGGGTCCAGAAGTCGCCGAGGTCGGCGTAGGGCTGGCCGGCGACGACCCGGGCCACCTCCGCGGCGCTGATCCCCTTGACGTCGGCCAGCGAGAGCCGGATGCCGTAGGGCTGGCGGGAGCGCCGCCACGCCGGCAGCGCGGCATCCGCCTCGGGAACGTCCCCGGCATCCGGGGGGTCGACCCGTTCGATGCGGTAGGTGTCGCCCGAGGCGTTGACGTCGAGGCCGAGCACCGGGATGCCGAACGAGCGGGCGTCGTCGAGGAGCAGCCGCTTGGGGTACATGCCGGGGTCGTGGGTGAGGATGCCGGAGAGGAAGGCCGCCGGGTGGTGGGTCTTCAGCCAGGCCGAGTGGAAGGTCGGCAGGGCGAAGGCGGCCGCGTGCGCCTTGCAGAAGCCGAAGCTGGCGAACGACTTGAGCACCTCCCAGATCCGGTCGCGGTCCTCGGCGGAGTAGCCCCGCGCCCTCGCCGCCGGCCGCCACCACGCCTCGACGTCGGCCTGGCCCTGGGGAGTGCCCATGCTGCGCCGCACCTCGTCGGCCTGGGCGAGGGTGACCCCGGTGGTCTCGGCGACGATGAGCAGCACCTGCTCGTGGAAGACGACGACCCCCTCGGTCTCCTCGAGCGCCGGGATGAGGCTGGGGTGGAGGAAGCGGCGCTCGCTCCACCCGTGGCGGCTGTTGAGGAACGGCGTGATCATGTCGGACTTGACCGGGCCGGGGCGGAACAGCGAGATGTCGACGATGAGGTCGTCGAACCGGGCCGGGCCCAGCTTGCCGACGAGCTCGCGCTGGCCCGGGCTCTCGATCTGGAACATGCCCAGGGTGCGGGTCGTGCGGATCAGCTCGTAGGTGGCGGGGTCGTCGTGCGGCACCTGGGCCTCGTCGTCGAGGTCGATGTGCTCGCCCGAGACCCGCTCGACCTCGGCGACGGCGTGGGCCATCGACGACTGCATCCGGATGCCGAGCACGTCGAGCTTGAGGAAGCCCAGGGTCTCGACGTCGTCCTTGTCGAACTGGCTCATCGGGAACCCCAGCCAGCTCGCCTCGACGGGCGTGCGGTCGAGCAGCCCGGAGTTGGACAGGACGATGCCGCAGGGGTGCAGCGCGATGTGCCGGGGCAGGCCGTCGAGGGCCTCGACGAGGTCGAAGAAGGCGGCCATCCGCGGGCTGTCGAGGCCGCGGCTGCGCAGCTCGGGCAGGTCGGCGATGGCGTGCCGGGCGTCCCTGGCGCGGATGTGCGGGAACGCCTTGGCGATCTCGTCGACCTCGACCGGCGGCAGCCCGAGCGCGGCGCCGACGTCGCGCACGGCGTGGCGCACCTTGTAGGTGTCCATCATCGACACGCAGGTGACCCGCTCGCCGCCGAAGCGCTCGAGCACCGCCTCGTAGATCTCGGTGCGCCGGGCCGACTCGACGTCGACGTCGATGTCGGGCAGCTCGGCGCGCAGCGGGGAGCAGAACCGCTCCATGAGGAGGCGGTGCCGGATCGGGTCGACCCCGCTGATGCCGAGCAGGTGGTTGACGAGGCTGCCGGCGCCCGAGCCGCGGGCGGCGACCCGCACCCCGCGCTCGCGGATGAGGTCGGTGACCTCGGCGACGGTGAGGAAGTACGTGGGGTAGCCGAGGGTGTCGATGACCGCGAGCTCCTCGTCGAGCCGGCCGAGGACGACCTGCCGCTCGGACTCCCCCGCCCCCGGGTAGCGGCGGTCGACCGCGGCCCGGCAGCGCTGCGCGAGGACCGCCATGGGGTCGGTGCCCGGCGCGATGCCGAGGACCTCGGCCTCGGGCAGGTGCACCGCCCCGATGCCGAGGTCGGAGCGGGGCTCCTGGGTGCACTCCTCGGCGACGAGGGTGGTCATCGCGACGAGCCGGTCGGCGCGGGACCGGTCGCCGCCGGTGACCTCGAGCGCGGTCGCGTGCATCGCCGCGGTGTCGGCGAGGTGCCCGGCGTCGGTGACCCGGTCGAGGTGGCGCGAGTCGAGCACGACGAGGCGCCGGGCGGCGTCGAGGAGGTCGACGGTGCGCACCTGGTCGGGGTCGGCGTGGCGCACCGCGGCGGTGAGCACGGCGGGGATGCCGGCCGCGTCGGCGAGCCCGAGGAGCCGCGCCGCGTGCGACCGGCATCCGGGGGTGCCCTCCGGACCCCCGTGGAGGACGACCTCGACGGCGAGCCCGTCGCGGGGCAGGAGCGCTCGCCACGCCAGCGAGGAGGTCGCGGGCGCGCTCGCGGCGCCCGGCGAGCACCGCCCGGCCCGACGTCGGAGTCGGGGCCGAGGAGGACGAGCAGCCGGCTCGGCCCCTCTGCCGGGTCGAGGTGATACCGCTCGCGGATCCGTGCAGCCACACCTCGACCCACCGACCTCTTCGCCGGGTCGAGGTGATACCGCTCGCGGATCCGTGCAGCCACACCTCGACCCATCGACCTCTCCGCCGGCCTCTCCCTCGGGGTGCGACCACCGGGCGAGCAGGTCGGGGGTGGTGACCGGCACGCCCCGCTCCCCCCGCAGGTGGGTCTCGGTGACCAGCCGGCACAGCGCGGCCCAGCCGACCCCCTGCGGCGGGACCGCCACCACGTCCCCGCGCGAGCACGGTGACCCGCGGCCGACGGGGGTCGACGATGGCCCCGCCGCGCACCGGGGTGCGCGGGCGCGCGGCCGGCCGCCCGGCATCCGGCCGGGTCGGCACGAGCGGCTCGACGGCGAGGTCGACGCCGAGCACCGGGGCGACGCCCGCACGCCCGCACGCGGTCGCGAAGCGGACCGCGCCGTAGAGCCCGTCGCGGTCGGTGAGCGCCAGCGCACCCTGGCCGTGCTCGGCGGCGCGCTCGACGAGGGACTCGGGCATCGACGCGCCGTAGCGCATCGAGAACCCCGAGGCGACGTGGAGGTGGGCGAAGCCGTCCATCGCCGGCCTCAGGCCGAGCGGACGGGGACCAGCCGGTGGGGCCGGTGCACCGACGGCACCCCGAGCCGGCCGGCCGCGAGGTCGACGAAGGTCTCGGCGTCGCGCAGCAGGTCGTCGGCCTCGCGGGCGGTGACCCGCACGAGCCCGGTCTCGACGCCGACGCGCTGCCCGGTCGCGGCGGCGAACCGCTGCGCCCACTCGGTGAGCTCGGGCGCGACCCGGGCGGTGAGGCCCCACACGTCGTGCGGCCCGCCCCCGGACGCGAGCCCGGCGCCGGGCAGGGTCGCCGAGCGGGCGGCGACGAGCGCGGCCCCGGCCCGCAGCGCGGCGAGCGAGGCGGCGAGGTAGCGCGCCGAGGCGGCGGAGGCGGCGTACCCGCTGCTCAGCGCCTCGCGGGAGCGGTCGAGGAGGTCCAGGGTGGTCTCGGCGTGGCTCATCGGGGTTCTCCTCAGTCGTGGGCTCGCAGGAGGAGCCAGTGGTCGTCGTCGCGGCCGAGGTCGAACACCCCGGCGGCGCCCGAGGGCGGGCGGGCCTCGACCCGCCAGACCCGGCGCTGCGGGCTCGGCATGCCCGGGACGGCCGGGTGGTCACCGACCTCGCGCCACCAGGCCCGCCGCTCCTGCCACGAGGCGAGGACGGCGCACACGGTGTAGCGGCGGCCGCGCCAGACGAAGTCGCGGGGCCCGTCGTCGGCCCGGACGGTGACGGGCTCGTCGTGACGACGCACCATGGGACCCTCCCGACCGCTGTCGCCGCCCACCCGGGCGCGGCGGCCGGGTGGTGCCGGGACCCAGCCCGGCGATCGAACACCTGTTCGATGCAGACCACCATAACCCGAGCCACCGACCCCCGGTCAACCCCGTCGCCGGGTCACTACGCTGGGCCGCATGGACCCCGAGCCGGGCGACCCGGTGCCGCTGCGCGACCTCTCCGTCCACCCCGGCGTGCAGGCCGTGCTCGACACCCTCGCGCTGCACCACGTCACCCCCGAGGTGCGCCACCTCCCCGACGCCGTGCGCACCGCGAAGGCGGCCGCGCAGGCCCTCGGCGTCACCCCCGCCGAGATCGCCAACAGCCTCGTCTTCGTCTCGACGACGCACGAGGGTGACGTGCAGCCCCTCCTCGTCCTCGCCTCGGGGGCGCACCGGGTCGACGTCGACAAGGTCGCCGACCTCGCCGGCCTCGCGCGCATCGAGCAGGCCGACCCCGCGTTCGTGCGCGAGCACACCGGCTTCGCGATCGGCGGCGTCGCGCCCGTCGGCCACCCGCACCCCCTGCGGACCGTCATCGACGTCACCCTCGGTCGCTACGCCACCGTGTGGGCCGCGGCCGGCCACAGCCACTCGGTGTTCGCGACGACCTACGACGAGCTGATCCGGATGACCGGCGGCCAGCCGATGGACGTCGCCTGACGGCATCCGGATGCCGTGACGCGCCCCGAGCGCGCACCCGGCTCGGGCGTCCTCCCGCCGCTCAGGAGCCGCTCCGCCGCTCCCGCAGCGGTCGGTGCGCGGTCATCACCGGCTGGAAGAACGCCGTCTCGGCCACGGGGTGCCACCCGACGTCGCGCAGGCCGGCCGTCCGGGCCAGCGCCGCGAGCGCGGCGCTGGTGTACGCCCGGTAGGACGTCTCGCGGTGCCGGGTCGTCACCCGACCGTCGAGCGCGCTCGTGCACCTGGACGTGCTCGAGGTCGTACACGTCGGTCCCCGCCCGCCAGGCCCACAGCTGCAGCGAGATGACCCGCTCGCCGGCGGACTCGAACACCTGCGGCAGCGTGCCCGAGGGGCGGTCGACGAGCAGCCGGTCGTAGTCCCGCGTCGTCACGACCGCCGTCCCGCCCGGCCGCAGGACCCTCCTCATCTCGGTGAGCGCCGCGAGCACGTCGTCGTCGGACAGCAGGTGAGGCAGCGCATTGTCCGCGCAGACGACGACGTCGACGCAGCCGTCGTCGAACGGCAGCGCGCGCATGTCGGCCACCGCGAGCCGCACGGGGACGCCGGCCGCCGCGCACTCACGTCCGGCCCGGGCGACCGCGCGGGCGCTGGTGTCCGAGCCCACGACGCGGTGGCCCAGAGCGGCGAGGCCGATCACCTGGGTGCCGATGCCGCAGGCCACGTCGGCCACGTCCACGCCCCCGCGGTGCCAGCGCCCGATCAGCCGGTCGAGGCTCTCGCCCTGGGCCGAGGCCTCGCGGCGCCAGTCCGGGTACAGCGTGTGGTAGCTCTCCGCGAGGGCGTCGTAGAACTGCTCGGTCGACACCCGCTCAGGCTAGGACGCGGGAGCGGGCTCCGCCCGGCCCGCCGTCGACAGGGTGAGGTTCTCGTGGACCTCGAGGGTCGCCGTCGACCGGTTCATGGTGATGAAGTGGATGCCGGGCGCCCCCTCGTCGAGCATCCGCTGACCCACCTCGGTCGCGATCTCGACCCCCACGGCGCGCACGGCGACCGGGTCGTCCTTGACGGCCTCGAGGCGGGCGACGACGGCGGGTGGCAGCGGCGTGCCCATGAGCTCGGACATCCGGGTGATCTGCCGGAAGCTCGTCACCGGCATCAGGCCCGGAGTGATCGGCAGGTCACGGTGCGCGGCGACCCGGTCGCGCAGCCGCAGGTAGCTGTCGGGGTCGAAGACCATCTGGGTGATCGCGAAGCTCGCCCCGGCATCCGCCTTGCGCACCAGCACCTCGACGTCGTGGTCGAGGTCGGGGCTGTCCGGGTGCACGTCGGGGAACGCGGCGACCCCGATCGTGAAGTCGCCGAGCCCGGCGATGAGCGAGACGAGCTGGTCGGCGTGGTCGAGACCCTCGGGGTGGGGCGTCCACTGCCCCCGCACGTTGCCCGGCGGGTCGCCGCGCAGCGCGAGGATGTTGCGGACCCCCGAGGCGGCATACGCGCCGACGACCTGGCGGACCTGGCGCACCGACGCGCCCACGCACGTGAGGTGGGCCAGCGGGGTCAGCGAGGTCTCGTCGGCGATCCGCCCGGTGACGCGGACGGTGCGGTCCTGGGTCGTGCCGCCCGCGCCGTAGGTGACCGAGACGAACGCGGGGCGCATCCGCTCCAGCTGCCGGATGGCGAGCCACAGCTGCGCCTCGGCCTCGTCGTCCTTCGGGGGGAAGAACTCGAAGCTGATCGACGGCTGCTCCTGCGCGAGGCGGGCCGGGATGGACGCGACGAGGTGCGTCGGCCGGCCCCCGCCTCCGTAGTGCGCCATGGCGGTGAGGGTAGTCGAGGAGGGACGCCGTAGGCTCGGAGCACCCATCATCCGACCGCCGCCCACGGCGTCTCGCCAGGAGGTCCGCCGTGCCCAGCCCGCTCGACAGCGTCGACCTGCGGCGCCGGGTGCAGGGCTGCCTCGACGACGAGCTGGCCCGCCAGGCGGCGGTGCTCGCCGAGCTGGGGCCCGACGTCGACGACCTGCTGCGGGTGGTCGCCGACCTGCTGCGGGGCGGGAAGCGGCTGCGCGCCGCGTTCCTCTACTGGGGGCACCGTGCGGCCGGTCGCCCCGACTCCGACGCGCTGGTCCGGCTCGCGAGCGCGATGGAGCTGTTCCAGGCCGCCGCGCTCATCCACGACGACGTCATGGACGACTCGGACACCCGCCGCGGGATGCCGGCCGCGCACCGCGCGCTCGCCGGCGCCCACGCCGAGCGGGGCTGGGCGGGCGACGGCGCCCGGTTCGGGCTCGCGGGGGCCGTGCTGGCGGGCAACCTGTGCCTCACCTGGACCGATGCCGTGTACGCGTCCTGCGGCCTGGCCGAGGCCGACCTGGGCCGCGGTCGACCGGTGTTCGACCGGATGCGCACCCAGCTCATGGCCGGCCAGTTCCTCGACGTCGTCGAGTCGATGCGCCCCTGGGAGGGCCTCCCCGACGAGGAGCGGGTCGAGCGGGCCGACCGGGTGATCCGCTACAAGAGCGCCAAGTACACGATCGAGCACCCGCTGCTCATCGGGGCGACGACGGGCGGCCTCGACGACGCCGGCCTCGGGGCCCTCTCGCGCTACGGGCTCGACCTCGGTCGTGCCTTCCAGCTGCGCGACGACCTGCTCGGCGTCTTCGGCGACCCGCACGAGACCGGCAAGCCGGCGGGCGACGACCTGCGCGAGGGCAAGCGCACGGTCCTCTTGGCCCGTGCGCTCGCGGGCCTCGGGCCGGACGACCGTGACCGCGTCGAGGCCCTGGTGGGCCGCCCCGACCTCGACGCCGACCGGGTCGACGAGCTGCGGGCGCTCATCGAGGGATCCGGTGCGGTCGGTCTGCTCGAGGGCGAGATCGCCCGGCTGGCCGCCTCGGCGACGGAGGCGGTCGCGGATGCCGTCTCGCTCGACCCCGAGGCGCGCGACGCCCTGGTCGAGCTCGTGGGGATCGCGACGGCCCGCACCTCCTGATGGGTGCCCAACTTTCTCGCCCCATCCCGGAACCTTCAAGATCGCCCCACCACCGATCGTGGTGCGATGGTGAAGGTTCTGGCACCGGGCGGGAAAGTTGGGGCTAGAAGGCCTCCTCCATGGCCCGGCGGCGCACCTCGGTCTTGAACCCGGCCCGGATGGCGTCCAGCGGGGACCCGGGGACCGGGAGCGTGTCGTCGGGCGTGTGCAGCCACCGCAGGATCTGCTCGTCGGTCATGCCGCCGTCGGCGAGCACCGTGAAGGTGCCCTTGAGGGGGTGGAGGGGTCCGTCGTCGCCGAGGAACCCCGCGGGCACCGAGAGCACCCGCCGTTCGCCCACCCGGTGCGCCAGCAGCTCGCGGTCCTCGACGAGCCGGCGCACGGTCGACAGCGGGACGCCGAGGCGCTCGGCGACGTCGGGGACGGTCAGCCACGTGCCGACGAGGGCCTCGAGGTCGTCCTCCGGGCCGGACGTGGGGTCGTCGGGGATGTCGCTCACGCTGCACAGGGTGCCACAACGCGCACGGCGGCGGCCTGCCGACCTGTGCGGTGTCGGTCCGGTACGGTATGTCCCAGTAGTTCACTCCCGTCACACCTGACCCACCTGCTCCACGGAGGACGCACCATGGTGATCTCCGCGCCCCCCGCGACGGCTCCGCCGGTCGCGGCCTCGCCGGCATCCGTGACGACCGCGGCCAACCCGGCCCCCCACGGCTGGACGACGTACCGGGTGAAGCCGGGCGACACGCTCATCGGCATCGCGGCGCGGCACCGGACGACGGTCGGCGCGCTCGCCGCCCGCAACGAGCTGCGCAGCCGCAGCAGGATCCTCGCCGGCACGACGCTGTCGGTCCCCCGCGTCTCTGCCCCCCGACCGGCGGCCAGGCCGTCCACCGCGCGACGACCCGCGAGCCGGGTGCACGTCGTCCGCAGCGGTGAGACCCTCATCGGCATCGCGGACCACTACCGGATGCCGCTCGCCTCCCTCCTCAAGACCAACCACCTGTCCCCGCGTGCGTTCATCCACCCCGGACAACGGGTCGTCGTGCGGGGCGCCGCCGCCAGCGCGTCCGCGGCCCGGACCGTCGCCAAGGGCACGAGGTACCGGGTGCGTGCCGGTGACACCCTCGGGGCGATCGCCGCGCGCCACCACGTCGTCCGTCGCGGCCGTGGCGCGCGCCAGCGGCATCTCGGCGCGGGCGCTCATCCACCCCGGTCAGCGGCTCACCATCCCGGGGCGACCCGCCAAGGCGAGCCGGAAGCCTGCGGTTCCCGACACCTTCAACGGCGTGCGGTACCCCCGCGCGGTGGCCGAGGCGGCGGCCCGCAACCGCGCGACGCTCGCCAAGCGGTCGCTGCCCACCCGCACCGAGACCCGGGCCATCATCGTCGCCACGGCCCGCCGGCACGGGGTCGACCCCAAGCTCGCGCTGGCCCTGGCGTCCATGGAGTCCGGGTGGAACCAGCGGGTGGTCTCCCCGGCGAACGCCGTCGGTGTCATGCAGGTCATCCCGGAGGCCGGGCGCTGGGCCTCCGGCCTCAGCGGCCGCCGCCTCGACCTGCTGAGGACCCAGGACAACGTCACGGCCGGCGTCGTCATGCTGCGGGCGCTCGGGCGGTCCACCGAGACCACCGAGGATGCCGTTGCGGCGTACTACCAGGGGCTCGGCGCCCTCCGGAAGCACGGGATGTACCGCGACACGAAGAACTACGTGCGCACCGTCATGGCCCTGCGCAAGACCATGTGACGGACGGGACGGGGACGGGGACGGTGGCCGGCACTACGTACACTCCTACGGTGTCATCCACCGGCGACGCGCTCCTCGGGCGCACCCTCGACGGGCGCTACCGCGTGCTCCGTCGCCTCGCCGACGGCGGCATGGCGACGGTCTACCTCGCCGTCGACGAGCGCCTCGACCGCGAGGTCGCCCTCAAGGTCATGCTCCCCCACCTCGCCCACGACGAGAGCTTCGTCACCCGGTTCCGCCACGAGGCCCGCTCGGCCGCGTCGCTCTCGCACCCGAACGTCGTCGCCGTGTTCGACCAGGGCGAGGACGGCGGCTACGTCTTCCTCGCGATGGAGTACGTGCCGGGGCAGACCCTGCGCGAGGTGCTGCGCGACGGCGAGCCGCTGTCCCCTCGAGCCGCGCTCGACGTGCTGGAGTCGGTGCTGCAGGCCCTCGCCCAGGCCCACGCCACCGGCCTGATCCACCGCGACGTCAAGCCCGAGAACGTCATCCTCAACGACAACGGGACCGTCAAGGTCGCCGACTTCGGGCTGGCGCGGGCGGTGGCCGACAAGACGGCCACGAGCACGTCCGGCGTGCTCCTCGGGACCGTGGCGTACCTGTCGCCCGAGCAGGTCGAGCGAGGCGTCGCCGACGCCCGCAGCGACGTCTACGCCAGTGGCCTCATGCTCTTCGAGATGCTGACGGCGACCAAGGCGTTCACCGGCGAGACGCCCATCCACGTGGCCTACCAGCACGTGCACGGCGGGGTCCCGAGCCCCTCGAGCCGCGTCCCCGACCTCCCCCCGGCGCTCGACGAGCTCGTCGCCGTGGCGACCGCCCGCGACCCCGACGAGCGGCCCGCCGACGCCGGCGAGTTCCTCGAGCTCGTGCGGCGCACCCGGGCCACCCTGTCACCGACGGCCCTCGACGCCCGCCCCCGCGGGATGGCGGCGGCGGTCGCCGCCTCGGTGCCGACGTCGACCGCCGCCCTGCCGCTCGGTGGCGTCGACCGCCGGGTCGGCCAGCCGGTGCCGCCCTGGCGCGCTCCGGCGGGTCCCCCTCCGCGGTGGAGACGCGCCCCCGGTCCGACACCGCGGCACTCGAGCTGCCCGCGCCGCCCCTCGAGGGCCGCGTCGTCGGCGGCCGCGGGGCGGACGGTGGCGGCCGGCGTCGACGCTGGTGGCTGGTCGTCGTCGCGGTGCTGCTCGTCGCCGCCGCCGCCGCGGATGGTTCCTCCTCCTCGGCCCCGGCGCCACCGCCACCGTGCCCTCGGTGGTGGGGCGCACCCAGGCGCAGGCGGTCACCGCCGTGCGCACGGCATCCCTCGACCCCCAGGTCTCCGAGGCGTTCGACGAGAAGGTGCCGAAGGGCGAGGTCGTCCGGGCCGACCCCGCGCCGGGCGCGTCGGTGCCCCGCGGCTCCGACGTCGTCCTCGTCGTGTCCAAGGGGCCGGAGAGGTATGCCGTGCCGTCGGTCGTCGGGATGACCCTCGCCGAGGCGACCGCGCGGATCGAAGGGGGGGCGCTCGAGGTCGGGAAGGTGACCAAGGCGTTCTCGGAGAAGGTCCCCGAGGGGCAGGTCATCTCGGCGGCGCCGAAGCCGGGGGCGAGCCTGAAGAAGGGCACGGCCGTCGCCCTCACCGTGAGCAAGGGACGCAAGCCGATCGACGTGCCGGACCTCACCGGGAAGAACGCGAAGAACGCGGCGAGGGACCTCGCCGACGCTCGGGCTGGCGGTCGACGCGACGCGCCAGGAGAACAGCGACTCGGTGCCCAAGGGCCGCGTCATCAGCCAGAGCCCGCGTGACGGCACCCTGTTCAAGGGCGACACGGTGACCCTCGTCGTCTCCAAGGGACCGGTGCTCGTCGAGGTACCGAACGTCGTGGGGCAGCAGGTCCAGCGCGCCCGGCGCATCCTGCAGGACGCCGGCTTCACCGTCGAGGTCCGCGAGGCGCTGGGCGGCTTCTTCCACACCGTGCGGCTGCAGGACCCGGCCGCCGGCAGCAAGGTGCCCAAGGGGAGCACCGTCACCCTGACGATCGTCTGACGGGTGGGCCTTCCCCGGCCCGGGCACGCCCGGCTCGCGACGCTCCTGCTCGTCAGCGTGACGGCGGTGTGGGGCTCCACCTTCTTCCTCATCCACGACCTCGTCGAGAGCGTGCCCCCGGCGGACTTCCTCACCGTGCGGTTCGGCATCGCGGCGGTCGTCCTGCTCGTGCTCTTCCGCCGGCAGACGCTGGCGCTGAGCCGGCGCGAGGTGCGCGTCGGCGCCGTCCTCGGCGTGCTCTACGGGCTGGCGCAGGTCCTGCAGACGACCGGCCTGCAGGACACCGACGCCTCGGTGTCGGGGTTCATCACCGGCACCTACGTCGTCCTCACGCCCGTGCTCGGGGCCGTGCTGCTGCGTGACCGGATCACGCCGGTGACGTGGGTCGCCGTCGCCCTGGCGACCGCCGGGATCGCCGTGCTGTCGCTCCAGGGGTTCTCCGTGGGGGTCGGTGAGGCCCTCACCCTCGCCTCGGCCGTCCTCTACGCCGGCCACATCGTCGCGCTGGGTCGGTGGTCGACGCCGCAGGCCGCCGTGGGCCTGGCCACCGTGCAGGCCGGGGTCATCGCGCTGGTGACCGGCCTCGTCGCCGTCCCCGACGGGCTCACCCTGCCCGCGGACGGCGGGCAGTGGGCGTCCCTGCTCTACATGGCACTCGTCGCCGGCGCGCTGGCGCTGTGGGCCCAGACCTGGGCCCAGGCCCACCTCACGGCGACCCGGGCGGCGATCGTCATGGCGCTCGAGCCGGTCTTCGCCGCGTTCTTCGCCGTCCTCCTCGGCGGGGAGCAGCTCACCCGCAGGATGGTTGTCGGCGGCGCCCTCGTCCTGGCCGCGATGTACGTCGTCGAGCTGCGCTCGACGCCCCGGGATCCCGCGGCGAGCGCGGCCGACGAGCCACCTGTCGAGGCGCTGCACCACGATGTCTGAGCCGCGCAGGGCCGACGACCTAGTCTGGCCGGGTGAGCGAGGGCCGGGCTGGCGAGATCGCGCTCAACCGGGCGCTGTGGGGAGTCGTCAACGAGCGCTTCACCGACGCCGCCGCCGACGACCTCTGGGGCAGGTCGGAGGCGGTGTGGGGCCTGTTCGCCGTCCCCGAGGGCGACCTGGGTGTGCTCGGCGCCGTCGCCGGCCTCGAGGTCGCCGAGCTGGCCTGCGGGACCGCGTACTTCTCGGCGTGGCTGTCGCGCGCGGGTGCCACCACCGTCGCGCTCGACCTCTCGGCCGAGCAGCTGACCACCGCCTGCAGGCTCCAGCGGTCGGGGGGCCCGGTGTTCCCCCTCGTGCAGGCGGATGCGGAGCGGCTGCCCCTGGCGGACGGCTGCGTGGACCTCGTCGTCAGCGAGCACGGCGCCGCGGCGTGGTGCGACCCCGAGCGCTGGCTCCCCGAGGCGGCCCGGGTGCTCCGGCCCGGAGGTCGCCTCGTCTTCCTCACCAACAGCCACCTGTCGGCGCTCTGCGTCCCGGCGGACGAGGGCGTTGCCGGCGAACGCCTGCTGCGGGGGCAGCGTGAGGCCTACCGGGTGCAGTGGCCGGGTGGTGGCATCGAGTTCCATCCCTCCCCCGGCGACTGGGTGCGTCTGCTGCGGGGGGCCGGGTTCGTCGTCGAGGCGGTGCACGAGCTGTACGCCCCGCCCGAGGGAGGAGACCACCCGTTCTACGAGATCGTCTCGCGCGACTGGGCGACGCGGTGGCCGGCCGAGGAGCTGTGGGTCGCGAGCCGGCCCTGACGGACGTGCGGCCCCGGGTCGTCGGTGACCCCCGAGGAGTCCGTCGGTAGGTGACCACCCGGCATCCGGGACGGGGAATGAGGCGCCCGGAGGAAGGGTTGCGACCCGCATGGAACCCACCGCCGACACGACGATCGCCGCCCTGCGGACCACCCACGACGAGCTCGCGGACGTCGCCCGCGCACCTCACCGACGAGCAGCTGCTGGCCGGCTCCGGGGCGTCGGAGTGGCCGGTCGCCCAGGTGCTCTCGCACCTCGGCAGCGGCGCGGAGATCGGCAGGGCGACGTTGCGTGCGGCCCTCGAGG
Source organism: uncultured Actinomycetota bacterium (assembly GCA_963811475.1). Lineage (GTDB taxonomy): Bacteria > Actinomycetota > Actinomycetes > Actinomycetales > Dermatophilaceae > Fodinibacter. The sequence continues at coordinate 159,970 of CAWERJ010000034.1, forward strand.
GGGCGGCGGGGCCGGGTGACGGCTTCAACCAGTCGGTCTGGGACCGGTGGAACGCCATGTCGCCCCGCGACCAGGCCGACGCGTTCGTCGAGTCGGACGCCGAGCTCGTGGCCGCGTTCGAGGCGCTGGGTCCCGAGCAGCGCGCAGGGCTCGAGGTGCCGCTCGGTTTCCTCCCCGCACCGCTCCCCCTCGCCACGTACGCCGGGATGCGGCTGAACGAGACCGCCGCGCACTCGTGGGACGTCCGGGTCGCGTTCGACGAGGCGGCGGCCGTCGACGAGGCGACGGCCCGGCTCGTCGTCGACCACTACGCCGACGGGCTGGGCTTCCTCCTCGGGTTCACCGCCAGGGCCGACGAGGTCGACGAGCCGGCCCTCGTGGGCCTCGCGGACCTCGACCACGACCTCGAGGTCGACGACGCCGTGCGCCTCGTGGCCACGGGCGGGACGCGCACGGCATCCTTCACCGGCCCGGCGGATGCCGTCGCCCGACTCTTCTCGGGGCGGCTCGCCCCGGGCCGCACGCCGCAGGGCGTCGGCGTGACGGGGAACGTCACGCTCGACCAGCTGCGCCGGATGTTCCCCGGCTACTGACCGGAGTGCTCGCCGGCGGCGAGGAGCGCGGTCGCGGCGTCGACGGCGACGTCGGTACCGGCCTCATCGACGTCGAGGTGCCACACCGCGCGCACGCGACCGGGCCCCACGGCATAGGTCCGCACGCCCTGTCGGAGGAGGGCGGCGACGAACTCCGGTGCGGCCCAACCGACCGCGCCCACGTCGAGCGCGACGATGTTGGTCTCGACCGTCGCCGGGTCGACGCTTCCCGGGGCCGCCTCGGCGCACGCGGCCGCGAACCGGGCCGCTCGCGCGTGGTCGTCGGCGAGCCGCTCGAGGTGGTGGTCGAGGGCGTGCAGGCCGGCGGCGGCGAGGATGCCCACCTGGCGCATGCCGGCGCCGTACCGCTTGCGCCAGACCCGCGCCTCCGCCATCCGCTCGGCAGAGCCGACGAGCACCGACCCGACCGGTGCACCGAGGCCCTTGGACAGGCACACGCTGACGGTGTCGAACTGCCGGCCGTAGTCGGCGAGCGGGACGCCGCTGGCGACGTGGGCGTTCCAGAGCCGGGCGCCGTCGAGGTGCAGGGCCACGCCGACCGCACGGGTCGCGGACCGCACCTCGCGGATCGCGTCGATGGGCTGCACCGTCCCGCCGCCGAAGTTGTGGGTGTTCTCGAGCACGACGAGCGCGGTCTCGACCTGGTAGGGCCCGACGCCGGTCGTCACGAGGGACATCGGCCCCGCGGGGTCGAGCAGCCCACGCTCGCTCGGCCACGAACGGCTCGTGATGCCCGAGAAGGCCGCGGCCGCACCGAGCTCGGCCCGCAGCACGTGGGCCTGCTGGTCGGCGACGAGCTCCTGGCCCGGCGACACGTGCAGCCGCACGCCGAGCTGGTTCGCGAGCGAGCCCGTCGGCGAGAACAGCCCGGCCTCGTGGCCGAGGAGCTCGGCGACGCGCTCCTCGAGCGCCCGGACGGTGGGGTCCTCGCCGAAGACGTCGTCGCCCACGTCGGCGTGCGCCATCGCCTCGCGCATCGCCGGGGTCGGTCGGGTCAGGGTGTCCGAGAGGAGGTCCGCGCGCACCGCGTCAGTCCTCGTTGAGCATCTCGGCGACGAGGAACGCCAGCTCCAGGCTCTGCTGGTGGTTGAGGCGGGGGTCGCAGACCGACTCGTAGCGCAGGTTGAGGTCGGCGTCGAGGATCTTCTCCGACCCGCCGACGCACTCGGTGACGTCGTTGCCGGTGAGCTCGACGTGGATGCCGCCGGGCACGGTCCCGAGCCCGCGGTGCACCTCGAAGAACCCCTCGACCTCCTCGACGACGTCGTCGAAGTCGCGGGTCTTGTAGCCGGAGGCCGACTCGTAGGTGTTGCCGTGCATGGGGTCGCACACCCACGTGACGGAGGCACCCGAGGCGGTGACCTTCTCGACGACGGTCGGCAGCGCCTCACGGATGTGGCCCGCGCCCATCCTCGTGATGAAGGTGAGCCGGCCGGGCTCGCGGTCGGGGTCGACCTTGTCGATGACGCGCAGGAGGTCGTCGGTGTCGGCGTTCGCCGACACCTTGACCCCCACGGGGTTGCGCACGGAGGCGACGAACTCGATGTGGGCGCCGTCGAGGTCGCGGGTGCGCTCCCCCACCCACACGAAGTGGCCGGAGGTGTCGTAGAGGTCGCCCGTGCGCGAGTCGACCCGGGTCATCGGCCGCTCGTAGTCGAGCACCAGCGCCTCGTGGGCCGAGAAGAACTCGGTCGTGCGCATGGCGTCGAAGTCGGCGCCGCAGGCGTGCATGAACTTCATCGCCTTGTCGATGTCCTTGGCGAGGCGCTCGTAGCGGACGTTCGCGGCGTTGGCGACGAAGCCCCGGTTCCAGTCGTGGACGTGGCGCAGGTCGGCGAAGCCGCCGGTCGTGAACGCCCGGACGAGGTTCAGCGTGGCGCTGCTCGCGTGGTAGGCGCGCACGAGGCGCTGCGGGTCCGGGGTGCGCGAGGCCTCGGTGAACTCGAAGTCGTTGACCATGTCGCCGCGGTAGGCCGGCAGGGTCACGCCCTCGCGGGTCTCGTCGCCGCTCGAGCGGGGCTTCGCGTACTGCCCGGCCATCCGCCCCACCTTGACCACCGGGACCGACGCCCCGTAGGTGAGCACCGCGGCCATCTGGAGGATGGTCTTGACCCGGTCGCGGATGTTGTCGGCGGTCGCCGACGCGAAGGTCTCGGCGCAGTCGCCGCCCTGGAGCACGAACGCGTCGCCGCGCGCCACGGCCGCCATCCGGTCGCGCAGCACGTCGCACTCCCCGGCGAACACGAGCGGGGGGTAGCTGGCGAGCGTCGCCACCGCCTCGTCGAGCGCGGCCCGGTCCGGCCAGACCGGCTGCTGGGCGGCAGGCAGGTCGGCACCGGCGGCGAGCCGCTGGCGGGGGTCCGGGGGGGTGGTCGTGCTCACGAGGGTCAAGGATAGGTCGCCGGCGTGCCAGGCACCCGCTCGCAGGCCCGTATGCCGGATGCCGTGGACACCGGTGACCGTGTGGACGCCCGGGGCGCCGGTGCCCTCCGTGGAAGGGGGTGCCGGGGTGGTCAGCTGGGGGTCTGGTCGTCCTCGAGGCCGCGGGCCAGCGCGAAGCGCACGAGCTCGACCCGGTTGTGCAGGTGCAGCTTGCCGAGCGTGTTCTGCACGTGGTTCTGCACGGTGCGGTGCGACAGGAACAGCTCGGCGGCGATCTCCTTGTAGGACATGCCCGTGGCGACCAGCCGCAGCACCTCGGTCTCGCGGGCGGTGAGCTCCGGGATCGGCCGGGACGGGCCGGCGGCCGCCACCTCGGGCTCCGGCCCGGCTCGTCGGCCATCCGCCGGAACTCGCCGAGCACGAGGCCGGCCAGCCCCGGCGTGAACACCGCCTCCCCGCGGGCGGTGGCGCGCACGGCATCCACGATCTCCGACGCCGACGCGGACTTCACGAGGTACCCGGTCGCCCCGGCCTTGATCGCCGCGAGGACGTCGTGCTGCTCGCCGCTGGCGGAGAGGATGAGGACCCGGGTCGGCAGGTCACCGAGCGCGCGACAGACCTCGTCGCCGCGCATCCCGGGCAGGTTGAGGTCGAGGACGAGCACGTCGGGGCGGGTGGCCCGGGCCCGGCGCACCGTGGCCGGACCGTCGGTGGCGGTCGCGACGACGGACAGCCCGTTGGCGGTGAGGTCGCGCTCGAGCGCCGAGAGCCACAGGGGGTGGTCGTCGGCGACGAGGACGGTCGGTCCTGCCGGGCTGTCGGTCATGGGAGCTCCTCGGTGCTCGTGGGGGCGACTCGGCGACGGCCCGCGCGTGGGCGGGGGTCGGGTCCGGCGTCGCGGGTGCGCGGCACGCTCATCCGCACGACGCAGCCTCCCCCGGGGCGGGTCGACCAGGTGGCCGCGCCGCCGAGGTCCTCGACGCGGCCGCGGATCGAGTGGGCGACGCCCATCCGGCCCCGGTCGGTCGCCGCGACGACGTCGGTGAGGTCGGCACCCACCCCGTCGTCGCGCACCGTGACGTCGACCCCGGAGGAGTCGCCCTCGAGGAGCACCCACGCGCGGGCTCCCGGGCCGGCGTGGCGGTCGACGTTGTCGAGCGCCGCGGCGACGGCGGCGTCCAGCTCGCGGGCGACGAGCGGGTCGACGAGCACCGGGTCGGCCGGCACGGCGACCGCGACCCCGGGGCGCTCGTGGGCGGTCAGGATGACGCGCAGGTCGACGTCGCCGCCCTGCGTGCCGTGCAGGTCGGGCGGTGCGAGGTCGGGTGCGCCGGTGCCCGAGACGAACCGGCGCAGCGACCGCTCCTGCTCGGCCGCGAGGTCGGACAGCTCGACCGCCGCCCCGCCGAGCTCGGCACCTCGCCGGTGGATGTACGCCAGCGACTGGAGCACGCCGTCGTGCACGACCCGGGCGATCCGCTCGCGCTCCTGCATCCGCTCGCGCTCGAGCAGCACCTGCTCCTCGCGCGCCAGGCCGGTCCGGGCCAGGTCGACGGCCAGGCCCACGAGCCCGCCGAGCAGCACGAGGAGGACGATGTTGTGCACGGTGGTCTGGCTCGGCGTGCCCACCTCGACGAGGTCGGCCAGCGCGACGACACCGGCCGCGAGCAGCCCGCCCCGGGCGCCGGCCACGACGGCGCCCCCGGCCACGGACCCGGCCGCCCAGACGGTGGGGATGGTGAACTGCCCGGCGGCGATGGCCTCGGGCGTCTCGGCGAGCGTCGTCGCGAGGATGCCCCCCACCGCGATGGCGACCTCGACGACGACCACGCGCACGGTGCGCCGCCGGTAGAACAGCAGGCCCACCGACCACGCGGACATGACGCCGATGACGAGCCACGCGACCCACGGCCGCAGCATCGTGTCGTGGCGCAGCCAGACCAGCCAGGCGGCGTACAGGGCGGCGAGCGGCCGGAAGACGTCGAGACCGCGGTGGAAGGACTCGACGACGACCGGCTCGCGCCGGCCGGTGCGGGCCGAGCGCGGCCCCAGCACCCCCATGCCGGATGCCGTCAGCTCGCGCGGCGCTGCGGACCGGCGTCGTCGTCGTCGAGCCCCTCGGCGTCGAGGGCGGCCTCGAGCTCGGACACCGCACGCCCCGGACGGGCGGCCTCGGCGGCCTCCTTGGCCCGGTTCTTCTTCTCGCGCGCGATGCGGTCCTTTCTCGCCGCGGCGTACATGTCGACGTACTCCTGGCCGGAGAGCTCCATGAGGGCGTACATGATCTCGTCGGTGATCGAGCGCAGGACGAAGCGGTCACCCTCCATGCCCTCGTAGCGCGAGAAGTCGAGAGGGGTGCCGATGCGCACCCCGACGCGGATGAGCTTGGGGATCTTCGTGCCGGTGGGCTGGGCCTTGTCGGTGTCGATCATCGCCACCGGGATGACCGGCACGCCGGCCTCCAGCGCCATCCGCGCCACCCCGGTCTTGCCCTTGTAGAGCCGGCCGTCGGGGCTGCGGGTGCCCTCGGGGTAGAGGCCGAGCAGCTCGCCGCGGCGCAGGACCCGCAGGCCGGAGCGCAGGGCGGCCTCGCTCGCTCGTCCGCCGGAGCGGTCGACGGGCAGCTGCCCGACGCCCTTGAAGAACGCGGCGGTGAGCCGGCCCTTGAGCCCCTCGCCCGTGAAGTAGTCGGACTTGGCGAGGAAGGTCATCCGGCGGGGGACGACGAGGGGCAGGAAGATCGAGTCGGAGAACGACAGGTGGTTGCTCGCGAAGATCGCCGGACCGGTCTCGGGGATGTGCTCGGCACCCTCGACCCAGGGCCGGAAGAGCAGGCGGAGGATCGGCCCCAGGACGACCGTCTTCAGCACCCAGTAGATCACCGGTCCACCCTTCCTCACGCGACGCCCAGACTCTAGTGCACTGGATCACACTGCCGGTCTGACGGCCACCCGTGCGAAGATCGTCCTCCCAGCCCGGAGCACTTCGAGGAGACCCCGTGCCAGACCGGCCCGGAGACATGGACGAACGCGACGTCGACGCCCGTTTCGCGTCGATCGTCGCGCGCTGGGAGGGGCCGGTCCCCGACGCCGACGCGGCCCCGGACGACCGTGAGGCGGACGACGCCGACCAGGTCGTCGACGAGGAAGCGGACGCGGCGAGCGACGGCGGGACGACGCCGCAGGGCGGGGCGACGACGGCCGACGGCCCGGATGCCGTGCCGCCCGAGTCCCTGCCCGCCGAGGCCGCCGAGCCACCCGCTCCGTCGCCCGCACCCCGGTCGCCGTGGGTCAACCCGTCCCCCCTCGACGTCGTCGTGCCCCCCACGGCCTGGCGCGCGTCCGAGCCGACCGACCCGGCGACCGAGGCCGCCGCCGCCGAGGCCGAGGCGGCGCGCGACGACGAGCACTTCGAGCCGCCCCGGTCGACCTGCCGCCGCAGGAGGACCTCCACTTCTGGGGCGCCGTCATCGGCCTGGTCGCGGGGCCGCTCATGCTGCTCTACGTCGTCTTCGCGCGCCCGTTCCACAGCACGCGGTGGTTCGTCGCCTCGGTGCTCGTGTCCCTCGTCGGCTTCACGCTGCTCGTCCTGCGCCAGCCCAGCCACCGCGACCCGACGAGCGGCGACGACGGCGCCCGCGTCTGAGCCCCGGCGTCGCCCTGCGCCGACGGCTCAGGGCACCGACCTGATCCGGCGCACGAGCACCGACCCGAGGATGCTCACCGCTGCCGCGAGCAGGTACAGCCCCGGGTAGCCCAGGCCGAGCCCGAGCACCGCGGCTGCCAGCACGGGTGCGAGCACCTGCGGCAGGGCGTTGGCGATGTTGATGACCCCGAGGTCCTTGGCCCGGTCGGCGGCACCGGGGAGCACCTCGGTGATGAGGGCGAAGTCGACGGCCGTGTAGGCCCCGAAGCCGATGCCGAGGACCACCGCCCCCACGTACGCCGCCGGCATCGTCGGGACGAACGCGAAGATCATCAGCGCCGTCGCCGCGATGAGCCCCGACCAGATGACGAACACCTTGCGCCGGCCCACCCGGTCCGACCACCAGCCGCCGACGAACGCCGTCACCACGGTGACGACGCCGTAGACGGCGGTCAGCACGAAGACCGCGTCCTCGGCGTCGTCGTCCGCGAGGTCGACGGCATCCTTGAGGTAGTACAGGAGGTAGAGGATCAGCAGCGCGTTCCCGAGGTTCATGAGGAAGCGCGTGACCCAGGCCCACGCGAAGTCCGGGTGCTGCCGGGGCGACACCCAGAAGGAGCGCAGGAACGGGCCCCACCGCAGCGCGGGCCGCAGCCGCCTCGGCAGCGGGATGTCGCGCGAGTCCACGGCGTAGGGCAGCGTCGTCGCGACGAGCACGGCGGCGATGGTGAGGTAGCCCGCCGCGATGCTGCCCGTCGCCGCGGCGATCCCCGACCCGACGATGACCCCGGCGGTCTGGGCGATGGCGAGCAGGCCGCCGACGACGCCTCGCTGCGCGAGTGGGCACCTGGTCCGGCACCGTCGCCGTGACGGCCGCGAGCATGGCGTTGAGCGAGGCCTGGGCGAGCGCCCAGGCGAGCACGAGCTGCCAGACCGAGCCGACCCCCGACAGCAGCAGCATCGCGACGGCCCCGGTGGCCGCCCCCCGAGCACCCACGGCCGCCGGCGGCCCGAGCGCAAGGTCGTGCGGTCGGAGAACGCGCCCCACACGGGGTTGAGGACCGTGGAGACGAGGGCCCCCACGCCGGTCACGAGCGCGAGGACGGCTTCCTTGTGGTCGGGTGAGAGGGCCTCGGACTGCTGGGCGAGCAGCACCTGGATGGGGCCGAAGAAGCCCGACCACAGGCCGATGCTCGCGAGTGACCAGCCACCCGACCCACAGCCGTGAGACCGGCTCGGTGGGTTCGCGCAGGGCGCGGTCGACGGGCTCGGCGGGGGCGCTCACGCGCGGCCGGCGCCGGCTCGGGTCGTGCGGATGACCTCGGCGTACCAGTCGAAGGACCGTTTCGGGGTCCGGACGAGCGTGTCGAAGTCGACGTGCACGAGGCCGAAGCGCTGGGTGAACCCCTGGGCCCACTCGAAGTTGTCGAGGAGCGACCAGCAGTAGTACCCCCGGACGTCGACCCCGCGCCCGACGGCGTCGGCGACCGCGCGCAGGTGGGCGTCGAGGTAGTCGATGCGCGGCTGGTCGTCGACGACGCCGGCCTGGTCCGGCCCCATCCCGTACGAGCACCCGTTCTCGGTGACGACGAGTCGGGGGGATGCCGGGATAGCGCGCCACGAGCTCGACGAGCAGCTCGGTCATCGCGGAGGGGACGACGGGCCAGCCGAAGTCGGTCGTGGGGTACCCGGGGACGTCGCGGAACGCGAACGGCAGGTCCGCGCCCGCCGGGGCCGCCTCGCACGCCGACGGGGTTGTAGTAGTTGACCCCGTAGAAGTCGAGCGGCTGGGCGATGAGCCGCAGGTCGTCCGCGACGCGGACCGGGCATCGTGTCACCGAACGGCTCGGGGTATCGGCCGAGCAGGACCGGGTCGGCGAAGAGGCGGTTCCAGAGGACGTCGAGCGAGGCCCGCTGCCGCGACGTCCGCCTCGCCGTCCGTCGCCGGCCACACGGGGATGTGGTTGGTCGCCGTTCCCGACGTGGCCGTCGGTGCCGGCGCGCAGCGCCTGGACCGCCAGCCCGTGCGCGAGGAGGAGGTGGTGCGCGGCGGGGAGCGCCCCGAACATCAGGCCGCGCGCCGGCGCCATCTCCTCCTGGGCGTAGCCCATGAGCGTCACGACGTTCGGCTCGTTCACGGGGCACCAGTGCGTGACGCGGTCGCCCAGCCGCTCCGCCACGAGCGCGGCGTACTCGCCGAAGCGCAGGGCGGTGTCCCGCTCGAGCCACCCCCCGGCATCCTCGAGCGGTTGCGGGAGGTCCCAGTGGAAGAGCGTCGCCATCGGCTTGATGCCGGCCTCGAGCAGGCCGTCGACGAGCCGGTCGTAGAACGCGAGGCCCGGCTCGTTGACGGGGCCGCGGCCCGACGGCTGCACGCGGGGCCAGGCCACCGAGAAGCGGTAGCCGTCGGTGCCCAGGCGCTTCATGAGGGCGACGTCCTCCGGCCAGCGGTGGTAGTGGTCGCAGGTCACGGACCCGTCGGTGCCGTCGAGGACGCGACCGGGCTGGGCCGTGAAGGTGTCCCAGACGCTGGGGCCGCGGCCGTCCTCGTCGACGGCGCCCTCGACCTGGTAGGAGGCGGTGCTAGTGCCGAAGACGAAGTCCGCCGGCAGGCCGAGGTCGTGGCGTCGTGGGTCGTCGCTGCTCACCGTTCGGCTCCCGTCCGGCGCCGCACCCGCGGACGCCCTCGTCCGGGCCTGCTCGGCGCCGACCCGGCAGGATCATCGCCCACCCGGGGGTGCCGTGCGGGAGCTGCGCGAAAGTCACGCCACCGGGTCGACCGAGCTCGAGGTCCACCCAGGTGGGGCGGTGGTCGCTCGCGGCGGCCCAGGCGTCGGCGGGGAGGGCGACCTCGCGGTGCGGCAGCACCCGCAGCTCCGGGGACGCGAACACGACGTCGAGCCGGCGGCGGGGCGCTCGCGCGGGATAGGTCGGCCGCTCGGGCGAGACCAGGCGCAGCCGGTCGGGGACGTCGAGCAGCCGCCAGGCACCTCCGGTGTGGTCCTCGTTGAGGTCCCCGGCGAGCACGCAGCGGGCCCCGGTCCGCGACCGCCGCGAGGATGCGCTCGGTGTGGGCCACCCGCTCCGACGCCTTGAGGCTGAGGTGCACCGACACGGCCGTCAGCTCACCACCCGGCACGGCCACCCGCACCACGGCGAAACCCCGGGTGCGGTCGGGCCACCGCACCGGGAGGTGGTGGTGGCCGCAGTCGACGACCCGCACGCGGTCGGAGGTGAACACCGTCGTGCCGCCACTCCCCCGGTGCCGCCCCGGCCACCGCATGCCGCAGGCCCTCGCGAAGCGGGCCACCCGCCAGCCGGCGAACGCCCGCCGCGGGACCTCCTGCAGGCAGAGCACGTCGGGGTCGACCGCCCGCACGACACGGGCGGCCAGGTGGTGGTCGTCGAGGAAGTCGCGGGTGTTGTACGTCGCGACCCGCACGGCGGCCACGGCCCGCTCAGCCACCCCGGGCGTCGGTGCGGGCGAGGTCCGCCGCGCCGACGAGCCCCGCCTCGTTGCCCAGCTCGGCGGCGACGATGGTGGCCTCCGGACGGTAGCCACGGCCGGTGAGCTGGCGGCGGAACGCCTCGCGGGCCGGGCCGAGCAGCAGGTCGCCGGCGGCGCTCACCCCTCCTCCGACGACGAAGGTGCCCGGGTCGAGCGCGGCTGCGAGGTCGGCCATGCCGATGCCGAGCCACCGCCCGATCTCCCCGAGCAGCTCGCGCGCGAGCGGGTCGCCGTCGCGCGCGGCCTCGGTGACGAGCGGCCCGGTGAGGTCCTCGGGTCGGCCGCCCACGCGGTCGAACAGGTCGCTGACGACGGGGCTGCCCGCCGAGATGAGCGCGCGCGCCTCGCGCACCAGCGCGTTGCCCGACGCGTACTGCTCCCAGCAGCCGCGGTTCCCGCACTCGCACCGGATGCCGTCGGGCACGACCTGCATGTGCCCGAACTCCCCGGCGATGCCGAACCGGCCGCGGATGACCCGGCCGTCGAGCACGATCCCCCCGCCGATGCCGGTGCCGAGGTTGACCATGACGAGGTGGCTCTCGCCCCGGCCCGCGCCGAAGCGGTGCTCGGCCCAGACGGCGGCGTTGGCGTCGTTGTCGACGAAGATCGGCAGGGACACCCGGTGCCCGAGCGCCTGCCGCAGCGGCTCGTTGCGCCACGACAGGTGCGGCGCGAAGACCACGGTGGCCCGGTCGGCGGCGACGAACCCCGCCGCGCCGATGCCGACGGCGCCGATCTCGTCGGGGTGCGCCTCGAGGAGCTCCTCGACGACCGAGACGATGGTGTCCTCGACCACCTGGGGGCTCGTCGAGCGGTGCGGGGTGTCGCGGCGGGCACGGCGCAGCACGGTGCCCGTGCGGTCGACGACCCCACCGGCCACCTTGGTGCCGCCGATGTCGATGCCGATGGCCAGCGGGTGCTCAGGCACGAGGGGCCTCCCCGGGGTCGTCGGCGTCGGTCACCGGGATCGGTCGGCCGGAGCGCGGCCGGGCGGGCGGTGCGGCGGCGTCGGCGCCCGGGCCCGTCGCGGAGCCGTCGGCGGCGCCGCGCGTGCTGGCGAGGTCGGCCAGCACGGTCGCGGCCAGGCCGGCCAGGTCGGCCAGCCGGGTGAGGGTCTGCGGGCTCAGGGAGCGCACGACGGCCGCGCCGCGGCACAGCGGGCACCACTGGCACGCCGGGTCGTGCGCCCCGGCATCCGGCTCGACGTTCTCGGGTCGCGGTGGTGCCGCGGGGCCCGCGTCGTCGGCGGATGCCGGCGGTGCCCCCTCGCTGCCGGCTCCCGTGCCCGGGGCGGCGGCCTCGGCCGCCGACCGGCGCAGGCTCTCGAGGAGCCGGGTCGCCTCGTCGGCCACGGAGCCCACCTGCTCGTCCCACCGCTCAGCGCCCACTGGCCCACAGCTCCTCGTCGCGCTCGAAGCGCACCCGCAGCTCGCCGTTGCCGACCGAGGCGTCGGATGCCACGCAGCGCCGCAGGACCGAGGGCAGGGTGACGACGCGGCGCTGGCCGGCGACGGAGATGACGAGGTCGTCCTCGCGACGGCTCATGCCCACCTCACCGGCCGACACGAGCGGCAGCGGCAGGGTCAGCACGAAGTCGGCACCCTCGGCCTCCACGCGCATGCGCGGCACGTCGACGTCGGCCAGGAGGTCGGGCGCCGGACGGCCGTCGGCCGTCGTGGCGGCCGCGAGGTCGTCGAGCGCGTCGGGGCCGATCGGCTCACCGGCGAGGTACGGGGCACGCAGCAGCGGGATGCCGTGGAAGGACTCGCGCACGCGCTCGAGCCCGGCGGCCTGGGCGCTCGTCCACGCCACCCGCCAGGGGTCGGTGTCGCCGGGCAGCGCGGCGGGCAGGAGCCGGTTGACGACGACGGCGTCGACGGCGTAGCCGTGCAGCGACAGCGAGGTCAGGACGCGGCGGCTCTCGGCGACGACGACGCGCTCGGGCGTGAGGACGACCCGCACGCTCGCGCGCGGTGAGGTCAGCAGCGCGCGCACCCCGACCATGAGCTCGCGCCACGCTCGGACGACGGTGAGCACCTCGGGGCCGGGCACCGGGACCCCCGCGGCCGCCGACGCGGCCGGTCGTAGCACGGTGAGGAGGCGGCGCTGGGCCGGCAGCAGCCGGTCGAGGTGCCAGCCGAGCACCTCGGGCAGGGCCAGCAGGCGCAGTGTCTCGGCGGTCGGCGCGCAGTCGACGACGACGAGGTCCCAGTCGCCGCTCTCGACCTGGTGCGCCAGGGCGGCGAGGGCGGTCACCTCCTCGGCACCGGGCAGGGACGTGAGCTCGTCGGCGACGACCGGGTCGACGCCCATGGCGTCGAGGACGCCGAGGAGGTAGTCGCGCACGACCTGCCAGTCGGCCTCGACACCGGTGTGCGCGCCGACGGCCAGCGCGTGCAGGCCCGGCTCCACCTCTCGGCTGTCGCGCCAGGTCTCGGCGGCGCGCAGGTCGACGTCGAGCGCGTCGCCGAGGCTGTGCGCGGCATCCGTCGACATCACGAGCGTGCGCCGGCCGGATCGCGCGGCCCGCACCGCGGTCGCGGCGGCGGTCGTCGTCTTGCCGACGCCGCCCTTGCCGGTGACGAGGACGACTCGGGTCATGGCGGCGATCAGCCCTCGACGCGCTTCTTGAGCTCGGACAGGGCGAGGTTGATGATGTGCTTCTCGGCCTTGCGCTTGAGCAGGCCGATCATGGGCATGGTCAGCTCGACCTCGAGGTCGTAGGTGACGCGGGTGCCCGAGGGGACGCGGGCGAGCGAGTAGGTGCCGTTCAGCCCCTTGAGCAGCTGGGCCCGCACGAGGTGCCACGAGACGCTGCCGGTGCCGTCGTCGGTGACGTCCCAGTCGTACTCGAGCACGTAGTGGTCCTTGATCGCGCCGGCGTCGAGGTGGAACTCGACCTGGTCGGCCCAGCCGTCGCCGTCCTCGCTCAGCAGGGTGGCCGAGGTCACCTCGTGCGCCCACTCCGGGTAGCGCTCGAAGTCGGCGATCACGTCGAGGACGGCGCCCGGCTCGGCGGCGATCTCGATGGTGGACTGGGTGCGGTCGGCCATGGCACGGAGGTTACCCGCACCGCGGGGTCCTAGAGTTGAGGTGTCCCCCGTCGAGCGAGCCCTCAAGGAGCCGACCGTGCACGAGACGTCCACGCCGCTCGTCCTGCCCCAGACGACCGACGGGAGCCTCGCGGACCTCCCCGGTCGACTGGCGGGCGCGGACCCCGGGCGGGTCACCTTCTCCGTGCGCTCCGGGGGCGGGTGGACCGACGTCACCGCCGCGACCTTCGCGAGCCGACGTCGCGGCGCTGGCCAAGGGCTTCATCGCGGCGGGGATCGGCGTCGGCGACGCCGTGGGCATCATGAGCCGCACCCGCTACGAGTGGACGGTCGCCGACTTCGCGCTGTGGTCGGCCGGCGCGGTGCCCGTGCCGATCTACGAGACGTCGTCGCCGGACCAGGTCGAGTGGATCCTCGCCGACTCCGGCGCCGTCGGGCGTCCTCGTCGAGAGCGACGCCCATCTGGCCGTCCGTCGAGGGCGGCCGCGAGCGCCTGTCGTCGCTGCGCCACGTGTGGGTCATCGACTCCGGCGACGTCGACCGCCTGAGCCGCGACGGCGACCACGTCGACGACGCCGACCTCGAGGCGCGTCGATCGGGTCTGGACCGCGAGAGCATCGCCACCGTCATCTACACGTCGGGCACGACCGGTCGCCCCAAGGGCGTCGAGCTGACCCACGGCAACTTCCTCACCCTCGCCGAGAACGCCGCCGAGCTGCTGGCTCAGGTCGTCCGGGCCGACCACGCGTCGACCCTGCTCTTCCTCCCCCTCGCCCACGTCTTCGCCCGCTTCATCGAGGTGCTGGCGGTCACCGCCGGGGTGCGGATGGGTCACTCCTCCGACATCAAGGGCCTGCTCGACGACTTCTCGACGTTCCAGCCGACCTTCATCCTCGCCGTGCCCCGGATCTTCGAGAAGGTCTACAACTCCGCCGAGGCCAAGGCGGAGGCCGCCGGCAGGGGCAGGATCTTCGCCGGCGCCGCGGCGGCGGCCGTCGCGTGGTCGGAGGCGCACGGCGACGGCGGCGTCCCCCTCGGGCTGCGGCTGCGCCACGCCGTCTTCGACAAGCTCGTCTACGGCAGGCTGCGCGACGCCATGGGCGGCAAGGTGCAGTACGCGGTGTCCGGCGGTGCCCCGCTCGGTACCCGGCTGGGGCACTTCTACCGGGGCATCGGCATCACGATCCTCGAGGGGTACGGCCTCACCGAGTCCACGGCACCCGCCACCGTCAACCGGCCCGACGCGATCCGGATCGGCAGCGTCGGCCTGCCGCTGCCCGGCGTCGACGTCCGCATCGGCGACGACGGCGAGATCTGCCTTCGCGGCGTCAACCTCTTCCGGGGCTACCGGAGCAACACTGCCGCGACGACCGAGGCGATCCGCGACGGCTGGTTCCACACCGGCGACATCGGTGAGCTCGACGCCGACGGCTTCCTGCGGATCACCGGCCGCAAGAAGGAGATCCTCGTGACGGCGGGGGGAAAGAACGTCGCGCCGGCCGTCCTCGAGGACCGGTTGCGCGCCCACCCGCTCATCAGCCAGTGCATCGTCGTCGGCGACGGCAAGCCCTACATCGGTGCGCTCGTCACGCTCGACGAGGACATGTACCCGGGCTGGGCCGCCAACCACGGCATCGACGTGCCCTTCGCCTCCGCCCGCACCGACGACCGGGTCCTCGCCGAGGTGCAGCGCGCCGTCGACGACGCGAACACGGCGGTGTCGAGGGCCGAGTCGATCCGCAAGTTCGCCATCCTCGACGGCGACTTCACCGAGGAGTCCGGTCACCTCACCCCTTCGCTGAAGCTCAAGCGCAACGTCGTCATGCGCGACTTCGAGGACGAGGTCGACGCCCTCTACGGTGACTGACGCCGCCGACGCGGCACCCGCCGCACCCGCTCCCGCGCGGCCCCGGCCCGGACGCCCGACGTCCGGGCCGCTCGCCGCCATCGTCCTCGGGCTGGCCTGGCTCGCCTGGTTCGGCGTGCTGCAGTGGAGCGTCGTGCGCTTCCGCGTGCCCATCGTGCTCACCCTGACGGCGTGCGCGGCCCTGCTCGGCTGGTGGCTGGCGCGCCGCCTCGAGATCGCGGTGCCGCGCTGGCTGGCTCCGGCGGTGGTCGTCGCGTCGGTGACCCTCACCCTCACGGTGCCACTGTTCAGCTACGTGCGCGGCGGGTGGCTGACCGCGGCACTGGCCGTGCTGACCGTCGGGGGCCTCGGGTGCGCCGTGCTGCTGACCCGCCCCGAGCGCGTCGCGGCCGCCGCGGCATACGGGCTCGCGGTGGCCACCCACGTCGCCCTGGCCGCCATCGCCATCGTCGGCGACACGGCGCCCCGGATCGACGTGTGGGTGGTGCTGCAGCAGGGGGCCGACGCCCTGGGGCGCGGCGAGAACGTCTACACCCAGCAGTGGACCGACTCCCCCGGCGTGCAGGACTTCTTCCCGTACCTGCCGTGGATGGCCGTTCTCACCGCCCCGGGCCGGTGGCTCGCCGGTGACGTGCGCTGGGCCGTCCTGTTCTGGTCGCTCGTGCTCTTCGCCGGGCTGTGGGTCCTCGCCCGTGGCCGGGTCGAGCGCGCCGCCGCGGTCACGGCGGTGCTCGTGCTGGCGCCCGGCGCCCTGACCCAGGTCGACCAGGCCTGGACCGAGCCCGTGCTCGCGGCGCTCATCGTCTGGTGGGCGGTGCTCGTGCGTCGGGGCTCGGCGTGGTGGGCGGTGCTGCCCCTGGCCCTGGCCTGCGCCAGCAAGCAGCACCTCGCCCTGCTCGCCCCGGTGCTGCTCGTGTGGCGGCCGTTCGGGGCGTGGCGCACCCTCGCGACGGGCGCGCTGGCCGCCGTGCTCGTGCTGCCGTGGGTGGTCGCCGACGCCGAGGCCTTCGTCGGCGACACGGTGACGACACTGCTGACCTTCCACCCGATCAGGTTCGCCAACACGTGGTACCTCTACGCGCTCAACGAACACGGGGTCACGTTGCCGTTCTGGGTCACCGGCGCGGCGACGGTAGGCGTCGTGGGAGGAGCGGCGTACGCCGTGTGGCGGCGCCGGCCGGGGGTCCACGAGCTGCTGCGCTGGCTCGCGCTCGTGCTCGCCGTGGCGAACCTCGTCAACAAGCAGGCCTTCTACAACCAGTACTGGCTCGTGGGTGCGCTCGTGGCCGCCTCCCTCGCCCTGCCCCAGGGGGAACCGGCACCCGACGGGAGTCCGGCCGTGGTCGAGGACCACGTGCTCGGCCGGCCGACATCGGCGGCCGGGTAACCGGTCACCGGCATCCCGGCGGGTGAGGACCGCACCCGCCGTCAGCCGGTTGCGCCCAGCCGCCCCAGCCGCGCCAGCCACTGACGGCTGAGCTCGGCGCGGGAGGTCCCCAGCTCGCTGACGAGGGCGCGGTCGGTGGTGGCCTCGGCGTCGGCGTCGGACCCCGTGGACGAGCCGGCCGCGACCAGCCGGCGCAGTGCCGCGTCGCCGTGCCGTTCGGCGACGAGCTCGACGGCCTGCCACGCGGCGAGGTAGGGCACCTCGAGGTCGCCGCTGCCGGGCTGGAGCTCCGACGCGCTCGGCAGGGCCGAGGGCGCCCGACCGGCCCGGATGGCGGCGACGAGCGGGGCGAGGAGCCGGCGCGTCGAGACGTCGGCCCGGCGGTAGCCGACGTGGTCGGCGTAGCCCTCGGCGAGCCAGCCGGCCGGATGCCCCGGCACCGTGGCGCGCACGGCGACGTGGGCCAGCTCGTGGGTGAGCACGACGTCACGCCCGCTGCGCGTGAGCCGGTCGAACGCCGTCGGGTCGAGCACGACGCGGTCACCGGTCGCGGTCCCGTCGGCGCCGGTCGGTCCCTCCGTCGTCGCGGCCACCGGGGACCGGTCCGAGCGGGCCGGGCGGCCGAGGAGGGCGTCGGCCTCGACCCCGGTCGCCGGTGCCAGCACGAGGACCCGCGCCGGGGTCCGCTTCCACTGCGCGCCGAGGGCGGGCAGGGTCGCGGTCGACATCGGCCGCGTGCTCGGCTCAGCCGTGCGAGCGGCACCGTGCCCGCGACGACGCCGTGCTCGCCGCGCCGCACCCGCAAGCCTCGGCATCGCGACCCACGGCGCGGTGGCCCCAGCGCCGACCGGTCGCTCGGCCTCGACCCGCCACCCCGCCCGGGTGCGCACCAGGTCGTACTCCAGCCGGGCCACCCGGTCGCCGCGGTCCAGGTCGTCGACGCGGTAGCGGACCTCCGCCCGGGCCTTCATCCGCTGCGCGCCTGTTCCCGTCGGGGCGGGGGCCGAGGCCGTCGCCGCCGACGAGGGTCGGCGGCCCGACCTCGAGACGGGAGACGCGCAGTGCCCGGGCCGCGGCGAAGGAGTCGAGCTGACGGCGCCCCGCGAGCGTCGAGCCGTCGGCGACGGTCGCGGCGAACGTCTCCTCGTCCCCCGCGACGACGGCGGCGGCCCGGGCCCGCAGCAGGTCGGAGATCGCGGCCACCATCCCCGGCGCGCCGGCCGGGCCGCCTGACGCTGCGGATGCCGTGGCCGCGGCGGGAGCGGACGGTGCGGTCCCCGCATCCGGACCGGAGGTGCACCCCGCGAGACCCGTGAGGGCGCCGAGCGCGACGACGGTGACGACGCCCCACCTGCGGTGGGCGGGACGTCGGCTCGGGGGCGGCAGGCCGGGCACGTGGCCATCGTAGGAAGCCCGCCCGGGAGCCTCAGCCGACGGCGCGGCCGCCCTCGGCGCGGGCGTCGTCGACGGCACCCGTCGAGAGGACGGTCGCGCGGGCGCGGGCCGCCGTCTCGGGGGCGAGGAGACCGGCACCGACGAGCCGGGTGACGACCGCCCGCTCCTCCGGGTCGAGCGCGAGGTCGAGCCGCAGCGACGGCGCGCTGAGCTCGAGCAGGACGGGCACCATGCAGTCACCGCAGTGCAGCTCGCGCACCGGGCAGGTGCGGCACTCGATCGTTCTCGTCGTGTCGTGGCCGGTCATCGGTTCTCACCCCTTCTCGGTGGTCTGGACCCACGCTAGGGGCGGCCACCGACAGCCCTCCGCGACACCGTCCTCAGGCGGGCGGAGCGCTGCGGCGGGCGCGCCGCCGCCGCAGCCGACCGAGATCATCCGGCCCGCCGCACGGCACCGGATGCCGTGCCGCGCGCCTTCCCGGTGCTGTCGGTGCGGGCGCCTACGGTCGGCGGCATGACGGTGGTGCAGGGCACGTTCGACGACCTGGGCACCCCCCTGTCGTCCGTGACCTTCGTCGTGGTCGACCTCGAGACGACCGGCGGCAGCCCGGTCGAGTGCGGCATCACCGAGATCGGTGCGGTCAAGGTGCGCGGTGGTGAGGTCGTCGGTGAGTTCCAGACCCTGGTCAACCCCGGTGCCGCGATCCCGGCGTTCATCTCGGTGCTCACCGGCATCACCGACTCGATGGTCGCGGGGGCGCCGCGGATCGAGGCGGCCCTGCCCGCCGTTCCTCGAGTTCGCCGCCGGTTCGGTGCTCGTCGCCCACAACGCCGGCTTCGACGTCTCGTTCCTCAAGGCCGCGGCACGGCGCACCGAGCACGAGTGGCCCGGCTTCCCGGTGCTCGACACCGTGCACCTGGCCCGTCAGCTCGTCCACCGCGACGAGGTGCCCAACCACCGACTGGCCTCGCTGGCCCGGCTCTTCCGGGCGACGACCACGCCGGACCACCGGGCGCTGCACGACGCCCGCGCCACCGTCGACGTCCTCCACGGGCTGCTCGAGCGGGTCGGCTCGCTCGGGGTGCACTCCCTCGAGGAGCTCCTCGACTACACGGCCCGGGTGACCCCCGCCCGGCGGCGCAAGCGCCACCTCGCCGACGACCTGCCCGACCTGCCCGGGGTCTACCTCTTCAAGGACGGCCAGGGCAGGGTGCTGTACGTCGGCACCTCGGTCTCCATCCGCACCCGCGTGCGGTCGTACTTCACCGCCTCGGAGCACCGCCGCCGGATGGGCGAGATGGTGCGCATCGCCGAGTCGGTGAGCCCGATCGTGTGCGCCACGACGCTCGAGGCCGAGGTGCGCGAGCTGCGGCTCATCGCCGAGCACAAACCCCGCTACAACCGTCGCTCGCGCCATCCCGAGCGCGCCCTGTGGGTCAAGCTCACCGTCGAGCCGTTCCCGCGGCTGTCCATCGTGCGCGACGTCGTCGACGACGGCGCCAGGTACACCGGTCCGTTCGGCTCCCGCTCGGCCGCCGAGGCGGCCGTCGCCGCCGTGCACGAGGTGCTGCCGCTGCGGCAGTGCCTCGAGCGGCTCTCGCCACGCCGACCGCGCTCGGCGTGCGCCCTCGCCGAGATGGGGCGGTGCGGTGCGCCCTGCACCGGAGCGCAGTCCGTCGAGGCCTACGCAGCGGTCGTCGACCGGGCCGCCGGCCTCCTCGCCGGTGACACCCGGGACCTGCTCACCGCCCTGCGGGGCCGGATGGGCGAGCTCGCCGGGCAGCAGCGCTTCGAGGACGCCCAGGTGGTCCGCGACCGGCTCGTCGCCCTCGTGCGAGGCACCTCGCGCTCGCAGCGGCTCGACCCGCTGGCGCGGATCCCGGAGCTCGTCGCGGCCCGGCGCACGCTTCTCGGGGGCTGGGAGGTCGTCTGCGTCCGGCACGGCCGCCTCGCGGGCACCACCACGTCACCCCGAGGGGCCGACCCCATGCCCTACATCGCGGCGCTGCGGGCGAGCGCCGAGGTGGTCGCGGCGCCCCTGCCCCCGGCCACCTCCGCCACGCCGGAGGAGAGCGAGAAGATCCTGCGCTGGCTGGAGGCCCCCGGGGTGCGCGTCGTCGAGGTGGACGGGGCGTGGACGTGCCCCGTCGGCGGTGCGGCACCCGTGCGCGCCGAGCTCGAGCCGCTCGAGACGGCCCGGCGCGAGGTCGCGGGCTTCGCCGGCGTCCGCTGAGCGCGGGCCAGGCGCGTCGGGCGACTCCCGCACCGTGCCGGTTGCTCGCCGTACCCGCGAGCGAGCCGGTAGCCGGTCGGTCACCAGCTACCGCGCTGGAGGTGCTGTGATCACGACGAGTACCGCGCGGTAGGCGGCGTCCTGAGGCCCACGGACCCGCCGTGAGGTGATGCACGGTGCGCAATAGGTCGCCCCCGTGCATCACCCCGTGAGGATCTGGGTGGAAGGTGCCGGCAGGCCGGACGCCGTGGCCGACCTGAGGGCGAGCACACGGCATCCGACCTGTCCAGGAGCCGGCCGGACCCAGGGCCGCTGCCTCGGCCGCACCCCGCGGCTAGTCTGGCCGGGTGATCACCGCCATCGTCCTCATCACCGCCGACGTCGACCGCATCCCCGAGGTCGCCTCGGAGATCGCCGACCTCGACGGCGTCACCGAGGTCTACTCCGTCGCCGGCGACGCCGACCTCATCGCCATCGTCCGGGTGCGGGAGCACGAGGCGCTCGCCGACGTCATCGCCGACCGGGTCAACAAGGTCACGGGCGTCACGGGCACGAACACCCACATCGCCTTCCGCACCTACTCCTCGCACGACCTCGAGGCGGCCTTCAGCCTCGGCCTCGAGAGCTGACCCGAGGGTCGCTCAGCCGGCGAGCTCGGCGGTCGTGGCGACCCAGCGGTCGAGCAGCGCGGCGGCGGCGCCGGTGTCGATGGCGTCCGCGGCGCGCGCGATGCCGGCCGACACCGCCTCGACGAGCGCCGGGCGGGAGGGCGGCCCGTCACCGAGGCCGGAGGCCGTCGCGAGCGCGATGCCCGCGTTGAGCACGACCGCGTCGCGCACGGGGCCCGGCGCCCCGGCCAGCAGGTCGCGCACCACCTGGGCGTTGTGCGCCGCGTCGGCCCCGCGCAGCGCCTCGACCGGGCTGCGGCCCAGCCCCACGTCGGTGGGGTCGATGGAGAGCTGGGTGACGGAGCCCTCGCGGACCCACCACACGGTGGAGGTCGTCGCCAGGGTCAGCTCGTCGAGGCCGTCGTCACCGCGGAACACCGACGCCGCCCGACCGCGGCCCGCGAAGACCCCCGCGATGAGGGGGGCGATGCGGGCGTCGGCGACCCCGACCGCGGCGTAGGTGGGCTGCGCGGGGTTGGTCAGCGGGCCGAGCGCGTTGAACGCGGTGCCGACGCCGAGGTCGCGCCGGGTCACGGCCGCGTGCCGCATCGAGGGGTGGAAGGCGTTGGCGAAGCAGAAGGTGATGCCCACCCGGTCGGCGACCTGCGCGACCTGCTCGGGTGACAGCGTCAGGGACACCCCGAGCACCTCGAGCACGTCGGCGGACCCGGTGCTGGACGAGGCAGAGCGGTTGCCGTGCTTGACGACGCGCAGCCCGGTGGCCGCGACCACGATGGCGGTCATCGTCGAGATGTTGACCGAGTGCAGCCGGTCGCCGCCGGTGCCGACGACGTCGATCGTCGGGCCGGCCACCTCGATGCGGTGCGCGTGCTCGAGCATGACGTCCGCGAGGCCGCGCAGCTCCTCGACCGACTCCCCCTTGGCCCGCAGGCCCACGAGGAAGCCGGCGATCTGCACCGGGCTGGCCTCGCCGCTCATGACCTCGGCCATGGCCCAGCCGGCCTGCTCGGTGGTGAGGTCCTCCCGGCGCAGCAGCGCGGCGAGGAGATCCGGCCAGCTGTGACCGACCGGTGCGGCCGACACGCCCGTCAGCCGACCGCGACCCGAGTACGCGCCAGGTCCGCGAGGGCCTCGGAGACGGCGATCGGGTCGAGCGGGTGGGAGACCGTCGCATCCGCGAGCGACCAGCCCGCGAGCCAGCCGTCCTGGGGGCGGCCGAGCAGGACGAGCACGGGCGGGCAGCGGAAGATCTCGTTCTTCAGCTGGCGGCACAGGCCGAGTCCCCCGACGGGCGTCGCCTCGCCGTCGAGGACGACGACGTCGTACCCCCCGGCGTCCATCGCCTCGATGACGGCGTCGGCCGTCGCGCACTCGTGCCACGAGACGACCTCGACGTCGCGCGCAGGGCGCCGGCCCGCCGCCGCACGCACGGCGTCGCGGGTCGTGAAGTCGTCGCTGTACAGGAGGACCGAGACGCGGTGGACGGCGTCGGCCGGTGCCTGCGCCGGGGCTCCGGCGGCGTGCGATGAGGTCATGCGGGCATCGTACCGGGAAGCCGATCCTCGACTTGTCGAGCGTTTCGGGGGGTCCCGCAGCAGATGTCGGCAGATACGGCCATAATGGCGTTCGTGGCGACTCAGACTGCTCCCCCGACCCGACCCGCGGGGCCCGTCCCCTCGATCCCGGGCCAGGGGCCCGCGACGCGGCCCAACATGGTGGCCGTCGGCACGATGGTGTGGCTCTCCAGCGAGCTGATGTTCTTCGCCGCCCTCTTCGCCTTCTACTTCACCATCCGCGGCCACGAGCCCGACCTGTGGGCCGAGCGCACCGTGCAGCTCAACGTGCCGTTCGCGCTGGCCAACACCATCGTCCTCGTCGTCTCCTCGGTCTGGTGCCAGCTCGGGGTCCTGCAGGCCGAGAAGGGTGTGGTGTCCCGGCCGCCCGGCACCTCGCTGACCAAGGTCGCCTCGTGGGGGATGCGCGAGTGGTACGTGCTGACCTACTTCTTCGGCGCGACGTTCATCGCCGGCCAGATCTACGAGTACGCCCACCTCGTCCACGAGGGCGTCACGCTGGCGAGCGACCCCTACGGCTCGGTCTTCTACCTGGCCACGGGCTTCCACGGGATGCACGTGACCGGCGGCCTCATCGCCTTCCTGCTCATCATCGGCCGCACGTTCACCACCCGGCGCTACTCGCACGCCCAGGCCACCGGTGCCGTCGTCACGTCGTACTACTGGCACTTCGTCGACGTCGTGTGGATCGCGCTGTTCATCATGATCTACGTCCTGAAGTGACGCCCCCCGACCCCGCCTCCGAACCGCAGACGACAGGAACGCACCCGTGAACGCACTGGCAGCCCGCCGCCGGCACCCGGCGGCGATCGCCATCCTCATCCTGCTCGGCCTGTTCCTCACCGGCGCCGTCTACGCCGCGGTGGCGCCGAAGGAGGCCGACGCGACGACGAAGGCGCTGCCGGCGGCGATCCGTCGAGGAGGGCAAGGCGCTCTTCCGGGCCAACTGCGCGTCCTGCCACGGCCTCAACGCCGAGGGCCGGGCCACCGGCAACGGTGACGGTATCGCCGGTCCGTCGCTGGCCGGGGTGGGTGCCGCGGCGGTCGACTTCCAGGTGGGCACCGGCCGGATGCCGATGGCGCACCCGGGCGTGCAGGCGCCGCAGAAGCCCGTCCAGTTCAGCGACGAGCAGATCGCGTCCCTCGGTGCCTACGTCGCGTCGCTGGCGCCGGGCCCCGAGGTGCCGAGCGAGGAGGCGGTCGACCCCGCCCTCGGTGACGCGGCCCGCGGTGGCGAGCTCTTCCGCGTCAACTGCGCGATGTGCCACAACTTCGCGGGTGCGGGCGGTGCCCTGACCCGCGGCAAGTACGCCCCGGCGCTCGACGACGTGACCGGCAAGCACATCTACGAGGCCATGGTCACCGGGCCGCAGAACATGCCCGTGTTCAACGACACCAACCTCACGCCCGAGAGCAAGCGCGACATCATCGCCTTCCTCAACACCATCGACGAGGCGGAGAGCCCCGGTGGCATGACGCTCGGGTCGCTCGGTCCGGTGACCGAGGGCCTGTTCGCCTGGGTCTTCGGCCTCGGGCTCCTCATCGGCTGTGCCGTCTGGCTCGGCTCCAAGTCGGCCTAGCCGCCACCTGTCCCCACCCGCACCGCGACGAGAAGATCGGTACCCCGATGAACGAGCAGGACACCACCCACACCGGTAGCGAGGTGGCCCCCGCACCCGAGCACGGCACCGCGTTGCAGCTCGACGAGGGGCACGGCGCCGGTGACGGCGGCATCCCGGAGCGGTTCACCAACCCGGGCCTGCCCCCGCACGTGCCGAGGGGCGCCGACCTCGACGAGGCGGCCGCGCGCCGTGCCGAGAAGCAGGTGGCGACGCTGTTCACGATCTCCATCGTCGCGACCCTGCTCTTCATCGTCCTGTACTTCGCCATCGACCTCGACCAGACGGTCTTCGTCCCGGGGATCGGCGTCACCAGCGCCTCCAACTTCGCGCTCGGGATGACGCTCGCGTTCGCCCTGCTCGGCATCGGCTTCGGCGCGGTCCACTGGGCCAAGACCCTCATGCCCGACGAGGAGCTCGTCGAGGACCGTCACCCGCTGCGCGCCAGCGACGCGTCCCGCGACGACGCCGTGCAGGTCCTCGCCGAGGGGGGTCGCTCCTCGCAGATCACCCGTCGGCCGCTCATCAAGTACACCCTCGGGGGGGCACTGGGCCTCTTCGCGGTCCCGCTCGTCCTCCAGGTCGCGGGCAGCCTCGGTCCGATGCCCCAGGCGAGCCTGTCGCGGACGTTCTGGAACGGTGGGCCCAGCGGTCCCGGGGAGGAGCCGACATTCACGCCCCTGCGCCTCGTGCGTGACCCCGAGGCCACGCCCATCAAGGCAGAGGACGTGACGATCGGCTCGATCTTCCACGCCCTGCCCGAGGGTCTGCTGCCGGACCCCGAGACCGGTGAGGGCGGCACCGAGCACGTGCTCGAGGAGAAGGCCAAGGCGGCCGTCATCGTCCTGCGCCTCGACGAGGCGATCGTCGAGTCCCAGAAGCAGCTCGACTGGGGCTACCAGGGCATCTTCGCCTACTCCAAGATCTGCACCCACGTCGGCTGCCCGGTCGCCCTCTACGAGCAGCAGACCCACAACCTCCTGTGCCCGTGTCACCAGTCGACCTTCGACGTGACGCAGGACTGCAAGGTCATCTTCGGGCCGGCCCGGCGGCCGCTGCCCCAGCTGAAGATCACCGTCGACGACGAGGGGTACCTCATCTCCGCACAGCCGTTCCGCGAAGCGGTCGGCCCGAGCTTCTGGGAGCGTGGCCAATGAGCACTGCACCCGCACGCCCTGCCGACGCGCTGCGCGCCGACGACCGCCCCGTCGAGGCTCCCCCGGGCCGCGCGGTCCGGACGGTCGGAGGGGTCGCCGGCTGGGTCGACGACCGCACCGGCGCGGCCAAGCCCTTCGGCTACCTCATGAAGAAGGTCTTCCCCGACCACTGGTCGTTCATGCTCGGCGAGATCGCGATGTACTCGATGATCGTCTGCCTGCTGACGGGGGCGTTCCTCACGTTCTGGTTCGTGCCGAGCGCCGGCCAGACGGTCTACGACGGCTCCTACGTCCCGCTGCGCGGGGTGACGATGTCCGAGGCGTACGCCTCGACGCTGAACATCTCCTTCGACATCAAGGGCGGGCTCATCATCCGCCAGATCCACCACTGGTCGGCGCTGATGTTCATCGTCGCGCTCGTCGTCCACATGTTCCGGATCTTCTTCACCGGCGCCTTCCGCAAGCCGCGCGAGATCAACTGGGTCATCGGCTCGGTGCTCGCCCTCCTCGCGATCATCGAGGGCTTCGCCGGGTACTCCCTGCCCGACGACCTGCTCTCGGGCACCGGCATCCGGGCGATGAACGGCTTCGTCCAGACCGCACCGGTCATCGGCTCCTACCTCGTCTTCGCCATCTTCGGCGGCCCGTTCCCCGGGGAGATGATCATCCCGCGGCTGTACAGCGTCCACATCCTGCTCATCCCCGCCATCCTCATCGCGCTCTTCACGGCGCACATCGGGCTGGTGTTCCTCCAGAAGCACACGCAGTTCCCCGGTCCGGGCCGGACGGAGGAGAACGTCGTCGGCTTCCCGGTCATGCCGGTGTACGCGGCCAAGGCCGGCGGCTTCTTCTTCGTCGTCTTCGGCGTGATCGCCCTCATCGCCGCCACGGTCCAGATCAACCCGGTGTGGGCGTACGGCCCGTACGACCCCTCCCCCGTCACCGCCGGCTCGCAGCCGGACTGGTACATGGGCTTCGCCGACGGCGCCCTGCGGCTGGTGCCCGGCTGGATGGAGTTCGAGGCCTTCGGCTACACGGTGTCGATGAACATCTTCCCCGCGGCCCTGATCCTGCTGCCGCTCGTCTACGTCATCCTCGGGGTGTACCCGTTCCTCGAACGGTGGGTCACCGGCGACACCCGCGAGCACCACCTGCTCCAGCGCCCGCGCAACTCGCCCGTGCGCACCGGGCTCGGCATGGCCGCCATCACGGCGTACACGGTGCTGCTCTTCGCCTCCGGCAACGACATCATGGCGATCAAGCTGGGCATGTCGATCAACGACCTCACCTGGTTCTTCCGGATCGGGTTCTTCGTGCTCCCGCCGATCATGTTCTGGGTGACCAAGCGCATCTGCCTCTCGCTGCAGCGACGCGACCGCGACACCGTGCTCCACGGCCGGGAGACGGGCACGCTCATCCGCACGCCCGACGGCCGCTTCTTCGAGCGGCACGACACCGAGATGACGCCGGACCAGTGGATCCTCGTCCAGCACGAGCCCGTCGCACCGCTGCAGCTCGAGGAGGCGGTCGACGCGAACGGCGTCTCACGCCGCCCCAAGCGGTCGGAGCGCGTGCGGGCACGGCTGTCGCGGTTCTACTTCGCCGACGCCGTCAACCCGGTCACCCCGGCGGAGCTCGCGGCCGCCCACCACCACGGCGACGAGTACGAGGCCCTCGAGCCGTCGGCCTCCGGTGGTGGCGCACCCATCGAGTCGGCGGAGACCGCCGGTCGTCACTGAGCCGAGCCCGGGAGGCCAGTGCACCCCCTGACCGACGACCAGTTCGACACGATCGTCCAGGAGGCGCTCGACGAGGTCCCTGACGAGCTGATGGCGCTGCTCGACAACGTCGTCTTCCTCGTCGAGGGCGAGCCGCCACCCGGCGACTCGGGGCGGCCCGGTGACCCGGGTCTGCTCGGCATCTACGAGGGCACTCCGCTGACCGAGCGCGGCGAGTGGTGGGCCCAGGGCTCCCTTCCCGACCGGATCACCCTGTTCCGGGGACCGCTGACCCGGATGTGCGAGGACGACGACGAGCTGCGCGAGGAGATCGCCGTCACGGTGGTGCACGAGATCGCCCACCACTTCGGCATCGAGGAGGACAGGCTCCACGAGCTCGGCTGGGGCTGATCGGGTGCCGGGCGGCCGTGCGCCGCGGCGAGGACGACGACCGGCAGAGGACGTCGCCGATCGAGCGCTCCTCAGCGCTGCGCGCTACAGGGCGTTCTCGCCCTTCCAGTACTCGAAGGTCCAGCCCACGAGGGCCGGGATCGCGAACGCAGCACCGATGATGAACATCCACCATCCGATGGCGAGGCCGAGGAAGCACATGGCCGCCGAGACGCCGAGGAAGAGCGGCCACCAGCTGTGCGGGCTGAAGAAGCCGAACTCGCCCTGGATCTCGTCGATGTCGCCCACCGGATCGTCCGACGGGTCGAGCTCGAGCCGCCGGCGGGTCATCCACAGGTACCAGGCGATCATGAAGCCGAGCAGGCCCCCGAGGATGAGGCCGATGACCCCGACCCACTCGAACCCGATGTCGGAGACGTTGCTCCAGACGCCGTAGATCGCCGCCATCGTGAAGGCGAAGACCCCGATGAGGATGCCGATCCGCTCCATGGCCCGCATGCGTCAGCCCTCCCTGTCGGACTTCTCGTCGGCGAAGGAGTTGCTGCCCAGGTCGGCCGGTCCCAGCGCCTCGACGAGGCCGCTCTGGTCGGCGACCTGCTCGTCACGCCGTCGTGGCGTGGCGGCGGTCGCCGGGTGGTGAAGGTCGAAGGCGGGTCGCTCCGACCGGATCCGCGGGATGCTGTCGAAGTTGTGCCGTGGCGGCGGGCACGAGGTGGCCCACTCCAGCGACGCGCCGTAGCCCCACGGGTCGTCGGTCTCGACGAGCGGGGCGGTGCGCCAGGTGTGCCACACGTTGTAGAGGAACGGCAGCATCGAGACCGCGAGGATGAACGCGCCGACGCTCGAGATCCGGTTGCCGAGCACGAAGCCGTCCTCGGGCATGTAGTCGGCGTACCGGCGGGGCATGCCCTGCATGCCGAGGAGGTGCTGCACGAGGAACGTCGTGTGGAAGCCGATGAAGAGCAGCCAGAAGTGGATCTTGCCGAGGCGCTCGTCGAGCATCCGGCCGGTGAGCTTGGGCCACCAGAAGTAGAAGCCGGCGAACATCGCGAAGACCACGGTGCCGAAGACGACGTAGTGGAAGTGCGCGACGACGAAGTAGCTGTCGGACAGCTGGAAGTCCAGGGCGGGGCTGGCGAGGATGACGCCGGTCAGCCCACCGAAGAGGAAGGTCACGAGGAAGCCGACCGCCCACAGCATGGGCGTGTCGAACGACAGCTTCCCGCCCCACATCGTGCCGATCCAGTTGAAGAACTTCACCCCCGTCGGCACCGCGATGAGCATCGTCATGATCGCGAAGAACGGCAGGAGCACCTGGCCGGTGACGTACATGTGGTGCGCCCACACGCTGACCGAGAGCGCCGCGATGCCGATCGTCGCGTAGACGAGCGTCTTGTAGCCGAAGATCGGCTTGCGCGAGAAGACCGGGAGCACCTCGGAGATGATCCCGAAGAAGGGCAGCGCGATGACGTAGACCTCTGGGTGGCCGAAGAACCAGAAGATGTGCTGCCAGAGGATCGCCCCCCCGTTCTCCGGGTCGAAGACGTGCGCCCCGAAGCGCCGGTCGGCACCCAGCGCGAAGAGGGCCGCGGCCAGCGCGGGGAAGATGAGCAGCACGAGGATCGAGGTGATGAGCACGGTCCAGACGAAGATCGGCATCCGGAACATCGTCATGCCCGGCGCGCGCATGCACAGGATCGTCGTGATGAAGTTGACGGCGCCGAGGATGGTGCCGAACCCGGCGAGCGCGAGCCCGAAGACCCAGAGGTCACCGCCCAGTCCGGGGCTGTAGCTGTTGTCGGACAGCGGGGCGTACGCGAACCACCCGAACGCCGCCGCCCCGCCGGGGGTGAGGAAGCCGGCCCCCGCGATGAGCGCCACCGAAGAGGTAGAGCCAGTACGCGAGCATGTTGAGCCGCGGGAACGCGACGTCGGGCGCACCGAGCTGCAGCGGCATGATGGCGTTCGCGAACGCGGCGAAGAGCGGGGTGGCGAAGAGCAGCAGCATGATCGTGCCGTGCATGGTGAACATCTGGTTGTACTGGTCGGGGTTGTCGACGACCTGGAGCCCCGGGGTCGCCAGCTCGGCCCGGATGATCAGCGCCATGACGCCGCCGATCATGAACCAGATGAACGAGGTGATGAAGTAGAGGTTGCCGATGACCTTGTGGTCGGTCGTCGTGACCCACTTGATGACGGTGGAGCCCGGTGCGAGACGACGGGTCCTCGCCGGCGCCGTCGTCGTGCGCAGCATCGTCGAGTCGGTGGCGGCACTCATCGTCAGTTGCCTCCGTCGATGTTCTCGTTCTCGATCTGGTCGTCCATGAGCTGCTCGCGGTTGAGGGAGTTGTTGAGCAGGCCGCTCTGGCCCTTGGCCCGCAGCTCGTCCATGTGCCGGTCGTACTCCGCGCGCGGGACGACGCTGACGTTGAACAGCATCTGGGAGTGGTAGGCACCGCACAGCTCGGCGCACTTGCCCCTGAACGTGCCCTCCTGGGTGGGCACGATCTGGAAGCGGTTGACCCGGCCGGGGATCATGTCCATCTTCTGCAGGAAGGCCGGCACCCAGAACGAGTGGATGACGTCCCGAGCGGTCAGGACGAACTCGACGCGCTCACCGACCGGGAGGTACATCGTCGGGACGGTGTCCCGGGCCCCGGGCTCGCCGGTGAGGATCGCCTGGGTGCCCACCTCGTGGGTGTCGTCCTCGACGTAGTTGAAGTCCCAGCTCCACTGCTTGCCGACGACGTTGACGGTGACGTCGGCCTGCTGCGTGGTGTCGAGCAGCGAGGACTCGTCGCGGGCGGTGTAGTAGAAGAGCACGATCACCATGAAGATCGGCGCGACGGTGTAGAGGATCTCGATCGGGATGTTGTAGCGCAGCTGCACGGGCAGCTCGTTGTCGTCCTTCTTGCGGCGGTAGGCCACGACGCACCACCCGATGAGTCCCCAGACGAGGGCGCCGACCGCCAGGGCCGCGATCCAGGCGCCGATCCACAGGGAGGTGACGCGCTCCCCGCCCTCCGTGACGGCCGGGGGAAGCCACCCCGTGGACGCGTTTCCGCGCATCTCGGCGGCGGCGCACCCGCTGAGGGCGAGCACGGACACGGCCCCCATGAGGGCGGCGGACCCGAGTCGGCGCGGGGCTCGCCGGGGCGAGGAGAGGTCGTGCTGGCGCACCGCTGCACCCTTCGTCTGATGGACGTCGACGGACGACGCAAACCCTACTGCACACCCCCCTTCGGGGTCAGGCAGGGTGCGGCTACCGTCTAACCGTGGCGAGCACCGCGGACGGGCCCCCGGAGACCGGTCTGCTCGACGCCGCACGAGGCCCTCTGCACCCTGCCGCAGTGCGGACCCTCGACGCAGCGACCGCCCTCGCCTGGGCCGACCCGACCCGCCTCCACCCCCCCGGCAGGCGGGCCCGGGCGCTGCTCGACACCGCCCGCGAGGTGCTGGCCGAGGCGCTGGGCGCCCGCCCCGCCGAGGTGTCGCTGCACGCCAGTGCGGAGAGCGCGCTCGAGCTCGCGCTGACCGGCCTGCGCCACGCACGCCGCCGGGCCGGCGACCGCGTCGTGGCCGGCGCCACGGAGCGCTCGGTGGTCCTCCTCCAGCCGGGCGCCGACCCGGCGGTCCCCGTCGACAGGAGCGGGCGCGTGGACCTGGAGGCGTACGCCGGTGCGCTCGAGGCCGAGGGCGTCGCGGCCGCCGTGCTCCAGACGGCGAACGGCGAGGTGGGGACGCGCCAGCCGGTCGCCGCGGTCGAGGCGCTGTGCGCGCGAAGGGGCGTGCCGCTCCTCCTCGACGCGACGGCATCCCTCGGTCGTGACCGGGTCGCCGGGCCCGACGGGGGCGCGGCCGGTTCCGTCGTCGTCGGCGACGCCGCCGCCTTCGGTGGCCCGCCGATCGGGCTGCTCGCCGTGCGCACCGGTACCCGCTGGGGGCTTCCGGGCCCGCGACGCGAGGCCGAGCACGGCCGTGAGCACGCGGCCCCGTGGGTGCCCGCTGGCCCTCGCCGCGGCGGAGGCCTGGCAACAGGCGGCGGCGGTGCACGACGCGGAGGAACGGTCGGCCCGCGCCCTGGTGGAGCAGGTGCGGCGGGCGGCGGCCGCCGTGCCCGACGTCGAGGTCGTCGGTGACCCCGAGGACCGCCTCCCCCACGTCGTGACCTTCAGCGTGCTGTACGCCGACGGTGAGGTGCTCCTCGAGGAGCTCGCCCGGCGCGGGCTCGTCGTCGCCTCCGGGTCGGCCTGTACCTCGAGCGCGCTGCGGCCCAGCCACGTGCTGGCCGCGATGGGGGTGCTGACCCACGGCAACGTCCGGGTCACCCTCCCGCTCGCGGCCGTCTCCCCCAGCCGCGACGCCGACGTCGCGCGGCTGTGCCGAGAGCTGCCGGATGCCGTCGCGACGGTCCGCGGCCGCCTCGGGACGGAGGGGCTGTGACCGAGGGCCGCCCCCGGTCGTCGACGCCCGCGGCACGAGGTGCCCGGTGCCGGTCATCCGGCTCGCCCGGGCGGCGCGCGACCTGGCTCCGGGGTCGACGGTCGTGCTGCTCGCCGACGACGTCGCGGCGTGGTCGGACGTCCCGGCGTGGGCGCGGATGAAGGGCCACACCGTGACGCTGCTCGAGGACGACGGCTGGACCGAGTACCGGGTCGTCCTGGGCGCGCGGCCGCCGCAGCGAACCGGTCAGGCCGCCAGGTCGACCTGAGGCGCGAGCAGGGCCTCGGCCAGCCGCGCCAGGTACTCCTCGCGCGGCCACTCCTGCGCACCCAGCCCGCGCAGGTGGTCGGTGGCCCACTGGACGTCGACGAGCCGTCGCGGGTCGCCGTCGGCGTGGAAGCGCTCGACGAGCCCGACGAGCGCCACCTTCGACGCGTCGCGCACCGCGTGGAACATCGACTCCCCGGCGAACAGGCCCCCGACCGACACGCCGTACAGACCGCCGACGAGGCTCCCGTCCTGCCACGCCTCGACGCTGTGCGCCCAGCCCAGCTCGTGCAGCCGGCCGTACGCGCGGGCCATCTCCGGGGTGATCCACCGACCCTCGCGCGAGGGGTCCGCACACCGGCGGACGACCTCGTCGAACGAGGTGTCGACGCGCACCTCGAAGCGGTCGAGCGACCGGCGCAGCGACCGGCGCACGCGCAGCCCGCCGGCCGGGATCACGCCGCGGGGGTCGGGCGACCACCAGCCGGTGGCACCGCTGCCCCCGGGCCCGAGACCCATGGGGAACAGCCCGAGCCGGTAGGCCGCGAGGAGCGTGCCCGGCTCGAGGTCGGCGCCGGCGGCGACGAGGTCCTCGCCCGGCTCGGCGCGGGCCGCGTCGAGCAGCCAGGGGGTGGGCGGCGGCTCGACGGGGGGATGGACCATCGCGGACGGGCGGCAGGTCAGTCGCGCGACGTGCGCACGTGCGCGGCGACCTCGTCGGCGGCATCCGGGCCGTACGCGGCCGCGAAGCGCTCGAGGAAGCCGCCCCGGGTCACGACGTACTCCTGGGTGCCGACCGTCTCGAGCACGTGGGCGGCGAGGACCGAGCCGACCTGGGCGCACCGCTCGTGGCCGAGCCCCCCAGCGAGGCCGACGAGGAACCCGGCACGGAAGGCGTCGCCGACGCCGGTGGGGTCGACCCGCTCGACGTCGCCGGCCACGGGCACGTGGATGGGGTCCTGTCCCTTGCGTGCGGATGTCGGCGCCGTGCCGGCCGCGGGTGATGACGCGCGTGGTCACCCGGTCGTCGATCTCGGCCTGCGTCCAGCCGGTCTTGGTCTCGGTCAGGTGCGACTCGTACTCGTTCGTGAACAGGTAGTCGGCGCCGTCGATGAGCCGGCGGATGAAGGGGCCGTCGGCGAACGCCAGCTGCTGCGAGGGGTCCGCGACGAAGGGGATGCCGCGGCTGCGGCACTCCTCGGTGTGCCGCAGCATCGCCTCGGGGTCGTCCGCGCCGATGAGCACGAGGTCGAGCCCCCACTGCTCGTGGATGGGGCCCAGCTCGATCATCCGCGCCTCGGACATCGCCCCGGCGTAGAAGGTCGCGATCTGCGCCATGTCGTCGTCGGTGGTGCAGATGAACCGCGCGGTGTGCTGGGTCTCGGAGATGTGCACGTGGTCGGTGACGACGCCGTGCCGGCTGAGCCAGCTGCGGTAGTCGGCGAAGTCCTCCCCGGCGGCGCCGACGAGGATCGGGCGGGCTCCCAGCACGGCCATGCCGAAGCAGATGTTGCCGGCGATCCCCCCGCGGCGGATCTCGAGGCTGTCGGCGAGGAAGCTCACCGAGATCTTGTCGAGCTGCTCGACCACGAGCGAGTGGGAGAAGCTGCCCCGGAAGGTCATCAGGTGGTCGGTCGCGATGGACCCGGCGACGGCGATCTGCACGGGCACGAACCTACAACGTCTGCCGCCACCGCCCGGCCACGACGCCGAGAGGGCCCACGCCGCCGTGGCGTGGGCCCTCTCCGGGGACGAGGATCAGCTGAAGCTGTCACCGCAGGCGCACGAGCTGCCCGCGTTGGGGTTGTCGATGGTGAAGCCCTGCTTCTCGATCGTGTCGGCGAAGTCGATGGTGGCGCCCTCGAGGTAGGGGGCGCTCATCCGGTCGACGACGACCTCGACGCCACCGAAGTCGCGGACGAGGTCACCGTCGAGGGTGCGCTCGTCGAAGTACAGCTGGTAGATCAGGCCCGAGCAGCCGCCCGGCTGGACGCCCACCCGCAGGCGCAGGTCGTCGCGCCCCTCCTGGGCGAGCAGGGACTGGACCTTCTCGGCCGCGACACCGGTGAGCACGACGCCGTGCGCGTCGGCCTCCGTGGTCGGGGCCTGCGTGGTCTGGAGCTGGTCGCTCATGGATGCACTCCTCGTGCTCGCGGTGGCCTTGCTGTCCGGGCCCGGTCCCCGTCGTCAACCCCCGCGGGGCCGGCGGGATTCCCGGGCTCACGTTCAGGATACGTCGCCGCGGCCCGGACGCTGCACGGCATCCCCCCGCGTCCCAACTTTCCCGCCCCATCCCGGAACCTTCACCTCAGCCCCAGAACCGTTGCCCTGCGATGGTGAAGCTCCCGCACATCCCGGAACCTTCACCTCAGCCCCAGAACCGTTGCCCTGCGATGGTGAATCTTCCCGCATCACCCCGGAACCTTCACCTCAGCCCCAGAACCGTTGCCCTGCGATGGTGAAGCTTCCCGCACCGGGCGAGAAAGTTGGGATGCCGGTCAGCGCGCGGGCGACCACGTGCGGGCCACGCGCGCCGTGCGTGCCGAAAGGGTGGCGACCGGGTCGGCGACCATCGCCTCGAGCCTCGACACGGGTGTCCGCCACGGCGTAGCAGCCGGCGAGGCCGAGGCCCATCGTCTCGCGTCGTCCGACGAGGCACTCCCCCGCCACGAGCACGGTCGGGCGCCCGGTCTCCATCGTGGCAGAGGCCACCCCGGCGACCACCGAGCCCCGCAGGGTGCTCCAGTCGACCCGCCCGCAGCCGGTGACCACGAGGTCGCTGCGGGCCGCCGACACGCCGAAGCCGGTGTCGCGCAGGACCTCCTCGACCGCGCTCACCCGCCGGGCACCCAGGGCGAGGAGGCCGTAGCCCAGGCCGCCCGCGGCCCCGGCGCCGCGCTCGCGGTCGAGCCGGCGCGGCATCCCGCTGAGGAGCTCGACGGGCGGGCTGGGCAGCGCCCGGCACCACGAGGTCGGTGAACCGGCCGATCGCGCCCTCGAGCGCCTGCGCCTGCTCGGCCGTGGCGCCCTTGCGCGGGGCCTCGACCGCGCTCGTGCCCTGGAGGCCGAGCAGTGGGGTGTCCTCGTCGGTGGCGAGCACGAGCTCGACCCCGGCCAAGCCGGTCGAGGACCGCCGGCAGCCCGAGGAGCGCGTCGTCGGGCGCCGTCGCGAGGGCGGCGCCACCCCGGGCCAGCGCCGCGGCCGGCCCCGCACCGAGGGCGGCGAGCATGCCGGCACCGGCGTCGTTCGTGCCGCCTCCCCCCACGCCGACGACGACCTTCTGGGCACCCGCGGCGACCGCGGTCTCGAGGAGCTGGCCGACCCCCCACGTGCTCGTCAGCCCCGGGTCGCGCTCGTCGGCGCCGAGCAGGTGGAGCCCGCTCGCCTGCGCCGCCTCGACGTATGCCGTGAGGCGACCCCGGGCCTCGACGACGAGCACCGCCGCCGGCACCTCCCGGCCCAGGGGGTCGCTCACGGTGGCGGCGACCGTGGTGCCTCCCAGGGCCCGGGCCAGCACGTCGAGGAAGCCCGGTCCGCCGTCCGACAGCGGCAGCAGCTCGACGTCGTCGTGCGGCGCGCCCGACGCCCATCCCTCCGCCATGGCCGTCGCCGCCTGGACGGGGCCGAGGGTGGAGCCGAAGGAGTCCGGGGCGATGAGCACGCGCACTCGGCGAGGCTATCCGCCCCGGGAGTCCGTCGGCGAGCGGCTGTCGGTGGTCCTCGCTAGCGTCGGCTCGACCGATATGCCGATCCACCCGGATCCCCGACCCACCAGGGTCGACCGGCTGACCACCCACCGACAGGAGCCGCCGTGGCCACCACGCAGCAACAGATCGAGCCGGAACGCGTCGCCCTGCTCGAGGCGCTCGCCCAGCAGCGCTACTTCTTCCTCCACACCGTCGACGGCCTCACCGACGAGCAGGCGCGGCTCACGCCCACGGCCAGCGAGCTCTGCCTCGGCGGGCTCGTCAAGCACGTCGCACTGACCGAGCGCGGCTGGACCGACTTCGTCGAGCACGGGACGATGGCGGGGGGTGACGACGTCGACCCGCAGGCCCGGGCGAACGAGTTCCGGCTCGTCGAGGGTGAGACCCTGGAGGACGTCGTCACGCTCTTCCGCGAGGTCGCCGCCCACAGCGACGAGCTGATCCGGACGTGGGACCTGGACGCGAGCCACGAGCTGCCGCCGGCGCCGTGGTTCCGGCCCGGTGAGCGGCGCAGCGCCCGGCGCACCTTCATCCACCTGCTCGCGGAGCTGGCCCACCACACCGGTCACGCCGACATCCTGCGCGAGACGATCGACGGGCAGAAGTCGATGGGCTGACGGCATACGATCGACGGTGTGACGACGACGACCGACGGCGCGGGGCGTGCCCCCCTGCCGCTCCTCGTGCTCGGCCACGGCCGCGAGCTCGCCACCGAGCGCGGTGTGGAGTGCCCCGGTGACCTGCCCGCGCCCTCCGACCCCGGCCTCGTCGAGCGGGCCCGGATCGCGCGGGCCGCCCTCGGCGAGCGGGCCTTCGTGCTCGGCCACCACTACCAGCGCGACGAGGTCATCCAGTTCGCCGACGTCACCGGTGACTCCTTCAAGCTCGCCAAGGAGGCCGCCGCCAGGCCGGATGCCGAGTGGGTCGTCTTCTGCGGCGTCCACTTCATGGCCGAGTCGGCCGACATCCTCACCGCCGACACCCAGACCGTCGTCCTGCCCGACCTGGCGGCCGGGTGCTCGATGGCCGACATGGCCGCCATCGACCAGGTCGAGGAGTGCTGGGACGACCTCGTCGAGGCGGGGGTCGCCGACGTCACCGTGCCGGTGACCTACATGAACTCCTCGGCGGCCATCAAGGGGTTCACGGGTCGGCACGGCGGCACCGTGTGCACCTCGTCCAACGCGAGGACGGCCCTCACCTGGGCGCTGGACGGAGCCGGCGACGGCGGCAAGGTGCTCTTCCTGCCCGACCAGCACCTGGGCCGCAACACCTACGCGCGTGACCTCGGCCGGCCGCTCGACGGACTGCGTCGTGTGGGACCCGCACCGCCCGATGGGCGGCCTGACGCCGGGTCAGCTGCGCGACGCAACGATGATCCTGTGGCGCGGGCACTGCTCGGTGCACGGCCGGTTCTCGGTCGAGGCCGTCGAGGCGGCGCGCCGCGAGATCCCCGACGTCAAGGTCATCGTCCACCCCGAGTGCCGCCACGAGGTGGTCGAGCTCGCCGACGAGGTCGGGTCGACGGAGAAGATCATCCGGACCATCGCCGCCGCCCCGCCCGGCACGGCGTGGGCCGTCGGCACCGAGCTCAACCTCGTGCAGCGCCTGGCCCGCGAGTTCCCCGAGCAGCGGATCGTCTTCCTCGAGAAGAACGTCTGCTACTGCTCGACGATGAACCGCATCGACCTCCCGCACCTCGTCTGGGCGCTGGAGTCCCTCGTCGACGGCCGCGTGGTCAACCCGATCCGGGTCGACGACGAGGTCGCCCGCTGGGCCCGGGTCGCGCTCGACCAGATGCTCGCCCTGCCCGGCGAGACCGCGAAGGACTGACCGCGGCGAGTGCGGAGACGGTCACGGGGGCGCCCACGACCGCACTCGAACCCGGAGGCTGCCCTGCAGCGGCACCCGTGCGCCTGCACCCTGACGCGGCGACCGTGCAGGCACCCAGGTCGCGCAGCACCCCACCCGTTGACGGCCGCGGGGAGCGACTTCTGCGGCTCGACGTCAGACGTGGACCAGGCCGTCCTCCCCGACGTGGGGGTTGTGCGCCGTCGGCACGCGCTCGCCCTCCGGTGGCGGGCCCGGCGGGGAGCCGTCTCCGAAGGGACGCCCACCGAGCGACTCGCGACCGTGCGGCTCGGCCCAGCCCGCAAGGTCCGGGCCGGCCGGCACGATCCCGGTCGGGTTGATGTCGCGGTGGACCTCGTAGTAGTGGCTCTTGATGTGGGTGAAGTCGGTCGTGTCACCGAAGCCGGGGGTCTGGAACAGGTCGCGCGCGTAGGCCCACAGCACCGGCATCTCGCTCAGCTTCGTGCGGTTGCACTTGAAGTGGCCGTGGTAGACCGCGTCGAAGCGGGCCAGGGTCGTGAAGAGCCGGACGTCGGCCTCGGTGATGGTGTCGCCGACGAGGTAGCGCGAGGTCGCGAGCCGCTCCTCGAGCCAGTCGAGGGCGGCGAACAGCCGTCGGTACGCCGAGTCGTAGGCGCGCTGCGTGCCCGCGAAGCCGCACCGGTAGACCCCGTTGTTGACCTCCGTGTAGACGCGGTCGCTGACCTCGTCGATCTCGGCGCGCAGGGCCTCCGGGTAGAGCTCCGGGGCGCCGTCGCGGTGGTGCTTCCGCCACTGCGTGGACAGGTCGATGGTCATCACGGGGAAGTTGTTCGTGACGACCTTGCCGCTCGCCACGTCGACGAGGGCGGGCACGGTGATGCCCCTCGGGTACCCGGGAGAGCGCGCCTCGTAGGCGTCCTTGAGCCTCGGGATGCGCAGCACCGGGTCCACCCCGCCGGGGTCGAGGTCGAAGGTCCAGCTGTCCGCGTCGTGGGTGGGGCCGCACACCCCCATCGAGATGGCCTGCTCCAGCCCCAGCAGGCGCCGCACGATGATGGCCCGGTTCGCCCACGGGCAGGCACGCGCCACGACGAGCCGGTACCGACCGGGCTCGACCGGCCACTCGTGCTCGCCCGAGCCCCCGACCGTGATCCGGTCCTCGATGTAGGTCGTGTCCCGTTCGTAGGACGGCTCGACATAGGTGCCCTGCGTCATCGGCACGCCTTCCGTTCGGTGGTCCCGGCTCGGGGGAACAGTGTGCCTCTGGCGCCACCGCGTGCCGGCCGCTGCGGTGCGCCGGACGTCCAACCCTCGACGAAACCGCAGGCTTCGTCGACGCTCAGTCACCACACCGGGGCGTCAGTGCGGCAGGGCACCCAGCCGGGCGAGGAGCAGCGCCTCGGCCAGGCAGACCTTCTCGAACTCGCCGAGGTGCAGCGACTCGTTGGCGCCGTGCGCCCGCGCGTCGGGGTCCTCGACCCCGGTGACGAGGATCGCGGCCTCCGGGAACTTCTCGGCGAACGCGGCGACGAACGGGATCGACCCGCCCACGCCGATGTCGACCGGGTCGACGCCCCACGCGTCGGCGAACGCGGCGCGCGCCTGGTCGTAGACCGGCCCCTGCGCGTCGGCGGAGAACCCGAGCCCGCGGTCGTCGAGCGTCACCTCGACTCGGGCACCCCACGGGGTGTGCGCCACCAGGTGGTCACGCAGCAGCGCGAAGGCCTCGAGGTCGTCCTCGTCGGGAGCCAGTCGCATCGACACCTTCGCCGCGGCGCTCGGCACGAGCGTGTTCGACGACGTCGCCACCGTCGGGGCGTCGATGCCGATCGTCGTGATCGACGGCTTGGTCCACATGCGGGACAGCAGCGACCCGGTCCCGATCGTCGACACCCCGTCGAGCAGCCCGGACTCCTCGCGCAGCCGGGCCTCGTCGTAGTCGAGGTCGGCCGCCACACCCGGAGCGCAGGCCGGCCACCGCGACCTCCCCGTCGTCGTCGTGCAGGCTCGCCAGCGCCTTGACGAGGGCGGTGAGGGCGTCGGGCACGGCCCCGCCGAACATGGCCCGAGTGGACGCCGTGGTCGAGGGTCGTCACCGTGACGACAGCACGCGGATCGTCCCCCGCAGCGTCGTGGTCAGGGCCGGCTCGCCGATGGCCCAGTTGGTGGAGTCGGCGAGCACGATCGCGTCGGCGCGCAGCTTCTCGCCGTGCCGCTCCAGGATGGTCGGCAGCGAGGCGGAGCCGATCTCCTCCTCGCCCTCGACGAACACGGTCACCCCCACCGGGACCGACCCGGCATGGGCGCGCAGCGCCGCGACGTGCGCCATGATGCCGGCCTTGTCGTCGGCGGCGCCGCGCCCGTGGAGGCGCCCCTCGCGCTCGGTCGGCTCGAAGGGCGGGCTGTCCCACAAGCTCCTCGTCGCCGGGTGGCTGGACGTCGTGGTGCGCGTAGAGCAGCACCGTGCGCGACCCGGGCGGGCCGTCGACGTGGCCGATCACCGCCGGGCGCCCGCCCTCGCGGACGATCTCGACGTCGAGCCCCTCGGCGCGCAGCAGGGCCGCGGTGGCCTCCGCACTGGCCTCGACGTGCGACTGGTCGAAGGCGTCGAGGCTGACGCTGGGGATGCGGGTGAGCGCCTCGAGGTCGGCACGGACCCCCGGCACGAGGTCGTGGACCCGCGAGCGGAGGGCGGAGATCTGGTCGGTGGAGAGCACGTCGGTCACGGCGACGACCCTACCGACGGGAGCCGCCCGCGCCGCCCGCCGTGTGCCGGCATCCCGGCGTTTGCGCCTACAGTGGTGGCGTGTTCGGACGGAGCAGGACGACCCAGGAGCAGACGGCGGCGCAGGCCCACGAGGACCGCGAGGGCGCCAAGAACCGGCCCACGCCCCGGCGCAAGGACCAGGAGGCCGCCCGCCGCCAGCCGCTCGTCGTCGCCGACCGCAAGCAGGCCAAGCAGCTCGACCGCAAGAAGCGCAGCGAGCAGACGGCGCGCACCCGCCAGGCGATGATGACCGGCGACGACTCCGGACTTCCCGCCCGGGACAAGGGACCGGTGCGCCGCTACATGCGCGACTACATCGACGCCCGCTGGAACCTCGCCGAGTTCATGCTCCCGGTCATGCTCATCGTCCTGGCCCTGAGCTTCGTGCGTCCGAGCGGCGGCGCGAGCGCCCTCCTCTTCCTCGTCACGATCCTCACCTACACCGTCCTCCTCGTCGCGGTGGTCGACACCTTCCTGCTGTGGCGCCGGCTGCGCCGCAAGGTCGCGGACAAGTTCGGCGACGAGGCCGCCGCGGCCAAGGGCAACGGCATGTACACCGCGATGCGGGCCTTCCAGCTGCGCCGGTCCCGGATGCCGCGCGCGCTCGTCAAGCGCGGCGACTACCCCGCCTGACGGCCGCCGACGGGTCCACCCGGCGCCGGGGCCTGCCTCCCTACGGGGCGGCCTCGAGGCTCATCGGCCCGTACACCCGCTCGCCGTCGCGGTGCAGCGTCACCGCGGCGACACCGGCATCCGCCAGGTCGTGCCACACCTCGCCGAACCACGACTCGGCGTCGGACTGGGTCGGGAAGGAGGCGTCGCTGAGGCCCTCGCCCGACAGGGGCGATCCGTCGGCATCCTCGTAGGTCCACGTCCACTGCTCGCTCACTGCTCGCGCACCCCCACCTCGACGAACGGCGGCTTCGACACCGTCGCGGCGAGCTCCCGGCCACGGACGTCGACGACGACCTCGTCACCCAGCGTGACGGAGCGGTCGAGCAGCGCGAGGGCGATGCCCTGCCGGCGGGTCGGGGAGAAGGTGCC
Source organism: uncultured Actinomycetota bacterium (assembly GCA_963811475.1). GTDB lineage: Bacteria > Actinomycetota > Actinomycetes > Actinomycetales > Dermatophilaceae > Fodinibacter. Next base: position 201,225 of record CAWERJ010000034.1, read on the forward strand.
CGACGTGACCTCGCCGACGACCGCCCCCGTGGCGTCCTTGACCGCGCAGTGCGACCGCGGGATGCCGCGACCGGTCACCACGAGCCCGCGCATGAGCCGCGAGGCCTTCGCGGCGCGCTCGGCGGTCAGGGCCTCGCGGCCCCAGAACCTCGGCTTGTCCCAGCCGACCGCCCAGGCCGCCCCGGCCATGACCGGGGTGATGTCGGCCGACAGGTCGTTGCCGTGCAGCGGGTAGCCCATCTCGGTGCGCAGGGTGTCGCGGGCGCCGAGCCCGCAGGGCAGTCCGCCCTGGGCGTCCACCGCGGCGGCGAGGGCGTCCCACACCGACCCCGCGACGCCCCAGGGGGGCACGATCTCGTAGCCCCGCTCCCCCGTGTACCCGGTGCGGCAGACGATGACCGGCATCCCTTCCCACTGCGTCTCGACGAAGCTCATGTAGTCGTGGTCGACGGGGAGCCCGAGCCCGCGCAGCACCTCGTCGGACCGCCGGCCCTGGACCGCGAGGACCCCGTACTCGTGGTGCAGGTTCTCGACGACGACGCCGTCGGGCGCGGCGGCCGCGAGGAGGTCGACGACCCGGGCGGTGTTCGCGGCGTTGGGGATGAGGAAGACGTCGTCGTCGCTGCGCAGGTACTGGATGAGGTCGTCGACGACGCCGCCGGAGTCGGTGCAGCACATCGTGTACTGCGCCTGCCCGGGCCCGATCCGGCGCAGGTCGTTGGTGAGGCAGGAGTTGACGAAGTCGGCGGCCCCCGGCCCCGAGACCCTCGCCTTGCCGAGGTGCGAGACGTCGAAGAGGCCCACCCGCTCGCGCACCGCGGTGTGCTCCGCGACCACGCCGCCGCCCGGGTACTCGATGGGCATCGACCACCCCCCGAAGTCGGCCATCTTGGCGCCGAGGGCGACGTGCCGGTCGTGGAGCGGTGACTGCTGGAGCTCGGTCATGGTCGGCACGTTACCGCGTGCCCGGGAGCCCGCCGGGCGGTCGCTAGGGTGCCTGCATGACGTCACTGTCCCTCACCACCCGCACGCCCGCCGAGCTCGCCGTCGACGCCCTCGTCGTCGGCTCCGTCCGCACGCCAGACGGTGCCGACCTCGCCCACGGTCACGGCCTGCCCCGCAAGGCCGTCGTCCACCTGCAGGCCGTCCTCGCCGACGTCGACGCGACCGGGCGGCCCGACGAGGTCGTGCGGGTCGTCGCCGTCCCGGGGGTGAAGGCGACCTCGGTCGTCGTCACCGGTCTCGGTGACGGCACCGCCCGCCGCGCCGGCTACCCGCACGCGGTGCTGCGCGCCGCGGCCGGAGCGGCGCTGCGCACGGTCAGCGCGAAGCGCTCGGTGGCGGTGGCGCTCCCGACGCCCGACGTGCCGAGCGTCTCCGCCGTCGCCGACGGCGCCTTCGCCGGGTGCTACACCTACGACAAGGCGGCGCCCCTCGGCGGACGTCGCGGGGACCCCCGCCCGTGGCACGTCGACCCGGGCCCGCACGCCGGGCAGCGGCCCGCGGATCTCCGTCGTCTCGGGCGCGGGGCAGGGCAAGGCGGCCAAGGATGCCGTCGCGCGGGCCGCGGTGCTCGGTGCGGCCCGCGACTGGGCGCGCGACCTCGTCAACACCCCGCCGAACCTCCTCAACCCCCAGTCCTTCGCCGAGGCCGCCAAGAAGCGGGCGGCGCTCGTCCACCGCGAAGGTGTCGGTGTCGGTCCTCGACGACAAGGCCCTCGTCAAGGGCGGCTTCGGGGGCATCGTCGGCGTCGGCCAGGGGTCGGTGAACCCCCCGCGCATCGTGACGATGTCCTGGGTCCCGGCATCCCCGGTGGCGACCGTGGCGCTCGTCGGCAAGGGCATCACCTTCGACTCCGGGGGCCTGAACATCAAGCCGTCGACCGGCATGGTGACGATGAAGTGCGACATGGCCGGCGCGGCGGCGGTGGCGGCCACCGTGCTCGCCGTGGCGGAGCTCGGACTGCCGGTGGCCGTCACCGGGTACCTGTGCCTCGCGGAGAACATGCCGAGCGGCTCCGCCCAGCGGCCGAGCGACGTCGTCGTCATGCGTGACGGCACGAGCGTCGAGATCCTCGACACCGACGCCGAGGGCCGCATGGTCCTCGGCGACGGCCTGTGCCTGGCCAGCGAGAAGAGCCCCGACTGGGTGGTCGACATCGCCACCCTCACCGGCGCCCAGGTCGTCGCCCTCGGTACCGAGATCGCCGGGGTCATGGGCAACGACGACGCGTTCCGCGACCGGGTCGTCGACGCCGCCGGCACGGCCGGTGAGGGCGCCTGGCCGATGCCCCTGCCCGTCGAGCTGCGCGCCAAGCTCGACACCCCGACCGCCGACATCGCGCACAAGGGTGACCGCGACGGCGGCATGCTCACCGCCGGTCTCTTCCTCAAGGAGTTCGTCGGCGAGGGGATCCCGTGGGCGCACGTCGACATCGCCGGGCCCGCCTTCAGCACGACGGGCCCGAAGGGGCACGTGCCGAAGGGCGGCACCGGGTTCGGTGTCGGGACCCTCCTCGCGCTCGTGGAGTCCTCGGCGGGCTGATCCCGGCGGAGGTCAGCCGCCGCTCTTGCGGCGGAACATCTGCTGGGTGGCCGACGTCTCCGGACCGTGGGCATGGTCGACCTTGGTGTGCTCCGCGTGGTCGGAGACGTCGGCACCGCCGTGCGACTTCTTGGCGTCCAGGGCGGCACGGAACTTCGCCTTCACGGCGTCGTCGACCGGCGGGCGCGGCTTCTTCGAGCCTGACATCTGTGGTCCTCTCCGAGGCGTTCGGGTCGGCCCCACCCTCGCAGACCCGCGGCGCCGGCTCCACCTCGTTACCGGGGCCCGACCGCTCAGCGCGACTCGGGGCGTCGCTGCCTCGCGGTCCACTCCCGCATCCTGCGGGGGTACCCGGTGAGGTTCACGTCGTAGACCGGCACGTCGAGGGACCGGGCGACGTCGAAGGCGACCGGGCGGGAGGGCAGGGCCCGCCGGGTCCACTCCCCGTCGTGGGCGATGAGGACGACCGTCGTCGCGGTGACGTTCGTGGCGGGCTCGACGTAGGCCTCGACGCCGCGCCGGGTGGCGACGAAGTCCTGCAGGTGCGCTCGCGCGCTCTTCAGGTCGCTGCCCGTGTCCGGGGCCCGCCGGCCGCGACCGCGTCTCCACCACGCCATGCGCAGAGGATAGGGCGTCGACCTCCACCCCTCCCGTGCGCACCCCGGGAGCGAGGTGTCACCGCGCGGTGCGGAGTGACAGGATGCTGCGCAACGCCCGGTGGCGGCACCCCGCCACCGGTGTCGCCACCGCCGCCACAGCAAGGGAGCAGCAGGGATGCCGGCCACCGCCGAGACCACCCATGACGTCGTCGTCCTCGGGGGAGGGAGCGGGGGGTACGCGTGCGCGTTGCGTGCCGCCGAGCTGGGCCTTCGCGTGGCGCTCGTCGAGAAGGACCTGCTCGGGGGCACCTGCCTGCACCGGGGCTGCATCCCGACGAAGGCGCTGCTGCACGCGGCCGAGGTCGCCGACTCGGCGCGCGAGTCGGAGCGCTTCGGGGTCCGGGCCACGCTCGAGGGCGTCGACCTGCCGGCGGTCACGAGGTACCGCGAGGGCGTGGTGAGCCGGCTCCACAAGGGCCTGCAGGGGCTGGTGTCGACGCGCGAGGTCGACTACGTCGAGGGCACCGGTCGCCTCGAGGGCGACCGCACCGTCGTCGTCGGCGACCGCCGGCTCGTCGGGCGGCACGTCGTCCTGGCGACCGGGTCGTTCGCCCGAACGCTTCCGGGCCTCGAGATCGGCGGGCGGGTCATGACGAGCGACGGCGCCCTGGCGCTCACGGAGGTGCCGTCCCGGGTCGTCGTCCTCGGCGGTGGGGTGATCGGCGTCGAGTTCGCCTCGGTGATGCGCTCGTTCGGCTCCGAGGTCACCATCGTCGAGGCACTGCCCCGGCTCGTCGCGGCGGAGGACCCCGCCCTGAGCAAGGCGCTGGAGCGGGCGTTCCGCAAGCGGGGCATCGCCTTGCGGACGGGGGTGCGCTTCGAGTCGGCGAGCCAGGACGGCGACGCCGTGACCGTACGGCTCGAGGGGGGCGACGAGCTCGTCGCCGACGTGCTGCTCGTGGCGGTCGGCCGAGGGCCGGTCACCGAGGGGCTGGGCTACGAGGAGGCGGGGGTCACGCTCGACCGCGGCCACGTCGTCACCGACGACCGCTGCCGCACCTCGGTCGAGGGGGTGTACGCCGTCGGCGACATCGTGCCGGGCCTGCAGCTGGCGCACCGCGGCTTCGCCCAGGGGATCTTCGTCGCCGAGCACATCGCGGGCCTCGACCCCGCGCCGCTCGTCGAGTCGACGATCCCGCGGGTGACCTACTGCGACCCGGAGCTCGCCTCGGTCGGGCTGACCGAGGAGCAGGCCCGCGAGGCGCACGGTGACGACGTCGAGACCTACGAGTACAACCTCGGCGGCAACGGCAGGTCGCAGATCCTCGGCACGCAGGGGTTCGTCAAGCTCGTCCGGGTCAAGGACGGGCCGGTCGTCGGGGTGCACATGGTCGGTTCGCGGATGGGTGAGCAGGTCGGCGAGGCGCAGCTCGTCGTCGGGTGGGAGGCCCATCCCGAGGACGTCGCAGCCCTCGTCCACGCGCACCCGACGCAGAACGAGGCGCTGGGTGAAGCCCACCTGGCGCTCGCCGGGAAACCGCTCCACGCGCACAACTAGAGTGAAGTCCGCCACCGCCCACGAAGGAGAGCTGTCCCGATGTCAGAACGCGTGAAGATGCCTGCGCTCGGCGAGTCCGTCACCGAGGGGACCGTGACGCGGTGGCTGAAGGGTGTCGGGGACAGCGTGGCGGTCGACGAGCCGCTGCTCGAGGTCTCCACGGACAAGGTCGACACGGAGATCCCCTCGCCCGGTCGCGGGAACCCTCCAGGAGATCCTCGTCCAGGAGGACGACACGGTCCCGGTCGGCGCCGACCTCGCGGTCGTCGGTGACGGCCCCGCACCGTCGGGCGACGACGGGGGTCAGGCGCAGTCCGGTGGGCAGTCGGACGCGCAGAACGCGGCCGGCGGCCCGAGCGACGAGGTGGCCGACCCGGCCGACCGCGACGCCGTGGCCGAGGCGGGCGACGAGGGTGGGCAGGAGCCCGCGCAGCCGCAGGCGGACGCAGCCCCTGCGCAGGCGCCCCGTGACGAGGCACCGCCCGCGCCGGCTCGCGGCGGAGCAGGCCGAGGCACCGCAGACGGCATCCGGCGGGAGCCAGCCCGGCGGGGGGTCCGGCGAGGGCTCGACCGTGACGATGCCGGCGCTCGGCGAGTCCGTCACCGAGGGGACGGTCACCCGGTGGCTCAAGCAGGAGGGCGACGAGGTGGCCGTCGACGAGCCCCTGCTCGAGGTCTCCACCGACAAGGTCGACACCGAGATCCCCTCCCCGGTGGCCGGCACGGTGACGAAGATCCTCGTCCAGGAGGACGAGACGGTGCCGGTGGGCGCCGACCTCGCCATCGTCGGCGGCGCGGGAGGCGGCGGGGGCGCCCAGGGGGCGGCACCCGCGGCGCAGTCGGAGCAGGCGTCCGAGGCCGAGGGCGCCCAGGGCGCCGCGCAGCAGCAGCCCGCTCCCGAGGCGAGCGGAGGCACCCGAGCCGGCGGTGCAGCCCACCGACCAGCCCACCGAGCGCAGCAGCGAGCAGCCCGCGGAGCCGGCCCGACAGGCCGAGCCGGCCCCGGCCCAGCAGGAGGCCCGGCCCCGGCCGACGCGCCCGCGCAGCAGGAGGCCCCGGCCCAGGCGACCCGGACCGCGCGGCCGCGGCCGCCGACGGCGCCGGCGCTCCCCCGCGAGGGCGGCACGTCGTCCGAGGCCGGCGACCGTGACGCCGCCGCGTACGTCACCCCGCTCGTGCGCAAGCTCGCGGCCGACCACGGCATCGACCTCGCGTCCCTGACGGGGACCGGCATCGGTGGCCGGATCCGCAAGCAGGACGTCCTCGACGCGGCCGAGGCCGCCAAGGCACCCGAGCCGGAGCCCGCCCCCGCGGCGGCCCAGCCGTCGAGCCCCGGCTCCCCGGCGCCCCAGGACCGGGCCGACCAGGCCGCCACCTCGAAGCGCGGCACGACCGAGAAGATGTCGCGGCTGCGCAAGACGATCGCCCGTCGGATGGTCGAGTCCCTGCAGGTCTCGGCGCAGCTGACGACCGTCGTCGAGGTCGACGTCACCCGCATCTCGCGGCTGCGCGACCGGGCCAAGGGCGACTTCGCGGCCCGTGAGGGCACGAAGCTCAGCTTCCTGCCGTTCTTCGCGCTCGCCGCCGTCGAGGCGCTCAAGGCCCACCCGACGGTCAACGCGAGCATCGAGGACGACGAGGTGACCTACCACGGCGCCGAGCACCTCGGCATCGCGGTCGACACCGAGAAGGGGCTGCTCGTCCCGGTGCTCAAGAACGCCGGTGACCTCAACATCGCGGGCCTGGCCCGCGGCATCGCCGACGTCGCGGACCGCACGCGGAGCAACAAGATCATGCCCGACGACCTCGCCGGCGGGACCTTCACCATCACCAACACCGGGTCCCGGGGAGCGCTGTTCGACACCCCCATCATCAACCAGCCCCAGGTGGCGATCCTCGGCACCGGGGCGGTCGTCAAGCGGCCGGTCGTCGTCACCGCCGAGGACGGCGGCGAGACCATCGCCATCCGCTCGATGGTCTACCTCGCCCTCTCGTACGACCATCGCATCGTCGACGGCGCGGATGCCGCGCGCTTCCTCACGACGATGAAGCAGCGACTCGAGGAAGGCGCCTTCGAGGCCGACCTCGGTCTCTGACCGGTCGGTCGGAGGCAGCCATGGCCGCATCGCCGTCACCGGGTCCTCCGGTCTCATCGGCACGGCCCTCGTCACCGCGCTGCAGCGAGCGCGGCGACGAGGTGGTGCGCCTGGTCCGCCGTCCGCCGGGCTCAGCGGACGAGGTGCAGTGGGACCCGTCGAGCCGCCACCTGGACCCGTCCGTCCTCGACGGGGTCGACGGGCTCGTCAACCTTGCCAGCGCCGGCGCCGGCGACCGGCGGTGGACGGCGACGTACAAGCGGGAGATCCTCGCGTCCAGGGTCAACTCGACGCCACGCCACGGCAGCGGCGGTCGCGGCAAGCCGAGCACCCCGTGCGGCTCGTGTGCGCCTCCGCGACGGGTTACTACGGCGAGCGGGGGGACGAGCCGCTCACCGAGGAGAGCCCGACCGGGCATCCGCGTTCTTCACCGACGTCGTCGCCGCCTGGGAGGCCGCGGCGCGCCCGCGGTGGCATGCCGGCGCGTCGGTCGCCACTGCCGCAGCGGCATCGTGCTGGGCCGAGGCGGACCGATGTAGCGGCTGCTGACGCTCGCCCGGTGCGGGCTCGCCGGGCCGATGGCCGGGGACGGCAGTTCATGGCCCTGGATCACCCTCGCCGACGAGGTCGGCGCGATCCTGCACCTGCTCGACCACCCGGAGATCACGGGTCCGGTCAACCTCGTCAGCGCCCGAGCCCGGCCGGCAGCGCGACATCGCGCGGCGCTGGCGACGGCGCACTGCACCGGCCGTCCGTCTTCCCGGCCCCACGCTTCGCGCTGCGCATGGTCTCGGCGAGTTCGCCGGCGAGATCCTCAGCAGGCAAGCGGATCGTCGGATGACGTCCTGCGCGACAGCGGGTACCGTTCGTCCACCCCGACCTCGACTCCGCCATCCGCTGGCTCGTCGCCTGATCCGGCGGCCGAGCCGGACCTGCGCACTCACGGCCCGGTCCGCACGTCGCTGATCCTCCATCCCGCGTCCGTCCGCACGAGCATCGACGACGACGACCTGACCGGGGGCGGCCGGTCGCCGCGTGGACCCCGTGGGTCCGACGACGGTGTAGGGGCCGGTCCCGATCCGCGCCCGAACTCGCGCCGTCCGCGCGGAGGAGGACACGAGCGACACCTCGTCGACGGTGTAGCGCAGGCCCGAGTAGCGCACCCCGGCGCGCACGAGGTCGGTGACGGCGACGGCATCCCGGCTGGCGGCGGCAGAGCCCGGTGCCACGGCGGCGTGGAGCAGGGCGGGGGTCGCCTCGCGCCACGCCGACGCCCGGGCGTCGGCGAGCACCGTGAGCAGCTCCGCGGCCCGGTCGTGCGGGGCGCGGGGATCCTCGCGCGGGTCGGCGGCCCGCCCGCGGGCGGGCACACCCGGGCCCGCACTCGCCCCGGCCGAGGGCTCGACCGGGGTCGGTCCACCCGTCGCGACGGCCTGCGCCACGTCACCGCCACGGCCAGACGCCGCCACCGCGAGAACGAGCGCGGCCAGCAGCACGAGGGAGGCGGCCGCGCCGGCGAGGGCCGAGCGCGCCTCGGCGTGCCGGCGTCCGGGCGAGCCGGGTGGCCACCCGAGCGTGCCGCGCCCTGCGCCGCGGGACCGCGCGCGACGGCGCGGCCGCGCTCCGCGGCAGCCCGTAGCCGGTAGGTGACCACGCTGACGTCGTCGTCACCCCGCACCAGCTGGAGCGGCTCGGGGTCGGCGGCGGAGAACAGCTGCCAGGCCAGCTCGTGCGCACTCGGCCGGTCCCCCGGGTCCGGTGCGACGGCCGCGTCGAGGACCCCGAGGAGAGCCGCCCCCTCCGGGCCGGTGCGCGACACGTCGGCCAGTGCGGGTCGCAGGCCCGGCGCCCCCGGCACCTGCCCCGACACGCACAGCCACCCGAGGGCCCCGACGCCGTAGACGTCGGATGCCGGCGTCGGCTCCGCCCCCATGAGCACCTCGGGCGCGACGTAGCCCTCGGTCCCCCAGACCCCGGGCGACACGTCCCCGACGACGTGCCCCAGCCCCAGGTCGCCCAGCAGGGGCCGGCCGTCGAGGTCCAGCAGGACGTTCCCGGGCGAGACGTCTCCGTGCACCACGCCCACGTCGTGGAGGCGCCCGAGGGCCGACGCCACCGGGGCCAGCACCGTGACGACCTCCCCCGGCACGAGGTGGCCGCGGGCGCGGACGAGGCCGCCGAGCGACCCGCCCCGCAGGTGCGGCATGACGAGCGCGACCCGCCCGTCGGGGAGCGGCACGCACGCCTCGACGCCGACGACGTGCGCGGACGCGGCGCTCGACGACACGGCGGCCTCGCGGGCCGCCGCCTCGAGCGGGGCCAGGGCCGCGGACACGACCTTGACGGCCACCCGCCGGCCCCCGTCGACGGCGACCCCCGCCCACACCTCGCTCGTCGCCCCCCTGGCGAGCAGCTCGCCGAGCTCGAAGCCCGGCACGTCGGGGACCGGACCCGCGCGCCCGGGTCGCGGCACGGCATCCTCGGGACCCTCGTCGTCGACCACCACCCCAGCCTGCCGACAACGCGGCCGGCGCCCGAGCGGTTGTCCACAGGGCCCCTAGGGTGGGGCGCATGCCTGCCGACGCCCCGACCATCCTGGCCACCTCGGGCGGCTACCGCCGCGGCCGACGCACCCAGCTCGAGTTCGACGCCCTCGTGCACCACGCCGTCGAGCTGTCCGGTGCGCACGGTCGGCGCCCGCGGGTCACCTTCGTCGGCACCGCGTCCGGAGATCCCCGGTTCATGAACTACTGGGCGCTCGAGGCCGGGCGGGTGGCCGGCTTCGACGTCACCTGCCTCGACCTGTTCCCCATGCCCAACCTCGACGACGTCCCGGGCCACCTGCTCCAGGCCGACGTCGTCTGGGTGAACGGCGGGTCGGTGGCCAACCTGCTCGCGGTGTGGGACGTGCACGACCTGCGGCCCGCGATGCGCGCCGCGTGGGAGGCGGGGGTCGTGCTCTCGGGCGTGTCGGCCGGCGCGATCTGCTGGTACGTCGGCGGGTGCACCGACTCCTTCGGGCCGCAGCTGCGCGCGGTGACGAACGGGCTGGCCCTGCTCCCCTACGGCAGCGGCGTCCACTACGACTCGGAGGCGCGAGCGTCGCCCGACGATCCACTCCCTCGTCGGCGACGGGACCCTGCCCGAGACGCACTGCAGCGACGACGGGGTCGGGCTGGTCTACCGCGGCACCGAGCTCGTCGAAGCGGTCAGCGGCACCGAGGGCACGGCGGCCTACGTGGTCAGCCGCGAGCGGGACGCCTCGGGAGCGGGCTGGGCCGTCCGCGAGGAGCGCCTCGAGCCCCGCCGCCTGCCCTCCCCCTGACCGACTGATTGCGGATTCCCCACCGGCACAGGGCGCATTGCGGCCGCGCTCTGGGTGGGTGAATTCGCAATCAGTCGGATGCCGTCAGCGCGACGGGGTGTGGACCGTCACGACCCGCTCCTCGGCCGCCGACACGCGTGCGGCGTCGAGCACGGCGAGCGTGTGCACCGCGTCCCACGGGTCGACCGGCATCGCCGCCTGGCGAGTCCGCGGCCCCGAGGGCGGCCACGACCGCCCGGTAGAGGTCGGCCTGCCCGCTCTCGGCGCGCCGCACGGGCTCGCGCTCCTCACCCCGGTGGAGCCAGCCGCTGTGCTCGTCGTCGGCGTCGGCCTGTCCGGTCCACACGTGGGCCTCGCCGGGGAAGTCGGCCAGCACGTACGCCGCCTCGGTCCCGAGCAGCCGCACCCGGGGCCCGGGCGCACCCGAGAGCGAGGTGGCCCCGAGGTGCGAGACCACCCCACCGGCGTGGCGGCAGACGAGGAAGGCGTCGTCCTCGGCAGGGGTCGTCCGTGCCTCCACCGTGGCGAACACCGTTGCCACGGGGCCGAACAGCTGCACCGCGGCGTCGACGAGGTGGCTGTGCAGGTCGAGCAGGATGCCGCCGCCCTCCGCCGGGCGTGGCGTTCTCGCGCCAGCGGTCCTTCGGCACCGGCCGCCACCGCTCCCAGCGCATCTCGTAGCGGAACGGCGTCCCGACGAGCCCGTCGGCGACGACGCGGGCGACCGTCGCCTGCTCGGCGTCGTAGCGGCGGTTCTGGAAGACGGTGAGCGGCACGCCGGCACCCGCCGCATGGCGCACCACGGTGGCCGCGGACTCCGCATCCACGGCGAGCGGCTTGTCGACGACGCAGGCCAGGCCGGCGTCGACGACCTGCCGCACCTGGGCGGCATGCGCCGCCGCTGGGTGTCGCGAGGACGACGAGGTCGAGGTCCGGGACGGCGAGCAGCTCGTCGAGCCCGGGAACGACCCGGACGCCCGGCAGGTCGTCCTGCGCGGCAGCGGCCCGCTCGGGGTTGCCCGTGGACACCGCCACGACGGAGCAGCCGGCCTCGAGGAGGAGGGGTGCGTGGATGTCGCGGCCGGCGAACCCGTAGCCGGCCAGCCCGACGCGCGTCACGGGACGGACTCCGCGGCGACCTCGGGGTCGACCTCCGCGGCGACCTCCGCCGTTCCCGAGCTGTCAGCGGCGAGGTGCCTGGGCCACCAGATCGGGGCGCCGATGTCGTAGGCCGCGGCGGGGACGAGGAGGGAGCGCACGACGAAGGTGTCGAGCAGCACGCCGAAGGCCACGATGAAGGCGATCTGCACGAGGAACACGATGGGCAGCACGGCGAGCGCCGAGAAGGTCGCCGCCAGCACGATGCCCGCGCTGGTGATGACTCCACCGGTGACCGCCAGCCCGATGAGGATGCCGGGCCTGGTGCCGCGTTCCTTCGCCTCCTCGCGCACCCGGGTCATGAGGAAGATGGAGTAGTCGATGCCCAGCGCCACGAGGAAGACGAACCCGTAGAGCACGATCGACGGGTCGCTGCTCTGGAAGCCGAACACGTGCTGGAAGACCAGGGCGGAGATGCCGATCGTCGCCGCGAACGACACGACGTTCGCCGCGACGAGCAGCAGTGGGGCGACGATCGAGCGGAGCAGGAGCGCGAGCACGACGAAGATGACGAGCAGGATCGTCGGCACGATGACCCGCAGGTCGCGACTGCTCGCCTCCAGCACGTCGAGGTTGGTCGCGGCGTTGCCGCCGACGAGGGCGTCCTCGCTCACCGCGTCGAGGTCGGACCGCAGTCGCTGCACGGTGTCCTCGGCCTCCTGGCTGTCGGACGCGGCCTTCGTCGTGGCCTGGACCAGCACCGTGCCGTCGACGACCTTGGGCGGCACGGCCGGCTGCCCGGGCTGCGGGCGGAACGAGCCCGACGTACGCGCTGTCGACGCCGGGGTCCGCGGTCACGACGGCCAGGGCGGCCTGCGCGTCGGCCTCCGGCACGACGATCTGGATCGGCGTGGCCGACCCGGCCGGGAAGTGCTCGCCGATCACCCGCTGCGCGACGATCGAGTCGGTGTCGTCGAGGAAGGTCTCGTCGAGGGTGGAGCCGCTGGCCGTGAACGTCGGGGCGAACGCCGCGGCCGCCAGCAGCACCACCAGGGTGATCACCCACGTGCGCCGCGGGTGCCGCCCGACGAGGTCGGCGACCCGGCCCCACAGGCCCTTGGTGCCGACGACGTCCTCGGCGTGCACGTGGTCGAGCTTGGGGGGGAACGGCCAGAACGCCTTCCGGCCGAACAGGAGCAGGACCGCCGGGAGGAAGGTCAGCGACGCGAGCAGTGCCCCCGCGATGCCGAGCGCGCCGACCGGGCCCAGGCCCACTGGTGCTGCGCAGCTGCGCGAGCAGCAGGCAGAGCAGGCCGAGGATGACGGTGGCGGCCGAGGCGACGATCGGCTCGACCGAGCCGCGCCACGCGCGCTTGAGGGCCACCCACGAGCTCGCCTGGTCGTGCAGCTCCTCCTTGAACCGGCTGACGAGAAGGAGGGCGTAGTCGGTCGAGGCGCCGACGACGAGGATGAACAGGATGCCCTGCGACTGGCCCGACAGCGTGATGACGTCGTTGAGGGCGAGCTGGTAGACGACCAGCGAAGCCGCGCTGAGCCCGAACACGGCGCTGAGCAGCACGGCGAACGGCAGGATCGGGCTGCGGTAGACGATCAGCAGGATGACGAGGACGACGAGCAGCGCGACGCCGAGCAGGATGCCGTCGATGCCGGCGAACGCCACGGCGAAGTCGGCGATGAGGCCGCCCGGGCCCCCCACGTAGCCGTCGAGGCCGGCGGGTGCGAGGGTGCTCGCGATCTCGGCGCGCATGGCCTCGGCACCCTCGACCAGCGCGGAGGTGTCGCCACTGGCCTCGGTGCCCTTCTCGGCGTCGAGCGGCACGGAGACGAGCACCGCCTGGCCGTCCTGCGACGGGACCGGGACGAGGGGCGAGCCGGCGACGAGGTAGTCGCCCAGGGTGGCGTCCTCCCCGATCTCCGGGAGCGCCAGCGCCGGCACGCTCTGCGCGAACGTCGTCACGGACTGGAGGTCCTCGGGCGTCAGGGCCCCGCCGTCGGCGCGCTCGACCACGACGAGGTAGGGCAGCGTGTCGCTCTCGATGAAGGTGGCGACGGCGTTGCTGACGAGGGTCGACTCCGCGCTCTTGGGCAGGAAGGTCGAGTTGTCGTTGGACTGGACGCCGGAGAGCTTGCCCTGGGCGGCACCGCCCAGACGGCCACGACCAACCACGCGAGAACGACCAGGACGGCTCCCCAGATGCGCTCGTCGGGGGCGTCGGGCGCTGGCACGGGTCTGGTCGGGCTCCTCGCTCATGCTGCGTGAGCCTAGGGTTCCCGCGCGGACTACGCGCAGCCCGGGTCGTCGAAGGTGCGCCGCGTATCGTGAGCCCATGCGGTTCGTGCACCTCGGCTTCGCGCCGCGCCTGGTCGACTACGAGCAGGGCTGGGCCACCCAGCGCGAGGTCCACGCGCAGGTCGTCGAGGGCGCGCTTCCTGACACGACGCTGCTGCTCGAGCACGCCGCCGTCTACACCGCCGGCAAGCGCACCGAGGCCCACGAGCGGCCGACCGACGGCACGCCCGTCGTCGACGTCGACCGCGGGGGCAAGATCACCTGGCACGGCCCCGGCCAGCTCGTCGGCTACCCGATCGTGCGGCTCCCCGAGGTCCCCATCGACGTCGTCGCCCACGTGCGCCGGCTCGAGGAGGTCATGATCCGCGTCTGCCGCGACGTCGGCGTCGAGACGGTCGCGTGTCGACGGGCGCAGCGGGGTCTGGGTCCTCGCCGACGACCGCGGGCCCGACCGCAAGCTCGGCGCCATCGGGGTGCGCGTCAGCCGGCGGGTGACGATGCACGGGTTCGCGCTGAACTGCGACGCCGACCTGTCGTGGGCCGACACGATCATCCCGTGCGGCATCGCGGATGCCGGTGTCTCGTCACTGACGCTGGAGTCGGGGCAGCCGGGTCAGCGTCGCAGGACGTGCTGCCGTACGCCGAGAAGCACCTCGGCGACGTCCTGGGCTGAGGTGTCGCAGGATTCGGGGCACGTCGGACGCCCGGCGTAGGCTGGCGCGCGTGACTGTCGCACCCGAGGGACGCCGCATGCTGCGGGTCGAGGCACGCAACGCGCAGACGCCCATCGAGCGCAAGCCGGAGTGGATCCGCACGACCGCGAAGATGGGTCCGCAGTTCACCCAGATCCACGCGATGGTCAAGGGCGAGGGCCTGCACACGGTCTGCCAGGAGGCGGGCTGCCCGAACATCTTCGAGTGCTGGGAGGACCGCGAGGCGACCTTCCTCATCGGCGGGGACACGTGCACGCGGCGCTGCGACTTCTGCGACATCGCGACCGGCCGCCCGCAGCCGCTCGACCTCGACGAGCCCCGTCGCGTCGCCGAGTCGGTGCGCTCCATGGGCCTGCGCTACTCCACCGTCACCGGCGTGGCCCGTGACGACCAGCCCGACGGAGCGGCCGGGCTCTACGCCGAGACCATCCGCCAGATCCACGCCCTCAACCCGAACACCGGGGTCGAGATCCTCCCGCCCGACTTCGGCGCCGTGCCCGAGCTCGTCGGGCAGGTGTTCGACGCCCGGCCCGAGGTGTTCGCCCACAACCTCGAGACCGTGCCGCGCATCTTCAAGCGGATCCGGCCGGCCTTCACGTACGACAAGTCCCTGCGGGTGCTCACCATGGCCCGCGAGGCCGACCTCGTCACCAAGTCCAACCTCATCCTCGGCATGGGCGAGGAGGACGTCGAGATCGAGGCCGCCATCCGCGACCTGCACGACGCCGGCTGCGACATCCTCACGATCACGCAGTACCTGCGCCCCTCGCCCAAGCACCACCCGATCGACCGCTGGGTCAAGCCCGAGGAGTTCGTCCACTGGTCGGCCGTCGCCGAGGACCTCGGCTTCAAGGGGGTCATGGCCGGCCCGCTCGTGCGCAGCTCGTACCGCGCAGGGCGGCTCTGGGCCACGGCGATGACGCGCTGGGGGCGCCCCATCCCCGAGCACCTGTCCCACCTCGCGACCGCGACGTCCGACCCGGCCCGCCAGGAGGCGGCGTCGTTGGTGGCGCGCGCGGCGCGCACCGTATCCTGATCACCGACGCCCGCGGCATCCCGCGGCACCAGCCCCACTGATCCAGGAGCTCGACCTCCCGTGTCCGACCAGCCCGAGAAGAAGACCGGCCGCATCGCCCAGGTCCGGCAGGCGTACAGCGCCATCCGCAGCCTCGACCCCCGCCTCGGGTGGTGGATGCTGCTCGCCGCGGTGGGCACGGCGGCGGCGATCGTCGCGGTCGGGTTCATCATCGGCGGCTGGTGGGTCTGGTACGGAGCCCTCGTCGCCCTCCCGTCGGCGCTGCTGGCCGCCGTCGTCGTCATGAACCGCCGCGGCAACACCGCGATGTACCGGGCGCTCGAGGGCCAGCCCGGAGCCGTGGGGGCAGCCCTGCAGGGTCTCGGTCGCCGTGGGTGGTACGCCGCCCAGGAGCCGGTCGCCGTCGACGGCGCCCGGGGCACCCGGCCGAGCGACCTGGCGGGCGCGGCCATGGTGTTCCGCGCCCTCGGCCGCCCCGGCATCGTGCTGCTCGGGGAGGGTCCCACCGCGCGGGTCACCAAGGTGCTCAAGCAGGAGGAGAAGAAGGTCGCCCGGGTCGCGCCGGGCGTGCCGGTGCACCTCTGGGTGGTCGGTGACGGCGAGGGCCAGGTGCCGATCAAGAAGGTCTCCGGCAAGCTCACCCGGATGCGCCCGGTGCTCACCAAGGCCGAGACCGCCGTCGTCAACAAGCGCCTGAAGAGCCTCGGCGGCATGCGGCCTCCGATCCCCAAGGGCATCGACCCCACCCGCGCCCGCGTCGACCGCAAGGCGATGCGCGGCAAGTGACCCGACGCGTCGAACGGCCCCGGCTCTCGCGAGCCGGGGCCGTTCGCTGTCGCGGGGTACCCGCGGGGGTCACTCGCGGTCGGCGAGCTTGAACATCGACACCCCGAGCAGGACCTGGACGAGCCCGAGCGCCATGGCCATCGCACTCACGCCGAAGGCGAGCACGGAGGTGAAGAGCGAGGCACGGAGGAACGAGCCGTTCATGACCGTCGCGCGCTTCGGGTCCTCACGGTCGAGCTGCGCGTAGGTCTTGCCGCCGGCCATCTCGAGCGAGTGCTTCTGGATGATCTGCGCCTGCGAGTAGGCCGTGAAGGGGCCGTTGACCGACTTGCCGGCGTTGCTGCTGGCGTCCTCGGCGACGACGATCTTCTCGTCGGAGAGCTGGCTCTGCACGAGCACCCAGGTGCCTGCACCGCCGATGAGCATGATCGCGCCGATGACGGCGATGACGATGCTGGAGATCTTGACGAACCCGAAGCTGCGTCCTGTGGAGGCCGCCTCCGGGGCCGGTCGCGTGGTGGTCGTGTCGCTCATGTCCGCTCCTGCCCTTGTGGTCTGCCGGGTCTTCCGGCCACGCCCAGTCTCCTACGTTGCGTAGTAGATGAGCAATTCACGACGTTGTCTGGTGCGTCACAGGCATGGCACAGGTGGCGGCTCGTGCCCGCCGGAATCGACGACGGTCGGGCGGGTCGGACGGGCGTCAGGGACGGACGATGCGCGTGCCGGCCCAGGCGTCGTGGAAGCCGCGCCCGTCGCGCGAGGTGAGGACCGCCGGCACGAAGAGGCAGAGCAGCACCGTGCGCACGACGACCTGGAGCGGGAAGGCCCCCGGGCGCACCTGCCACACCTGCATGCCGAACAGGCGGTGGCCGATCGTGGACCCGGTCAGGCTGACGAGGAGGATGTTCTCGGCGGCGAAGACCGCGAGGGGCGCGAACGACGCCCCTCCCCCGGCGGACGTGTCGACGCCGAGCAGCCCCACGGCGATGAGCTGGCAGAGGAGCCAGTCGACGAGCACGGCGCCGAAGCGACGCAGGAACGTGGGGGTGCGGGGCCCGCCCTCGGCG
The DNA here is from genome assembly GCA_963811475.1 of uncultured Actinomycetota bacterium. Taxonomy (GTDB): domain Bacteria; phylum Actinomycetota; class Actinomycetes; order Actinomycetales; family Dermatophilaceae; genus Fodinibacter. The sequence continues at coordinate 218,359 of CAWERJ010000034.1, forward strand.
CCGGTGTCGCTCGACCCGTCGCCGGACGCCGGCCCCGGTTCGGGCGGCTGGCCTGGTCGGGGTGAGGCGGGCACCACGACACTGTATGCCGGGCACGCGGCGGCGCGACCGGCATCCCGGGTCGGTGGGCCGGGCCACACTCACCGCCTCGTCCGGGACCGTCCGCCTGTCGGGCGCCGTGTCTCACACATTGATACGGTGGCCGCGTTACACCGGCGAAACACGCGGGTCACGGTCGGGAAACCGCTCCTCCCTAGAGTCGCCGCAACGCCCCAGGGCTGGCTTCCCATAGCCCCTGCACCGAACCAGGAGGTTCAGCATTGTTCAGCTCCGCTGACGAGGTCCTCGAGTTCATCGAGAACGAGGACGTCCAGTTCGTCGACATCCGGTTCTGCGACCTGCCGGGCATCATGCAGCACTTCAACGTGCCTGCGTCCACGGTCGACATCGACTTCTTCACCAACGGCCAGATGTTCGACGGGTCCTCCATCCGCGGCTTCCAGGCCATCCACGAGTCGGACATGAAGCTCGTGCCGGACCCGACGACGGCCTTCGTCGACCCGTTCCGCACCGAGAAGACGCTCGTGATGAACTTCTCGATCGTCGACCCGTTCACCGGTGAGCCCTACAGCCGGGACCCGCGCAACATCGCGGCCAAGGCCGAGGCCTACCTCGCGTCGACGGGCATCGCCGACACCGCGTACTTCGGTGCGGAGGCGGAGTTCTACGTCTTCGACGACGTGCGGTTCGAGACCAAGCAGAACGCCTCGTACTACTACATCGACTCGGTCGAGGCGGCCTGGAACACCGGCCGCGCGGAGGAGGGTGGCAACCGCGGGTACAAGACCCGGTACAAGGGTGGCTACTTCCCCGTGCCGCCGGTCGACCACTTCGCGGACACCCGCGACCGGATCTGCCTCAACCTCGCCGAGGTCGGCATCCAGGTCGAGCGCAGCCACCACGAGGTCGGCACCGCTGGCCAGCAGGAGATCAACTACCGCTTCAACACGCTGCTGCAGTCCGGCGACGACATGATGAAGTTCAAGTACGTCGTCAAGAACACGGTCTGGGAGGGCGGCAAGACGGCGACCTTCATGCCGAAGCCGATCTTCGGCGACAACGGCTCGGGCATGCACACCCACCAGTCACTGTGGAAGGACGGCGAGCCGCTGTTCTACGACGAGCGCGGCTACGGCGGCCTGTCCGACCTCGCACGCTGGTACATCGGCGGCCTCCTGCGGCACGCGCCGGCGCTGCTCGCCTTCACCAACCCGACGGTGAACTCGTACCACCGCCTCGTCCCGGGCTACGAGGCGCCGGTCAACCTCGTCTACTCGGCCCGCAACCGCTCCGCCTGCGTGCGCATCCCGATCGCCGGCGACAGCCCGAAGGCCAAGCGCATCGAGTTCCGCATCCCGGACCCGAGCTCCAACCCGTACCTGTGCTTCGCCGCCCAGCTCATGGCCGGGCTCGACGGCATCAAGAACCGCATCGAGCCGCCGGAGCCGGTCGACAAGGACCTCTACGAGCTCCCGCCGGAGGAGCACGAGGCCATCGCGCAGGTCCCCGGGTCGCTCCCGGAGGTGCTGAACGCCCTCGAGGCCGACCACGAGTTCCTGCTCCAGGGCGACGTGTTCACCGAGGACCTCATCGAGACCTGGATCGAGTGGAAGCGCAAGAACGAGGTCGACCCCATCCGGTTCCGGCCGCACCCGCACGAGTTCGAGATGTACTTCGACATCTGATCCGCATACGGCCCTGACCTGCGGAAACGCAGGTCAGGGCCTCGTGTCCGGGAGTCCGCAACGGGGACACAGCGCAGCGCCAGCACGCGATCGCGCTGCGCGTGCGGTCTCGTCGCTGTCGGGCCACAGGTGCCCGTAGGTGTTGAGCGTCGTCGTCGCGCTCGCGTGCCGCAGCCGCGACTGGACGACCTTGACGTCGCAGCCCTGTGCCGATGAGCAGGCTGGCGAGGTAGTGCCGGAGGTCGTGGAAGCGGAAGCCCTCCGGGCAGGCCCGTCGACCTGGCTCCTGCTCGAGCGGATCGCCCGCTCGATCGCCCACGGGCGACGATGGCCGGCCGATCTCGTTCGTCACCACGGTCGTCGCCGCCGTACTGCTGCACGTTGCGCCGCGAGCATCGAGAGCGAGCTCGTTCGGGGATCGGGATCGGCCGTCCTGCTGCGTCTCCGACTTCAGCGGCTCGGCCGGGTACTGGATCGCCGGCTTGACGACGCCGCGCATGAAGTCGACGTCGGAGACCCGCAGCGCGGCCGCCTCTGCGACCCGCAGGCCGACGAAGGCGCCGAGCAGCACGGAGACCCGCAGATGCTCGGGCATCGCGTCATGGTCTGCCGAGCGACGGCAGTTTGGGCTCAACTTCGAGCGGCACCGTCCGTCGGCGTTTAGGCCCCCCCCGCGCGTATACGCGCGGGCCAGTTGCGCCGCCTGCTCAGCTTGCTGCAGCACCTCAGAACATGTCGTTGACTGTGATCTTGTCGTAGTTCTTTGGCAGGTCATCGCCCGAGAAACAGTTTAAGGTGACCGTGGTCCCCGGGGAAGATGAGGGTCGAGACGTGCACGAGATCTCGGCCAGGACCTCTGTTCCCTTCCACAGCTTCACGTCGACTAGAGCTGAGTCCTTCTCGCCCCTGTTGTTCGTGACCTTGAGTTTCTCAATGCTCATGCCGAAGCCGCTGTCAGTGATGTTCCAGCCCTTGGCATGGCTGAATCCCCGAATGTCGAACGCTTTGCCTTCTTGAATCTCCACTGGGTTGTCTTGGTCGCCCGAATCGTCACTTGTCTCCTCCACATCAGGAGTCGGATCTTCCTCCTGACTGGCTTCGGGAGCCTCGCTCGGCACGCTGCTCTCAATGTCGGCCGAGATGCTCTCAAGTGCCGTTGATGTGTCGTTTCCGACTGCGGCGACGAACGCTATGCATGAGCCGAGCCCGAGGACCAGCACGACTCCGAGGCCAATCAAGACCCACTTCAGCGCTCCGCCGCTCTTGGTGGGAGAGGCGCTTGCGCGTTGCTGGCGGCCGCGAAGTGCTCCGTCTACTGCGTCCCGTCCCAGTACCGCTGGCGCCCATCGTGAGCTGGGGTACCAGCCTGGAGGTGTCTGCGGATCTGTCATGTCTTTCCTCTCCTATCCGTCAGCTCACCACCCTACGCAGGACGTTCAGGCCAAGAAGGGCGATCGTGGAGATCTCGCCGGTTCCCGATCGCCCTGTGGGGTTTTCGCTGACCCGAACCGGAGCAAGCTGTCACCGGACGTCTGATCCCTCCACCGACGCGGGCCACGGTGCGCGAGTCGCTGTCTGACCTCGCGGTGTGGGTTGTGCAGGTACGAGGCGTGCTGCTGTACCCCGAGTGGAACTTGCTGAGGAGGGGATTGGGCAGGGCCGAGCACCTGGACGCCGTAATCCTTCGGTACGCCCCACCTGAGGTTCGTCAGGCCGTCGCCGCTGTTGACATCGTGATGGCTATCGACGGTGAGGACGTGCGGCTGGTGCACTTCAGGGTCGAGGCCCTGGGTCATACGCGAGGGCGCAGGTAACGACGGCAAGCTCCGATGGAGGTCAAAGGCAGGTGCGGCACGGCGGTCGACGTTCTCATCAGCCCTGCTCGTCGACCGGAGGAGGCGACGCAGCGCTCATGCATGAAAGCGTCTCGCAGGGCTGGACAGCCCCGTGCGGCTGACCCGCTGTGGGCGTAGCGTCGATGTATGACCCATGATTCGGTCCGGGTCGGTGCCGTGACGGTGGGGATGACCGCGGCGGCGTGCTGGGTGGCGGAATACTTTGATGCCGCGGCCAATCGGTACGGCCAGAAGCCGTACGCGTTTCCGGCGTACGACCGGTTGGTCACCCGCAGCGGGCCGGATGAGCTCAACGACGGCGACCTACTGGCACCGGGTCTTCTCAATGTGCGTCTGAGCATCCGGGCCTTCTATGGCCTCCAGGGCATGCGGAGAAGCCTCGAGGAGGGGCTGGCCCGCACCTGGACCGGAGTCACCCTCGACGCCGCCGTTGAGGACGGATCGGTAAGGGACCGGATGGCCTACTTCGTGGGTCAATTGGACGGCACCCCGGTGTCTGGCGTGCAGCTGACGACTCTCACGGAAGTCCTGCACCGCAAACGGCCGCGGTTTATGCCGCTGCACGACAGGTTCGTCGCTGCGTGTTACCTCGGCTCATCCCCGAGGTACCCGGTTCAGCACGTGGAGTCCCGCACCTGGGTGGACTACTGGACACAGATGAGCACCGCCATCAACGCTGACCTCAACGGTCAACGCGGCCAGTGGGGGCACCTGGCGACGATGGCCCCTGGCGACGTCCCACGCCTACGCCTCCTCGACGTCGTCGCGTGGAACGCCGGGAAGGCCTCGGTACAGAACGAGTGACCGTCGGCAGCGGCTTCCTCACACCAGGCGGTGGGCCAGACCCAGCTGTGGCTGTGCGGATCTCCGGTTCGCGCCCACCGCGTGCGCCCGAGGCCGCAAGTGGAATGGCCGAGGCCGGGGCCGCCCGTCGACGACACAGCGGCTGAGCCCCCAGGGAGCGGCAGCACGGACGGGGTGCCCGTGGTGTCGCCCTGACCAGGGAGGTCGAGGGGTATCCGGGCGAGGACGACGGGTCGGCCGGAGGCGGCGCCGGCCACCGATGAGGTGGCGTACGACCCAGGGGGGAGGTACCCGTGCTGGCCTGTGTGAGCATGCGCTGACCACTCGGGGAAACCCGGGGTGCGGTGCTTCCGTGACGCACTCCGCTTGGGTGACACTTCGACTCTGGTGCGTCTCAGCGCCGCGTGCCGACCCGCTAAGCTCATTCGGCTTAACTCTTGCACTGGCCGGGTTCGGCACAGGAGTCACGGGGGACTGCGCCGTTCGAGATCACAACCGACCATCACGGTCCGCCGCGCTGTTCGACTTCATGGGCCCGGGCGACGTACTCGTCAAACGCCACAGCACCGACCCCGGGGGCAACAAGCGACCGCTAGGAGGAGCCCTGACCAAGATCCCCGCAATTCGACGCAATGAAGACCAGGAGTGTCAAGGATCAGCTGACAATCATCAGGCATCAGCCGAAGCCCTACACCCCACCGCGTTACCGCAGTTCAGCGGCCTGCAGGGCCTTCCGGTCCGGGGACGATGAGGGCTCCCTACCAAGGGATCGCCAACGCTGCTGCCGGAGCGGAGTCTCCGCTTCACAGCTTTCAAGGCCACGGCGGCCGGTACGCGGGCTGCTCGTCCTCGGCGCCCTCCCGACACCTCGACGCCCAACTTGCCGGCCTCCTGATCAGACGTTCTGGGGGAAGCCGAGCTCGATGCCGCCGTGGCTCGGGTCGAGCCATCGGGAGGTGACGACCTTGCCGCGGGTGAAGAAGTGCACGCCCTCCATGCCGTGGGCGTGGGTGTCGCCGAAGAGGCTGCTCTTCCAGCCGCCGAAGGAGTAGTAGGCCATCGGCACCGGGATCGGCACGTTGATGCCGATCATGCCGACCTCGACCTCGCTCTGGAAGCGCCGGGCGGCGCCACCGTCGTTGGTGAAGATGGCCGTGCCGTTGCCGTAGGGGTTGGAGTTGATGAGCTCCAGGGCCTCGTCGTAGGTCTTGGCCCGCACCACCGAGAGCACCGGGCCGAAGATCTCGTCGCGGTAGACCGACATCTCCTTGGTGACGTTGTCGAACAGCGTCGGCCGGAGGAAGTAGCCCTGCCCGTCGGCGTCGACGTCGCCCTCGCGCCCGTCGACGACGAGCGTGGCGCCGTCCTCGACGCCGGAGTCGAGGTAGGACGTCACCTTGTCGCGGTGCTGGGCCGTGACGAGCGGGCCCATGTCGCAGCCGCGGGTGCCGTCCCCGGTGACGAGCTTGCCCATCCGGTCCTTGATCTTCTCGACGAGGTCGTCGGCGATGGGCTCCACCGCGACGAGGGCCGAGATGGCCATGCACCGCTCGCCCGCGGAGCCGAAGCCGGCGTTGACCGCGGCGTCGGCCGCGAGGTCGAGGTCGGCGTCCGGCAGGACGATCATGTGGTTCTTCGCGCCACCGAGGGCCTGGACCCGCTTGCCGTGGGTCGTCCCGGTCTCGTAGACGTACCGCGCGATCGGCGTGGAGCCGACGAAGGACACGGACTTGACGTCGGGGTGGGTCAGGAGCGCGTCGACGGCCTCCTTGTCGCCGTTGACGACGTTCATGACGCCGTCGGGCAGGCCCGCCTCGGTCCACAGCTTCGCGATCGCGATCGCGGCCGAGGGGTCCTTCTCGCTCGGCTTGAGCACGACCGCGTTGCCGCAGGCGATCGCGATGGGGACGAACCACATCGGGACCATCGCGGGGAAGTTGAACGGGCTGATGACGGCCACCACGCCCAGGCTCTGGCGGATCGAGTAGACGTCGACCTTGGTCGAGGCGTTCTCGGTGAACCCACCCTTGAGCAGCTGCGGGATGCCGCAGGCGAACTCGGCGACCTCGAGGCCCCGGGTCACCTCGCCCAGGGCGTCGGAGAGGACCTTGCCGTGCTCGGCGGTGATGAGCGCGGCGATGTCCTCCTTGCGCTCGTTGAGGAGCTCGCGGAAGCGGAAGAGCACCTGGGTGCGCTTGGTCAGCGAGATGTTGCCCCACTCCTCGGCCCAGGCCTTCTTGGCCCCGGCGACGACCTCACCGACGAGGTCGGTGGACGCGAGGTCGAGGACGCCGGTCTGCTCGCCCGTGGCGGGGTTGAACACCGGGCTGGTGCGCTCGGCGGAACCCTCCCAGGGTGCGCCGTTGATCAGGTGAGTGATACGGGTCGGTGTCGTCATTGAAGCAGTCCTTGGTCTCGCGTAGGTGTGGGTTGATCCGGGGAACTCGGGCAGACTGGTGGTGGACACCCGCCGCCAAGCGCTCGAGTAGCCGCATGTTCATGTACTTGTGGATCTCGTCGGGGTAAGTGGGCCATCAGGTGGTGAACATGTCCGCGACCTCGAGGGCACGGTCGAGGATGTCGAGGCCCTCCGCCATCTCCTCGGCCGTCGTCGTGCACGGTGGCACGACGTGGGTGCGGTTGAAGTGCGTGAACGGCCACAGGCCCTCGGCCCTGCAGGCCGCCGCGAGGTCGTTCATCGGCCCGGCGGCGGCGCCGCTCGCGTTGTAGGGGACGAGCGGCTCGCGGGTGCCGGCATCCTTGACGAGCTCGAGGGCCCAGAAGAAGCCGAGACCGCGCACCTCGCCGACGCTGGGGTGCTTCTCGGCGATCTCGGCCAGGCGCGGGGCGATGACGGTGTCGCTCACCTTGCGGACGTTCTCGAGGATCCCCTCCTCCTCGAAGATGCGGATCGAGGCCACGGCCGAGGCGCAGGCGAGGGGGTGCCCGGAGTAGGTGAGCCCACCGGGGTAGGCGCGCTCGGCGAACGTCTCGGCGATCGGGTCGGAGATGACGACGCCGCCCAACGGCAGGTACCCGGAGTTCACGCCCTTGGCGAAGCAGATGAGGTCCGGGGAGACGCCCCAGTGGTCGACGGCGAACCACTCTCCGCACCGGCCGAACCCGGCCATGACCTCGTCGGCGATCCACACGATGCCGTGCTCGTCGCAGATCTCGCGGACGCCGGCGAGGTACCCCTCCGGCGGCACGAGGATGCCGTTGGTGCCGACGACGGTCTCGAGCATGACCGCCGCGATCGTCGACGCGCCCTCGACCATGATCGTCTCCCGCAGGTGCTGCAGCGCGCGCTCGCACTCCTCGGCCTCCGTCGTCGCGTGGAACGCGGAGCGGTAGAGGTAGGGACCCCAGAAGTGGACGATCCCCGGCATCCCCGGCTCGCTCGGCCAGCGACGGGGGTCACCGGTGGCCGTGATCGAGCCGTTGGTCGCCCCGTGGTAGCTGCGGTATGCCGTGAGCACCTTGTGGCGCCCGGTGTGCAGTCGCGCCATCCGCATGGCGTTCTCGGTCGCCTCGGCGCCGCCGTTGGTGAAGAAGACGCGGTCCAGGCCCTGCGGCGCCAGCCCGGTGATGAGCGCGGGCGGCCTCCGAGCGCGACTCGTCGGCGAAGCTCGGCGCGATCGTGCACTGCCGGGCGGCGGCCTCCTGGATCGCGGCGACGAGCCTGGGGTGCTGGTAGCCGATGTTGACGTTGACGAGCTGGCTCGAGAAGTCGAGGTAGCGGTTGCCCTCGTAGTCCCAGAAGTGGCTCCCGGACGCGCCGGCGATGGGCACCGGGTTGATCAGGGCCTGCGCGGACCACGAGTGGAAGACGTGGGCCCGGTCGTCACGCGCGACGGCCGCACCCAGCTCGGGGGTCACCGTGAAGTGGTGGGTGTCGAAGGAGGTCACCGGACCATCTGCCTCTCCTGGTGTCGTGCGTGTTGTTGTTTCTGTCTGATGCTCAGAGGGTGGGTGGCTCGATCGAGCGGGGCGTCAGGTTGAGGCTCCGCACGTGGGCGGCGATGTCGCCGAGGGGGGCGACCCACACGTCGCCGCAGGCCACTACCTCGGCCATGAGCTCGGATAGTGCCGCGGCCCGTGACGGCCGCCCGCTGAGGAACGGGTGGTTCGTCAGCGCCCAGCACCCACCTGCCTCGCGCAGCGCGAGGAACTCCGTCCGCCACAGTTCGACCGCCTTCGCCGGGGTCTCGATGAGCCCTGACCCGGTGAGGTCGGGGAGGAAGCAGTACTGCTCCCAGTCGTCGAGTGCCCACTGGATCGGGATCTCCACGAGGGAGGTGTCGCCGACAGCGAGCTCATAGGGGGTGTCGGCGTCCATGAGCGAGGAGTCGTAGAGGAACCCGCGTTCGGCGAGGAGGGCGGGTGTGCGCCACGAGAGATCCCACATGGGGGCGCGGTAGCCCGTCGGTCGGACGCCGGCGACCTCACGGAGTGCGGCGAGCCCGCGGTCGATGGCCTCGATCTCCTCGGCCTCGGTCAGGGCGGTCGGCTGCTCGTGCAGGTAGCCGTGGTGGGCGATCTCGTGTCCGGCGTCGACGAGGCGCCGCACCACGTCGGGGTAGCGGTGCGCGGTGTACCCCGGGACGAAGAACGTTGACCGGATGCCGTGGCGCTCGAGCAGGTCGAGCAGTCGCGGTACGCCGACGAGGGGCCCGTAGGCCTGGTGGCTGATCACGCTCATCCGGTCGGCCGTGCCCGGAGACCCCCAGAGCACGGCCGACTCGGCGTCGACGTCGAAGGTGAAGGCCGCGGCCGCCCGCGCGCCACCGGGCCACGCAACAGAGTCCGCCCGAACCGCGACGACCCCGCCGGTGGGGCTGGTCCCTCCCTCCCAGCTACTCATGCGCGTACGGCGAGGAGGCTGATGAGGTCGTAGGCGAGGTGTGCGGCCGCGACCGCGGTCACCTCGGCGTGGTCGTAGGCGGGGGCCACTTCGACGATGTCCGCGCCAACCAGTCTCAGGTCGGTCATGCCCCGCAGGATCGCGAGCAGCTCGCGGCTGGTCAGCCCTCCCGCCTCGGGAGTTCCGGTCCCGGGCGCGAACGCCGGGTCGAGGACGTCGATGTCGATCGACACGTGGACGGGCAGCTCGCCGACCCGGGCCCGGATCCGGTCGACCACGCCGGGTACGCCGATCGTGTCCAGGTCCCGGGTGTGGATGCAGGTGAACCCCAGTTCGGCGTCGTCGAGCAGGTCGCGCCGGTCATAGAGCGGTCCGCGGATGCCGACATGGGCGGAGTGGCCCTTGGCGACGAGACCCTCCTCGGAGGCGCGGCGGAAGGGCGTCCCGTGCGTGCACGGCGCCCCGAAGTAGGTGTCCCACGTGTCGAGGTGGGCGTCGAAGTGGACGAGGGCGATCGGTCCGTGGGCCGCGTGCAGCGCGCGCAGCAGAGGCAGCGAGATGGTGTGGTCCCCACCGAGCGCGACCAGCGGCCGGCCGTGGGCCGATGAGCTCGGTCGCGGCCGCGGAGATCGCGTCGAGTGCCTCGGTGATGTTGAACGGGTTCGCGACGACGTCCCCGGCGTCGACGACCTGGGCCTCTTCGAACGGGCTGACCTCCTGGGCGGGGTTGTAGGGCCGCAGCAACCGCGACGCCGCCCGGATCGCCGACGGCCCGAAGCGGGCTCCTGGCCGGTAGGTCACCCCCGCATCGAAGGGGATCCCGAGAACCACGATGTCGAAATCGGGCACGTCCTCGCGCCGCGGCAGCCGCGCGAAGGTCGGGAAGCCGGCGTATCGGGGGGAACGCATCCCGTCGACCTGGCCCACCCTCCCGTTGGCGTAGCGCACGTACTCCTCGCTCATCTGATGTCACTTCCCTCTAGACCCGGCCGCGCGTTGAGCCGCCGTTGACCTGGACGACCTGCCCGACCATGGACCCGAGCCGGTGGTCGGCGAGCAGCGAGACGGCCGCCGCGACCTCCTCGGGTGCCCCGATCCGCCCGAGGGGTATGGCGCTGGCATACGTTGCGTGCATCTCGGCGAGGCTCACTCCGGCGGCCGCGGCGTCGACGAGGAGCTGCGGGGTGTCGATGACGCCAGGGGCGATCGCGTTGACGATGATCCCCTCGGGGGCGAGCTCGCGTCCCAAGGTCTTGGTCAGGGAGATCAGCCCCGCCTTCGAGGCGGCGTACGCCGTCGCGCCGGGCCAGCCGGTGACCCCCCACTCGCTCGCGATGACCACGATCCGTCCTCCGCCGTGCGCGCGCATCCCTGGAAGGACGGCCTGGATGAGGTGGAACGTCCCTCCGAGGTTGGTGTCGACGACCTTCCACCAGTCGGCCTCGTCGTCCTCGGTCAAGGGGGCCATCGACATGTAGGCGTGGTTCGCGACGAGCACGCGGACCGGGCCCACGCGGGCCTCGACGTCCGCCACGATGCGGGCAACGGTGGCGGGGTCGCTGACGTCGCCGACCGCCGTCACCCCACCAAGCTCGTCAGCGAGCGCGGTCAGCTCGTTGCTCGAGGTGAGGTCGTTCAGCGCGAGGGTAGCGCCGTCGGCGGCGAGGCGCCGGGCATGCGCGACCCCCATGCCGCGTCCGGCCCCGGTGACGAAGGCGACGCGGCCCTCAAGGTGCCCAGCCATCTCAGATCACCGCCCCGGCGTTCGGACCGAGGATCTCGCCGACACAGAAGGTGCCCTCCTCCACGAGCCAAGCCACGCAGAGCGCGACCTCCTCGGGGGAGCCCAAGCGGCGGATCGGGAGGGTCTGCAGGTACTCGGCGGCCCGCCACGGCGAGTCGGGGGGAGCAGAGGGGTGTCGGTCGGGCCGGGGGCGACAGCGTTGACGCGGACGCCGGCGGCGGCGACCTCGGCCGCCAAGGAGCGCACGAAACCAATGACGGCGCCCTTCGCGGCGGCGTAGTGGGCATCCCCGTCGCCGCCACCGACGGCGAGCTCACTCGTGATTGCGACGATGCTGCCCGCCCCCCGCTCGAGCATGTCGGGGAGCGCGCTCTTGCTCAGATTGCGCAGCCCCCCGAGGTGGACCCGGACCATCCTGGTCCACTGCCCGAGCGTGATCTCGCTGACGGGGACCATCGCATAGTGGCCGGCCACTGACACCGCCGCGTCAACCGGCCCGAGCTCGCTCCTGATGCTGTCGAGCGCTGCGACCACGGCGGCGGCGTCCGTGACGTCTACGACCACGCTCATGTCGCAGCCCGCACTCGCCACGAGGTCGAGGCCGCCGACCCGCCACCCGCGCGAGGACAGCTCGGCCGCTACCGCCGCACCGATCCCGCTCGCAGAACCGGTGACAACGGCCACGCCGGCTCCGCCGGCGTGGGCGGGAGGCACGGCACTCATCATCGAACCGTCACCGTCGTCTCAGTGACTGGGACGTCAGAGGCCTCATCGGCGGCCTCGTCGGCCTCCTCCTCGGCGTCGATGACGGAGGTGGCGATGAGCCGGCCGCGGACGATCGCGTAGATCGCGGCACCGAGCGCCCCGAGGACGAGCACCGCCAGCCACACCGACCAGTCGAGGTAGCGCTGGTCGACGTACACCGGCCGGGGCCAGGCGATGTTGAGGAACTGGAAGACTGCCCAGACCGGCGCGATGACCGCGATGACCGGGGTGAGGCGGCCGAGGGTGAAGGGACCGTCCCGCCAGGCACCGCGCATTCGGGCCACTAGGAAGCCGATGAGCGGGAAGAGGAACGCGAGGTAGAAGCCGCCGGTGGTGAAGTTGACCATGACGGTGTAGACGTTCTCGGCGACACGGCTGAGAAGGAGCAGTGCCATGCCGACCACGGTCGTCACGAAGATCGCGTTGACGGGGATGCGCTGGCCTGTACTCAGCTTGCCGAGGACGCCAGAGCCGGGGAGCGCGCCGTCGCGGGCGTAGGACCAGATGACGCGAGAGGCGGAGGTCTGCAGGGCGAGGAAGCTGGCGACAAAGCCGATGAGGAAAAGGATCTCGACGGGCTTGGCGATCGACGGCCCGAGCGCGCTCGTCAAGGTCTCGTAGACCGGGTCCGCGACATCGCCGCTGGCGACGGCGCCCAGGTCGGGGATCGCGAGGATGATCGCCAAACTCGAGTACATGACGACGAGCGCGATGAGAACAATCGAGGAGATGACCGCCTTGGGCAGGTTGCGCCGCGGCTCGTGAACCTCCTCGGCGATGGCGCCGGCGCTCTCAAAGCCGACGAAGGACCAGCCGACGAACATGACGGCGACGAGGAAGGGGCCAGAGAGGGCGAGGTAACCTCCGGCGCCGCCACCGCCCTCCGTGAGAACGGACAGCGGGTTGACCCGATGGGCGAGGAGGAGCCAGGTGCCCAGCCCGAGAGAACCGACGACCTCCGCGATGATGCTCGCAGTCATGAAGACCTTGAGGGCGTGCCGACCGACGAGGTTGAGGCCGGTCGCCAGGGCCAGGATCACCGCAGCGATGAGGGCTCGTTGAGTACCGGTGGGCGCCTCGACGCCGACGATATTCGCGACGAAACCCGCGGCGCCGAGGCCGACGGCGACCATGGCGATGACAAGGGTCCACATGTACGTCCAGCCGGCAAACCAGCCGTAGCCGTTGCCGATGAGTCGACGGGACCACTGGTAGATCGACCCCTCGATCGGCCAGCGTGAGACGAGCATGGCGAACACGAGCGCAACCAGCAGCTGACCCGCGAAGACGACGAGGAAGGCCCACCAGAAGCTCGGGCCGGCGGCACCGATGGCGAGCCCGAAAATGCCGTAGAGCGCCACGATCGGAGAGATGAAGGCGAAGGCGAAGGCGAAGGACGACCACAGCGAGAACTCGCGCTTGAGGACGTGATCGGGGTTGATGGTCTGCGACATGAGACTCCTCCCGGGGCAGGGCTCCGTCGCCCCACACTGCCCACGGTGATCCTCCATCAGGTCAAGGGCAAGGGGTTCGTTCTTAGAGGGTGCTAAGTCACAGCGGGTGGGCTGGTGCAGCATGCATCGGGTCCCTGAGAGGAGCACCTCGCATCGGTCCTGAGAGCATCCGGGCCGACCAGATGACTGGGGAAGGCGACGCCGTACGGCGTGTCGATCTCATAGGACCGACCGACGTGGGGGCCCCCCAACGAGCTAAGTGGAGACGACCACAGCCACAGTCGCTCTGCTAACGATTTGCCACGCAACGCCCGCAGACGGGATCCAACCAGCGCCCACGAGCCCGGCGAAGATGCGCACCCTGAGCACGAATCCGCACGTGCGAGGACTGGTCAGGACGGGCTGACCCGGACTCATAATCCGTCGGTCGTCGTCTACCAGGGAGCTAACGGCGGTGTCCGCAAAATGTCCGCAGCAGAATCAACTCTCGCCCTCGCTCACCAACGCCACCAACTGAAAGGTGCAGGTCACAGCGTTGCGGCCGTTACCTGCCAACGCTCACCAACACGCACGGTGATCCCGAGATGTACTTCGACATCTGAGTCACACGGCAGGCTCGAGGGTGTTCACGCATCCCCCCTCGAGTGACTGCCACAGTCCGCCCGAGCTGCCGGGACCCCCTGGCCGCTCGGGCGGACTCCTGCTCGCGACGGTCAGGAGGTGCCGGGAAGGACTGACTGATCCCGTTGCTGGTGTCCTCGACGGTGATGTCTGTCCAGACCATGGTCATCGGCGGGCTGCACTCGGGCTGGAAAGGATTGGAAAGGGTCTGCAGCCCGGCCGCGATCGTGCCGGTGACCGCTACGCAAGGCGCAGGATGCACGCCCCCGGCTCGGCGAACGGGATGAGCTGGGTCCGCGTCGTGTCCGTCCCGAACTCCGACAGGGCGCCTGCGACCAGGCCGAGGTGCACGGCGCATACGATGTCCGGATGCCGGCGGGCCGCGTCGAGCAGGGGGCACCGGGTCAGCCGGACCCTCGTCATCCGGTGGTTCGCCTCGGGGGCGAAGCCGACCTCGTCGAGGAGGGCGACCACCTCGCGGCGGGCGGCGGCAGCGCCGCTCCGCCCCGGCATCCCATGGGCCCGTGCCAGCTCGCGACCCCAGTCGTCGCCGGCCACTCGGGCGTCCTCCGAGGGTCGGGCGCTCGTGCGGTGGATGGTCGCGGCAAGTGCGGCCGCCAATCCGGCGTAATCGTTGCCAGCGTGACCGACGGCCGGATCGGTGACCTCGTAGAGCCACGCCGGCCGACCGCGCCCCCGGGCGGCAGCGCGACGACGGCTGACGTAGCCGTCACCCACGAGCGCATCGAGGTGCTCGCGGACAGTGTTGGGGTGCAACCCTGTCGCGCTCGCCAGGGCGCTGATCGTCGTGGCACCGGGTCGGGCTCCGAGGACGTCGAGCACTCGGGCACGGGAGCCAGACATCGGCCGGTCACCCCGGCTCGCGGGACGCGGACCGGGCGCGATGTTTTTCACGGATTTCACTGTACTAAAATGAGATTCGCCCAGCCGCGTGATGCGGTGGAGCAAACCCAGGAGAGGAAGAGAGAGATGACCGGCTCGGTCACCCTGCCGAACGACGCTGACGCACAGGCCGTCTCAGCCGTTCAGGAGCACCACGCCGCCATGGCGCACAACCTCGCGAGCCTGGTCGAGCGGCTCGTGGTCACGGCCATGGATGGCCGCGACGGTGCACCAGCGCGCGACGAGCTCGTTCACTGGTGCCGGCAACACCTGGTGCCCCACGCGCTCGCCGAGGAGAAGGCGATGTACCCGGCGGCCCACGACACCGTCGAGGGTCGCCTCCTCGTCGACGGCATGCTTGCGGAGCACGCCGTCATCGTCGGGCTCGTCAGCGAGGTCGAGCACGCTGACCACGACGTGCGCGCCGCAGCAGCGGGGACGGCCCTCGTGACGATGTTCCGGAGCCACCTCGCCAAGGAGAACGACCTCGTGCTGCCACTGCTCGCGGTCTCCCCCGACGTCTCCGTGGCCGAGCTGCTCGAGGGGATGCACGAGCTCCTCGGCGGTGACGCCGATGACCACGACGCCGACCCCTCGCACGGGCACGATGGGTCGCACACGCACTGACGAGCCCCTGGGGCGACGGGACTCGCCGACATAGCCGTCGCCGCTAGCGTGACCGGGTGAGCTCACCGGCACTGGCCAGGCGCCTCGGGCTGCGGGACGCCGTCGTCATCGGCCTCGGCTCGATGCTCGGAGCCGGGGTGTTCGCGGCGTTCGCCCCGGCATCCGCAGCGGCAGGGTCCGCGCTGCTGCTCGCACTCGCGGCTGCCGCGGTGGTCGCCTACGCCAACGCGACCTCCTCCGCCCGCCTCGCCGCGCTGTACCCGGAGTCGGGGGGCACCTACGTCTACGGCCGGGAACGACTCGGCCCGTTCTGGGGACACCTCGCCGGGTGGGGGTTCGTCGTCGGGAAGACGGCGAGCTGCGCCGCGATGGCGCTCACCGTCGGTGCGTACGCCGTGCCGCAGCACCCGCACCTCGTCGCGGCCGCCGCGGTCGTCGCCGTCACGGCGCTCAACGTCACCGGCGTGCAGAGGAGTGCGACAGCGACCCGGGTCGTCGTTGCCGTGGTCGTCGCGGTCCTCGCCGCGGTCGTCCTCGCGGTGGCGGCGAGCGGCACGCGCAGTGCGACGGCACTCCTGAGCCTTGAGGGCGTGGGAGCGGTGGGGGTGCTCCAGGGAGCGGCCTTCCTCTTCTTCGCCTTCGCCGGGTACGCACGCATCGCGACGCTCGGCGAGGAGGTCGTCGACCCCGCACGCACCATCCCGCGAGCCATCCCGACGGCCCTCGGTATCACCCTCCTCGTGTACGCCGCGGTCGCCGTGGCCCTGCTCCTCTCCCTCGGACCCGCGGGCACCGCCGCGTCCACGGCACCCCTGGCGGATGCCGCCACGGCCGTCGGGGCCGACTGGCTGGTCCCCCTCGTGCGGGTCGCGGCGGTCGTCGCGGCCCTAGGGTCCCTGCTCTCGCTCCTCCTCGGCGTCTCGCGCACGACCCTCGCCATGGCTCGCGACGGCCACCTGCCCGGCACCCTGTCGGCGGTGCACCCCAGGTTCCGGGTGCCACACCACGCCGAGATCGCAGTCGGCGCGGTCGTGCTCGTCGTGGTCGTCGTCGCAGACGTCCGGTCAGCGATCGGGTTCTCCTCGTTCGCAGTCCTCGTCTACTACGCGATCGCGAACGCCTCAGCCCTGACCCTTCGTGGGTCGCGATGGTCGTCCGCTGTCGCCGTCGTGGGCATCCTTGGGTGCCTGGCGCTGGCGGTCGCACTCCCGCCCACCTCGGTCGTGGCCGGAGCGGTGGTCCTGGGCATCGGCGCGGCCACGTTCCTCGTCCGACGTCGGGTCAGGCACAGAGCCTGAGTCCCGGCGGCGCGAGGTCAGAACCCCCCGAAGTCGCCGCCGAAGTCGCCTCCGCCGAAGTCGCCTCCACCGAAGTCGCCACCGCCGCCCCAGTCGCCGCCTGCGGCGTCACCGCCACTCGTGTCGGCGGCGTAGCCGGGGTCGCCACCGGCATCCACCCCGGTGTCTCCGGCATCTCCGCTGGCGTCACCCGTGTCGCCCCCGGCCTCGCCTCCGCTGTCCCCGGCCTCCTGGGCCTCGGGACTCTGGTCATAGCCGCCGAAGAGGCTGTTCGCGATCGCCGACCCGACGACGACGCCCGCGATCGTGCCCATCATCGAGCCGGCGATCGTGCCACCCATCCCCATGCCCCCGCCGAACGACCCTCGCGAGAACGTGCTCTGGAGCGTCCCGGGGTTTCGCATCTCCGCGCGGGTGGCCGCCCGGGCCAGGTCCGCCGGTTCCGCGGAGGAGCCTGCCTCGGACGGCGCGGCTGCCGTGAGGTCCTGCAGTACCTGGTGGCGCTGCTCCGGCGTC
Source organism: uncultured Actinomycetota bacterium (assembly GCA_963811475.1). Taxonomy (GTDB): domain Bacteria; phylum Actinomycetota; class Actinomycetes; order Actinomycetales; family Dermatophilaceae; genus Fodinibacter. The sequence continues at coordinate 235,556 of CAWERJ010000034.1, forward strand.
AGCTTCGCGAAGGCCTCGGCGTGGATCGCCTCGAGCTGCTCCGGTGGTGCGGTCCGAAGGAGGTAGCGGTAGCGAGCGACCGCCCGCTCGTCCTCGGTCGCGCCCGGCCGTGGCGGGGTGGGCGAGGACCCGTATGCCGGTGCCGGCCCGCGCCCGTAGGCCTCCTGCCGCTGCTGCTCCTGCGGGGGTCGGCCCAGGAGCCGGTCGAGAAAGCCCATGACGTGCATCTCCTCGTCTCGCGCGGCTCCCCCTCGGGAGACCGTCGTCCCGACAACGCTGCCACGGCGTTGCCGGGTTCCGGACGACAGCGACGGACGAAGCGCCGGATCGGGCACCGAACCAGCCCTGACCTGCCGCAGGACCTCCCGGACAGGTGATGGACCACGGTCGACGCGACCTTGACATGAGTGTGGAACAGGTTGCAAAGTTGAGTCGTTACCACTCATGTAGATCACTGGGGCAGCTGCCCCACGCACCACAGGAGGACATGATGGCCACCACCTTCGACCCCTTCCGCGACCTCGACCGGATGCTCGCGGGTGCCCTGCGCACCCCCGCATCGACGGCGATGCCCATGGACCTGTACCGCTCCGGCGAGCAGTTCGTCGCGAAGATCGACCTCCCCGGCGTCGACCCGAGCACCATCGACGTCGACGTCGAGGACCGCACCCTCACCATCCGTGCCGAGCGGCGTGAGCAGGCCGACGAGGGCGTGCAGTGGCTCTCGCACGAACGCCCGGCCGGTACCTTCGCCCGCCAGATGACGCTGGGCTACGGCGTCGCCCTCGACCGCATCGAGGCGGACTACTCCGACGGCGTCCTCACGCTGACGATCCCCGTCGCCGAGGAGGCCAGGCCGCGCAAGATCTCGGTGAGCCACACCGGCGGACACCGCGTCATCGAGGGCGAGGCCTCGCACGAGGACCGCGCCGCCGGCTGAGCGACGCGACCCGACCGGCGACACGCACGGTCACCACGCACCACCACTGGACGGCGCCCGCGGACCGACCGCGGGCGCCGGTCGCGTGCGCCGGGGCGCGACCAGCCGTCCCGCTGTCGGCCGAGCACCCGGCATACGCGAGAATCGGCGGCATGAGCACCCCCCGGGACACCCTCGTCGCCGAGCTGCTGGACGCCGGCCGTCACCTCGTCGAGCGCGGGCTCGTCCAGGCGAGTGGAGGCAACCTCTCGGTGCGGCTGCCGGGCACCGACCGTTTCCTCGTCACGGGGTCGGGCACCTGGCTGGACCGCCTCACGCCCGACGACCTCACGGAGATGACGCTCGACGGCGCGAGAGTCGGCGGAGCCGAGCGCCCGTCGATCGAGTGGAAGCTGCACCAGCGCACGTATGCCGTGCGGCCCGACGTCACGGCGGTGATCCACCTGCACCCGCAGCACGTGCTCCTCGTCGACATGCTGGGCGCACCGATCCGCTTCACGACCCTGGACCACCAGTTCTACCTCGGGAGCGTCGGGCGGGTGCCCTTCCACCCTGCGGGCTCGCAGGAGATCGCCGACGACGCGGCGGAGGAGGCGCGCGAGCACGACGCCGTCGTCATGGCCCACCACGGGTGCTCCGCGCTGGGCGACACCGTGTCGATGGCCCTGCGCCGCGCCCTCAACCTCGAGGAGGCGGCGGTGATGACGTACCGCCTGCTCCTCGCCGGCGACCGGAGCACCGACTTCCCGCCCGAGTGGCGCGGCCGCATCGTCACCGTGTGAGGGCGAGGCTGCCGAGCGCGAGCAGCCACGACAGGAACGACCCGAGGAGGAAGTACTCGGTCACCGCGTCGATGCCGACGGCCTCGACGGTGGTGTTCTCGTCCCGCTTGGACTGGAGCTCGGGGAACCGGATGAGGCCCTTCGCGGCGATGACGAGGCCGGCGGCGGTCAGCTGGCCGGCCAGCCCCAGCCCGAGGATGAGGACCCGCTCCATGGGCCCGAGGAGGCGGCCGCCACGCAGCTGGTCCGACGGCTGGGGCTCCGTGCCGAGGTCGAGGTGCGGGACCGGTCGCATGGCGCCGACGCTGACGAGGACGAGCCTGACGATGACGTTGGCCGTGGCGAGGTTGACGAGGAGCACGCCGACGACGAGGAGGACGTGGGCCGGCGGTCGCCGACCCGACCAGGGGTAGATCCGCCCAGGTGAGCCAGTCGGCGAGCGGGCCGTCGACCGGAGAGGCCCACCCCGACAGCCCGACGAGGAGGACCGCGCCTCCCGCGAGCGCGGCGAGGGCGGGCCAGTGGCCGGTGCCCGTCGTCATCGACTGCTTCGAGAGGCGCACCCACAGCCCCAGGCAGACGAGGGAGGCGGCCAGCACGACGAGGTCCACGGGTGCCGTGAGCCCTGCCGCGGCAGCCAGGAGAGCCACCGTCAGAACACCGACGACGATCGAGCCCCTGACGGCCCGCGGCCTCCCGCCGGCGCGCACGAGGTCGGCCAGCCCGACCCCGACCAGCCACACCGCGAGCCACGTCACGGCAGGCCCCGCAGCAGCTCCTGGGCGGCGAGGACGGCGCCGATACCGTCGTTGCGCACCCGCTGCGAGACGGCCGAGGCGCTGATGCCCTCGCGCGCCGCCAGCTCGCCCTGGGTGGTGTGCGGTTCCATGAGCCCCCTCAGCAGTCGGACCGACCGGTCTGACAACGAGCCAACCAGATGGTCCCGACAGAGCAGGGCCGCGTTGACGGCCGCCTCGTCCGTGGCCCCGGCGGGGTGCGGCCCGCCAGCGCCACCGTCCCCGGCATCCGCTGACCGGTAGGCGGTGCGCAGGCGGCGGGTGGCCGGTCGCGTGGCGGCCTCCTCGACCGCCTCGATCGCCTCGCGAGCGGCCCACCACCCCGGACCGTCCTCGATACCGCGCTCGGCGTCGAGGACGGTCACCTCACCCCGGCCCAGCCCGATCCGCGTGTCGACGTGAGGCCGCAGCTCCAGGTGCACGCGCAGCGCCGCCTCGAGCGCCCCGCCCAGGCTGGCGTACGAGCCCTGGAACTCGTCGCCGACCGTGACTCTCAGGGGCCGCACGGCCGGGACCGCTTCGTTGACGGTGCGCAGCGCCCGCTCGACGGCGTCGTGCAGTGCGCGCCGGTCCGTCGCACCGCGGGATCCGACGACGTCGCCGAGGAGCAGGCATGGTGAAGATTCCAACTTCATAGCATTCATGTAAACACTAGTATCTTCATTCCTCACAAATGAAGCATACGACTTACTCAAGTGCCCCGCCGCCTTCAAGCCCTCCCGGCAGGCCCGAGCTCAGCCGCGCTGCGCGAACACCCGCAGGTCCGTGCCCCCGCGCGGCTCGGCCACCCCTCGTTCCGTCGCCACCGCGTCGACGAGCCGGGCCGGCGTGACGTCGAAGGCCGGGTTGAAGCCTCGCGAGCCGTCCGGCGCGAGTCGCACGCCGGCGACGTCGGTGACCTCCTCGCCGGCTCGTTCCTCGATCTCGATCCCCGACCCATCGGCCATCGACAGGTCCACGGTCGACCACGGCGCCGCCACCATGAAGGGGATCCCGGCGTCCCGGCAGGCCAGGGCGACCCCGAGGGTCCCGATCTTGTTGGCGGCGTCACCGTTGGCGGCGATCCGGTCGGCGCCGACGACAGCGAGGTCGACGAGGCCGCGGAGCACCGTCGACGCAGCCGCCCCGTCGACCTGCACGACGTGCGGGATCCCCTCGGCCGCCAGCTCGAACGCCGTGAGGCGCGACCCCTGGAGGAGGGGCCTGGTCTCGTCGGCGTACACGAGCTCGAGGCGGCCACGGGTGTGCAGCTCGCGGATCACCCCCAGCGCCGTCCCCCAGGCCGAGGTCGCGAGCGCCCCGGTGTTGCAGTGGGTGATCACGCGGAGCCGGGGTCGCTCGATGCGCGCGAGGAGCCAGTCCGCGCCGAGCCGCGAGAGCTCGCGGTTGGCCGCCTCGTCCTCCCGGGCCAGGCGCCGGGCGGCAGCGAGCACGGCATCCCTGCCCTCCGCCATGAGCGGACGCACCTGGTCGACCCCCCAGGCGAGGTTGACCGCAGTGGGGCGGGCGTGGCGGACGCGGTCGACCGCACCCTGGACGGCCGCGTCGCCCCAGCCCTCGCGCACCCCCTCGTCCATGGCGACGACGACGCCGAGGGCACCGGCCACTCCGAGCGCCGGGGCGCCGCGCACCGCCAGCTCGGCGATCGCCGTCACGAGGTCGTCGGTGCGGTCGACCACCCGGTATGCCGTGCGGCCCGGAAGAAGCGTCTGGTCGAGGAGGCGCAGGGCCCCACGGCCGCCGGGGCCCGCGGCGTCGTCCCACTCGATGGCGATGAGAGTCATGGCCGTCAGCCTAGGGTGGCTCGGGAGGTCGTCGGATCCACCTGTGCCCGAACCCGCGACGCGCCGTGTGATGCGTGCCCTTGCATCCGGGGGTGGGCCGTGCCACGGTCAAGGTGTGGGACCACCGAGGGCCCACGACGACGGAGGACGTCAGGCGCTCGTGCTGTTGCCGCACCCACCGTCGCAAGGCACTCGCGAGCGGAGGTGCGCGGAATGGGTGAGCCCAGGGTCGTCGTCGGGGTGGACGGGTCCCCCCTCTCCATGGCTGCGGTGGCGCGAGCCGCACAGGTGGCGAGCGCACGCGGCCTGACCCTGAACCTGCTCCACGCGTTCGCGCCCGACCTGCCGATGCTCGGTTTCGGTGCGCTGTCCGACGAGTCGGTCGTCTCGACGCACACCCACCGCCTCCTGGCCGACGCCACGGCCCGAGCACACGCCGTGGACCCCGGCCTCACGGTGACGACCTCGGTCCGCGGCGGCTACGCGAGCCAGGCCCTCGTCGACGCCTCGCGCACGGCGGCCCTCATCGTCATCGGCGCGATGGGCCACGGCGTGCTCAGCCGGGCCAGCGTCGGTGCCGTCGCGATGCAGGTCGTCGCCCACTCCCGCTGCCCGATCCTCGTCATCGGTCACGAGACCTCCACCCCGATGACGACCGGGGGGCGGATCGTCGTCGGCGTCGACGGCTCGAAGCCCTCGTTGCGCGCGCTGGGGATGGCCTTCGACGAGGCCGTCCTGCGGAGTGGCTCCCTCGACGTCGTCAACGCGTGGCAGGCGCAGAGCGCCAAGGACCCGACCCTGTCGTCGGAGTCGAGCTGGAGCGCCTACGAGACCCAGCTCCAGAACAGCGTCGAGGCCGCGCTCGCGTCCCGTCGGGCCGCCCACCCCGAGGTCAAGGTCGACTACGAGGTGGTCCGTGCGGAGCCGGTCCAGGCCCTCGTCGACCGCAGCGAGGGCGCGACCCTTGTCGTCGTCGGGAGCCGAGGCACCGGAGGGTTCCAGGGGCTCCACGTCGGGTCCACGGCGCTGCGCCTCGTGGGCCGGAGCAAGAGCCCCATCCTCGTCATCCGCTGAGCCGCTGCGTCGCCCCCAGCTGGTCGAGCACGAACGCCCACTCCCACGCGATCTGCTCCCACGCGGCATACCGGCCGCTGCGGCCACCGTGCCCGGCGACCATCTCGGTGCGGAGGAGCACCGGCCGCGCCTCGGGGTCGCTCGTCACCGTCTCGCGGAGGCGGGCCACCCACTTGGCCGGCTCGGTGACGTAGACGCGGGTGTCGTTGAGGCTCGACGTCGCGAGCACCGCCGGGTAGTCGGTGACCCGGACGTTCTCGTACGGCGCGTAGGCGCGCATCACGGCATACGTCTCGGGGTCGGCCAGCGGGTTGCCCCACTCCTCCCACTCCCCCACCGTGAGCGGCAGCTCCGGTCGCAGCATCGTCGTCAGCGCGTCGACGAACGGGACCGCGGCGTGCGCCACCCGGAACCGCTCGGGGGCCAGGTTGAGGACCGCACCCACCAAGAGCCCACCGGCAGAACCGCCCTCGAGCCCCACGCGGTCGGGTGCGATCCAACCCGTCTCGACGAGGTGGTCCACCGCCGCGAGGGTGTCGGTGAAGGTGTTCGGCTTGCTGTGCAGCTTGCCCTCGTCGTACCAGCGACGCCCCATCTCGCCGCCACCGCGCACGTGGGCCACGGCGAAGACGACCCCCCGGTCGAGCAGGCTGAGCCGCGCCACGGAGAAGTAGGGGTCGGAGGAGATCTCGTAGGACCCGTATGCCGTGACGACTCCCGGGTTCGTGCCGTCGGGTTCGACCCCGACCCGGTGGACGACGGAGACGGGCACGCGGGTGCCGTCGGGCGCGGTGGCCCACTCGCGGTGCTCGGTGTAGTTCGCCGGGTCGAAGTCGCCCAGCACGGGCTGGCGCTTGAGGACGGTGCTCTCGCGGCTCGCGAGGTCGACGTCGAGCACCGTGCGCGGCGTCGCCCACGACTCGACGACGACCTGGATCGCGGTCTGGGCCGGCTCGGGGTTGTCGCCCAGGCCGATCGAGTGGACCGCCTGGTCGACGACGACGTCCCACGCCTCGCCGTGCCCCGACGGGTCTGCGCCCCCTCGGGGCAGCACACGCAGCGCGGTGAGCCCGCCGGTGCGGAGCGAGAGCACGGATGCGCCGTCGAACGCGTCGACCGACACGAACCGCTCGCCCTCCCCCGAGCGGAGCCAGGGGACCCACTGCTCATGGCTCGTCGCGTCGAGCGGGGCCCACGCGAGGTCGGCGTCGGGGCTGTCGGCGTTGTGCACGACGAGGAGCCGGTCACCGGCCGGCTCGACGTCGTACTCGACGCCGTCCCGCCGCGGGGCGACGACCCGCCACTCCCCCTCGGGGTCGTCGGAGTCGAGGATGTGGACCTCCGACGTGGTCTTCGACCCGAGGCCGAGCAGGAGCCACCGCTCGTCCCGGCTCGAGGCCACGCCCATCCAGAAGCGCTCGTCGCCCTCCTCGTGGACGAGGACGTCCTCGGCCGGGTCGCCGCCGACTCGGTGCCGCCACAGCTGGTAGGGGCGCCAGGCGTCGTCGAGCCGCGTGTAGAAGAGGAAGCGGCCGTCACGGCTCAGCTCGCAGCCGTAGCCGATGCCGGTCAGGGAGGTGTCGAGGACCTCTCCGGTCTCGACGACCCGCACCGTGAGGTCGAAGCGCTCGTCGCCGGAGGTGTCGACGGCGAAGGCGACGAGGCGGTGGTCGGCGCTCACGGTGAGCGCACCCAGCGAGAAGAACTCGCTGTCACCCGCCTCGACGTTGCCGTCGACCACGACCTGCTCCCCGGGCACCGACTCGGCCTCGGGGTCGGGCCGTTCGGCGGCCTCGGTGAGCGGAGCGCGGACGTGGGAGGCGTACTGCCGGCCCTCGACGGTGCGCGAGTAGTACCACCAGGGGCCGCTGACGACGGGCACCGAGAGGTCGGTCTCCTTCACCCGCGACCGGATCTCCTCGAAGATCGCGGTGCGGAGCGGGGCGAGGCCGGCGGTGCGCTCCTCGGCGTAGGCGTTCTCGGCCTCGAGGTGGGCCACGAAGGCGGGGTCGTCCATGTCGCGCATCCACGCGTACGGGTCCTCGACCCGGTCCCCGTGGTGCTCTCGGACGTGGGGGCGGCGCTCCGCGGTCGGCGGGGTCGGGCTCGGCATGGCGTCACTGTATGCCGTGGGCCACCGACGCCCGGCAGGTCACCCTCCCGGGGTGGGTGCGCGGTGCGGGCGCGGGTTCCGTCAGGCCAGGCAGCGGGGCCCGAGGAGGACCTTGAGGTCGCCGAACAGCGCCTCGGTGGCGTTGACCCGGTATGCCGGGTCGAGCCGGATCTCGACCGCCCGCCCCGGCTTGACGAGCCTGAGGTGGACCTCGGTCGTGCCGGGGTGGTTCGAGAGCACGGCCTTGAGCTCCTCGACGCGCTGGGCCGTGGCACGGGCCGTCTCCATCGTCACGACGACCGGACCGCGGGGCCCGTCGCTGACGTCGGGCAGGGTGAGCTCCTGGGCGTAGATCGACACGGTGTCGTCGCGCCGGTTGACCTTGCCGCGGACGACCGCGACGGTGTCCTGCTGGAGCATCGGGCCCACCGTCATGTACGCGGTCGGGAAGAACAGGCACTCGATGGCACCCGCGAGGTCCTCGACCGTGGCGATGGCCCACAGGTCGCCCTTCTTGGTGCGCTTGACCTGGAGCCCGGTGATGAGGCCGGCGATGGTCACCATCGAGCCCTCGGGCTTGCCGGCGTCGTCGCTCGTCAGGGCCGCGATGGGGGTGTCGGCGTGGGCCGTGAGCACGTGCTCGACGCCGAACAGCGGGTGGTCGGAGACATACAGCCCGAGCATCTCGCGCTCGAAGGAGAGGAGCGTCGACTTGTCCCACTCCACCCCTGGCACCGGGCTCAGGCCCATGAGGTCACCGCCGGAGGGACCACCCGCGTCGTCGCCGAAGGCGCCGAACAGGCTGTCCTGGCCGATGGCCTCCTGCCGCTTGACGGCGACGAACGCGTCGACGTACTCCTCGTGCACGCGGAGCAGGCCCATGCGGGTCTCGGCCAGGCCGTCGAACGCCCCACCCTTGATGAGCGACTCGATCGTCCGCTTGTTGCACACGACCGCCGGCACCTTGGACATGAAGTCGCGGAAGGAGGTGAAGCGGCCCTTCTCGGCCCGTGCCCGGATGACCTCGTCGACGACCTGGTGCCCGACGTTGCGGATCGCCTGCAGCCCGAAGCGGATGTCGGTGCCCACCGCGGCGAACTGGCCGATCGAGTCGTTGACGTCGGGTGGCAGGACCTTGATCCCCATCCGCCGGCACTCACCGAGGTAGAGCGCCGACTTGTCCTTGTCGTCGCCGACGGACGTCAGCAGCGCCGCCATGTACTCGGCCGGGTAGTTGGCCTTGAGGTATGCGGTCCAGTACGAGACGAGGCCGTAGGCGGCGGTGTGCGCCTTGTTGAACGCATAGTCGGAGAACGGGACGAGGACGCCCCACAGCGCCGCGATGGAGGCCTCGGTGAAGCCGTTGGCCTTCATCCCCTCGGAGAAGGGGACGTACTCGGCGTCGAGCACCTCCTTCTTCTTCTTGCCCATGGCCCGGCGGAGCAGGTCGGCGTTGCCGAGGCTGTAGCCCGCGAGCTTCTGGGCGATCTCCATGACCTGCTCCTGGTAGATCACCAGGCCGTGGGTCGTGCCGAGGATGGGGTCGAGGGCCTCGACCATCTCGGGCTGGAGCTTCCCCTTGAGCTGGGGGTCGAGCGGCACGACCTCCTGCTTGGCGTTCTTGCGCAGCGCGAAGTTCGTGTGCGCGTTGACTCCCATCGGCCCGGGCCGGTAGAGCGCAAGGGCAGCCGAGATGTCCTCGAAGGTGTCGGGCTGCATGAGCTTGAGGAGGGTGCGCATCCCGCCGCCGTCGAGCTGGAACACCCCGAGGGTGTCGCCTCGGGCGAGCAGGTCGTAGGTGGGCTTGTCGTCGAGGGTGCGCGACAGCTCGTCGAGGTCGATGTCCTCGCCGCGGTTGGCCTTCACGTTGGCGATGGCGTCGTCGAGGATCGTGAGGTTGCGCAGGCCGAGGAAGTCCATCTTGACCAGGCCGAGGGCCTCGCAGCTCGGGTAGTCGAACTGGGTGATGACCTGGCCGTCCTGGAGCCGCCGCATGATGGGGATGACGTCGATGAGCGGCTCGCTGCTCATGATGACGCCGGCCGCGTGCACGCCCCACTGGCGCTTCAGCCCCTCGAGGCCCTTCGCGGTCTCGACGACCTCCTGGAGGTGCGCCTCGCCGGCGACGAGGTCGCGGAACTCCTTGCCCTCGCCGTAGCGCGGGTAGTCGGGGTCGTAGATGCCGGAGAGCGGGACGCCCTTGCCCATGACGTCCGGGGGCATCGCCTTGGTGAGCTGCTCACCCACGGCGAACGGGTGCCCCATGACCCGGGCTGCGTCCTTGACGGCCTGCTTGGCCTTGATCGTGCCGTACGTGACGATCTGCGCGACCCGCTCGCTGCCGTACTTCTCGGTGACGTAGCGGATGACCTCGCCCCGGCGGCGCTCGTCGAAGTCGACGTCGAAGTCGGGGAGGGAGGGGCGCTCGGGGTTGAGGAACCGCTCGAAGATGAGGCCGTGCGGGATGGGGTCGAGGTCGGTGATCTTCATCGCGTAGGCGCACATCGACCCGGCGCCCGAGCCACGGCCCGGACCCACCCGGATGCCGTGGTCCTTCGCCCAGGTGATGAAGTCGGCGACGACGAGGAAGTACCCGGCATACCCCTTGGTGACGATGACCTCGGTCTCGAACTCGGCCTGCCGCTGTGCGTAGTCGGGGATGCCTCCGGGAAAGCGCTCGACGAGCCCGCGCTGGACCTCCTTGACGAACCAGCTCTCCTCGTTCTCACCCGGCGGGCAGGGGAACCGCGGCATGTAGCGGCCCTCGTCCTCGGTGAAGGAGATGTCGCACATCTCGGCGATGCGCAGGGTGTTGTCGCAGGCCTCGGGCAGCTCGCGCCAGGTGTGGCGCATCTCGGCCGGGCTCTTGAGGTAGAAGTCGTCGGCGTCGAACTTGAAGCGGCCGGGGTCCATCATCGTCGAGCCCGACTGCACGCACAGGAGAGCCGAGTGGGCCGTGGCGTCCTCGGGGCTGGTGTAGTGCAGGTCGTTGGTCGCGACGAGCGGCATCCCCAGCTCGCGCGCGAGCCGCAGGAGGTCCTTCATCGACCGGCGCTCGACGTCGAGGCCGTGGTCCATGACCTCGCAGAAGACGTTCTCCCTGCCGAAGATGTCCTGGAGCTCGGATGCCGCCTGCTTGGCCGCGGCGTACTGCCCCAGCCGCAGCCGGGTCTGGATCTCGCCCGACGCGCACCCGGTCGTCGCGACCAGCCCGGCGCCGTACTGGGAGAGCAGCTCGCGGTCGACACGGGGCCACTTCGCGTAGACCTGGTCGAGGGAGGCCTGGGAGTCCATCCGGAAGAGGTTGTGCAGGCCGGTGTTGTCGCGCGCCAGCAGGGTCATGTGGGTGTAGGCGCCCGAGCCCGAGACGTCGTCACCCGAGCTCGTGCGCTCGTCGCCCCACGTGACGCGGGTCTTGTCGGTGCGGTGGGTGCCCGGGGTGACGTAGGCCTCGACGCCGATGATCGGCTTGACGCCGGTGCCCTGGGACTTCTTCCAGAACTCGTAGGCGCCGAAGACGTACCCGTGGTCGGTGGTGGCCAGGGCCGGCATCCCCATCTCCGCCGCCCGCGTGAAGAGGTCGCCGATGCGCGCCGCACCGTCGAGCATGGAGTACTCGGTGTGCACGTGGAGGTGGACGAACGAGTCGGAGCCCTTCGGCGTCGTGCTCTGCGTCGCGGGCCGGGTCGAGGCGTTCGGGGAGGACATCGCGAACCATCCTAGGTCGGTCCGGCGACACCCCTCGGCGTGTCGGGGCCGTGTCGCCGACCCGATCCTCCCCCTTCCCCGGAGCTCCCCGACCTTGTCTGTCAGGATGCCGCGACACGCCGCGTTCCGCCGCCGTCGCCGGCGATCTGACAGACGAGGTCGGGGAGGCTCAGAGGCGGTGGAGCGCGAGCTGGAGGTCCTCCGGGTAGGCGCTCTCGAAGGTCACCCAATGACCGGTGCCCGGGTGCTCGAAGCCCAGGCCCACGGCGTGCAGCCACTGGCGCTCCAGCCCGAGCCGGCGGGCCAGCACGGGGTCCGCGCCGTACGTGAGGTCGCCGACGCAGGGGTGACGGACGGCCGCCATGTGGACGCGGATCTGGTGGGTGCGGCCGGTCTCGAGGTGGATCTCGAGGAGGGAGGCGTGCCGGAAGGCCTCGAGCAGCTCGTAGTGCGTCACGGCCGGCTTGCCCGACTCCATGACCGCGAACTTGTAGTCATGGCCGGGATGCCGGCCGATGGGGGCGTCGACGGTCCCCACGAGCGGGTCGGGGAGGCCCTGGACGAGCGTGTGGTACGTCTTGTCGACCCGGCGCTCCTTGAAGGCGCGCTTGAGCACCGAGTACGCGCGCTCGCTCGTGCACACGACCATGAGCCCGGACGTCCCGACATCGAGCCGCGAGACGATCCCCTGGCGCTCGCTCGCGCCGCTCGTCGAGACGCGGTAGCCGGCGGCCTTGAGCCCGGCGAGCACGTTGGGGCCGCTCCAGCCGACGCTCGGGTGCGCCGCGACGCCCACGGGCTTGTCGACGACGACGATGTCCTCGTCCTCGTGGACGACCGACATCCCGGGTACGGGCTCCGCGACGACCTCGAGGCTCGCGCTCGCCGGGGATGCCGGGAGCGCCACCTCGAGCATGTCGCCGGCACTCACCCGGTGGCTCTTCCCGACGTTCGCCGCGTTGACGCTGACGCCACCGGCGCTCGCGAGGTCGGCGGCACGCGTGCGCGAGAGGCCGAACAGCCGCGCGATGGCCGCGTCGACGCGCTCGACCCTCGAGCCCGTCGGGAACGAGGACGGTGCGCGGGTCAGTCATCGGCGTGCTCCGGGTGGTGCACCGGCCCGCCGATCGAGGTGCCCCGGTAGGTCAGGACCATGATGAGCCCGGCCGCCACGACGATGGCGATGTCGGCGACGTTCCCGATGAACAGCCCGAAGTAGTCGATGAAGTCCACGACGTGGCCCCGGCCCGGGCCGGGCGGACGGAAGAAGCGGTCGGCCAAATTGCCCAGCGCCCCACCGAGGAGGAGCCCCAGGGCGACCGCCCACGGCACGTTGGCCACCTTGCGGGCCCCGATGACGACCCACACGAGGATGGCGAGGGAGATCGCCGTGAGCATCCACGTCGAGCCGTCGCCGATCGAGAAGGCCGCGCCGGGGTTGCGGATGAGGTTGAGGCGGATCAGGGACCCGACGACGTCGACCGGCTCACCGGGGGTCAGCGCGCGGAGCGCCCACACCTTGCTCGCCTGGTCGAGGAGGAGGATGCCGGCCGCGAGGCCGAGCAGCACGGCATACAGCCGCCGCCGGCCTCCGGTGGGAACCGGGGCCGGCGTGGACGGGGTGGGCTCGGCCGCGGTCAGCGGCGCTCCTGCTTCATCTTGCATGGCAGACATAGGGTCGCACGAGGAGCGGCCTGGAGACGAAGTTTGCCGATGGGGTTCCCGCAGGACTCACAGATCCCGTAGGTGCCGTTGTCGAGCCGCTCGAGGGCGTGCTCGTTCTGCTCGAGCATCTCGCGGGCGTTGTTGGCCAGCGAGATCTCCTGCTCGCGCTCGTAGGTCTTCGCGCCGGCGTCGGCCTGGTCGTCGCCCGCGCCGTCGCCCGAGTCGCGCATGAGGACGACGAGGTCGCTCTCGGCGTGGGCGAGCTCGCTGCGGAGCTGCTCGATGTCTCCCTGGAGCTCGGCGCGGATGTCACGCAGCTCCTTGGCGGTCCACGGGGACTCGTCGTCGCGGACGGCCGGGACGGACTTCGCGGCCGTCCGGGGGCTGGTCGAGGATGTGGTCACGGCTGCCTTCTTCGCGGTGGTCGTGGTCGGGTGCGTCCGGGCCGCGGGGCTCCGTCCGGCCGCCTTGGCGGGCGTGGTCCTCGCGGTGCGCGCGGTCGTCGCCGCGGGCGTCGCCTTGGCCGCGGGCGTCGCCTTGGCCGCGGGCGTCGCCCTCCCGGGCGTGCCCTTCCTCGCGGGGGCGGCCTTGGTGGCGGGCGCGGCCTTGGTCGTAGGTGCTGCCTTCGCCGGAGCTTCCTTCGCCGGGGTCGCCTTCTTCGTCGCCGGTGCCGCCTTCCTCGCAGGCGCCTTGCTGGCAGCCTTCGCGGCGGGGGCGGCCTTCTTCGTGGCGGTCTTCCTCGAGGGAGCCTTCGCCGCGGGGGACCCGTTGGGGGCGGCCGTGCTGGTCGAGGAGCCCTTCGTGCTCGAGCCGCTCTTCGTCGCGGACGTCGCGGACGACTGGCCCCGGACGGCCTTGCGCGCGGTGGCAGCGGCTCTCGCGCCCACCTGCTTCGCTGCGGACAGCGCCGCCTTGACCATGAGGACCCACTTCCCGGGTTGTGCTCGGAGCCCCTTCGGCCCGACTGGTGGGCCGAAGGATACGGCCTGCACCTGCACGTCTCAACGCCGAAACGCTGGGTGAGCGGCACCTTCCTCATCCGCGACGACGAAGGGCCCGGCACGCGGCCGGGCCCTTCGTTCGGAGCGGGCGTCAGCCCTGGCGCTCCGGCTGCGGCTCCGCGGCAGCCTGCTCGCGGTTGGCTCCCTGGCCACCGGGCAGGTCGCCGGTCTTCTTCAGCTCGGTGAGCTGACCCTGGATGTAGGCGTGCAGGCGCGAGCGGTAGTCCCGCTCGAAGCCACGCAGCTCCTCGATCTTGCGCTCCAGGAGCGTGCGCTCGCGCCCCAGGTCCTCAAGGATCGACGCCTTCTTCTGCTGGGCCTCGGCCACCATGCCGGTCGATCGCTCGCGGGCCTCCGTGAGCATCTCGTCACGCTGGGCGCTGGCGGTCGAGAGCATCTCGTCGCGCTGCGAGGTCCCCTCCGCGATGAGGCGGTCGTGCTGGGACTGGGCGGTGCTGATGAGCTCGTCGTGCCGACGCTGCGCGGTGTCGATGAGGGCGTCGCGGCTGCGCTGCCCCTCGGCCACGAGCTCGTCGCGGCGGGTCTCTCCGGCGGTGACGTGCTCGTCGTGCAGGCGCTGGGCGAGGGCGATGACCCCCGCGGCACTGGCACCCCCGCCGGCTCCTGCCAGCGCGGCCGCACCGAGGACGCCGCCCTCGGGCTCGGCCTGCGCACGCTGACCGGCTGCTGCCGCAGCTGCCTCGGCCTGCTCCCTGCGCTGCTCCGCCGCGGCGATGCGCGCCTGCGCGTCGCGCTCGACCTCCTGGAGGCGCGCCTGCAGCGTCGCGACCTGCTCGTTGGCGTTGGCGCCGGCACGGTCGCGGGCGGCGGCCTCCTGCTCGCGCTCCCGCTGCAGGTTCGTGAACTGGCCGCGGGTGTCGCCGAGCTGACCCTCGAGCTCACGGATGCGTGCCTCGAACTGGGCGGTCCGCTGCTCGAGCTCACCGTTGCGCGCCTCCAGCTCCTGGGCTCGGGACTGCGCCTCGGTGGCCTTGGCCTGCGCCTCGCGCGTCTGCGCCTCGAGCTCGGAGTTGCGGTGCTCGAGCTGGCCGACCCGGCCCTGGAGCTCGGCGTTGCGGACCTCGATGTCACCGCTCTTGCCCTCGAACTCCCCGAGGCGGGCGGTCAGCTCGCTGCGGGTGCCCTCCAGCTCGGAGATCTTCGCGGCGAGGTCGCCGCGCGTGCCCTCGAGCTCGGACACCCTCGCGGCGAGGGTGGCGTTCTTGGAGCGCAGCTCCTCGAGGTCCCTCGCGGAGGTGTCGGGCTGCTGGTGCGCCACGACGGGGGCCATCCCCTTGCCCTCACGGCAGTTGTTGAGCTCGCCGCGCAGGTCGTCGGAGTCCTTCGAGATCCGGCGCATCTCGGCGACGATGTCGTCGAGGAAGTCATCGACCTCGCGCTCGTCGTACCCACGACGGAACTGGGTCTGGGTGAACGTCTTGTTGAGGACGTCCTCGGGCGTGAGAGCCATGTTCAACTCCTGTGGGTGGCCAGTGGGTCACGGGTCCGGTCCCCCCGATGGGCGCGCGCAGCACGTCCGGAAGAGGGTCTTGGAGCCGCCAGCCTACCGTGATGGCTGATCAGGCGTGACGCCTGTCGTGCCACACGGACCCGCCGATGTCGCCGCGACCCGCCTCAGACCAGGATGAGGAGGAGGTAGACGACGAAGAAGAGGACCATGAACGACAGGTCGATCGAGACCCCACCGAGCCGCAGCGGCGGGATCACCTTGCGCAGCGCCCGCAACGGCGGCTCGGTCAGCGTGTAGATCGGCTCCGCCACGAGCAGTGCCGCCCCGCGCGGCCGCCACTCCCTGGCGAAGATCCGGATCCAGTCGAAGACGACCCGCCCGATGAGGACGAGGAAGTAGAGGAAGACGACGAAGTGCAGGACCTCGCGGACGGCATTCATGGCAGGAAGTGTGACCGACGCGACTCGAGGACCCGACGGCGGCCGGTCAGCTCTGGTTGAAGACGCTCCGTCCGGCGACCCCGGAGCTCTCCTCCGCGTTGACCTCGACGGTCTCGGGCGAGAGGAGGAAGACCTTGGACGTCACGCGCTCGATCGAGCCCCGCAGGCCGAACACGAGCCCCGCGGCGAAGTCGACGAGGCGCTTCGCGTCGGCGTCGTTCATGTCGGTGAGGTTCATGATGACCGGGATGCCGTCGCGGAAGTTCTCGCCGATCGTCTTGGCCTCGTTGTAGGTGCGCGGGTGGATCGTCGTGATCCGCGAGATCCCGCCGCCCTCGGGCGAGCGCACGACGTGGGCCACGGAGTGGCGGGTCGGGAGCTGCGTCACCTGGGCTCCACGGTGCTCGTCCGGCTCCTCGGTCTCGAGGTGCTCGTCATAGTCCTCGTCGTACTCGTCGTCGTAGCGGCCCTGGTCCTCGGCGAGGCCCAGGTAGACCATCGTCTTGCGCAGCGCGCCAGCCATTGAGTGCTCCTCGGTCGTCGGCCCCGCCTCTTCGGCGCCGTGCGTCGTGACCGAAGTTACTCGTGTGACTGCCGAGTTCCGAGGATTGCCGATCCGACACGCAGGTGTGTCGCCCCCTCCGCGACCGCCTCCTCGAGGTCGCCGCTCATACCCGCGGAGACCCACCAGGCCCCGGGATGGTCGCTCCGGACCGCCTCGCTCAGCTCGCGCAGGCGGGCGAAGGCAGCGCGCGCGTCGCCACCCAGTGGGGCGACGGCCATGACCCCGCGGAGGGTCAGCGACCCGCACGACGCGACGAGGTCGGCGAGGGCGCGGACCTCGTCCGGCGCGACGCCGCCCCGGCCCTCCTCCCCGTCGAGCCCCACCTGCACGGTGACGTCGAGGCGGCGCCCGTGGGCCTCCGCGGCGCGGTCCAGCGCCCGCACGACCTTCGGGCGGTCGAGGGACTGGACCACGTCGGCGTAGGTCGCGACCGACCTGGCCTTGTTGCTCTGGAGCTGCCCGATGAAGTGGACCGCCAGGCTGTCGCGGTGGACGAGGCGGGCGACCTTGGCCGACGCCTCCTGGTCGCGGTTCTCCCCGATCGCGCTGACGCCCAGCTCCGCGAGGAGGTCGACGTCGGATGCCGGGAAGAACTTGGTGACCACGACGAGCCCGAGCTCGTCGTCGCCACGACCGGCCGCAGCCTTGGCGCGCTCGATGCGCTCGTGGACGGCCGCGAGGCGAGCGGCCAGCTCCTCGCGCCGGGACGTCGGGGGTGGGTCCGCGGAGCTCACACCGCGCCTCGCGCCGCCGAGCTCCTCCGAGCCACGACGCCGGCGAAGCGTCCGGTCATGCCGTCGCGCCGGTAGGAGTACAGGTCCGCCCGCTCCCGCGAGCAGCCCGGCACCCAGGTGACCGCGACGCCGGCCTCGTGCAGCTGCGCCACCACGCCTGCGGCGACGTCGAGGGCGGGGGTGCCGGTCCAGGAGACCGTGGCGCTCACCGGCTGCACCCGGGCGGCATCCGTGCGCATCTCCTCGGGCACCTCGTAGCACCGCCCGCACACCGACGGGCCCACGACGGCGTCGACCTCTCCGGCGCCGAGCCCTCCCATCACCTCGAGGGTCCGCGGCACGACGCCGGCGACCATGCCGGGCCGGCCGGCGTGGACGGCGGCGACAACGCCTCCGGTCCCGGACAGCAGCACGGGCACGCAGTCGGCGACGAGCACCGCGAGGGCGAGGTCGGGTGAGCGCGTCACGACGCCGTCGCAGCTCGGTGGCACGTCGGGGACCCCGTCGACGACGGCGACGTCCGAGCCGTGGCACTGGTCCATGTAGACGACGGGCAGGTCGAGCCACTCGCCGAGGCGCCTGCGGTTCTCGGCCACGGCGACCGGGTCGTCCTGGACGTGGGCACCGAGGTTGAGCCCGGCATACCGACCGGTGCTCACCCCCGCCGAGCGGTCCGTGAGGCCACGGACGACACCGGACCGCTCCTCACTCCAGGCGAACATCCCCCCACCGTAGACGCGTGTGGGGCGGGCCGGAGGCACCGGCCCGCCCCACGCGGGAGCTGCTACTTGAGGAAGTCGGGGACGTCGAGGTCGTCGTTCTCGTCGAACGTCACGGTGCGCGGCGGGGGCGGCGACGCCTGGGCGCGGGCCGGCTCGAAGGGCGCCTCGACGCGTTCGGTGCGCACCACCGGCTTGTCGCCCGACGGCGCCGACGGTCCCCGGGAGGGGGCCGGCGACGGGTGGGCCGACGGCGCCGGCGCGTGGTTGTTCGTCGCAGCCGGCGAGGGGGCCGGGATCGACCGGCCCTGGATCGTCCCGAGGGCCCGGTCGTCGGCACGGCGCACCGGCGCGCCGCCGTCGAACCCGGCCGCGATGACGGTGACCCGGACCTCGTCACCGAGGGCGTCGTCGATGACGGCGCCGAAGATGATGTTGGCCTCCGGGTGGGCGGCCTCCTGGACGAGGCGCGCGGCCTCGTTGATCTCGAAGAGCCCGAGGTCGCTGCCGCCCTGGATCGAGAGGAGCACGCCGTGGGCCCCGTCGATGCTCGCCTCGAGCAGCGGGCTGGAGATCGCGAGCTCGGCGGCCTGCACGGCGCGGTCCTCGCCGCGTGCGGACCCGATGCCCATGAGGGCGGACCCGGCGCCCTGCATGACCGACTTGACGTCGGCGAAGTCGAGGTTGATCAGCCCGGGCGTGGTGATGAGGTCGGTGATGCCCTGGACGCCCGAGAGGAGCACCTGGTCGGCGCTGCGGAAGGCGTCGAGCATCGACACGCCACGGTCGCTGATCGAGAGCAGGCGGTCGTTGGGGATGACGATGAGGGTGTCGACCTCCTCGCGCAGGCCGCTGATCCCGGTCTCCGCCTGGTTCGCGCGCCGCCGTCCCTCGAAGGTGAACGGGCGCGTGACGACGCCGATGGTCAGGGCACCGAGACCCTTGGCGATCCGGGCGACGACGGGTGCGCCCCCGGTGCCGGTGCCACCGCCCTCGCCGGCCGTCACGAAGACCATGTCGGCGCCGCGGAGGACCTCCTCGATCTCCTCCGCGTGGTCCTCGGCGGCCTTCTTGCCGACCTCGGGGTCGGCGCCGGCGCCGAGGCCCCGGGTCAGCTCACGGCCGACGTCGAGCTTGACGTCGGCATCGCTCATGAGCAGCGCCTGGGCATCGGTGTTCACCGCGATGAACTCGACTCCCTTGAGGCCGACCTCGATCATCCGGTTGATGGCGTTGACACCGCCACCGCCGATGCCGACGACCTTGATGACGGCGAGGTAGTTCTGGGGTGCTGCCACGATGCGGGCCTTCCACTGGATGTCACTGCGTCTGGATGTCTGCTCTGGATGCCGGTACGTCCGGTCTGCGATGCGGGTCCGAAACCCTCAACGTAAGGTTGACGGTAACGGTTTTGTCACGGTTCGATGGGTCGACGCTAAGTCGGCCCCCGGGGTCAGGCAACGACACAGTGGGCGTGTCGCGACATCCCCGGGGTAAATGTTGCCATGCGAGCCCCCCGTCGCCTCAGGCGCCCCACCGGCCCCACTGGCCACAGCCCCAGCCGATCGGGACCGTCTGACCTACCGCGTGACCGGCGTGTCCGGGGCACTGACGTCGATGACCTTCGCCTTGGTGCGCAGCAGCACCATGAGGATGGCGACCTTGCGGGCCGACTGCTCGCCGCCGCCCCAGACGACGGTGCGCGAGCCGAGCGTGAAGGTCACGAGGTTCGCACTGCCCACCTTGACCGCCGAGACGTCCTTCGCGAGGCCGTCCGGGAGCGCCTCGAGCAGGGCCAGCGAGGCGAGGAGGGCCTCGCGCGAGGTCCCCTCCGACCCCGTCGCCGTGACGACCGGGACACCGGCGGGCACGGACCGGACGACACCGAACGCGACCCCCGTCGCATCCACGACCTCCAGTTGACCTCGAGGGTTGCGCACGACGAGGGCGGCCGTCCGGGGCACGACCTCGACCGTCACCGTGCGGGGCCAGGACCGCCGCACCGACACCTCGGCGACGGTGACCCGCGCGCGGACCCGGGAGGCCACGGCGTCGGTGTCGACGCGGGCCAGCGGCGTCCCCGGGGCCACGTCGACGAGCTCGCGAACGGCGGTCGCCTCGGCACCTGACACCCCGTCCACCTCGACGTCGTCGACCCCGAGGAGGGTGCTCCAGCCCAGGACCCACCCGAGCAGCACCGCCAGCCCGGCCGCCAGCACGATGACGAGGGCGCGGCGCCAGGGACGCCGGCGGTTCGAGAGCGCCCTCTGCCGGAAGCGGTTCGCCGCAGCCGACACCTCGTGGTCGCCCGGGCTCCGGTGGACCGTGCGGAGGCTCATGACCCTGCGCCCCGCATCCGGAGGGCCTCCAGGACGAGCGGCGCCAGGGACGTCACGTCTCCGGCACCGACGACGAGCACGAGGTCACCGGGCTCGGCGTCCCGCACCAGCGAGGTGACGGCATCCTCGCGGGTCGGTCCCACGAGGACGGTCCGCTCCCCCGGCAGCCGGGACAGCGGGTCACCCACGAGGGCGGACGTCACTCCCTCGACGGGCTCCTCCCGGGCGCCGTAGATGTCGAGGAGGACGACGTGGTCGGCGGGCGCGAGTGCGCGGGCGAAGTCCTCGGCGAAGTCACGGGTGCGGGAGTAGAGGTGAGGCTGGAAGACGACACGCAGCGCGCCTGCCCCGGCCCGGTGCACGATGTCCGCCGCCGTGCCGACGACCGCGGCCACCTTCGCCGGGTTGTGGGCGTAGTCGTCGACGACGGTGACGCCCCCCACCTCGCCACGGACCTCGAACCTGCGACGGGCCCCGGTGAAGCCGGCCAGCCCGGCCAGCACTGCCGTGGGGTCGGCGTCGAGACCGACGACGGCAGCGAGGTATGCCGCGCACGCATCCATGACGTTGTGGTCGCCGGGCACCTGGAGCTCGAGGTCTCGCTCGACGCCCTCGTGGAGGAGCACCGACCGGCTGCCGAGGCCCTCGGCCGCCGTCCGCAGCACCCGGAGGTCCGCCCCCTGCGCGAACCCGTAGGCGACGACCCGTCGGCCCCCGGCCGCGGCATCCGCCGCCAGCGACCTCGCTCCCGGGTCGTCGAGGCACGCGACGAGGAGTCCGCCGTCGGGGATCGTGCCCACGAACGACGCGTACGCCGCCTCGACCCCGGCGAGGTCGCCGTAGTGGTCGAGGTGGTCGGCCTGGACGTTCGTGACGACGGCGACGTGCGGCCGGTAGACGAGGAACGAGCCGTCGCTCTCGTCGGCCTCGACGACGAACGCGTCACCACGGCCCAGGGTGGCGTTCGTGCCGAGCTGGGCGATCTCGCCGCCGCACGCGAACGAGGGGTCCGCCCCGGCTGCGGTGAGGGCGACGACGAGCATCGAGGTCGTCGTCGTCTTCCCGTTGGCGCCGGCGACCGCCACCCGGCGCGCGTCCCCCATGAGCGAGGCGAGCGCCTGGGAGCGGTGGAGCACCCTGATGCCCGCGGCGCGCGCCGCCGCGAGCTCGACGTTGTCCTCCCGGACGGCCGACGAGACGACGACGGTGTCGGCGCCGGCGACGTGGGCCGGGTCGTGGCCGACGTGGACGCGGGCCCCGCTGCCGCGCACCGATGCCAGCGCGCTGGTGTCGGCCATGTCGGACCCGGACACCTCGACACCCCGAGCGCGCAGGAGCTTGGCGACCGCCGACATCCCGGCGCCACCGATCGCGATGAGGTGCACCCGGCCCAGCTCGTCGAGGGGCGGCACCGGGTCGGTGAAGACGAAGCGCGAGGTGGTGTCGGCCATGGCTCAGCGGCCTCTCGCCGCGGCGGAGACGACGAGGTCGGCGAGCAGCTCGTCGCCGTCGCGCTCCCCCACCGAGGCGGATGCCGCGGCCATCGCCGCGAGCCGGTCGGCGTCCAGGACGAGCTCGCTGACGACGGAGGTCACCCAGGCACGCGTGACGGCGGCGTCGTCGACGAGCAGGCCCCCGCCCGCCGCCACCGCCGCCGCGGCGTTGAGCCGCTGCTCGCCGTTGCCGACAGGGAGTGGGACGTAGACCGCGGGGAGCCCGACGGCCGTGAGCTCGCAGACGGTGTTCGCGCCGGAGCGGGCCACGACGAGGTCGGCGGCGGCATACGCGAGGTCCATGCGGTCGCAGTAGGGAAGGACGGCATACGTCGCGCCAGGGCCCTGGTCCGGCACGAACTCCTTGCCCACGCCGGTCACGTGGAGGACCTGGATGCCGGCCGTCGAGAGGTCGGCCGAGGCGGCGGCGAAGGCGTCGTTGAGGCGCTGGGCCCCGAGCGACCCCCCGGTGACGAGCACCGTCGGACCGTCGGTGAGACCGAAGTGCTCGCGCGCCTCGGCCCGGTGGGCCGTCCGGTCCAGGCTCGCGATCTCGCGCCGCAGCGGCATGCCCGTGACGGTGGCGTGCGGCAGCCGCGTCCCCGGGAAGGTGACGCCGACGGCAGCCGCGAACCGCGCGCCGAGCCGGTTCGCGAGTCCGGGGCGGGCGTTCTGCTCGTGGACGACCACGGGCGTGCCCCGGCGCCGCGCCGCGATGTACGCAGGCGTCGCGACGTAGCCGCCGAAGCCGACGACCACCTCCGCCCCGGTGCTGTCGAGCGCGTCCTCGGCCGCCCGGACCGCTCGGCGGAGGTTGCCCGGAAGGCGGAACAGGTCGCTGGACGGACGCCTCGGGAACGGGACCTTCGGCACCACGAGCAGCGGGTACCCCCGCTCGGGCACGAGGCGCGCCTCGAGCCCTTCCGTCGTGCCGAGGGCGGTGAGCCGGACCTCGGGGTCCCGTCGGCGCAGGCAGTCGGCGAGGGCGAGCAGCGGCGAGACGTGTCCTGCCGTGCCGCCACCGGCGAGCAGGACGGACCGGGGTCCAGCCGCGGTCACGAGCGGGACCTGCGGGCGCGAGCGACGGCGGGCAGCACGGCGAGTGACCGCCTGAGGGCCGAGGGGCGCGCGGACAGGGCGTCGGCACACCCCGGCTCGGATCGCGCGAAGGACAGCAGGATCCCGAGGGCGAACAGCGTCGTGACGAGCGACGACCCACCCGAGGACACGAGAGGGAGCGGCACGCCGATGACGGGCAGGAGGCCGATGACGGCCCCGATGTTGATCGCGGCCTGGACGACGATCCACGTCATGACGCCCGCGGTCGCGACCCTGACGAACAGCTCGTCGGTGCGGGTGACGAGCCGGTAGCAGGCGAGGGCGAGCGCGGCGAAGAGGACGAGGACCGCGAGGGTGCCGGGCAACCCGAGCTCCTCGCCGATGATCGCGAAGATGAAGTCGTTGTGCGGCTCCGAGAGCAGGCCCCACTTCTCCCTGCTGGCACCGAGCCCGAGCCCGAGCCACCCACCGTCCGCAAGGGCGAAGCGGCCGTGGATGGGCTGCCGCGCGGCACCCCACTCGTCGGTGTTGCGACCCAGCCAGA
The DNA here is from genome assembly GCA_963811475.1 of uncultured Actinomycetota bacterium. Lineage (GTDB taxonomy): Bacteria > Actinomycetota > Actinomycetes > Actinomycetales > Dermatophilaceae > Fodinibacter. The sequence continues at coordinate 258,784 of CAWERJ010000034.1, forward strand.
CGTCGAACCGCCCGAGCCGGTTGGGACTCGTCACGATGTAGGCCGCTGCCATGGCGACGAAGGGGACACCGACGAAGCCGAACCAGCGGAGGGGCACCCCGGCCGCGAAGAGCACCCCCGCGACGATCGCCCCGAGGACCAGGACGGTGCCGAGGTCACCGCCGAGCACGACGGCCGCGATGCTCGCGGCCGCGACCGGGACGAGGTAGGGCACGACGACGTGGCCCAGGGCGTGGAGGCTCTTGCGCTTGGCGGCGAGGACGAGCCCGCCGGCCAGGACGAGGCCCACCTTGATGAGCTCGGACGGCTGGACGTTGACCGGACCGAGCCGCAGCCAGTTCTGGTTGCCGTTGACGTTGACGCCCATCGGGGTGAGGACGAGCAGCTGGAGAACCACGCCGACCACGAGGATCGGCAGGGCGAGCCGCTTCCACCCCCGGACGGGGATGCGCGAGGCGACGACGAGCGCCACCCCGCCGATCGCGGCGAAGACCGCCTGGCTGACGAAGATCGTGTAGGCCGAGGAGGTCTTGTCGATCGACACGATGGCGGAGGCGGACAGCACCATGATGAGCCCGAAGATGACGAGGGCCGCCGTCACGCAGACGAGGAGGTAGTACGTCGTGACCGGTGAGTCGAACCGCGCGAACCAGCCGGCCCGCGACGTGCCGGTGGCGCTGGCGCGCACCGGTGCGGTCGCGCTGCTCACGGGCTACTCCCCCGCGGCGAGCCGGTGGACCGATCCGACGAAGGCGTCACCGCGCGCGCCGTAGTCGGCGAACATGTCCATGGACGCGGCGGCCGGTGCGAGCAGGACGACGTCCCCCTCGTGCGCGAGCGCGAGGGCCTCCCTCACCACCAGGTCCATGGCTCCAGTGTCGGTGCGCTCGACATCGACGACCGGGACATCCGGCGCGTGTCGGGCGAGTGCCTCGGCCAGGGCGGCCCGGTCGCGCCCGATGAGGACGACGCCCCGCAGCCGGTCGGCCGCCGCCGCCACGAGCTCGTCGACGTCTGCTCCCTTCAGGAGCCCCCCCGCCACCCACACGACGTGCTCGTATGCCGTCAGGCTCGCCTGCGCCGCATGGGGGTTCGTCGCCTTCGAGTCATCGACCCACCGCACACCTGCCACCGTCCCCACCTCGGCGATGCGGTGGGGCTCGGGCACGAACGCCCGCAGCCCGGCCCGGACCGCCCCGGCCGGGACACCGTGCGCGCGGGCGAGCGCGGCGGCCGCGAGAGCGTTCGCGACGAGGTGGGGCGGTGCCTCCGGTGCCTCGCCGCGCAGGTCGTCGAGCGACGCGAGCTCGGCTGCGGCAGTGAGGCGTTGCTCGACAAACGCCCGGTCGGCGAGGATGTCGTCGACGATTCCCACCTCGGAGGGTCCGGGCACACCGAGCGTGAATCCGACCGCGCGACAGCCTTCCTGGACGTCAGCCTCTTCGACGAGGTGCATCGTCAGCTCGTCCTGGACGTTGTAGACACACGCGATCTCGGTGTTGGAGTAGACCTTTCCCTTGGCTGCGGCGTATGCCTCCAGCGAGCCGTGCCAGTCGACGTGGTCCGGGGCGACGTTGAGGCACACCGAGGCCCGCGGAGCGACCGAGTGCGACCAGTGCAGCTGGAAGCTCGACAGCTCGACGGCGATGACGTCGAACGGCACGGGGTGCAGAACCGCCTCCAGGATCGGCGTGCCGACGTTCCCGGCACTGCACGCCCGCAGTCCGGCGGCCCGCAGGATCGACGTGAGCATCTGCACCGTCGTCGTCTTGCCGTTGGTCCCCGTGACCGTGAGCCACGGCGCGGAGCCGTCGCGGGACCGCATGCGCCACGCGAGCTCGACCTCACCCCACACAGGCACGCCGGCAGCCGCCGCGGCGGCGAGCACGGGCTGGTCGGGCCGCCACCCCGGTGAGGTGACGACGAGGTCGACGGGTGTGCCCGGCATACCGGTGACGGCGTCGGGACCGAGGAGCAGCACCGCACCGAGGATGTCGAGGATGCGGGCGCGCTCGCCGACCGTGGACCCCTCCGTGGGCTCCGCGGCGTCGACGACGGTGACCTCGGCGCCCCGCTCGAGCAGGGCGTCGGCAGCAGCGAACCCGCTCACGCCGAGGCCGGCGACGACGACCCGGAGCCCTGCCCAGTCGGCGTCACGGTGCGTCAGTCCGGCGAGGCGGTCGCCGGGGGTGGCTCCGCTCATCCGGCGCCCACCACCCACTCGGCGTAGAACAGCCCGAGCCCGAGGGCGACGAACAGCCCGGCCACGATCCAGAACCGGATGACGATCGTGACCTCCTGCCACCCGAGCAGCTCGAAGTGGTGCTGCAGGGGTGCCATCCGGAACACCCGTCTCCCGGTTGTCTTGAAGCTCGCGACCTGGATGATCACGGAGAGCGTGATGGTGACGAACAGCCCGCCGAGGATGACGACGAGCAGCTCGGTGCGGGTCAGGATCGCCAGGCCCGCCAGCCCGCCGCCGAGGGCGAGGGACCCGGTGTCACCCATGAAGATCTTGGCCGGCGAGGCGTTCCACCACAGGAACCCGAAGCAGGCCCCCATGCCGCAGGCCGCGACGATCGCGAGGTCGTGCGGGTCCCTCACCTCGTAGCACTTCGTGCCGGGGTTCCACTGGCAGTTCTGGTTGAACTGCCAGATGCTGATGAGGACGTACGCGGCGAACACCATGGCCGACGCACCCGTGGCCAGTCCGTCGAGCCCGTCGGTGAGGTTCACGCCGTTGCTCGTGCCGGCCACGATGATGTTGGCCCAGATGACGAAGAGCACGACCCCGATGAGGGGGCCGGCGAACGCGAGGTCGGGCGGGGTGTCGCGGACGAACGAGATCGACGTCGACGCGGGCGTGCGGAACCCGCTGTTGGGGAACTGGAGCGCGAGGATCGCGAAGATCACCGCGACGAGGGTCTGACCCGCGAGCTTCTCACCGGACCGGAGGCCGAGGCTGCGCTGCTTGCTGATCTTGATGAAGTCGTCGAGGAACCCGACGAACCCCATGCCGGACATGAGGAAGAGGACGAGCAGACCGCTCACCGTCGGCTTCTGTCCGGTGAGCAGGTGCGCGATGCCGTATGCCGCGAGCGAGCTCCCGACGATGACCGCACCACCCATGGTCGGCGTGCCCCGCTTGGTGTGGTGCGAGGTCGGGCCGTCGTCGCGGATGAACTGGCCGTAGCCCTTGCGGACGAGGAAGCGGATGAGCATCGGCGTGCCGAAGAGCGCGATGAACAGCGACACGACGGCCGCGATGAGCACAGCCTTCACTGCTGCGCCTCCCTCGGTCCGGCCAGTCGGTCTCCGAGCAACCGTAGACCCGCGTCACGGCTGGACTTGAAGAGGACCACGTCACCCGGCCGGAGCTCCTCGCGCAGGAGCTGCTCCGCCGCGTCGGCGTCCGCGGCGAGCCGCGTTCGGGTTCCCACCCGGCGGCTCGCGGCCGGCGACGCGTCCTTTGCCTCGCCCGCCTTGGCCGCCCCGTCGGCGAGGGCGGATGCCGCGTCGCCGACGACGACGAGCTCGTCGACACCGTGGGCGACGACCTCGGCCCCGACCTCGGCGTGCAGGGCCGCCGACTCGTCGCCCAGCTCGAGCATCGTCCCGAGCACCGCCCAGGTGCGGCGACCCTCGCCCATCCGCTCGAGAGCAGTGAGGGCGGCACGCATGGAGTCGGGGTTGGCGTTGTAGGCGTCGTTGACGAGGGTGACCCCGTCGTCGCGCTCGGTCACCTCCATCCGCCACCGGCTCAGTGCACGCGCGGACTCGAGTGCGGCACAGGCCGACTCGAACGGCATACCCAGCTCGGTGGCCACGGCCAGGACGGCGAGGGCGTTGCCCACGTGGTGCCGCCCGACCAGCCCGAGCTGCACCGCCCGGGTGCCCTCGGGGGCGTGGACGGTGAAGGACGCGCGCCCGCCGGCGTCGAGCGAGACGTCGGTGGCGCGGACCCCGGCGTCCTCGGCCTCACCGACGAGCACGACGCGCGAGCGTGCCACCGTCGCCATCGCCCGCACCACGGGGTCGTCGGCGTTGAGGACGGCCAGGCCGTGGGTGGGCAGGGACTCCACGAGCTCGGCCTTCGCGCGGCCGATGGCTTCGCGGGACCCGAACTCACCGACGTGTGCGGTCCCGACGTTGAGCACCACCCCGACGCGTGGTGGAGCGATCCGCGCGAGGTAGGCGACGTGGCCGATCCCGCGCGCCCCCATCTCGACGACGAGGAACCGCGTGTCGGCCTCCACCCGGCACACCGTGAGCGGCACGCCGACCTCGGAGTTGTAGGAGCCGATGGGCGCGACGGTCGGGCCCGCCGTCCCGAGCACCGACCCGAGGAGGTCCTTCGTGCTCGTCTTGCCCGACGACCCGGTGATACCGACGACCTCGAGGCCGGGGAGGCGCCGGACGACCTCGCGGGCCAGCGCGCCGAACGCCTCCTGCGGGTCGGCGACGACGACGCACGGGACGCCCGGCACGGGCCGGCTGACGAGGGCGGCCACCGCACCACGCTCGACGGCCCCGGCGACGAAGTCGTGCCCGTCGGCCTGCTCACCGATGCGGGCGACGTAGAGCCCCCGTGGTGCCGCCTCGCGCGAGTCGGTGACGACCGGTCCGTCGACGACGAGCAAGTCGGGGTCGACACCGTCGGGCACCTCGACGGACCCCCCGGTCGCGTGCGCGACCTCGGTGAGCGTCAGCGCGATCACGCGGCGCCCTCCCCCGCCGCGTGGCGAAGGGCTTCGCGGACCTCCTCGCGGTCGTCGAAGGGGTGCACGACGCCGCCGACGTCCTGGCCGCGCTCGTGCCCCTTGCCGACGACGGCGACGGTCGCCGACCGGCCCTCCCCCCACACGGCGCGGACGGCGGCACGGATGGCCTCCCGACGGTCGCCGACGACGAGCACCTCGACGGGCCGCCCGCTCGAGCGGACCGACTCGACCCCCTCCAGCACCGCCGCCCGGATCGACGCGGGGTCCTCCGACCGCGGGTTGTCGTCGGTGACGACGACGAGGTCGGCCGCCGACGCGGCCGCCGCGCCCATCGCGTGCCGCTTGTCCCGGTCGCGGTCACCGCCGGCGCCGGTGACGCACACGAGCCGGCCGGGTGTCGTCGGCCTCAGCGCGTGCAACGCCGCCCGGATGGCCTCAGGGGTGTGGGCGTAGTCGACGACGACCCGGGGTGCCGGGCCCCCCTCCCCGGCCACGGTCTCCATCCGGCCCGGGACGTGGGGGTCGGTGAGCACGGCCCGCCCCACCTCCTGGGGATCCTCGCCGAGGAGGACGAGGGCGGCCGCGGCCATGGCCGTGTTGGTGACGTTGAAGTCGCCCGGGAGGCTCGACCTCAGGTCGAGGTCCACCCCCTCCGCAGCGAGCCGGAAGCGGGACGGGTCCGCGGCATCCACGGTGACCTGCCAGTCGGCCCCCGACCCGGCCCCGAGCGTCTGTACCGGGATGCCGGCCCGCTCGACCAGCCGGCGGCCCCACTCGTCGTCGACGCAGACCAGGCCCAGGCGGGCCCGCTCGGGGGTGAAGAGCGAGGCCTTTGCCGCAAAGTAGTCGTCCATGTCGGCGTGGAAGTCGAGGTGGTCCCGGGAGAGGTTCGTGAAGAGCGCTACGTCGAAGACGACACCGTCGACCCGGTGCTGCGCGAGCGCATGGCTCGAGACCTCCATGACGCAGGTGTCGAGGCCGCGTTCGGCCATGACGGCGAGGACGGCATGCAGCTCGGGCGCCTCGGGGGTCGTGCGCACGCTGTCGAGGCGCTCGTCGCCGATGCGGGTCTCGACGGTGCCGATCAGGCCCGGCCGGTGGCCCAGGGCCTTGAGGGCGGAGTGGACGAGGTATGCCGTGGTCGTCTTCCCGTTGGTCCCCGTGATCCCCACGAGGCGCAGGTCGAGGTCCTCGGTGCCGACGACGCGGGCCGCGACCTCACCGAGGACGGCCCGGGGTCGCTCGACGACGAGGAGAGGGACGGTGAGCCCCGCACTGCGCACCCGGTGGGCGCCCTCCGGGTCGGTGAGGACGGCAGTCGCTCCCGCCCCGACGGCGGAGGCGGCGTAGTCGGCGCCGTGGGCACGGGACCCGGGCAGCGCGGCATACAGGTCCCCGGGCAGGACGCCACGGGAGTCGAGCGTCACCCCGGTGACGAGGGCCGCCGACCCCGGGTCGGCGGCCCCCACGAGGACGGCGAGGTCACGGATCGGGGTGCTGCGGAGCAGGGTCGGTCGGGGAACGGCCACGCTCACCGACCCTACCGTCCGCTGCGCTTGCGACCGTCGCGGAGGAGTGTGGGGTCCGCCAGGGCCTTGGCCGGCGACACCTTGAGGGTCACCTTGGGCGGCTTGGCCCCGGTCGGGGGGATCTTGAGCTCCTGGAGGGCGTACGTCGTGACGTCCTTGAAGACCGGCCCGGCGACGTAGCCACCGAAGAACGGGTAGGTCGGCTTCTGCACCATGACGGCCACGACGATCTGCGGGTCGTCGGCCGGGGCGTAGCCGATGAAGCTGGCCGTGCGCCCGCTGTAGCGGCCGACCTGGGCGTCGTAGTAGTCGGCGGTTCCGGTCTTGCCGGCGACCCGGTACCCCTGGATCTGCGCCTCCTCGGCCGTGCCGTCGGGGCTGACGACGCCCTCGAGCATCCGGCTGAGGTCTGCGGCGGTCTGGTGGGAGACGACCCGGGAGCCGCTCGCGTCGGGCGTCGTCGTCACCGTGCCGTCGGCCGCCGTGACGCTGTCGACGAGGCGCGGCGCGACCCGCACGCCGTCGTTGGCGATCGTCTGGAAGACCGAGGCGGCCTGGATGGCGGTGACCGACAGGCCCTGGCCGAAGGCCACCGTGGCCCTCTTCGTGCCGCTCCACGTCTCGGACTTCGCCAGGATGCCGCCCGACTCGCCCGGGAACCCGCTGCCGGAGGGCTTCCCGAGCCCGAACTTGCGGAAGTAGCCCTCGAGCGTCTTCGAGGTCATCGTCTCGCTGATGAGGACGGTCCCGATGTTGCTCGACTCGGCGAGCGTGCCCGCGGCCGTGCGATAGAGCGTCGCGTGCTCGTGGCTGTCCTTGAACGAGGCGTCGTAGCGCGGGAGGCGGTTCGGGATGATGACCGGTGTCGACGGGGTGACCTCACCCTCCTCGAGCGCGGCGGCGATGGTCATGATCTTCGACGTCGACCCGGGTTCGAACACGTCGGAGAAGGCGACGTTGCGCAGCATGACGCCCTTCTTGCCGACGTCGGTGTCGGGGTCGAACGTGGGGTAGGACGCGACGCTGAGGAGGTTGCCGGTCTTGACGTCCATGATGACGACCGTGCCGGACGCGGCCTTGGTCTCCTTGACCCGCTGGGCGAGCGCGTTCTGCGCATACCACTGGAGGCCCGAGTTGATCGTGAGGGTGACGTCCTGGCCGTCCACGGCGGGCACGAGCGAGGTCTGGCCGACCGGGATGACCGTCCCGTCGCGGCCCTGCTCGAAGGTCTCCTTGCCCGGAGTGCCCCGGAGGTCCTTGTCCATCATGAGCTCGACTCCGCCACCGGGCTCCCCGGCGCCGGTCATGTACCCGACGAGCGAGGCGGTCGTCATGCCCTGGGGGTAGGTGCGCTCCGCGCGGGTCTCGCGACGGTCGCGGTAGATGCCCGGGATCTCCAGCTCGGCGATCTTGTTCCAGGTCAGGGGCGAGACGTCCCGGCTGAGGATGCGGTAGCGGCTCGTTCCCGTGAGCTTCGGGACCAGCTCCGAGACGGTCGTCTGGAGGAGCGGGGCGAGCTTGAAAGCTGCCTTCTGCACGGCGTCCGCCGACCGCGCCGGGTCGCAGTCGTTCTTCCGGGTGCCGTAGGTGCACACGGCCTGCTGGTCGGCGACGACGACCTCGCGCACGACGCTCGAGGCGAGCACGGTCCCGTCGGACGCCAGCACCCGGCCGCGCATCGCCGGGATGATCTGGGCGGCCTCGCGGCGGACCTGGGCCTCCTCGGCGACCGCCTTGGCGTCGAAGCCCTGGATCCGGACGAGCTGGGCGGCGAAGACGCTGAGCACGAAGATGCTGGCCATCGTGAGGAAGCGCATCCGCCGGCGCGGGTTGCCCTGGGGGGTTGGCCCGCGGCGGGTGCGCCGTCGGCGTCCCGACCCGCCGGACCCACCGGACGGTGGGGCGGGCCGGGCGGAGGGACGCGACGACGCGGATGCCGGGCGCCGGACGGGGCCGCTGCCGCGGGCCGTCGTGGGTCGTGGGGGGCGTGCTGAGCGCGGGGGCAGTGGGGCGCGCTGCGGCCGCGCAGGGCGGGACGGTGAGTCTCCCCGCGGCCTGGTCTTCCCGGAGCTGGAGCGAGCCGGCGCGGGGCGGGACCCCTGGGGGGCCCCACCCTGGTCTCGAGGACCCGACGCCCTCGTGGGGGCAGGCCGACCCGACGTCGCGCGCCCCGGGGGCGGTGGCGTCCTGCGCTGCGTCACGAGGTCTCCGTCATGGTCTCGGGGCCGGTCGTCCGATCAGCGGGTCGGGGTGGGACTCGGCGTGGTGGCCGCGGTCGAAGGAGACGGCCCGGGCGTCGCTCCGGTGCCTGCGGTCGTCGGTGCGGTCGACGGCGTGGTCGGAGTGGAGCCGGTCGCCGCTCCCGTCGGCGTCGACATGGACGGGGAGGGTGAGGGTGAGGGTGAGGGTGACGGGGCGGCCGGGGACGGGCCCGGTACCGTCGGCGCCTGGGTCTCGGTGACCACCCGGAAGGTGGTGTTCCGGCCGGCCTTCTTCGCCACCCCGAGCACCTTGCCGTCGGAGAGCCGGAGGAACGCGGGGGTCTCCGCCGGCACCATGCCGAGGGCACGAGCCCGCTTGGCGAGCGGACCCGGGCCGGACACCTCGTCGATCGAGTGGCGCAGGGCGTCCTGGCGGTCGGTCAGCTCGTCGGCACGGGCCTGCAGGTCGCGCATCGTGTACGAACCCTTGGCCATGGCCGTGTTGAGCATGAGCACGCCGACGAACCCGGCGAGGAGCAGGAGGACGCAGAGCGCGAGGAACGCGCCGTTGCCCTGGATCTCCGGCAGCGAGACGACCTTGAGCTGGCGCGGAGTCGTCGCAGCCCTGCGGCTGGTCGTCCTCGGCAGCGACCGCACCGGTGCGAGCTGGCTCATGCCGCTGCCCCCGTCGGTGACGGCAGGCGCTCGGCGGCACGCAGCCGCGCGGATGCCGAGCGGGGGTTGGCGTCCTGCTCCTGCCGGCTGGGCACCTCCGCGCCGCGGGTCAGCAGCCTGAGGTATGCCGCGAGCTCGGGGAGCTCCACCGGCATACCGACAGGGGTGCGGCTGGTGGCGCCCGCGGCGAAGGCCCGCTTCGTGATGCGGTCCTCGAGGGAGTGGTACGACAGCACAGCGATCCGCCCGCCGGGGGCGAGCGCCCCGATCGCGGCCGTGACGGCCCGCTCCCACACCTCGAGCTCGGCGTTCACCTCGATGCGCAGTGCCTGGAAGGTGCGCTTCGCGGGGTGCCCGCCCGTGCGCTGCGAGGCGGCGGGGACGGCGGAGCGGATGACCTCGACGAGACGGGCCGAGGTGTCGAACGGCCGATGCTCCCTCTCCCGGACGATCGCGGACGCGATGCGGCCGGCGAACCGCTCCTCGCCGTAGGTCCGCAGGATCCGGGCGAGCTCACCGTGCGAGGACGTGTTGAGGACGTCCGCCGCGGTCCGTCCGCGCGACTGGTCCATGCGCATGTCGAGCGGGGCGTCGTGGCGGTACGCGAAGCCCCGCTCCGGCTCGTCGAGCTGGAGCGAGGAGACGCCGAGGTCGAAGAGGATGGCCATCGCGGTGCCGTCGGCGTGCTGCGAGAGGACGGAGGCGATGTCGTCGTAGACCGCGTGCACGCCGAGGAACCGGTCCCCGAAGCGGACGAGCCGTTCGCGGGCCAGGACGAGGGCCTCCTCGTCACGGTCCAGGCCGATCAGACGGGCACCCGGGCAGTGCTCGAGGATCGCCTCGGCGTGCCCTCCCAGGCCCAGGGTGCCGTCGACGCACACGGAGCCCTCCTCCCGGAGCGCCGGCGCGAGGAGCTCGACGATGCGGTCGCGCAGCACCGGGACGTGCCGCTCCGCGGCGTCTCCTCGGCTGCTCATCGTGGTCCTCCCTCGGTTAGGGGCTGGTGGCGTGCGGTGGGGGTCGGGTCTCCGGGGTCGGGTCTCGGGTTCTTGGGTGTCGGGGTCTCCAGCTTCTGCTGTCGGGTGCCGGTCGACCCGGCAGCGGGTCCCCATCCGATCCGCGCCCGGCGCGGGGGAAGTCGCGTCGGGAGACGGGTCGGCTGGAGGCCGGCGGTCGGGTCGGTCGCGGTCGTCTGGAGGTCGGCGTGGGTGGCGTCTTGGCGTCTGGCCGCCGCGCAGGCGGGGTGAGGGAGGGCAGCGGGCCTCACAGGCCCGGGACCACCTCCTCCGAGGGGACCGAGTAGGAGGAGTAGGCGGGCATGACCTCGGCGAGGTAGTCCGACCACGCGGCCGAGTCCCAGAGCTCGAGCCGGTTGCCGTTGCCGATGACCGTGCACTCCTTGTCGAGGTGCGCGTACGCGCGCAGGGCCGCGGGGATGGTGACGCGGCCCTGGCGGTCGGGGGTGTCGGGGTGGGCGCTGGCCCGGAAGACCCGCACGAAGTCACGCACCTGGCGCGACGAGCCGGGAGCGGCCTGCATGAGGCCGGAGATGCGGTGGAACTCCGCCGTCGGGAAGACGTAGAGACACCCTTCCTGACCCGTCGTGACGACCAGCCCCGCGGCGAGGGCGCCCCGGAAGCGGGCGGGGAGGAAGAGCCGCCCCTTGTCGTCGAGCCGGGGCGTGTGGGTGCCCAGGAACTCGTCCACGGGCATCACCTCCTCGACCCTGCGCGACCCGCCCGGATGCACCGGATTCCTCCACATTACTCCACCAGGGACCACCAGAGCACGAATCTTCTGCTCTATACGTCATGCTGATGAGTGTCCGTGCAGGTCAGCGTCCGTGGAGCGAAGTGGAGGAAGCGTGTCTGCACGACCCTCCCACGACGTTCGAGGCGCGCCGACGCGACCCCGGCGCCACCTCGAGGTGCCACCTCCCCGCCCCTCGTGGTCACCGGGTGGAGGGCGGTGGAGCAGCGGCCCGACCTGCGGGTGTGCCACGTGCAGGCACCCGAGGAGGTGTGCCCCGGGGTCTCCCGCATCGCGGCTTCGTGAGGCAAGATCGAGGCACCCTGCGCACCGACGGATCGTTGGCCGGGGTACCTGACGACGAAGGGATCCCTCGTGAGCGAGATCAGCAAGGAACGCAGGACCGTCCCGGCGACCGATCGCGGGGCGCCGACGCGCGGTGCGTCGCTCGACCAGGTGCTCCAGGTGTCGGCGTCGCTCGCCGCGTCGATGAACTCGGTGATCGAGGGAAAGCAGTCGGTCGTGCGCACCGCCATCACGGTGCTGCTGGCGGAGGGGCACCTCCTCGTGGAGGACGTCCCCGGGGTCGGCAAGACCCTGCTCGCCAAGACGCTGGCCCGGTCCATCGACTGCACGGTGCGGCGCGTGCAGTTCACGCCCGACCTGCTGCCGAGCGACATCACCGGTGTCTCGGTGTTCAACCAGGACGTGCGCGACTTCGAGTTCCGCCCGGGGGCCATCTTCGCGAACGTCGTCGTCGGCGACGAGATCAACCGCGCCTCCCCCAAGACCCAGAGCGCGCTGCTCGAGTCCATGGAGGAGGCCCAGGTCACCGTCGACGGGACGACCTACTCGCTGCCGCGCCCGTTCATGGTCATGGCGACCCAGAACCCCATCGAGATGGAGGGCACCTACCCCCTCCCCGAGGCCCAGCGCGACCGCTTCATGGCCCGCATCTCGATCGGCTACCCGTCGGCCCGCTCCGAGCTCGACATGCTCGACCTCCACGGCGGGGTGTCGCCGCTCGAGGACCTCGAGCCGGTCACCGATGCCGCCACGGTCTCCGCGATGATCGCCGCCGTCCGCGAGGTGCACGCCTCCCCCGCCGTGAAGCAGTACATCGTCGACCTCACCCACGCGACGAGGTCGAGCAGCGCCCTGCGCCTCGGTGCGTCACCGCGTGCCACGATCCACCTCCTGCGCGCCTCGCGCGCCCACGCGGCCCTGGCCGGGCGCGACCACGTCCTCCCGGACGACGTGCAGCAGGTGGCCGTGCCCGTGCTCGCGCACCGGCTCATCCCGACCGGGGAGACGCAGATGGCTCGTCGGACGACGGCGGACGTCGTCGGCGACCTCCTCCAGCGCGTCCGGGTCCCCGCTCCCACCCGCTGAGGTCCCGTGCGACAGCTCCGCCGCTCACTGACCACCCGAGGCTCGGCATTCGCCGGCTGCGGGCTCGTCCTCGTCGCCTCGGGCATCCTCCTCGGACAGCACGACGTGACCCGGGTCGGCATCCTCCTCCTCGCCCTCACGGTCATCTCGCTCGTCCTCGTGCGGCGCCACGACCTTCAGCTCGACGTCGCCCGCACCGCCGCCCCCTCGCGCATCGCCATCGACGAGCGCTCCGTCATCACGGTGCGCATCCGCAACAAGGAGACGAGCACGTCGCCCGTGGTCATGGCGGAGGAGTCGATCGACTACGCCCTCGGTGACCGGCCGCGCTTCGTCGTTCCCTCGCTGCGCCCGGGCGAGGCCCACGAGCTCCAGTACACCGTCCGGTCGCACACCCGGGGGGTCCACCGCATCGGCCCGCTGGGCGTGCGGGTCCGCGACCCGTTCGGCCTCACGCTGCGCGCCGCCGCGGTGAGCGGGGAGGCCGAGGTCATCGTGCTCCCCCGCGTCGTCCCGCTGCCCGGAGGACGGTCGCTCGGGAGCGGGATGGGGTCCGAGGGCTCGGTGCCCCACATGGTTGCCCTCCACGGCGAGGACGACCAGACGGTGCGCGAGTACCGCGACGGCGACGACCTGCGGCGCATCCACTGGCCGGCGACTGCACGCACCGGGGAGCTCATGGTGCGCCAGGAGGACCGACCGGCCAAGCGCCGTGCCGTCGTCGTCCTCGACTCGAGGTCCTCGGGCCATGCGGGGTCGGGTCGGCACAGCTCGTTCGAGTGGTGCGTGACGACCGCGGCATCCGTCACGGCACACGTCGGGGACGGGGGGTTCGCCCTGCACCTCCTGACCGCAGACCCCCGCGCCGACACCGGGACCCACCACGACGAGACAGTCCCGGACGCGCTGGAGTCTCTGGCCCGGGTGGCGCTCGGCGGTGACGAGGGCCTGCAAGCGGTGCTGCACGCCGCCAACGCCCTGACGTCCCAGGGAGGTCTCGTCGTCTACGTCGGAGGACCACTCGGCGACGACGACGCCCGCACCCTCGCCGCGCTGCGGCAACCCGGGTCCACCGGCGTCGCGATGGTCGTCGACCCCCACACGTTCTCGGGTCGTGGCCAGCGCAGTGGTGAGGTGCGAGCCAGCGCCCACGCCGCGGCGACGGCGGCGACACTCCAGTCCTCGGGCTGGATGACGACACTCGTCGACGCGCGCACGAGCCCGGCCGGTGCCTGGTCCGCCGTCGTCGGAGCTCAGCTCGTGGGGGCCCGGTGAACCGCGTCCGACCCGTCGAGACCCTGCTCGCGGCGCTCGCGACCTTGGCGGTCGCCCTCCCGCTGACGACCCTCTTCACGCCGACGGCCGCCTGGTTCCGCCCCAGCGCCGCGCTCGTCACCCTCGTCGCCCTGGCCGGGATGGGGTTGCGCCGCGTCACCTCGTCACGTCCCCTCGTCGTCGTCGGCCAGGGTGTGCTGCTCCTGCTCGGAGCGGCCCAGCTCCACGGCCAGGGTCACCTCTGGCGCGACGTCGTCCCGGTGCCCGAGACCGGGCGGGCCGTCGGCATCCTCCTCCAGCAGGCCTACGAGACCGTCACGAGCTACACCGCACCGGCGCCCGCCAACCGTGGCACGATCCTGGCGGTCAGCGTCCTCATCGGGCTCACCGGCCTCGCCGTCGACGCCATCGGGGTGACCTACCGCAGCCCGGCGCTGGCCGGCGTGCCGCTCCTCGGCGCCTTCCTGGGGTCGGCGACCAACTCCGGCGACGGGCTCGGTGCGTTGTATGCCGCGCCGGCCATCGTCTGCTGGCTCGCCCTCGTCGGTCGGCAGGGGGTTGTGTCGCTCCGGTCGTGGGGTGCGGTGACACCGCGCTCGGCATCGGGTCGGTTCTCCGACCCGACGACCGCGTTCGCGACCATGGGGCGGGTCGTCGGTGTGGCGGCCCTCGCCGCCGCCGTCGTCCTGCCCGGGCTGGTGCCGCACTTCCCCACGACGTTCCTGGCCGACGGGCTGGGGCGCAGCGAGAACGGCCGTGGCGGCACCGGGTCCAACGTGCGCCTCGCCTCGAGCGTCGACATCGCCCGCGACCTCGGCAACCGCTCGACACAGGCGGTGCTGCGCTACCGCAGCACGTCCGGACGTCTGGAGCCCCTGCGCGTGGGAATCCTCGACACCTACAGCCGGGGGAAGTGGCAGACGCGCTCCAGCTTCACGTACGTCCCGGTGCAGGGTCGGATCCCCGAGCCGGTGGCCGGCCTCGACGTGCCCCGGCGGATCGAGCGGATCACCGTCACCGAGAACCGCGTCCGCATCCCCCAGGTCGCCCTGCCGGCCGGTGCGACCGGGACACCGTTCCCTGCCGGCACCTGGGACATGACGACGCAGGGAGTGGTGCAGCTGACCGAGCCCATCGACAGCTACACGGCCGACGTCGTCGAGCTCGACCCCACGGACGCTCAGTTCGCATGGGACCCCGGTGCGCCGGCGCTCGACGACGGCAACCTCGCCCTCGACCCCCGGTCGGAGGACGAGGTGCGCGCCCTGCTGGACCAGCTCACGGACGACGGGGACTCGCCGCTCGACGTGGCGCGCAGCATCCAGGCGTACCTGCGCGGCTTCACGTACTCGCTCGACCTCGCCGACGAGGCTGCTGACGGCACCCTCCCCGCGGACGCGCTGGCGAGGTTCCTCGAGACCAAGCGCGGCTACTGCATCCAGTTCGCCACGGCGATGGTCATGCTCTCCCGGGCGGCCGGCATCCCCGCGCGGTTCACCATGGGGTACCTGCCCGGGTCGCCGGACGGCGACGACCGGGTCGTGCGCATCAACGACGCCCACGCGTGGCCCGAGCTGTGGTTCCCGCAGCTCGGCTGGGTCCGCTTCGAGCCCACGCCGAGCTCCCGCAGCGGCCTGGCCCCGGACTACAGCCTCGTGCCCACCGACACGGGGTCCACCGCCTCGCCGAGCGCCAGCACCGGCCCGTCGTCCTCCGCGGAACCCTCGACCGCGCCCACCCGCAACCTCGCCGACGAGGAGCTGACGCCGGGCGGCGGCCTGACGGACCGGGGAGTCGTCGGGTTCGTCTCCGACAACGCCCTGACGATCGGGGTCATGCTCCTCACGCTCGTCGCCGTGTCCGTCGTGCCGGTCGGGGCGTGGCTCTCGCGGCGACGGGCGCGGCGACGGGCCCGTGACGACGCTGAGCGGGTGGAGGCGGAGTGGCAGTCGCTGCTGCTGCGGCTGCAGGACATCGGGTTCACCCCGCCCGACGGCGCCACTCCCCGTCAGGCCTCCCGGCAGCTGGCCCGCGCGGCATACCTGACGCCGGACGAGACGGATGCGCTCGGCCGGGTCGTCGGCACCCTGGAACGAGCGCGCTACGCCCGGCCGGGGTTGGCGCTGGACGATGTCACCGACGACGCTCACACCGTGTGGACCGGTGCGCTCTCGCGGCGGCGGCGCGGCGACCGGGTGCGCGCCCTGCTGCTTCCCGAGGAGGGGCGCCGGCACTGGCGTGCCACCGTGCGGCGAGCCATGCCGTGGCGCCGGGAGAAGGACGCGTCGGACACTGACACGTCCACCGACGGCTGAAGCCCGACGCAGGCGCACTTGACCCTACAGACACGAGGCGCTCCGCGCTCTAGGGTCCGTCTAGGAGGACCTGGGCGCCCAGGACGGAGTCGCCATGAACGCTCGAGAGCCGGGTTGGTACTCCGCTCACAGCCGAGGCCTGCGGTACTGGACCGGGCAGGAGTGGACCGCCGCGGAGCATGACATGGCGAGCACCCCTCGAGACTCGACCAGCACAGGCAGCGGGGGCCCGGCGCCGCGACGACCTCCCGTCTTCTCCCTCACGTGGCATCCGCTGACCATCGGGGTGGGCCTGCTCCTCGCCGCGATTCTCGTCCCAGCCATCCACAGCGCAACGACAGGGCCACTCACTCATGCCGCGACGCCCTGGCCGGGGACGAGCGCAGTACCCCTGGAGATCGCCCCGCTTTTCCAGGACGTCAGAGGGGGACAGCTGCTCGAGAGCTTCGGATGCACAGAGGTCGACGTGATCTTCTACGGGTCGTGCCTGGACGACGACGCAACCCTCACGTCGCTCGAAGCATGGGAGGCGTTCCGGGACCCCGATGACGCAGTCGGTAGCGCCGCCTTCATCGCCGAATGGTGTTCGAGTGTCCCTGAATCCGCGGCCCTGAGGCACTACCTCGTCGCTCGCGACGGCTCGTGGCGGCTGAGTGGGGACAGCGACCTCATTGGAAGAACGCCATCGCTGCCGGCGGGGTCGACGTGAAGGATCGAACGTCCCGGACACAGCTCTGCAGGTAGCGGAGAGCTACGCAGTCAGGCGTGCGTTCTCAGATGTCCACGGCACGGGACGCGGCATCACTGCCCTCGAACGACTCCGGTGATCTGGACCTCGAAGCTGCCTTCCTCCTTGGTCGCCCCGCTGAAGTCACAGGTCACCAGGTTCTCGGGCGGCTGTCCCGGGCTGATGTAGATCTCGCCGGGGAACAGGTGACGAGCCTTCAGCCCCTCGCCGCTGATGACCTCGACCTCGTAGGGGAACAGCCATTCCCGGCTGGGTGTGAAGTCCTCGGCCAGCAGTCGCACCGGCGCGAACAGGTATGGCGACTGGGGGACCACGTAGACGGTCTTGAACCCACACGTGTCCTCGCCCGACAACAGAAGGCCTCTGAGGGATCCATCCGGCGCGGCGGCGGTGGCCGCGGACGGTTGGATCGCCGCCGCCAGGACGACCGCCACTGCGCCAACTGCCAGACGACGAGTACGAGACATCGTGGGACTCCTCCAATGCAGCCTGCCGGCGGCCATGGTAACCCACCACCGGGGAACAGCACCGACGCGACGCCGTCCGCGCACCTGACTCCTGATGACCGGTCCCATGGGTGCGCGGAAGGGCATACTGTCCGGATGAGCCCGTTACCGACGGGGACCCTGACCATGCTGTTCAGCGACATCGAGGGATCGACGTCGTTGCTCAACGGGCTGGGGCCTCGCTGGGGCGAAGCGCTGTCCGCGCAGCGACGCATCCTGCGCACGGCATTCGCAGCGCACCACGGCCATGAGATGGGGACCGAGGGCGACAGCTTCTTCGTCGTCTTCACGTCAGCGCACGAGGCGATCTCGGCAGCGGTCGAGGCGCAGCGGGGCTTGCGGCAGTACGACTGGCCCGGACAGGTGCCGTTGCGGGTCCGGATCGGGCTGCACACCGGTGAGCCCGAACGGCACGAGGACAGCTACATCGGCATCGACGTCCACCGGGCCGCCCGGATCGCCGGCACCGCCCATGGAGGCCAGATCGTGCTCTCCGCATCCACCTTGGAGCTGGTGGGTGCCAATACCGCCGACTACCGGGTGCGAGACCTCGGATGGCACCGCCTGAAGGACCTTCCCGAGCCGGAGCACCTCTTTGGCGTCGACGCTCCGGGCCTCGACAACGAGCACCCCCCGCTCCGGAGTCTCGGCACCGCGGCGAGCCTGCCAACGTACGCGACGGGACTGATCGGGCGTTCGCGGGAGGTCGCGGAGCTGTGCGACATGGTCGACCGCCGCGGCGTTCGACTGGTGACGCTGACTGGCACCGGGGGGACCGGAAAGACCCGGCTGGCCGTCGCCGTGGCCGGCGAGCTCGAGCGCCGGCTCGGGTTGGACACCTACTTCGTGGGTCTGCACGCCTACGATCGGTCCACCCTGATGTGGTCAGGGATCGCGGATGCCGTGAGCGCTCCGGCCGAGGCCGACATGTCACCCGACGCACGTGCACTGCAGTTCCTCGCTGACCGGTCCGCATTCCTCGTGCTGGACAACCTTGAACAGATCACCGACGCCGACGTCGTCGTCAGCCGGTTGCTGGGCGAGGCTCCAGGGTTGCGGATCCTCGCCACGTCGCGCCGGCCCCTGCACCTGGTCGACGAGCAGCAGTACCCGGTGTCCCCTCTGACCGTTCCGGACCGTACGCCGGACGGGAGCCTGGGGGAGGTGCAGACCGGGGCGGTGGACCTCTTCGTCCGGCGGGCCAGAATGGTCAAACCGACGTTCGCCCTGACTCCCGCCAACGTCGACGACGTCGTCGCCCTCTGCCGGCGACTCGACGGTCTGCCCCTCGCCATCGAGCTGGCCGCTGCCCGTTCACGGCTGCTCAGCCCGAAGGCGCTCCTGCACCGCATCGACGACCGCGCGTCGGACACGATCTCCGATCGGTGACCGCGATGAGCGACAGCGCACCCTGCACGGGGCGATCTGCTGGAGCTATGACCTGCTCGACGAACGCGACCAGCGGGTGTTCCGCCAGCTCGGCGTCTTCTCCAGCCGGTTCGACCTGGACGCTGTCGCGCACATCGTCGGAGTCCAGGACCGGGATCCGCTCGACGTCGTCGCACACCTCATCGACGTCAGCCTGCTGGAGATCGTGGAGGGGCCCGACGGCGAGCCGATGATCTTCCTGCTGGAGACGATCCGGCGGTTCGCGCGCGGACAGCTGCAGGAGTCCGAGGAGCATGACGACGTGCGCCTGGCGCACGCACGGTGGTACGTGCAGGTGGCAGCAGAGATCAGTGGACTGCTGAACGGACCCCGGCAGATGAGTGCGCTGGACCGCATGAAGGCGGTGGAGGAGGACGTACGAGCGGCGCTGGAGTGGTGCCTGTCCTCGACAGCGGCATCGGCTGGGGAGCGCGCCGAGTGCGGCTACGCACTGCTGGAGCCCATGAACGCCTACTGGTACCGCTTCGGCCACATCGCGGAGGGCCGCGCGTGGCACGACCGTGCGATGCGCCTGCTTGCCAGCCACGACGTGCCCGACAGTGCACAGGTCGTGGATGCGCTGCACGGCGAAGGAATCCTCGCGGTGCAGCAGCTGGATCTCACTGCCGCCAGCCAGGCCCTCGAGAGGGCCCTCGCCATGGCCCATCGCCTCGGAGACCTGGACCGGGAGGCCCGGGAGTCCAACAGCCTGGGGATCGCCCGGCGCGAGGCCGGTGACGTGAACGAGGCCCGCGTCTTGATCGAGCGCAGCCTGTCCATCGCCCGACAGATCGGCGATCGCCATCGCGAGGCGACTGCGCTGACCAATGTCGTCCACATCCACATGGACCTCGGCGACTACGCAGCCGCGGTCGAGGCTGCTCGCACGGCGATTGCCGCGGACACGGCGCTGGACGACCCCTGGGGAGTCGCGATCAACCAGTGCAACCTCGTGGAGGCCTTGCTCCACTCAGAAGGGCCCGAGCGCGCGCACGAGCTGCTGCGTGACGTGGCGGCGGACGCGATTGCCCTCGGCGACATCGAACTGTCGATCGACCTGATCGACACGTCCGCCGCGATCTGGGCCGGGATGGGACACGCCGAGCACGCCGCCACCCTGCTGGGCACAGCCGAGAAGCAGCGGGAGCTGGCCGGCATCCCACGTCCCGACCCGGATCAGCACAACCTCGACCGCTTC
Source organism: uncultured Actinomycetota bacterium (assembly GCA_963811475.1). Lineage (GTDB taxonomy): Bacteria > Actinomycetota > Actinomycetes > Actinomycetales > Dermatophilaceae > Fodinibacter. The sequence continues at coordinate 278,521 of CAWERJ010000034.1, forward strand.
ATCGACCCCGCCAGGCGATCGGTTCCCGAACAGGCCTGGACGGACGCCCTCAGCAGGGGAGCCTTGCTGAGCATCGAGGAAGCCGTGTCTCAGGCAACGTGGGACAGGTCGATTGCCACGCCCGCCTGATTCTCGCGCCAGTGGCCATGTCGGCGACACCACGGCCGGAAGACCCCGTCAGGAACGCGGCCAGAGCCGCTGGTCTGGGCAAACGCCCCTCGCCACACGCGAACGTCAGTCGAGGCAGTCGCCCACTAGGAAACGGCTGAGCGCTGTGCATCCGTGCGTGGCGAACGTACAGGTCAGAAGCGCTGTGCATCGAAACATCCTGGACTCAGGATGGTGGTCTTGTCGTCAGCCGCAAGGCTGCGCGGCAACCCTTCGCCGAAGTGCCTCGAGGGTGAATACATCACGATGAAGATCGTCGTCTTGGTGAAGCACGTCCTGGAGAACGGATCACCAGCAGCCAGTCGCCATCCCCGCTCGAGTTCGGCCCGGGGGTCGTCATGGAGGACGTCACGGTGGCCGGAGACGTTCGCCCCGACGACGGATCGAACCAGACGGCAGTGGCGGGAACGGGCAGTCGGTCCACGTCCAGCTGGATGGTCCTGCCGGTCGGGATGTACACCACGGTCGTACCGCCGTCCGGGGTGCTGGCCGCCGTGACGTAGTCGCTGTCCAGGACGTCCATCGACACGTCCGGAGCCGCCGGTCTCCCGCGCCCGCCTGTGACGACCGGGCGCTGGTCGTCGGGCTCCAGCCGCCACCACGGGAGGGTCCGGAAGAAGTCGCGGATTCCCTTGAGCTGCTGGGTGCCCGAGCTCTGCAGCCGGCGCTGCCACCCGTCCTCGAAGCGCCAGTCCTGCGAGCCGTAGAACTCACCGGGCGAACCGGAGGTGAGCGCCCACAGCGCCTGCCTGCGCAGCGTCTCGTCCGTTGTCGGCGGCGTCTCCGGCTGGTTGTTCTCACCCTCGTAGTTGCCCTCGGAGAACAAGGCCGGCTTGTCGGCGGCCCGGTAGGCCTCGAGCACGGCGGCGTAGGTCGGGTGGTACGTGTACACGAAGTTCCAGTCGACGCGCGCCGCCCAGAACGGGTTCTCGGTGGAGATCGACTTGTCGTACCCGAGCTGGATGGAGAACGGTCGGGTGTCGCCGGTGCTGCGGATCCCCCGCAGGGCGTTGTCCATGCAGTGGTCGACGTCGCTGCCTTCCGTCAGGTCGTCCGTGGCCGGGAAGTAGTCGCCGCCCATCACCCAGACGATGTTCGGCAGGTCCGCGAAGTACTCCGCCACACGGGCCCCGAACTCCTCGCAGCTCCTCTCGCTGCGGGGGGCGAACGCGTTTCCGATCGTCCATCCGTCGATGGGGTACAGGAACGCCGTGACCCCCCTGGAGGCCGCCATCTCGAGGTAGTCGTGGACGCGTTGCCAGTAGTCGGGGTTCCAGTCGAGGATGTCGCCCTCGACGAAGGGGACCACACCGTCGTAGGTGGCGCCGTCGTCCGACGGCCCACCGTTGGCCTCGGCCCCGATGAGCGACACGATCATCGCGTTGAAGCCCTGCTCGGCCCGGGTATCGAGATACCGCCGGGCCTCGGCAGGGGAGAGGTCGACGAACAGCGACCAGGGCGCGTCGCCCGTGACGAGCAGCGGTTGTCCCGCCTGGTCGACGAAGTGGCGGCCGTCGTCACTCACTGCGGTCACGAACGGTGACTCGTACTGCTTCGCGGCCGACGACGTCGCAGGGGTCAGAGCGCGCGGGTTGGAGCTCGGGGTCGAGTCCGGGATGGTCATGTCCTGTCCCTGCTGGTCGGCACCACGCCAGAGCAAGAACCCGACCACCGCAACCGGGGCGAGCACCAACATCGACACGAACAGTAGATGCACCCGAGGCACGGCCCATCGCTGCCTGCCGGGGTCCACAGCGGCCGATGCTACCGGTACTACGCCCGACCACCCCCTATGGACAGGTCCGCGGCGCCACGGCGGCGGTCCCTAGCGTCCCG
>CAWERJ010000035.1:0-32594 GCA_963811475.1 uncultured Actinomycetota bacterium
CTCAGGCCGGCGCGCTGGACTCCTCGGTTTCGGCGCGCCTGCACCGGGCCGTCACGCCACACCTCGGGGCGCGAGGCGAGGTCGAGCACGGTCCAGCACGTCTCGCGGCCACACGTCATCGGTCGTCGTGGCCAGGTCGGCGAGCTCCCACCAGCGGATGTCGGCGACGGTGAGCTGCTCCTCCTCCGTGTGCGCCGTCGTGTCGACCTCGAAGGCCGCTACCCGCACGACGTAGAAGACCTCGGTCTGGTCGGCGACGTTGTCGCTGTAGCCGTGCACGACGAGCGCGGGTGAGCAGCGGGCCGACGAGGTCGCCGGCATCCACCACGAGGCCGGTCTCCTCCCACAGCTCGCGCACGGCTGCCTCGACGTCGCTCTCACCGGGGTCGACCCGCCTCCCGGGGTCACCCACCAGTGGGTCACCGGGTCGAGCCCGAGGTCGGAGTCGTGGAAGAGCAGCATCCGGTCGGCGTCGTCGAGCGACGAGCACGCGGACCGCGCGACGGTCGGAAGCGCGGCCGGTCCGCGGGGCGGGGACGACGAAGCCCGGCTGACCGGGGAGGGGCTGGGTGGGCATCGCCACACGCTAGCCCGGGCCGGCACCCCGATCGGTACCCTCGGCGCGTGCCCGACACCTACGCCCTGTACCGGTCCATGGCCGCGAGACCGCTGGGCAAGCGCGCCTTCTCGGTGCTGTTCGCGCGCAAGGCGCCGTACTTCCGCACCGTGCGCCCCCAGGTGCGTGACGTGCGCCCGCACCACGCCGAGCTGAGCATCGCCCTGCGCCGTTCCGTGCAGAACCACATCGGCACCCTGCACGCCATCGCCGTGTGCAACGGGCTCGAGGCCGCCATGGGGCTGCTCGCCGAGGCGACGACCCCGCCGGACCGCCGCTGGATCCCGAAGGGGATGCAGGTGTCCTACCTCGCGAAGTCGACGACCGACCTCCTGTGCGTCGCCGAGACGGACCCGGCCGACTGGGCGGAGGCGGGCGACGTCCCGGTGCGGGTGAGGGCGATCCGCACCGACGGCGTCGTCGTCGTCGAGGGTGTCATCACGATCTACGTCAGCGCGAGGCCGGCTCGGTGAGACGACGGCGCAGCCGGTCGACGTCCCCCTCGCTCCAGCCGTGGTCGAGGAGCCAGCCGGCCGCCCCGCCCCATCCCTCGTCGACGGCGGCGAGGATCGCGCGGATCGACTCGGCGCGGGGCATCTGGTCCTCGAGCCGCTGCTTCGCCAGCGCGGGACCGTAGGCCTCGCGAGGCATGAGCCGCCCGACGATCCGTTCGAGGCGCTCGCCGGTGAGCACGTAGTCGGCGACGATCTCGTCGTGCGGCACGCCGGCGACGTCGAGCGCCATCGCGACGACCGTCCCGGTGCGGTCCTTGCCGGCGGCGCAGTGCACGACGACCGCGCCCTCGGCGGTGGCGACCACCTCGAGGGCGGCGGCGACCGAGTCGGGGCGGCGCGCGAGGTACCCGAGGTAGTGCTCGGCCCAGAACGACGCGTCGCGCACGGGGTCGTCGTCCCGCCACGGCAGCGCCCGTGCCCCCACGGCCTCGACCGACTCCTCGGGAGCGCGCTCGCGGATCAGCGAGTGGTGGTGGTGCGTCAACGTCTCGACCCGGCGCAGCGGCCCGGGGCCCTCGAGGTGCAGCTCGGTCCCGGTGCGCAGGTCGACGACGTCGGTGACGCCGAGCTCGTCGACGAGGTGCTGGACGTCCGCGTCGGTGAGGTCCTGGAGGTTGTCGGAGCGGATCAACCGCCCGGATGCCGTGCGCCCGCCGTCGACGGTCGGCAGGCCTCCGACGTCGCGCATGTTGACGAGCCCGTCGAGCTCGATCCAGCGGTCCGTCACCGTGTCATCGTAGGTCGGCGCCCCGGGGGAGAATGGCCGGGTGCCCCGACTGCCCGACGGTGACCCGGCGCCCGCGAGCGGGGAGCTGCCGGCCGAGGCGACCGCGACCCTCGGGAGGTCACGGCTGGGCGTCTACGTGCACGTGCCCTACTGCTCGGTGCGGTGCGGCTACTGCGACTTCAACACGTACACGCTGACCGAGCTCGGGCCCGGGGCGTCGACGGCCACCTTCGTCGACCAGGCCCTCGCGGAGCTCGACCTCGCCGTGCGCGTCCTCGGTGAGGGTGCCGGCCCGGTCGACACCGTCTTCGTCGGGGGAGGCACCCCCACGCTGCTGCCGGCGGCAGACCTCGTGCGGTGCGTCGACGGCATCCGCTCGCGTCTCGGGCTCGCACCGGGCGCCGAGGTGACCACCGAGGCCAACCCCGACTCCGTCACCCCCGCCGACCTCGAGGCCCTCGCGGCGGGCGGGTTCACCCGCGTGTCGGTCGGCATGCAGTCGGCCGTGCCGCACGTGCTGCGGACCCTCGAGCGCACGCACGACCCGGCGCGCGTCGCGACGGCGGTCGCGGGCGCCAGGGCCGCCGGGCTGGCGACGAGCGTGGACCTCATCTACGGCACGCCGGGCGAGAGCCCTGACGACTGGCGGACCAGCCTCGACGCCGCCGTGGCGCTCGAGCCGGACCACGTGTCGGCCTACGCCCTCGTCGTCGAGGAGGGCACCCGGCTGGCCGCGCAGGTGCGCCGCGGCGAGGTGGCGATGCCGGAGGGCGACGACGAGGCCGACAAGTACGAGCTGGCCGACGCGGTCCTCGCCGCGGCCGGCTACAGCTGGTACGAGGTGAGCAACTGGTCGCGCGACGCGTCCGGCCGGTGCCGGCACAACGAGGGCTACTGGCGCGGCGACGCCTGGTGGGGGATCGGGCCCGGGGCGCACAGCCACGTGGGCGGCGTCCGCTGGTGGAACGTCAAGCATCCCCGCGCGTACGCCGCCCGGCTGCGCGAGGGCTCCTCGCCGGCGGCCGGTCGCGAGACCCTCACCGCCGAGCAGCGCCACGACGAGGCGGTGCTGCTCGGGGTGCGGCTGCGGGACGGCCTGGCGGTCGACGTGCTCGACGCCGGGGGACGCCGTGCGGTGGCGGCCCTCGTGGCCGACGGCCTCGTCGAGGGCCGGCCCGCGGTCGGCGACCGGCGGGTGGTGCTCACCCTGCGCGGCCGGCTGCTGGCGGACACGGTGGTGCGCCGCCTGCTCGGGGTCTGAGCAGGCGGCGCCCGCGCCTCAGCTCACTTGACGAACTGGGGCGTCAGCGGCGGGTCCCACCACTCGCCGCTGTTGGCCTTGACGGCACCGATGATGTGCATGATGACGGCCCACAGCACGGCTGCCCCGAACGTCAGGAAGCCGACGAGCACGAACATCAGCGGCAGCGACACGAGCATGACGATGCCGGCGATGATCTGGATGTTGAGCGCGTTCGCGGCGTGGGCCCGCACGAAGGGGCCGCGGTCGCGGAACACGAGGTACATGACCAGGGCGCAGACGAAGCCGAGGAAGCCGCTGGACAGGATGGTGGCGCCGAGGGCGACGAGGTGGGCCGCCATGCCGGTGGTGCGCTCGTCCGACGGCTTCATCGGGTTCGTCACGACGTCCTGGCCCGGGGGCGCCGTAGGGCGGCTGCGCCGGCGGGGGCGGTGGCGGGGCCGCCAGCTGCTGGCCGGCGGGCTCGAAGGCCTGCTGCGCTGGGGGAACCGGGTAGGGGGCCGTGACCGGCTCGGGCTGCGGGGTGGGCGCGGGCGGCTCCTCGGGGGCGGGGACGACCTCGGTCGCCTCGACGTCCGTCGGGGGCGGCGGCGCGCTGCGGTCGCCCGGGGTCTCGTCGGGGCGGGGGACGGTGTCACTCATCAGAACTCCTCCATCGGGTGGGGCTACGACCATCAAACACCCGGCGCGGTCCGGCCGAGAGCCGGTTTCGGGGACCGCTCGGGGTCCGGCTCAGGGTCGGGTCAGGGCCGACCCCGACCACCCGGCTCGCGTCGCGGGCCCCCGACCCGCACACTGTGCGCATGGAGCTCATCGAGCGCGTTCGCGCCGCGCTGCCCGCCGCCGTCGAGAAGCAGATGTTCGGCGGGACCGGGTTCATGGTCGACGGGGCGCTGGCGTGCACCGTCTGCCCCGACGGGCTCCTCGCGCGGGTGGGGCCGGAGCACCAGGCCGACCTCGTGCTCGCCGAGGGCGTCGAGCCGATGGTCATGGGCGGCCGCGCGAGCCGGGGATGGGTGCGCGTCCAGCCCTGGGTGCTCGACGACGACCGCTCGCTGCAGGAGTGGCTGGACCGGGGAGTGGCCGCAGCGCACGCGGCGGTCAGCCCGGCGCGGTGACGAAGTCGATGAGCTCCTCGACCCGGCCCAGCAGCTCGGGCTCGAGGTCCGCGTAGCCGCGGACGCTCCCGAGGATGCGGCGCCACGCGAGGCCGAGGTCGGCCGGCGACTCGTGGGGCCAGCCGAGGTGGAGGGCGATGCCGGCCTTCCAGGAGGTGCCACGCGGGACGATCGGCCAGGCGTCCATCCCCAGGCGTTCGGGCCGCACGGACTGCCAGACGTCGACGTACGGGTGGCCGACGACGAGCAGGTGGTCGGCGAACGGGCGCACCGCCCGGGCCTCCTCCACGACGCGCCACTCCTTGGTGCCCGGGACGAGGTGGTCGACGAGCACCCCCATCCGCCGACCCGGCCCCGGGGCGACGTCGCGCACCACCGCGGCGAGGTCGTCGACGCCGTCGAGCACCTCGACGACCACCCCCTCGACCCGCAGGTCGGCGCCCCAGACCTTCTCGACGAGCTCGGCGTCGTGACGGCCCTCGACGAAGATCCGCGACCCGCGCGCCACCCGGGCGCGAGCACCATGGACGGCGACCGAGCCGCTGGCGGTGCGCGCCGTGGCGTCCCGCGCCGCGGCGAGGCGTGCGTCGGCCGACCGGCGGGGTGGGGTGAGCGTCACGGGGGAGCCGTCGACGAGGAAGCCCGGGCCGAGGCGGAAGCCACGGGTCCGTCCGTGGCGGTCCTCCAGGTGCACGACGTGCACCCCACCGGCCTTCTCGACGCGGACGACCGCACCGCACCACCCGGTCTCGGCGTCCTCGACGACGGTGCCCCTCTCGGCCGCGACCTCGGTCGACCGACCGCGAAGCGGTCGTCGCCAGTCGCCCCCGAGCACGTCGTCGCCGTACCTGTCCACCACGGCGGCGAGGCTAGCCGGGTCGGGCGGTCCGGGCGCGGGGGCGCGCCGGTCGTCGGCGGCGCGCCACGGCATCCCGTAGAATTGGCACTCCCGGCGCGAGAGTGCCAGAGCATCCGCCGCGGAGGGCCGTGCCCAGCGTCCCGTCCGCCCGAGCCGACGTCCGGAGGTGAACGACCGATGAGCGAGGACCGCCGCCTGCGCGTGCTGCGCGCCATCGTCCAGGACTACGTCGAGACCTCGGAGCCGGTGGGCTCCAAGGCGCTCCTCGAGCGTCACCAGCTCGGCGTCTCGGCCGCCACCGTCCGCAACGACATGGCGGCGCTCGAGGAGGAGGGGCTCATCGCGGCCCCCCACACGAGCGCGGGCCGCGTCCCGACGGATGCCGGGTACCGGCTCTTCGTCGACCGCCTGTCGGCGGTCAAGCCGATGAGCGGGGCGGAGCAGCGGGCGATCGCCCACTTCCTCGAGGGGGCCGATCGACCTCGACGACGTCGTCGACCGCACGGTGCGCCTGCTCGCCTCGCTGACCCGCCAGGTCGCGGTGGTCCAGTACCCGTCGCTGGCCCGGTCTTCGGTGCGGCACGTCGAGCTGGTGCCGATCGGCGGCGAGCGGCTGCTCGTCGTGCTCATCACGACCACCGGGCGCGTCGAGCAGCGGGTCATCGACGTCGGGATCGACCTGCTCGCCGCCGACGACGAGGCCACGCTCGCGACGCTGCGCACCGAGCTCAACCGCGCGACGACCGGGCGCAGCCTCGCCGAGGCGTCAGCCGAGCTCACCCTCGTGCCCGAGCGCCTCGAGCCGGCGCTGCGCGAGCTCGTCGGGGCGGTCGGGAGCGCGCTGCAGGACTCGCTCGTCGAGGAGCGCGAGGAGCGGGTCGTGCTCGCGGGCACGGCGAACCTCGCCCGCGTCGGACCCGACTTCACGACGAGCCTCGGCCCGGTCCTCGAGGCCCTCGAGGAGCACGTCGTGCTCCTCAAGCTGCTCGGCACGGTCGCCGAGCAGGGCGGCAGCATCGCCGTGCGCATCGGCCACGAGAACCCCTACGCCAGCCTCCAGACGACGTCGATGGTCAGCACCGGGTACGGCGCCGGCTCCGACGTCGTCGCCGGCCTCGGCGTGCTCGGGCCGACCCGCATGGACTACCCGACGACGATGGCGGCCGTGCGTGCGGTCGCCACCTACGTCTCCCGGATCCTCGCCGAGTAGCGCGGGCGCCCTCTTCTCCCCCCGACCACGACCTCCCGTCCCGAAGGACCAGCCACCCGTGAACGACTACTACGCCGACCTCGGAGTCGCTCGCGACGCGAGCGCGGAGGAGATCAAGCGCGCCTACCGCAGGGCCGCCCGTCGCCTCCACCCCGACGTCAACCCCGGCCCCGAGGCCGAGGAGCAGTTCAAGAAGGTCTCGCAGGCCTACGACGTGCTGTCCGACGAGGACAAGAAGCGGTCGTACGACATGGGCGCCGACCCGTACGCGGCCGGCGCGGCCAGCTTCGGCCAGGGATTCTCGTTCAGCGACATCATGGACGCCTTCTTCGGGGGACAGGGCGCGGCCACCGGCCGCGGCCCGCGCTCGCGCACCACCCGGGGCCAGGACGCCCTCGTGCGGCTCGACATCGACCTCGGCGACGCGGTCTTCGGGGGACAGAAGGAGCTGACGATCGACACCGCGGTGGCCTGCGGCACCTGCCACGGCGGCGGCATGCAGCCCGGCACCTCGACGCGGACGTGCGACGTCTGCGGCGGTCGCGGAGAGATCCAGCAGGTGCAGCGGAGCTTCCTGGGCCAGGTCATGACGACGCGGCCCTGCATGACGTGCCAGGGCTTCGGCCAGCTCATCACGCACCCCTGCTACGAGTGCTCGGGGGACGGCCGGGTGCGCACCCGCCGCACCCTGACCCTCAAGGTGCCCGCCGGCGTCGACACCGGCACGCGCATCCAGCTCGCGGGCGAGGGCGAGGTCGGGCATGGTGCGGGGCCCGCCGGCGACCTGTACGTCGAGGTGGCCGTGAACCGGCATCCCGTCTTCCAGCGCCGGGGTGACGACCTGCACGCGACCGTCGAGGTGCCGATGACGGCGGCCGCCCTGGGCGCGACACTGCCGATGGAGACCTTCGACGGCGACGCGCGACCTCGACGTGCGGCGGGGCACCCAGTCCGGCGACACGATCACCCTGCGCGGGCTCGGCGTGACGCACCTGCGCGGCACCGGCCGCGGCGACATCGTCGTGCACACCATGGTGCAGACCCCCACCCGCCTCGACTCCGAGCAGGAGGAGCTGCTGCGCCAGCTCGCGAAGGCACGGGGCGAGGAGCGCCCCGAGGGCCGGGTCGGCCACCCCGGCGACGGCTCCCTGTTCGGCAAGCTCCGCGACGCGTTCAAGGCGCGCTGACGGGAGGCACCGCCTCCCGACGGCTCCGTGGACCGATGACCCTGCCCCTGCACCTCATGCCGCCCGAGGCGCTCGCCGGGCTCGGCCCGGGCGACGTCGTCGTCCTCGACGGCCCGGAGGGGCGGCACGCCGCGACGGTGCGGCGCACGCGCGTGGGGGAGCACCTCCTGGTCTCGGACGGTGCCGGCCTGCGGGTCGAGGCAGAGGTCGTGGCGGTGGGCGCGGGGACGCTGGACCTCCGCGTGCTGTCCGTCGCCACCGATCCCGAGCCCCGGCCGAGGTTCGTGCTCGTGCAGGCGTTGGCCAAGCACGACCGCGACGACCAGGCGATCGAGGCCGCCACCGAGCTCGGCGTCGACGAGGTGGTTCCCTGGCAGGCGTCGCGCTGCGTGGTCCGCTGGCGCGGGGAGCGAGGCGAGAAGGCGTGGCGCACCTGGGACGCCGTGCTCGTCGCCGCGACGAAGCAGTCGCGCCGCACCCGGCGGCCGGCCCTCGCGCCGGCGGCGACGACGGCCGACCTCGTGGTCCGGGTCCGCGTCGCGGCGGTGGCCTACGTGCTCCACGAGGACGCGGGGACGCCGCTCGCCGGGGTCGCGCTGCCGGATGCCGGCGACGTCGTGCTCGTCGTCGGCCCCGAGGGCGGCGTGTCGCCCGAGGAGCTGGCGCTGCTGGAGTCCGCGGGAGCGGTCGCCGTGCGGCTCGGCAGCACGGTGATGCGCTCGTCGAGCGCCGGGCCCGCCGCGCTGGCCGTGCTCAGTGCGATGTCACGCTGGCGCTGAGCCTCCCCGGGCGGTGTCGAGCACGGCGAGGTCACGGCGCGCGAACCGCAGGTGGTCGGCGTGCTCCCTGACCACGGTGGTCAGGCAGTCGAGGACGGTGAACGACTCCTCGCCCCACTCCGGCGCGAGGACCGCGGTGCGGACCTCGGGCAGCTCGGCGTCGGTGACGCGCGGCGAGCAGCCGGGTGAACCGGGCCCGCCGCTCGGCGTGCAGGGCCGAGACCGTCTCGAACGAGGGGCGAGCCGTGGAGCTCGAGCCCCATCTCGGCGGCGGCGTCGTCGGTGGTGTCGGTGGGCGGAAGACCCAGCGGGTGGAAGGACCGACGGCCCCCCGCGCAGCATCCGGCCGACCCAGACGTCGTCGGCGAACACGAGGTGGCGCATCGTCTCGACGAAGGACCACTCGTCCCGCACGCGCTCGTGGAGCAGCGTCTCGGGCAGCGTCGCCGCGTGGGCCACCGCGTCGTCCCACAGGCGGTCGACGTGGCCCCACGCCGCCCGGACGTCGTCGGCCGAACGCATCTCGCGGACGAGGACGCGTTCGGGGTGCCGCCGGTCGAGCTCGGCGGCTGACGTAGGCGCTGACGTCGACGTCGTCGACGACGACGCGGCCGACCCCCTCGTGCCCGGAGAGGTGGACGTCGTCGACGACGGAGGCGACGATGCGCAGGCCGGTGACGTCGGAGTCGCGCACGGTCGCGCCGGACAGGTCGACCTCGCGGAACGACGCCCCGGAGAGGTCGACGCGGCGGAAGGACGCCCCTCGGAAGGCGTCGGTGTCCTGGTGCTCCTCGCTACCCATCGCGGCATCGTGGCACGGGCCGCCGACAGGGCGGCGGGAGACGGTTGCGGGGTCGGGCCGCGGGTACTGGCAGCCCATGGACGACACCCAGAGCACCCCCGGCGACGACGCCGGCCGGCAGAGCGACGACATCGGGCACGACCAGGACTCCGAGCCCACGATGAACGCGCCCGAGGAGGGCCGTCCCGACGGCCTCGACGCCCTCACGGAGGGGGACGAGGACGACGAGGCGACGGGTGGCGATGGCACGCCGTCCTGACCCGACGGACCTCATCGCAGCAGCCCAGCGCGTCCTCGGCCACCCCTCCCTGAGGAGCGGTCAGCTCGAGGCGCTGCAGGCCACCATGTCCGGGCGCGACGTCGTCGCGGTCATGCCCACGGGACACGGGAAGTCGGCGCTGTACCAGCTGCCGGCCGCTCTGCTCGACGGGGTCACCGTCGTCGTCTCCCCCCTCATCGCGCTCCAGCGCGACCAGGTGACCGCCCTCGAGGAGGCACCGGCAGGGCCTCCCGCCCGGGCGCTGAACTCGACCCAGGGCGCGGCCGAGACCGACGAGGTGTGGCGGCGGTCGAGGAGTCCGGCCGGATGGTCCTCTTCCTGTCCCCGGAGCAGCTGGCCCGCGACGAGGTCGTCGCGCGCCTCGGCGAGCAGCGGGTCGCGCAGGTCGTCGTCGACGAGGCGCACTGCATCTCGGCGTGGGGCCACGACTTCCGGCCGGACTACCTGCGCCTCGGCACCGTCGTCGACCGCCTCGGCCACCCTCCGGTGCTGGCCCTCACGGCGACCGCCCCGCGCCCGGTGCGGGACGAGGTCGTCGAGCGGCTCCACCTGCGCGACCCGCTCGTCCTCGTGCGCGGCTTCGACCGACCGAACCTCCACCTCGACGTGCGGCGCCACGTCGAGGACTGCGACCGCAGGGAGGCGGTGGTCGACACGGTGGCCGGGCTGGAGGTGCCCGGCCTCCTCTACGTCGCGACCCGCCGCGACACGACGGCCTACGCGGCGCTGCTCGCCGAGCGAGGGCTCCGAGCGGTCGCGTACCACGGCGGCCTGCGGGCGGCCGAGCGCCGCGCGGGCGCACGAGCAGTTCGACGACGGCTCGGCCGACGTCGTCGTCGCGACCTCGGCGTTCGGCATGGGCATCGACAAGCCCGACATCCGCTTCGTCGTCCACGCCGCCACGCCGGACACGCCGGAGGGCTACTACCAGGAGATCGGGCGCGGCGGGCGCGACGGTGCCCCGGCGGCCGCAGTGCTCTTCTACCGCCCGGAGGACTTCTCGCTGCACCGGTTCCACGCGGGCGGTGGCGTCGACGAGCAGCTCGTCGGCCGGCTCGTGCGGCGGTTGCGACGCGAGCCGGACGGGCTCACGCAGCCGGGCGCTGGCGGCCGCTCTCGAGGTCTCCACCCGGCGGGTCTCGGGCGCCGTCAACCTCCTGGAGCGGGTGGAGGCCGTGCGGGTCGACGGCTCGACCGTCCGGTCGACCGACGCGACGCCCACGGTCGCCCTGCGCCGGGCGGTCGAGGAGGCGGAGGTGCGCCAGCGCGTGAGCCAGTCGCGCATGGACATGATGCGGGGCTACGCCGAGACGACCGGATGCCGTCGACGCTTCCTCCTCGGCTACCTCGGCGAGGAGCTCGACGGGCCGTGCGGCAACTGCGACACGTGCGAGGACGGCACCGCGGGCGAAGGGGTGGATGCCGGGTCGGCGGACGCGCGCGCCGACCCCTTTCCGGTGGGCCGCGCCGTGCGGCACCGCGAGTGGGGCGACGGCATCGTCATGAGCACGGAACCGGACCGCCTCACCGTCCTCTTCGAGCGCGAGGGCTACCGGACGCTCTCGCTGGAGCTGGTGCACGACGAGGGGCTCCTGTCGTCGGCGTAGTGGCGCGGGAGGCCCACCCGGTCACCGGCGAACCCCTAGATTCGGGGGATGAGCGAGACCACGAGCGCGGACTGCCTCTTCTGCCGGATCGTCGCGGGCGGCATCCCGTCCGACGTCGTCGCCGAGACCGAGTCCTCGCTCGCCTTCCGGGACGTCGACCCCCAGGCGCCGACGCACGTCCTCGTCGTCCCCCGACGGCACGTGCCCGACCTCGCCGCGCTCGCGACGGCATCCGCCGACGAGCTCGCCGACCTCGTCGGCCTGGCGGCGACGGTGGCCGAGCAGGATGGGCTGGCCGGGTACCGCACCGTGGCCAACACCGGCGCGGCGGCGCAGCAGAGCGTCTTCCACGCCCACCTGCACGTCCTCGGGGGCCGCGAGCTCACCTGGCCACCGGGCTGAACGTGCTCTCGTGCGTCCGCCGTCGGTCCCGGCTCGTAGACTTGCCCCACGATGACTGACGCCCATACCGACCAGCCCGGGGCCCGCGACGCCGAGGCCGTGCAGACGCACCCCCACGTCCGGCAGCACACGGTCGTCGTCCCGCCCGAGGTCGCCATGGTGACGCTGCTCGGCCCGCGCGACGAGATGCTGCGGACGATGGAGCGCCAGTTCCCCCAGGTCGAGATCCACGTCAGGGGCAACGAGTTCCACGTGTCGGGGCCGAGCGCCGAGGTGGCGCTCGTCGAGCGGCTCATCGACGAGCTGCTCGACGTCATCGAAAGCCGGGCAGCCGCTCAACCGGGATGCCGTCGAGCGCTCCATCCAGATGCTCCGCGCGCAGACCGTCGAGCGCCCGGCCGACGTGCTGACGATGAACATCGTGTCCAACCGCGGGCGCACCATCCGGCCGAAGACCCTCGGGCAGAAGCGCTACGTCGACGCCATCGACGAGAACACCATCGTCTTCGGCATCGGGCCCGCCGGCACCGGCAAGACCTACCTGGCCGTCGCCAAGGCGGTCGCCGCGCTGCAGGCCAAGCAGGTCAACCGCATCATCCTCACCCGGCCGGCGGTGGAGGCGGGGGAGCGGCTCGGCTTCCTGCCGGGCACGCTCAACGACAAGATCGACCCCTACCTGCGGCCGCTCTACGACGCGCTGCACGACATGGTCGACCCCGACTCGATCCCCCGCCTCATGGCCTCCGGCACCATCGAGGTCGCGCCCCTGGCCTACATGAGGGGTCGCGCCCAACCCCTCGACAGCCAGGTCCTGACGCCCGAGGGCTTCAGGAGGTTCGGCGACCTCGCCGTGGGCGACCTCGTCGTCGGGTCGAACGGTCTGCCCACCCACGTGCTCGGGGTCTTCCCCCAGGGCGCCGCACGGTGTACCGGGTGACGATGCAGGACGGCGCGTCGACCCTCGCCTGCGGCGAGCACCTGTGGACGGTACGGACTCCGGAGGACAAGCGCCGCAACCGCTGGCGCACCGTCCAGACGCGGGACATGGTCGGCAAGGAGCGTCGCGGACACGTCCACCGATACGAGCTCCCGCTGGTGGATGCCGTGGAGCTGGTCCCGCAGGACGTCCCGATGGATCCCTACGCCCTCGGCCTGCTGCTCGGCGACGGGTGTGTCACCGGGCGGACGACGCCAGGCTTCACGACCACCGATCCCGAGCTCGTGGAGGCGATGCAGGAGGCCTTCGACAACGTGCGGCTGCCGGTCGACGTCACGTCGAGGTCGGGCATCGACGACGTGCTGCGCCACCGCGAGAGCCGGGCGCGGCGCCACCCGGCTGGCGAACCCCGCCACGGGGATCCTCCGGGAGCTCGGGCTCCTGGGCACGGGGTCCTCCACGACGTTCGTGCCGCTGCGGTACCTGCACAACTCCTCCTGGGTGCGCCTGGCCCTCCTGCAGGGGCTGCTCGACACCGACGGGGGCCCGGTCCTGCAGCGCGACCGCTCGTGCCGGGTTCAGTACTCCACCACCTCGCCACGCCTGCGCGACGACGTCGTGTGGCTGGTGCGGTCCCTGGGGGGCGTGGCCTACTGGCGCACCCGTCCGGCCGACGGCCGCACGCCGGGCCTCGCGAGCGGTCGTCCGGTGCCCGACAACCATGACGCCTACGTCGTGGACATCCGCCTGCCCGAGGGTGACGAGCCGTTCCGCCTGGAGCGGAAGCGCGTGGCCTACCAGGACGCCGGCGGCGGCCGACCGATGCGCTACATCGACCGCATCGAGGTCGGTGGGCGAGGTCGACACGATGTGCATCCAGGTGTCCGCCGCGGACTCGCTCTACGTCACGGACGACTTCGTCCTCACCCACAACACGCTGAACGGCGCGTTCATCATCCTCGACGAGGCACAGAACACGACTCCCGAGCAGATGAAGATGTTCCTCACCCGCTTGGGCTTCGGCTCCAAGATGGTCGTCACGGGTGACGTCACACAGGTCGACCTCCCGGGCGGCCTGAGCGGGCTGCGGGTCGTCCGCGACATCCTCACCGAGCTCGAGGACGTGCACTTCTCCGAGCTCACGGCGTTCGACGTCGTGCGACACCGCCTGGTCGGCAACATCGTCGACGCCTACGGGCGCTGGGACGAGAAGCAGCCCAGGGGCCCTCGCCGATGAGCATCGACGTGCTCAACGAGACCGACTACGCCCTCGACGAGCTCGAGCTGGTCGCCTGCTCCCGCTACGTCCTCGAGCAGATGCGGGTCCACCCCGCCGCCGACCTGTGCCTGCGCCTCGTCGACGAGGCGGCGATGGAGACCCTGCACGTGCAGTGGATGGACCTGCCGGGCCCGACCGACGTCATGAGCTTCCCGATGGACGAGCTGCGGCCGGGGCGCGAGGGGAGCGAACCCCAGGAGGGCGTCCTCGGCGACATCGTGCTGTGCCCGAGCGTCGCCGAGAAGCAGGCCCGCGAGGCCGGCCACGCGACCGAGGAGGAGCTCCTGCTGCTGACGACGCACGGCATCCTGCACCTCCTCGGCTACGACCACGCGGCGCCCGACGAGGAGAAGGAGATGTTCGAGCTGCAGCGACAGCTGCTCCTCACCTTCCTCGCCACGCGCGGCCGACCCGGCGCCTGAGTGCCGCTGCCATGACCCGACTCGTCACCTTCGCGGTGCTCGCCACGCTCGTCGCCTTCCTCATCTCCACCGCCGAGGCGGCCTTCTCGCGGATGTCGCGCACCCGCGCCGGAGAGCTGCTCGACGAGGGGCGCCCGGGGGCGCGGGCGCTCGTGCGGGTGGTCGGCGACACCGCCGCCTACCTGTCCGTGCTGTCCTTCCTGCGGGTCATCGCGGAGTCCACCGTGGCGGTCATGGTGACGCTCGCGGTCGTCGAGCGCGTCGAGGGCACCTGGCAGCCGTTCCTCGTCGCCATCGCCATCATGGCCCTCATCTCCTTCGCGGTCGTCGGCGTGTCGCCCGGCACGCTCGGGGCGCAGCACAGCACCCCGGTGGCCCTCGCCGCGGCCCCGACGACCGTGTGGCTGCGCCGCCTGCTCGGGCCGTTCTCCCGCCTGCTCATCGCGCTGACCAACGCGGTGACCCCCGGCAAGGGCTTTCGCGACGGCCCGTTCGAGAGCGAGAGCGAGCTGCGTGACCTCGTCGACGTGGCCCGCGACAACGCCCTCATCGAGGCCGGGGAGCGCGAGATGATCCACTCCGTCTTCGAGCTCGGCGACACCCTCGCCCGCGAGGTCATGGTCCCGCGCACCGACATGGTGGCCATCGACGACGACCGGGTCTGCCGGCAGGCGATGAGCCTGTTCCTGCGCTCGGGGTTCTCGCGCATCCCCGTGCTCGGCAAGGACGTCGACGACGTCGTGGGGCTGCTCTACCTCAAGGACGTCGTCCGCCGGGTCAACGCCGACCCGGAGGCCGGTTCGGTGCCGGTCGCGGAGCTCATGCGCCCGATGCCGTTCGTGCCCGAGAGCAAGCCGGTCGACGACCTGCTGCGCGAGATGCAGCGCGACCAGACCCACTTCGCCGTCGTCGTCGACGAGTACGGCGGGACCGCCGGCCTCGTGACCATCGAGGACATCCTCGAGGAGATCGTCGGCGAGATCACCGACGAGTACGACCGCGAGACCACCGAGGTCGAGGACCTCGGCGACGGCCGCATGCGCGTGGCGGCGACGATGCACGTCGACGACCTCGCCGAGCTCTTCGGCGTCGACCTCGACGACGACGAGGTCGACACGGTCGGCGGGCTCATCGGCAAGGTCGCTGGACGGGTACCGATCCAGGGGTCGACGTGCGAGGTGGCCGGGTTGCGCCTCACGGCGGAGCGGATGTCCGGCCGACGGCACCGCATCGCGACCGTCGTCGTCGAGCGCGTCCACGACGAGCAGCGAAGGGCACCGGTCCAGCCGGCTCCGCTCGAGCCCCAGGTGCGGGAGCGGGCCGGATGAGCGAGCCCGACCCGGCAGTACGTCGCCGGCTTCGCGTGCCTCGTCGGCCGGCCGAACGCGGGCAAGTCGACCCTGACCAACGCGCTCGTCGGCACGAAGGTCGCCATCACCTCGAGCAAGCCGCAGACGACGCGCCACACGATCCGTGGCATCGTCACCGCCGAGCACAGCCAGCTGGTCCTCGTCGACACCCCGGGGCTGCACAAGCCCCGGACCCTGCTCGGACAGCGCCTCAACGACCTCGTCCGCGAGACGCTGCTCGGTGTCGACGTCATCGGGTTCTGCCTCCCGGCCGACCAGCGGATCGGGCCGGGTGACCAGTTCATCGCCGCCGAGCTCGCCGAGATCATGAGCGGCAGGCGCACCCCGGTCGTCGCCCTGGCCACGAAGTCGGACACGGTCGACCGCCAGCGCCTCGCCGAGCACCTCATCGCCATCGACCGGCTCGGCGACTGGGCCGACATCGTGCCCTGCTCGGCGACGCGGGGGGACCAGGTGTCGGACGTCGCGTCGGTCCTGGCCAGCCATCTGCCGCCCTCGCCGGGCCCGCTCTACCCCGACGGCGTGCTCACCGACGAGCCCGAGCTCGTCATGATCGCCGAGCTCGTCCGCGAGGCCGCGCTCGAGGGGGTGCGCGACGAGCTGCCGCACAGCCTGGCCGTCGTCGTCGAGGAGATCGTGCCGCGCGAGGGGCGCAGCGCCGACAAGCCCCTGCTCGACGTGCGCGTCAACGTCTTCGTCGAGCGTGACTCGCAGAAGGCGATCGTCATCGGTCGGGGCGGGTCGCGCCTGCGCGAGGTGGGCACGAACGCGCGAGGAGGCATCGAGGCGCTCCTCGGCCAGCGGGTGCACCTCGACCTGCACGTCAAGGTGGCCAAGGACTGGCAGCGCGACCCCAAGCAGCTGGGCCGCCTCGGCTTCTGACGGCTCGTCCCGACCCCGTGGACGTGCGGCGCGCACAGCGTTCTGATGGGGGGCGTGACGTCCGTCATCCGCGTTCGCGCCCATGATGGTCGGGTGAGAGAGCAACGTCCCGGCCGCGGCGGCCGGCTGCTCACGGCATCCGCGCTGGTGGTCGTGCTGGTCGGGGCGCTGGTCGCTGGTTGGGTGCACGTCGGACGGTGACGCTCCGACCGACGCAGGCGGCGCTGGACTCGGCGCTGCGCGACGCGGCGTGGGCGAACGACGTGGCAGGCCGCTCGGGGGTTGGTGGCGCGGGGTGCCGACGTCGACGCGGCCGACGAGACGCAGCAGTCGGCCTACCTCGTCGCGACGAGCGAGGGGTACCTCGACCTGCTCGAGCTCGACCCTGGCGGCGGGGGCGGACGTCGATGCCAAGGACTCGTGGAACGGGACGGGGTTGATCCGCGCGGCCGAGCGGGGGCACCACCTCGTGGTGGGGCGGCTGCTGCGGGCCGGCATCGACAAGGACCACGTCAACCGGATCGGCTACCAGGCGGTGCACGAGGCGGTGTGGTTCGGGGCCGACGCCGCCGATGAGGTCGCGACGGTGCAGGTGCTCGTGGCCGGTGGGGTCGAGCTGGGGAGGCCCTCGGTGACGGAGGGGTTGACCCCGTTGGAGATGGCGCGCGAACGCGGTTACCGCACACTGGAACGCGTGCTGACCGCCGCGGATGACCATCGCCCGTCACCGACCCGGACGCTGCGCTGCTGGCGGCGGCGGCGTCCGGTGATGCGGATGCCGTGGCGCTCGCGGTGCGCGACGGGGCGCGGCTGGAGGCGCGCGACCGGTTGGGGCGCACGCCGCTGTTGCTCGCGTCCGCGGGCGACCACGTGGAGGCGGCGCGGGTGCTGGTGGCGCTCGGGGCCGATCCCGACGCGCTGGACGACCAGCACGACAGTGCGTGGTTGGTCACCGGGGTGACGGGGAGCGTGGAGATGCTGGAGGTGCTGTTGCCGGCATCGCCCGACCTCGGCCTGGTGAACCGGTTCGGTGGGGTGTCGGTGATCCCGGCGAGCGAGCGGGGACACGTCGAGTACGTGCGGCGGGTGGTGTCGACCGGGATCGACGTGAACCACGTGAACTCGCTGGGGTGGACCGCGTTGCTCGAGGCGGTGGTGCTCGGCGACGGGGGAGCGCGGCACCAGGAGATCGTGCGGATCCTGCTCGATGCCGGTGCAGACGCCTCGATCGGCGATCGTGACGGGGTCACGGCGCTGGAGCACGCGGAGCGGTTGGGGTACACGGAGATCGCGGCGATCCTCCGGGCTGGGCGGCTGAGTCGCTCGGGTCGGGTGTCGGGGTCGGTTGGGGGTCGGATTCGGTTGTCCACAGGTGGTCAACCTGTCAGGGTGGTTAGCCGGCGCTCGTGTGGGTGGACATGTGTACGGTTATCTCATGGACGGGGGACGTGTTCAGGGGCGGGTCGAGGACCCGGGTTCGGTGCGCCCGGTGCAGGTGTTTCGGATGCCGTGAGCGCGCCGGTTCCTGCTGGGTCGCCGGAGGCGTGGGCGGGGCGGTCGTCAGTGGGTTCGGGGTCGGTGCCGGCGGGGTGGTGCGGTGCGGGGTCGGTCGGGGTGGGGTTCCGGTCGTGGTTGGCGATGGTGGACGTCGAGGAGCTGTCGGATCCCCAGCGGGTGGATCTGGTGGGTGAGCTGGAGCGGGTGAAGGGTGCGGCGGCGGCAGTGCAGGCGCGGGCGACGGATGCGCTGCGGGTGTCGACGGAGGCGTCGGCGGCGCGGGACGCGGCCCGGTCGGTGGGGTCGCAGGTGGCGTTGGCGCGGCGGGAGTCGCCGGCTCTGGGGGACCGGTTCGTGGGGTTGGCCCGGGCGTTGGTGCACGAGATGCCCCGCACATTGGCGGCCCTGACCGGTGGGGTGATCGGGGAGCGGCACGCGGTCGCGGTGGTGCAGGCGACCGCGGCCTTGTCGCGTGGAGCACCGTGGCGTGGTGGACGCGCGCCTGGGCCCGGTGTTGGGCCGGCTCGGGTTTGCGCAGTTGGGGCGGGCGGCGGGTCGGGTCGCGGCGGAGCTGGACGCGGCGTCCGTGGTGGCCCGGATGGAGGCGGCGGTACGCAGCCGGCGGGTGACGGTGCGCCCGGCGCCGGACGGGATGGCCTACCTGAGCGTGATGGGACCGCTCAAGGACGTCGTCGGCGCGCACGCGGCGCTGTTGGCGCGCTCCCGCGGCGTGGTGGGCGGGCAGGCCCCGGACGAGGCACCGCAGGGTCGGGGGGTGGGTGCGGTCGCCGCGGACACCGCGTTGCGGCTGCTGTCCGGCCGCTGCGGGGTGAGATGCAACCCGTGGAGGTGCACCTGGTGATGACCGACCGGTCCCTGATGGGCACCGGGGACACCGACCGGTCGGTGTTCGAACCGGCCCGGATCCCCGGGCACGGGTCGGTCCCGGCCCCAGTGGCCCGGTCTTGGCTGCGCGAAGGCGGACCGTTGGCTCTGCCAGCCGGCGGGGTTCGTCGACGTTCGCTCGACAGGTGCAGGGCCGGCGTCGGGTGTGGCTGCGTCGCCTGTACACCTCGCCCTCGGGACGGGACCTGGTGGCGATGGACTCTCGCCGTCGAGTCTTCTCGGGGTTGCTGCGCCGGATGTTGGTGCTGCGGGACGACGTCTGCGTCACCCCGTGGTGCGGGGCGCCGGTCGCGCACGCCGACCACGCGACACCGGTGCGCCAGGGTGGGGTCACGTCGTGGGGTAACGGGGACGGGCGGTGTGCGCGGTGCAACCACGTCAAGGAGGCCTCCGGCTGGTCGGTGAGTGTGACGGATCCCGGCGCCCAGCTGCCAGCACTCGACGACCCGGGGCAGCCCTCGCGACCGGCCGGCGGGTCTTCGCGGGCCGCCCGGCCGTGGACGGGCACACGCGCGGGCATGAACGGTCCGCGGACGCACGGTCGGCGGACGCCCGGTCGGTGCGGCTGCGGCGGGTGACGGTGCGGACCCCGACTGGGCCACGTGTACTCCTCGTCCCCGCCGCCGCTGCTCGGCTGGGGCTCCGACGACCCGGCGGTGGGGGACCGGCCGTCAGGGTGACCAACCTTGGCTCGAGCGGCGTGCGCTTCGTGCTCGGTTCCGGCTGGAGTGGGACAGCGGAGCCGCGACGCCAAGGCGCACATGGCGCAGCGAGGGGGAGCAGCGCCGCGAACGCGACCAGGTGGGCCACTCATACGGACGGTTCGGCGGTCGGAAGCCGCAAGCGTCCGGTGCGCCGGCCACGGATCCGGTTCGCACTGCTCGCGGGCGGGCGACGACCCCCACTCGCCAGCCGGCTCGAACGGCAGCTGTGCCGGTATCTCCGCTGATCCGGCGGGATGGTGTGGCTCCGGACGGCCGCATCGTGAGCCGGGCGACCGGCATCCGGGCGACTCCCTAAACTGGACCGCATGCGAATCGGAGTCTTCGGTGCCACCGGCCAGGTGGGCAACGTCATGCGCACGCTCCTCGACGAGCGGGGGTTCCCCGTCGACGAGATCCGCTACTTCGCGTCGGCTCGCTCCGCCGGCACGACGCTGCCCTGGAAGAACGAGCAGGTGGTCGTCGAGGACACCGCCACGGCCGACTTCTCCGGCATCGACGTCGCCCTGTTCTCCAACGGCGGCTCGACCTCCAAGGTCTGGGCGCCGCGGGTGGCCGAGGCCGGCGCCGTCGTCGTCGACAACTCCAGCGCGTGGCGCAAGGACCCCGACGTGCCGCTCGTCGTGTCCGAGGTGAACCCCGACGACCTCGACGACATCCCCAAGGGCATCGTCGCCAACCCGAACTGCACGACCATGGCCGCGATGCCGGTGCTCAAGCCGCTGCACGACCTGGCCGGCCTGGTCCGCCTGCACGTCAGCAGCTACCAGGCCGTCAGCGGTTCCGGTGGCGTCGGCCTCACCGAGCTCGACGGCCAGCTCCGGGGCGGCTACGCCGCGGGCGACCCCAAGGACCTCGCCCTCGACGGCGCGGCCCTCGCCCTGCCCGACCCGCAGGTCTACGCGGTGCCCGTCGGCTTCAACGTCGTGCCGCTCGCCGGGTCCATCGTCGACGACGGCTCGCTCGAGACCGACGAGGAGCAGAAGCTGCGCAACGAGTCGCGCAAGATCCTGCACATCCCGGGCCTGCGGGTGTCCGGGACCTGCGTGCGCGTCCCCGTCTTCTCCGGCCACAGCCTGGCGATCTCCGCCGAGTTCGAGGGCGACATCACGCCGGCCGAGGCCCTCGCCGTCCTCGGCCGCGCCCCCGGCGTCGTCGTCACCGACGTGCCCAACCCGCTCCAGGCCACCGGTCGCGACGAGGTCTTCGTCGGTCGCGTGCGCACCGACCAGGCCGCGCCGGAGGGCAAGGGCCTCAACCTCTTCGTCGTCGGCGACAACCTGCGCAAGGGCGCCGCGCTCAACGCCGTGCAGATCGCCGAGGAGCTCCTCAAGCGCCGGTAGCTCAGCGCACCGAGCGCCAGACGCGACTCCTCGCTGCTCGGGCCCGGCTTCCACGCGGCGATCCACGGCCCGGTGCCCTCGCTCGGGTCGAGGACGCCCTCCTCGAGCCACGTGACGTCGCCGGCGAGCACGGCCGCCGCGAGCTTGCGGTCGATGTCGTCGGTGTTGGTCCACAGCTCGTCGAACAGCACCTCGACGCGCAGCCGCGCCTGCCCGCAGAAGGCGTCCGCCAGCCGCTGGGCCGACCGCCCCCGAGCGGGGTCGTCGGCCATGAGCATCTGGGCTCGCACGCAGGCGGCGGCCATGGCGAACAGCTCTGCGCCGATGTCGACGACGCGGCCGAGGAACCGCTGGTGGTGCTCCATCTCCGCCTGCCAGCGCGACATGCCGTAGAACGTCTGGCGTGCCAGCCGGCGCGACGACCGCTCGACGAAGCGCAGGTGCCGGGCGAGCGGGCCGAACTCGCCGTACGAGGTCGGCACCGAGCCGGCGCCGGTCACCAGCTGCGGCAGCCACCTGGCGTAGAACCCGCTGGCCCCGGCCGCCGCGCGGGCCTTGGCCTGCAGGTCCGCGTCCGGTGACGCGAGGTCGCCGGCCGCCTTCAGGTGCTCGTCGACCGCCTCCCGCGCGATGAGCAGGTGCATGATCTCGCTCGAGCCCTCGAAGATCCGGTTGATCCGCACGTCGCGCAGCTGCTGCTCGGCCGGCACGGCCCGCTCGCCCCGCGCCGCGAGGGACTCCGCCGTCTCGAAGCCACGGCCCCCGCGGATCTGCACCAGCTCGTCGGCGATCAGCCAGCCCATCTCGCTGGCCCAGAGCTTCGCCAGAGCCGCCTCGATCCGGATGTCGACGTCCCCGGCATCCGCCATCGCGCAGGTGAGGTCGACGACCGCCTCCATCGCGAACGCCGTGGCGGCGAGAAATGCGACCTTCCCTGCGACGGCCTCGTGCTGCCCCACGGGCCGGCCCCACTGCACCCGCTCCGCCGACCACTCGCGGGCGATCTTCAGCGACCACTTCGCCCCGGCGGAGCTCAACGCCGGGATCGACAGCCGCCCGGCGTTGAGCGTCGTCAGCGCGATCTTGAGCCCTTCGCCCTCCTTGCCGAGCCGGTTCTCGACCGGCACCCGCACCTGGTGCAGCCGGGTCAGCCCGTTCTCGATGCCGCGCAGCCCCATGAACGCGTTGCGGCGCTCCACCGTGATGCCGGGAGCGTTCCCCTCGACGACGAACGCGGTGATGCCGCCGCGACCGCCGGCATGCTTGGGCACCCTCGCCATCACCACGAGCAGCTCCGCGACGACGCCGTTGGTGGTCCACAGCTTCACGCCGTCGAGCACGTAGGCCGTCCCGTCGTCGGTGAGCACGGCCGTGCTCTCCATCCGGGCCGGATCCGACCCGACGTCGGGCTCGGTGAGCAGGAACGCCGAGATCGCCCCCGCAGCACAGCGCGGGAGGAAGCGCTCCTTCTGCTCGGCCGTCCCCACGAGCTTCACCGGCTCGGGGACGCCGATCGACTGGTGCGCCGACAGCATCGCGCCGAACGCCGGGTGCACCGAACCGATGAGCATCAGCGCCCGCGCGTAGAACCGCATCGTGAGCCCCAACCCGCCGTACTCGGTGGGGATCTTCATGCCGAACGCGCCGATGTCGGCCAGCGCCTTGATGTCCTCGTCGGGGATGCGCGACTCCCGCTCGATCCGCGCTCCGTCGATGCCGGCGCACACCTCACGCAGCCGCGCGAGAAAGGCCTCCCCTCGCAACTCGTCGTCGGGGTCCGCCCGGGGGTGTGGGTGCACGAGGTCGAGGTCGAAGCGACCGAGGTAGAGCTCCTTGGCGAAGCTCGGCCGGCTCCACCCGCTCTCGCGCGCCTCCTCCGCCACCTCGCGGGCCTCGCGCTCGGACACGCGCGGGGCGTCGCGTCCCTCCGCCACTCCCGGCCCCTCCGGGCCGTCGCCCGTGGGCTGGGTGTGCGTGGTCCCCGTGCTCGCGCTCATCGTGTCTCCTTCGCCGTCGGTGCCCCCAGTGTGTCCCGTCTCGGGCCTCGGCGGCCAGAACGGCGTCGGTAGAGTGGCGCCATGGCCACCGAGGACGAGTTCCACGCCGCCGCCGAGGACGTCAAGAACCTCGCGAGCGACCCGGGCAACGACACCAAGCTGCGGCTCTACGCCCTCTACAAGCAGGCGACCGAGGGTGACGTCCAGGGCAAGCGGCCGGGCTTCACCAACCCCGTGGGCCGCGCCAAGCACCACGCGTGGGAGGCCATGCACGGGATGAGCGCCGACGACGCCCGTGACGAGTACGTCGCGCTCGTGCGGTCCCTCGGCGCCTGAGCGAGGGCTCAGCGGGGCAGGTCGGTCACCAGGTGCGTCCAGGTCTGGGTGACCTCCATGCCCATCTTGAGGTAGAGGTCGAGCGCCCCGGTGCGTGAGTCGGTCGACAGCTCGCTGCGCACTGCCCCGTGCTGACGCGCCAGGGCGAAGGCGTCGGCGAGCAACGCCTGGGCCAGGCCCCGGCCGCGGTGGGTCCGCTCGACGGCCAGCTGGTCCACGAACCCCGCGCCCTGGCTGTCGAGGATGGTGAACGAGACTGCCACGACCGCCCGGTCGTGCTCGACGACGCGCAGCTGCCAGGGCTGCACCCCCGGCCGGCGCACCGTCGTCGCGGCCCAGTCCTCGTAGCTCTCCCGCAGCCTCCCCTCCCACTCGTCGAACGCGTCCTGGATCACCTCGTACGCCGCCTGCACGCGTTCCGGGGTGTCGCCCGTCGCGATCAGGTACCCCTCCGGCAGCGGTCGCTCGGCCACCTCTCGGCCCGGTGGCAGCTCGAGCACCCACGACGTGTGCCCGAGCCGGTATCCCCGTCCGCGGAGGAGCCGCTGCGGCGCCGACCCCTCGGGCGCCGTCTGCCCCACCCGAGCTGCCCCCATCGCCGTGGCCCGGCGCTCGGTCCACGCCGCCAGCCACGTCCCGATACCGCGGCCACGGGCCTCCGGCAGCACCGCGCCCTCGGCGCGCACGCCACCGCGCGTGACCTCCGCCGCCCCGACGAAGCGGTCGCCGTCGAGCACGCCGACGCTGTCCGAGGACAGGTCGAAGCTCGGTCTCGCCCAGTCGCCGGCCAGGTCCTCCGGCTCGATGGCGAGCTGGCCGGCATCCTCCACCTCGGCCGCGGCGTAGACGGCGTAGACGTCCTCGAGGTCGGCGCGGGTGAGCGGGCGGGCGGTCAGGCCGGCAGGGCAGAGCTGGGGTCACGGCATCCAAGACTGGACCACGGACCCCGGTGACTGCACCCCGATATCGGTGGTAGACCACCTCCATGCGCCTGCACGAGATCCCCCGGCACCAGCTCACCTTCGGCCCCAGCCCGCTGCAGCACCTGCGCCGGCTGAGCGACCACCTCGGCGGCGCCCAGGTGTGGGCGAAGCGGGAGGACGTCAACAGCGGCCTCGCGTTCGGCGGCAACAAGATCCGCAAGCTCGAGTACATCGTCCCCGACGTGCTCGCCAGCGGCGCCGACACCCTCGTCTCGATCGGGGGATACCAGTCGAACCACACCCGCCAGGTGGCCGCCGTCGCCGCGCACCTGGGTCTGAAGTGCCGTCTCGTGCAGGAGAAGTGGGTGCCGTGGAACGACCCGGTCAACGACAAGGTCGGCAACATCCTGCTCTCTCGCATGATGGGCGCCGACTCCCGCCTCGACCCGCACGGCTTCGACATCGGCATCCGTGACTCGTGGAAGGACGCGCTGCGCGAGGTCGAGGAGGGCGGGGGCACGCCCTACCCCATCCCGGCCGGCGCGAGCGAGCACCCCCTGGGCGGAGTCGGGTTCGCCAACTATGCCTTGGAGCTGGCCGAGCAGGAGAAGGCGCTCGGCGTGCACTTCGACACCGTCGTCGTCTGCACCGTCACGTGCTCCACCCAGGCCGGCATGGTGGCCGGCTTCGCGGCGCTCGAGGACATCACGGGCGTCAGGAGACGAGTCATCGGCATCGACGCCTCCGCGACGCTCGACACGACCCGCGCCCAGCTCGAGCGCATCGCCCGGCACACCGCCGAGGTCATCGAGCTCGGCCGAGACCTGCGCGACGACGAGTTCACCCTGCTGCCCGACTGGGCCGGTGACCTCTACGGCGTTCCGGTCGACTCGACGATGGAGGCGATGCGCCTCGGCGCCGAGCTCGAGGCGATGATCACCGACCCGGTCTACGAGGGGAAGTCGCTCGCCGGGCTCGTCGACCTCGTGCGCACCGGCGACATCCCCCGGGACTCGACCGTGCTCTACGCGCACCTCGGCGGCCAGCCGGCCATCAACGCGTACCACTCGTTGTGGCCCGCGTCGTGAGCGTTCCGGATGCCGTGACGCCGCCGGTCGCGCTCGTCCGCCGACCGGGCCCCCGCCTCGCCGAGGGGCTGCTGACCCACATCGCCCGCACGTCCATCGACCTGGACCTCGCCCGGGAGCAGTGGCAGGCGTACGTCGACGCCCTCGACGGGGCCGGGTGGCGGGTCGTCGAGGTCGAGCCCGCCGACGACCACCCCGACGCGGTCTTCGTCGAGGACCCCGTCGTCGTGCACGCGGACCTCGCCGTCATCGCCCGTTCCGGCGCACCCGAGCGTCGCGGCGAGGCCATCGGGGTCGAGCGGGCCGTGCGCGACCTCGGCCTGCGGGTCGCCCGGATCGAGGAACCCGGCACGCTCGACGGAGGAGACGTCCTCCGTACCGGGGGCACCGCGTACGTCGGCCTCGGTGGCCGCACGAACGGCGTCGGCATCCAGCAGCTCGCCCGTCACCTGGGGGAGTTCGGAGTTCGGGTGCAGTCGGTCCCGGTCGAGCGGGCGCTGCACCTCAAGTCGGCGTGCACCGCCCTGCCCGACGGCACCGTCGTCGGATGGGGGCCGGTCGTCGACGACAAGGAGGCGTTCCCGGTCTACGAGGACGTGCCCGAGGAGGGGGGCGCGCACGTCGTGCACGTCGCCGCCGACCACCTCCTCATGGCCGCCAGCGCCCCGCGGACAGCGGCGTCGTACCGCGAGCGCGGCTACACGGTCAGCGAGGTGGACGTGTCGGAGTTCGAGAAGCTCGAGGGCTGCGTCACGTGCCTGTCGGTGCGGATTCGGGGCTGACGGTGACGCAGCACCCGCTCGACGACATGGCCTGGCACGGGCTCTCCGGGCCGCATGCGTCCCTGTCCGTCGGCGCCACGGGACCGGACGGCGCCGTGGCGCTCCGCTACCGCGACGACATCGCGCCGTTCTGCGGCGTCGAGCGCCTCGACCGCGACGGATGGGCGGCGCTCGCCGAGCTCGTCGGCGAGCACGGCGTGGCCGTCTTCCTGCGCGGGGACGTCGAGCCCACGCCCGCGGGCTGGGTCGAGCTGCTCCGCGAGCCGGCGACCCAGTACGTTGCCGACTCCGTGACCGAGCCGCCGGGAACGGTGAGAGGAGCCGTCATCGAGCTGACGGCATCCGACGTCCCGGACATGGTGCGGCTGGCGGCCGACACCGACCCCGGGCCCTTCGGCCCGCAGAGCCACCTCACCGGGCGCTGGTTCGGGGTGCGCCGCGAGGGGCGGCTCGTCGCGATGGCGGGCGAGCGGATGCGCGTCGAGGGTTTCGGCGAGGTCTCCGGCGTGTGCGTCGACGAGGCGGCCCGCGGCGAGGGCCTCGGCGCGGTGGTGACGCTCGCGGCCGCGGACGGCATCCGGCAGCGCGGTGACGTCCCGGTGCTCCACGTGCGCGACGGCAACGAGGGGGCACACCGGCTCTACCGCCGGACCGGGTTCGAGGTCCGCCGCCTGGTCAGCGTCGTGGTGCTGCGTCGCGGGACCGCCTGACGGAGGCCGTCCGGATGATGACCCGGCGGCGGCAGGGGGTTGGCCGGATGCCGCAGGCGTGGCACGCTGGGGCCGTGCGTTCTGGACGCCTCCTCCTTCGCTGCCGCGACGGGGCCTGAATCGGCCGCCCCTCGTCGCGGAGGCTGCTGTGCCACGGCTGAGCACTCTGCACCTAGACGAAGGCGTGACGACCGATGATCCACCCCCAGCAGCCCTCCGGGATGCCGACCCAGAAGTACGTGCCGTTCCAGGACCAGCTCGAGGTCCACCTGCCCGACCGCACCTGGCCGGACCGGGTGATGACCAAGGCTCCGCGCTGGTGCGCGGTCGACCTGCGCGACGGCAACCAGGCCCTCATCGACCCGATGGACGCCGAGCGCAAGATGCGGATGTTCAAGCTCCTCGTGCGACTTGGCTACAAGGAGATCGAGGTCGGCTTCCCGAGCGCGAGCCAGATCGACTTCGACTTCTGCCGCGAGCTCATCGAGGGCGGGCACATCCCCGACGACGTGACGATCCAGGTGCTCACGCAGTGCCGCGACCACCTCATCGAGCGCACCTACGACGCCATCCGCGGCTCGAGGTCGGCGATCGTCCACTTCTACAACTCGACCTCGGTGCTGCAGCGCCGGGTCGTCTTCGGGATGAGCGAGGAGGGCATCATCGACATCGCCCTCCAGGGTGCCCGCCTCTGCCGCAAGCTCGAGGAGACCGTCCCCGAGACCGACGTCTACTACGAGTACTCGCCGGAGTCGTACACCGGCACCGAGCTCGAGTTCGCCGTGCGGATCTGCAACGAGGTCATCGCGGTCATCGACCCGACTCCGGACCACAAGATGATCGTCAACCTCCCGGCGACCGTCGAGATGGCGACCCCCAACGTCTACGCCGACTCCATCGAGTGGATGGTGCGCCACCTCGACCGCCGCGAGTCGGTCGTCGTCAGCCTGCACCCCCACAACGACCGCGGCGAGGGCGTCGCGGCCGCCGAGCTCGGCTACCTCGCCGGTGCCGACCGCATCGAGGGCTGCCTCTTCGGCAACGGCGAGCGCACCGGCAACGTCTGCCTCGTGACCCTGGGGATGAACCTGTTCAGCCAGGGCATCGACCCGCAGGTCGACTTCTCGGACATGGCCGAGATCCGTCGCACCGTGGAGTACTGCAACCAGCTGCCGGTGCACGAGCGGCACCCCTGGGGTGGAGACCTCGTGTACACGGCGTTCTCGGGCTCGCACCAGGACGCCATCAAGAAGGGCTTCGAGGACATGCACCGACGCACCACCGCCGCCGGCGTCGACATCGACCACCTCGACTGGGGCGTGCCGTACCTGCCGATCGACCCGCACGACATCGGTCGGTCCTACGAGGCGGTCGTCCGGGTCAACAGCCAGTCCGGCAAGGGTGGGGTGTCCTACCTGCTCAAGGCCGAGCACGGGCTCGACCTGCCGCGCCGCCTCCAGGTGGAGTTCAGCCACGTCGTGCAGCGCCGCACCGACTCCGAGGGTGGCGAGCTGTCGGCCGCGCAGATCTGGCACATGTTCGCCGACGAGTACCTCCACTCCGAGGAGTCGGGCCAGCGCTGGGGGCGCTTCGCCCCGGTCCGCTCGACGCTCGTCGGGTCCGACGACGGAGGTGACCGCATCGAGGCGGTCATCACGGACCACGGCCGTGAGGTCGAGATCTTCGGCACGGGCAACGGCCCCATCGCCGCCTTCATCCGGGCCCTCGAGCCGCTGGGGGTCGACGTGCGCGTCCTCGACTACGCGGAGCACGCCCTGTCGGCCGGTGGCGACGCCCGGGCGGCTGCCTACGTCGAGTGCGCCGTCGGCGAGCGGGTGCTCTGGGGCGTCGGGTTGCACGAGTCGATCGTCAAGGCGTCGCTGCGCGCCATCATGTCGGCGGTCAACCGCGCGGAGCGCGACTCCGACGTCGTCGACTGAGGCCGGTCAGGGGTGCGCCGCGTCCTGGCGTGCGGGCTGGCCACCGTCGACGTCGTCCAGGCCGTCGAGCGGGTGCCGGGCGCGAACGAGAAGGTCGTCGCGCTCGGCACCCGGGTCGAGGCCGGCGGCCCGGCGCTCAACGCCGCGGCGACCGCGACCCTCCTCGGGATGCCGGCTACCCTCGTCACCGCGGTCGGCGGCTCGGCTCTCGCCGAGGTCGTCCGTCGCGACGCGAGGGCGCACGGTGTCGAGCTGGTGGACACCGCGGGTGAGGGGTTCGCCGTGCCGGTGTCCACGGTGCTGGTCACCGCGGCGACCGGGGAACGGGCGGTCGTGTCACGCAACGCCGTGGGCAGCTCGACGTGGGCGGTGCCGGGCGACTCGGCCCTCGAGCGGCTCCTCGACGGCGTGACCGCGGTCCTCGTGGACGGCCACCACCTCCCCGTGGCCCTCGCGGTGGCCGCGGCGGCGCGCCGGCACGGCATCCCCGTGATCGCCGACGCGGGGTCGTGGAAGCCCGGCCTCGAGGACCTGCTCCGGTCCGTCGACGTCCTCGTGGCCTCGGCCGACTTCTCGGTGCCGGCAGCGGTGTCCGACCCGTCGGTGCGGGGCCTCGAGGAACTGCTCCGGCTCGGGCCCGCCTGGGTGGCCCGCACCGGTGGCCGCGAGCCGGTGGGATGGCGCGCCGCCGACGGGTCGTCGGGGGTGGTGCCCGTGCCCGACGTCGAGGTCGTCGACACGCTGGGCGCTGGAGACGTGCTGCACGGTGCCCTGCTCGCCGACGTCGGACGGCGTGGCATGGCAGACCTACCTGGCAGCCTCGAGGCGGCCGTGGTCGTGGCGGCCCGGTCGGTGGCTGCGCCGGGCGCCCGCGGCTGGGCCGCGGACGGACCTTGACTCAGCGCACGCCGGCCGGCCGGAACTGCACCGAGATGCGGGGCCCCACGGGCCGGGCGGTCTTCGGCACACAGTGGTCCCAGGTGCGCTGGCACGAGCCACCCATGACGACGAGGTCCCCGTGTCCCGCCGGGACGCGGATCGAGGCGCCGCCACCCCGGGGCCGGAGCATGAGGTCGCGCGGCGACCCCACCGACAGGATGGCGACCATGGTGTCGAGGTCCTTGGACCGCCCGATCCGGTCACCGTGCCAGGCGACCGAGTCGCGCCCGTCGCGGTAGAGGCACAGGCCAGCCGTGCGGAACGGCTCGCCGAGCTCGTCGGCGTAGTGGTCCGACAGGGCCGCCCGAGCCTCCACCAGGGCCGGGTGGGGGAGCGGCTCGTCCTCCCCGTAGAACTTCAGCAGGCGGGGTACGTCGACGACCGCGTCGTACATCTGCCGCCGTTCCGCCTGCCACGGGACGTCACGACGGAGCGCGTCGTAGAGATGGTCGGCACCGCCGACCCACCCCGGCAGGACGTCGACCCAGGCACCGTGCGCCAGCGGCATCCGCGTCGCGCCTCGCAGCGAGCGGACGACGACCTCGTCGGCCAGGTCGAGCAGCGACCCCTGCAGTGCGGTCATGGGGCCATCCTACGAACCATTCGAACACGTGTCCACCACGATGGGCGTTCCCTGCGTCCGAAGGTCTGCGCCCTCGTCCGTGCGGTCGACCACTGGATGCCGTGGGCTGGGCCCATGGGTGGCCGACGGCGTCGTCAACGCCGCCGGGTGGTCGCGTTCGGCTCGCTGGCCCGGGCCCGGGCGCCGCACCGCTCGCTCGCGGTCCTGCACCTGTGGACGCACCACGCGCTCGACCCGCGCCGCTGAGCGCGACCGGCAGCCCGGCATCCCGGGGATCGGTCGACGAGGGCGGACAATGGTGCGGTGCCCCTCTACCGCGACGAGGCGATCGTGCTGCGCACCCAGAAGCTGGGTGAGGCCGACCGCATCATCACCCTCCTCACCCGCCGCCTGGGCAAGGTGCGCGTCGTCGGCAAGGGCGTACGGCGCACGAAGTCGCGCTTCGGTTCTCGGCTCGAGCCCGGCATGCACATCGACGTGCAGTGCTACGAGGGCCGCAGCCTCGACACGGTGACCCAGGTCGAGACGCTCGACCCGTGGGGCGACGCCATCGCGCGGGAGTACCCGTCGTGGACCGCCGCGACCGCCGTGCTCGAGACGTGCGACCGGCTCACCGAGGAGCACGAGCCGGCCCTGCAGCAGTACCTCCTGCTCGTCGGTGCGGTGCGGTCGCTCGCCGGGCACGACCACGACCCGAACCTCGTGCTCGACGCCTACCTGCTGCGCGCGCTCGCCGTGGCGGGCTGGGCGCCGAGCTTCTCCGACTGCGCCAAGTGCGGGGCGCCGGGCCCGCACCGCAGCTTCCACGTCGTCGCCGGCGGCGTCGTCTGCCCGGCCTGCCGCCCGCCGGGGTCTGCCGCGCCGGCGCCCGAGACGCTGGTGCTGCTCGCCGCCCTGCTCGCCGGGGACTGGGCCGTCGCCGACGCCTCGGACCTGCGTCACCGCCGCGAGGGCAGCGGCCTGACGGCGGCGTTCCTGCAGTGGCACCTCGAGCGCGGGGTCCGCAGCCTGAGGATGGTCGAGAGGTGACGGCACCCACCGCGTACCTGCGGCCGTTCCCGCACCCGAGCGGAGCCCGCCCGCCCGCCATCGCCCCCGAGAGGATGCCACGCCACGTCGCCGTCGTCATGGACGGGAACGGCCGGTGGGCCAACTCGCGCGGACTGCCGCGCACGAAGGGCCACGAGGCGGGCGAGGCGGCGCTGCTCGACGTCGTCGCCGGGGCCATCGAGGTCGGTGTCACGCACCTCTCCGCGTACGCCTTCTCGACCGAGAACTGGAAGCGCAGCCCCGACGAGGTGAAGTTCCTCATGGGCTTCAACCGCGACGTCATCCGCCGCCGCCGCGACCAGCTGCACGAGTGGGGGGTGCGGATGCGTTGGGTCGGGCGCCGGCCGCGGCTGTGGGGCTCGGTCATCAAGGAGCTCGAGGTCGCGCAGGAGCTGACGCGGAGCAACACCGGGCTCACGCTCTACTTCTGCGTCAACTACGGCGGCCGGGCCGAGATCGGGGATGCCGTGCAGCGGCTCGCCGAGGACGTCGCCCGCGGCCGCCTCAAGCCCCGCAGCGTCGACGAGAACACCGTCGCCCGCTACCTGCCCGAGCCGGAGATGCCCGACGTCGACCTCTTCGTGAGGTCGTCCGGGGAGCAGCGCACGAGCAACTTCCTGCTGTGGCAGAGCGCCTACGCCGAGATGGTGTTCCAGGACCGGTTGTGGCCCGACTACGACCGGCGCGACCTCTGGGCGGCGATCCAGTCGTACGTCGACCGGGAGCGCCGCTACGGCGGCGCCGTCGACAGCCTCACCGCGGAGGAGCCGGTCTGAGGTGCCGGGCGCTAGCGTCGCCTCATGTCCGATCGACTCGTCGAGCTGTTCCCCGAGGTGGCGCGCGTGGCCGCCGACCTGGTCCGCCGCCCCGAGGTGGCCCGGCGGTGGTCCGACGAGAGCTCGTGCGCCGGGATGTCGGTGGGTGGGCTCGCCAACCACCTGGCGGGACAGGCGGCGAACGTCGTCCGCCTCCTCGCGGCCCCACCGTCAGGGCAGGCCCCGATCGCCGCCCTGGAGCACTACCGCCGGGCCGCCTGGGTGCACACCGGCCTCGACGACGAGGCCAACGTCGACGTGCGCACCTCCGCCGACGCCTACGCGGAGACCGGCCCGGCCGACCTGCTCGAGCGCGTGGACGCCGACCTCGCCGCGCTGCCAGCCGCGCTCGCCCCGGTGCTCGACGGCAGCCGTACACCCGACTCGGTGCTGATCCCGTGGCAGCGCTGGTCGCTGACCGCCTCGGACTTCGTGCTGACCCGCACGATGGAGGTGCTGGTGCACTCCGACGACCTCGCGGCGAGCATCGGCGTCGAGACCCCGCAGTTTCCCGGCGAGGTGGCGGATGCCGTGTTCGGGCTCCTCGCCTCGGTCGCCGCCGAGCGGGACGGCCAGGCTGCCCTCCTGCGCGCGCCGAGCCGCCCGCAGCGGTCGACCGGCCCGGTCTCGGCCTTCTGACGGCGCGGCGACTCTCCACCGACGACGGCTCCTGGCCCGACACCCGGTCACCGGGCGGCAGAGCACTCGGG